>CAWJYI010000025.1:0-69137 GCA_963847015.1 uncultured Alphaproteobacteria bacterium | reverse complement strand
GCACCGACTGGCGCATCTCTTCCATGCGGATGCAGTAACGGTCGTAGCAATCGCCGTTCTTGCCGATCGGAATGTCGAAATCCATCTCGGCATAGCACTCGTAGGGCTGCGCCTTGCGCAGGTCCCAGGCTGCACCGGAGCCACGCACCATCACGCCCGAAAAACCCCATTCCCAAGCCTGCTTCAACGACACCACGCCGATGTCGACGTTACGCTGCTTGAAGATGCGATTGCCGGTGAGAAGCGTTTCGAGATCGGCGACCACCTGGAGGAACGGGTCGCACCACGCATCGATGTCGTCGATCAGTTTCGGCGGCAGGTCCTGATGCACGCCGCCGAGGCGGAAATAGGCAGCGTGCATGCGCGAGCCCGAGGCGCGCTCATAGAACACCATCAGTTTTTCCCGCTCTTCAAAGCCCCACAGCGGCGGGGTCAGCGCGCCGACGTCCATCGCCTGCGTGGTGACGTTGAGAAGATGCGACAGGATGCGGCCGATCTCGCAATAGAGCACGCGGATCAATTGTCCGCGGCGCGGCACGGTAATGCCGAGCAGCTTTTCCGCCGCCAGGCAGAACGCGTGCTCCTGATTTATCGGCGCGACATAGTCGAGCCGGTCGAAATACGGGATCGCCTGCAGATAGGTTTTCTGCTCGATCAGCTTCTCGGTGCCGCGATGCAAGAGACCGATATGCGGGTCGACGCGGGCGACGACCTCGCCGTCAAGGTCCAGCACCAGACGCAGCACGCCGTGCGCGGCCGGATGCTGCGGTCCAAAATTGATCGTAAAGTTGCGGAGGTTTTGTTCGTTCATGGTCAGGCCTTCGGCTCAGCCTTCTCGTCGCCCGGCAGCGGATAGTCCGCGCCTTCCCATGGCGAGAGGAAATCGAATTTGCGGAATTCCTGGTTGAGACGGACCGGCTCGTAGAGCACCCGCTTCTCCTGGTCGTCGTAGCGAACTTCGACGAAGCCGGTGAGCGGGAAATCCTTGCGCAAGGGATGGCCTTCGAACCCGTAATCCGTCAGCAGCCGGCGCATGTCGGGATGGCCGGTGAAGATCACCCCGTAGAGGTCGTAGGTCTCGCGCTCGAACCAGTCGGCACCGGGAAATACGTCGATGATCGACGGCACCTGCGTGGTCTCGTCGGCTACCGCGCGCAGGCGGATGCGCGTGTTCAGCGTCGGCGACAGCAGATGATAGACCACGTCGAAGCGCTTTTCGCGGCCGGGATAGTCGACCGCGGTCACATCGGTGAAGTTGACGAAGCGGCATCCGGGATCGTCGCGCAGGAATTTGACGATTTCGACGATCTTGCTCGCATCGACGTCGATGGTGAGCTGGTCGAACGCGACCGAATGGGCGGTAGCCGCACCGGGAAGCGCGCTAACAATCGTCTGCCCCAAGGCGTCGAGCTTGCCGTCGTCCATTACCTGAAACCTTAGCGTTCGATGGTGCCGATTCGCCGGATCTTCTTCTGCAGCAGCAGCACGCCGTAGAGCAGCGCTTCCGCCGTGGGCGGGCAGCCGGGCACATAGATGTCGATCGGCACGATACGGTCGCAGCCGCGTACGACCGAATAGGAATAGTGATAGTAGCCGCCGCCATTGGCGCACGACCCCATCGAGATCACATAGCGCGGTTCCGGCATCTGGTCGTAGACCTTGCGCAGCGCCGGCGCCATCTTGTTGGTCAGCGTGCCCGCCACGATCATGACGTCCGACTGCCGCGGCGAGGCGCGCGGCGCAAAGCCAAATCGCTCGACGTCATAGCGCGGCATCGACACCTGCATCATCTCGACCGCGCAGCAGGCCAGACCGAACGTCATCCACATCAGCGAGCCGGTGCGCGCCCAGGTGATGAGATCGTCGGTGGCGGCGACGAAGAAGCCCTTGTCGGAGAGTTCGTGGTTGACCTCGAGGAAGTACGGGTCATTGGCGCCGACCGGCTTGCCGGTCGAGGGATCAATAATGCCCTTCGCGGCCGGCGCGATCACCGGCGACGACCCCTGTGATACGGCGGTGGGGCTCAATCCCATTCGAGCGCGCCTTTCTTCCATTCATAGGCAAAGCCGACCGTGAGGACGGCGAGGAAAACCATCATCGACCAGAAGCCGGTCGCACCCAGCTTGCCGAACGCGACCGCCCACGGAAACAGGAACGCCACTTCGAGGTCGAAGATGATGAAGAGGATCGCGACCAGGTAGAAGCGGACGTCGAACTTCATGCGGGCGTCGTCAAAAGCGTTGAATCCGCATTCATAGGCGGAAAGCTTTTCCGGGTCGGGCTGCTGGAACGCGACGAGGAACGGGGCAACCAGGAGCGCCAGACCGATCAGGCTCGCTACCCCAATAAATACCACAAGTGGAAGATAGTTCTGCAGGATGCCGTTCATCGGCGCTACCTTTTGCTGCGGTTTTCGACGCCCGCAGATTCGCTACATTGGAATTATTCTTGAGGCTTAGCGCAGCGCAACAGAGGGCGCAAGACAAGCAATTTTGACGTCGTTTCCGCCATGTGGGTAAGCCTGTGTCAGGTCCCCGCGGCCCTTCCTGGCCGTTCTCCGACCGCGGGACCAGAGACGCGATCGTCCACATGCCGGAATTGAACCGGCGTCAGTTCCCAACCTCCGGACGCTCGTCCCGGCACAGATCGTAGATGGCGAGCGCCACGATGCTCATTTGGCCCTGCCCCGGCGGCGCAAATGCAAGGAGACCAGTCCCGCCGGGAAATTCCAAAGCACGGATAGGATTGGGCGGCGGCGCCGATCGTCCTCGGCGCCCCGCCGTTCCCATGGGCGGCGCGCGACGTGACAGCGTCCTGAGCAGATCGGTTCAGGCCCGCTCGAACACGCCTTAAGTCAGCTTGCCCGTGTACTGCTCCAGCTTCGCCCAGGCATCGGCGCCGTAGGTCTTCTGCCACTGCGTGTAGAACCCTGCCTTGACCAGCGCCGCCCGGAACTCAACAGGGTCGGGCTTGTTGAAGGTCATGCCTTTGGCCGTGAGTTCGGCCTGCAGCGAGCGATCCATTTCCAACAGGTCCGCGCGCTCCTTCACGGCAGCCGCGTCGAAATTGGTGTTGACGATATCAAGCAGATCCGCCGGCAGGCCTGAGAGCGCGCGGCGGTTGCCGACGATCCAATAACCGCTCCAGCAATGGTTCGACAGCGCGCAGTATTTCTGCACCTCGTAGAGCTTGCCGGTCGAGACCTGCGCCAGCGGGTTCTCCTGCCCCTCGACGATGTGGGTCTGCAGGGCCGAATAAAGTTCGTTGTAGCTGATGCTCGACGGCTGCGCACCGAGCCCGGAGAACAGCGACGTCAGCAACGCCGTGACCGGCACACGGATCTTGAAGCCCTTGAGATCGTCGACGCTGTTGAGCTGCTTGTTGGACGAGGAAGTGATCTGCCGGAAACCGTTGTCCCAGATTTTCTTCATCGGGATGATCCCGGCCTTGCCGATCGCCTCGCGGACGATGTCACCGACGCCGCCATCCATCGCCGCCCAAACCTGGTCGTAGGACCCAAACGCAAAGCCGATGCTCGGCAGGCCCGACATCGGCACCAAAGTCGAGAGCGTCAGGCTGGGCACCGCCAGCAAGTCGATGCCGCCGGCGCGGACCTGCGACAGCATTTCGGGATCGCCGCCAAGCTGGCTATTGGCAAATACCGAGATGTTCAGCCGGCCCGACGATTGCGCGCCAATCGCCTGCGCTGCCTCGGTCAACCGAATCGTCAATGGATGGGTCTCCGGCGTATTGACGCCGAGCTTGAATTCGAACTCGGCGCTGGCACTGGCGGGCTTAGGAAGGACGGTCGTGGCCCAGGCGGCTGAAGCGGCGCCGAGCAGACCCCTGCGGGTCAATTTCGTTGTTTTCATTATTGTTTTTCTCCCGAGCGCTTGGTTGCGCCTTGGCCTCAGTTTCCGCCGAACCGCCGTCTTCCGCAAGCCGAAGGGAGATGAAACCGATCTATGCCGGCGGACGAAACCATTTTGGGGAACCCGCGAAACCATCCTGAAACAGAGGGAGCGTACGTGTTTGCCAACAGACGGCGTCAAAGGCGCCCGGGAGGCTTACATGAACCACTCAATTCACTCGGCGGACCGCAGCACCCATCTGAAGATCGTGGTCGTGGCGCTCGTGGCTGGTATCGCGGTGGCAGCTTTCGGTATCTCGGCACGCACCAGTTCTGACTACCCCCAGACCGCCAATGTCGTGAAGGCGGGCAAGCCGGTGGTTGTCACAAGCTCGGATGTGTCGAGGGTCCGCTAGGCAATCGTATTCAAGTTTGCTGGAATGGGGCCGCCTCTGGGCGGCCTTTTTGCTGCGCCATGCTTTGGCGTGATATGTCCCCTATCCGTCTTGAACTGGTATTTCGCCAACAACCGTCGAGCCGATAGGGTCTCCCTACATTCCACGCTATGGGAGACAAGAAATGGCCGCTTCCGATACCGCATTGCTCGTGATCGACGCGCAGGAATCCTTCCGTCATCGCCCCTTCTTCGGGGATGGCGACGTCCCAACCTTCGTTGGGCGCCTGCAGGCGCTGCATGATGGCGCGAAATCCGCCGGAATGCCCGTGCTTCAGATCTTTCATGTCATGGACAGTGGTCCCTTTGCGGAAAGCTCGGGCCTGGTGACAACGCTCGCTCCGCTAAGGATCGAACCTGACGCGATCTTTCACAAGCGCCGGCACAGCGCGCTGGTCGGCAGCGGGCTTGACATATGGCTGACCGCAAACGGGATTCGCCGCCTGATCGTCTCGGGCATCCGAACCGAGCAATGTTGCGAGACCACGACGCGCCACGCTTCCGATCTCGGCTACACGGTCGACTACGTCGGCGAAGCGACGCTGACTTTCCCGATGACGGACCCAACGGGACGTGAATGGAGCGCAAGCGAAATACGGGCACGGACCGAGCTTGTACTGGCCGGACGCTTCGCGCGCATCTCGACCGTCGAGGAGGCGCTGGCCGACCGGACTGACAAGATAGCCGCATGATGAGCGCCACGCCTTCGACCACCATTCCCGTCTATGTCGTTGTTCCCCCGCGGGTGCTGTTGCTCGACATAGCCGGGCCGGTCGAAGTTTTGCGCAAGGCCAATTTCATCCAGAACACGCTGCGCTTTGCGATCGCCTATGTCGGCCCCTCGCCGACAATCGGCAGTTCGATCGGTCTCGCGGTGACCGGGGTAGACCCTCTCCCGGAACACCTGCCCGAAGGAGCGCTGGTGATTATGTCCGGCAGTACCGACGACTTGATTGGAAATGCTTCGGTGCAGAGGAACGCGGATGCGCTCATCGAGGCGGAAATCGTCGACTGGTTGAAGCGAACGATCCGGCCAGGAATCCGGCTCGCTTCCATTTGTTCAGGCGCGCTGCTGGCTGCGCGTGCGGGCCTGCTCGACGGGCACGAGTGCACGACGCACCACGCCATCACCGCAGAACTTTCGCGCCTGGCGCCTGCCGCCCATGTCCGGGAGAACAGGCTCTTTGTCGAAGACCGAGAGCGCCTCACCAGTGCAGGAATCACCGCCGGCGTCGATCTGATGTTGCACATCGTGGCGCAAGCGGCAGGGCATGCCTGCGCGCTAGCCGTCGCACGATATCTCGTCGTCTATCTCCGGCGCGGCGGCGCCGACCCGCAGCTCTCGCCATGGCTGGAAGGCCGCAACCATATTCACCCCGCGATACATCGCGCACAGGACGCGGTTGCCGCCGATCCCACGCGGGACTGGTCGGTCAGCGATCTCGCCCGTGTGGCCGCCGCCAGTTCGCGCAATCTTTCGCGGCTTTTCAACGAGCATGCCGGCATGAGCGTGACCGAATATGTGAATCGAATGCGCGTGGCGCTGGCACGCGATCTGCTGGTGGGATCGCATCTCGACATGGAAGCCGTAGCCGAACGAGCGGGATTCACCTCGGCACGGCAATTCCGGCGTGCTTGGGGTCGCCTGCACGCACTGCCGCCAAGCCGGATTCGGAATAAGGGTATGGCGCCGCCACCCGGCAGCGCTTAGTGCCGTCGCCGAGGCGCCGTCTAAAGCGCGATGAACTTTAGGTACAATCGCCATCGCGCTTTAGCTTATTGTTTGCGCATGATCTTTTCGGAAAACCGGTGTCCACTTTTCCGGATCATGCGCTAGCGACCCATTCTACTTCTTCCGTTAGCCGTATCGACCTCGCCAGATTGAAACACCTGTCTCATTCCGGCGCAGGTGCGGCCGGGCCGTTTTCGCCGCCGCCGCGCCGGGCCGCGAGGCCGATCGGCGTTGCCGCTTCGGCCGGGCTGAAAAATCTCAACAAAGTCTCGGGAATGCTGCCGCCGTTAACCGCGTTGGCTTCGGTTTCACCGATCGGACGGCCGGCCGGCCGAGACGGCACGATCGCTGCCCTTCCAGCTCATCTTCCGCTGCATCCGATCCGATGCGGCACATGTGCCTGGAGGCTTTTCATGTCCGTTACCCATCACGCGCCGCCGTCGGCGAGGCTTGCCGATTACGTCGCCATCGCCCGCCCGGATCACTGGATCAAGCATGTGCTGATCGTGCCCGGCGTCGCCTTCGCGATGATCATGTCCGGGGTCGGGCCGATCGACTATGCGGCGGTGGCCGAACGGCTGGTCGCCTGCCTGTTCGTTGCCATGGCACTGTCGTCGGCCAATTACACCATCAATGAATGGCTCGACGCGCCCTTCGACGCCATGCACCCGACCAAGCGTTCGCGGCCGGCGGTGCAGACCACGATGTCGCCCAGCCTCGTCTTCGCGCAATACATTTTGCTGACGACCATCGGCATGCTCGTGGCCAATACGCTCGGTTACAGTTTTGCCCTGGTCGCCGCCGTGTTCGCGGTGTTCGGCGTGCTGTACAATGTGCGGCCGATCCGCGCCAAGGATCGCGCCTTCCTCGACGTCATCGTCGAATCCGTCAACAACCCGCTACGCTTTCTGTTTGGCTGGTTCGCGGTCACCCCTCATGTCGCGCCACCCGTCTCGATCCTGCTCGCCTATTGGTTCGGCGGTGCTTTCCTGATGGCCGCCAAGCGGGTCTCGGAGCATCGCGCCATCGTCGAGGCCGGCGGCACCGCGAACTCTTGCGGCCTATCGCCCCTCCTTCGCCGTCTACACGCAGTCGACCCTGGTGACGAGCTGCCTCGTCTACGCCCAGGGCTTTGCGTTCATGATGGCGATCTTCCTGTTGAAATACCGGATCGAATATCTCGTCGTCATCCCGCTCTTCATCGCGCTGTTCGCGGCCTATATGCGGCTGGCCCTGACGCCCGATTCAGCCGCGGCCCGGCCGGAAGAGTTGATGCGGCAGCCGGCGATGCTGATCGGCGCGGCGCTCACCATGGCGCTGTTCGGGGTGCTGACCTTCGTCGATCTGCCGCTGCTGAACAGCTTGACCAGTTCGGACCTGATCCACCTCACGCAGGTTCGCTGACATGTCGATCGCAGCGCCGTTTGATACGCCGCGAAACACCGTCGCGGTCGTTACCACAGCCCTGTTGTTTGCAGCGCTGGCGGTTTTGCTCGACGGCCCGATCTGGCTGGTAAAACTGGTGCCGACCCAGGACGGCCCCGTGCATCTGGCGCAGGCCGATCTGATCGCGCGCTTCGGCTGGGGCGGCGCTTTGCAGGAGCCGGCGGCATCCTTCTACCAATGGAATCCGCGGATCGAGCCCAACTCCGCGATCTACCTCCTGCTGGCGGGCCTGATCCGGCTGACCGGTGACGCGCTGATCGCCAACAGCCTGTTCCTCAGTCTCTACGGACTGCTCTGGATCGCCGCCGCCTACGCCGTGTGCCGCGCGGAGACCGAGCGGCCGATCTTGCCGATGCTGCTGTTGCTGCCGCTGGCATTCGGCGTCTTCATCCACTGGGGATTTTATAATTTTGCGCTCGGGGTGCCGCTGTTTCTGCTGTTCGCAAGTTTTTGGCGCAGCGTGCGCGAACGCGGCGACGCGGTTGCGTTCGTCGCCACTGCGTTGTTCCTGGCGGCGCTTTACCTGACCCATATCACCTCGGTCGTCGCGGCCTGCCTGTTGCTTGCCGCGGACGGCATCGCGCGCGCGATACGAACGCTGGACCGGTCCGGCTTCCGGGCCGCCGGCCGGCAATTGATGATCGACGGAGCCTGGTCGGCCGCGGCCGCGTTGCCGGTGTTGCTGCTGATCGCGAGCTTCCTGCTCGCCTACCAGAATATCCCGGGCGAACCGCCGGGTACCGCGGGCGGCGTTGCACAGATCCTACGCCGGATCGTCGGCGCCACTTATCTCTTTACCTTCACCTGGTGGGAGGTGGTTGCACTGGCCCCGTTGCTGGCAGCACTGGTGATCGCCGGCGTTGCGGCATTGCGGCGGATCAAATCCGGCGATCTGATGTGGCCGGTGTTCTTTGGCCTCGTTGTGCTGCTGTCGCTGTTCAATCTCAAGACCGGCTCCGCCTTGCTGTCGGAACGTCTCGCGCCCTACAGCGGCATTGCCATCGTCATGACGATCGCCAGCCGCCAGCCCGGTCCTGCGCTCGTGCGCACGCTGTGTCATGGCGGCGATTGCCGGCCTGATCGGCCAGACCGCGATCCGTTCCGTCGCCTACAAGAGCTGGGCGCCGACGCTGGAAAGCGAACTCGCCGCGGGCCGCGACAATCCCGGGAAAACGTTCGCCAATGCCGACCTGATCGCGTTGCGCAACAGCGCCCTGTTCGCGTGGCGCGTTCGGCCGACGCTACATGCTGCGCAAACGGCAGCTCTGGCCGCCCGCGGCGCCGGCCTCTCTTCGCCGCTACCGTCGACCCGGTATTTTGGCTACTTCCCGCTGCAATATGTCGAGGCGCATGATTTCATGCGCGCGACGGCGGATTGGGAGTCCGATCCCGACCCCGCTTCCCTGGTCAAATTCCGCGACGCCAACCAGGGCGCACCGCAAATCCTGATCGTCTCCTCGTCGGATGCGAATGGATCGGCGTATGCAGGCAAGCTTGGCTACGGCGATTGCAAAGCAAGCCCCGACGGCGCGCGGGAAATCAGGGTGTGCAAGGTTTCAACCCAGAGGGCCGCGCGTGACTGATATCTCCGTTGATGTCGCCTGCACGTCTCGAGCGATCCGGGAGCGGGGGGATGCCGCCGATCGGACCGCCGCGCTGTCCACGCTCCCGCTATCGGTGCCGCTGGTGCTCGATCTGGACGGCACGCTGATCGCGGGTGACCTGCTCTACAAAAGCTTCTTCTCCATCCTGCGCCGCAATCCGCTGATCGTGTTCTCCTGCGCGAGATGGCTATTGCGCGGCCGCGCGGCATTGAAGCACCAGCTCGCTTTGCGAAACCGGATCGACTGGGATCGGCTCGCAGCTGCATCAGGATGTGCTTGATCTCGCTCAGCGGGAAAAAGCCGCCGGCCGGATGATCGTGCTGGCGACAGCGGCCGACGCCGTGCTCGCGGGCCAATTGGCGGCGCGTCTCGGCTTCTTCGATCAGATATTTGCGTCGGATGGAGAGCTAAACCTCAAGGGTTCGGCAAAGGCCGAGCTTCTGAGCCAAACCTTTCCGGCCGGTTTCATCTATGCGGGGGACAGCAAGGCGGACCTCGCGGTATGGGCACGCGCCGCCGGCGTCGTCCTGGTCAATGCGCGCCAATCGGTCCGTGATGCCGCGCGGGCGCTTGCAAAGCCGATGCTGGAATTGTCGGGACGCGTTTGATCGGTGACCGGGGTTCCGTTGGCGCTTATCACAATTCTTAACATCGGAAGTGCGCTAAGCCATTGAAATAATGGCGCGAGAGACGGGACTCGAACCCGCGGCCTCCGCCGTGACAGGGCGGCGCTCTAACCAACTGAGCTACTCCCGCGGATGCCGTAATCAGAGATTGATCCGCGCAGGAACGAGGGCATAAAGGCCTCCCCTCTGTTAGTCAAGGACGTTGCAAATCCCTGCGCCAATCGGGCGCTTTTGCGACGCCGATGCAAATAATGGCCTGTTTTCAGGCAAAACAGCGTAGGCAGTCGCCACCCGAATCGTTTAATGCCTGATACGTCTAGGTTTCTTGGAGCCTGCACGGTTCTGACCGCTTAAAAACAAGGGCTCCGGGTCTCACCTTGACGCGTTTCCTCGCGCGAACCGGTAACCACTTCGCGCGAAAACGTTCCTGAGCCATCAACAACGAGGAGGGCCAAATATGGCGAAGAAAGCAGCGACCCCAGCCACCGTTACGCTCAAGCATCTGGCGGCGGCTCTCGCGGACGAGCATGAATTGTCGAAGAAGACCGCCGAAGCCATCTTGAACGACATGGTCGGCAAGATCACCAAGCACCTGAAGAAGGGCGAGCGTATCCGCATCGTCGGCCTCGGCATCCTCCAGGTCCGCAAGCGCGCCGCCCGCATGGGCCGCAATCCCGCGACCGGTGAAGCGATCCAGATCAAGGCCAGCAAAAAGGTCGCCTTCCGCGCGGCCAAGGAACTCAAGGAAGCCGTCTAGAACGGGATCGTTTCCGATCCGACTTCAAGCGTCATTCCGGCTCGTTACGCGGCCCCGGAATGGCGCTTTTCTGTTATAGAGCCCCGTCTGACAAAGAGGCTCGCAACGAACTTTGTCGTTTCTCAATCTTGCCGCGGTCGCACATGCTCGCTTCGTCCCTCGCCTTTAACCACACCGTCACCGAGCGCTTCCTGCGCTATGCCGTGATCGACACCCAATCGGATGCGGCCTCGCCGACCTGCCCATCCACCGAGAAGCAAAAAGATCTGGGCCGCCTGCTCGCTGCCGAGCTGCAGGCCATGGGGCTTCGCGACGCCCATCTCGACGAGCACGGCTACGTCTACGCTACCATTCCGGCCAATACCGACAAGAAAGTGCCGGTGATCTGCTTCTGCTCCCACATGGACACTTCACCCGATTGCACCGGCCGGGACGTCAAGCCGCAGCTCGTGCGCAATTATCGCGGCGGTGACATCGTGCTGCCGGGCGATCCCACGCAGGTGATCCGGCCGGTCGACCATCCGGCATTGGCCGACCAGATCGGCAACGACATCATCACCACGGACGGCACCACGCTGTTGGGCGCCGACAACAAGGCCGGCCTTGCCGAGATCATGGATGCGGCGCAGTTCCTGATCGACAACCCGCACATCAAGCACGGCACGATCAAAATCCTGTTCACGCCCGATGAAGAGATCGGCCGCGGCGTCGACAAGGTCGATCTGAAAAAGCTCGGCGCCGACTTCGCCTATACGATGGACGGCGAAACCGCGGGGAATATCGAGGACGAGACGTTTTCAGCCGACGGCGCCACCATCACCATCGAAGGCGTCAGCACCCATCCCGGCTTTGCCAAGGGCAAGATGGAACACGCGATCAAGATCGCTTCCGCCATCGTAGACCGGCTGCCCAAACATACCTGCTCGCCGGAGACCACCGAGGGCAAGGAGGGTTTCCTGCACCCGATCGCCATCAAGGGCGAACTGGAAAAGGCCACGCTCAGCTTCATCGTGCGCGATTTCAACGATGACGGCCTGAAGCAAAAGGAAGCGCTGCTGGAGAGCATCGTCAAGGACGTGATGAAGGATTTTCCGCGCTCGACCTGGCGGATGGAGGTCAAGCAGCAATATCGCAACATGAAGCAGGTGATCGACCGTCACCCCGAGATCGTCGACTACGCCATCGAGGCAATCCGGCGCGCCGGTCTGACGCCGGTGAGAAGTTCGATCCGCGGCGGCACCGACGGCTCGCGGCTGTCGTTCATGGGACTGCCCTGCCCCAACATCTTTGCCGGCGAGCACGCGTTCCATTCCCGGCTGGAATGGGTGAGCGTCCAGGACATGGAAAAGGCCGCGCAGACCATCGTGCATCTGGCGATGATCTGGGAAGAAAGGGCGTAAGGTTTACGAAGCGCGCGCGGTCACGATCCAGATCGACGCGGGAAGCGGCACCGTGTCTCCCTTGGCAAAAGTCGCGAGCGTCTCGCGGATCGAATTCGTCGCGGCCGCGCGAACGCTCTCCGGATGGCCTTCCAGCGCGCGGCTCGCCGGTCCGATTTCGAGCGCGCCCTGCACCGCCGCATCGAGGCCGCGCCCGATCGCGACATCGAGCGCGAAGTTGCACGGCTCCATTGCGATCCCGGTAAAGCCCGCCTCACCAAGGATACGGCGGACACGCGCCTCCGAGGCAAACGCAGAACGGCCCGGGATCTTCCGGCCCCTGTTGCGGCAGTTTCGGGACGTGCTTGTAAACCGCCTGCAGCGGGGCCATGAAGAACGGATTCTCGCGCGGCTCGCGCCAGCAGGCAAAGGCGAGCCGCCCCGAGGGCCGCAGCGCCCGGCGCATATTCGAAAAAGACAACGCGGGGTCGGCAAAGAACATCACGCCGAACCGCGACGCCAGCAGGTCGAAACTTGCGGGGTCGAACGGATAGACGGTGGCGTCCGCCAACGCGAAATCGACCGGCAACTCCTTTGGCGCACTCGCCCGCGCCCGATCCAGCATCGGGCCCGACACGTCGATGCCAAACACACGCCCCGATGGCCCGACCTCCTGCGCGAATGCGATCGACGTGGCGCCACTGCCGCAACCGACGTCGATAACACGTTCACCGGTCGTCGGTTTCGCGCGATCGATCAGGATATCGGCGACCGGCCGCAGCAGGATGTCCTGTGCGGCTTGCCGGTCGGCCCAGCGCCGGCCACCCGGCCCATTCCAATAGGCGATCTGGTCCGCGTTCTGATCGTGGCCCGCCGGTGCATCCATGGGCGCAATCCTTTGCGTCGGAGAAAATTCAGGAAGCACAGTTTTCGCGTGTCGCGGCCTGCAACATCGGCATCACCTGATAGACGAAGCCGGCATTGGCTTTCATGACGGGATCTTCGGCGACGATCGCTTGCGGATCGGCGTCGTCGGGCAATTGCAGTACGCCGAGACCCCATACGCCCTGCGGATCGGCCACCGGCCCGAACACGACGGCTTTGCCGGCCGCAAGCAATTTTCCGCAATAGGCGGCGTGTGCCTGCATGATCTCGGCTTCACGCGGCGTCATGTCCTGCGGAAAGGTCGGCCGTGGCGGAACGAGCTTGCACAGATAGAATTTCATGAGGCAGATAACTGCACGATCTAGCTCTTATCGACGGCTCCGGTCCAATCCTTGAAGCCGCCAACATTGTAGACCTTATCGTACCCCATGTCCTTGAGCAGTTTGCCGGCGAGGGCCGATCGCCCGCCGGACGCGCAATACAGGATCACCGTTTTATCCCTATCGAAATTCTTGTCGTGATACGGCGATTCCGGGTCGGCACGGAATTCCAGCATGCCGCGTGATACGTTCACGGCGCCGGCAATCTTGCCGCTGGCAGCAACTTCCGGCGCATCGCGGACATCGACCACCAGGGCATCGCCCTTGCTGATCATGTCGCTGGCTTGTTCCGGCGTAATCTTCGGAACGACCGCGTTCGCAGCTTCCAGCATCTGCTTGACGCTTATTGCCATCGGACCCTCCTTGTGTTGCCCGGCCAGTGTCATGGCCCGACTAATCAATAGATTGAGGGCGATTTATTGGCACAGCCGCAAGGACAAGGTCGCCGCGTAAGAATTGACGGGTCCGCCTTCGCTCTCGAGCTTCGGTGATACAGCCTTCGCGCTGTACGCTTTAGCTGGCAGGCCCAGCTCTACGCGCGCCGCTTGGCAACGCAAAAAAGCCACGGATGATGCCGTGGCTTAGTTGCTTCGAGGAGATATCTCAGTAGCGCTCGGCCTAGAACTTGTAGTTCACGCCGATCTTCGCAATCGAGAGCTTGTTCTTGAAGTCGACGTTGGCAACGGCTGTTCCTGCTCCACCAAGACCAGCAGCAAGAGCAGTCAAGTTGAGCGCAGAGTTTTTCGTGTCGAAATCCAAATAGTCGTATTCGATGAAGGCAGTCCAGTTCGGAGAGAACGCGTATTCGGCGCCGAAACCAAGCAACCAGCCGAACGCGGTGTTTTCGGTGCTCACTGAGGCGGCCGCGCCACCAAGGCCTCCGATACCACCAATTCCGCCGATGGCCGCCCCTGGGATGGTCAAGGTATGGGTAGTATTCATCCATGCCGCGCCGCCCTTGGCGTAGATGAGAGTTTTGTCCGCAACAACGCCTCCGACCCGGCCCGACACTGTCGCCAGCCAGTCACTCTTCGCCGTGCACGAAAGAACCGTTATGCAGGGCGTCGTTCCCTTGACGTCCAGTCCTGCGATGTCGGCCTGTACACCATAAACCGCCCAGCCCGACTGGTAATTATAGCCGATCTGACCGCCACCCAGAAAACCGCTTCGGCTATTCTGCGCGATCGGAAAATTCACGGGGACCAGACCAACGCCGGTAGCATTGATCGAGGTGAGGTTCGACTCTGTCGTTCCCCAACCGGCACCGACGTGGCCGCCGATATAGAATCCAGTCCAGCTCCAGACGGGCGCGACGTAAGGCGCCTTTACGGCCAGGTCAGCAGCAGAACCGGCGGTGGTGGCGGCAATCAACAAGACGGCAGCAGCCCCAAATATCTTTTTCATCGTGATTTTTTCCCAATCAACCTCTGAAGCGAGCGAACTATTCGCACCTTTGTTGCTCGCATTTACAGAGGTTCTGGATATGGGACTATTGCGACAAGGCCACACAGATCATGATTCTGACGCAACGACGCCGCAGTTAACAGCTCGATTGCTCGACACTACCGCCAGGCTTCGAGAAAGCGGGCCAAAGGGCGCGGCTTGTGCCACGCGATGCAACGAAATCGCGACCAATTGCGATAGCAGGACGATCTATCAGGCAATGGAATTGCCAGAATAAGCGCACGGCGAATTTGCACCGGCGGCACGTGCTAATGGTTTTCACAGGGATGGTAGGCGATGACGGGATCGAACCGCCGACATCTTCGGTGTAAACGAAGCGCTCTACCGCTGAGCTAATCGCCCGAAAATCGTTACCCCAGACGTTATCCGGGACCAAATTTCAGTCTAACTTATTGATCTTGCTGGTCTTTAATCTCAGCGTAAACGAGATGCCTGACCCGCTGGGCTGGCCGCCCTTGATGGTGCCTGTTTAGCGCCGCCCTGCCCCCTCGCGCAAGCCGGGCGTTACCGATAAAAAAGCGGCGCCCCGGTCGGGACGCCGCTCTTGTCATATTTGCATCGTTCAGTGGGCCGTCAGGCCGCCGCCGGCTTCGTCCGAGGCGTCGGACTTGACGGGCACCTTGGTGTCCTCTTCCCAGACGATCGGCACCGGCGCCCGCACCAGCGCCCGGGCGACCACGTCGTCGAGCCGGGCAACCGGGACGATTTCCATGCCGCCCTTGATCGCATCGGAAATCTCCGTGAGATCCTTGGCGTTGTCCTCGGGGATCAGCACCGTCTTGATGCCGCCACGTGCGGCTGCGAGCAGCTTCTCCTTCAGGCCGCCGATCGGCAGCACCCTGCCGCGCAGCGTGATCTCGCCGGTCATGGCGACATCATGCCGAACCGGAATGCCCGTCATGACCGAGATGATCGCGGTCGCCATCGCCACACCCGCCGACGGTCCGTCCTTCGGGGTCGCCCCCTCGGGAACGTGGACGTGGATGTCGCGGCGGTCGAACAACGGCGGCTCGATCCCGTAGTTGATCGCCCGCGAGCGGACGTAAGACGCTGCCGCCGAGATCGACTCCTTCATCACGTCGCGCAAATTGCCCGTGACCGTCATCTTGCCCTTGCCGGGCATCATGACGCCTTCGATCGTGAGCAGCTCACCGCCGACATCGGTCCAGGCCAGGCCCGTCACGATACCGACCTGAGGCTCGCTCTCGATCTCGCCGTAACGGTACTTGGGAACACCGAGGAACTCTTCCAGACTCTTTTCGGTGACCTTGACCGACTTCTTCTTGGAGATCATCAGCTCCTTCACCGCCTTGCGGGCGAGTGTCGACAGCTCACGCTCCAGATTACGCACGCCCGCTTCGCGGGTGTAGCGGCGGATCATCAGCAACAAGGCGTCGTCATCGATCGACCATTCCTTGGAATCGAGGCCATGCTTGGCGATGGCGTTCGGGATCAGATGCTTGCGCGCGATCTCGACCTTCTCGTTCTCGGTGTAGCCCGCGATCCGGATGATCTCCATGCGGTCCATCAGCGGCCCGGGAATATTGAGCGTATTCGCGGTCGTGATGAACATCACGTTCGACAGATCGTAATCGACCTCCAGATAGTGGTCGTTGAAGGTCGAGTTCTGCTCGGGGTCCAATACCTCAAGCAGCGCCGACGACGGATCGCCGCGGAAATCGGCGCCCATCTTGTCGATCTCGTCCAGCAGGAACAGCGGATTCGAGGTCTTCGCCTTGCGCATCGACTGGATGACCTTGCCGGGCATCGAGCCGATATAGGTGCGGCGGTGACCGCGGATCTCGGCCTCGTCGCGCACGCCGCCGAGCGACACGCGCACGAACTCACGTCCCGTGGCTTTCGCGATCGACTTGCCGAGCGAGGTCTTGCCGACGCCGGGAGGTCCGACCAGACACAGGATTGGCCCGGTCAGCTTGTTGGCGCGCGACTGCACGGCGAGATACTCGACGATACGGTCCTTGACCTTCTCAAGTCCGTAGTGGTCGTTGTCCAGAACGGCTTGCGCCGCCACGAGGTCCTTCTTGACCTTGGACTTCTTGTTCCACGGGATCGACAGCAGCCAGTCGAGATAGTTGCGCACGACGGTCGCTTCCGCGGACATCGGCGACATCTGGCGCAGCTTCTTCAATTCGTGCTGCGCCTTCTCCCGCGCTTCCTTGGAAAGCTTGGTCTTGGCAATCTTCTCTTCCAGGTCGGCGAGCTCGTCACGACCTTCGTCGTCGCCGAGTTCCTTCTGGATCGCCTTCATCTGCTCGTTCAGGTAATATTCGCGCTGGGTCTTCTCCATCTGGCGCTTGACGCGCGAGCGGATGCGCTTCTCGACCTGCAGCACCGAGATCTCGCTCTCCATCAAGCCCAGCACCTTCTCCAGGCGCGAGGTGACGGATAGCGTCTCCAGGATGCCCTGGCGATCGGCGATCTTGACGGCGAGATGCTGGGCGACCTGATCGCTCAGCTTGGCGAAATCGGTGATCGCCTGAACCACGCCGACGACTTCGGCGGAGATCTTCTTGTTCAGCTTCACGTAGCTTTCGAAGTCGGACACGACCGATCGCGCCAGCGCTTCCGCTTCGACGGAATTGGCGTCGGTGTCGGCGAGTGCTACGGCAGTCGCTTCATAATATTCAGTACGATCGGAATATTTCTGCACGCGTGCGCGCTCGAGCCCTTCGACCAGCACCTTGACGGTGCCATCGGGCAATTTGAGCAGCTGCAGGACGCTGGCGAGCGTGCCGACTTCGTAGATCGAGTCCGGGCTCGGATCGTCGTCGGAAGCGTTCTTCTGGGTCGCCAGCAGGATCAGCGCATCGTTCTTCATCACTTCTTCGAGCGCGCGGATCGATTTCTCGCGGCCGACGAACAGCGGCACGATCATGTGCGGGAAGACGACGATGTCGCGCAGCGGCAGCACCGGATAAGAATGGCTTTCGCCGTGGACGATAGATGGCCGGGGTTTCGGGGTCGTCATGGCCTAATTCCTTTTGTTGTGCCCCCTTGCACGCAGCCCGCTCCTTTTTGCGCAACCGCCACAAGGTGCCGAGAGGTTAGGTGCCGAGAGGTTCCGGAGTCGTCTGGCCGCCTTCGCCGCCTGCTTCGCCGGATCGTTTTGGGTACGAATCTCAACCTGATTTTCGTCACCGACAGCATTAGGTGGCTATCGGGTATGGGGGTGTCAAGTCATGGAAAAATGCCCGCCAAATGGGGCTAAACGTGACGAATGCTACGCCACCGCGGCCGCCGGAACAGCCGGCAGCCGTCTCAATTGGGGTAGACAATCCGTCCTGCAACGAGCGCGCGATCAAGCGCTGGCGCTGCTCTCCACGGCGCGGTCGGAACGGTCCGCATAAATGTAGAGCGGACGCGCGGTTCCCTCGACCACCTCGCGCGAGATCACGACCTCTTCGACGCCTTCCAGACCCGGAAGATCGAACATGGTCTCGAGCAGGATGCTTTCGAGGATCGAACGCAGTCCGCGCGCGCCGGTTTTGCGCTCGATCGCCTTGCGGGCAACCGCGCCAAGCGCCTCGTCGGCGAAGGTGAGCTCGATATTCTCCATTTCGAACAGTCGCTGGTATTGCTTAACCAGCGCGTTCTTCGGATCGGTCAAAATCTTCTTCAGCGAAGCTTCGTCGAGATCTTCCAGCGTCGCGACCACCGGCAGGCGGCCGACGAATTCCGGGATAAGGCCGTACTTCAGCAGATCCTCCGGCTCGACGTGACGGAAGATTTCGCCGGTACGGCGGTCTTCCGGCGCCAGAACCTGGGCTGCGAAACCGATCGAGGTCGAACGTCCGCGCGCGGAGATGATCTTCTCGAGGCCCGAGAAGGCACCGCCGCAGATGAAGAGGATATTGGTCGTATCAACCTGCAGGAACTCCTGCTGCGGATGCTTGCGGCCGCCTTGCGGAGGCACGGAGGCAACGGTGCCTTCCATGATTTTCAGCAACGCCTGCTGCACGCCCTCGCCCGACACATCGCGGGTGATCGACGGATTGTCCGACTTGCGGCTGATCTTGTCGATTTCGTCGATATAGACGATGCCTCGCTGCGCGCGTTCGACATTATAGTCGGCCGACTGCAAGAGCTTGAGGATGATGTTCTCGACGTCCTCACCGACGTAGCCGGCTTCGGTCAGCGTCGTCGCATCCGCCATCGTGAAGGGCACGTCGAGGATCCGCGCCAGCGTTTGCGCCAGCAGCGTCTTGCCCGAACCGGTCGGACCGATCAGCAGGATGTTGGACTTCGCGAGTTCGACGTCGTTGTGCTTGGTCTGGTGATTGAGCCGCTTGTAGTGATTGTGGACGGCGACCGAGAGCACCTTCTTGGCGTGGCTCTGGCCGATCACGTAATCGTCCAGCACCTTGCAGATTTCCTTCGGCGTCGGAATGCCGTCGCGCGACTTCACCAGCGAGGATTTGTTCTCCTCACGGATGATGTCCATGCAGAGTTCAACGCATTCGTCGCAGATGAATACGGTGGGTCCCGCGATCAGTTTGCGGACTTCGTGCTGGCTCTTGCCACAGAACGAGCAATACAGCGTGTTCTTGGAGTCGCTCGTGCCGACCTTACTCATTCTTCTCTCCGTCCGCCGTTCGATCCCGTCACTCGATCGACCCATTCCGGTACCAAACCGGACCTGAAAGTAGATAGAGCAAATTCCGTACCAAAAAAGACCCTAACTCAATACACACCGTGCGAATCACGGTCTACTCGAATCCCCCGCGATCATATCCGATCCCTAACAGCCAACCATGCTGACACCCGACTATCAAGAATTCGCTAACCGGGCACGGAACGGACAACGTGACAATACCGTGATTTCAGGCATTGGCACGGGGAGAAGTTGTCGAAATCGTCAAAGCGTTGCGCGATTGCCACGCCGCCAAACCAGCACGAAAGCGGAACTTTCTGCCCATGCGAGGGCATAAGCGCGCCGCAGACGGTCAAATGTGCCGATAGTGCCAACCGTTAAGGTCAACGCGATGCTGCCAGGCCGTTCCCCTACGGGGTTTTCACGGCCGCCGGCTCTTCGGCGCGCTTGTCGATCACCTTGTCGACGATGCCGAAGTCACGGGCCATCTCGGCGGTAAGGAACTTGTCACGCTCCAGCGCGTCCTCGATCGCCTTGTAGGTCTGGCCGGTATGCTTCACGTAGATCTCGTTGAGGCGCTTCTTGAGATTCAATATCTCCTGCGCGTGCAGCATGATGTCGGTGGCCTGGCCCTGAAAACCGCCGGAGGGCTGGTGCACCATGATGCGCGAATTCGGTAGCGAGAAGCGCATGTCCTTGTGGCCTGCGGCCAGCAGCAGCGAACCCATCGAAGCCGCCTGCCCGGTGCATAGCGTCGATACCGGCGGGCGGATGAACTGCATGGTGTCGTAGATCGCCAGCCCCGATGTCACCACGCCGCCAGGCGAATTGATGTACATCGAGATTTCCTTCTTCGGATTCTCGGCTTCGAGGAACAGAAGCTGCGCCACCGTCAGCGTCGACATGCCGTCCTCGACCGGACCGGTCACGAAGATGATGCGCTCCTTCAACAGGCGCGAGAAAATATCGTAGGCGCGCTCTCCGCGGTTGGTCTGCTCGACGACCATCGGCACAAGGTTCATGTAGGTTTCAACGGGATCGCGCATTAGTCACCCCAAAAGGTTAGTAGAGTTGGCGGGGGCGAACATCCATCGGCAAGGCTGGCATGAGCTGCCGGGCGCGGACGAACGTCCCGTGATGCAGGACTTCAACACTGTCTTCGAAGACAGCTTCGTCAAAGACAGTTTCGTCAAAGACAGTGTCTTCAAAGACAATGTTCAGATATGAGCCAATTTCCCGGCGACAAGACCGGGCCATGGCGTTCTGAATGAGGCAAGTTCAAGCTGATTTGGGTCCGAGCGCATAGCGACGGACGCCGTCGCCATGCTGCTTTCGCCGTTCATCATTAATGACAGCCTCATCATGTCAGCCTTATCAGTGCGCGATCGATCAGGCTGCGCTCTTCTCGTCCTCGTCGTCCTTCAACAGGTCTTCGCGTGAGACCTTCTTTTCGGTCACGTTGGCGAGTTCCAGGATGAAATCGACCACCTTGTCTTCATAAATCGGCGCACGAAGCTGGGCCAGCGCATTGGCATTGTTGCGATAGTAATCCCAGACTTCCTTCTCGCGGCCCGGCATCTGCCGCGCCCGCTCGATCACCGCGCGGCTGACTTCGTCGTCGGTGACGGTGATCTTGTTCTTCTCGCCGATCTCCGACAGCACGAGGCCGAGACGGACCCGGCGGTCGGCGATCTTGTGATACTCTTCCTTGGCGGCCTCTTCGGTGGTGTTCTCGTCGGCAAAGGTCTTGCCCGAGGATTCCATCTCGGCCTTGATCGAGTTCCACATCAGGCTGAACTCTTCCTCGACCAGCGACGGCGGCGCCTCGAAGCGATGGCTGTCGTCGAGACGATCGAGCAGCGCCCGCTTGACGCGCTGGCGGGTAGCGCCGGCGAATTCCGCCACCAGGCGTTCGCGCGCGGCTTCCTTCAGCTTGTCGAGCGATTCCAGCCCGAGCGTCTTTGCGAACTCGTCGTTGATCTCGGTCTCGCCGGGCGCTTCGATGGCGGTCGCCGTGGTTTCAAATTCGGCGGGCTGGCCGGCGAGCTTTTCGCTCGCGTAATTCTTCGGGAATGAGACCTTGAGCGTGCGGGTTTCATTGGCGCCGATACCGATCAACTGCTCTTCAAAACCGGGAATGAACTGGCCGGCGCCGATCACGACCTGGATCCCTTCGCCGGTGCCACCGTCGAACGGCGTGCCGTCGATGGAGCCCTTGAAATTGATCGTGACGCGATCGCCGTTTTCAGCCTTGGCGCCCTCGCTCTTGGCGTTATAGGGGCGGCTCTGGTCGGCAATGCGCTTGATCGCGTCGTCCACGTCGGAATCGCTGACCTCAACCACCGGCTTATCGACCGCAAAGCTCTTGAAATCGGCGAGCTGGATCTGCGGCACGACCTCGATTGCAACCGTGTAGGTCAGGTCGGATTTGCCGGCGAGGATCTGCTCGACCTCTTTTTCTTCGGTCGGCATCGTGATCTTCGGCTCGGTCGCGAGGCGGAAGCCGCGATCGGTGAAAATCTGCGTGTTGGTATCGCGGATGGTCTGGTCGATGGTCTCGGCCATCACCGAGCGGCCATAGACTTTCTTCAGATGGCTCACCGGCACCTTGCCGGGGCGAAAGCCGTTGAGGCGCACCTTGTCCTTGAGATCGACCAGCTTGGCGTCCGCCTTGGCATCGAGGTCCGATGCGGGGACGCTGATCTTGAACTCGTGCTTCAATCCCTCGGCGAGGGTTTCGGTGACCTGCATGGTGTCAATCTTCTTCCGCTTTCGTCGGGCCAGTCAGCCCTGACATTGTCAATCGGGTCAACGCATAGCCTTGCAGCCTGCGCCGGTGGTGCGGCTGACCCAGATCCCCGTTGGGGATACAGGCCCTCCAGATATTCATCAGGCAAACGCTGTAAGCGCCTGGTGCGGGCGGAGGGACTCGAACCCCCACAACTTTCGTCACTGGAACCTAAATCCAGCGCGTCTACCAGTTCCGCCACGCCCGCTGATAGCATCATGTCCGGCCGCGATGCCCGAGCATGATTGCCGAAAAGTGTGAAGCGGTTTTCGGGCGGCCGGTCATGCTCCAAGTTAATGGAATCGATCACGTTTATGATTTGGACGCCCGCATCCGAATTATAAGCGTGATCGTTGCGGCGGGCTTATAACATGGGCTCACCGGTTCGCAGCAAAAAAATGGCCGCCTTTCGCCGCAGCGACACAAGGCATCGCAGCTGGACAGACGCCCCGGAAAATGGTCCGCATCGGTCCGATGGCAAGCCGTAATTCTCCGCTGAACCGACGCGCGCTGATGGCCGGATTGGGGGCCACTGCCCTCGTTCCGATATGGCCCGCCTCCGGCTCCGCTCAAGGCCGCCCCTCGCTGGCGCTGCAGGCCAGGGCCGGAAACCTTGCGCTCCGCGCCGGGGGACCGGACACGCCGATTTGGGCACTGGAGGGGCCCGAGCTCAGCTTCAAACGCGGCGATACCGCCGAAATCGCCTTTGGCAACGACCTCCCGCTGCCATCGCTCCTCAACTGGCGGGGAATCGATGGGGTGCCCGGCATCGAGCCGCTGACCGCCCGCGCGCCGCTGGCCTCCGGTGGCAAGGAAGCCCTGCAAGTGCCTCTGCGGTATGCCGGAACCTTCCTGTGCGACCTCGGGCTTCTCGGCGCTGGCGAGGGGCGGCCCTCGCGTTCACGAGCCTTGGTGGTTCGGGAAAGCGAGACCGTCACGGTCGATCGGGATGAGGTGCTGCTGATCGAAGACTGGCGGGTTCTTCCGGACGGAAAAGCAATTGCGCCGGGAGGCGACCCCAAGGATGCGATGCCGATCTATTCGATCAATGGCCGAGCTTCGCTCGATATCTCAGCCAGAACCAATAACCGCGTCAGGATTCGCTTTATAAATGGCTGTCAACGATCTGTTATTGCAGTCAAATTGGAGAATTTCGATGTCCGGGTTATGGCCATCGATGGGCAACCCGCCGAGCCGTTCCTGGCCCGCAACGGCGCGCTGGTGATAGCGCCGGGCGGCCGGGCCGATGCCTATGTCGATGTGACGGCGCCGGCGGGCAAGACCTCCGCGATCCTCCTCCATGACGGCAAGGATGCCCGTCCGATCGGAAAATTGATCGTGTCGAACGAGCCGCCGGCGCGCCCGGCCCCGCTTCCACCGGCGCCTCCGCTGCCTTCCAACGGCCTGCCCGAGCAACTCGACCTCAAGGGCGCCGTCCGGGTCGATCTGGCACTGGGCGGATCGCCCGTCGATTGGGTGACACCGGCCAATTTCGCCGCCAGCGCCCCGCCCGTCTTCCGCGCCAAGAGGGGCCGCACGGTCGTCCTGGCGCTAACGAACCGCGCTGCCATCACCACGGTGTTCCACCTGCACGGCCATCATTTCCGGCTGCTGGACCGGCTCGACGATGGCTGGAAGCCGTTCTGGCTGGATACGCTGGCGATCGAACCGGGCCAGACCCAGCGGATCGCCTTCGCCGCCGAATTTGCCGGGCGCTGGCTGATCGAATCCGCCGCCACCGACTGGGCCGCGCCGCGGTTGGTGCGGTGGTACAGTGTCGAGTAAGAGGCGCACGCAGCGTCCAGCTGGCGTACGGTGTCACTGGAGTCATGCTGCGACTTCGAAGTTCATCTCAGTATTCGATGTCGAACGCGTCGTAGAGGCGCCGGAACACGGCGGGCAGCACTTCCGTCAGATCCTCGGCGATCAGGCCGGGTCCCGCCTCCCGCGCGCCCTCGCCATGCATCCACACGCCGATGCAGGCGGCCTCGAAGGCCGGCACGCCTTGCGCCAAAATCCCCCCGATCATGCCCGCCAGCACGTCGCCGGCACCGGCGGTGGCGAGCCAGGGCGGCGCGTTGGCCGCGATGCTGGCGCGTCCGTCGGGCGATGCCACCACCGTATCCGGCCCCTTCAACAACACCACCGCGCCGGAGCGCTCGGCAGCGGCCCTGACCCGTTCGAGTTTCGAGCGGTTGGGATGCTTGTTGCTGATATCGCTGAACAGCCGCGGGAACTCGCCTTCATGCGGGGTGAGGACGACCTGCGGATCATCGGAAGCCTTGATCGATTCAAACAGACGGTCCGGCGCCTCGGCAAAACCCGTCAGCGCGTCGGCGTCGAGCACGAGGTGCCGCCGCAACGACAGCGCCGTGTGGACGAGATCGCGGGTGCGGTCGCTGACGCCGGCGCCCGGCCCGATCACGCAGGCGTTGAGGCGCTTGTCGTTGAGCATGTCGGCGAACTCAACCAGATTATCGACGGCGCGAACCATCACTGCCGTCAGCGCCGAGGCGTTGACGGCGAGCGCATCGCGCGGCGACGCCAGCGTGACCAAGCCTGCGCCGGCCCGCAACGCGCCGCGCGCGGCCAGCCGCGCAGCCCCCGTCGAAGCGATATCGCCTGACATGACGACCGCATGGCCTCGCGCATATTTGTGGCCGTCGATCCGCGGCACCGGAAAGGAATTTTGCCAGGCTTGCGGAACATTCTCAAAAGTCTGCGGCCGGATCTCCTCGATCACGCTCGCATCGATTCCGATATCGGCGACGCGGACGCGGCCGCAATGCATCCGTCCCGGCAACAGCAGATGCGCCGGTTTGGAGCGGAAGAACGTCACGGTCTCGACCGCGTTGATCGCAGCGCCCATGACGGCGCCGGTGTCGCCGTTGATCCCGCTCGGCAGATCGACGCTAAGAACCGGCGCGCCATTGGCGTTGATTGCCTCGATCATGTCGAACGGATCGCCCTTGACCGGCCGATTGAGGCCGGCGCCGAACAGCGCATCGATGATCATCGCCGGTTTGCCGATCGCCTGCGGATTGAACGGCAGCACCGGATATTTCCAGCCGCGCGCCGCCAGCGCCGCGTCGCCCTGCAGGCTGTCGCGCTCGCACAGCAGGATCACGGAGACGTCTCGGCCACGCGCGGCGAGTTCGGCTGCCGCAACAAAACCATCGCCGCCATTATTGCCGCGGCCGGCGACGACCACGATCGGCCCCTCCTCGACGAGATTCATCGCGGCTTCGGCAACGGCCTGCCCTGCGCTCATCATCAGCGCGAAGCCGGGCGTGCCTGCGGCAATCGTCAACCGATCGGCACGCTCCATTTCGCCCGTGGTCAGAACTTCCATGCCGAATCCTCAATCCAATCGCCTTTTCCAGAGGCATATCCCACGTCGCGCGCAACCTACTTTCCGGCAACTGCTCACCAATTGATCGATTTGCCTATTTGATAGGCTGAGCTATCATGCACCGGCGGGTTCGAGCTCTGCCGATTGCCCGTCAAAAGTCTGATAACGTTCCGAAATCAGGCGCATTAACAACTTGGCATAGACCCTGCTTTTGAGGAAGTCGGCAAGCAGGCCGGCTCAGGATCGTCGTCATTCGCGGCAATTTTGAGCTTTTTTGGCTGTCTTGCCGGACGCAAGGATCCATCAGATTGCGCCACGCGCAACTTCGAAACTATCTGATATCTGCACTCTGAATTTTGGAAATGCCCGGGAGGCGCTCAGTGAAAAAAATCGAAGCCATCATCAAGCCGTTCAAGCTCGACGAGGTGAAAGAGGCGCTTCAGGAAGTCGGATTGCAGGGGATCACGGTCACCGAAGCCAAGGGTTTCGGCCGGCAGAAGGGGCACGCCGAGCTGTATCGCGGTGCGGAATACATCGTGGACTTCCTGCCCAAGGTCAAAATCGAGATCGTGATCGGCGACGAGCTGGTCGAGAAAGCCATCGATGCCATCCGGCGCGCCGCCCAGACGGGGCGCATCGGCGACGGCAAAATCTTCGTCTCCAACATCGAAGAAGCGATCCGGATCAGAACCGGAGAATCCGGGCTGGACGCTATCTGAGCCGGGTGCTATCCGAATTTTGCGTCTCAACAACAGAAAATGGCTGCTTCGGCGGCCTGATTTCGTTTGTGAAATCTAGCTATTTCATTTCCGAAATCTGATTGTCGCTGATCCTGGAAAACGTCCCGCAGCCAAAAGGGGTATTCATGAAGACCGCCAAAGACGTCCTGAAATCGATCAAGGACAACGACGTAAAATACGTCGACCTGCGCTTCACCGATCCGCGCGGCAAGTGGCAGCACGTGACTTTCGACATCGGCATGATCGACGAGGAAATCTTTGCCGAGGGCACGATGTTCGACGGCTCGTCCATTGCCGGCTGGAAGGCGATCAACGAATCCGACATGTGCCTGATGCCCGACCCGGTGACCGCGACGATCGATCCGTTCTTCGCCGAAACCACCATGGTCATCACCTGCGACGTGCTGGAGCCGACCACCGGCGAGCCGTACAACCGTGACCCGCGCGGCATGGCCAAGAAGGCCGAGGCGATGGTCAAGTCGATGGGCGTCGGCGACACCGTGTTCTTCGGGCCGGAAGCCGAGTTCTTCGTGTTCGACGACGTTCGCTTTTCCGCCAACCCCTACAACACCGGATTCAAGCTCGACTCCTCCGAATTGCCGACCAATTCGGACACCGAATATGAAGGCGGCAATCTCGGCCACCGCATCCGCACCAAGGGCGGCTACTTCCCCGTCCCGCCGCAGGACTTGGTGCAGGATATGCGCTCCGAAATGCTCGGCGCGATGGCCAAGATGGGCGTCAAGGTCGAGAAGCATCACCACGAAGTGGCTTCCGCCCAGCACGAGCTCGGCATGAAGTTCGACACCATGACGCAGATGGCCGACCAGATGCAGGTCTACAAATACTGCATCCACCAGGTCGCTCACATCTACGGCAAGACCGCTACCTTCATGCCGAAGCCGATCTTCGGCGACAACGGCTCGGGCATGCACTGCCACCAGTCGATCTGGAAGGGC
Organism: uncultured Alphaproteobacteria bacterium; assembly: GCA_963847015.1. Taxonomy (GTDB): domain Bacteria; phylum Pseudomonadota; class Alphaproteobacteria; order Rhizobiales; family Xanthobacteraceae; genus Bradyrhizobium. The sequence continues at coordinate 42,109 of CAWJYI010000025.1, read as the reverse complement.
GGCAAGCCGGTATTCGCCGGCAACAAATATGCCGACCTCTCCGAGACCTGCCTCTCCTACATCGCCGGCATCATCAAGCACGCCAAGGCGATCAACGCCTTCACCAACCCCTCCACCAACTCCTACAAGCGTCTGGTTCCCGGTTATGAAGCGCCCGTCCTGCTCGCCTACTCCGCGCGCAACCGTTCGGCCTCCTGCCGTATCCCCTACACCGCGAACCCGAAGGCCAAGCGCGTCGAGGTCCGCTTCCCCGACCCGATGGCCAATCCCTATCTCGGCTTCGCCGCGATGCTGATGGCCGGCCTCGACGGCATCAAGAACAAGCTCGATCCGGGCCCCGCGATGGACAAGGATCTCTACGATCTGCCGAAGGAAGAGCTGAAGCAGATCCCGACGGTTTGCGGTTCGCTCCGCGAAGCGCTGGAAAACCTCGACAAGGACCGCGCCTTCCTCAAGAACGGCGGTGTGTTCGATGACGACTTCATCGACAGCTACATCGAACTGAAGATGACCGAAGTCGAGCGCTTCGAAATGACGCCGCATCCGGTTGAATTCGACATGTACTATTCGCTGTGATTTTTGGCGGCGTCCGCGCCGCCGACATCACGGTGCGAGAATGCGAAAGGCGCTCCCCACGGAGCGCCTTTCGTTTTGCGAAACGCCGATTGCGGTTAGAGCATAATCGGTTCTGATCGAATCAGAACCAAATCTCTAGATGACGCGTTTTCTACCGCAGATAAGTCTACGCAATCTGCGTAAACTTGATTGCTATGCGAACCGGTATCCACTTCGCTCGAAAACGCTCTACACGCCGAACAGCTTGCTGTACCGCGCCTTGATCTCTTCGCCCTGCGCTTGCACCTGGGCCGGATCGGACTTGAGCAGTTTCAGACTGGCCAGCGGGATATGCTCGCCCTTCTCTTTCACCTGCGCGTGGAACGAGCGGTGCGCGAACACGTCGACCAGCATCTGCTGGATTTCGGCGCTGAAGAAGAAGCTCTGGAACAGCCTTGCCGCGTTCGGATTGGGCGCCCCCTTGAAGATTCCGCTGGGAACGATGATGAGCGGCGATCCTTCGGTCGCGTAGACCACTTCCACCGGCTTACCCTGATCCTTGAGCAGTACCAAATTGTAGTCGTTGCCGTCGGCCATGACGGCGCGCTCGCCGAGCAATATCTTCTTCGGCGGATCGGCGGCCGACTGCACCTGCATGACCTTTTGTTGCGCGAGCTTTTCCAGATATGGCCAGCCGAGATCGCGCGTCAGCACAAATGTCGCGGTCATGATGGCGCCGCTGTAGCCGGGATGGGCCTTGACGATCTTGCCTTGCCATTTGGGATCGAGCAGATCGGCATAGCTCTTCGGCGCATCCTCGCGCTTGACGAGGCTGGTGTTGTAGCCGATGGCCTCCAGCCAGGCGCAGGACGTCGCATACGTGCCGTCGGGATCGATTTGATCGGCGGGAAAATGTGTTGCAACTTCCTCTGGCACATAGGGCGCCAGCCAGCTGTTCTTCTTCCAGTCGAGATAATGCGCAGGATCGGTCGAATTGGCGACATCGACGGCGTTGATGCCGCTGCCCTGCTCCTGCGCGATGCGCTGAAAAATCCGCTCCGCACCGGAGCGCTCGACGCGGACGCTGATGCCAGGATATTTCGCCTCGAATGTTCGCGCGAGACGCTCGGCGGTGCTGAGCTCAAGGGCCGAGTAGAACGAGAGCTTGCCTTCCCTCTTCGCAGCTTCGATCAGGGCCGGCGTCACGGCTGTCGCCGGCGGCGAGGCTGCGTTCAGCGGCTCGGCAAACAGCAGGCCGGCGGCCGAGGCCGTCGATGCCTTGAGCAAATCGCGTCTCGACCACTTGCGGCCCCGCATCGCATCCTCCCGTCTGGCGCGACCGGTTCGTTTCGGCCGCTTTAGCTTGCCTGCTTATGCGCCTTGAGCGCTTCGCCGAACGCCTCGAACAGCGCCCGGTTGATCGGATTGCGCTGCGGGTCGTACTCCGCATGCCATTGCACGCCGAGCGCAAAGCTTTCGGCATCGGCGATCCGGATCGCCTCGATGGTGCCGTCTTCCGCTCTGCCCTCGATCACGACGCGCTCGCCGGGTTCGAGGATGCCCTGCCCGTGCAACGAATTGACGCGAATGGTTTCGCAGCCGAGGAGTTTTGCGAACGCTCCGCCCGGCGTCAGATTGACGTCATGCCGGTCGGCAAACACGACCCTGGGATCGGGGTGGATTTCGCCGTTCTCCAGCCGCGGCATGCGATGGTTCATGCGCCCGGGTATTTCGCGGATTTCCGGATGCAGCGAGCCGCCGAAGGCGACGTTCATTTCCTGCAAGCCGCGGCAGATGCCGAAGATCGGTATCCTGCGGGCGACGCACGCCTCCGCCAGCGCCAGCGCGACATCGTCGCGGTGGATGTCGTAGGGCTCGTGCCTCTCATGCGGTTCGGTCCTGAAGCGGGTCGGGTGAACATTGGCGCGCGCGCCGGTCAGGACGATACCGTCGACCGCATCGAGCAAGGCGCCGACATCGGTTATCTCGGGCGATCCCGCAAACATCAGCGGCAGTGCGCCCGCAACGTCGACGACGGCGCGAAGGTTGCGCTCTCCGACCACCTGGACTGGGAAACGATTTTCGATGCGATGCGCATTCCCGATCACACCGACCACGGGCCGTCTCATCGCCTGAATTCTGCTTTCATCGTCCTGCGCAAGGATCTTCTAGGTTAGAGCCAAGATTCCAACCGATCATGCCTGCGAGATCGTGCCGGATCAACATGTTATGACTGCCTCTCACCCTTCAAAGCCATGCGGGAAAGTCAACCGGGCCTCGCAAATTTGGCATCGAGATGGGGGCCGAGGACGAGTTTTAGCTCTTCGAGCAGCCTGACGCACTCTGCCGGCTTGCCTCGATCGAGATTTGCAGCCTAAGCGCCCCTAAATCCGACCAGGCGGCCAGCAAGCGCCTGCGATGTCCCTGGACGACAGTTGCGGGTGTTCGGACGCGCCAGGCGCTGAGCCCGGCGGCTATTTCCGCGTAAAGGCCTCTTTGGCGTCGATCGCTTCGGCGCCGGGCAACCCGGCGGCACGGAGCGCCGCCGCCGCGGAATTGTCGGCGGCATTCAACCACGGCAATTTCGCAAGCGCGCCACGGGTCACCGGCTCGCCCAACGGGCCGCCGAAATCGAGCGGCCAAAATCCGTTCGGCACCACTTCGGCGGTGACGCCGTGGAGGCGATATCCTTTTCCCAGCACAGCCTCCGCATCGTCGGGCTGCACCACCTGCGCCGTCCCGGGATTGGCGGGGTCGGCGAAGGTAACGAGCACCGGGATCAACGCGCCCTTGACCGGCACGGTGCCGGTCATCCGGCTCATCTCGTTGAACGACACGCGCTTGCCGCCGGCCGCCGTATAGGCGCGCAGCGCCACATAATTCATGCCGTCGAGTTCGAGCTTCCCATCGACATGCGCCATCAACGCGACGAGATTTTTGCCGCCGCCGAGATCGACGAACACGGCGTCACCAGCAGTGCGCGTTTGGCCGCCGCGGCTATAACTGCGGTCGGGGTGAACCGCCATAACGCCCGACGCCGATTTAGCGCCCTCCGGCGTCTCGACCTCGACGGTCAGGCGATATTTATGGCCCGGCCGGTTGATCCTGATCTGATCGCCGATCGCGAGCACTGCCAACAGCGCAAGCGGACCGAACCATTTGAAATTCATCTCACCCTCGCCGGACCCGCAACACCCTTTTCATGCACCGCTTGGCACGGCGGACACGGCAGCGTCAAACCGGCACGCGGCTCGCCGCTTGATCCCGGGGGCGTTTTGGCGAAAGAGTGGCGCACCTACAACGCAGCGAGACGGAATTGACATGACAGGTCCGGCCGACGATCGGCTTCAAGCCCGCAACGATCTGGCGTGGGCGATATCGGTCGGCGGCATCGGCGCCGTGCTGTTCGCGGCGCTGTTGCTGTTCGCCTGGACTTTCGCCGCCACCCTGTTCCTGATTTTTGCCGGCATGCTGCTCGGCGTGGCGCTCAATGCCATGAGCAATTTGCTCGGGCGCGTCGTCAGGCTGCCTCATTCGCTGCGGCTGACCTTGGTCTGCCTGGTGCTCGCGGGCATGCTGTCGGGGGTGATTTTCCTCGGCGGGGCCACGATCGCGCAGCAGACGACGGTGTTGACCAATACGATCAAGTCGCAGCTCGTCAACGTCAAGGCGTTCCTGGAGAAGAACGGAATCGATACCAGTTTTTTCGATTTCGGAAATCTGACCGCGACGCCTTCGGAATCGGCCGCACCGCCAGCACCTAGCCCCGCACCGACGCATAACCTTCCCAGCGCCGGCACCATCGCCTCGAGCGGCGGCGCCATCTTCAGCCAGAGCCTGAAACTGATTCTGGGTACCGTGAGCGCCGTCGGAAACTTCTTTATCGTGCTGTTTCTGGGGCTTGCCTTCGCCGTACAGCCGGGCGTCTACCGGAACGGGCTGTTGTTCATGGCGCCTGCGAAGCATCGCGCGCGAGCGGTCGCGATCGTCGACCGGATCGGCGAAACGCTGGAGCGCTGGCTGATCGCGCAGATCATCACCATGACTGCGGTGTTTCTCGTGACCTGGATCGGCCTGTCCGTCATCGGCATCCAGAGCTCGTTCATCCTGGGTATCCAGGCCGGGCTGCTGGCTTTCATTCCGACCGTCGGCGCGATCCTCGGCGGACTGATCGTGGTGCTCGCCAGTCTTGCTTCGGGATGGGTAGCGGCGCTGAGCGCCTTCATCCTGTTCCTCGGCGTGCACGCGCTGGAAAGCTACGTGCTGACGCCGATCATCCAGCGGCAGGCGCTCGATATTCCGCCGGCCACCCTGTTCGGGTTTCAGATCCTGCTCGGCGTGGTGTTCGGAATCTGGGGGCTGGCGCTTGCCCTGCCCTTGATGGCGATCGCCAAAGTCATGATCGATCATTTCAAGGCTGAAGGCGTCACGCCCGCGACCCCCACGGTGGCTTGAACCGCCTCAGGTGGTCAGCACCGTCTCGGTGTGCTCGACCTCGGGCGGCGCCGCAAAATACTGTCCGACCAGCGCGCGCCATGCCGTGAAATCTTCCGAACCGCGGAAGTCGACGGTGTGATTTTCCAGGGTCTCCCACTTTGCCATCAGCCGGTAACGCGACGGTTTTTCGATCGATTTGTGCAGTTCAAAGCCCTTGCCGCCCTTGGCGCGCAGGAACAGCGGACGCGCCTTGGCAACCGCGGCTTCAAAATCCTTCTCGGTACCGGGCTTGACGTCGATTTGTGCGATTTCGGTGATCATTGGGGCCACGCCTTCTTGTGAGAATGGGCGTGTCTAGCGCGGCCGGCGGAAAAGAAAAAGCCGCCTCGGCGGCGGCCCCGGTATCCACCCCGGATCAAGTCCGGGCAGGCTTTCGCTCGAAAACGCTCTAGCTGAGCAGCAACACGGTGCCGGCGACGATCATCGCGCAACCGATGAACATGATGGCAGGCCAGCGCGTTCTGCGCTGATCGTAACGCCCCTGCGCACGGCGCTCGACGATCAGCGCCGCCTCGTATTCTTCCGAGGTCGAGAACATGCAGGCAAAACCGCCCCGAGCGGAGGCTGCAGCCGCTTCAAGCGACGTCAGGGCAGCCTGGGGGGTTCGTCGGCCAATCGATTCCATACCGCAAATAATATGGATCGATGGTAAACGCGAGGTTACCGCGCGCCTATGCCGTGACCGGCTGCGGTTTCACCGGCGACGCAAGCCCTGCCGTCTTGCGGCGCCAGTTCTCCAGCGACAGCGGCAATTCTTCGGCGGCCTCGACACGATTGCGGCCGGTGCGCTTGGCCTGATAGAGCGCGGTATCGGCGGCCGCCAGCAGCACCTCGAGCTCGGTGCCCGCCGGCCCGCCGGCGACGCCGATGCTGACCTTGGTATCGACCGGGCCGTCCTCGCACACGATTCCGGACGCCTCGAACGCCTCACGCACACGTTCGGCGACGAGCACGCCTTCCTCCAGCGAACACGGCAGCAGCGCTGCGAACTCCTCGCCGCCAATTCGTCCCGACAGATCGCTGATACGCAGAGTGGTGACGACGACGGTGGAGAACAGTTTGAGGATTTCGTCGCCGGCGGGATGGCCGAAGCGGTCGTTGATCGACTTGAAGTGGTCGATGTCGAAGATCATCACCGTCACCGGCCGGCCGGCATTGGCCTCGCGTTCGATCACGCGCGCGCAGGCTTCGGCAAAACCACGGCGGTTGAACATTCCGGTCAACGGATCGACCGACGCCGCCTTCTTGTGCACGGTCACCGCGCGATCCGACACCAGCATGAAAATGACGAACACGGTGCCGATCGCATACAGCACCAGTTCGATCGAGAACGCCGTCACCCAAATGCTGTTGGAGAACGTCTCGTCGTGCGCGCGCAGGAGATCGCCGAGCAGGATCGGCAGCATCAGCACGGCCCCGTGAATGACCGGCACTGCAATCGTCGGCCAGCGGTTCTGCATGGTCCGGCGCCGCTCGTTCCACAATTCGGAGGCCGTTAGCGCGGCATAGATCGCGACGATCGCTGCACCAACGGTCAGGCGCATCGCGGAATCGCCCGGCGGCAACATCACGGCCGCGCCGATCCAGGCGATCGCCCCCAGCACCAGCCCCGGCAGATTTGGCTTGCGGCCGAGAAATACGCGCGCCGCGTTCCAGACCATGCCGCAGGCGATGAAGCCGACGGCGTTGAGCGCCATCGACAGCGTGCCGCCGAGCTTCGGACCGCCAATGGTCCAGATCGCTACCGAAACGGCGCCGAGCAGATACGCCGTTCCCCACCATTTCAGTGCCGGGATATTCTCCTGCTTGCCAAAGAACATCAGCATGGCCCCGAGCATGCCAGCGACAAGCGTGGCAAACAGATAAAGCGTGGAGGTATCAAACGACATGGGTTCACCTAAACGCGTGTGATGCAGCTTTTACGGCGTCTTAAAAAACCATTGCGCGCGACACTAGGATCGCCGGGTTCCAAATCCGTTTGGGCGAACGGCCAAGTTTTCGAGAAAACTGCGGTAATTGATCAGTAAATAGAAAGCAAAAGAGGGCGCCAACAAGCGCCCTCTTTTCGTTTTCATGAATGCAGCAATCGCTGCAAATTTTAGCGAAGCGATTAACGCTTCGAGAACTGGAACGACTTGCGCGCTTTCGCCCGGCCGTACTTCTTGCGCTCCACGGTGCGGGAGTCGCGGGTCAGGAAGCCGCCCTTCTTCAGCACGCCGCGCAGATCAGGCTCGAAGTTCGTCAGCGCCTTCGAGATGCCGTGACGCACAGCACCCGCCTGGCCGGACAGACCGCCGCCGGCGACCGTGCAGATGACGTCGTACTGGCCCGCGCGCGCGGCTGCGACCAGCGGCTGCTGGATCAACATCCGCAACACCGGACGGGCGAAATAGACCTCGACTTCGCGGGTGTTGACCAGGATCTTGCCGGCGCCCGGCTTGATCCAGACGCGGGCAACCGCGTCCTTGCGCTTGCCGGTGGCATAGGCGCGGCCGTATTTGTCGACCTTCTTGACGTATTTCGGCGCTTCGGGAGCAACCGGCTTCAGCGACGACAACTGGTCGAGAGACTGCATGGTGTCGGACATCTTATGCGGCCCTCATGTTCTTGCGGTTCATCGAAGCGATATCAACCTTCTCGGGCTGCTGGGCTTCATGCGGATGTTCGGCGCCGGGGTAAACGCGCAGATTGCCCATCTGGACCCGGCCGAGCGGACCGCGGGGAACCATGCGCTCAATGGCCTTTTCGAGCACGCGCTCGGGGAAACGACCCTCGAGGATCGACTTCGCGGTGCGCTCCTTGATGCCGCCGATGAAGCCGGTGTGCTTGTAATAGACCTTGTTGTCGCGCTTGCGGCCGGTGAGGACGACATGCGCTGCGTTGATGATGACGACGTGATCGCCGCAATCGACATGGGGCGTGTAGGTCGGGAGGTGTTTGCCGCGGAGCCGCATGGCGACCAGCGTGGCGAGCCGGCCGACCACCAAACCCTTGGCGTCGATCAGCACCCACTTCTTCGTCACCTCGGCGGGCTTTGCCGAAAACGTTTTCATGTGAGGAAATCCGTAAAAATGGAAATCGGCGCCAAGCGCGCCGAACTGGCCGGTTTCTAGATAAGCCGCGCGCGTCCGTCAATGCCGGACGACGTAAATTATCGTAGTAAAAACAATGGCTTAAAAATATGGTTCTATATTACCGTCAAAAAGCCTATTTATTCGGAATGGAATAGGTCGCCGTTACATGCGCGATCGGATCAGGCGAGGTCCCTGACAGCAGATTGACCTCGCCGACCGCGAGCCGCTTGCCGAGCTTCAAAAGCCTGGCCGCCGCCAGCACGTCCTGACCGGGCTGGCCCTTGCGCAGGAAATTGATGTTGAGATTGGTCGTCACCGCGAGCCCAACCGGGCCGATCGCCGAGAGTAGCACCACATACATCGCGAAATCGGCCATCGCCATCAGCGTCGGCCCCGACACCGTTCCGCCCGGGCGCAGCATCCGCTCGTTATAACGCTGGCGCAGCAAGCAGGTCTCGCCATCCGCGCTTTCGATGGTGATATCGCCGTCGCTGAACGCCTGGGGGAATTCCTCGTGGAGGAACTTCTCCAGTTCAGCCACGCTCATTTTCGCTGCCGCCATGCCGTGCCCTGCCCTCGCTTCAGCGAGCCTGTTACATTAAGTTGTCATCAAAGCCCAAGCTAAAAGGCATGAGTGAAAAGGCTCGAGCGAAAGGGCTTGCGCCAAAAGCCTTGAATGAAACCTTCGAGTGGAAACTTCAGATGCCCACCCAGACCGCCCGCGCACAAACGCCGCAATCGCCGATCCTGCTGCGTGAGACGATCGGCAGCATCGCCGTGCTCACGCTCAACCGGCCCGCGGCGCGCAACAGCCTGTCGGAAGGACTGATCGCCGAACTGCACGGCGCGCTGAAGGAAATTCACGACGACAAGAAAGTGCGCGCCGTGGTGATCGCGGCCAACGGCCCGGCCTTTTCCGCCGGTCACGACATGAAGGAATTGACCGCGCGCCGCACCGATGCCGATCGCGGGCGCAGCTATTTCGCGCAGATCATGAACGCCTGCAGCGCAATGATGCAGGCGATCGTGCATCTGCCGAAGCCCGTGGTCGCCGCCGTGCAGGGGGTAGCAACCGCCGCCGGCTGCCAATTGGTGGCAAGCTGCGATCTTGCGGTGGCATCGGAAGCCGCGAGTTTCGCCACGCCCGGCGTCGATATCGGCCTGTTCTGTTCGACGCCCATGGTGGCGTTGTCGCGCAACGTCCCGCGCAAGCAGGCGATGGAAATGCTGCTCACCGGCGAGCCGGTTGACGCCGCGACCGCGCAGGCCATCGGCCTCGTCAACCGCGTCGTTGCCGCCGGCGGCGAACGCGATGCGGCGATCGCGCTGGCCGAGAAGGTCGCGCTCAAATCCGCCTACACCGTAAAACTCGGCAAGGAAGCATTCTACCGCCAGGCCGAAATGGGTCTTGCCGATGCCTATCGCTTTGCGGCAGAGGTGATGACGGAAAACATGATGGCGCGCGACGCCGAGGAAGGCATCGGCGCCTTCATCGAGAAGCGCGAGCCGAAGTGGCAGGATAGATAGAACTCAGTTTTTTGTCATCGCGAGCGAAGCGAAGCAATCCATGCCACGCGAAGAAAGAATGGATTGCTTCGTCGCTTCGCTCCTCGCAATGACGCGAAGGACACAAATTCGCAAATGAACCACGACGCCTATGACGACAACTACATTCGCGGAATCCTCAACGGCGTGAAATCGATCGCGATGGTCGGCGCGTCGCCGGTCAATGTGCGGCCGAGCTATTTCGCTTTCAAATATCTGGCCCAGCGCGGCTATGACATGATTCCGGTCAACCCCGGTCACGTCGGCAAGAGTCTGCTCGGCAAACCGTTTGTGGCCTCGCTCGCCGACATCGGCCGCCCCGTCGACATGATCGACATCTTTCGCAACTCCAGCCACATCATGCCCGTGGTCGACGAGGCACTGAAATTGTCGCCGCTGCCGAAAGTGATCTGGATGCAGCTCGGCGCGCGCGACGATGCCGCGGCGGAGAAAGCCGAAGCCGCCGGCATCAAGGTCGTGATGAACCGCTGTCCGAAGATCGAGTATGGACGGCTGTCGTCGGAGATTTCGTGGATGGGGGTCAATTCGCGCACGCTCAGCTCAAAACGCGCGCCGATTCCGACGCAGGGCATGCGCCTGTCGTTGAACCGTACCAGCGTCGGCGGCGGCGAGACTGCGGCATCCGACCGCGCCGCGAAAAACAAGAGCGAATTGACGTGACGCGAATACGAAATAATTGTTTCGAGAAGGTAGCGTAAAGAAGCACGCCCGTTTCTAATCCAATATGTGATCTACCCAACTTGACGGCATACGCGGCTGCGATAAGCATGCCGCGCTTTTTGGATCAGCCAGAACAGGACGCACAGAATGACCGATCGTCACCCGGGATTTTCGACCCTTGCCGTGCATGCCGGTGCGCAGCCCGACCCCACCACCGGCGCGCGGGCAACGCCGATCTATCAAACGACGTCGTTCGTGTTCAACGATGCCGATCACGCGGCCTCGCTGTTCGGCCTGCAGGCTTTCGGCAACATCTATACCCGCATCGGCAACCCGACCAACGCGGTGCTCGAAGAACGTGTCGCTGCCCTTGAAGGCGGCACCGCAGCACTTGCGGTCGCGTCCGGACACGCAGCCCAGGTCGTGGTGCTGCAGCAATTATTGATGCCCGGCGACGAGATCATCGCCGCGCGAAAACTCTATGGCGGATCGATCAACCAGTTCACGCATGCGTTCAAGAGCTTTGGCTGGAACGTCGCGTGGGCCGACCCCGACGATATCAGCAGTTTTGAGCGCGCGGTCACGCCGCACACCAAGGCGATCTTCATCGAGTCGATCGCCAATCCCTCCGGCAGCATCACCGATATCGAGGCGATCGCAGCGGTCGCCCGCAAGGCCGGCGTGCCCCTGATCGTCGACAACACGCTGGCGACGCCCTATCTGATCCGCCCGATCGATCACGGCGCCGACATCGTCGTGCATTCGCTGACGAAGTTTCTCGGCGGCCACGGCAATTCGATTGGCGGCATCATCGTCGACGCCGGCACCTTCGACTGGTCGAAGGACAACAAATATCCGATGCTAAGCGAACCGCGTCCCGAATATCACGGCATCAGGATTCAGGAGACGTTCGGCAACTTCGCCTTCGCCATCGCCTGCCGCGTGCTCGGCCTGCGCGATCTCGGTCCTGCGCTGTCGCCGTTCAACGCCTTCCTGATCCTCACCGGCATCGAGACGCTGCCGCTGCGCATGCAGAAGCATTGCGAGAACGCGAAGGCGGTCGCGGAATTTCTCGCCGGACATCCCGCGGTGGCGGCGGTGAATTACGCCGGGCTCGCGAGCGACAAGTACAACAACCTCGCGCGCAAATACGCACCGAAGGGCGCCGGCGCGGTGTTCACCTTCAGCCTCAAGGGCGGCTATGACGCCGGCGTCAACCTGGTGTCGAACCTGAAGCTGTTCTCGCATCTCGCCAATGTCGGCGACACCCGTTCGCTGGTGATCCATCCGGCCTCGACCACGCACAGCCAGCTCGATGACGCCGCCAAGGTGAAGTCGGGCGCAGCCCCCGACGTCGTCCGGCTCTCGATCGGCATCGAGGACAAGGACGATCTGATCGCGGATCTGGAACAGGCGCTGACGGCCTGACGTTTCGCCGTTCCAGGACGATGAGACGCATTCCGGGCTGGTGCTTGGGCACCTTCCCGGAATGACGGTCAAGCCTCACCGCTTCGGCCGCCGTTGGCGGCGGCCTGATCCCACGCGGCGATTTGGCCTGAAATCACAAGCCTCTCGTTAACGGTCATTCCGGCATAAAGTGGCATTGGATCGCCCTCGATGATTCGGAGCCAACCATGTTGCGCTGGATAGTGCCATTTCTGGTCGCGGCCTTCGCAGTCGGGACCGCTGCCGCCGCCGACGGACCCGTCACCACCAAACGCGCCGCCTATCGCGCCGCCAGCAAATTGCCGCCGGGGCTTCCCCGCGCCCATTACAAATACCGGACCACGATCGCACCCGCCGCGCCGCCCTACGGCGGCCCGGTCTATGTTGAGGCCGAACCGGAGGTGCTGTTCACGCCGTCGGACGGCGCCGTGCCCTATATCCCGCCGCTCGCTGGCAGCGCGTTACTGCCCGGGTCTTCGGCGCTTCCGGGCTATTACGGACGGGCGTTCGATTACGACTATCAGGGCCCCTATTACGGCGGCCCCTATGTCAGCTACTGGAATCGCCTGCCCTATGCCTGCGGCGTCTACGGATATTGCTAGCCGCGCGTTCGCTGACAACACACCGGACCATCGAATTGGCAAGGGCACCGCAGAAAACCAGGGTATCGAACACGGTATCGATCAAGACATCGAGCTCTGCTCACGCGATCACGGCCGATCTGGTCGCCGTGCTCGTCGCCGTGACCGACGGCGAGCCCAAGATCATGACCATCGCCAACGCGGACGCGCTGCCGAGCGGTCCGTTTGAATTTGCGCACCGCTCGCTGCAATCGGGCTTGCGCGCGTGGGTCGAAGCGCAGACCGGCCATCCGCTCGGTTATGTCGAACAATTGTATACGTTTGCCGATCGCGGACGGAGTGGAGATTCAGCGGCGCCGCACAGCGTCTCGATCAGCTATCTCGGCCTCACCCGCGAGGATCAGGTTGGTCAGGGTTTTGAGGCCCATTGGTCCGGCTGGTACGACTATTTCCCGTGGGAAGATCATCGCGCCGGCCCGCCTGCCTTGATTGCGAAAACGCTGACGCCCCGGCTGCGCGCCTGGGCGAAATCGGCACCCACGGCTCCGTTGCAGCGCGAGCGCTGGCAACGCGTCGCCATCACCTTCGGTCTGGACGAGCGCGACTGGAACGAGGAGATGGTTCTGCAGCGCTATGAGCTGCTCTACGAGGCCTCGTTGATCCCGGAGGCCGTCCGTGACAACGGCAGCGCCGCCACGATCGTGCCCGGCCGGGCGATGACGGCCGACCACCGTCGTATTCTCGCGACCGGCATCGCGAGACTCCGCGCCAAGATCAAATACCGTCCCGTCGTGTTCGAACTGATGCCGGCGGAGTTCACCCTGCTGCAGCTGCAACGCAGTGTTGAAGCGCTTGCAGGCCGCCTGGTGCACAAGCAGAACTTCCGCCGCCTGATCGAGCAGCAGCAACTCGTTGAGGAAACTGGCTCAATCGCCGCCGACACGGTCGGACGCCCCGCGAAACTGTTCCGCTTCCGACACCCCGTTCTGGCCGAACGGGCGGTTGCCGGCACCAAGCTCCCGCTTTCGCGCTCTTGACTTCGATTATGCTCAGGATAAGTATAAGCCATGATATGCTCATGGAGAGTATAAATGGCCGACCACAATTCCACCGCACTCGCCCGCACCTCGCCGATCTATGACAGGGTCAAACGCGTCATTCCGCCGCCGGAATGGGCGACCTTCGCCGACGACGTCGACGCCATCCTCGAACTGAAGCGACAGCGCAACGCCGTCATCCTGGCGCACAACTACCAAACGCCGGAGATCTTTCACGGCGTCGCCGACATCGTGGGCGACAGCCTGCTGCTCGCGCGCGAAGCCACCAAGGTCGATGCCGACATCATCGTGCTCGCGGGTGTCCACTTCATGGCCGAGACGGCCAAGCTCCTGAATCCGGAAAAGACGGTCCTGATTCCGGATCTGGCGGCCGGCTGTTCGCTGGCGGATTCCATCACCGCGCAGGACGTGCGGCTGATGCGCCAGCGTTATCCCGGTGCGCCCATCGTCGCCTATGTCAACACCTCGACCGCGGTGAAGGCGGAATCCGACATCTGCTGCACATCGGGCAACGCACTCAGGGTCGTCGAATCCCTTGGCGCCGAGCGCGTGATCATGCTGCCGGACGAGTATCTGGCGCAGAACATTGCCAAGCAGACCGACGTGAAGATCATCGCGTGGAAGGGCCATTGCGAAGTGCATGAGCTCTTCACGTCATCCGACGTCAGGCAACTGCGCGAAAATCACCCGGGCGTTACCATCCTCGCTCATCCGGAATGCCCGCCCGAGGTGGTGGCGGAGGCCGATTTCTCCGGCTCGACGGCGGCAATGTCGGATTTCGTCGGCAAGCAGCGCCCGCCCCGCGTCGTGCTGCTGACGGAGTGTTCGATGAGCGACAACGTCGCGGTGCTGCATCCCGATGTGGAGTTCATCCGGCCCTGCAATCTGTGCCCGCACATGAAGCGCATCACGCTGAAGAACATCCGGCACGCGCTCGAGACGGGTCAGCACCAGGTAACGATCGATCCCGCGATCGCTGCATCGGCCCGGCGCGCGGTCGAAAGGATGCTCGCGCTATGACGAACATTTCAAGGCTCGCCAACCGTCCGGTCATTATCGGCGGCGGCGCCGCCGGATTGATGACGGCGCTGCATCTGGCCCCTGAACCGGTGGTGCTGCTGTCGAAAGCCCCGCTTGGCGCTGAAGCGTCGAGCCTGTGGGCGCAGGGCGGACTTGCGGCCGCGATGAGCGATGACGACGACCCTGCCCTGCATCTGGCGGACACCATCGCCGCCGGCGCCGGCCTTTGCGATGAAGCCATCGCGAAGCAGATCGTCGACGCGGCGCCTGCGGCGGTCGAAGACCTCGCACAATTGGGCGTCGTGTTCGACCGGCGGCCGGACGGTGGCTGGTGCCTCGGCCTCGAAGCCGCACACAGCCGGAACCGGATCGTCCATGCCACCGGCGACGGCACCGGCCGCGAGATCATGCGCGCACTGATATCAGCGGTGCGGCGCTGCCCGACAATCACGCTGCTGGAAGGTGTCGAAGCGCGCCGGCTGGTCGTCGAGGACAACGCCATCAAGGGAGTGCTCGCGGTGAACGAGGATGGTCCGCTGGTGATCGATACCGGCCGCGTCGTCATCGCCACCGGCGGCATCGGCGGTCTGTTTCTCGACAGCACCAACCCGGCCGGCTGCTTCGGTCAGGGCCTCGCGCTCGCGGCGCACGCCGGCGCGCAGCTTTCCGATCTCGAGTTCATTCAGTTTCACCCGACCGCTTTCGACGGGCCGTCGCGACCAATGCCGCTGCTCACCGAAGCCATTCGTGGCGACGGCGCAACCTTGATCGACGACACCGGGCAACGCTTCATGGCGGACCAGCCAGGCGCCGAGCTCGCGCCCCGCGACGTCGTCGCGCGCGCGGTATGGCAGCGCCGCGCCGAAGGGCATCGGATTTTTCTCGATGCGCGGACACATCCGGGGCGGGATTTTGCGAATCGCTATCCGGTCATCTCTGCGTTTTGCAAAATGGCGGGGATCGATCCCGCGACCGATCCGATTCCGGTCCGGCCGGCGGCTCACTACCATATGGGCGGCATTGCCGTTGATATCGAAGGCCGCAGCAGCGTGAACGGCCTCTGGGCTTGCGGCGAGGTCAGCCGTACCGGCTTGCATGGCGCCAACCGGTTGGCCAGCAATTCGCTGATGGAAGCCATCGTAGGCGCGCGATGGGTCGCGGCCAGCGTGAAGAATGCGCACCGCGGTCCCCTGAGAGCGCGCGCGACCGATACGGCCCTGCCCGCATCGGATCCTTCCGTCGTACGGCCGATCCTGTCGCAAGGCCTCGGCGTGCTCCGTGACCGGGACGGGATCGGACGCGCGGTTCGCAGCCTCTATCCCATCGCCCGCAGCCGCAGCGCCGCGTCCGATCCGGCACTGGTTGGCTTGATGATCGCCGTCGCGGCTTACCGGCGCGAAGAAAGCCGGGGCGGCCACTACCGGACCGATTTCCTCGATACCAGGGCGTCGGCCGTGCCTTCATCTATGACCCTTGCGGACGCGCTCAACGCCGCCGGCGAGATCGTCGAATCCAAATCTCTTCCTCTCTGGAGTGCACAATCATGACGCTGAATCCTCTTTTGCCGATCATGTATGAGGCCCTGGTTCGAACCGCATTGCTCGAAGATCTCGGCCGCGCCGGCGACATTACGGCCGATGCGATCGTCCCGGCCGACAAGCAAGCCGCATTGGTTCTCCGGGCGCGCCAGCCCGGCGTCGTGGCCGGGCTAGACATCGCGCGCGGCGTCTTCCAGCTCGCCTCACCCGCGATCCGGCTCGCCGCCGAGCGGCCCGACGGCAGTGTCGTCGCGCCGGGAGAGGTTATCGCAACCATCGACGGACCCGCGCGCGGGTTGTTGACGGGCGAACGGACGGCGCTGAACTTTCTCTGCCACTTGAGCGGCGTTGCGACAGCGACCGCCTCGCTGGTGGCCGCCGCGCAGGGAACGCGGGCGCGCATCGTCTGCACCCGCAAGACGACGCCCGGACTACGCGCACTCGAAAAATACGCGGTCCGCGCCGGCGGCGGCAGCAATCACCGCTTCGGTCTCGACGATGCCGTTCTGATCAAGGACAATCATATCGCGCTTGCCGGCGACATCCGCACTGCGGTCGAGCGCGCGAAAGCCCATGCCGGTCACCTCGTCAAGATCGAGGTCGAGGTCGATACGCTGTCACAGCTCGAGCAGGTATTGTCGCTAGGCGTGGACGCGGTCCTGCTCGACAACATGACGGTCGAGGAACTCCGGCAGGCCGTCGCCATGACGGACGGGCGGGCAATCACCGAGGCCTCCGGCCGCATCACCGCCGCGAGCGCCAGGGCAATCGCGGCAACCGGCGTCGATCTGATTTCGGCCGGCTGGCTGACGCACAGCGCGCCCGCGCTCGACATCGGGCTCGATTACCTCGAACTCAGTCGAAAGGCAGCGTAGCCTGGAACGTGCCTGCTCACGGCTTGGCCGCGCGAACCGCGGCCTTGTCGCTGCGGGAAAGCCGGTTGTTGCGCAGGACCACCGAATAGGTCGCGAGCGCGAACACGATCACCAATAATTGCACCGACAGGGCTTCGAGCGTCGCGTTGAGCCCGAGCGCGCTGAGCCAGGACACGCCCTTGAGCTCCGTAACCGGCAGCAGCGTCGTCTCCTGGAATTCCTGCACGGCTTCACCGATGAATTTGATCGCCATCGCAAACAGGAAAGCGGAAGTGATGATGAACAGCGGCCGCAACGGTATCTTCTGCGCGATCAGATTGATGAAATAGAACAGCACCACGAGCCCGAGCGTCGCCGCGCCGAGCCCTGCGAACAGGGCCAGGCTCCAGCCGCCTTCGGTGGTCGCCAGTGCATTGATGAACAGCACGGTTTCGGCGCCCTCGCGAAAGACGGCGAGGAACGCCAATGCGCCGACCGCCCACACCGTATCCTGCGCCAGCGCCGCGTCGGCCTTGTGCGCCAGGTAGTCTTTCCAACCTTGCGGGTCCTGTTTCACCATCAGCCAGCCACTGACATAGAGCATCAGGCCGGCGGCAACGATAATGATGCAGCCTTCGAGGATATCGCTGTGTCCGCCGGAATTGAGCAGCGCGAACAGCCATGCGGCGACGATGCTGGCGCCGACCGCCGTGAGCGCGCCGCCGTACAGCGCCTGGATGCGATGACCGGCGCCGGATTTGGTCAGATAGCCCGCCAGCGCTGCGATCACCAGCATGGCTTCGAGCCCCTCGCGGAGCAGAATGACGGCGGCCTGGACGAATGCTGAAGACATGTGACGAACCTGCGAATTTTCTTCGTTTTATCGTTCGAGCGCTTCAAGTAAAGTGGTGCCGCGTTACACAAACACGTCAATCGACGCGCACGACGGCAAAAGCCCTGCAAATCCGACACATCTCGCCATTACGGCAGATTAGAATCGTTCAATTTCACCCGGGTTGCCCGACCGGCAAAATCAGCTTCTGCGGATCCTGCTCGGCGCGGCGCGCAACCAGCCGCTCGGCCTGAAAAACCGCCAGCGTCAGCACCACGATCGCAACGGCCTGATGGCCCAGCGCGAGATCGATCGGCACCTGATGCAGCAGCGTGAGAATGCCGAGCGTCGCCTGCAGGGTAATCGCAACCACAAGCCACCAGGCGCCGTTGACCACCGCCGTCCCGGCGCGTGAACGAACGGCATCGATCGCGTGCAGGATTGCGAGCGCCAGCAACGCATAGGCGGTCATCCGATGCTCGAATTGAACCGTCAGCGTATTGTCGAACAGGTTGCGCCACCACGGCTCCTCGAACCACAACCGCGCGGCCGATGGAATGAAAGCGCCGTCGATATCGGGCCAGGTGTTGTACACCCTGCCCGCGCGCAGGCCCGCGACCAGCGCACCGAAATAAAGCTGCACAAAGGTCAGCGCCAGCAACGCCACGCCGGTGATTTTCAGCCGCGACGGCGCGACAGACCACGGCCGGTCCGTCAACCGTCGCAGAGTCCAGACGATCGCGGCAAAGATCAGCAATGCCAGCACCAGATGCGTCGCCAGGCGATATTGGGACACCTCGACCCGCTGCGACAGCCCCGAGGCCACCATCCACCAACCGACCGCGCCCTGCAGCGCGCCGAGCCCGAAGATCAGCCACAGCCGCCGCTTCAACTCGCCGCCCAAAACACCACACCACAGGAAGAACAGGAACGGCAGCAGATAGACCGCGCCGATCACGCGCCCGAGCAGCCGGTGGCTCCATTCCCACCAAAAGATCGTCTTGAACTCGGCGAGCGACATGCCGGCGTTGAGTTCGCGGTATTGCGGGATGGTCTTGTAGCCCTCGAACGCCTGCGCCCATTGCGCATCGGTGAGCGGCGGCAGCGCGCCGGTGACGGGCTTCCACTCGACGATCGATAATCCCGATTCGGTCAGGCGCGTGGCGCCGCCGACCAGCACCATGATCGCGATCAGGGCGCCGACCGAAAACAGCCACCATTTGACGGCGCTGATTTGCTGGGACGGCTGGGCGGAAATAGCGGTCATCGAACCTGTCTGGAAGCCTGTCAGGGAACCTGCGCTTGATTGAATTGGCGCGCCCCTTATAGTCCGCCCCTTCCCGCGTGCAAGCCGCGCGACCGGCACGAGAGTTTCAAATCCGCCATGACGATACGCACCCGCAAATTCTTCGGTACCATCGCCCTGCTGGTGCTGGTCGTGGTGTGGTCGCTGCTGGGAATGACGATCGCGCAGACGCCGTGGCTCGCCAATTCAGGCCTGCTGCAGGCGATCTTCTATGTCGTTGCCGGGATCGGATGGGTGCTGCCGGCGATGCCGATCATCAGCTGGATGTCGCGGCCGGACCGCGCCTAGCGCGTGACGACGTTTCTTCGAGAAGTCATCACGCTTTCATTTTTATTTAGAGCATGTGCCCCTTTTCCGGATCGTGCCCTAAACCCAGTTATCCCGGGTCGGCCGGACCGGCGGGAAATTCATTCCGGTCAGGATCACCCGCATCATGCGCAGCGAGCGCTGCCGCCCGTCCCAGGCAACGCGCGGCAGCGTGTGCAGATTGGTGCGTCCCCCGGCCTCGACGATGCCCGGAATATCGGACACCGCACTGGCGAAACCCGCCTCCTGCGTCATCACTACATGCTGCCGGCCCCAGGAAGCACGATCGCCGAACGGATAGGCGAAATGCCTGACGTCACGATGAAACGCCGTTTCCGCCACCGCCTTGCCCATCACGATCTCGCGCTGCGCTTCAACGTCCCTCAGGTTCGACAGCACAGGATAGTTCACCGTGGCGCTGCCGATCGTCACCAGGGGATCGGCAGCGAGCCTTGCCAGATTGTCCCAATCCATCGACGCGCCGCGCGACAGCGCCGCGAGATCGACTGAATAGCGCCTGCAGAGGTCATTGATGGCCAATGAAATATCTGCCGGCGTCAACGTGCGCAGCCAACTCGCAATAAACTCATAAGTTTGAGACTTCTCCTCCGTGCTCGAAGTCGCAAAGCGCCGCTCCTTGCGATCGATCACCAGGCTCAGGCGATTTTCGCGCGCGATCAATTCCTCAAGCGCCAGCCACCATGCTTCACCGATCCCGTCCGGAAACGCAGTCGGCAGATAGACGGTAAAGGGAATACTGTGCTTCCTGAGCACCGGATAAGCCCAATCGATCACGTCCTTGTAGCCGCCATCGAAAGTCAGGCAGACAAATCTGTTTGGCGCGGGCAGCGTGACGGCGCGGCGGCACACCTCGTCCATCGAGATAATATCGAATTTCCAGCGCTTCAGGGCCCGGACCGTGCGGTCGAGAAATTGCGGCGTTATTTCACTGGCCTTGTGCGGCTGAAACCGCAGGGATTGACGCGGGCGCACACGCTCGAACCGCAGGACGATTCCGGCGCCGCCGGTCTGCCGCTGCCTCGCAAGCGCATAGCCGCTGAAATAAGCGAGCTCCATCTTGGCTCGCTTCAAAATCCCGTGGTCCGATACCAACGTCCCGTCCCCGACTACGGTCGCGCGCGCCCCGCCGCGGCCGCATTGTTATTACCCTTTATTGTTATTACCCTTTGTTGACATTTCCCTGCGAAGGTCGCGCCTAAGCCGAAAATTGTAAACAATTCCTATAACACGGGCTTTGCGATGACCATGGCTGCCGCGATCGAAGGCCGCACGGCGGATGCAGGAGCCTGGTCGAAAACAAGCCGCATCGCCAGCGTCGAGATTGTTCGCGATCTCGCTTCGACCGAAGCGACCTGGCGCAGCCTGGAACAACAATTCTGCACGCCCTTTCAACGTTTCGATTTCCTGAGCGCCTGGCAACGGCAGGTCGGCGAGCATGAGGGCGTTACCCCCTTCATCGTGATCGCGTATGACGGTGAACGCCGGCCGCTGTTACTGCTGCCGCTTGCGCTCCGGCATGCCTATGGCGCGCGCTGCGCTCATTTCATGGGTGGCAAGCATTCAACCTTCAACATGGCCCTGTGGGACAAGGATTTCGCGGCGAACTTGACGCAGGCCGATCTCGAAGCCCTGATCGCCGGGTTGTCGGAACGACGTGACGCCGACGTTCTTGCGCTGAATCAACAACCCCTGTACTGGCGCGACAAGCCTAATCCTCTCGCGCTGTTGCCGCATCAACCGTCGGCCAACGGCTGCCCGCTCCTGATCATGGAAGGCGGCGCTACCCCGGCGGCCTCGATCAGCACCTCGTTCCGGCGTCGCTTGAAGGGCAAGGAGCGCAAGCTGCAGCCACTGCCCGGCTATCGCTATCACCTCGCGGCATCGGAGGCGGACATCACGCGGCTGCTCGACTGGTTCTTCCGCATCAAGCCGCTTCGGATGGCCGAACAGAAGCTACCCAATGTGTTCGCCGATCCCGGCGTCGAGGAGTTCATCCGAAGCGCCTGCACGAAACCGCTTCCGAACGGCAGTCATGTCATCGATATCCACGCGCTCGAATGCGACGAGGAAGTCATCGCGATCTTCGCTGGCGTCGCCGACGGCCATCGCTTCTCGATGATGTTCAACACTTATACGATGTCGGCCAGTTCGAAATACAGCCCCGGCCTGATCCTGATGCGCGACATCATCGATTATTATGCAGCCAGGGATTATCGCGCGTTCGACCTCGGGATCGGCTCGGACGATTACAAGCGGCTGTTCTGCAAGAGCGACGAGCCGATCTTCGACAGCTTTATTCCGCTCAGCCAGCGCGGCAAGCTGGCCGCCGGCGTGATGTCGGGCCTCAACCGCACCAAGCGGCTGGTGAAGCACAATCCGGCGCTGCTGGAGATGGCGCAGAAACTGCGCAACGCGTTTAGCTAGGCCGCCACCACGCGCGGGCCGGGTTCGACCGCGTCCGGCGGCTCGCACGGCTTGGTCAGCATCATCACCTCGGAGAAGCCGACCGCCCTGAGCTGGTCGCACATCAGGCTGCGCGCGTCCTGCTCCATCGATATATCGGGCACCACCACGGCGCGCGCATGCGACGTCAGCAGTTCCGCCGGCAGGTCGGAGGCGGTACCGGCATCCAGCAGCACATGGTCGTAGACCCGCAACAGCGCGTCGATCGCAAGCATCAAGCGCGGCGATTGCAGTTGCGTGCGGTCAAAACCCGGACGTCCGGCGCAGACGAGATGAACCCGCGACATCCGGTCCTTGGTGATGATTTGCGCGAACGACGCTTCGCCCTGCATCAATTCCGCAAGCCCGGGCGCGCCGGGATCGATCGATGCCGCGGTCATGGCCGGCGAAGCAGCCGCGAGATCGACGACGACGATCTTCGCGTGCCACGCCATCAAGCGCGCCAGCGTCAGCGCGGTCGCTGTAATGCTCTCGCTCGAGGCGGTGCCGAGGATGGTCACCTTGCGCGCGGCGCTGCCGGCACCGACGAGCGTTTCGGCCGCTTCTTCGATTTCACCGACCTTTACCGCGATATCCGCCTGGGGTTCGCCGAATACGGGTTCGGGATCGTCGTTGGCTTCAACGGCCGGCGCCACCGGCGGAGCGGGCGCAGGAATTGGCAGAGCAACCGGCGCAGCAACCGTCGCCCGCGAGGATGCGAAGACCGCGGAAGCACGTGGCGCGGTCATGCGCAGCAACTCGCCGGTCACGATCGCGCCGGTTAGGAGCAACAATGTCGCCAGTGTCGCGATCAGCACGATCGGCAGCTTCTTCGGATAGGCCGGCGTATTGGAGACCGTGGCCCGTGAGATGATGCGGCCGTCCGCAGGGCCCGCCTCGATATTCTCGCGCGTGTTCGCCTCGCGATATTTGGCGAGATAGGATTCCAGCAGATCGCGCTGCGCCTTGGCTTCGCGATCAAGCGCGCGGAGCTGGACGTCCTGGCCGTTGGTCGAGGACGCCTGTTTCTTCAATTGATCGAGGCTAGAAATCAGACCGTCAAGCCGGCCGCCGGCGATACGCGCGTCATTCTCCAGCGAGCGCGACACCTTGCCTGCCTCCTCGCGCAATTGGCGATCGAGATCGGCCAGTTGCGCCTTTAATTCCTTGATGCGGGGATGGCCGTCGAGCAGCGTCGACGACTGCTCGGCGAGCTGCGCGCGCAGCGTGACGCGCTGCTCGGACAGGCGGCGGATCAGTTCGGAATTGAGCACTTCGGAAGCTTCGATCGGCTTGCCGCTCTGCAGCATGTCCTTGATCATTCGCGCCCTGGACTCTGCATCCGACTTCAGCGCGCGGGCATTGTTCAACTGCGTATTGACCTCGCCCATCTGCTGATTGGACAGCGTGGTATTGTTGGTGCCGATGAACAGGCTCGACTTGGAGCGGAAATCCTCGACGCGAGACTCGGCTTCGGCCACCTTCTTGCGCAGATTATCGATTTCGCCCGACAGCCACTGGCTGGCGGATTTGGCCTGCTCCTGCCGCGCACCCTGCTGCATCACCAGATAGCCTTCGGCGATAGAGTTGGCGACGCGCGCCGCAAGCTCGGGGTCGCGCGACTGGAATTCGACGACGATGACGCGCGACTTGTCGACCGCATAGGCCGTGAAGCGATCGTAATAGGCCTCCAGCACGCGCTCTTCCGGCGTCAGCGAAAACGGGTCGCGCCCGATCCCGAACAGTGACAGCAGCGACTTCAGTGGCGCAAATCCCTGCAGCACGGGATCGAATTCCGGCCGCTCGGCCAACTTGTTCTTCTTGATGATCTCGCGGGCGAGATCGCGCGACTGGATCAGCTGCACCTGACTCGTCACCGCCTCGGCGTCGAGCGCGGTGCGCTCCTCGTTGCGCTCGCCGCTCGGCCGCAGGAACACGTTCTCGCGCCCGTCAATCAGGATGCGCGCTTCCGATTTATACCGGGGAGTGACCAGATTGACCGCGGCGATCGACAGCACGGCCACCAGCAGCGTCGGAACGATGATCAAGCTTCGCTTGTCCATCAACGCGTAGCCGAGCGCATGCAGATCCAGATCGCCGGTCTCCGGCGCAGCGACCGGCCTGGAGACGGTTCGCGCGGGCCTTGAAATCGCCCGTTGCACCCGTGCCCAGTTCTTGCCTGCACGCCAGAACGCTAAACGCATCGCACACTCCCGCGGACGCTACGGCCCTACTTGAATGCGGTTGATTACACTCCATTAAGGTTGCCGCTGGGTTAATTCGCCCGATTTGCGGCCCCGGAAATGACCGCCCCAAAATGCCACGGTCATGTTTTGTTAACCATGAAAGGCCTTAATCGGGCTGATACTTTTCAGGATTCTTTTGGATGCGAGGCGCGCTCGCTTTGGTTTCAGTTCTGGTTGCTGCGCTCGCGCTGTCGGGCTGCATGGGCCGAACTGCGCCGGTCGCGATGGCGATACCCTACTCATCGGCGAACGCTGGTTCTAATCATGCCTGTGCTTGAAGGTCAGCCGCTTCGTATCTTGCACGCGACGCGGGCCCCGGTCGGCGGAATCTTCCGCCATATCCTGGATCTCGCCAACGGCCAGGCCGACCGCGGCCATCACGTCGGCATCATCGCCGACAGCCTCACCGGCGGAGACCGCGCCGAGCAAGCGCTGGCGGAGATCGCACCGCGCCTCAAGCTTGGCGTCCATCGCGTTGCCATTCCCCGCGAACTGCTTCCCACGGATACCCTGGTGTGGACGCGCTTTCTGCGCCTGATCCGGCGGCTGAACCCGAACGTCCTGCATGGCCACGGTGCCAAGGCCGGCGCCTTCATGCGCTTGAATACCGCGTCGAAAGATACGATCAGGGTCTATACGCCGCATGGCGGCTCGCTGCATTTCCCGTTGACGACGCTCAAGGGAAAGATCTACGCCCGCCTCGAACGCTATCTGATGAACAACACGGACTTGTTCCTGTTCGAAAGCGCGTTCGCCCGAGACACCTATCAGCGTACCATCGGCAAGCCGAAGGGGTTGGTGCGGTGCGTATTCAACGGCGTCACCGCCGGCGAGTTCGATCCAGTCGTGAAGGCCGAAGACGCGACCGACATCGTCTATGTCGGCGAGTTCCGCCATATCAAGGGCGCCGACCTCCTGATCGACGCGGTGGCGCGGATGCGCGCCGACGGCCGTCCGGTAACGCTGACGCTTGCCGGCGACGGCGAGGAAAGTGAGAACTTGAAGAGCCAGGTGCAGCGGCTCGGCCTTGGCGATGCCGTGCGCTTCATCGGTCACGTCAAAGCGCGCTACGGCTTCTCCAAAGGCTCGCTGCTGGTGGTTCCCTCTCGCGGCGATTCCATGCCCTATGTCGTGATCGAGGCCGCCGCGGCGGGTATTCCGATGGTGGCCGCCAATGTCGGCGGCATTCCCGAGATTTTCGGCTCGCATGCCGACGCCCTGTTCGCGCCCAACATTGCCACCGCCATGGCGGACGCCATCGAGATCGCACTGGACAACCCGGCCGCCACGTTGGAGCGGGCAAAGTCGCTGCGGGAACGGATTTTCCTGCACTTCTCGCAGAAGGCGATGGTCGAGGGCGTATTGGCCGGCTACCGCGACGCGTTTGCCGATCGTTAACCGTTCTTTACCAACGTAACTGTTTCTTCCGATTTGTCCCTTAAGCCGGGGAGCGGGGAATTCCGCCGTGGCGGGCGCATGCCCCGTGCTTGTGCAGGTACGGACGTGGACAAAGTGGAACCGATTGACGCGCGCTCGATGTTGGATGCTGCGGCTGCCGTCGCAATGACCGCTACCGCCGACCGACCGCCGATCGAACGGCGCCGAAGGTTGTCGCTCGCTGCCCTTGCCGTCACCAACCAGAAAGTCAAACGCGCCTACTCGCCAATCGTGATCGCCGGCGCGGTCCGCCTGATCGATTTCGTCATGCTGAGCCTGATCGGCATCGCGCTCTATTTCGGATATGTCGTCCGTCTCAGCGGCTTCCACTGGGAGTATGTCGCGGCCATTTTCGGCATGACGGCAACCGCGGTGATCTGCTTCCAGGCCGCCGACATCTACGAAGTTCAGGTATTTCGCGGCCAGCTCCGGCAGATGAGCCGGATGATCTCGTCCTGGACTTTCGTGTTCCTGCTGTTTATCGGCGCCTCCTTCATCGTCAAGCTCGGCAGCGAGATTTCGCGAGTCTGGCTCTCGACGTTCTTCTTCGCCGGTCTGGCGGCGTTGGTGAGCGAACGCCTGTTCCTGCGGACAATGGTCCGCAGTTGGGCTCGCCAGGGCCGGCTCGATCGCCGCACCATCGTGGTGGGTTCGGATCAGAACGGTGAACAACTCGTCCAGGCCCTCAAGACACAGGACGACTCCGATATCGACGTGCTCGGCGTGTTCGACGACCGCAACGACAACCGCGCGCTGGAGACCTGCGCCGGCAGCCCGAAGCTCGGCAAGGTTGACGACATCGTGGAATTCGCCCGCCGCACCCGTGTCGATCTCGTGCTGTTCGCGCTGCCGATCTCGGCGGAAACGCGGATTCTCGAAATGCTGAAGAAGCTGTGGGTGCTGCCGGTGGATATCCGCCTGTCGGCCCACACCAACAAGCTACGCTTTCGTCCCCGCTCCTATTCCTATCTCGGCGAGGTGCCGACGCTCGACGTGTTCGAGGCGCCGATCACCGACTGGGACCTGGTGATGAAGTGGCTGTTCGACCATATCGTCGGCGTGCTGGCGCTGCTGGCCGCTTTGCCGGTGATGGGACTGGTCGCGCTCGCGATCAAGCTGGACAGCCCCGGACCGGTGCTGTTCCGCCAGAAGCGCTTCGGCTTCAACAACGAGCGCATCGACGTCTTCAAGTTCCGCTCGCTCTACCACGAGCATGCCGATCCGACCGCCTCCAAGGTCGTGACCAAGAACGACAGCCGCGTCACTCGCGTCGGACGTTTCATCCGCAAGACCAGCCTCGACGAATTGCCGCAGCTCTTCAATGTCGTGTTCAAGAATAATCTGTCGCTGGTCGGCCCTCGCCCGCACGCCGTGCAGGGCAAACTGCAGAGCCGCCTGTTCGACGAGGCCGTGGACGGCTATTTCGCGCGTCACCGCGTCAAGCCCGGAATTACCGGCTGGGCGCAGATCAACGGCTGGCGCGGCGAAGTCGACACCGACGAAAAGATTCAGAAGCGCGTCGAGTTCGATCTCTATTATATCGAGAACTGGTCGGTGCTGTTCGATCTCTACATTCTGCTCAAAACGCCGTTGGCGCTGATGACGAAGAACGAGAACGCTTACTGATCTGAGGAGAGCCGCGAGTAGCAGTTTTGTTGTTTTGTCGAGTTGCGTGAGTGTGTGATGGCGTATGCGGCGACAGCCGAAAGCTCCCTTCCATCGATGAATGCTGCGCCCGGCGTGCTCGCTCTGCAGCGCGCGCTGGTATGGCTGGTCGGTGCGTCCGGCGCCATCGTCTTCATCGAACCGAGCCCCTATGAGCTCGCGACCCTCGCCGCCTCGCTGATTTTCTTCGCCACGGGATTGCGGATGCGGCTGGTGTTCATGCCGCTGTTGCTGCTGCTGTTCCTGATCAATGTCGGTTACACCATTGGCGCGGTCGCGGTCATGGAGCGACCCAATGTCGGCAACTGGATCGCGACCTCCTGGTACATGGCGGTCACCGTGATCTTCTTCGCGATGGTCATTTCCGAGGATACCGCGGCGCGGCTGGACATGCTCCGCCGCGGCCTGGTCGTCGGCGCGATGATTGCGGCGACGACGGCGATCGCCGGCTATTTCAATCTCGTCCCCGGCGGACACGACCTGCTGACGCTGTATGATCGCGCGCGCGGCACCTTCAAGGACCCCAACGTGCTCGGCGCGTTCCTGATCCTTCCGGCGCTGTTCGTGCTGCAAAGCGTGGTCTCGGACAAGCTCGGCAAATCGTTCCGTAACACCATCGCATTCGGCATCATGTCGCTGGCGATTTTGCTGGCGTTTTCGCGCGCGGCATGGGGTGGCCTGATCCTGACATCCGCTTTCATGCTGGCGCTGATGGTCCTGACCAGCCGGTCGCAGGCGCAACGCTCCCGCATCATCGTGATGGCGGTGGTCGCCGTCATCCTCGCGGTAGTGCTGATCGCGGTGCTGCTGTCGTTCGACCAGGTCGCGCAGATGTTCAAACAGCGCGCGAGCTTCGACCAAAGCTACGACGAGGGCCGCTTCGGTCGGTTTGGACGGCATATCCTCGGCGCCGAGATGGCGCTCGATTTACCCTTCGGCATCGGGCCGCTGCAGTTCAACCGTTACTTTCCCGAAGACACCCACAATTCCTATCTGAACGCGTTCATGTCAGGCGGCTGGCTCTCCGGGGTCTGCTATCCGGCACTGGTGTTCGTCACGGCGCTGATGGGTTTCCGCTACGTCTTCGTCCGCGCGCCCTGGCAACGAACTTATCTCGCGATCTTCTCGGCGTTCCTCGGCACCGTCGGCGAAGGCTTTATCATCGATACCGATCACTGGCGGCATTTCTGGATGATGCTGGGCACGATGTGGGGCATGTATGTCGCCGCAGAGCGCTACAAGGCATCCGCCGATGCAGCGACAATCACGGCGCCTTCGCGCCCTTCTTGAGACCCGCGCGCTTGCCCTGGGGCTCATCGATGAAGGTCTTGGGCGCGGCGGCGTAGCGCGAGGACTACTTCTCGACCCCGAACGTCAGGCCGGCATGGTCGACCAGGCGTTTGATCAGGCGATGCCCCATCGCGGCGCCGGGTGTCCAGATTCCCGCGGGAACATCCGGTGCGTCGCGCAGCAGGCAGATCGCGCATTCGGAGATCATTTTCGAAGTCGAACCGTAACCGGGATCGCGATCGCCCTTGACGACCGCACGAACCTGCTTGCCGTCGGGCGCAATCGCAACGAACAGCAGATCGTAAAGGCCGTTCTCGCGCTCCTCTTTCGATGGGCCCTCGCCCGGCTTCGGTCCATCGGAAGCGCCCATCCGCTCGGCGTTGACGGCCGCGACGACTCGCTTGGCGTTGGCTTCGCCCTGCTCGCCGACGCCGGTCAGGATCATCTCGTCATAGACGAAGTCCTTGCCGTACGGATAATTCATCAACATGTTGGAACGGTGCACGTTGCGGGTGTTGATGCTCGCCATCACAAACGGCGCCGCCCACTGGCCCAGATCCTCGTCCAGCATCGGCTTGTTGGCGCGCGGCTGCTTCGGGCCTTCGACGCCCGGTGTCAGCACGAAATGATTTTGCAGCATCGCAACCAAGCTCAAATCCTTTGCCGCCGCCGCGAATGTCGCCCTCGCACTTGCCGCGGTGCCGCCGGAGAACGTGCCCCGCATATCGCGGACACGGCCTTTGACGCGGCTTGCCGGCGCGCCAAAGACCTTCTTTGCCTCTTCCTGAACGCAGAACACGCCAAGCTCGAACGGAATCGAATCGAAACCCGCGGAAAACACGATCCGCGCGCCGCTCGATTTCGCCGTCGCCTCATGCGCGTCGATCATCTGGCGCATCCAGACCGGCTCGCCCGAGAGATCGAAATAGTCGACCCCCGCCGCAGCGCAGGCCGCGACCAGATCGGAACCATAGAGCTGATATGGGCCGACGGTGGTGATGATTGATTTGGCCTGCGCGACCATCGCCTTTAGCGATGCGGGATCGCTGGCATCGGCAACGATCAGCGGCGTATCCGCCGGCGCACCGATTGCATCGCGCACCGAGGCAAGCTTGTCCTTGCTGCGGCCGGCCATCGCCCATGTCAGGCTCTTGTCGCCCTTGTACTGCGCGGCGAGATATTCGGCGACGAGTTGGCCGGTAAAGCCGGTAGCGCCATAGACCACGATGTCGAATTTCGACGAGGACATATTTTCATTTCCTTGAAGTGACTATTGGCTGTTCTGTCATTGCGAGCGAAGCGAAGCAATCCATCTCATCCGGAAAAGAAGAATGGATTGCTTCCTCGCTATGCTCCTCGCAATGACAGTCCAGCGCGCTTGGACCTATTTCTTGGCGTAGGAAACGCCCATGCCGGCGCGGACGTCGGCCTGAATCCCATACGGCGCGATCGGATAGCGCAGGCCGTTCTTCGAAAGCTGCTTCATGCCGATGATGGCCTTGGCGAGATGCGCGGGCGACAGCGCCATCAGCATCTCCTCGTCGGGCACACCGCCATAGCGCCGCTCGGCAAAGCACGGCAGCGACAGGCTGGGCTCGCCGGTCTTGAGCGCCCTTCCCCATGAATCCGCACAGGCGGTCTCACCGACCACACCCCATTCGAACTTCTTGTAGCCGGTATATTGCAGGCCGTTGATCAGGATAATCATCTGGCCGGGCGTCGCGTAAACCAGGCAGATATCCGGCGGATTGAGCCGTCCGCTGGTCAGCGGGCTCACCGCCATCGCCTGATATTGGCCATACGGCACGACGTCGAGCGCCTCCTGGCGTTTGCGCGCGTCTTCGGCGGTGCCATGCCAGACGCCGACATAGTTCTCTCCGGCGAGCCATTTGTCGTCCTGTGGCGCGAGGCCGATCACTGCGCGGCATTGCGCGCCGACGAGATCCTCCCCGGTGATGCCGACGGTCCAGCCCAGCCGCGAAGCCATGCTGACGATCTGGTCGGTGGTATGCACCGCCGACGGACGCCGGATCTTCGGGATCGCCGTCATGTCTTCGACGCGCGAAAACATCTTGATGCCGATCACGGTGGTTTTCAGCCGCAGCAGGCTGTTCAGATCCGCTACCATGGCGGCCAGGTCGAACGCTTCCGGCGGCGTTTGCTGTTGCATGGCGTAAACTCCCAAATCGGCGACTGGACGCGCCTGTTATCGCGATTGTAGCCCGATTGCGACCGATGCTTCTAGTTCGCGGATGGCCCTGGAAGCAACTCATCCGTCTTGCCGGTGGCCCGGTACGCAAGGAGGCCGATCCATTCACGCACCGCCGCATCCGTTCGCCCCAGCCCGTCGATCGCGATATTCGTAAAGCCGAAGAGATCGCGGCGGCCGCCGACCCGCCAATCGACGGGATAGGGCTCGACGGCAAATCCTGCCTTTCGAAACAGGCCGACCGATCGCGGCATATGGTACGCCGAAGTCACCAGCAACCAGCGCTCACCATCCTTTGGCGCAATCAATGCTTTCGAAAACTCGGCATTCTCCAGCGTATTGCGCGAACGCCGTTCCATGATCAGCCGCGATTTTGAGATGCCGAGGCTTTCGAAGACGGCGCCGGCGAAATCGGCTTCCCTTGCATCGTTCGAAATCAAATTCGCACTGCCGCCGGAGAACACAATTCGGGTGTTCGGATAGCGGTACGCCAGCGCTGCAGCCGCGATGATGCGATCCGGCGCACCGCGCACGACCGCCGTACCATGCGCGGCCGAGAGATCGGGTTCGATCGACCCGCCGAGGACGATGATGCCGTCAGGCGCCCCGCGCGAGGCGTCCCATGGCGGAAAGCGCGACTCCAGCGGATAGAGCAACAGATTGCCGAGCGGCGACAGCCCGCAAATCACCAACAGCAGCACCGCCGCAATCACGAGCTTGCGGCCGAGCGAGGCAAAGCGCGTCATCATCAGGATGGCGCCCAACAAACCCATGCCGATCAGGAAATTCGTCGGCAACAGCATGGCGCCGAGCGTTTTGGAGAGTGCGAAAAACAAGGCAAGCCTCGATTTTATACAAGCTCGATTTTATGCAAGCTCGGTTTTATACAAACTCGGCATACGCGGGCTTGACCCGCGTATCCATCGATCCGAACAAAAATTACTCTCACGAAGATCGATTGCCGGGGCAAGGCCTGCAATGACGAGCTATAACACGACATCGACATATCGCTTTGTCCACGGCAAACTCGCCGCCCGCGCTCTCACGTAAAGTCCCCCTCATGACCCATCATCACCTGCCTTCCAGCCCCAAGACCTGTCACTGGGGCTTCTTCGAGGCCAAATTAAAGCCGGTCCTGACCATCAAGAGCGGCGACGAAGTCACCGTCGACACCATCAGCGGCGGCCCCGACGTCGTCCCGGACAAAACCAAATTTCACGTGCCGCCCGAGCTTGCCGAAGTGCATGCCCAGAATGAGCGGATGGTGCCGGGTCACATCCTGACCGGTCCGATCGCAGTCGAGGGCGCCGAACCCGGCGACGTATTGGAGGTCGACATTCTCGACGTCCAGCTCCGGCAGGACTGGGGCTACAATCTGATCCGTCCGCTGGCCGGCACCCTGCCCGACGATTTCCACGAGACGCGGCTGTTGAACATTCCGCTCGACCGCGAGCGGATGGTGGGGCGGCTGCCGTGGGGCCTCGATTTGCCGCTGGCGCCGTTCTTCGGTGTCATGGGCGTGGCGCCGCCGCCGGCCTGGGGCCGTATCACCTCGCTGATCCCGCGCGCGATGGGCGGCAACCTCGACAACAAGGAGTTGGGTGCCGGCGCCAAACTATATCTGCCGGTGTTCGTGCCGGGTGCGCTGTTTTCCTGCGGCGACGGCCACGGCGTGCAAGGCGACGGCGAAGTCTGCGTCACCGCGATCGAAACCGCGCTGCAGGGACGTTTCCGGCTGACGCTGCGCAAGGATTTGCGGCTCGACTACCCACGGGCCGAGACGGCGACCCATTACCTGACCATGGCGATGGATCCCGACCTCGATCAATGCGTGGTGCGTGCGTTGCGTGACATGATCGTGCTGCTCGGCGAAAAACGCAATTTGTCGCGCGAGGATGCCTACACGCTCTGCAGCCTCGCCGCGGATTTGCGCGTCACCCAGACGGTGAATGGTTCGAAAGGCATTCACTGCATGATCGCAAAGACCGTTGTGCACGGGTGACATCCAGCGCGCGGAAGTTGCTTCATCTCTGCCATCGCCAGAGGTCGAATTTCGAGCGTAGCGGAGGCGTGACACCCTCATAGCGCCGAACGCAGCAAAAGTTCGGCGTGCCACGTGACGCTGGTCTTTCCAACCAGCGCCGTTCCATCGCATCGCGCGGTGTCCGGAGAATAAGAGCCGGAAAAGCCGCAGGTGACTTCGCGGCCGCCAAACAGCGGCAGCACACCGGCGGATCTCGCATGCTCGTTCGTTATCAGTTCGCCGCGCCATTTACCGCGATCAACCGTGTAGGAGCCGGTGTAATAGAAGTGTGAATCCCCGCCCGCGATCTTGCCGTCGAGCAGCACGATGATTCCGGTCGCGTGGCCGCGCCCGCCCTCCGTCATTTCAATGTGAATGGAATAAAGACCGTTCGTTACGGACATCGCCTGCACCCTCTTCCCGGCATCATCGTCATCCCCAACGGCGCGAAGCAATCCGTAAATCCGTTTGTGTGTGGATCGTTTGGTCGCGGCCCACAGCCGTGACCTGCGCCCACTGCCTGCCTCATCGACCTTGATCCCGGCCCTTCACCGCATATTTTCCCTTGATTTTCCAATGCGATAGACGAGCAGCGACAAGATCTGTTGACTCCCGGTGGATAACCAAAATAGACTCTAAATAGATACTTTTCAGTACAGTCATTAAAAGTTAGCGTTCTTGCATGGCTACAGAAAAAGCCGAAACCGACCGCGTTCCGGTCACGTTGGCGCTCTCGACCATCACCTATCTCGAAAGGCTGGTGAGACAGGGCACCCACGGTACCAGCGTTCCCGGCGTTGCGAGGACCCTGATCGAGGAAGGCATTCGGCTCGCCATCAAGGACGGGCTGCTTGCGATCCGCGACAATGGCAAGGCGTCCTGACGGGAGCCCGGGAATGCGGCGGTTCAACGATTTTGGAACCGCAACATGTTCGCGAACATACCGACCTGGACCACTGAGCGCGTCGAACTGCTGAAGAGCCATTTTGAGGCCGGACTCTCCTGCCGCGAAATTGCCGCCAGCATCGGCGTCAGCCGCAACGCCGTGATCGGCAAACTCTCCCGCCTCAATCTGACACGCGGCAAGACCAACGCCGAACCGCGCCCGCGAACGACCGGGAAGCGATCCTCGCGCTCCGTCCCCCACTTGCAGTATCAGATGCTGCGTGCGGTCTATGAAGGCGAGCCGCCTGTCGATAACGCGCCGATCGCAAGCGAACACCGCTGCTCGCTGTTCGAGCTGAGCAAGGAGCGGTGCCGCTGGCCCATCAGCACGCCCGGCGCCGAGGATTTTTGCTTTTGCGGCAACATGCCGCTCGACGGCATGCCCTATTGCTCCGGCCATACCCGCCTCGCCTACAGGACCGGCTCGCGCACGCGCGTCGCACGCGGATGATTTCAACCAGGCCGCCGGCCGATTTCGGATGCGGGAGGCGTGAGACATGGTGCCGCGTTCTCGCGGCGCGATGCGCCCGGAGCTTTGCACGACTTGTCCCTCGAAACATGGGAGGGAGCAGGGAAAGCCGGGTGCCCGGAGCACCCGCAGCCCGTGTGCAAAGGTAGAAAGCACACGGTAGTCACCACAGGTCCACCGGAGACACCCGGCCTTCCCTGCGCAATGGTTTTAACGGTTTACCCCGCGCTCTCCTCGGCGACGAATTCCTTTTTGTCACCGTCATCAGCGGATTAGGGCGCAGCTAAAGCCCGGTCGGGCCGATGCACCTCCGCGGATTTGACATCAGCAACGGATGCCAGGACCACACGACTTCGCCGTACGCAGCAACCCGTCTTCGCCGAAAAGGCTTCGCCGGGCTTTGGCATCGTTCGTCTGCGTGCCGTTCGATCGCTCACAAGCCGAAACCCGCCCTGCGATCACCGTCACACGCCCGACGCTGCCGCGTCCACCGCATCCCATGCCCAACGTCCGTGACGATCGCGATACGCCCCTCTGTGGGCCGGGATGGATCGGCTTATGAGGTGTGTCTACCAGACAAGGAAAGCGAAATATTTTTCGCACGAGGACTGGACAGGAATTTTTGATTTGCCCGTCGGGCAAGGCGCAGGGAACAACGGCGGCAAGATGGGAGGCAAAACAATTCTCCGCAATGCTCGCCGGTTGATATTGCGAAGGCGATCGGCTTCGCAAACCGCCGTCCCATCGGGACCGCGTCATAGGCCGGACGCGATGCCCAAACGCAACACGCGACCACAATCAGATGAGCGGAGTAGAGTTGTAATGAGGGAACAAAGCGACTCACGTTAGATTCTGCGTGGTCGAAACTGGCAGGTGGGTCCAATGCCCTACTTCAATTTTGAGCTCGTCATCGGCGAAGATTTCAAGAACCAGGGCGGCATGATCCTCGAAGACTTAGAGATCGCGATCGATAAGGCTAATAGCCTCGCGAGCGAACTTCGCATTGTTCGTCCTGAGTTGTGTTCGAGGGGGTGCGCCGTGCGCGTTACTGACGGAGACAGTCACGAATTCTACCGTACTCCAGTCGACCCCATCCCGCTGCGTGGCTGAATTGATCCCGTCGCGCAGGATATACAGAGTGAGAGACAGCCTTACAGAGAGACAGCCTTCGGTCCGCGCGCCTATTCGCAACTGCTGCAGATCTTGAGTTTCCTGGTCAGCTTCCTGTCCGCCTCCGCGGCAGCGGCTTGTTCCTTTGCCCACCGCTCATCGGATTCCGACTTGGGATCTGACGAAGCTTTCGCCTCGCTCACATTTCCAGCGATTATTTCACGGCTGCGGTGCGGCTTTCGCGCCGGCGCTTGGCCGTCCGCGTTTTCGGATGGTGGCGAACCCAAACCATCCCAAGCAATTGGAGTTCCTGGCACGTCGGCGCATAGCAACCGTTTCCAGACGCGCAACAACCCGTTAGCGCGATGGTCGAGACCAGCGCAAGCCACTTGCTGATTGCCATGCTTCTTTTACTCCATTTAACTCCCGGTTACCCTTACGCAGTCACTGGTATCCACGCAAGGGCGGCAACGTCCCGCACCCCGCCCGCTTCCACATTGCCCACGGCAAGCGCACCGAATACACGAGGCATTTTGCCTACTTCCCTTCTGTTTCAGTTTTGCAACACGCACCGGATTTTCTTCATTGAAGCTGCTTTTCTGACGCCACCCTCGCTCACAGGATGGACCTGCCCTGCGATTCCGTATTGCGCGCCCGAAGCCGCCGCACCCGCCGCATCCCATTGCCCAACGTCCGTGACGATCGCGACGCGTCTCTCCGAGTGAATTTCCGCCACAATTCTTCCTTTATGGTCCCAGAGCGTCGAGCAGTGCCGTGGCTTCCTTGAAGTCGGACGTATCGCGTCCTTCAGTGAACCAGTCGCAGATCGGTCTCAGGAGTTCTCGCGCCTCATCGCGCCTGCGTTGATGCGACCATAACCCGGCGAGACCGATCGCGGCGCGCAACTCAAACGCCTTGGCGCCTTGCACGGTCGCAAGCTGCAAAGATTCCCTAAAGCTTGCTTCGATCGTTTCGTCAGTTTGGCCAGATGCCTGCTCCAGCTCCGCCCGAATCTGGAGCAGCCGGGGCCGATAGAACGATTCTCCCAGATCAGACGAGACATGAAGTGCCTTCTGTACCTGCTCCAGACCTTCGGCATATTGTCCGGCGATCAAGCGAATTTCGGCGATCAGACCGTAGGCACGCGATAGAACGAACCGCGTTCCGGACCGCTCGAGCAAAGCTACGCCTTGCTCAGCCAGCTCAAGACCGTCCTCCGCGTATCCAGACGACGCCAACGCCCAACCTCGATACACGAGCCCCATTGCTCGCGGCAGAGGAAGTACATGTTGTTCTGCCAATGTCAGAAGTTCGGCCGTGTTCGCGGTGACGCCGGCAATATCCCGGCGCGTGGTTTGCGATTCAACCACGAACCAGAGCCCATGGACGATGGATGGCTCGTGGTTGAGCCTTCGAGCAAGCGCCAACGCCTGATCACCGTGGTCCTTCGCCCGCGTTGCGTAACCAAGTGCTGAATATAGTTGCGACGCAATCGACAATCCGCAGACGGCAGGGTCGTGTCCCAGATAGCGGAAACGATGATGGGCGTGACACTTTTCGTCGTAGAGCGCCAATCCGGCATCGATATGTTCGACGGCGTCCGTCAACCTACCTCGTGACCAACGCACCGGCCAGGCGGTGTGATGCGCCTGCAGCAACACCTCGGCGCTATCCAGATCGCGCGCGATTCTGAAGAGGTCTTCTGAAATCTTTTCTGCGGCGTCGATGCGGCCATTGGCGTAGTGAAACATCCAAAGATTGGCGATGGACGGCGCAATCTCCTGCGAACTTTCGAGTAGCCGTCCAACTTCGCTGGCGCGTTCGACAACTTCGCCCACTTCAATCGCGGCCCAGCCGTGGACGCTCATCAAGGCCGGACCAAGCTGCGACAGAATTGCGAGTTCGGCGCGCCAACGCTCGTTCGTTTGCGGCTCTGCTTCGAGGAGCTTCAGGGCGCGGTTAAAGTGGGCCACCGCTTCGCGATTATTGGCGCGCAGCGCGGACTGTTCGCCGGCCAAGCGCCAGTATTCGATCGCTTCGGCGGCTCGGTCCGCACTTTGCATGTGCAGGGCGAGAATCTCGGGCGCGACGTTTTCTGTTTGGCTCACGACCAGTAGCGCATCCGCAATGCGCGCGTGGAGATCCCGGCGCGCGCCTCTAATCAGCGTGGAATAGGCGGCGTCCTGCACGAGAGCATGCTTAAACAGGAACGTCGCCTGGGTAGGCGCACCGCGCTGGAAAATGAGCCCTGCTTCAACGAGCCGTTCAAGAGCCTCCTGCAGTTCGGATGGCGAACGCTGCGAAGTCGTAACGAGGAGTTCATAAGAGAACTCCCGCCCGATAGCAGCGCCGAGCTGGGCAATCTCCTTTGCGGCCGATCCGATGCGGTCAAGGCGCGCGATCAGTGATGCGTTCAACGTGGCAGGTACCGCGCGACCAAGCTTCGGTGGAACTAACGTGGCGGTTTCTTCGTGCAAGGCATGCGCCCCTGCCGCCTCGAGCACCGCTCGCGTCACCTCCTCCAGAAAGAGAGGTACACCGTCGGAACGGGCGACGATCTCCTGCACGACATCGTCGGGGAGCGGTACGCCGTCGCGTTCGACTTGCCGCACTAGCGTCGCAGAATCCTGCCGCGCAAGCCGCGTGAGAGTGAGGGTCGTAACGTGCGATTGGCCCGCCCATGGCGATTGAAATTCCGGGCGAAACGTCGCGATCGCCAAAATCGGCAGTCGTTCGATCCGCTGAATGACCAAGTCGAGTAATTCGTGCGAGGTGGGGTCGATCCAGTGAACATCCTCAAAGATCAACAAGACCGGCTGACGCTCAGCCGCCCCCGCGAGATGACGGACGGCAGCCTCAAGCGTCTTTTCCTTCTTTCGTTGTGGGGGATAACTGACCGGCGCATAATTGCTGCAGGGCGGGAGCGACAACAGATCAGTGAAGAGCACCACATCCTCGGCAAGCTCGGAATTTTCCGTAACAAGCGCTTCGAGCTTGGCGAATTTCGCCCCGGAAGTATCGTTATGTTCAAACCCCGCGGTGCGCTCCAGGCAGGAGATCACGGGAAACAGCGCGCTGTCCTGGCGATGGGGCGAGCAGAAATATTGGAACGTGGCATGGAGTTCGGGGCGAAGTAGCTCGATAAGCGCGGCTACAAGCCGCGATTTGCCCATGCCCGGCTCTCCCGAAAGCAATACCACGCGTCCATCGCCGCGCCTTGCCGATTGCCAGCGACGCCTGAGGATTTCGATTTCTTCTTCGCGGCCGACCAGCGGCGTCGCGTCAGCATGCAGGGCTTCGAACCGGCTCTCCACGGCGCTGGATCGCAGCACCGCCCAAGCCGTCACCGGTCCGGGAAGGCCCTTGAGCTCTTTTGCGCCGAGGTCCTCGAGGTCGAAGAGCCTCCCAAGCAGTCTTCGGGTGCTGTCGGCTATTACCACCGTGTTCGGCTCCGCCACGCCCTGCAGCCGCGCCGCCAGGTTTGGCGTCTCGCCGACGATGCCGCGCTCGCGCGCTTCGTCCGATTGAATGAGGTCGCCGACCACGACCAGCCCGGTCGCAATACCCACACGGGTTTGCAGCGGTGCGAGTGTCCTGAGCGCGGCCACCGCCGCGATTAGCTCCAGTCCCGCCCGCACGGCACGCTCCGCGTCGTCCTCGTGAGCTTCCGGATAGCCAAAGTACACGAGCACGCCGTCACCCATATACTTGGCGACAAACCCGTCGAAGCGGCGCACGATCCGGCTTACGCATTTCTGATACGCTGAAATGATCTCGCGAAGGTCCTCCGGGTCCATGCGGACGGATAGCGCCGTCGACCCGACCATGTCCGAGAACATGACCGTGACTTGCCGGCGCTCAGCCGCCTCCTGCGGCCCCAATCGCACGGCGGGGCCCGGCAGCGACGCGGTCACGCCCGCAAACTCGGCAATGGCTGCGAGCATTTTTCGCCGATGCCCGAGCAGGACGCCAATATCCCTGAGATCTTTGTCGGTTAGATGTTGGAGTACCGAGACATCAATACCGTTCTCGGCAAAGCACTGCGCGTACTCGGAAAGGCCGATGTCTTCGAGCCACTGCGCGATCTGCTGCATCTCGGCCCTCGCAACATGCATGCGGCAGCGTCACCGACCTGCCGGACCATGGTGACACGCCGGATACTACACTGCGGGCCTAAACAGGCCAAGGATCCGGCCTGATCGAATGCCACGCTCAGTCCGTTTGCTCCGCCTCGGCGCCGGCGCGAAGAGCTGACTTGAACGCGGCGTCGAATACGCCCCTAAACCGGGTCGCGTTGACGTTCGAGATATGGGCGGTACCGCGGAAATTGGCCGGACCGTTTCTGACCAGATAGCAATAGCCTCCCTTGCCGTCCCTCCTACCCGCCCTCCCGGTGTTACGAGAGCCAAATTCAAGTTGAGATTGTACGATTTTGAGTGCCAAATTGTGCTTGCTGTTGCTGATTCGAGCATGGGTGTGGCGCCGCATGACTGCTATCGAATTCCGCCTAAAGAAGATGCGCGAACTGGAAGCGTTGCTGGAAAAGCTGGCGGCCTTGGAAGAAGGTCCGCTTAAGCGTGAACTAAAGGAACGTTTCTCTCGCACATATTTGCGTCAGATCGAAAGAATTACCGGGATACTGGACAATCCCGCCCTCGCGCGTCTTTGTTCCGGCTACTTAACGATATTCGATTGGCAAGGGCCCGGAAGCCTGGATCATGGAAAATTCTGATTTTGTTGATTTCGGCGCTCCCGCCATTTTGAGAAAATGGCGGTCGATCAATAATCAGCGAGCGCTGAATGCCAAGTGGCCTCACCCATATCTGATTGTCGAAGGCACGTTGGATGAGTGCATCGAAAA
This sequence comes from uncultured Alphaproteobacteria bacterium, assembly GCA_963847015.1. GTDB lineage: Bacteria > Pseudomonadota > Alphaproteobacteria > Rhizobiales > Xanthobacteraceae > Bradyrhizobium. Next base: position 2,098 of record CAWJYI010000025.1, on the reverse strand, counting down.
ATTTATGGCGCAACCTCCCAGCCAGCGCCACCTTTACGAGATACATGCCTCGCCCCAGGCGGAAATCGTAAGTTCTGTAATGTCAGCCGAACACATATTCGAATTAGGACGGCTCCGGGATTTTCTTTGAAGTCAAAGACCACACGCGTCCGGAGCCTTCATTCGATCACCTCGTCGGCCAAGGCCGACAATGACGGAGGAAAAGTAAGCTGCATTAGTTTGGCGGTGTGAATATTAATCAGAAACGACAGGTAGATCGGCCTTTGAATGGGAAATTCCGCAGCGTTTGCGCCACGAAGGATTTTACCGGCGATACCGCCGACCTGCTTGAATAGCTCGAAATTATTCGGCCCATAGGAAACCAGGCCGCCCACTCTTGCATAGATCGGGAACAATCCAATTGACGGCAACCGAAATTCACGGGCGAGTTCGGCGATAGCCGCCGCCTGATCGACAAAAATCGGTGACGAGTGCACGAGCATCGCGTCGACCCCGGCCTCGATCGCACGCTGGAACGCGCCACGAAATTCGACGGGTTGGTCGATGCCAAACCTTACCGTTTCGATTCCGATCTTGTGGGCGGTACCCTCACCCGATTTGAGTTGTGTCTGATCCAGATGCAAATCGTAGAGCAGCGCTACCCGCTTAATTCCGGGGACCACTTCCCTGATAATCTGAATCCACTTGCCCGCAATTTCCGGCGCATCGAGAAAAATCCCGGTCACATTGCCGCCGGGCCGGTTGAGACTTTGCGCCGCCCCACTGGCAACAGGATCGGATTCAAGATCAAGCGCGACGATCGGGATGGTCTGCGACGCCGTCCTGGCGGCTACGAGACTTACCGATCCGACGGCAATAATAACATCCGCGCCGGCCGCTAACTCAGCTGCATACTGGCCGAGCAACCGATCATCGCCTTCCGAGGACCGCGCGAGCAGGATCGCTTTCTGGTCACCGAGCTCGTTGGTCAAGCCTTCCTTGATCAACCGCTCGCGATCCGCACCCAGCATACCCGGAAAGAGGACGCCGACCTTTCGCGGTCTGCTGGTCTGTTGCGCACGCCCGGCCGACGGCCATGCCATTACCGGGCCGCCGATAAGCATGATGAAGTCGCGCCGTCTCATTGTGCCCTGCGGAGGAAACGCCCTGTCGATGCAAAAAGCCTAGCACTTTGCGACGGGGCGGCGAGTGAGAGCGGGCAAACAATCGGGCTCAAAGGCTGCGACCCAATGTCCGCTGCGGGGTCAAAGATGTCGATGTCCGCTCTTTCCCCTACGGACCCAGGCGGCGCACACTGGGGCGCACGACGACTTGGTGCTGCCGTTGGCTAGTACGCTATGTAGGGCGACACAGGGAGTATGACGACACAGGGACCGACCGGTGTGATCGAGCCGTTTCCGCTAATTTGATCCGCATCTAAACATGCTAATTTTTTCAGCAAACCTAAAGTTGCCGACACACCGTGGAATCACATAGCTTTCGCGCGGGGTAGTAAGGAAAACGGGATGGAAACAATGAAGATCCATGTCCTGGAGCGCGCCCTTACCGCTGCCTGCATCATCGCCGCCATTGCTGTCGTGTGGTGGGGATTCAAGATAATGGCTGCGTGAACTACGACGGCAGCGGCTGACCGACCCACATCAGGCGAACCGCCACCCATGGGCCAGCCATGGGCTTGCGAGACGTATGCTAGACTGTGAGGCTGGACCATGAGGCTGATGTGAACCGGTTTGCTTAGGAGTGACAAAAAAGACTCACTTGTCTCAATCAAACAAAGAAAGTTTGAAATTTTGTTGACGCCGATTTAGAGCTGACTCATGTTAGCGAATCAAGACGACGATCATTGCAAGTAACGCGTTTTAATTTTCAGTCTTACGCAGAGCTGTATGAGCTACCTCGAATACCTGGGGTGAAGCGCAATGTATTACGGCTTCTATCTCCTCGCGATTGCACTCGCCGTCATGATCGGGCAGTTGGCCTTTGCGCTCTATCAAGTGGCCAACCTTTTTCTATCATGAACAGGAACCGCCCAGACCGCTATGGGTATGGTCTGGTCGCGATGTTCGTTGTGTGGGTGGTGATCTGCGGGATACTGATT
>CAWJYI010000024.1:0-305733 GCA_963847015.1 uncultured Alphaproteobacteria bacterium | reverse complement strand
GGGACTTGTCGATCTTCGACGCACCCCAGATGTGAAACATGCCGGGCGGCTCGCTCGCCCATTTGAGCAACGGCCCGGCGAAGGCTGTGCCGACGCATAAATGCACGTTACTGTTTCCCGCTAAGGGCGCGGCGACATTTTCGATCCATTCCTCAACGGTCCCGGACACATCAAGGCCGTGCTGCACATGAAGGCTCGCGGTTTGCAGGACAGGCCGCGGACCTATAAATCGAGCGGGCACGATAGCTTCATCGGGGAGAACAAATTGCCAAGTGTTTTCGCAGCGGTGCCAACCGATCTGAGGCACGGCAGTTATGCGCCCGCTTACATCGAGCGTGAGAAATTGTACGAGTAGCTGGCGGGCCTGGCGTGATGCAACGATTCCGACGCCGAGCGAGGCCAGCAGGCCGGCGATATCCGAAACTTTGTCGGCAGCAATGAGCGCGTGGGGAACAGAGAGCCTTTTCCTCCCGCCGTCACGGTTCGTGATACGGATATAAGCGCCCAGTTTTCCCCGCGTCCGTCCCTGGTTAGAGCGTCCAGATCAATTCGCGTCGTGCAAATTTTATCCCAAAATGGATGTCCTTTATCGTCGAGCTTTCTAGCGAACACGCCGATATCTGAAACCTTGAAATCCGGGGAATAGAATTTGACGTTGTTCTGTCGTCGTTAGGCTCGTCGCGGCGCTCTGCGTTAGCCTCAGCCCTGGATTTTTCCGACTGGCGGGCCGCAATGATGCGCTTGAGAAATGTACGCGTCTTCTTAAAATCTTTCACAGCATCAGCGAGTGCCAGCTCCATGTCAGCCTCATTCAGGCCGAGTACGCCGTCAGCCCATTTGAACAACTCAATCTTGGACCAGTCTCCTCTGCCGCCACATCCTCGGCGCTACCGTCAAACGCGTCTGGTTCCGAAGTCGATTTTCTGCGGTCCTCGTTTCGGAGCCTTCGCGACTTGCTGACCAAGTGGACGGCAGTGAGGCTGCAACTGGCGCAGCCTCAAACGCGCCGTCTGAGACCTCCATGCGTCCATCGGAAGTTGTTGCTGACATCACGCCCCCTTCAGCAGATCGTTAAAATCATTCTTCCCTCTGGCTGGGATTTTGATATGCGCCTGCATATTTATGCGCGCAGCGCCCGTCCGAGCAGCGTCTCGGCAGCCGTCAGCCCCGCGTTATCATTGTCCGCAGCTATCCACAGTCGCCAACCTGCGGGGGCCATCGCAGCGACCGCATACCCGCCGCGCTGAGAGCCGAACCGTCCGGCAGATTTGTAATCTGCATGACGGAAAGCGCGGTCTCGATACCCTCGGCGACGGCGAGCTCCTCGCCGATCTTCTTTCCGACCGGCGTTAGCCAGACGCCGCCATGGCGAAGCTCCCCAAGCGTCAGCTTACAGGCATCGATACGGGCTTTGACCACAGGGCCGTCGAGTTGGTCGCACTGCAAAAAAGTAAAGTGTGCACCTGCATCAACTAGCGGGACCGCACTCAGCAGAGCGCCAACTTGCTCGTCGTCGGGCACGCGCTGAACAAGTGCAATCATTGCGGGGTATGCCTCGCCGTTACTCCAGTTTCGTTGCCGCGGAAGGAAGCGAATTGGGGCGGGAAGCGGACCTGTGATCCCCCGACTTTGCAGGTAGCGTTCAACAAGAGACGCCGCCGCAGGAGTTGCGCAGCGCCAGGCATCAATGGCTCGGGCAACCTTCGACGGCTGCACACGCGGCACGGTAAGGATGTCGCTTGGAATGCCCATCATGGCCGCTATGCCGGCGACGGCACCACAGGTTTTGCAGGATATCGCAATCCGATCCCGCTCTATGGCAACCTCCAGCGTGGGCTTGGCGTAGCAGCACACGGGGCAGCGCCCGCGCCATCTGTTATCGCGTCCGAGGGTCAGATTCAGGTGTGCCGCTGCTTTGACGGCGATTTCGCTGATATCCATTACGATCTCGTGATAGGTCAGATATTTCGGGCCGACGTGCGTGGCCCCTCGATTTTTAGAATGCCGCCGCCACCGGCCCTACGGTCCGGCTCGACTTTCAGTTTTCTCACTGGGATCGGCGGCAGGGTTTGCACCCAATGACGTAAATCTTCGTCGAGTATTAGCGTGCGCCGCCCGCGTTTGACGGCGCGTAACTCGCCGGAATTGATCGCTTCGTACAGCGCTGTGCGGCCCGTATCCGCGGCCTCACACGCCTCCGCAATGCTGTGAACTAGTCGGTTGTGCATTGAACTCTCCGCTGTTGGCCGGGATAAATTCGGCTGAACCCGCCCGCGGTTCAGCGAGCGCAGGCGGCAGCAAAGCACTCTTTAGCGTCAGGAAAATACGATCAGAAATTGGTGCAATTTCTGGTCCGGTAAACGGGGTGGATTACTTAGGTGGGTTTGCGCGGATATAGGGAGTACATCCACGACTTTTTCCAGTAATCGAAATCGTCGGGGTTCATGTTGGAGACTACACCTGTCTGACCGCACCAAGTTCTGAAGCGATCGAGGGTTGTGGCTGCCAGGCGCCTCGGCACAAAGCCAGGAGGTAGGTGGGAGGCTAACAAGGTCATGCCTTTGATGAAGGAACCCTTTGAACTGTTCCTATCAACCGTAAACCTTCCGCCTGCCGCCCTCGCATCCAGCAGGAGATCATAAGCGAATTTTGAAATAATACGTCTTTCACCGCGTCCAGTTTTCTGCCCCTTCGGTTCGGTCGCGGAGGCTCGTTCAGGTCACGGGGCGGTGGTTTGCCTACGGCCGCATTTAAGATTTTCGCAAGTTCATAAGCATTTTGCCGCAGGCCTCCGAACTCCGCAGTCGAAAGCAGGGAAAACTCTTTTTGAGGGCTCTTGCTCCGGCTTCCCAAAGGTGCCAAGCGCATCGTGAAGAGTCTAGCGCGGCATCGGCGGCGCGAGCCAGGGACCCCTTCTTTTCTGCTGCCGGGCCTCGCTTGAATAGTTCTTCTCTTCCCCCAGACGGGCCTCCACTGTACCGCAGACGGATTCTGGAATCCGCATGAGTCGCTAGGCACGCGAGCTTGTCTGGCGAGCTCCCTTAGACTTCCTCGGTCGGCACCTTCCAGGCATCTTCCGGCGAGACTTTGATCCAGTCGACCATTCGAGCATCCCAAAAAGCGCGCGGAAAAGCTGGCGGCGCCGGTTGAACCTAGAAGTTTTTTCCGACTCAAACTCCGCCCCCACCGAATAATCGCTTGGCGTTGCGGCAATCACTTATTCAGTATTCTCAGGCGGTGATCGTGAAGTGAGGCGACATTTTCGCCCGTGTCCCCGTCCAGGTAGTTGGCCCAGCGGTTCATCATGTCGCGGCGCTGACCAAGGTATTCCGCGCGATTGTAGGCGGCACGCACTCGATTGCGCTCTTCATGGGCAAGTTGCCGCTCGATGACGTCCGGCCGAAAACCCATTTCGTTGAGGGCGGTCGACGCCATTGCGCGGAAGCCATGGACTGTTGCGCGCCCATGATATCCCATACGATAGAGCGCAAATAGCATCGTGTTGTTGCTCATGAAACCTTCGCGCGATGGCGAAGGGAAAAGGAATGGACTAGCGTCTGATCCTGACAGGCTGCGGAGTTCTCGAAGAACCGCTATTGCCTGCGGTGCAAGCGGAACGATATGCTCAGTCTTCATTTTCATTCGTTCGGCCGGTATTCGCCATAAGAGCATTCTCGCTATCGAGGTTCTCGAACTCCGACCATCGCGCAGCCCGCAACTCGCTTGTGCGAACGAAAGTGAGAACCATCAGCGCAATGCGAGGCGAGTTCTCGGATCGCCGTCATAGGCTTCAACAGCTGCCAGAAACTGCGGTATCTCGTCACGCGCCATTGCCTTGTGTCCGCGTTTCCTCCCGGGAGAGCTAAGCGCGCCCTTCAGGTCCACGGACGGGTCGCGGCTGGCGCGCCCTGTCGCCACCGCATAGCGAAATACCTGGCCGCAAATTTGCCGCAGCCGACGAGCGGTTTCGCGCGCGCCGCGCTTTTCTACCTTCCGGAGCGCCTCCAATAGTTCTGGAGCATCGATATCCTTGATAAGCCGCGGGCCGATCTCCGGGAAAACATCTGCCTCGAACCGTGCTAGGAGCAACGCTCGGTACCGGGGAGCAAGCCTGTTACGTTGGTTCTCAAGCCACTCCCGAGCTATGGCATCGAAGGTGTTCTCGGCGGCGAGCTTGGCTAAACGTTTGTCGGCTTTCTTTGCAATGCTGGGATCGATGTTTTTGTCCAGCAACGCTCGCGCATCTTCACGGCGAGCTCGAGCGTTGGAAAGCGTCACGGCCGGATAAACACCTAGGGCAAGTGTTCGCCGCTTTCCCGCGAACCGATAATCCATCCGCCAGTAACTTGCACCCTTCGGCGTCACCAGTAGATACATGCCGCCGCCATCGCTCAGCTTATAAGGGTGCGCTCGTGGCTTGACGTTGCGGATGCGCGTGTCGGTCAATGGCATGACGGTATCTCCACGTCGAAACACAAACGTAATAACTCGATATACCGTCATAGATACCGTCAATTTCTCCGGCTTCAAGGGGCTGCTGGCGAACATCTGCGTACTCTGACAGCATATTACTGTTGGGTTTTCAACTCGTTGCGAACGTGGGGGAAGGATGTGAACAGCTGTGAACGGTAGTGTGGCTGGGGAACTAGGATTTGAACCTAGACAAACAGAGTCAGAGTCTGTTGTGCTACCGTTACACCATTCCCCAATAATTGCTCAACGATATCAATGTCTTATTTAGATATCTGGGCAATCGCCGACGGTGGGATGATGCAAATCGCCGCTTCGCCGGTGCGCCGTTCTACCCGCTCGGTCCCGGCCTTGGCAAGCACGGAAGCAGGCACCGAAGACGGGCTATTTCCGGCGAAATTGGGCGCCCGCAGCCGCTTGCCGTTTCGGCCGCTTCTCGCGGTCATTGCCGATGGTGCGCACGCTTGACGGGAGCGGGCCGTGCTGCGGCTTGCCGCCATGCCGCGTCTATCCGTTCGCGCCAGTCACAAGCACCGGTATTGCCTGATCGAGGGCGACACGCGCCGCTTCAGCCTTCGATGATCGAAGCATCCGGCCGATAGCTTGCCGCTGGTAGCGCTACCTTGCCCCTGCCAACCGGCCATGCAATGTTGAGCGGCCAAAAATAAGGGAAGCGCCGGGGTGTCATGCTCCGGCGTATTCAGGGCTTAAAAGCCCGCATCGGGTTGGGACCTTTCGGAGATTTTCAAAATGAGCTTGAAGCATATCGTCGGGCTGCTTTCTGCCGCCGCGATGTCGGTTGCGCTGGCGGGTGTTGCGTCGGCCCAGGACAAGACCGTCAAGATCGGCGGCGTCTATCCTCTGAGCGGCAACGCGGCCAGCGCCGGCGTGCACGGCAAGGCTGCGATCGAGACCGCGATCGACATCATCAACAATGCGCATCCTGAACTGGGCAATCTTCCGCTGGCGAAGAATGCCGGTCTGGCCGGGCTCGGCGGCGCCAAGGTCGAAGTTGTGTTTGCCGACAATCAGGGCAGTCCCGCGGTCGGGCAGAACCAGGCGCTTCGCCTGATCACCGAAGAAAAGGTGGTTGCGCTCTCAGGCGCCTATCAGTCCGGCATCACGCTGACCACGAGCGCGATTTCCGAAAAATACGGCATTCCCTATGTGAACGGCGAGTTGGTCGCGGCCAACCTGACGGAACGCGGCTTCAAATGGTTTTTCCGGGTGACGCCGGTCGCGTCGGATTTTGCCAAAATCTATCTCGACTTTCTCAAGGACATGAAGGCCGGCGGCATCAAGACCGACAACGTCGCGATCGTTCATGAGAACACCGAATACGGCACCTCGGTCGCGAGCGTCATCACTTCCGTGTTCAAGGAGAACGGCCTCAGCGTCGGGCTCGATATTCCCTATGCCGCCAACACGACGGATGTGCAGAGCCAGGTGCTGCAGCTCAAGGACAAGAAGCCGGACGTGGTGATCATGGTCAGCTATACGTCCGATGCGATCCTGTATGCCAAGACCATGCAGGCGCTCGACTACAAGCCGCCGATGATCATTGCCGACAATTCCGGCTTTTCCGATCCGTCCTTTATCAAGGCCGCGGGAAAACTCACGCAAGGTCTGTTCAACCGGTCCTCGTTCGCGATCGGACCTCCGGGATCGCCGACCTTCCTGATCAACGAGATGTACAAGAAGAAGAGCGGCGGTGACGATCTGGACGATACCGCCGCGCGCCAGATGCAGGGCTTCTTCGTGCTCTGCGATGCGATCGATCGCGCCGGCTCGACCGAGCCCGCCAAGATCCAGGCGGCGCTGAAGGCCACCGATCTCAAGCCCGAGCAGCTCATCATGGGCTACAAGGGCGTGAAGTTCGACGACAAGGGCCAGAACGTCCTTGCCGCCGGGCTGGTGATCCAGTTGCAGGACGGCGAGAGCTACGTGCCGGTGTGGCCGAAACAACTGGCCAAGAACGCGCCGGCGTTGCCCTATAAGGGCTGGTAACAGGCCAAAAGGGGCGGGGCGTCGGTCCCGCCCTTCAAATTCATCGCCCCGATCCATCAGACCAAACCTTAACCCGCAAAACCTGCCGCTGACATGTCTTCCATCCTCGTTCAGGTGATTGTCGGCGGCCTGTTGCTCGGCGCCGTCTATGCGTTGTTCTCGTCCGGCCTCACGCTGATCTGGGGCATGATGAACATCGTCAATTTCGCGCATGGCGATTTCGTCATGCTCGGCATGTATGTGGCGTTCGTGGTCTGGACGCTGTTCGGCGTCGGGCCGTGGGTCGGCGCGCCGGTGGCGGCGCTGGTGCTCGCGACGCTCGGCATCATCGTTTATTTCGGGCTGATCCGCAGCGTGATGAAGGGCCCGATGCTGGCCCAGATTCTCGGCACGTTCGGGCTCGCGCTGCTGCTGCGCTATTCCGTGTTCTGGGGTTTTGGCGCCAACTTCATGACGTTGCCCGGCGATCTCGTCGGCGGCACGTATGATGTGCTCGGCATCAAATTGCAGGCGTCCCGTCTGCTGGCCGGCGTCGTCGCCTTGCTGGTGACGCTTGGATTGCACCTGTTGCTGACCCGCACGTCGCTGGGCTCGAGGATGCTGGCGGTTTCCGAGGATTCCACCGCGGCGCAATTGATGGGTATCCGCCCCGACAGCATGCAGGCGATCGCCTGGGCGATCGCGGCGGGCGCGACGGGGCTCGCCGGCGCGCTGATCGCGACATTCTTCTATATCGCGCCGACGGTCGGCGAAACGCTCGGCATCGTCGCCTTTGTCACGGTGTCGCTCGGCGGTTTCGGCAGCGTGCCGGGCGCGCTGGTCGCGGGGCTTCTGATCGGCGTGATCGAGTTGGTGTCGGCCTATTGGATCGGCGCGGTCTACAAGGACATCGTGGTCTATTCGCTGTTCCTGTGTTTCCTCTGGTTCCGGCCGCAAGGCTTGATGGGCAAGATGTGATGCGGCGTTTCATCTGGCCCCTGGTCGCGCTTGCGCTCGTGATCATCTATCCGCTGGTGTTTACGACGCCGTTTCAGCAGCGGCTTGGCGCCCTGATCCTGCTTTATGCGATCGCGGCCTCGGCGTGGAACATTATCGGCGGCTATGCCGGCCAGGTGTCGGTCGGACACGTCGTGTTCTTCGGCTGCGGCGCCTACGCCTCGATGGCCGCCTATTCGCATTTCGCGCTGCCGCCTCTGGTCGGCATTCCCGCCGGCATCGTCGCCAGCGTCGCCATCGCAGCCGTGATCGGCGTACCGACGCTGCGGTTGTCGGGTCATTATTTCAGCATGGCGACGATCGCGGTCGCCGAACTCGCGCGGCTGATCGTGACCAACACGGAATATCTCGGCGCCGCCGTCGGCCTCAGCGGCCCGACCGTGCCGCGCACCGTGCTCGATCTCTCCTTCATCTCGGCGCTGCCATATTACTATCTGTTCCTGACCGTCCTGCTGATTACGCTCGGCATCACCTGGTGGATGACCAACAGCCGGATGGGATTTTATTTGCGCGCCATCAAGGATTCCGAACGCGCCGCGCGCTCGCTTGGCGCGCCCGCCAGCCGCACCAAGCTGTATGCCTTCATGCTGAGCGCCGGCCTGACCAGCGTCGCCGGCGCGCTGTATGCGATGATGTTCGGCTTCGTCGATCCCGAATCCGGCCTCGGCATCCTGATCTCCGTGAAAATGCTGATCATGGCGGCGCTCGGCGGCGCCGGCCTGTTGTTCGGACCGCTGGTTGGCGCGGCGATCCTGGTGCCGCTGGAGGAAATCTCCAACAATTTGCTCGGCGGCAAGGGGGCAGGGCTGACCTTTGTCGTCTACGGCGCCATCATTGTGTTGATCGCGCGCTTCCAGCCCGGCGGCGTCCTGGCGCTGATCAACCGGCTCTGGGCCAAGCGCAAGCCAAGCGCAAGCCAGCCGAAGCGCCGGCCGCCGCGCAAGGAGCACCCAATGCTTCTTGAAGCCCGCGATGTGACAAAGGCCTTCGGTAGCTTCAAAGCCGTCGACGCGGCCAGCGTGACGCTGGAGCAAGGCGATATTCTCGGCCTGATCGGGCCGAACGGCGCCGGCAAATCGACCTTCTTCAACTGCCTGACCGGCGATCTCGTATCGACCTCCGGCAAGGTGCTGTTCGAAGGTCACGACATTACGAACTTGACGCCGGAGGCGAGGGCAGGAATCGGGCTCGCCCGTACTTTCCAGGTGCCGCAGACCTTCGAAGGCATGACGGTGCTGGAGAATGTGATGATCGGCGCGTTCCTGCGCACCTCGCATCGTGCCGAGGCCGAGACCAAGGCCCGCGCCGTGCTGCAGCGGGTCGGCATGAGCCGGCTGGCGGATGCGCCGGCGCGTTCGCTCGGCACGCCCGGCCGCAAGCGGCTGGAGATTGCCCGCGCGCTTGCGACCGAGCCGAAAGTGCTGCTGCTCGACGAAGCCATGGCCGGCCTGACGCAACAGGAGGTGAAGCTCGCGATCGATCTGGTGCGCGACATCCATCGTTCCGGCATCACGCTGGTAATCGTCGAGCACATCATGGAAGTCATCATGTCGCTCGCGACCCGCGTGGTGGTGTTCCACCAGGGCAAGGAGATCGCGCGCGGCAGCCCGCGCGAGGTCACGTCCAATCCGGCCGTGATCGCGGCCTATCTCGGCACCCGCGCCGCCAAGGCCGCCGCAGGCCATACGCCGATCGAGCTGATGGGCGGACCGGTGACATGAGCGGGCCGTTGTTGCGGATCGAGCATCTGGAAGTGCGCTACGGCGATCTGATCGGCGTTTCCGACGTGTCGCTCGAGGTGCCCGCGGGCAGCGTGGTCGCGCTGCTCGGCTCCAATGGCGGCGGCAAGACCACGGTGCTCAATGCCATCGCCGGCCTCATTCCCGTGCATGCCGGATCGATCCGTTTTGACGGCGAAGAGATCGGCGGACAAAGCGCGTTTTCCATCGTGCGCAAGGGGCTCGCGCTGTCGCCGGAGGGCTGGCGGCTGTTCGTGCAGCAGAGCGTCGAGAACAATCTGCTGCTCGGCGCCACGCCGCTGCGCGACAAGGCGCGTGCGGCCACGCTGCTGGAACGCGTCTATGAGGTGTTTCCGAAATTGAAGGAGCGGCGCAACCAGCGCGCCGGCACCATGTCCGGCGGCGAGCGGCAGATGCTGGCGGTCGGCCGCGCGCTGATGAGCGATCCAAAACTGCTGATGCTGGACGAGCCTTCGCTCGGGCTGGCGCCGGCGGTGGTGGAATCGATGTACGAGACTTTCGGCCGGCTGCATCGGGAAGGGTTGACGATCCTGCTCGCCGAGCAGTCGATCGAACTGGCGCTGGAAGTCTCCGACTTCGCGACCGTGCTGCAGGTCGGCAAGAGCGTACTGTCCGGCACCGCCGCGTCGCTGGCGCAAGATCCGCAGGTGCAGAAGGCTTATCTCGGCGGGTAAAGGGCAGGGCGAATGAGCGATGGCGTGATCCGCCATCTTGCGAGCAACCTGGTAGGTTAATGGCGAAAGCGGCGGAACAACCGCGGTCGCAAGCGACAGGGAGGAACGCATGAGCGCTGGCCACAACGCGCCGTTCGGCGGCACCATCGGCAAGACCATTGCCGGCTCAAAACCCTGGTGGCCGCAAACGGCAAAACCGCCGCAAGGCGCGCCGAACATCCTTGTCGTGCTGTTCGACGACGTCGGCTTTTCCGATTTCGGCTGCTACGGCTCGCCGATCAAAACGCCGACCATCGACAGGCTAGCGGCCGAAGGCCTGCGCTACTCGGGATTTCACACCACCGCGATGTGCTCGACCACGCGGGCGGCGCTGTTGACCGGGCGCAACCATCATTCGGTCGGCGTCGGCTGCCTCGCCAATTTCGACTCCGGCTATCCCGGCTATCGCGGCAAGATCGCGCGGGAGGCGGGGACGCTGGCGGAAATGCTGCGGTTGCACGGCTATCGCAATTACATGGTCGGCAAATGGCACGTCACGCCGCTGACCGAAAGCGGCGCGACCGGGCCGTTCGACGGCTGGCCGCTTGGCCGCGGCTTTGACCGCTTCTACGGATTCCTTGATGCCGAGACTGACCAATACGCACCGGAACTGGTATCCGACAATACCCATATCGATCCACCCGGAACCTATGCCGAGGGCTATCACCTCACCTCCGATCTGGTCGATCAGTCAATCCGCTTCATCGCCGATCACACCGCCGACCGGCCTGACATTCCATGGCTGACATGGGTGGCGCTGGGCGCCTGCCACGCGCCGCATCAGGCGCCCGCCGATATCATCAAAGGCTATGACGCGATGTTCGCCCATGGTTGGGACGTCGAGCGCGAACAGCGCATGGCGCGGCAGAAGGCGATGGGCATCGTGCCTGCGGATACCAGGATGCCCGCGCGCAATGACGGCGTGAAGGCATGGGCGGAGCACAGCGCCGACGAGCAGCGCGTGTTCACGCGGCTGCAATCGGCCTTCGCGGGTATGCTCGACCATGCCGACCAGCATCTCGCGCGGCTGGTCGCGTTCCTTGACAAGGCCGGTATTCGCGACAACACGCTGATTATCGTGATGTCCGACAACGGTGCGAGCCAGGAAGGCGGGCCGCTCGGCTTCGTCAACGCGATGGGACCGTATAATTTCCGCCCCGAGCCGATGGCGGAAAAACTGCGGCGGATCGATGATATCGGCGGGCCGGACACGCACACCAATTTTCCGCACGGCTGGGCGATGGCGTCGAACACGCCGTTGCGCCGCTACAAGCAGAACACCCATGGCGGCGGCATCCGGGATCCCTTCGTGATGTCGTGGCCGAAGCGGATCGCCGCGAGGGGCGAATTGCGCCACCAGTTCGTTCACGCCTGCGACCTGACGCCGACCTTGCTCGACCTGATCGGCATCGAGCGCGCCAACGGAAATCGCAGGCATCGCCCAGATGCCGATCGAGGGCGAGAGCTTTGCCCGCTCCGATCACCGATCCCGTCGGCGCCTTCAAAATCCTCGCCGCAATATTTCGAGATGTTCGGGCATCGCGGGCTCTGGCAGAACGGCTGGAAGGCGGTGTCGTTTCACCCGTCGGGTACCCCGTTCGAGACCGACAAATGGGAGCTGTTTCATCTCGACAAGGATTTTTCGGAAGTCGACGATCTGGCGGAAAAAGAGCCTGAGCGCCTGGCTGCGATGATCAAGCTGTGGTGGAGCGAGGCCGAGAAGCACAATGTGCTGCCGCTCGACGACCGCTTCGGTCCGCGCTTTGCGGAAAATGCCGCGCGGTTTCACGGCGCGCGAAACAGATTCACCTTTCACGCCGGCATGGGCCACGTGCCGACCGACGTCGCGCCCGATGTGCGCAGCCGCAGCTACACCATCGAGGCCCATGTCGAGATCGGTGAGGCCGGCGCCGAGGGTGTGCTGATCGCGCATGGTGATGCGACTTCGGGCTACAGCCTCTACGTCAAGGACGGTATGCTGGTGCACGACCTCAATATTGGTGGCGGCCATGAGATTGTGGCGTCCAATCGCAAGGTCCCAACCGGCGCGCATCGGCTGGGCGTCAAAGTGGAGCGGTTGGTGCGAAAAGAACCGCCGGCCAAGGGATCGCGCACCGGCGTCAGCGAATACACGCTGCTGATCGACGGCGAACCCGCCGGCACGCTGCAGACTCAGCTCGGCTTCCACACCCTCATTTCCTGGTCCGGTCTCGATATCGGCCGCGATCGCTCAAGCCCGGTTTCACACTATGAGGCGCCGTTCGAATTCACCGGGCGCCTGCTGCGGGTTACGGTCGACATGCATGAGGACCAGAAGCTCGACGGCGATGGCGTCGGCAACGCCGAGATGGCGCGGCAGTAACAGTGATGGCGAGTGCACGAGCCGGTGGCTCCCAAGACGAGCCCATACTTGATCTTGTCGTACGCCGTCGCGAAATCGGCCAGCGGCATCGGAATGGCGATGACTTCCTTCGCGAGATTCTGGAACGACACCTTCAGTTGCTTGCCGGATTTCATGGCGGCCAGCATGTCCGGCGCAATCGGGGTGTTGGCATAGCAACCGCGCGCCTCGCAGGTCTGGATCTGCAGATCGGATGTCTTGCCGTCATCGACCTGGAGCTTGGCTCCGGCCGGCAGATTGATCCCGAGCGGCAGTTGGACGATGGCGACCGGCGTATGCGTATCGCTGGGCACGCGAATGTTGATCAGTACGATCAATTGCCCGGTCTTGGTCAGCACCGCGGTCTGCTCGATCGCGCATTCGAGCGGCGCGTCGCGGCTGACGCTGGTGCATCGTGCGACCCAGCCGGGAGGGGTGGGCGTGTTCGCAGGCGTAGCCTCGGCTTGCGGGCTGGCTGCCGGAGTGGGCGTCGCTTGCGCCGCTCGCGCCGGGCTTTTGGCCTTCGGCGCCTGCTGGGCCTGGCTGAAGCCGACCAAACCGAACGCCACCGTCGACGACGACAAGCGACAGAAGTCTTGCAAATACTTTCACTGGACCGGCTCCGAAATGAACTACCTTCGGATGTGCCGGTGGGCGTTCAAAGTCAAGTCACTCGCAATCCAACTCACTCGGCGGCTTGCTTGACCGAACCTTGGTCGTCCGAATGTCCCTCATGATCGGATTTTTCCGATCGCCCCCAGCCCGCAAAGGCGTTGGAGAGCCGGTCGAGATAGAGATACACCACCGGCGTCGTGAACAGCGTCAGCGCCTGGCTGACGATCAGGCCGCCGACCATGGCATAGCCGAGCGGCTGGCGGATTTCCGATCCGGTGCCGGTGCCGAGCATCAGCGGCACGCCGCCGAGCAGGGCCGCCATCGTCGTCATCATGATCGGACGGAACCGCAACAGCGCCGCTTTCCGGATCGCGGCCTCGGGCTCCAGATGCTCGTCGCGCTCGGCCGCGATCGCGAAATCGACCATCATGATGCCGTTCTTCTTGACGATGCCGATCAACAGCACGATGCCGATCAGGGCGATCAGGCTGAAATCGAACCCGAACAGCATCAGGATGGCGAGCGCGCCGACGCCGGCGGAGGGCAGCGTCGACAGGATCGTGATCGGGTGGATGTAGCTTTCGTAGAGAATGCCGAGGATCAGGTACACGACCACGAGCGCGGCCAGAATCAACAGCGGCACGGTGCCAAGCGATTGCTGGAACGCCTGCGCGGTGCCCTGGAAGCTCGAATTGAGCGTCGAGGGCGCCCCGAGTTCGACCATCGCCTTCTGAACCGCGTTGGTCGCCTGGCCCAGCGCCACGCCCTGCGCGAGGTTGAAGCTGATGGTGATCGCCGGGAACTGGCCCTGGTGGCTGATCGACAGCGGCCGCACCGGCACGCTGGTCCAGGTCGCAAAGGTCGACAGCGGCACCTGATCGCCGGTGGTCGGCGACTTCACGTAGATCTTGTTCAGGGTATCGAGATTGCCCTGCAGCTCGGGCAGCACTTCGAGGATCACGTGATAGCTGTTGAGCTGCGTGAAATACTGCGTCACCTGACGCTGGCCGAAGGCGTCGTACAGCGTGTCGTCGATCAACTGCGGCTGGATGCCGTAGCGCGAGGCGGTGTCGCGGTTGATTTTCAGTTCGAGCGTGGTGCCCTTGGTCTGCTGGTCGGTGGCGACGTCGCGCAGTTCCGGCAGCGTCTGCATCTTGGCCAGGATCTTCGGCGCCCATTGGTTCAATTCGCCGAGGTCGGCATCCTGCAGCGTGAACTCGAACTGGGTTCGGGTCGGCCGGCCGCCGAGCCGCACGTCCTGCGCTGCCTGCATATAAAGCCGGGCGCCTTCGACCTTCTCGAGCTTGGGACGCAGCCGCGCGATGATCTGCTGTGCGCTCGCCCCGCGCTCGTTGCGCGGCTTCAGCGTGATGAACAGATTGCCGTTATTGCCGGCCCGGCCGCTGCCGCCGATCGCCATCGCAACCGATGCGACGTCGGGATCGGCCCGCACGATGTCGCCAAGCGCTTCCTGATGCCGCTTCATGTCGGCGAAGGAAATGTCCTGATTGGCTTCCGATGTCGCGGTGATCAGGCCGTTGTCCTGCTGCGGGAAGAAGCCCTTGGGAATGATGACGAACAGATAGACCGACAAGCCCAGGGTGGCGAAGAAGATCATCAGCGTGGTGAACTTCCAGCGCAGCGCCATGTCGAGCCCGCGCTCATAGCCGTGCAGCATGGCGTCGAAGGCGCGCTCGCTCCATTGGTAGAAACGGCCGTGCTTGGTTTCATGATGCGCGCGCAGGAAGCGCGAAGCCATCATCGGCGTCAGCGTCAGCGACACGATCATGGACACGAAGATGGTCATCGCCAGCGTCACGGCGAATTCGCGGAACAGCCGCCCGATGATGCCGCCCATCAGCAGCAGCGGGATCAGCACCGCGACCAGCGAGACGCTGATCGACACGATGGTGAAACCGATTTCCTGGGCGCCCTTGAAGGCGGCGGCCATCGGCTTCTCGCCTTCCTCGATATAGCGGGTGATGTTTTCCAGCATCACGATGGCATCGTCGACCACGAAGCCGACCGCAATGGTCAGCGCCATCAGGGAGAGATTGTCGAGCGTGTAGCCGAACACCCACATCAGCGCGCACGCGCCGAGCAGGGCAAGGGGCACCGTGACGGTCGGGATCACCGTGGCCCAGAAGCTGCGCAGGAATATGAATATCACCATGACCACCAGCGCGATGGTCAAAAGCAGGGTGAACTGCACGTCTTCGACCGCGGCGCGAATGGTCGTGGTGCGGTCGCTGATGACCTCGATCTTGATCGCGGGCGGGATCGCCGCGACCAGCCGCGGCAGCGTCGCCTTGATCTTGTCGACGGTCTCGATGACGTTGGCGCCGGGCTGTTTGTAGACCACCAGGAACACGCCGCGCTTGCCGTTGGCCCAGGCCGCCTGCTTGGCGTCTTCAGGGCCGGTGACGGCCTGGCCGATATCGCGGATCCGCAACGGGCCGCCGTTGCGATAGGCGATGATGACGTCGTTCCAGTCCTTGGAATCCAGCAACTGGTCGTTGGCGTAGATGGTGTAGGCGCGTGTGTCGCCGTCGATATTGCCTTTCGGGCTGTCGACCGTCGTGACCGCGATCTGCGCGCGCACGTCTTCCAGCGACAGGCCTTTTGCGACGAGCTTGGCCGGATCGATCTGGACACGAATGGCCGGCTTCTGCTGGCCGCCGATGGTGACCTGGGCGACGCCGGAAATCTGGCTGATCTGCTGCGCGAGCTGGGCGTCCACGGCGTCGCTGACGGTGGTCAGCGGCAGCGTATCCGATGTCGCCGACAACAGCAGGATCGGCGAATTCGCGGGGTTGACCTTGCGGTAGGTCGGCGGCGAGGGAAGGTTCTTCGGCAACTGGCCGCTGGCGGCGTTGATCGCGGCCTGCACGTCGTTGGCGGCGGCGTCAATGGAACGGTTGAGATCGAACTGGATCGTGACCGCGGCCGTTCCCAGATAGCTCGTCGAGGTCATCTGCGCGATGCCCGGGATCTGCGCCAATTGGCGCTCCAGCGGCTGTGCCACCGACGAGGCCATGGTTTCCGGGCTGCCGCCCGGCAAGGAGGCTGCGACCTGAATGGTCGGGAAGTCGACTTGCGGCAGCGGCGCTACGGGCAGCAGCGGATAGGCGACGAGGCCGACGAAAAGAATGCCGGCCATCATCAGCGAGGTGCCGATGGGGTAGCGAATGAAAGGCGCGGAGATACCGTCGCTCATTCCTGCTTGACCTTGGCCTGGGCCGGATCCGAACTTGCGACCGCGGTGCTGACGAGGGTGCCGGGCGAAACCTTGTATTGTCCCGCCGTGATCACCTGCTCGCCGGGCGACAATCCCTCATCGACCACTGAACGCCCGTCGATCGACCGCGTCACCTTGATCTTGCGGAATTCGGCCTTGTTCTCCTGGTTGACCGTAAACGCATAGAGACCGTCGGTTCCGTGTTGAACCGCATCGTCGGGAACCACAGTAGCATCTTTCAATGTGTTGATCAGCAGCCGGGTCGAAACCGACTGGCCCGGCCACAACGCGTGGTCCTTGTTGTCGAACACCGCCTTGAGCCGAATAGTCCCGCTGGTCGTGTCGACCTGATTGTTGATCAGCGCGAGGATTCCGGTGGACAGCACGCGCTTGCCGTCGGTGGACAGCGCGATGGTCTTCGGCGGAGAGGCCGCCAGCGCCGCCTTGATATCCGGCAACTGGTCTTCCGGCGCAGTGAAGATCACCGCGATCGGTTCGACCTGGGCGATTGTCACGATACCGGTCTGGGTCGCGGCATTGACGATATTGCCGACGTCGACCTGGCGCAGGCCGACGATGCCGGAGATCGGCGCCTTCACGGTGGCGTAATCGAGCTGGGTCTGCGCGGTGGTGATCAATGCCTGGTCGGCTTCGATCTGCGCGGTCAATTGCGCGACGGTGGAGCGCTGCGTGTCGGTTTGCTGCCGGGTCGCAAATTCGCCGAGCTTGGTAAAGCGCTGCAGGTCGAGATTGGCGTTGGCGAGATTGGCTTCGTCCTGGGCCTTTTTGGCCTTGGCCTGGTCCAGCGCAGCCTGGAACGGCCGCGGATCGATCTCGACCAGCGTATCGCCTTCCTTGATGAACTGGCCTTCCTTGAAATCGATCTTGTTGATCTGGCCATCGACGCGGGTGCGGACCAGCACGGTGTTGAAGCCTTGCACGGTGCCCAGGCCGGTCAGGTAGACCGGGAAATCGGCCTTTTCGACCGGCGCGATTTTGACAGGCACCGCGATCCGTGCCGGACCGCGCTTCTGGGCGTTGTCAGCCTGCGCCGCACGGTCCGCGCCGTGGAAGCGCTGCCAGCCGAAATAGCCTGCAAGCGCGATTGCTGCGATCAGCAAAACCGAGCGGATGGTGCGCGACTTGGACATGCAGGCTCTTGGGTTAAAGAAGACAAGTAATGGGTGTTGAAAACGGTTCCCAGAGGTCGCAGATATAATATGCGTGCACTTAATGTGTAAACACACTATGGCTTGAGAATCCTAAACAATTGGAAAGGTTTGGGACCGCCCCCAGCCCTGATCAAAGCCTAGATTAAAGCGCAGATCATATGTCTGAAGATCATATGTCTGAAATGTCGTTCGATCTGAAACGCCAGCTGATCGCCCAACTCGTCGAGAGTTCGCGTCTGCTGCGCAATTATATCGACAACCGCGCCAAGGGACGTGGCACCACGCGCGCGCAATGGATCGTGCTGTTTCGGCTCCGGCAGCAGGAGGGGCTGTCGCAGGTCGATCTTGCCGACGTGCTCGAACTGCAGCCGATCTCACTGGTGCGGTTGCTCGATCGCCTGGTCGAGCACGGGCTGCTCGAACGCCGGCCCGATCCCAGGGATCGCCGCGCCAACCGGCTGTTCCTGACCGAAAGCGGCCGCCAACTTGTTGATGATCTCGACAGCCTGCGCGACGCGATTGCCTCGGATGTGCTGCGCGACATTCCGAGCGATGCGATCAAGACCAGCCTCGATACGCTGGTCGAGCTCAAGGAGCGCATCAAGAGCCTCGACGAAAAGAAGCCTGGCGAAACGCCGGACCATATCGCGGCCAAGTAAACCGCTCGCACGCTCCGCCAGATCCTGATCACGGGATCGATCTCGCCCCGTCGCGAACAACTCACTCGCCCCTTTGCGATTTTTTCCGATTTCGCGACGAGAGCAGCGCTGAAGTGCGTCGATATCGCTGGCATCACACACCGATTGGTGCGACAAAACGCGCAAAGGATTGTCGCTGAATTGTTTTTCGCGTAGAGCCGCGACACGAAATCGATCGTCGCGGAAATTCATCGATTTAAGTAATGCCTGATTACACGGCATTACTTGAATTTCTTTAGAACGATTTCAAACAAATTTTAGAACCATTTCAAACTGCAGATTAGAATCTCTTTCAACTGGACCGATTTAAGCGCTGTGTTGCGCCGATCGCATTGACCCCAAAATTTTCGCTCGATAGCAACGACGCGGGACGGTTCACCGCGTCTCGATGAAACGAGTGAGCTGAATTCATTCAAGGGCGCGTGTGACGGGTTACGCAACAGCATCGTTGCGTGTGACCGCCGCGCGGGTTTTTGGGGCATGCAATGACAAGAAACGTCTTCGCTTCAGCATCGCGCTAATTTCGCGTCGAAAGCGGCGTTGCTCTCGGTAAGCTACCTCGCGCTCGGCTTGTTTGCCGGCATCGGTGAAGTTCAAGCGCAGTCTTCGGTATCGTCGGAAAAGCAGCTTCCGGCCGTTGAAGTCGCGGCGCCGCCGGAGGCGAAGCGGCGCGCCGGCGCCACGTCGAGCGCGCAGCGCGCAGACCGCAACGCGCAGCGGCGCCGCTCGCAAGCTGCCCGGCAGCCCCAATCCGAGACCGCGCCGAAGGCTTTCGGCCAGTCGCAGGATGCGCGGACGGGCACGGTCGGCGTCTATGCCAACAGTACGTCGATTGCGACCAAGACCAACACGCCATTGTTGGATATTCCGCAGTCGGTCAGTGTTGTGACCAAGGATTTCATCAGGGATCAAGGCTTTCAGAGCCTGACCGACGTGACGCGTTACGTTCCGGGCGTGGCCATCCATCAGGGCGAGGGCAACCGCGACGAACTCGTGATCCGCGGCGTCGATTCCAGCGCCAATTTCTTCGTCAATGGTTTTCGCGACGACGTCCAGTATTTCCGCGACCTCTACAACGCGCAGAGCGTTGAAATCCTCAAAGGACCGAGCGCGCTGATCTTCGGCCGCGGCGCCGGCGGCGGTTTGGTCAACCGGACGCTGAAGGAGGCTGACGGCATCACGCGCTACGAGGCCGCCTTGCAGACCGGATCCTACGGCGACAAGCGCGTTAGCCTCGACGCGGGGCAGGCCGTCAATGAAAACGTCGCGGTGCGTTTGAATTCCTTTTACGAGAACAGCGATACGTTCCGCCAGTATGGCCACTTCGAACGCTATGGCTTCAATCCCACGGTCACGCTGAAGCCGAGCGACGATACCAAGATCAAGCTGAGCTACGAACTCTATCATGATTTCCGCCTGGCCGATCGCGGCAATCCCTCGCAGGGGCTTCCGGGCGGCGCGACGCGCTTCAATCCCACCGAGCCGTTCGCGCCGAATGGCGATCTCACGACATTCTTCGGCAGTCCGTTTTACAACTATGCGCATGTCGACGTGCAGACCGGCATGGCCATCATCGAGCATGATTTCGGCAACGGATTGACCCTCAGGAACGGGTCGTACTACGCCGATTACAACAGGGGATACCAGAACGTATATCCCGGCGGCACCGGCGCCCCTGCCGCGCTCGGTGGCGGAGCGGTAACGCCCAATCAGACAACGCTCACGCTCAATGCCTATAATAACTACACCCCGCGCGAGAACGCGTTCAACCAGACCGACTTCGTCTACAAGACCATCACGGGCCCGGTGCGGCACACGATCGCGTTCGGTACCGAATTCGGCCGCCAGACCGGCCTGTCACTGCGTAACTCCGGCGTTTTTCCGAACAACGCGAACAATCCCTACGACATCGTCAATCCCTTCAACCCGACCTATTTCGGGCCGGTGGTTTTCAGGCACCTCGCGACCGACGCCAACAGCAAATATCAGCTCAACATCGCGTCGGGCTATGTGCAAGATCAGATCGACCTGTCGCGCTGGATGCAATTGCTGGTCGGCGCGCGTTACGACAGTTTCGATATGTCCGCGCTCGACCAGAACACCAGCATCCAGCGTAACCGCGTCGACGAAAAGATTTCACCGCGTGCGGCCCTCATCGTAAAGCCGATCGACACCGTGTCGCTTTACACGGCCTGGAGCGTCTCCTATCTGCCGGCATCGGGCGATCAGTTCAGTGCGTTGAGCCCCGGCACCTTGATCCTGCAGCCGCAGAAATTCGAGAACCTCGAAATGGGTGCGAAGTGGAACATCAATCCGAAATTGCTGTTCACGGCCGCGGCCTACCAACTCGATCGCACCAACGTGCCGATCGCCGATCCTAGCGGCAACGGGCTGTTCTTCCCGAGTGGCTCACATTTGATACGCGGGTTCGAGAGCGCCTTGACCGGTTATGTGACGCCGGATTGGCAATCCACGTTCGGCTACGCCTATACCGATGCGCGCATCACCAGCGCCACGTCCCCGACGATCGTTCCCGGCAATCGCGTTCAGCTCGTTCCCTACAACCAGTTCTCGCTGTGGAACAAATACCAGATCGATCCGGTCTGGTCGGCGGCTCTCGGCGTGATCTATTTCTCGGATTCCTTTGCCTCCTCCGACGACACGGTGCGGCTGCCAGGCTTCGTGCGCTTCGATGCCGCCGTTTATGCAAAGCTCAACGAGAACTGGAGAATGCAACTCAATGTCGAGAACATCTTCAACACGGGCTATTGGGCGACCGCCGACGGCAACAACAACATCTCACCGGGCCAACCCCGCACGTTCCGCCTGACCGCAATCGCGAAGTTCTAGGGAGGCGCGGAATGAAAGAAGCAGGGAAGGTAGTTCAGCTTGGCGTGAGTTGCCCGACTTGAAGCTTTTTTCCGGGCGCGGAGCGTGATAGGGCAAGCCTGAAGTGCGAGCTGATCTGGATGCCGGTAGCGTAATTTCGCGCGATATCGAGCGTCTCCAACCAATTGTCCTTGAAAGGGTCAAATTGGGCGGCCTACCACGGGGATCTGACACCGAGCCGAGAGAGAAATGCGGCCATGTTTAGAATGATTCTTAAGTTAGTGCTCGTGTTGACGATCGCGTCGCAGGCTTCGGTTGCGATCGCCCAGCAGAAGATGTCGCCCGCGGCGCAACCCGCGCCGGCGGTCTCGCAAGCTCCGATCGCGGCGCAACCCCCGGTCGCACCGCCTCCACCGGTCTGTCGCACGTCAGGCAGCACAGCCCGCCAGACAACGCAGCCGGCTCAGGCTCCCGCGCCAACGGCAGCAGCGCCGTCTCCGGCGCCCGACGCGACCGCAACGCCGGCCGAGCGAGAGGGCAAGCTGTTGAAAGCCGCCGCCGCCGAACTGCGCGAATTGTCGCCGTGGGTGATGTTCAAGAATGCGGACGTGCTGGTCAAAGCGGTCATGATCGGTCTCGCCTTCGCTTCGCTGGTGACGTGGACCATCTTCATCGCCAAGATAATCGAGCTGGCCGTCGTTCAGCGCAAACTGCGCAGCGCGCTTTCCAGGATCGGTGACGCCCGGTCGCTGGCGGAGGCGCAATTCGCGCTCGGTTCCAAAGGCAGCGTGTTGTCGGCGCTGCTGGCTGCCGCCATGCGCGAGGCGCGACTGTCGGCCGGCATTTCCAGTGACGGCGGCATCAAGGAACGCGCGGCCTCGAGCTTTGCCGAAATCGTGCGCGCCGAAGCGCGGCGGATCCGGTTCGGCATGGGATTGCTCGCGACCATCGGCGCGACATCGCCCTTCGTCGGACTGTTCGGCACGGTCTGGGGCATCATGAACAGCTTTATCGGCATTTCGAAATCGCAGACCACGAATTTGGCCGTGGTGGCGCCGGGCATCGCGGAAGCGCTGCTGGCGACCGCCTTCGGTCTCGTCGCGGCGATCCCGGCCGTCATCATCTACAATCACTTCACGCGCGTCACCAAGGGTTACCTCGAACTGGTCAACCGCGCGTCGGGCGCTTCGGGACGGTTGCTGTCACGCGATCTCGACCGTACCCATGTCAGCGGCGGCTCCAGAGCGGCGGCGGAGTAGGCGATGGGCGCGTCGATCGCAGATACCGACCTCGACGACGACAGCGATTTTGCTGAATCGCACGAGATCAACGTCACGCCGTTCATCGACGTCATTCTCGTTTTGCTGATCATCTTCATGGTGGCGGCGCCGTTGTCGACCGTCGATCTTCCGATCGATTTGCCGACGTCGAGCGCGACCCCGCAGAAGAAGCCGGACAAGCCGACCTATGTCAGCATCAAGCCGGATTTGACGCTGGCGATCGGAGAAAATCCGGTCAAACGGATCGATCTGGTGCACTCGCTCGATGCGGGCCGACGGCGGCAAGGACCGCTATATCTTCCTGCGCGCCGACCGCGCCGTGCCTTATGGCGAACTGATGGACGTGCTGGAAATCCTGCGCGCCGGCGGTTATTCCAAGATCAAGCTGGTGGCGCTTGAAGGTGTTCCGGATGCAGCCGCACAGCAAGCGGCGCCGGCAAAGCCTTGAGCGGCCTCGACGAACAAAAGCCATCCCGGCGGCTCTGGATTTTTGCCGCGGTGACCGCGGTCGCGCTTCATATCGGCGGCGCGGCGCTGGCGATCGTGCATTTGCAGCCCGACGACGGCGACGATGCCCTCGGCGCACAGGGTATCGAAATCGGCCTCGAACTGGCGTCCCCGCGCACCGAAGTTGTTGACCTGCCGCCGGGCCCGGATTCCGACGCATCCGCTGCGTCGCCCGCGCTCGCCGAGCAGAAGGCGGTCGAAAAGGAGACCGATCTTCCCAAGGAGACGCCAACCGAGAGCGAAGATCCCGACCGGATCGTCACCACCAACGACTCCAAAAAGCCCAAGGAAGACGATCCGAAATTGGCCGCCGTGGAGACGACGGCGTCGCAGGAATTGGTGGCGCAGGAGGCGACCGCGCAGCAGGTTTACGAGAACGCCAAGGAAAGCGAGAAGGCCACCGTCGTCAACCAGGGACTTGGCAAGGACAAGCAGCGGCTCACCGCCGATTGGGGGCGCAAGATCAGCGCCTATTTCGAGCTGCACAAGAAGTATCCGGCCGACAGGAAGAAGGAGACCACGGTGAAGGTGAGCCTCGTGCTTAACCGTCGCGGCAACGTGGTATCCGTCGGTATCCGGGAGACGTCGGGAGACGCCGCGTTCGACGAGGCGGCGCTTTCCATGATCCGGCGTTCCGACCCGGTGCCGTTGCCGCCGGCCGGTCTCACCGACGATCAATTCAGCTTCAGCCTCGACGTCAATTTCAAGAAGCCCAAATAGCCGGTCCTTGCGGCCTAACTAAAGCGCGATGGCTTTTCGTTGAATCGGTCGTCCGCGGACACGGATCACCTCTCCCTATGGGAGAGGTGAATTTCCGATGCAGCTCCCGGTCAACCTAATGCATCCCGCTCAGCTCTTCTTGAGCAGCGGGCAGGCACTCTTCTCAAGCGGGATGAAGGCCTCATCCGCCGGGATGGTGGCGATGAGGTTGTAATAGTCCCACGGATATTTCGAATCCGCCGGCTTCTTCACCTCGAACAGATAGGCCGGGTGGATCTTGCGGCCGTCGGCGCGGATCGAACCCTTGCCGAACAGCGGATCGTCGGTCGGCATTTCCTTCATCTTGGCGACGACCTTGGCGCCGTCATGCGGATTGCCGCCGAGCGCCTCGAGCGCCTTGAAGTAATGGATCAGCGACGAATAGACGCCGGCCTGCACCATGGTCGGCGGCTGCTTCTTGAATTTTTCGTTGAAGCGCTTGGTGAAGGCGCGGGTCTGGTCGTTCATGTCCCAGTAGAAGGTCTCGGTGAAGTTCAGGCCCTGCGCCACCTTCAGTCCGAGCGAATGGACGTCGGTGATGAACAGCAGCATGCCCGCGAGCTTCTGCCCGCCGGATACGATGCCGAATTCGGCCGCCTGCTTGATCGAGTTGGTGGTGTCGCCGCCGGCATTGGCAAGCCCGATGATCTTGGCCTTCGAGCTTTGCGCCTGCAGCAGGAAGGAGGAGAAGTCGGCATTGTTCAGCGGATGCTTGACGCCGCCGACCACCTTGCCGCCATTGGCGGTGACGACCGCCGCGGTATCGCGCTCGAGCGCGTGACCGAAGGCGTAGTCGGCGGTGAGGAAGAACCAGGTGTCGCCGCCGGATTTGACCAGCGCCTTGCCGGTGCCGTTGGCGAGCATCCAGGTGTCGTAGACCCAATGCACGGTGTTCGGCGAACATTGCAGGCCGGTGAGATCGGAAGACGCCGAACCCGAGTTCAGGTTGACGACGTTTTTCTCTTTCGCAAGGTTGGCGATCGCGAGACCGACGCCGGAGCTGGCGAGATCGACGAACACGTCGACCTTCTCGACGTCGACCCACTGCTTGCCGATGTTGGTGCCGACGTCGGGCTTGTTCTGATGATCGGCGGAGATCAGGTCGATCTTCCAGCCCTTGGCCAGAAGTCCGGAATCCTCGATCGCCATCTGGGCTGCGACGGTCGAGCCCGGGCCGCCGATGTCGGCGTAGAGACCGGATTGGTCGCCGAGGCTTCCGACCTTGACGACCTTGTCGAGCTTTTGCGCGAAGGCTGTGCCTGCAAATACCAGGCTCGTGGTTAGCACCAGGGCTGCAATCGATCGCTTCATTTCCCCTCCAAGGATATTTTTGAATATTTAGCCGAATTTATGGAACCATTATGCCCGGTATTCAACCTCACGCCTAGCCGTGCGACAGATGGTCCGGGGCGGAATATTCCACTTCGGGGAGTAAGAATTGCCAAGGCAATAATTAAGGCAACGGAGAGGGGGCGTATGACCATTTCAAACGCGCCAGGGCCGTACGCAAGACAAGATGCGTTGACCGATCCAGGCGTCCTCTCGGCGCTATACGATGATCTGCCAGTTGATCCCTCGGCTCTGCGTGAGGTCGTGTCGCAACTCATCACGCACGTGGATTGGGCCGCGCGATACGGCATTCCGCCAAACACCGCGATGCCCCGCGATACCCAGCCGGTCGCCGACCGGTTGAAGCTGATCCAGTCGATCCATGCTGGATCGCTCGCCGCTCAGCGTCCACCTGACAAGCGAACCTTCGGCACGTGTCGGGACTATTCGTTGATGATGTGCAGCATGCTCAGGCATCGTTCGATCCCGGCGCGCGTCCGATGCGGATTTGCGACATACTTTCCTTGGAGACCATACGAGGATCACTGGATTTGCGAATATTGGTCGGGAGAGGAGACACGATGGGTTCGCGCTGATGCGCAGCTCGATCAGTTTCAGCGGGATCAACTTGCGGTCAAATTCGACTGCACTGACCTTCCGAAAGAAGCTTTTCTTTCAGCCGAGCAGGCGTGGCTGCTCGCCAGATCCGGAGCCGCTCCGACATCCGATTTCGGACATGGCAATGCGAGCGATGGCAATACGAGCGGACTTTGGTTCCTGCGGGTCAATCTCCATCGCGATCTCCTTTCGCTGACGAACCAGCAGATGTCGGCCTGGGACAATTGGCGGGTTGCGACAGTCGCGGGCAAGACCGTGAGCGATGCAGAGGCAGCTCGGCACGATCAACTCGCCGATGCGATTGAAGCAGCAGGGAGTGCTGCCGACGGGGTCGAACAACTTCGGGAATTGGCTGAAGGAAGGCGAGTGCCGCCGTGGCGAAGTTGAGGCAACCGGCTTTCGGTCGCTTCTCTGCATTACGAGCGTTACGCGCACTACGGCGCATTTTTGCGCGAAATTCAGCGGAAGTGCGCAACTGAGAAGGGCTGTTTGAGAGGTGCATTCCGTTGGGGAGAAATAGGTACTATCCAGTTACACTAACAAATTGAGCGCCGAGTGCAGCCGTCCTTGTTGTAGACCTCTGCGATGAAGCGATTGATCCGGCGGCGGGCATCGCTGATGTCTGCGAAGGCTTTGCCGTTGATCTCTTCGGTCTTGAATCGGAAGATATCGCGCGGCCCGGAGATCCGCGTCGGTCGTGCCGCTACCGCCAATAATAGCGGATGCCGACATACACCACCGTGAGGCACATAAAAATCAGCGCCACCGGAAGCCGCGGCTTCGCGTTCGGCCCGGAGGCCGCGGGCTTCGGCTTGGCGGGCGGGCGGCGAAATGCGGTGACGTTGCTGGTGTCGGGAATGGGGTCGGCGGCGCGCGCGGGGATTTCGGGCGGCGTGCCGGCGCCACCCATCTCGGCGTAGTAGCTTTTGTACATGGACTGGATGGTGGCTTCGGAAGCGTCAGCGTCCGTCATCTTCTCGAGCAACTGCCGGTAGCTGACGAGAAAATTCTGCGCCTCGGCGGGCAGGGCGGAGGTGCCGTTAAGCTTGGCCAGCATTTTCCAGGTCGCGAAGTCTGCCCTAGCGCGGGTATCGGCGCGTCGAGCGATCAACATGTCGGCAGCTTTGATTGCCATGGCCCCAGCTCGTTTCTTCCCGTCGTCTCTCGCCGTTCTTGCCGTTTTCTTGCCTGTTCCGTCCTTCTCTATCTCTGGTTTAAGCGTTACCGGTCACCAGGAGAAGCGCGCGGATCACATAGCCGGTAAGTGTTCGCAGTATCGCCGAAATAACATCAAGATTTAGGCCGAGTTGCGCGCCGATCACGGGAAGCAGGATGAGCAAGCCGATCAGGATCAGCATGCCGTAGGGTTCCAGCCGGGACAGCGGGTAGGCCAGCACCCGCGGCAGCAGCCCGACCGCGACCCGGCCGCCATCCAGAGGTGGGATCGGCAGCATGTTGAAGATCGCCAGCACGATATTGATCAGGAACGCATTTTTGAGGTTGTCGGCGATCCATTGCGCGGCGTTTGCAGGCGCGAAGGGTAGCGCGTGGAAGGCCAGCGCCGCAGCAAGCGCCAGGATGATGTTGGTGGCGGGCCCGGCGAGCGCCACCCAGACCATGTCGAGCCGGGGATGATTCAATTTGCGAAAATTCACGGGCACCGGCTTGGCGTAACCGAACAGGAATGGCGAATGGGAGAGCAGAAGCACCGCCGGGAGGATCACGGTGCCGAAGGGATCGATGTGCTTGAGGGGATTGAAAGTCACCCGGCCCAATTGCCAGGCGGTGTTGTCGCCAAGCCGGTGCGCGACAAAGCCGTGCGCCGCCTCGTGGAAGGTGATGGCGATGAGAGCCGGCAACACCCAGACGGAGAGGTCGTAAAGGGAGATGTTTGGAAGCAACGGAATATCCTGCTTAGTTCAAGCGACCCGCACGACGCTATCAGTTGTGCGCCTCAACGACACCTCCTCGCGACGATCCCTGATGTTCGTACGCAAGTGGTCGGCGAGAAGCGCACCTGCCGACGACAGGTTGGCAGCGCTATGCAGGCAGATGTCCGCAGCCGGTAGCCGCGGCATGCCGTCATGTTCCCTGAGCGGACGCAGTCTTGGCGGAAAGGTGCCGGTCTTTACGACGGTCACCGCCAGACCTTGTGCCACGACCGACTCCACCGCGGCGAGGCTGTGGCTTACGAACGCCAGCCGCCAGGGGCGTTTGGCCGCGTCGAGCGCCTCGATCGCCCATTTTCGGAACAGGCAGCCTTGCGGATAGAGCGCCACCGGCAGCGGTTCCTGCTGTTCGACCGCCTGGGAAGCACTGGTCGCCCAGATGGCTTGTTCGCGGCGCAGGAATTCGCCTTCGCCGCGTCCTTCCGGATGCATGGCGATGACAAGGTCATAAGCTTCGCCAAGCCGTGCCGGCATCGAAGAGGTGAGGCCGGTTTCCATCTCGACATGGATGCGCGGATAGCCGGCGAGAAAGCTTGCGAGCAAAGGTGGAACGATGCAGGTCCCGTAGTCGTCCATCACGCCGAGCCGCACCACGCCTTCGACCTTGCGCTCCGCCAGCCTGCCGACAGCCTCATCGTTCAGCGAGAGGATACGCCTTGCATAGCCGAGCAAACCTTCGCCCGCAGGGCTCAAATCGACGTTCGCCTTGGTCCGGTTGAACAGCTCGACACCGAGGCGGTCCTCCAGGCGCTTGATCTGCATGCTCACGGCCGATTGGGTTCGGTTCAGCAGGACGGCGGCGCGCGTGAAGGATCGCTGTTCCGCGACCGCGACGAAAGCCATCAACAGATCCGGATCGAGGCTGGGTTTGTTCATAACGAAACGTTATTTCCTGGATCAGTTAAATTCCATTCCTTGATTGATAGCGCTCCCATATGCTCCCGCGCAAGTTGGAAATGGTGGAGCTGGTCGCGTGGGAGAAAGTTGGGGCATATTGGCGGCGATATTGTCGAGCGGTATCGGGGGTGCCTCGGTCGGCGCCACACGCTATCTGGTGAATGCGATAGATCCGCTCGCGATCGGTTCCTTCCGGTTCGGTATCGGCTTCGTGCTGTTGCTGCCGATCGCGCTTTGGCAAGGCGCCCGCTGGCCGGCGCGCGCGGATTGGCCCGCCGTGACCGGATTGGGCGTGCTCTATTTTGGCTTGTTCCCGATTTTGTTCAACGCCTCGCTGATCTTTACCACTGCGGCGCGGGGCGCTCTCGCGTTGTCGACGCTTCCGCTGTTGACAATGGTCGTCGGCGCGGCGCTCGGCCGCGAAGCGCTGACGGCGCGCAAGTCGCTCGGGGTCGTGATCGCGATGATCGGCGTCGCGCTCGCTCTGCTGTCGGGATTGAGCACGGCCCCACCGGGCGCCTGGCGCGGCGATCTTCTGATGGTGGGCGCCGCCCTGTGCATGGCGCTCTACAGTATCTGGTCAAAGCCATTCATCGCGCGCTCCGGTCCCATTCCCTTCACCACCATGGCCATGGGCGTCGGCGCTGCCTGCCTTATCCTGATATCATACTGGCGCGGCAGCTTTGCGCCTGTTGCCGCTTTCGGGAATCCGCAATGGCTGGCCGCCATCTATCTCGGCGCCTTCGGCGGCGCGCTGACGTTCTATTTATGGGCGTTCGCGCTGGATCGTACGACGCCGACCCGTGTCGCCATTTCGGTCACCATCAATCCAGTCACCGCCTCGCTGTTTGGAGCGGTCCTGCTTCAGGAGCCGCTCCGCTGGAATCTCGTCGGCGGCATTATGACGGTCTTCGTCGGAATCTGGATCGCGACGACGTCAGGTCGGCGGCCCGTACCGTCAACGCAACTGCAATCCGCAAGCCCGGACTAACAAAGCCCGGACTAATACGTCGCGCGTCCGCCGGAGATATCGAATACCGCGCCGGTGGAGAAGGCGCAGTCTTCCGACGCCAGCCATGCCACCATCGCCGCAAGCTCTTCCACCAGCACGAAACGTCCCTTTGGAATTTTCGACAGCATGAAGTCGATATGCTGCTGCGTCATCTGGTCGAAGATCGCGGTTTTGGCCGCAGCCGGGGTTACCGCATTGACGAGGATATCGTGTTGCGCGAGTTCCTTGCCCAGCGATTTCGTCAGTGCGATCAGGCCGGCCTTCGAGGCCGAATAATGCGCGGCGTTGGGATTGCCTTCCTTGCCGGCGATCGAAGCGATGTTGACGACGCGGCCGTATTTCTGGGCGATCATCGCCGGCACCACCGCCTTGCAGCAGATAAAGGGCCCGTCGAGATTGATGCGCAGCACCTTGCGCCATTCGTCGAAATCGGTTTCCCACACGGTCTTGTTGATGCCGGCGATGCCGGCATTGTTGACCAGGATGTCGATCTTGCCGAGCGCTTTCAGCGTCTCGTCCCGCGTCTTCTCGACCGCGGCGAGATCGGAGACGTCGACCTTGAACGCGGAAACGGCCGGGCCGATTTCCTTCGCGGTCTTTTCCGCAAACGGCAGGTCATGATCCCAGATCGCGACCTTGGCGCCGGAGGCGACAAAACGTTCGGTGATCGCGCGCCCAAACCCCTGCGCGCCGCCGGTGACGACGGCGCAGCGGCCGTTCAGATCGATCTTGTTCATGTGCGTTTCCTTGAATTAGAGCGTCCAGCCGCCGTCGATGATATGAGCGACGCCGGTAGTGAATGCGCTTTCGTTGCTGGCGAGATAGACGGCAAGCATGGCGATTTCCTCCGCCGTACCGAGCCGGCCCATCGGCTGCCGCGCGATGAACATCTCGCGGCCGTTGGGGCCTGCGGCCGCGGCGCGGTCCAGCATCGAGGGCGTCTCGATGGTGCCGGGGCAGATGCAGTTGCAGCGCACGCCCTTGGTGATGAAGTCGGCGGCGACCGCGCGCGTCAGCGCCGCCACCGCGGCCTTGGTCGCGCCATAGACGTAGCGGTTGGGTGCGGCCTTGAACACGCCGGCGGCCGAAGAGATGTTCACGATCGAGCCGCCTCCGGAGTCGAGCATGCCGGGGAGGAACGAGCGGATCGTGCGATGCATCGACTTGACGTTGAGGTCGAAGGAGAAATCCCAGTCCTCGTCGGAACATTCGAGCACGGTGCCGTGATGCACGAAGCCGGCGGCGTTGAGCAGGATGTCGGTCTTGCCGGCACGCTTGGCCATCGCAGCAACGGCAGCGCTGTCACGCGCATCGAGTTTTGCCACTTCCGCGATGCCTTCGCTCTTCAAGGCGGCAAGCTTGCCCTCGTCGATATCGGTGGCGAATACGGTGGCGCCTTCGCGCGCGAAAGCCACCGCGCAGGCGCGGCCGATTCCAACAGCGGCAGCGGTCACGAATGCGCGCTTGCCCTTCAGGCGGTCTGTCATGGTCTTCTCCCTGGACCTTCGAGAATCCTTTTCGATGTCATACGCGGGCTTGACCCGCGTATCCATCTTCTTTGGAAGCACGATGGATTGCCGGGTCAAGCCCGGCAACGACGACTGGACCTAATGATTATCCCGCGCCACGCCGATCTTGCCTGCAATGTCGTGATAACGCGTCGCGAATTCCATGCAGGCGCCGGTGGCCTGCTGGCCGACCGTCGAGCGATAGAGCTCCTGCCACGGCGTCTGGTTGGCCGGATATTTGAACCCGCCATCGGCTTTGAGTTTCTCGCGGCGCTTCTTCAGTTCCTCATCCGAGATCAGGATGTTGGCGCTGCCCTTGTTCAGGTCGATGCGAACCTTGTCGCCCATCTTGAGGATCGCAAGCCCACCGTCGGCGGCGGCCTCGGGCGTGGCGTTGAGGATCGACGGCGAGCCCGACGTGCCGGATTGCCGGCCGTCGCCGATGCAGGGCAGGGACAGGATGCCGCGCTGGATCAGCGCTTTCGGCGGCTGCATGTTGACGACTTCGGCGCCGCCGGGATAGCCGATCGGTCCGGTGCCGCGCACGAACAGGATGCAATGCTCGTCGATATTGAGCGAGGCATCGTCGATGCGGTCGTGATAGTCCTCCGGGCCTTCGAAGACGATCGCGCGGCCCTCGAACGCATTCAGGTCTTTCGGATTGCTCAGATAGCGATCGCGAAACTCCTTCGAGATCACGCTGGTCTTCATGATCGCGGAATCGAAGAGATTGCCGCGCAGCACCAGGAAGCCGGCGTCCTTCACCAGCGGCTTGTCGTAGCTCCAGATCACATCGCCATCGGGCTTGGCCGCGTCGCGGCAATTCTCGCCCATGGTGCGGCCGTTGACGGTCATGGCGTCTTCATGAATGCGCTTGTGCTTCATCAATTCGCTGACCACGGCCGGCACGCCGCCGGCGCGGTGAAATTCTTCGCCGAGATAGAAGCCGGCCGGTTGCATGTTTACCAGCAGCGGAATTTCGTGCCCGAATTTCTGCCAGTCGTCGATCGAGAGATCGACGCCGATATGGCGGGCCAGCGCGTTGATATGGATCGGCGCGTTGGTCGAACCGCCGATCGCCGAATTCACGACGATGCAGTTCTCGAACGCCTTGCGGGTCAGGATGTCGGAGGGCTTGAGGTCTTCCCAAACCATCTCGACGATGCGGGTGCCGGTCTCATAGGCGATCTGGCCGCGCTCGCGATAGGGCGCGGGGATCGCGGCACAGCCCGGCAGCGACATGCCGAGCGCTTCCGCCAGCGAGTTCATGGTCGAGGCGGTGCCCATGGTGTTGCAATGACCGACGGAGGGGGCCGAGGAGGCCACGATATCCATGAACTCCTCGTAGTCGATCTCGCCCGCGACCAGCCGCTCCCGGGATTTCCAGACCACGGTTCCCGAACCCGTGCGCTGGCCCTGATGCCAGCCGTTCAGCATCGGGCCGCCCGAAAGCACGATCGCGGGCATATTGACGGTCGCCGCCGCCATCAGGCAGGCCGGCGTGGTCTTGTCGCAGCCGGTGGTCAGCACCACGCCGTCGAGGGGGTAACCGAACAGGATCTCGACAAGGCCGAGATAGGCGAGGTTGCGGTCGAGCGCCGCGGTCGGGCGCTTTCCGGTCTCCTGGATCGGATGCATCGGGAATTCCATGGCGATGCCGCCGGCGGCGCGGATTCCCTCGCGCACGCGGTGCGCCAGTTCCAGATGATGGCGGTTGCACGGCGACAGATCGTTGCCGGTCTGCGCAATACCGATGATGGGCTTGCCCGACTGCAATTCGTGCCGGGTCAGCCCGTAGTTGAGGTAGCGCTCGAGGTAGAGCGCGGTCATTCCCGGATTATGCGGGTTGTTGAACCACTCGCTGGAGCGAAGTTTCCGGCCTTTGCCGTTCGTGGCAACTTTGTTGTCGTCTTTTTTCATTGGTTCCTCCCGCACTGCAAACTTATGGCGGCTCATTTTTCACGGCAGCGGGATTCAAAATCCGCTGCAAACGCAAGGCCTCGCAATTCCAGTCCTGATCTTAATTCGACCCAAAAGATAGCGCTACCATTTTCTTTGGCGCCGCGATTTGAACCTCGAATGGTAGCGTTTCACCATTATGTGTCACCATTACATGCCTTGCGGCAACGAGCTCTGGCGGACCATCAACTGAAAGCCAAGGTCGAGTACGGGCTCTTGCGGCCGGCGGCCTTCGATTGCGTCGATCACCATGGAGACGGCGTGTCGGCCCATTTCATAGCGATTGGTTCGCACGCTGGTCAACGTAGGGACGGTGGCCGCCATGAATTCCAGATCATTGAAGCCGACGATGGCCATTTGGCCGGGAACCGATATTTGGCGGCGCTGGCATTCGAACAGGACGCCCAAAGCGAGGTCGTCATTGACGCAGAAGACGGCGTCGATGTCCGGCGTCCGCGACAGGAGATCGGCAAACAGCGTCCCGCCAAGCGTGACGGTGGTCGGCACCGAAGTCGTGACGACGAGGTTCGGGTCGAACAGCGAGGCCGCTTTCATGGCGTCGCGGTAGCCCTCGAACCGCCGCTGCACGCGGGGATCCATTCGTGCGCCGATGAAGCCTATTCGCCGGAACCCTTGCTCGAGCACATGTGTAATAGCGGCAAAACCGGCATCGTAATGCGAGAAGCCCACCATCATATCGACCGGATTGTCGCCGATCTCCATGATCTGCGCGACCGGGCAGTTCATCGACTCCAGGATCGCGCGCGATTCTGCGGTCTGGTTGATGCCCGTCACGATCAATCCTGCGGGCTTTTGCGCCCGGAACAGATGCAGGAGTTTCTCTTCCTGCAGGATGCTGTAGCGTGTATTGGCCAACTGGATGCTGTAGCGGCTGCCTTCCGAGGAATCGTAGACACCGCGCAAGACGTCGGCGAACACGTTGTTGGTCAGCGACGGGATCACGACACCGATGACTTCCGTGCGGTGGGATGCCAGCGCGCGCGCGGCCAGATTGGGCACGTAACCCAGTTCTTTCACGGCGCTGTCGACGCGTTCGCGCTTGCTGGCCGACAGGGCTTCGGGATTTCTGAAAAACCGCGATGCCGTAATCGGCGATACGCCAGCAAGCTTGGCGACCTCGGTGAGCCGGATCTTGCCAGACCTTGTCCGTTTTCGTCCCATGGTTGCGCTCTTATCACAACGGACTAGATGTTTGAACATTTATTGACAGCGCTACCATCGGATTGCTAAAAGCCGCCAAACTGCGGATGATGATGCCCGCCGAATTCGGCTGCCGCATCAAAGTCGAAAAGACAGTGTGGCGTCGCCTTCGGCGTATTGCGCCCGAAACAGAAAAACGAGGGAGTGAATTCCGATGTCGTCGGTACAGATTCGCGACGTGCGAAAGTCGTTCGGTAATTTCGAGGTTTTGCACGGCGTCTCGATTCCGATCGAGGATGGCGAATTTGTCGTACTCGTCGGCCCCTCCGGTTGCGGCAAGTCGACCTTGCTGCGGATGCTCGCCGGACTCGAGAACATCACCTCGGGCACGATCTCGATCGGCGAGCGTGTGGTCAACAATGTCCAGCCGAAAGAGCGCGACATTGCGATGGTGTTCCAGAACTACGCGCTCTATCCGCATATGACGGTCGCCGACAACATGGGCTTCTCGCTCAAGCTGCGCGGTGCGAGCGCCGATGAAATTTCCAACGGCGTCAAGCGCGCCGCCGAAATCCTGGCGCTGACGCCGCTGCTCGAACGTTACCCCCGGCAATTGTCGGGTGGACAGCGCCAGCGCGTGGCAATGGGCCGCGCCATCGTGCGCGATCCGCAGGTGTTCCTGTTCGACGAGCCGTTGTCCAACCTCGATGCCAAGCTGCGGGTTGCGATGCGTACCGAAATCAAGGAACTGCACCAGCGGCTGCGGACCACAACGGTTTATGTCACCCACGACCAGATCGAAGCCATGACCATGGCCGACAAGATCGTCGTGATGCATGACGGCATCGTCGAGCAGATGGGCACGCCGCTTGAACTCTACGACCGGCCGGCCAACCAGTTCGTCGCAGGCTTTATCGGTTCGCCGGCGATGAACTTCCTCAAGGGCAAGGTGAAGTCGAACGGATCGGCTTCTTTCGAAGGCCCGAATGGCGTCAAGCTACCGCTCGCATCGGCGCCGGCCAATTCCGAAGGCCAGCCCGCCGTCTACGGCGTGCGGCCCGAACACTTCACCATCGCCGACGACGGGGCTGAGGCCGAGATCATCGTGGTCGAGCCGACCGGCTCCGAGACCCAGGTCTTCGCCAAGCTCGGCGGCGAGCAGGTCGTGGCCGTGTTCCGCGAGCGGCATCAATTCAGTCCGGGCGACAAGGTCCGGCTCAAGCCGGATCCGTCGCTCGTGCATCTGTTCGACGAGACGACTGGCAAGCGACTGAATAGCTGAGCAATAACCAAAAAATACTCAAACGGAGGATGGACTATGCATGACTTTACTCGCCGCTCTCTGCTTCAGGGTGGCACTGCGCTCGCGGCGGCGGGCGCGCTGACGGGACCTGCGCTATTGGAGTTCGCCAAGGCCTGGGCGCAAACGGCGCCGTGGAAGGCCGAGCCGGGCGCCAAGCTGACGGTGATGCGCTGGAAGCGCTTCGTGCCGGCGGAAGACGATGCGTTCAACGCCATGGTTGCAGCCTTCAAGACCGCGACCGGTACCGAGATGAACGTGTTCTCGGAATCCTTCGAGGATGTGCAGCCGAAGGCTTCGGTTGCCGCCAACACCGGCTCGGGCCTCGATATGGCCTGGGGTCTGCACACGCTGCCGCAGCTGTTCCCGACCAAAGTTCTGAAGATGAACGACGTCGCCGACTATCTCGGCAAGAAGTACGGCGGATGGACATCGAGCCGCGGAAAAGACCTGCAAACTGGGCAACGACTGGCTCGGTATCCCGGTCGCCACCATCGGCGGCTATCTGACCTATCGCAAGTCAGCGGTCGACAAAGCCGGCTTCTCGAAGGGCGTTCCGGCTGACTTCCCGGCCTATCTCGAACTTTGCAAGGCGCTGAAAGCGAACAATACGCCGGCCGGCTTTGCGCTCGGCCACGCCACCGGCGACGCCAATGCCTGGGTGCATAACGTCCTCTGGGGCCATGGCGCTTATACCGTCGACAAGGACGACAAGGTCATCATCAATTCACCGGAAACCATGAAAGCGCTCGAATACGCCAAGGCGTTGTCCGACACCTTCATTCCCGGTGTCGCGTCGTGGAACGACTCTTCGAACAACAAGGCATTCCTGTCCGGCGAGCTTTACCTCACCTCGAACGGGATATCGATCTATGTCGCGGCCAAGGACGATCCGACCAAGAAGGATCTCGCCGAGGATACCTACCACGCGTTGTGGCCGGTCGGTGCGGGCGGCAAGCCCAGCGAATTGCAGCTTGCGGTTCCCATCCTGGCGTTCAACTTCACCAAATATCCGAACGCTTGTAAGGCTTTCACCGCGTTCATGCTGGAGAAGGAGAACTTCGATCCGTGGCTGTCCGGTGCGCGGGGCTACCTGACCCACACGCTGAAAGGCTATGACTCGGCTGCGGTGTGGAAGGCTGACCCGAAGAACGAAGTGTTCAGCCACGCCAGCGAGCGCGCTCTGCCGGCCTCCGGTATCGGCACGCCCGGCGAGAAGGCGGCGACCGCAATCGCCGACTTCATCGTGGTCGATATGTTCGCCAACTACTGCACCGGCGCCAAGGACGGCAAGACCGCCATGGCGGAAGCCGAGCGGCAGTTGAAGCGTATCTATCGTTGAGATTAAATTGGGCGGGTTGCAAAGGTTGCAGCCCGCCCAGTCGACGTTTTCGTGCGATACTCGGCCGCCTGTAGCGGCAGAGACGGCATCGCGGTTACCAGGGATCTAGCCAATGGCTGACATCGCACTCCAACCTCGGGCGGCCAAAGCGCAGATACGCGAGGCCACGACGTGGGACCAGATCAAGACCAATCGCAACTGGCTCGGCTTCTGGTTCATGTTGCCCGCGATGGCGTTCCTGATCTTCTTCCTGGCCTATCCGCTGGGTCTCGGGATCTGGATTTCGTTTACCGACGCCCGCATCGGCCGACCGGGTGTGTTTATCGGGGTCGAGAATTACGAATGGCTCTGGGGCGACTCGATCTTCTGGCTTTCGGTCTTCAATACGCTGCTCTACACGACGATCGCGAGCGCGGTTAAATTCGCCGTCGGTCTCTACCTCGCACTGCTATTGAACGAGAACATGCCGTTCAAGGCGATGCTGCGCGCGCTGGTGCTGATTCCCTTCATCGTGCCGACGGTGCTGTCGGCGCTGGCATTCTGGTGGATCTTCGACTCGCAATTCTCGATCATCTCGTGGTCGCTCAAGCACCTCGGGCTGATCACCCAGAACATCAACTTCCTTGGCGATACGACCTGGGCCCGTATCTGCGTGATCTTCGCCAATATCTGGCGCGGCGTGCCCTTTGTGGCGATCACGCTGCTCGCAGGTCTCCAGACCGTGCAGCCCTCGCTCTACGAGGCCGCGACACTCGACGGCGCGAGCAAGTGGGAAATGTTCCGCTTCATTACCTATCCGTTGCTCACCCCGATCATTGCGGTCGTGATGACGTTCTCGGTGCTCTTTACCTTCACTGACTTTCAGTTGATCTGGGCGATGACGCGGGGTGGTCCGGTCAACGCCACGCATCTGATGGCGACCTTGTCCTATCAGCGCGCGATCATCGCGGGGCAGTTGGGCGAGGGCGCCGCGATCTCGAGTGCAATGATCCCGTTCCTGCTCGCCGCGATCATGGTGTCGTGGTTCGGATTGCAGCGGCGCAAATGGCAGCAGGGTGAAAACAATGACTGATCTTCCCGCGCCGAAACCGGTCGATCTCAAATCCATCCTGTCGACGTCGGCGCGCGTCGATAACAGCGAAGGCATGAGCTATCTGCAGTCGGTGCCGCGCCGCATGGTGACGCTGTACCTGCCGCTGTCGATTATCGTCTTTATCCTGCTGTTTCCGTTCTATTGGATGGGACTGACCGCGATCAAACCGGACGAGCAATTGCTCGACCTCGACAAGTTCAACCCGTTCTGGACCTGGAATCCCACCTTCAAGCATATCTACAAGCTCTTGTTCCAAAGCTATTATCCGCATTGGCTGTGGAACACGATGTATGTCGCGGTCTGCGCCACCATCCTGTCGATCTTCGCCAGCGTACTCGCGGCCTATGCCATCGTGCGGCTGCGCTATCGCGGCGCGCATTGGGTCGGCGGCCTGATCTTCCTGTCCTATCTGGTGCCGCCCTCGATCCTGTTCATCCCGCTCGCCACCGTCGTGTTCCAGTACGGCCTGTTCAACTCGCCGATGGCGCTGATCCTGACTTACCCGACCATCCTGATCCCGTTCTCGACCTGGCTGTTGATGGGGTACTTCAAGACCATTCCGTTCGAGCTGGAAGAATGCGCGCTGATTGACGGCGCCAGCCGCTGGCAGATCCTGGTCAAGATCGTGTTGCCGCTGGCCATACCGGGGCTGATCTCGGCCTTCATCTTCTGCTTCACGCTGTGCTGGAACGAGTTCATCTACGCATTGACCTTCCTGCAATCGACCCAGAACAAGACGGTGCCGGTTGCGATCGTCAACGAGTTCGTCGACGGCGACATCTATCGCTGGGGATCGCTGATGGCGGGGGCGCTGGCGGGCTCGTTGCCGCTGGTTATCCTTTACGCCTTCTTCGTCGAGCATTATGTGTCGGCCATGACGGGAGCCGTGAAAGAGTGAGCGCACAAGCCCGCCTATAACCATGTTTTGACGCGTTTTCTTCACGCGAACCGTCGGTTGAAAACGCCATAGAAGAATAAAAAGGAGACGGGTCTTGCACATTCTGATTCTCGGCGCCGCCGGAATGGTCGGCCGCAAACTGACGGAGCGGCTGCTCCGCGACGGTCGCCTCGGCAAGCAAGACATCACGAAGATGACGCTGCAGGACGTGGTGGCGCCCGCCAAGCCTGCCAACGCGTCGATCCCGATCAACGTCGTAGCCTCCGACTTCGCCGATGCCGGCGCGGCCGCGCCACTGATCGCCGACCGGCCCGAGGTGATCTTTCATCTCGCCGCGATCGTCTCCGGCGAGGCGGAAGCGGAGTTCGACAAGGGCTACCGGATCAATCTCGACGGCACGCGGTACCTGATCGATGCGATCCGCGCCGTCGGCGGCGGTTACAAGCCGCGGCTGGTGTTCACGTCCTCGATCGCGGTATTCGGCGCGCCATTCCCGGAAAAGATCGGCGACGAATTCTTCCATACGCCGCTGACGAGCTACGGCACCCAGAAGTCGATCTGCGAACTCCTGATCAACGACTACACGCGCAAGGGCCTGCTGGACGGCATCAGCATTCGCCTGCCGACGATCTGCGTACGTCCGGGCAAGCCGAACAAGGCAGCCTCGGGCTTCTTCTCCAACATTATCCGCGAGCCGCTCGCGGGCGAGGAGGCCGTGCTGCCGGTGTCCGAGGATATCCGGCACTGGCACGCTTCGCCGAAATCGGCTGTCGGTTTTCTGGTCCATGCCGGCACGATGGACCTCAATGCGATGGGGCCGCGGCGCAATCTCAGCATGCCCGGACTGTCGGCGACCGTCGGCGAACAAATCGCGGCACTCGACCGCGTCGCCGGCAAGAACGTCACCGCGCGCATCAAGCGCGTGCCCGATCCGACCATCATCGGCATCGTCAGCGGCTGGCCGCGCGATTTCGTCACCGACCGGGCGCTGAAGCTCGGCTTCACGACGGCCGAAAAGACGTTCGACGACATCATCCGCATTCACATTGACGACGAACTCGGCGGAAAGTTCGCGGCCTAGTTTAGCGCCTGATCCGCAAATGGCATGCCGGGGCTCCCTCATGCCCCGGTTGGTCGGCATATCGTTTGCTGGTTCTGTGTCGGGTGGCCAGCTTCTCGCCCACGGCGAGAACATTGTTCGGAAAACCCTTCTGGAACCGGCTACCATCTGAGTCCGGTCGATGCTTGTCGCAAAAAGCCGCATTTCGCTGACGCGAAGGTTCCTGGATCCTCATCGTGGATGAATTTTTGGAGCGAACTGCTGCTTTTCGTTTGAACTGGCGGATCGATCGCCTCGACTAAATTCGTAAGTTGCATTCCACTCCAAGGAGAGAGTTCCGATGATCCGCAATCTCGCCCTGCTGGCGACCGCCGCCGCGATAGTCGCCGTCCCGCAAATCGCGCAAGCCGGATGCAATGGCTCCGCTTGCAGCGCGTTGTCGAGCACGACGAACTATAGCGCCACGGATAAACGCGTCAGGGCCACCGTAACAAACAAGGAAAGCAATCCGATCCACCTCAAATTTTGCGTCAACGTGGATTATCACTGCAATGGTTTCGAAGCGACGCTCGCTCCGCGTGAAACCATCACCAGAGACGTATCTTTCAACGGTCCCAAGCCTCCGCAGATACATGCGGTCGACGTCGTCACGGCGGAATTCCCCGCCCAGCGTCCTGCCGCGCTGCCGGCGCCACTGCTGCGCCCAGCGCCGCCGCCGCCAGTGCCGCCGCGTCATGGATACGCCAAGGGGAAAGTTTGCGTATCTTGCTGCGAAGCAAGTCGGTCGTCGTGCCATTGCTGACAAAGGCAATCACATACTTCAGGACCGTCGAATCCGCATTCATGAGGGGAAGCAGCACGCCGACAAGATGGACGAACTGTCAGAGAAGCTCGGTTCCATCAAGGATGTCGAGAGCGAAATCGCCGTATTGAGAAACAAGGACGACGGCAGGATGAAAGATCAGGCTCACATCGCGCAAAGGCGCCGATCTGGAGTTGAGCCATTTTAGCTCAACGCTCAAGGATGGCGGAAGCGAGTGCGGCATATGTCGCGGTAAATCTCAAGATCAGCGAGGATGATTTGCGAGGTGCCCAGGATATGCAGCGTGCCAGGGAGCTGCGGGCAGACGGCGAAAAGGCCCAAGCTGGAACTTAACGCTGTTTTCAAGTTGATCAGCACGGCCGCTGATGCCGCGGTGATCGCGCTGCAGCGATCCAGGCCAGCAAGGCCAATGCCGCGGTTGCAATGACGCAAAAGCTCTTCGACGCTCTCGACGCCCTCGCTGGTAATCCCTGGTTCGAGGAGGCCGAAAAACTGGAGGCGAAGGCGCATAAAGTTGGCGCGGTTAATGCCGAAAAGAAATTCGCAGCAGCAAAAACCTACATGAAGCAGCTCAATCAACAACTGAATGAGCTTCAGGCGAGGTTTCCGGAATACGAGGCCCTTGTGCAAAATAGCTCGGGGTACCGCCGAAGAGAGCTACGACAAGATCGCTCAGGGGCAAAAGAGCGGGAATAACTTCAACTTTGACGACCTGCAGCAGGCGATGGACGAGGCACAGAAGACGATCGACTTCGCCAGGAAGGTGACGGAAGCCGCTTACGGCACGCGCGAGGCACTGCGGCAACTTAGTCAGTCCGCTGGCGATTACAGCAGCTGGATGGCGTTCCCCAGCGAGGGCAGGGCGCATCATTGATATGATGGATAGCGAATCGAAGACGGCGTTCGACTGGGGGGTCAAAGAGCGCCAGAGCGCGGAACTGCTCCTCAAAAAATTTCAAGATATGTACACGGTGGCGCGCGAGGCAATGCAATAATAGCGTGCCAATCGTAGCCGGCGATATGGGCGGTGAAGTCTCAACCACTTCGCCGCCCATTGCGTTGGCTATCACTCTTCTCCAGGGCGGGTAACGCCGTCATGCGAAAACCGGCGTGATTTATCCGGGCCGATCGGCTAAAAGCTTGCATATGATGTCGGGCAGCATCCAGCAAATTCGCAAGCTGACGTGATCTCAAGTTCATTCGCGCGGATGCGGTCATGACCAGAGTAGCCTGCATCGGCGAGTGCATGATCGAGCTCAAGCAGGCCGAGGGCGGCCTGTATTCGCGCGGTTATGGCGGCGATACCTTGAACACCGCCGTCTATCTCGCCCGCCTCGGCACCGGCGTCGATTACATCACCGCGCTCGGCGACGACCAGCTGAGCGACGAGATGATTGCAGGCTGGGCGGCGGAAGGGGTCGGCACGACGCGTGTGTTGCGGCTGCCAGGCAAATTGCCCGGCATCTACATGATCCAGACCGACGAGAAAGGGGAGCGCCGGTTCTTTCACTGGCGTGAGAGCGCGGCTGCGCGCAGCCTGATGGATTTGCCGGAGACCGCTGACATCCTGCATTCGCTGGCGGGCTATGATGTCGTCTATCTCTCGGCGATCACGCTCTCGCTTTACAGCGAGACCGGGCGGGCCCGGTTGTTTGAGGCCCTGCAACGTGCGCGGACAAGCGGCGCGCGCTTTGCTTTCGACACCAATTTTCGCGTCCGCGGCTGGCCTGATCCGGACGTCGCCCGTGCGGTCTATCGAAATGCCTTTGAAATTGCCGACATCGTGCTGGCCTCGACGGAAGATCTGCTTGCCGCTCTATCGCGGCGAAAGCCATGATGGCCTGCTGGCGCGCATTCCCGGCGGCGAGGTCGTGCTGAAGCTTTCCGAACCCGCGAGCATCCTGCGCATCGGCGGGGTTTCGCATCGGATCAAGGCCGAGCCCCTGACAAGGTCTGTCGTCGATACCACCGCGGCCGGCGACAGTTTTGCGGCGGCCTACATCGCTGCGCGCCTTGCCGGCGCGGACCCGATCGAGGCCGCGCGCGCCGGACATCATCTTGCCGGTGTTGTGGTATGTCACGCGGGCGCGATTATCCCGCAGGCGGCGATGCCGTCAGATACTATCTTCGGACCGGCCACCTCTCGCAAGGCGTCTTCATGACCGCGACATCAAGACAGGAAAAGCTCGCTGATCTGTTCAAATCGGCCACGATCATTCCAGTCCTCACGATCGAGCGGCTGGAAGACGCCGTGCCG
This sequence comes from uncultured Alphaproteobacteria bacterium, assembly GCA_963847015.1. Taxonomy (GTDB): domain Bacteria; phylum Pseudomonadota; class Alphaproteobacteria; order Rhizobiales; family Xanthobacteraceae; genus Bradyrhizobium. The sequence continues at coordinate 263,103 of CAWJYI010000024.1, read as the reverse complement.
CTCGCTAACGCCCTTGTTGCCGGCGGCGTGCGCACCCTCGAAGTGACGCTGCGTACGGGCGTTGCGATCGAGGCCGCCAAGGCGATGATCGCCAATGTGCCGGACGCCATCGTCGGGATCGGCACGATCCTCAACGCCGATGACCTCGCGCGCGCGGAGGCGCTCGGCGCCGCCTTCGGCATCAGTCCGGGCGCGACACCCGACCTGCTGAAGGCGGCGGCCGCGAGCGCGTTGCCGTTCGCGCCGGGTATCGCGACGGCGTCCGAACTGATGCAGGCGCTCGCGCACGGCTTCGAACTCGTCAAATTCTTCCCGGCCGAGCAGTCCGGCGGTATCAAGGCACTGCGCGCGTTGGCGGGGCCGTTTCCCGGCATGCGGGTTTGTCCGACCGGCGGCATTGGCGAGGCCAATGCGGCCTCCTGGCTGGCCGAGCCGAATGTCGTGGCGGTCGGCGGTTCCTGGCTGTGTCCGGCGGCCGATATCCGGTCCGGCAACTGGGCCGGCATAACCGCCATGTGCGAGCGGGCCATGAAATCGCTGAAACCGGCCCAAAGATAGGTTACATACCGGGGCGAACCAGACAGGGAGAACGACCATGACAGCCAGCATCGTCGGATGGGCGCATACGCCCTTCGGCAAATTCGACGCCGAAACCGTTGAAAGTCTCGTGGTCAAGGTCGCGACCGAAGCGCTGGCGGATGCCGGAATCTCGGCAGGTGATGTCGACGAGATCGTGCTCGGGCATTTCAACGCCGGCTTCTCGCCGCAGGACTTTACTGCCTCGCTGGTGCTGCAGGCCGATCCCGCGCTGCGTTTCAAGCCGGCTACGCGCGTCGAGAACGCCTGCGCCACCGGTTCGGCCGCCGTGCAGCAGGGTATCCGGGCGATTGCCTCGGGCAACGCCAGGATCGTGCTGGTGGTCGGCGTCGAACAGATGACGCGGACGCCAGCGGCGGAGATCGGCCGCAATTTGTTGCGCGCGTCCTATCTGCCAGAGGACGGCGATACGCCCGGTGGATTTGCCGGCGTGTTCGGCAAGATTGCGCAGGCCTATTTCCAGAAATATGGCGACCAGTCCGACGCGCTGGCGATGATCGCCGCCAAGAACCACAAGAATGGCGTCGCCAATCCCTATGCGCAGTTGCGCAAGGATTTTGGCTATGAATTCTGCCGCTCCGAAAGCGAAAAGAACCCGTTTGTCGCCGGGCCGCTGAAGCGGACCGATTGCTCGCTGGTGTCGGATGGCGCCGCGGCACTGGTGCTGACGGATCTGGAGACCGCGAGGACGATGGGCAAGGCGGTCAATTTCCGCGCCACCGCGCATGCGCAGGATTTCCTGCCGATGTCGAAGCGCGACATTTTACAGTTCGAAGGCTGCACGGTCGCCTGGCAGCAGGCGCTGCAGAAGGCCGGCGTACAGCTTTCCGACCTGTCCTTTGTCGAAACCCATGACTGCTTCACCGTCGCTGAACTGATCGAATATGAAGCGATGGGCCTGACGCCGCGCGGGCAGGGCGCGCGCGCCATCAAGGAAGGCTGGACCCAGAAGGACGGCAAGCTGCCGGTCAACCCGTCCGGCGGTTTGAAGGCCAAGGGCCATCCGATCGGCGCCACCGGCGTTTCCATGCATGTCATGAGCGCGATGCAACTGGTCGGCCAGGCGCCCGAGGGCATGCAGCTCAAGAACGCAAAGCTCGCCGGCATCTTCAACATGGGTGGTGCTGCGGTGGCGAATTACGTTTCCGTGCTGGAGCCCGCGAAGTAAGCCATAGCGTTTTCGAGCGAAGTGGATACCGGTTCGCGTGCAAGTAAACGCGTCAAAACAACCGGAGTTTAGTCGCAGGGTGGGCAAGGGCGCGCTTGCGCCAGGCCCACCGCCAAGAAGGAAGTCGGTTGGGGAAGTCGGTTGGTCGCCAGAGGGAATTCATCATGAGCAGTGAAAGCTCGATGTCTCTTTCCGAACTCAATGATCGGATCGCGATCCTTCAGGACAACATCCGGCAACTGGTTGAACAGGCCGCCGGCGCTTCAGGCGAACGGAACGAAGAGCGCATCGCCGACCGCATCGCCCAGCAAAATGAAGAGCTCGAGAAACTGACCAAAGAGCGGGACGCCCGCTCGAAGAACTAGCCGCCACGCTGCGACCCCGCATCTGGCAACGCCGCCGCATCGCTGGCGGCCTGGCGCATACGCCCATACGCCCGGCACCCTTGATCTTGGCGACGCCCTGCCGTTACTAGGCCCGAGAGGCAATAACGCGGCCGAGAAATTCCGCCTTTCCGGGAGCCACCATGGGACCACTGCAAGGCATCAAGGTCATCGACATGACGACCGTGCTGATGGGGCCCTATGCCACCCAGATGCTCGGCGATTACGGCGCCGACATCGTCAAGGTGGAGTCGCTCGATGGTGACGTTACGCGGCAGATCGGGCCGACGCGCCATCCGGGAATGGGGCCGGTATTCCTCAACACCAACCGCAACAAGCGCTCGATCTGCCTCGACCTGAAGAATCCGGCGGGGCGCGACGCCGTGCTGCGGTTGATCAAGACCGCCGACGTGCTGGTCTACAACGTGCGTCCGCAGGCGATGGCGCGGCTGCAACTCGGCTACGACGTGGTGTCGAAAATCAACCCGCGGCTGATCTATGCGGGCGTGTTCGGCTTCGGCCAGGACGGGCCCTATGCCGCCAAACCTGCCTATGACGATCTGATCCAGGGCGCGACCGCGCTGCCGGCGCTGATGGCGCAGACCAGCGACGGCGTGCCGCGTTATGTCCCCAACGCGCTGGTCGATCGTATCGTCGGGCTCACGGCGGTCGGAGCCATATGCGCCAGCCTCGTCGACCGCGACCGCACCGGGCGCGGCCAGCGCGTCGATATACCCATGTTCGAGACCATGGCGAGCTTCGTGATGGGCGACCATATGGGCGGTCTCACCTACGAGCCGCCGCTCGACAAGGGCGGCTATGCGCGCCATCTGTCGCCGGACCGGCGGCCCTACAAGACATCGGACGGCTATATCTGCGTGATCGTCTACAACGACAAGCAATGGTCGAATTTCTTCGAAGCCACCGGGCGCGACGACCTCCGCGCCAATCCGAAATTCGCGACCTTTGCCGGCCGCGCCGTCAACATCGACACGGTTTATGCCGAGTTGGCGCGCATCCTCGAAACCAAAACCACCGCCGAATGGACTGATATTCTCGAGAAGGCGGACGTACCGGTCATGCCGATGCACGATCTCGAAAGCCTGCTGGACGACCCGCACATCGTCGCGACCGGTTTCTTTCCCGTTGTCGATCATCCGACCGAGGGGCGCATTCGCAACATGAAGCCGTCGGCGCGATGGTCGGAAACGCCGGTCGAGACAAACCGGCTGGCGCCGCGCCTGAGCGAGCACAGCGCGGAAATTCTGCGGGAAGCGGGCTTCTCTGCGGATGAGATCGCCGTATTGGTTCGCGACGGCGTCACCAAGGCCGCGCCCAGCACATAGGATCAGCACATGGATTTCGCGCTGTCAGCCAACCAGGAATTGATCCGCGACGCGGTCGGCAAAATCTGTTCGCGCTTTGACGACGCCTATTGGCTGAAAAAGGACAAGGAGGGCGGCTATCCCGCCGACTTCCACCGCGCTCTCGCCGACGCCGGCTGGCTCGGCATCTGTATCCCCGAGGAGTATGGCGGCTCTGGGCTCGGCATCACCGACGCCGCGATCATGATGCGGACCATCGCGCAATCCGGCGCCGGCATGTCGGGTGCTTCCGCCGTGCACATGAACGTGTTCGGGCTTAACCCCGTGGTCGTGTTCGGAACCAAAGAGCAGTGCACGCGCATGCTGCCGCCGATCATCGACGGCAGAGACAAATCCTGCTTCGCGGTGACCGAACCGAATACCGGGCTCAACACCACGCAGTTGAAAACCCGCGCGGTGCGCAAGGGCGACAAATACATCGTCAACGGCCAGAAGGTCTGGATTTCCACCGCCCAGGTCGCCAACAAGATCCTGCTGCTGGCGCGCACCACGCCGCTGGAAGAGGTGAAAAAGCCGACGCAGGGCCTGAGCCTGTTCTACACTGATTTCGACAAGAAGCGCGTCACCGTGCACGAGATCGAGAAGATGGGCCGCAAGCCCGTCGATTCCAACGAACTGTTTTTCGAGAATTTCGAGATCCCGGTCGAAGACCGCCTCGGCGAAGAAGGCCGCGGTTTCGAATATATCCTGCACGGCATGAATCCCGAGCGCATCCTGATCGCGGCGGAAGCGGTGGGGCTCGGCCAGATCGCGCTATCGCGCGCCGCGGCCTATGCGAAAGGCCGCATCGTGTTCAATCGCCCGATCGGCATGAACCAGGCGCATCCAGCATCCGCTGGCGAAGAACTGGATGGAACTGGAAGCCGCGTGGCTGATGGTGCTCTCCGCGGGATGGCAATACGACCAGGGCATGCCTTGCGGCCCGGCGGCCAATGCCGCGAAATATCTCGCCGCCGAAGCCGGCTTCCACGCCTGCGAACAGGCGGTGATGACCCATGGCGGTTTTGGCTATGCCAAGGAATATCACGTCGAGCGTTATTTGCGGGAATCCCTGATCCCGCGCATCGCCCCGATCAGCCCGCAGCTCATTCTCAGCTTCATTGCCGAGAAGGTGCTGGGCCTGCCCAAATCTTACTGACATGAAGTCCTACTGAGAAACCGTATGAGCTTCATCACCGGCGTTGGGCTGACATCCTATGGCAAGCACGAAGGCTCGTCCTCGCTCGATCTCATGAGCAAGGCGGCCGAGCTTGCCATTGCCGATGCCGGGTTGAAGCGATCCGACATCGACGGCATCCTTTGCGGTTACTCGACCGTCTCGCCGCACATCATGCTCGCGACCGTGTTTGCGGAGCATTTCGGCATCAAGCCTTCCTATGCCCACGCCGTCCAGGTCGGCGGCGCGACCGGGCTTGCCATGACCATGCTGGCGCATCACCTCGTCGAGGCCGGCGTTGTAAAGCATGTGCTGGTGGTCGGTGGCGAGAACCGCCTGACCGGGCAGAGCCGCGATGCGTCGATCCAGGCGCTGGCGCAGGTCGGCCACCCCGATTACGAAGTGACGTTGGGGCCGACGATCCCCGCTTATTACGGGCTCGTCGCGTCGCGCTACATGCACGAATATGGCGTGACCCAGGAAGACCTCGCCGAATTCGCGGTGCTGATGCGGGCCAACGCCCTGACGCATCCGGGCGCACAGTTCCACGAGGCGATCACGGTCGCCGACGTGATGGCCTCAAAGCCGGTGGCGATGCCGCTAAAGCTGCTGGATTGCTGCCCGGTGTCGGACGGCGGCGCGGCGTTCGTGGTCAGCCGCGAGCGTACCGGTGACGCAGGCGTTCGCGTGCGCGGCTGCGCGCAGGCGCATACCCATCAGCACGTCACCGCGGCGCCCGCTTTGAGCGAACTCGGCGCCGAGATTTCCATCGCCAAGGCAAAGGCTGCATCCGGCCTTGCGATTTCGGATGTGCGTTATGCCGCCGTCTACGACAGCTTTACCATCACGCTGGCGATGCTGCTGGAAGACCTTGGCCTCGCCAAACGCGGCGAGGCGGCGGCACGGGTACGCGCGGGCTATTTCAGCCGCGACGGCGAAATGCCGCTCAACACCCATGGCGGTCTCCTCAGCTACGGCCATTGCGGCGTCGGCGGCGCGATGGCGCATCTGGTCGAAACCCATTTGCAGATGACCGGTCGCGCGGGCAATCGCCAGGTCCGCGACGCCTCGATCGCGCTGCTGCATGGCGACGGCGGCGTGCTGTCCTCCCATGTCAGCATGTTCCTGGAGCGGGTGCGATGAGCGGCAAACTTGCAGGTTGGACCAAAGGCGAAGAAGCAATCGTCTATCAATCCTGCGCCGCTTGCGGGAAGGCGCAATATTTCCATCGCAGCTTTTGTGCCGCCTGCGGCGCGGCGGACCCGGCCGAAAAGCGCGCCAGCGGGGCAGGGACCGTGTATGCGACGTCGCTGGTATGCCGCGCGGCGACGCCGGAAACGCGCGCGCATGTTCCCTACAACATCGTGCTGGTCGACACAGTCGAGGGCTTTCGCATGATGGCCCATGGCGACAACGATCTCGCCATCGGCGACAAGGTCACCGCAAGCTTTACGCAGTTCGCCGGGCGGCTGGTGCCGTATTTTGAGAAGGCTCGATGATCTGCGGCGGAGGAGGCGTCATGGCCTCTTTCTGAGGAACGGGCGCCCCGACATCTCTGCATCGCGGGCCGAGCGCGCTTCCAAAGATCAGACCCAGCGTGTCCGTCGTCATTCTGCGCGACGCGTCGCACGGGGTAGATCGCACGAAAGAATACCTGGCAACTTTGGTCATCCTGTACTCCGTCACCGCCAGTAAAACACGAAGCTGGCGATGACGAGCATAGCCGTCACCGCCAGCATTTGCGCAAGCGCTTCCGAGGCCGCCCTTTTGGTGGCATGCTTCATCTCCAGCTCCCTAGACTTGGGCAAGACTCATCGCTGCGCAAAAACACACGCGAACAACGGTCGTTGATTTTACTCGGAACACCCCGCGACGAGTATTCGCTATCTTGAGTCCCCACTCAGCGAATATCGACCGTGCCAAGTTCGAACAGCAATACGGCGGCATTTTGGCTCGCGCGCAGCCGGTTTGTGCGCGCGGGATGGAGTTTTTTGGGGCGGTGCTAGCCGTTTAAAGCTTGCGCGGGTGCTTCAAATTGTCGAGTTGCGCGGGAATTGCCGCGGGTTCGGTCACCGGATGGGAGCACAACCTGCTGGTTCAGGCGGGTTGATCCGGCTCTTGCTGCAGGGCATGATTGCCGCGTTAAAAATCAGAAAAACCAAGGTGAGAAATGGCCCGTATCGAATACAGCGATCCCGCGAAAGCCAACGATCGAACCCGCGAGATCCTCGGCAAGAACCGCAATGCCAACATTTTTCGGATGATGGCGCATTCGCCGAGCTATTTCGAACAATATTGCCGGTTGGGCGGTGCGATCAGGCACAGGGGCGAGCTGGATCCGATCGTGCGCGAACTCGCCATCACCCGCACCGGTATCCTGTGCGAGGCGCCTTACGAAATCGTCGCCCACAAGCGAATTGGCAAGAATGTCGGCGTCACCGACGAACAGAACGAGGCGCTGGAGAACTGGCAGGCCGCCAAATGCTTCAACGAGGTGCAGCGCGCAGCACTCGCTTTTGCCGACGAGATCGTCAAGCTGCACAAGCCAACCGATGCCACCTTCAACGCCATTGCGTCAAAGCTGACGCCCGGCGCGCTGGTCGAGCTTCAGCTCTCCGTCGGCTTCTACATCATGACGTCGAAGTTCCTGGAGACGTTTGCCATCGACATGCAACCGGTGACGGAAGTGGTCTGAACGGCCCGCCGCTAGTTTCCCGGCCCGTATCGCCGCAGCGCCTCCAGCGTCAGTCCCTTGCCGACTGCGCCGAAAATATCGCCCTCGACGATGCGGGCCGACGGTACCGCCTTGGTGATCGCCTTGCGGACATGGGCGAGCTTGACCGAGCCGCCGGTCAGGAACACGGCGTCGATGTCGTCAGCGGCCAAGCTCGCTTGTGCGAGGCAGTTTCGGATGCGGGCCGCGATGCGATCGGCCAACAGCGTTGTATGGCTGACGAGATCGGGGCGCGTAATGGCGGCGTTGAGGCCGGGCGACACCCATTCCAGCGGGATCTCCGCCCGGCGTTTTTCGGACAGCGCAATTTTGGCGTCTTCGACTTCCATCGCCAGCGTGTGGCCACGCTGTTCCTCGACCACGCGCACCAGCCGATCGAGCAGTTCGGGCTCGCTGGCCTCGTGCCGGACCTGACGGATGGCGGTCAGCACGCGGGGCTCGTACATGCGGTTGATGTTCGACCAGGTGGCAAAGTCGTGGAAATAGCTCGAGGGAACATCGAGCCCGGCGCGCTTCATGGCGCTGCCGAAGCCGAACAGCGGCATGACGACGCCGAGGCTGAGCTGGCGGTCGAAATCGGTGCCGCCGATCCGAACGCCATCATTGGCGAGGATATCGGCGGATCGGTCGGATTTGCCGTGACGCTCCGGTCCGAGACGAACGATCGAAAAATCCGAAGTGCCGCCGCCGATATCGGCGATGAGGGCGACTTCCTCCGACCCAATCTGGCGCTCATAATCCAGGGAGGCTGCGATCGGTTCGAACTGGAACGTGACCTCCTTGAATCCGACGTCGTGCGCAATGGTCTTCAGGGTTTGCTCCGCCTGGCGGTCGGCCTCAGGCGCGTTGTCGACGAAGTGGACCGGCCGGCCATGCACGACGCTGCGCAACTCGCACCCCGTGGCCTGTTCGGCGCGCCGCTTTACCGCACCGAGATAATAGGCGATCACATCGCGAAAGCGGACCCGCTCGCGTCCCAGCCGGGTGGTCTCGTCGATCAGCGACGTACCGAGCACGGATTTGAGGCTGCGCATCAGCCGGCCGGGCGCGCCTTCGACATAGGCGTCGATGGCCCTGCGGCCGATCAGAACGGCGCCGTCCACCTCGTAGAAGATCGCGCTCGGAATCGTCGTCTGTTCGGCCTCCAGTACCGCCAAAACCGGCGCATGGCCTTCGATGGTGCCGAGCGTCGTGTTCGACGTTCCGAAATCAAGTCCGCAAATTGACATGGGCGCTCCAGGGGAGCGTCCGTCTACACATTAAAACGCCTGCGATCCACCGTTATCTCGATGCGGAATACGGCTATGCTGCCTTGAGCAAATCGGACTATTTTGGCGGTTGAAAGCCATCGATCCACAGATCAATTTCTTTTCTGGCGGGTTGATAAATCGATCGGCGATGGTCCATAAGCGGCGTCCGCGCAGCCAGCAATCCGGCCTCGCGTCCGCATTGGAAAGATCCTACGTGGCAAATATCAATCGGCAGATCGCGGAAGAACTCGGCGTTCGTGAACAGCAGATCGAGGCGACGGTAACGCTGCTCGACGGCGGCGCCACGGTGCCGTTCGTGGCGCGATACCGCAAGGAAATCACCGGCGGGCTTGACGACGCGCAATTGCGCACGCTGGAAGAACGCCTCAATTATTTGCGCGAACTGGAAGCGCGGCGCACCGCAATTCTCGATTCCATCCGCGAACAGGGCAAGCTCGATGCCGCGCTGGAAGCGGCGATTCTCGCCGCCGACAGCAAGGGGCGGCTGGAGGACATCTATCTGCCGTTCAAGCCGAAGCGCCGGACCAAGGCCGAGATTGCCAGGGAAGCAGGCCTCGAGCCGCTGGCGGAAATGCTGCTGACCCAGCCGCAAAACGATCCGCAAGCAGCGGCTGCCCCCTTCGTCAACGCCGACAAGGAGGTCGCCGACGCCGCTGCGGCGCTGGAGGGTGCACGCGCGATCCTGGTGGAACGTTTTGCCGAGGACGCCGATCTGCTCGGGGCTCTGCGCGAGCAGATGTGGTCGAACGGACTGGTGACATCCAAGGTCCGCCACGGCAAGAAAACCGAAGGCGAAAAGTTCAAGGACTATTTCGATTTCAACGAGCCGCTGCACAAGCTGCCGTCGCACCGTATTCTCGCGATGTTCCGCGGCGAGAAGGAAGAAATCCTCGATCTGCAAATCCAGCCCGACGCGCAGGTTGCGGTTGCGGGCACGCCCAGTTCCTACGAACTGAAGATCATGCAGCGTTTCGCCGTTGCCGATCGCGGCCGCCCCGGCGACCGCTGGCTGGCGGAGACGGTGCGATGGGCGTGGCGCACCAAGATCCAGGTGCATCTCAATGTCGATTTGCGCATGCGGCTGTGGACGGCGGCGGAGACCGAAGGCGTGCGCGTGTTCGCATCGAATTTGCGCGATCTGTTGCTGGCGGCGCCGGCCGGTGCGCGCGCCACCATGGGTCTCGATCCCGGTTATCGCTCCGGCGTCAAGGTTGCCGTCGTCGATGCCACCGGCAAGGTGGTGGCCACGACGGCGGTCTATCCGCACGAACCGCAAAAGCGCTGGGACGAGGCGCTGGCGACGCTGGGGAAACTCGCGGTCACCCATCGCGTCGATCTGATCGCGATCGGCAACGGCACGGCGTCGCGCGAAACCGACAAGCTTGCGGTGGAATTGGTGAAGTTGCTTCCCGATCTGAAAATGTCGAAAATCGTGGTGTCGGAGGCCGGTGCTTCGGTTTATTCGGCCTCGGCATTTGCATCCGAGGAACTGCCGGAACTCGACGTCACCTTGCGCGGCGCGGTGTCGATCGCGCGGCGGCTGCAGGATCCCCTGGCCGAACTGGTGAAGATCGATCCGAAGGCGATCGGCGTCGGGCAATATCAGCATGATCTCGGCGAGTCCAAGCTGGCGCGTTCGCTCGATGCGGTCGTCGAAGACTGCGTCAACGCGGTCGGTGTCGATGCCAACACCGCGTCGGCGCCGCTGCTGGCGCGGGTGTCGGGCATCGGCTCAGGCCTGGCGCAAAGCATCGTGCAGCATCGCGACGCCAACGGCCCGTTCAAATCGCGCAAGGCGCTGAAGGAAGTGCCGCGGCTGGGCCCGAAGGCATTCGAGCAATGCGCGGGTTTCCTCCGCATCAATGGCGGCGAGGATCCGCTCGATGCCTCCGGCGTGCATCCGGAGGCCTATCCGGTGGTCCGGCGGATTCTCAGCGCCACCAAGAGCGACATCAAGGCGCTGATCGGCAATGCCGAAATCGTGCGCCAGTTGAAGCCGCAGGCCTTTGTGGATGACACGTTTGGCTTGCCGACCGTGACCGACATCCTGCGCGAACTGGAAAAGCCCGGCCGCGATCCACGCCCGGCCTTCAAGGCGGCCGTGTTCAAGGAGGGGGTCGAGACCCTCAAGGACCTCAAGCGCGGCATGATCCTCGAAGGCGCGGTCACCAATGTCGCGGCATTCGGCGCCTTCGTCGATATCGGCGTGCATCAGGACGGATTGGTGCACATCTCGGCGATGTCGAAGACCTTCATCAAGGACCCGCGCGAGGTGGTGAAGCCGGGTGATATCGTCAAGGTAAAGGTGCTGGAGGTCGAGGTGGACCGTAAGCGTATCGCGCTGACGCTACGCCTCGACGACGAGGTGGGCGCCAAGAGCGACCGCAAGAGCGACCGTTCGCCGCAAGGCAAGCCGCGGGACATTCCCCGGGCATCGATGACGTCGTCCGCACCGCGCAAGCCGCAAGAGCAGGCCGGCGGCGGCGCGCTCGCCGAAGCGCTGCGCCGCGCGAGCGAGAAGAACGGGCGCGGCAAGCCTTGAACCTGGTGGCGCCCGCGTTCACCCAAGGAAATCGTCGGTTCGATGCTATTTCGACGCCTTCGATAGATAGGCGATGAGATCCGCGCGATCGCTCGGGTCTTTCATGCCGGCGTAGGGCATGCGATTGCCGGGTACCAGCGCTTGCGGATCGGTCAGGTAGGATTCCAGGGTCTGCGGCGACCATACGATTCCGCTGCGCTTGAGCGCGGGTGAGTAGCGAAAGTCGGAAAGTTCGCCTGCCTTGCGGTCGAAGATGCCGTGAAGACTGGGTCCCAGGCCGTTGGAGCCGACATCTAGCTTGTGGCAGGCGGCACATTCCTGAAAGCGCGCTTCACCTCGGGCGGTGTCTCCGTCGGCGCAGGCATTTCCGGTCAGCAGCACCGCGTACAATACGGCCGCGATAGGCATCACCGTCCTCTCATGCTTGCACCAACGGTCCGGGATTTTTCACGTAGCGGTTCTTGATGGCGTCGGCGGTCCAGTAAGCCAGCGCGCCCACCGGCCCGGTCGGATTATACGATGAGTTGTGCGGGAACACGTTGGCCCCGACCACGAAGAGGTTGTGGCAGTCCCAGTTCTGCAGGAATTTGTTGACGACGCTGTCGCGCGGATTGGTGCCCATGATGGCGCCGCCGGTATTATGCGTGCTCTGGTAGGGCACCACGGTCCACGGTTCGGTTCGCGCGGATGCCTGATTCAGGCTGGTCGGATTTATCGACTTGGCGATGTCGTTGATCACCTGCGCAGCATGAACGCCCATCCTGTGCTCATTCGACTGATAATCGAAGGTCATGCGCATCAATGGCTGGCCGAACGCATTGCGATAGGTCGGGTCGAGGTCGAAATAATTATTGCGATTGGCCATCACGCTGCCACTGGCATTGATGACCATCGCGGTCTGGTACCATTTGGCGGTGGCCTGCTTCCACGCTTTGCCCCATTGCGGGGTGCCTCGCGGCACCGGGCGGTAGCCGATTGGCAGCACGGTGTTGAAGCCGCCTGACACATTATAGCCGCCGACAAAATTGTGCGGCGCGCGATCGAAATTCCAGTTGGTGTTGAAGTCGTCCATCGTTGCGTTTGAACCGCCCGCGTTCATGAACGGGTTGAAGTATTTGCCCTCGAAAAACAGCGTGGCGCTGGCGCCGGTCTGGTAACAGTAATTCTTGCCGACGACACCCTTCTGACCCACCGGATCGTAGGGCACGCCGATGCCTGACAGCAGCATCAGATGCACATTGTTGATGGCGTAGGCGCAGAGGATCACAATGCCGGCCGGCTGTTCGAACTCCTCGCCGTTAAGCACATTGGTATAGGTGACGCCGGTGACGCGCTTGCCGCCGGAATCCTTGATCACTTTGGTCGCCCAGGAATTCGCGCGCAGCTCGAAATTCGGGTTGCGCATCGCAATCGGAATGACCGTCATATGCGGGCTGCCTTTGGCATTGGCTTCGCAGCCGAAGCGCTGGCAATAGCCGCAATACTGGCAGGCGCCGAACTTCGCGCCGTCTGGATTGGTATAGGCTTGGGATGCGTTCGCCGACGGGCGAGGGAAGGGATGGTAGCCGGCGTTTTTCGCAGCGTTGGTGAACATCTCGCTGGCGAGAATCGGCGTCAGCGGCGGCAATGGATAGTCGCGCTCGCGCGGCGCCTCGAACGGATTGCCGCCGGCCTGGATTTGTCCGCGCAGATTGCCGGCCTTCCCCGAAATCGCCGCGGTATATTCGAATTTGTCGTAATAGGGTTCAAGCTCGGCGTAAGTAATACCCCAGTCCTGAATTGTCATGTCGGCGGGAATGAAATTCTTGCCGTAGCGCTCCTCGTAGTTCGAGCGCACCTTGAATTCCATGTCGGTCCAGCGCCAGGTATGTCCGCTCCAGTGCACGCCGGAGCCGCCGACGACCTCGCCCGGCAGGAACGAGCCCAGCCGACGCATCGGCAGCGCTTCCTGCGAGGGGTTGTTGCGCACGGTGAGTGTGTCGCGCGCGGTGTTCTGCATCAAATCGTGCCTGGCGACATAGCGCAATTCGTCGCGAATGTTGGGCAGCGCGTAGTCGCTTTCGCTGGTGCGCTGGGCACCGCGCTCGAGCGCGACCACCTTTAACCCCGCTTCCGCCAATTCCTTCGCGAGAATTCCGCCGGTCCAGCCCAGGCCGACAATGACGACATCGACCTCTCTGAGTTTCGTTGCCATGATGCCCCCCTCAGCTCATGTCCGAGATGCCGAGAGGCTTGTTGGGAAATGGCTTGCCGCGATATTGCTCGACGTGGTCGCGGTGCACGGCGATAACGCCGGGGAAGCCGATCATGCGCCAGCCGGCCTTGTCGCGGTTGCCACCATAAATCGGATCGGAAAACATCCCTTCCATCACGGTTTGGTAAAGCGTCGACCAGAACACACGCACCGGCAGCCCGCTGTCGAATTTGATTTTTGCGGTCGACAGGCCGATCAACACTTCTTCACGCTGCGCATCGCTGAGTCTGTCGAACGAGCTGCCGTAGGTCTTGCTGCAATGCGCGTTGGTTGCTTCGATTCCGGCGCGATAGAGCTGCGCAGGCGTCAAGGGAAGCTGGTAGCCTTGCGAGGGAACGCCCGGCTTCCACGGCCCCTGCATGTAGAGACGATCGCCTTTGCCCCAGCCACCGGCAAGTGCGCGATCGATGTAGATGTTGATGCCGAGATCGGTTCCCTTCGGTGTCAGTTCGTCGGCGGGGACCATATGGTCCACCAGCGCCTCGACGAAGGCCGCCTCATCAAGATCCAGAAAGACATAACCGGCGGCGTTGTGAGCCGGCGGTGTTTGCTGCAGGTGCGAGTTGTTGAGCTTGTGCGGTTTCGGTCGGCCCGGCTACGGCGACTGCCCCGGCGGCAGCCACGCCGCCGACCGCTGCGCCCTTGAGAAAGTCACGCCGGTCGAGGTCGTTCTTTTTCATTGTTGCCTCCCTGCCTCTGTGCTGCGCTGCCAGAGGTTGTGCTTTTGTCAGGGAGCATGCTGCTTTTGGGTCACGACGGCAAGATGGGATTCACGATCGTCCCCGGGGTGCTCCTCCACTGGAGAGGGGGCACATCCTAACCCGCCGTCAGCAAATTCACCTTGGCATTGGCAAGGATCAGCCGGTCCGCGAGCAACTGCGCGAGATTGCGCATGATCCGCTCGCCGGCGCGCGGATGCTGCTTGCGGAAGCGCTCGAAATCGCGAAGCGGCACCTCGAAGGCGGTCGCCGCCGCATCGGCGAGCACATCGGCGGAGCGGTGCGTTTCCAGCAGCGCCATTTCGCCGAACGCCATGCCGGCCGTCAGCGTCGCCATCCTGATGCCATCGGGAAGGGTGACATGGACCACGCCGCTGCGCAGAAAGAACAGCGATGTCGCGGGCTCGCCCGCAGTGATGATCTTCTCGCCCGCGTGATACGTCCTGATGGCGCCGAGCGAGGCCAGATCGGTCAATTCCTCCACCGTCAGGCCCGCGAGCAGCGGCTGCTCGGGCAATTCCGTGGTTTCGTGAAAATCGATCGACCCGCCGTGGCGATAAACCACCTGATCTTCCGCCCATTCGATCGCGGCATCGAGCAGGAAATAATAACGCATGTTCGGCAGGCTCGCGGTCCGATCCGCGATCGGCTTCCACTCCGCGGAAGCCCGCTTGATGCCGGATACGATCACCGTGACATGAAATGCCGCCAGCTCGGCGAATTCCTCGGCCAGCAGGCGGGCGCCGGCCGCGGTCATCGAGGTGACGCGGCGCAGATCGAAAATGACGAATTGCGGGCGCGGCTTGGCGGCGACCTGGCGCGCAACATAGTCGACATTCGATAATGACAGCGTCCCCATCATCTCGATGACGCGGACATCCCCGTGGTGCGCGGCGAGAATTTCCTGCTCGTGCGGGCGGCGGCTGCGCCGTGACGGATTTTCGCCGATATCGTAATCGGCAATGATGGCGCTGCGCGCGTTGTCGCTGCGGTTGAGCATATGCAGGTCATAATGCGACGACAGCGCCTCGCAAACCTTGATGCCGCGCACGCTGTTGCCGTGCTTGTCGAGTTTCGGCGAATAGCTGCCGAGCCCGAGCCGCGCCGGCAGTGCGGCCAGAATGCCGCCGCCGACGCCGCTCTTGGCGGGAATGCCGACGCGATAAATCCATTCGCCGGCGTAATCATACATGCCGGAGGAGGTCATCACCGACAGCGTTCGCGAAATCGCGTAGGCACTCAGCACCTGTTCGCCGGTGACGGGATTGACGCCGCGATTGGCCAGCGTCGCCGCCATCACCGCGATATCGCGCGCCGTCACCAGGATGGCGCATTGCCGGAAATAGACGTCCAGCACCGCGTCGACATTGTCCTTGAGGACGGCATTGGTGCGCAGCAAATAGGCGATTGCGCGGTTGCGGTCGCCGGTCAGGCTTTCGGAGGAATAAACGGCGTCGTCGACGTCGAGGTCGCATCCGGCAAACCGGCCCAGCGCCTGCCTGATATATTCGAACGCACCACTGCCTTTGGCCTCGTGAACGAGACCGGAGCAGGCGATAGCGCCGGCATTGACCATGGGATTGAAAGGGTGGTTCTCGGCATTGAGGCGGATCGAGTTGAAGGGATCGCCCGAGGGTTCAACGCCGATCGCGCTTTCCACCCGTGCGGCGCCGAGCGTATCCAATGCCAGCGCGAACACGAATGGTTTCGACATCGACTGGATCGTGAAGGGAATTTGGGTGTCGCCGACCTCGTAGACGTGGCCGTCAAGGGTGGCGAGGCTGATGCCAAAATGGGCAGCGTCGGCCTTGCCGAGTTCAGGGATGTAATCGGCGACGGCGCCGCTGGTCTCCGTCAGGAAGTCCGCATGGCAGGCGTTCAGGAACCGCAGCAAGGGCGGTTTCGAACGGGTCCAGGCCGGGGCGCCGGTGGGCGATACTTTCATCGCCCCCAGTCTTGCCGCGCAATCACGGTGCGCGCAACTGGTTCGGCATCGGAGTTTGGCGGCGGACCAGCAATAGCGCGATCAAGACCGTGGGAACGAGAATGGCGAGGCCGAGCAACGTCACCTGCATTTGCGACAGCGGCATGATCCCGCCGCCCGGCGTTGCCACGACAAAGCCGCCGATCACGAGCAGCACCCGCAGCGGCCATTCCAGCGCGCCCGCGCCGCGGAGATCGCCGACAAAGGCCTGATAGCCCTGAATGCCGCCGCAGATGAACAAGGTGCCGAAACCGGCCAGCGCCATAAGTCCTAGTCCTTCGAGGTAGGGGTTTGATCCCTGCAGCACCAGCGCCGGATTCAGCACGAAGAAGAACGGGATGAAGTAGATGATGCTGCCGACCCACATCGACTCCCAACCTGTCTTCATCGCGGGCGATCCGGCGATACCGGCGGCGGCGAAGGAGGCGATCGCGACCGGCGGCGTGATGGATGACAGCATGCCCCAGTAGAAGATGAACATGTGCACCGCCATGCGGTTGAGGCCGAGTTTTTCCAGCGCCGGCGCCACCAGGATGGCGAGGAAGATGTAGCAGGCGGTGGTCGTCAGCCCGAGGCCGAGAATGAGGCTGGTGAAGGCACACATGCCAAGCAGCAGGAACGGATTGTCGCCGGCGATCCGTAACAGATCATTGGCGAGGCTCGACACCACGCCGGTCATCGAGAACGCGCCGATCAGAAGCCCGCAGCCGGCGAGAATGCCGACCAGTTCGACGAAAGTGCGGCCGTTGACTTCGAGAAACTTGCCGATGGTCTGCGGCGTCCAGCGTGTTTCCTTTGAGAATAACTGGTTCAGCACCAGCAGCAGTGCGGTCGCATAGAACGGCGCGTGGCTCTCCCGCTTGAAATACAGCAGCATCACGACCAGAAGCGCGATGACGAAAATGTAGTACCAGCCGGCCTTGATCGTATCCATGATCTTCGGCAGCTCGGCGCGCGGAATGCCCTTGAGACCGTGCCGGGCGGCGTAGGAGTCCACCTGCATGAACAACCCCACATAATACAGTGCGGCCGGAATAATGGCGGCGATCGCGACGTCGGCGTAACTGACATTGAGGAACTGCGCGATCACAAAGGCGGTCGCGCCCATCACCGGCGGCGCCAGCACGGCGCCGGTCGAGGCACAGGCTTCGATGGCGCCGGCATAGGAGGCGCGAAAGCCGCTCTTCTTCATGACGGGAATGGTCATGGTGCCGGCGGTCAGGACGTTGGAGATGATCGAGCCCGACATCATGCCGAGCAGGCCGCTGGCGAAGATGCAGACTTTCGCCGCACCGCCGCGGAAGGTACCGCACAGCGCAAAGGCGATGTTGATGAAGAATTTTCCGGCGCCCGTCATCATCAACGCGGTGCCGAACACGAGGAACCCGATCACGGTATCGGCGAACGCCTGAATGGGAATGCCGAGCAGGCTTTCGCCCGACAGCACGTGATAGGCGGTGGTCTGGTCGAGCGTGAGCTGCGATCCCCGGAACGGCCCCAGCCAACTGGCTTCCGCAAACAGGGGATAGACGGTGAAGGGCAGCACGCTGAGCAGCAGGCTCCAGCCGCCGGTCCGCCGCAACGCTTCCATCAGCACGAACCACATCACGAGGCCGGCTGCGATGACGTTCTGCGGCGCGCCATCGGATTCCCAGCCGAATTGCGCCGCCTTGCGGACATTGAGCATCAGCCAGATCGAGGCGGCGAAAGTCGCGACAAACAGCAGCAGATCGTACCAGGGAATGCGGTCGAGCGGCGCGGTCTCTGTTCCCGGAAAGATCAGGAACGTAAAGGGGAGCATCAGCGCGATCAGCAGATAGAAATATTCGGTGTTGAGCTGGGTGTATCCGATAAAGAATTGCAGTGAAAATTGCTGGTTGATGCAAAGAAGTATCGTGACGGCGGTCGCGACCACCAGCGCCCAGCGCCAGCCGCCGCGCAATACCCGCACGCGCGTGACCTCGGCTTCCTGAAGATTGCCGATGCCGGCATGCGGATCGTCGAATTCGATTTTCTTGAGGGCCGCAGCCGCGCTGTCGGACGCAGAAGGTGACATCATTGATCCCCGGTGTTCGCCTTCAGGCCCGTCAGCGCAGCCGCTGCGCGGCTATTGTTCAAAGTGGCTAATGTTCAAGGTGGCTATTGATCAAAGCCGTTCGGCATGCCGGCCTTTGCAAGCGCTGCGGCGCGCGCCTTCATCCAGCCGTCGAGGTGGGCTTTGTCATCCGAAGGCGGATTGGACTTGGCATAATCCGCCCACGCCGCCGCCAGCACTTCCTGGCGCTTGAGCAATCCGTTGTTGTAGGTCTCCTGGTCGGCGGTCCACTGGCCGGCTTCCCTGAGCGCCTTCACCGCGCCGGGGTGAACCGGCACCACCCAGTTCTTGGTTTGCCTGTTGGCCGCGAGACCACCCGCGCCGGGCGCCGAATCCTTGTAGGCGTCGTAACCGTCGATCATGGCCTTGGTGATCGAATAGACCTGGTCGGCCGGCTGCGTCGCGTAGGTTACGAAGATCGGGTAGGGGTAATTGCCGAGTTCGATCGGCTTCTCCGGCGAGATGCCGGCGCCGCAGGTGGAAAGCTGCGGGAAGAAGAACGAGCCGACTTTCTTGACACGTTCCCAGCCCGCCTTGTCGTTGGCGGGAAGCGGCGGCCACACCAGCCCGCGCGGTGAGGTCTCGGCCTCCTTGGCGGGACCGGTGATGGTGGTGCCGAAGGCGGCGTCGGTGTCGTTGTTGATCAGGCCCTTCCACATCGCGCCGTAGCTGGCAAATTCGACGACCTTGACGTCGGTTTGCTTGAGATCGCCGAAGGCGAGAATGGCGAGCGAGTTCTGGTTGAGCGCGGGCGAGCCGACCACGAAGCCGACGCGCTTGCCTTTGAGATCCTTGACCTCCTTGACGCCGGCGTCCGCCGCCACACCCAGCGAGCCGGCGTTGCAGTCGACCGACGACAGCAGCAATTGCAGGGCTTGCGGGCCCCATTCCTTGGCGCCGAATTCGAACACGCCTTCCTGGGCGAAATACGTACCCGATCCCATCGCCGACATCAGGGCGCGCTTGGCGCGCAACGGCGCCAGCCGCGCCACGTCGTTGCCCGCGGGCAGCACGCGGACGTCACTGCCGTATTTATCCTTCATCATCTTGCCGACGCCGACGGCGATGTTGAAGCCTGCCGTACCGGTATCGTAGGCGGTGACGCCCATGGTCGGCGGCAGCTTGACGTCGTCGGCGCGCGCCGGTGCGGATGCCACGAATGAGATGCCAGCAAACAGGACAGGCGCGAAATTCATCAGCCGACAGTTCATATTTCCCCCGTTTGTTTCGTCAGACGAAACTTTTATTGAGTGGGATCATGTCATTGCGGTGGTGCGATGGCAACGGCGGCACGGCCGTGCAGCCGCTTGTATGCCAGTGACGACGCCGGACAGATTGTCGCGCATCAAAAGCATGATCGCGCAATTACGCGTCGATGATCGCGACGACCTGTCCTTCGGCGATCACGTCGTCGAGTTTGACCAATATTGCCTTGATTTTCCCTGCTGTCGTCGCAGTCACCGGGATTTCCATCTTCATGGCTTCGACGAACGCAATCTCGTCGCCGTCGCTGATGCTGCCTCCGATTTCAACGGGAAGCGCGCATACGCGGCCGGCCACTTCGGTCACTATCTTGATTTCGGGCATTCCGCTCTCCGGGACCGTCTGACGGACAATTTCATCCCGCGAACGGCTTTTTGTTGTGGCCGCAGATTGCCTGAGGTAGCTTGTTCTGCAAGTGGAATTTTATTCCGCGGGGCGGAATGGAGCCATCGCATGGGACGACGCTCGGAGCGGCTTAGCAAACAGGGAATGCTCGCCAGCGACCTGGCGGGCGAGGGCGATGTGATTCAGGTGGTGTCGCGGGCCTTTGATGTCCTGCGCTGCTTCGAGGGTCATGAAGCGCGGCTCGGCAATCTCGAAATTTCCAACCGCTGCGGTTTGCCGCGATCGACGGTGTCGCGGCTCACCCACACGCTGACGCGGATGGGCCAGCTCGTCTATTTGCCGCGCGACCAGAAATACCGCATCGGCCCGAGTGCGGTGGCGATGAGCACCTCGATGATGAAGGGGTTGCAGCTCCGCAATCTGATCCGGCTGCGCCTGCAGGATGTCGCCGAGCAATTGCCGGGCACCGTCGGCTTCGTCATCCCCGATCGCTTTCATCTGGTCTATCTCGAATTCGCGCGTGCGGCGAACGCGCTCGGCCTGCACGAGACCACCGGCAGCCGCATCGCGATGGCGAGCACGGCGGCGGGCCATGCCTATGCCGCGGCGCTCGATACCGATGTCGGCGACGCCTTGATTTCGGAAATGGAGCGCGAATATCCTGACGGAGCCATGCTGTTGAAGCCGCGCATGGAGAGCAACCGCCGCCATCTGCGCGAACATGGCTATGTCGTGGCCTGCGGCACCTGGAGCCCGCATATCAACGGCTGCGCCGTGCCGCTATGGTCGCCGCAATACCAGACCTTCGTCGTGGCGACGATCGGGCTTCTGTCCACGATGTTCGACGAAAAGCGGCTGCACCGGGAAGTGGCGCCGCGGATGCTCGAACTGGGCGCTGCGATCGGCGGCGTGATCGAGGGCGCCGACGGCGATATCTTCGCCAACCGGCTCGAACGAAAAGCGTTTCCGGTGTCAACGCATAACAATAACAAGATCATTCAGACGGAGGATACGAATGAACTGGAAGCCGGAGCTCGACGACCTCGCCCGGCGCGAAGCATTCGCGCGCGAGATGGGAGGCGTTGACAAGGTCAAGCGTCAGCATGACCAGGGCCGGCTCACCGTTCGCGAGCGCATCGACACACTGGTCGATCAGGGCAGCTTCCACGAGGTCGGCGCGATCTCCGGTATCGCCGAATACGACGAAAAAAACGAACTCAAGCATCTGACGCCCGCGAACTGCGTGTTCGGCCGCGGCAAGATCGACGGCCGGACGGTGGTCGTGGTCGGCGACGATTTCACCGTGCGCGGCGGCTCGGCCGACGCCTCGATCTCGACCAAGCCGCTGATGGCCGAGGAGATGGCGCATGATTTCCGCCTGCCGATCATCCGCCTGATCGAAGGCTCCGGCGGCGGCGGCTCCGTGAAAACCATCGAAACCAGGGGCGCGGCCAATCTGCCCGGCGGCATCGGCGGTACGCGCTCTTATTCTTACACGATTGCGAACATGGCCCGCGTGCCGGTGGTCGGCCTTGGCCTGGGCTCGGTTGCGGGCCTCGGCGCGGCGCGGCTGGCGGCCACGCATTATTCGGTCATGACCAAGAACTCCGCGATGTTCGTCGCCGGCCCGCCGGTGGTGAAGCGGCTTGGACAGGACCTGACCAAGCAGGAACTCGGCGGTGCGGATATCCAGACCCGCGCCGGCGGCGTCGATGACGCCGTCGATACCGAGGAAGAGGCGTTCGAACGCGTGAAGCGCTTCCTGTCCTATCTGCCGTCGTCGGTTTACGAGCTGCCGCCGACAATTCCCTGCAACGACGACCCGGAACGTGCGGAGGAGGCGCTGATGAAGGCGGTGCCGCGCAGCCGCCGCCAGGTCTACAAAATGCGTCCGATCGTCGAAGCCGTGGTCGACAAGGGATCGTTCTTCGAGGTCAACGCCAATTTCGGCCGCCCGATGATCACGGGCCTTGCCCGGCTCGAAGGCCGCGCGGTGCTCGTGCTCGCCAGCGATCCCTTCCACTATGGCGGATCGTGGACGGCGGAGGCGTGCCAGAAGGTGGTGCGCTGGGTCGACTTTCGCGGAAACCTTCCATCTGCCGGTCGTATACCTGATGGATTGCCCGGGCTTCATGATCGGCCTCGAGGCCGAGAAATCGGCTACCATCCGCCACGGCGTGCGCGCGATGGCCGCCGTCAACCAGTCGACCGTTCCCTGGTGCACGATCATCGTGCGCAACGCCTTTGGCGTCGCCGGTGTCGTGCATCAGCCGGCCGACCGTTACTCGATGCGTTATGCCTGGCCATCGGCCTATTGGGGTTCGCTGCCGCTGGAAGGCGGCATCGAGGCCGCCTATCGCGCCGACATCGACGCCGCGGACGATCCGGTCGCGAAACTGAAAGAGATCGAGGATCGTCTCAACAAGCTGCGCTCGCCGTTCCGCTCGGCCGAAAAATTCTGGGTCGAGGAAGTCATCGATCCCCGCAAGACCCGTTCGCTGCTCTGCGAATTCGCGCGGCTCGCCGAACCGATCCGCACGCCGGGGCCGGCAACCAGCATGGCGATCCGGCCGTAGCGGCTTACGCCACCGCCAGTTTCGGTGCCGGCCGCGAGATCATCAGCACGATCAGCGCCGCGACGACGCAGAGCGCGCCGGCGATGAAAAATGCCGGCAGATAGCTCGCCAGTACCGTGCGCGACAAGCCCGGCGCCGAATGCTGCGCTCGCAGCTCCCAGTTGATGCCCGGCGAAAATCCATCCGAACACCAGATTGGCGCGTTCCGGCCCGAACCGCTGCGCGGTGAGACGCACCGTCGGCGGCACCGTTGCGATCCAGTCGAGGCCGTAGAACATCGCAAACAGTGACAGCCCATAGAACGAGAAGTCGGTGAACGGGAGCAGCAACAGCGACAGGCCGCGCAGGCCGTAATACCAGAACAGCAGCCAGCGGTTGTCATAACGGTCCGACAACCAACCCGACATGATGGTGCCGAAGAAATCGAAAATACCCATCGCGGCCAAAAGGCTCGCGGCCTGTACCTGCGGAATGCCGAAATCGAGGCACATCGGAATCAGATGCACCTGCACCAGGCCGTTGGTAGAGGCGCCACAGATGAAGAAGGTCGCAAACAGGACCCAGAACACCTGCGATTTCGAGGCGTCGCGCAAGGTCCCGAGCGCCGCCGCCATGATCGGTGCCGTGTTGGGAGGCGGGGCCGGCAACGGCTCGGTGCCTTCGTCGCCGAACGGCCTTAGACCCACGTCGCTCGGCCGGTCGCGCATGATCATGAGCACCGCAAATGCCGCAACGCCAAGCATCACGCACACCAGCCCCAAGGCGATCCGCCAGCCATAGTGATCGGTGAGCGTTGCCAGCAGCGGCAGGAACACCAATTGGCCGGTTGCGACACTGGCCGTGAGAATGCCGACCACCAGTCCGCGCCGCGCCGACAAACCAGCGCGCGGCAACGGTTGCACCGAGCACCAGCGCCGTCATGCCAGTGCCGATGCCGATCACCACGCCCCACAGCAGCATCAGGTGCCAGACTTTTGTCATGGCCAGCGAGGCGACGAGTCCGGAAACAACCACCAGCAAGGCCGACAGCGTCACATTGCGCAGGCCGTAACGATTGAGCAAGGCGGCGGCGAACGGCGCCATCATTCCGAACAGGATGAAGCGGATCGACAACGCCGAGGAGATTTCGGCGGTGGTCCAGCCGAATTCCTTTTGCAGCGGCACGATGAACACGCCGGGCGCGCCGACCGTGCCTGCGGTGATCAGCGCCGTGAGGAAGGTCACGCCGACCATCATCCAGCCGTAATGGATATTGCGGCGGGCGAGCGCGGCCGACAGCCAGTTCGAGATCATTGAGCCTCTGAGGTTGGCCTGGAGAATTTACCTGGAAGTCTTATGCAGGGTTTTCCGGGAAGTTGCTTGGAGGTTTACTTGGGGTTTTCTGGGGTTTTCTTGGAAATTCCGTCTGATTTGCTTGACCTGCGCATCCTGACGCAAAAGCCGTTTGACTGAAATGGCATACTTCCCTCATTTTAGGACATGCAACACAAGCGCTAGTGGATGATGCGCTCGACCGCGATCGCGGTGGCCTCGCCACCGCCGATACAGAGCGAGGCGACGCCGCGTTTCAGATTCCGCGCTTCAAGCGCGTGCAGCAGCGTCACGATCAGCCGCGCGCCGGTGGCGCCGATGGGATGACCGAGCGCGCAGGCGCCGCCATTGATGTTCAGTCTGTCTCCGGGAATGCCGAGATCCTTCTGTGCCGCCATCGCGACCACCGCGAACGCCTCGTTGATCTCGAAGAGATCGACATCGCCGACGCTCCAGCCGACCTTGTCGAGCAGTTTCCGGATCGCCGGGATCGGCGCGGTGGTGAACCATTGCGGTTCCTGGCTGTGGGTGGCGTGGCCCTTGATTTCGGCCAGCATCGGCAGGCCCTCGCGATCGGCCAGCGAGCGCCGCGCCAGGATCAGCGCCGCCGCGCCGTCGGCGTTGGCGGAGGAGGCGGCCGGCGTAATGGTGCCGTTGGCGCGGAACGCCGGCTTCAGGCCTGGAATCTTGGCGGGATCGACTTTGAGCGGATGTTCGTCATTGGCGACGATGCGCGGACCGGCTTTCTCGGTGAGGGTAATCGGCGCGATCTCGGCCTTGAACGCGCCGCCTTCGACCGCCTTGCGGGCGCGCGTCAGCGTCTCCATCGCGTAGCTGTCCTGATCCTTGCGGGTGAATTGATAGGCCTCGGCAGTGGCCTCGCCGAAATCACCCATCGAGCGGCCGGTCTCATAGGCGTCTTCGAGCCCGTCCATCATCATGTGGTCGATGATCCGGTCGTGGCCGGCGCGATAGCCGGAGCGCGCCTTCGCCAAAAGATACGGCGCGTTGCTCATGCTCTCCATGCCGCCGGACAATACGATCTCGGCGGAGCCGGCATTGATGATGTCGTGCGCCAGCATGGTCGCTTTCATGCCGGAACCGCAGACCTTGTTGATGGTGGTGGCGCCGGTCGCATCCGGCAATTTGGCGCCGCGGGCGGCCTGCCGGGCCGGCGCCTGGCCTTGTCCGGCCGGCAGCACATTGCCCATGAAGACTTCGTCGACCCGTTCGGGCGCGAGCTTCGCGCGCTCCAGCGCGGCGCCGATCACGTGCGAGCCGAGCTTGTGGGCGCTGAAGGGGGATAGTTCGCCCATGAACCGGCCGAGCGGGGTGCGGGCGGCGGAGAGGATGACGACGGGATCGGAGGCGTTAGCCATGGCGGAACTCCCATGATACGGGGTTTAATTAGATTACGAACATCATATGATGCGGTGCAAAAATTGCAACCGGTCTACGCGGATAAATTGTCGTGAGCTGGCGGCTTCGTCCTGCACAGGCGACCGCGCCCCGGGCGGCCTTATTCGAGATCCTCGAGCGCCGTCCGGATGGCGCGCCGGAAAGCCGTGATGTCGCCGAGTTCATGGCCGAGCACCAGCGCAAGCCGCGTCAGGAACAGCGCCTCGCGCTCGGCGCCGGCCTGATCGATCGCCGTGGCCAGCGTTTCATAGGCGGATTCGATGTCTTCGAAGGGCATCGCACTCATGGCTGCGGTCTCCCCAGGCAAATGCTTGCGGTTCGCTGGATTTCGCCGGGAATAATCGTCTTCCATCGTCCGGCAATGTGCAGATCGGGCCGCAGCAAATAGAGCGTGCCGGGCACGGCGCCATAGAGGCGTGCGATCTCGCCGTCCGCATCCGGAATGGTTTTCGCGTTCGCACGTAGAGCCTGACACAGAGCCCTTGCAGTCGATCAACAGCGCCACAAAACGCTGATCGGTCTGGCCGAGTTGCCCGAGCAGCGCCGCTTGCTCGCTGCTGGGTGCGCCGTCGCAGAACAGGATCGCCGTCAAGCCCTGTCCGGCGTGATCCAACAGATGGCCGCCGTCGGCCAGTTTGGCGTTCGGCGCGGCGCTGCCGCTGACCGGTCCGCCGGCGAATTCGGCATCGCGACCGGCATAAGGTGTCAGCGGGCTTTCCGAATAAGTGTAGGGCTGCATCTGGCGGGGATTGGCCAGCCCGCGCGGAAATTCGTGGCGGAGGCTGAGCGAGAGTGCAGCCTCCCGCGCCAGCCGCCAGCCGCGCGTCGGCGGGGTCATGAAGCGCGTGCTTTTTGTCGCATTGGCGAATACATCGAGCGTGGCGCCGCGCCGCTCGGGCGAATAGCTGTCGAGCAGCCGCTCATCGGCCTCGCCGTTGAGGACGCGTGCGAGTTTCCAGCCGATATTGTCGGCGTCCGCGAGCCCGTTGTTCAGTCCGCGGACGCCAAAGATCGGCACGATATGCGCGGCATCGCCGATGAAGAACACGCGGCCGTGCCTGTAGTCGTCGAGGCACAACGTATTGGCGGAATAGATGCTCCACCATTCCAGCTCCCACGGCTTGGTATGGCCGATATCGGCGAGGATGGCGCCGACGCGCGCGCGGATATTTTCCTCGCGCAACACTTCTTCTTCGTTCTCGCCCTCGCGGAGCTGGTAGTCCACGCGCCAGATATCGTCCGGCTGCTTGTGGATCAGCACCGTGCCGCCGGGATTGCCGCTCGGCTCGAAAAAGGCGCGGCGCTCGGTCGGAAAATCGTGATCCATACGGATATCGGCGATCACATATCGGCCTTCATAATTGTCGCCCTTCAGGCGCAGTCCCAGCATCGATCGGACCGGCGAGCGCGCGCCGTCGGCGGCCAGCACGAAGTCGGCATCCAGGCGATAGTCGCCGGCGGTTGAGGAAATGCGAAGCGAAACACCGTCATCGCGGCTCTCGATGCCGGACAGTTCGCTCTGCCAGCGCATGTCGATGAGGCCGCTGGCCGCGACTGAATCATGCAGGAATTTTTCGATATATTGCTGCTGCAGATTGTACATCGGCAGGTATTTTTCGTTCGCAGGATGGGGCATCTCCAATCGAAAGATCTGCTTGCCGCGGTAGTAGCTGCGGCCGAAGCGCCAGCCGAGCGCCTTTTCGAGGAAGGGCGCGACCGCGCCGATCCGCTCCAGGATATGCATGCTCGGCCGCGCGATGCAGATGGCGCGGCTGCCGTCGTTGAATGTGTCCTTGCGATCGATCAGCACGCTGCGGATGCCGTATCGCGCCAGAACCAGCGCCGCGGTCATGCCGATCGGGCCGGCGCCCACGATCACGACCGGGTGCTTGTTCTTGGCACCGTCGAGTTCCGGAACGCGCCGCGCCGGGAAGTGCGGATAGCTGAAATAGAGCGAATCCAGCGGGCCTTTGCCGGCAGGTCGCATGCGCCCCTCCGCCTATCGTTTTCGGTCGAGAAACCCTTGCATCAGCCGCTGCGGCTCGCCGGTCAAGAAGGATTGCCCAAACACGCCGACGCTCAGATTGACGGATTCGGTCAGCGGCAGTTCTTCCCATTGCCGCAACAGCGCCTTCTGCGAACGCAGCGCTTCCGGGCCGCATTCGAGCAGGGCCTTGATCGTATGCTCGACCGCTGCATCCAGTCCGCCTTCCGGCGCGACCACATCCACCAGGCCCCAGCCAAGCGCTGTCGGCGCGTCGATATTCTCCGCCGTCATCACCAGCCAGCGGGCACGGCCCCAGCCGATCAACCGGGGCAGCAGCGCCGCATGGATGACGGAGGGGATGCCGACCCGCACTTCGGGCATGCCGAATCTGGAATCATGTGCCGCTATCCGGAAGTCGCACGCAGCGGCGACTTCGAGCCCGCCGCCGAGGCACCAGCCGGGCAGGCGCGCGATCACCGGCGCCGGAAAGTGTCGCACGGCCTCGCAGAGGTCGCGCAGGCGGGTGATGAAGGCTTCCGCCGACTTCTGGTCGAGCCTGGCCATCTCCTTGATGTCGGCGCCGCCGATCATGCTCTTTTCGCTCTCGCCTGCCAGGATCACCGCACGGATATCCCGATCGCCGGCGAGCCTCTCAAAACCCTCGCGCACGCCGTCGGTGACGGCGGAACTCAGGATATTGAGCGACCCGGCATTGCAGATCGTGAGGCGCACCACGCCGCGCTGATCGCGGTCGACGCCGCAATGAGGATTGAGCATTTCCATCGGGTTTTCTCGGGTTGAAGCCGTTCGCGCCACTTCCCGGACAATGCTCGGGCTTGTCAAGGGCAGGCGCGAGAGCCTGAAAATACCGTCGGCCATTTGCACGCTACCATGTTGCCGGCAAGCCAGACCTCGGTCACGCTGGACCTGAAACTAAACTACCTACGCACGGTCGGTGCGGTCGGGGACGATCTTGGCTGAAGGCAAAGTGGTAAAATTCGGCCGCCAGACCGGCTATGCCGAGGGGCTTCGTCCGTGACGGCGCCGGCGAACGCGAAATAGATGCAGCTTTTGCTGCGCGTAGCTGCTATTATATGACTGCAAACATCTTATGAGACGATGAGACAGATCCCATGCGTTATTCGAAAGAACACAAGCAGGAGACCCACGCCCGGATCGTCAAGAAGGCTTCGGTGCGGCTTCGCGAGAAGGGCGCGCATGGCATCGGTGTCGCCGATTTGATGAAGGAGGCGGGCCTGACCCATGGCGGCTTCTATGCGCATTTTGATTCGCGGGAAGCGCTGGTCATCGAGGCTTTCGCCTATGCGATGGACCGGGCAACCGAGCGCTGGCGCAAGGTTGCCGCGCAGACGCCGCCGGACAAGCGGCTTGCGACCATCGTCGAAAACTACCTGACGCCGGTGCATCGCGACGATCCCGGCAATGGCTGCGCCGTGCCGACGCTGGGGGCCGAAATCGCGCGCGAGAGCTTGAAGACGCGCAAGGCATTCGCGGCCAAGCTGGACCAGATGATCGACATGATGGCCGACCAGGTTCAGGACGTGCCGCGCAAGGCCGCGCGCAAACAGGCGATGGCGGCGCTGGCGACCATGATGGGCACGCTCTTGATGTCGCGGATCGCCGGCACTGGCGAGTTCTCCGACGAGATTCTCGGCGCCGGCCGTGAGGCGGTCCTGAGCCGCCCGGCGGGAGTGAGGAAGCCGGCGGCGAAACCCGCCGCGAAAAAGCTGCGGCCGAATTAGAAGCGACCTTCCGGGTCGGCAATAGTTGAAAAAGCCGTCGACCAGCGCGCCAAAACAATGGTCGCCGCGACCGCATAGGTCCCGGCGCCTTTGCGCTATTGCACGATCGGGCTCGTGGACAGACGTGTCGCATACTCAAGCGCCGTGGCTGGACAAAGGCGCGCTTGAGTCCGTCCCGAGCCGCGTTCACGCGCCGCCTTGATACCGCATTTCCGCACATCTATGGTGCAGTATATCGGACTTGTATCCTGTAGAATGCGGGTCAAAAAGGCCGGTAAATCGATCCATAGCGTTTTCGAGCGAAGTGGATACCGGTTCGCGTGAAGAAAACGCGTCAAAACAAAGATTAGACGCTCGGTTCTGATTCAATCAGAACCGGGGGTCTCGGGACCCTAGGGAGAATATTCATGCGCTCAATCGGACATTTCATCGGTGGCAAAGAGGTCAAGGGCACGTCTGGACGGACGGCTGACGTTTTCGAGCCGATGACCGGCGACGTCCAGGCCAAGGTGGCGCTGGCGTCCAAGGCCGAAGTTCGTGCCGCGGTCGAGAACGCCAGGGCCGCGCAAGTGGAATGGGCCAACACCAATCCGCAGCGCCGCGCCCGCGTGATGATGAAATTCCTCGAACTGGCGCAGCGCGACTACGACAAGCTCGCCGAATTGCTGGCGCGCGAACACGGCAAGACCGTTCCCGATGCCAAGGGCGACATCCAGCGCGGCCTCGAAGTGGTCGAATTCGCCTGCGGCATTCCGCATCTGATGAAGGGCGAGTACACCGAAGGCGCGGGCCCCGGCATCGACATCTATTCGATGCGGCAACCGCTCGGAGTTGTCGCCGGCATCACGCCGTTCAATTTCCCGGCGATGATCCCGATGTGGAAATTCGCGCCCGCGATCGCCTGCGGCAATGCGTTCATCCTGAAGCCGTCCGAGCGCGATCCCGGCGTGCCGATGATGCTGGCGGCCTTGATGATCGAGGCGGGCTTGCCGGCCGGCATCCTCAACGTCGTCAATGGCGACAAGGAAGCGGTCGATGCGATCCTGGACGATCCCGATATCAAGGCGGTCGGCTTCGTCGGCTCGTCGCCGATCGCGCAATATATCTATGAGCGCGCCGCCGCCACCGGCAAACGCGCGCAGTGCTTTGGCGGTGCAAAGAACCACGCCGTCATCATGCCTGACGCCGACATGGACCAAACCGTCGATGCCCTGATCGGCGCGGGCTATGGCTCGGCCGGCGAACGCTGTATGGCGATCTCGGTCGCGGTGCCCGTCGGCAAGACCACCGCCGACCGGCTGATGGAAAAGCTGATTCCGCGCGTCGAATCCCTGAAGATCGGCACCTCGATCGATCCGTCGGCGGATTACGGCCCGCTGGTCACCAAAGAAGCGCTTAACCGCGTCAAGAATTACGTCGACATTGGAATAAAGGAAGGCGCGACGCTTGCGGTCGATGGCCGCGGTTTCAAGATGCAGGGCTATGAAAACGGCTTCTACATGGGTGGCTGCCTGTTCGACAACGTCACCAAGGACATGCGCATCTACAAGGAAGAGATCTTTGGGCCGGTGCTCTCGGTGGTACGCGCCAAGGACTATGCCGAGGCGCTGGCGCTGCCGTCCGACCACGACTACGGCAATGGCGTTGCGATCTTCACCCGCGACGGCGACGCCGCGCGCGATTTCGCCGCGAAAGTGAATGTCGGCATGGTCGGCGTCAACGTGCCGATCCCGGTGCCGATCGCCTATTACACCTTCGGCGGCTGGAAGAAGTCCGGCTTCGGCGATCTGAACCAGCACGGCCCGGATTCGATCCGCTTCTACACCAAGACCAAGACCATCACCTCGCGCTGGCCGTCCGGCGTCAAGGAAGGTGCGGAGTTCTCGATTCCGACGATGAACTAGGCGCTCTCGCATGATCCGGAAAAGTGGGAAACCGGTTTTCCGAAAAGATCATGCGAAAATCTTAAGCCCGGACGCATAGATGCATTTCGCTCTCAACGAGGACCAGATTGCGGTTCGCGATATGGCGCGGGAATTCGCCGCGGAGAAAATCGCGCCGCATGCGATCCGCTGGGATGAGGAGAAGCATTTTCCGGTCGACGTGATGCGCGAGGCCGCCAAGCTCGGCATGGGCGGCGTCTATATCAGGGACGACGTCGGCGGTTCGGCGCTGACGCGGTTCGACGCCGCGCTGATCTTCGAGGCGCTGGCGCAGGGCTGCCCGACGGTGTCGGCGTTCATCTCGATCCACAACATGGCGTCCTGGATGATCGATGCTTTCGGCAACGACACCCAGCGCCGCAAATGGCTGCCAAAACTCTGCACCATGGAGCTGTTGGCAAGCTATTGCCTGACCGAGCCGGGCTCGGGCTCGGACGCCGCCGCGCTACGCACCCGCGCGGTGCGCGACGGCGATCATTATGTGCTCAATGGCCAAAAGCAGTTCATCTCCGGCGCCGGTGGCGGCGACCTCTATGTCGTGATGGTACGGACAGGCGGCGACGGCCCCGGCGGCATCTCGACGCTGGTGATCGACGCTGAGACGCCCGGGCTCTCGTTCGGCGCCAACGAGCGCAAGATGGGCTGGAACGCGCAGCCGACCCGCGCGGTGATCTTCGAGAATGCCCGCGTGCCCGTCGAAAATCGCCTCGGCGACGAAGGCATCGGCTTCAAGATCGCGATGGCCGGTCTCGACGGCGGCCGCATCAACATCGCCGCGTGCTCGCTCGGCGGCGCGCAGAACGCGCTCGACAAATCGCTCGCTTACATGAAAGAGCGCAAAGCCTTCGGAAAGCGCCTCGATGAATTCCAGGCGCTGCAGTTTCGCCTCGCCGACATGGCGACGGAGCTGGAGGCGGCGCGGACCTTCGTGTGGCGCGCGGCGGCTGCGCTGGATCGCAGGGATGCCGACGCAACCATGCTGTGCGCGATGGCCAAGCGGTTTGGTACCGATGTCGGGTTCGAAGTTGCCAATCAGGCGCTGCAACTGCACGGCGGCTACGGCTATCTCAGCGAATACGGCGTCGAGAAAATCGTGCGCGATCTGCGCGTCCACCAGATCCTCGAAGGGACCAACGAAATCATGCGGCTGATCGTTTCGCGAAAGCTGATCGAGGGGGCGCGATGACGGCCACAGCCGCAGTCGCGCAAGATGAAGGCGACCTGATCGCGCGGCGCGAGGGTTCCTGCGGCGTGATCCGCCTCAACCGGCCCAAGGCGATCAATGCAGTGACGCTGGAGATGTTTCGCGACATCGACAAGGCGCTCGACGCGTTCGAGGCCGATCCCGCGGTCGCCGTGATCCTGCTGGAAGGCGCCGGCGAGCGCGGCCTTTGCGCCGGCGGCGATATCCGCGCGCTCTGGGAGAGCTCGAAGGTGAAGGGCGATCTGGGAAAAATCCTGTGGCGCGAGGAATACATCCTCAACGCCCGCATCAAGAAATTCCCAAAACCCTATGTTGCCTTTATGGACGGCATCGTGATGGGCGGCGGCGTCGGGCTGTCGGCACATTCCAGCCATCGCGTCGTGACGGAGCGAACGAAGCTGGCGATGCCCGAAGTCGGCCTCGGCTTCTTTCCCGATGTCGGCGGCACCTGGCTGCTGTCGCATTCGCCGGGCGAGATCGGCACCTATTTCGGCCTGACCGGGCAGACCATGAATGGCCCGGATGCGGTCTATGCCCGGTTCGCCGACGCGGTGGTGCCGTCAGGCAAATTGGCTGGCCTGCGCGAGGCCCTCACCAGGGTTCGTCCCGGGACGACATCGGGTGAAATCAAAACCCTGATCGATGGATTTGCGACCGGCGAGACCGCAGGTCCCGTTGCCGCGATGCAGGCGAAGATCGACGGCTGGTTCGCGCATGACCGGATGGAAGATATCGTCGCCAGCCTGCAACGTGACGGTTCGGAACCGGCGCTGGCGACGCTGAAGACGCTGAACGAGAAATCGCCGCGGGGCATGGTGGTGACGCTAAAGCTGTTGCGGCTGGCGCGGGCGTCGTCCTCGCTGGAGGAATGCCTGGTGCGGGAATATCGGGCCGCGCTCGAAGTCTTTGCCAGCGACGATTTCCGCGAGGGCGTGCGCGCCGCGGTCATCGACAAGGACCGCAATCCAAAATGGTCGCCGCCGCGGCTTGAGGACGTCACGCCGGAGATGGTGGCGCCTTATTTCGCCGAAATCGGCGCCGACGAACTCGTGTTCAACTAAGCACGAACAGAAATTCACGCGGAGGATTCGAGATGGCAAGTATCGCATTCATTGGCCTCGGCAATATGGGCGGGCCGATGGCGGCCAATCTGGTCAAGGCCGGCCACAAGGTGATGGCGTTCGATCTGGTGGCGGCCTCGCGTGACCAGGCCAAAGCCGACGGCGCTGATATCGCCGACAGTTCGGTGGCCGCCGTCAAAGGCGCCGATGTGGTCGTGACCATGCTGCCCGCGGGCAAGCATGTGATCTCGGTCTGGAGCGAAGTCATCCCGTCGATGGCCAAGGGCGCGCTGATCATCGATTGCTCGACCATCGACGTCGAAAGCGCCAAGCAGGCGCATGCGCTGGCCGCCAAGCATGGCATGCTCTCCGTGGATGCGCCGGTGTCCGGCGGTACCGGCGGCGCCAAGGGCGCGACGCTGACCTTCATGTGCGGCGGCGAGGACAAGGCGTTTGCCGCCGCAAAACCCGTGCTGGAAAACATGGGCAAGCGGATCGTGCATTGCGGCGGCGCTGGCGCCGGGCAGGCGGCCAAGATCTGCAACAACATGATCCTCGGCATTTCCATGATCGCGGTCGGCGAAGCCTTTGCGCTCGCTGAAAAACTCGGCCTGTCGCATCAGGCATTGTTCGACGTGGCCTCGACCTCGTCGGGGCAGTGCTGGGCGCTGACATCCTATTGCCCGGTACCGGGCCCGGTGCCGGCCTCGCCGGCCAACAACGGCTACAAGCCCGGTTTCGCGTCCAATTTGATGGTGAAGGATCTCACTTTGGCGCAGGACGCGGCCAACGCCACCGGCGCCGCGACGCCGCTCGGCAAGCACGCGCAGGAAATCTACAAGGCGTTCGACGCCGCCGGTCATGGCGGGGTCGACTTTTCCGGAATTATCCAGCACGTTCGGGACCTTGCCGGGAAATCTTAATGACGAATTTTCAGGAAGCGCGCGCCTTTCTGCTCAAGCACCGCACCGATTACGATGCGGCGGTGAAGGGATTTCGCTGGCCCGATCCGGTTCCCTTCAATTGGGCGCTGGACTGGTTCGACGCCGAACTCGCCGGGAAGGCTGACAGCCGCGATCGCCCGGCGCTGTGGATCGTCGATGCCGGCAGCGACAAGGAGACAAAACTCTCCTTCGCCGCGCTGTCGCGCCGTTCCAA
Source organism: uncultured Alphaproteobacteria bacterium (assembly GCA_963847015.1). GTDB lineage: Bacteria > Pseudomonadota > Alphaproteobacteria > Rhizobiales > Xanthobacteraceae > Bradyrhizobium. The sequence goes on along the minus strand of CAWJYI010000024.1, from coordinate 228,785 downwards.
TCAAGTGGCGAATTTCCTGCGCGCGCAGGGGCTCAAGCGTGGCGATCATTTGCTGCTGTTGCTCGGCAACGTCGTGCCGCTGTGGGAGACCATGCTGGCGGCGATGAAGCTCGGTGTCGTGGTGATCCCCGCGACCACATTGCTGACGACAGATGAACTGCGCGACCGGCTCGATCGCGGCCGGGCGAAGGTCGTGGTGGCGTCGCAGGATCAGGTCGCCAAGTTCGCCGGCCTTGGCGGAGACGGTCTCGTCCGCATCGTCGTCGGCGCATCGTCAAGGCATGAGGGCTGGTTGCCGTTCGAAGACGCGGCAGGCGCGTCAGAGGCGTTCACGCCGGACGGACCGACCAACGCCGACGATCCGATGCTGCTGTATTTCACCTCGGGCACCACGGCAAAGCCAAAGCTGGTGCGGCACAGCCAGCGCAGCTATCCCGTTGGCGGATTGTCGACGATGTTCTGGCTCGGGCTGCAGCCGGGCGATGTGCATCTCAATATTTCCTCGCCGGGCTGGGCCAAGCATGCCTGGAGCTGTTTCTTCGCGCCCTGGAATGCCGGCGCCACCGTGTTCGTGGTCAACCAGCCGCGCTTCGATGCCAAGTCGCTGCTCGCGACCATCGGCCGTTGCGGCGTGACCACGCTGTGCGCGCCGCCGACAGTGTGGCGGCTGTTCATTCAAGAGAAGCTCGCGGCCTTCAAGGTCAGCTTGCGCGAAGTCTGCGGCGCCGGTGAACCGCTCAACCCCGAAGTGATCGATCAGGTGCGCAACGCATGGGGCCTGACCATCCGCGACGGTTATGGCCAGACCGAAACCACCGCTCTCGCCGGCAACTCGCCCGGGCAAAAAGTCAAGGTCGGCTCGATGGGCCGCCCGCTGCCGGGCTATCGCGTGCAGATCACCGACAATGACGGGCACGCGACCCGCGAAGGCGAGGTAACGCTGGTGCTCGGCACCGAGCGGCCCGCCGGCCTGATGCAGGGCTACCAGGGCGACGACGGCACATTGAGCGGCGCCGATGGCGATCTCTATCGCAGCGGCGACGTGGTGTTCGCCGATGACGAGGGCTATCTGACCTTCGTCGGCCGCTCCGACGACGTGTTCAAATCGTCCGACTACCGCATCAGCCCGTTCGAACTGGAAAGCGTGCTGCTCGAGCATGAATCGGTCGCGGAAGCCGCCGTCGTTCCCAGCCCCGATCCGATCAGGCTGGCGATCCCCAAGGCCTATGTGCTGCTGGTGTCGGGCGTCGAACGATCGCCGGACACGGCGCTGTCGATCTTCAGGCATTTGCACGCGCGGCTGGCGCCGTTCAAGCGGATCCGGAAAATCGAACTGGTCGCGGAACTGCCGAAGACGATTTCGGGAAAAATCCGCCGCGTGCAGTTGCGCCGGCTCGAACATGATAATAACCGCAGCGATGCGTTGCGCGGACAGGAGTTCCGCGAAGAAGAGTTTCCGGAGCTGCAGAAGGTGCGGACTGCCGGATTGGAGAGCTATCGAATGAATGAAGTCTGGAAGAAGCCGCCGGTCTCGTTTGAGGCCTATCAAGCCATGGTCGGCAAGGAGATCGGCGTGTCGTCGTGGCACCTGATCGATCAGAACCGGATCAACGTCTATGCCGACGTGATCGAGGACCATCAGTTCATCCATGTCGATCCTGAGCGCGCCAAAAAGGAAACCGCGTTCGGCAACACGATCGCCCACGGCTTTCTGACGATGTCGCTGATGTCCATCATGTCCTACGAGGTGATGCCGGTCATCGAGGGGACGGCCATGGGCGTCAATTACGGTTTCGACAAGTTGCGCTTTATCTCGCCGGTCCGGGCGGGCTCGCGGGTTCGCGGCCGCTTCACGCTGGCCGAAGCCAAGCTGCGCAAGCCGAAAGAGCTGCAATCGCGCACCAATGTCACCGTCGAGATCGAGGGCGAGGAAAAGCCCGCTCTGGTCGCCGACTGGATCGGTTTGATCTATTTCGCGTGAGCCCCGGACCGCTATTGCACGCCAGTCGTCATTGCCGGGCTTGACCCGGCAATCCATCACTGCTCAAAAACGCTTCGTTTTGATGGATGCCCGGGTCAAGCCCGGGCATGACGAAGAACCCGGGAATCTCAACACATGACAATCAGGTTTGATGGACGCGTCGCTATCGTCACCGGCGCGGGAAATGGTCTGGGGCGCGCGCATGCGCTGGGGCTGGCCAGCCGCGGCGCCAAAGTCGTCGTCAATGATTTTGGCGGCGCGCGCGACGGCACCGGCGGATCGCTGACCCCGGCCGAAACCGTGGTCGAGGAAATCCGCAAAGCCGGCGGCACCGCGATGGCCGATGGCGCCGACGTTTCCAATTTCGAGCAGGTGACTGCGATGGTCGAACGCGCCACCCGGGAGTGGGGCAGCGTCGATTTGCTGTGCGCCAATGCCGGTATCCTGCGCGACAAGTCGTTTGCCAAGATGGAAGTCGCCGATTTCGCCAAGGTGATGGACGTCCATCTCACCGGCACCTTCTATTGCTGCAAGGCGGTGTGGGCCGGCATGCGCGAGCGCAATTACGGGCGCATCGTCGTCACCACCTCGTCATCGGGCCTGTTCGGCAATTTCGGCCAGGCCAATTACGGCGCGGCCAAGGCCGGCATGGTCGGCCTGATGAACGTGCTCGCCGAGGAAGGCCGCAAGAACAACATCCGCGTCAACACGATCTCGCCGACGGCTGCGACCCGCATGACCGAGGAATTGCTGCCGCCGCAGGCGCTCGCCTTGATGCGTCCCGAAGCGATTACGCCTGCGGTCGAATTTTTGCTCAGCGAGGACGCACCGACCCGGACCATCATGGGCGCCGGCGCCGGCTCGTTCGCGGTAATCCGTATTATGGAAACCGAAGGCATCAATCTGGCGCAATCCGACTGGACCCCCGACGCGGTCGCCGCGCATTTCAACGAGATCGCCGACATGTCGACCGCCAAGGCGCTGCAAGGCGCGTTCGAGCAGACGCAAAAATATGTCGGCCAAGCCGCGGCGCGGGCGGGGATCAAGCTGTAGTTCGAAGCCGTCAGGTCCAACTCTTTCCGTCATGGCTGGGGCTTGACCAGGCCATCCACGTCTTCGGAGCGTCGAAAACGTTAGACGTGGATGCCCGGGTCAGCTAGCGCGAAGACGCGCTTCGCGCTTCTGCCCGGGCATGACGACTGTTTTTGCGGCTCGCGATCCGGCCTACATTGACGAAATGTCTTCATCTTCAAACACAAGTCGCCATCATCGGCGCCGGCCCCGCCGGCCTGATGGCCGCCGAGGTGCTCGCGCAAGGCGGCGCGCAAGTCACCGTCTACGACGCCATGCCGTCCGCCGGCCGCAAGTTCCTGATGGCGGGCGCGGCGGGCTCAATCTGACCCACAGCGAACCGCTGCCTGAATTTCTCAAGCGCTATCGCGAAGCCATGCCGCAGCTCGCGCCAGCGATAATGGCGTTCCCGCCAGACAGTCTACGCGAATGGAGCGAAGCGCTGGGGCAGCCGACCTTCGTCGGCTCCAGCGGCCGCGTGTTTCCAAAGGCCATGAAAGCCTCGCCATTGCTGCGGGCTTGGCTGCGGCGATTGGATTCGATGGGCGTGCAACTCGCGCTACGGCATCGTTGGACAGGCTGGAACGAGCGAGGTCATTTGCTCTTTCAAACGCCGGACGGACAGCGGGTCGTCGAAGCTCATGCAACGGTGCTGGCGCTGGGCGGTGCAAGCTGGCCGCGGCTTGGCTCCGACGGCGTATGGGTTGAAACGCTTGCTGCAAAGGGAGTGACGATATCGCCGCTCCGGCCGGCCAATTCCGGCTTCACCGTTGCCTGGTCCGACATCTTCCGCGACCGTTTTGAAGGCCAGCCGCTCAAAAGTGTGGCGTTGTCATTCGGCCGGCACACCGCGCGCGGCGAAGCCATCATCACGCGCACGGGTATTGAAGGCGGCGCGATCTATGCGTTGTCGGCCGAATTGCGTGAGGCCGTCCTCAGGTCAGGGCAGGCGACCCTGCAAATTGCCTTGCGGCCCGATCTCGAACTCGGCGATTTGACCGGGCGATTGTCAGCGCCGAAAGGCAAGCAATCGCTGTCGAATTTCCTGCGCAAGGCCGCGCATCTCTCGCCGGTCGCAATCGGGTTGCTGCAGGAAACCGCCAAGGCATCCGGTGCATCGCTATCGCTGCTGTCGCCGGCCGACCTCGCTCGCCTGATCAATGCCGTGCCGGTCACGCTCACCGGCACAGCCCCGATCGCGCGCGCGATCTCGACCGCGGGCGGCATATCGTTCGATGAACTGGACGCCGATTTCATGCTGCGGCGCTTGCCGGGCGTGTTTGCCGCGGGCGAAATGCTCGATTGGGAAGCGCCGACCGGCGGTTATCTGCTGCAGGCGTCGTTTGCGACAGGGGCGTCGCGGGCGGGGCAGGGGCGCGCTGAAGATGGCTTCGCTCGTTAACGCAACTTGCCCCGCGCCGCGACCGGCAGCGTGCCGATGATTTCGTCACCGCGGACCATCACCACCTCGTCCATCATGTTGACGACGACGCAGACATGGTTGGGCACGATCCGCACGACGTCGCCGACGCTTGGCCGTGTATTGCTGCGGGCAAGATCGAGAAAGCCATGCTCCTCGGCAAAGCGCGCGATTTTGGCTTCGGGATGTTCGAGGATCAGCCCGTGGCCGTCCAGCCCGCCGCCGGTATCCGACGTCAGCGTTTTCGAGCCGGCGTCGAGAATGCCGCGATCGGGCCCGGCGCGGCTGACGACGGTGGAATAGATATTCAGCGCGCAATCGTCCCACGATGCGACGCCGGCCGCGACCTGCATGCGGTCGTTGTAAATGTAGGTGCCGGGCCGATGCTCGGTGGCGCCTTTCAGCTTGCCGACATTCTTCATGTTCGGCGTGCCGCCGGTGGAAACCATTGACGCATCGAGTCCGTGCGCGCGGACGCCCGCCAGTGCTTCGTCAAAGAATTTTTGCGCCTCGGTCCAACCGGTTTCGGTCGGGTACAGCATGAAGCCCGCAAAAGTGAGGCCTTTCGAGGCCGCGATCTCGCGCGCCAACGCGATCGCTTCGGCTGGCGTCTCGACGCCGGCGCGCTTGCGGCCGGTGTCGCATTCGACCACGACGGAGAGGGGCCGGCCGGAGGCGGCGGCGGCCTGCGGCAGGCCGGCGATCACGACCGAATTGTCGGCGGCGACCGTCATGTTGGCCTTGGCTTGCAGCGCACCGAGGCGGGCCATCTTCTCGTCGCCGATCAGATTATAGCTGATCAGGATGTCGTCGATCCCGGCATCCGCCATCACTTCGGCCTCGCCGAGCTTTTGGCAGGTGATGCCCTTGGCGCCGGCCGCAATCTGCATCGAAGCCAGCAGCGGGCTCTTGTGGGTCTTGATATGCGGCCGGTTCGCGACCCCGGCTGCATCGCAGGCCGCCTGGATGCGCGCGATATTGGCCTCGACGCGGTCCATGTCGATGACGGCGGCGGGCGTGCCGTATTCCTTGGCGATCCTGGCGGCGAGGGGTGTGGTCATGGGTTCCTCTTTCCTCGTTATGCCTGTTCAATCTCTTCACGCAAAACTTCGAGCTCCAGCCACTTGTCTTCCGCCTCCGCCAATTCCTTCTGCGCTTTGCGTCAGTGCATCCGAAGCAGAGTCGAATTTCTTGCGATCCTTCTTGTAAAGATCGGGATCGTCAAGGAAGCGCTGATGCTTGGCGATATCGGCCTGCAATTTGGCGATCGTCTTCGGCAGCGTTTCCAGCGCGTGTTTTTCGTTGAAATTCAGCCGCCGCTTCGAGGCGCCCGACGGCGACGCCGCTTTCGATTCCCGCTTTTCCTCGGCGACCTTCGCCGCCGTCTCGCGTTTCAGATCCGCGCCGCGCTGCGCCAGCATGTCGGTATAGCCGCCGGCATATTCGATCCAGCGGCCGTCGCCTTCGGGGGCGATCACCGAGGTCACCACGCGATCGAGGAAATCGCGGTCGTGGCTGATCAGGATCACGGTGCCCTCGTAATCGCCGAGCATTTCCTCGAGCACGTCGAGGGTCTCGAGATCGAGATCGTTGGTCGGCTCGTCCAGCACCAGCAGGTTGGACGCCTTGGCCAGCGACCGCGCCAGCATCAAGCGGCCGCGCTCGCCGCCGGACAGCACTTCCAGCGGCGTGCGCATCTGTTCCTGCGCGAACAGAAAGTCCTTCATGTAGCTGACGACGTGCTTCGGCTTGCCGCCGATCATGACATGGTCGCTGCCGCCGCCGGTGAGGGCATCGGCCAGGGTCGATTTTGGATCGAGGCTTTCGCGGTGCTGGTCCAGCGTCGCCATTTCGATATTGGCGCCGAGCCTGATAGTGCCGCTATCGGGCGGGCTGCCGCCGGTCAGCATGTCGATCAGCGTGGTCTTGCCGGCGCCGTTCGGGCCGACGATGCCGATGCGGTCGCCGCGCTGGACCCGGATCGAAAACCCGTCGATGATTTTGCGGTCGCCAAAGGATTTGCTGATGTTTTTGGCCTCGATCACCAGCTTGCCGGATTTGTCGGCTTCGGCGGCGGCGAGATTGGCGTTGCCGGTCGCGCCGCGATAGGTGCGGCGCTGGTCGCGCAGCGCGTGCAGATTGCCGAGCCGCTTGACGTTGCGCTTGCGGCGGCCGGAGACGCCATAGCGCAGCCAGTGCTCCTCGTTGACGATTTTGCGGTCGAGCTTGTGCTGGTCGCGCTCTTCCTCGGCCAGCACCTCGTCGCGCCAGGATTCGAAGGCGGAAAAACCGCGGTCGATCTGCTTGATCTGGCCGCGATCGAGCCAGGCCGTCGAGCGCGACAGGTTGGAGAGGAAGCGGCGGTCATGGCTGATGATGACAAGCGCGCAGCGGCGGCTTGCCAATTCGCCTTCCAGCCACTCAATCGTCGTGAGATCGAGATGGTTGGTCGGCTCGTCCAGCAGCAGGATATCGGGGGAGGGCGCCAGCACCCGCGCCAGCGCGGTGCGGCGGGCCTCGCCGCCCGAGATATGCGCCGGATCTTCATAGCCGCTGAGCCCAAGCTGTTCGACGAGGTAGCGCGCCTGATAATGGTCGTCGCCCGGATTGAGGCCGGCCTCGACATAGGCCAGCGTGGTGTCGAATCCCGAAAAGTCCGGCTCCTGCGGCAGATAGCGGATGGTGGCGCCGGGCTGCACGAAGCGGCTGCCGCGATCGGGCTCGACCATGCCGGCCGCGATCTTGAGCAGGGTCGATTTGCCGGAGCCGTTGCGGCCGATCAGGCAGACGCGCTCGCCAGATGGAGACCGAGAGCTCGACGCCCGCCAGCAATGGCGTGCCGCCAAACGTCAGCGCGATTTCTTTCAACTGGATCAGCGGCGGCGCCATGGTCTCACTTCAATTCTGATTGGGCGCGGGTTGCTGCGCCCGCTGGCGCTGGATGCGGCGGATGGTCTGGTCGAGCGCCGACAGGAATGCCGAGCGGTCGCGTGGCGAGTAGGATTTCGGGCCGCCGGTCACTTCGCCGGACGAGCGCAGGTCGGTCATCAGATTGCGCACCGCCAGCGTCATGCCGATCGATTGCTCCGTGAACGGTTTTCCGTTCGGCGCGATCACCTCGGCGCCGGCTTTCACGCAGCGGCTGGCCAGCGGAATATCCGAGGTGATGACGATGTCGCCCTTGCCGGCGCGCTCCGCGATCCAGTCGTCGGCGGCATCCATGCCGGAGCCCGCGGCGATGCGCTCGATCAGCGGATCCTGCGGCACGCGGATGAAATTCCCCGCGACCACGCTGACCGGCAAACCATGCCGACCGGCGACGCGATAGATCTCGTCCTTGACCGGGCAGGCGTCGGCGTCGACATAGATGCGGGTGGTGTTCAAGTCAGGCACTTGCGTTGGATTCGAAGGGGCGATCTCGGCACGCGCGTGGTACTCCATCGAAGACCAAAATGCGAGCAAAACAGCGGGACGGAACACGCTTGCCACCGCCCATTCCCGGCGTACGATGAGAGGTAGAAACGACAACAAAATCAGAGGAAACCGGGCATATGACCAGCCGGCTCGAAACCTACCATGTCCAGGCCTACAACACGTCGAAACAGTCCGAGAACAAGATCCACGACGATACCGTCGCGCGGCGCTTCGGGTTCAGCGGCGGGCTCGTCCCCGGCGTCGATGTGATGGCCTATATGATCCACCTGCCGGTCGCGAAATGGGGCCGCTCGTTTCTCGAACGCGGCATGATCGAGGCGCGCTTCGTCAAGCCGGTCTATGACGGCGAGACCGCCGAGCTTACCGGTGCGGAGAGCAATGGCGCGTTGACGATCGAAGTCCAGAGCCGTGGCCAGCTCTGCGCCACCGGCAGCGCATCCTTGCCGGCATCCGCGCCTGACATCTCGATGGCCGATTACCGGGAAGTCGCGGCTGTGACGGAACGCAAGCCGGTGAGTGCCGCCTCGTATGAAGTCGACAAATGGCTTGGTACGATACCCCGCGACTGGGCCGGCGATGCGGCAAGCGAATATCTGGCTGATATCAGGGAAACCGATCCGATCTTCGCGCGCGAAGGCCTCGGCCATCCCGGCCTGCTGCAGCGGGTGATGAACAAGGTGCTGGTCGACAACGCCATCCTCGGCCCGTGGATTCACGTCGGCAGCCGGATGCAGCTTCTCTCTGCCGCCAGGACGGGCGACGTGCTGACGGCCCGCGCCAAAGTCACCGGCAATTACGACAAGAAGGGCCACCGCTTCGTCGAACTCGACGCGCTGGTGATCGCCAACGGCAAGACGCCGCTGGCGCATTGCCACCACATCGCGATCTACCAGCCGCAGAGAGCAGGCGGCGGCGTAAGGGGCGAGACGCGTCAGGCCAGCGACGCGCTCAGCCCGTCATTCCCCGCGAATGCGGGCGATCCAGTACGCCGCGGCTTCTCGATCAATCGCCAACGTCTCTGGAATACTGGATCGCCCGGTCAAGCCGGGCGATGACAGCGGTGTTTGTGGCGACTTGACGCTGCGTCCCTACGCCGCCTTTCGCCTTCGCATCCTGGATCGCCCGCCACACCCGCTCCGGCGTCAGCGGCATGTCGATATCGGTGATGCCGTAGTCGGACAGCGCATCGATGGCCGCATTGACGATGCAGACGAGGCTTCCCGCGCAACCGGCTTCGCCGCAGCCCTTGGTGCCCAGCGGATTGGATTTGGCCGGCGAGGGGTGATCGCCGACTTCCATCAGCGGAACGTCTCCGGCGCGCGGCATCGCATAATCCATGAACGAGCCGGTGATCGGCTGTCCGCTGGAATCGTAGCTGACTTCCTCCATCAGCGCCTGGCCGATGCCTTGCACGACGCCGCCGTGCAACTGGCCGGCGACGATCATCGGGTTGACGACGGTGCCGAAATCATTGACGGCGAAGTAGCGCACGATCTGCGTCACGCCGGTCTCGGGATCGATCTCGACCTCCGCGACATGGCAGCCGTTCGGGAAGGTCGACGGCGTGTCCTTGGTGGCGTGGTCGACGTCGAGCGAGGAGGGCACGCCCTCCGGCACCTTGCCTTCGCGCAGCCGCTGCGCCAGTTCCATGATGCCGATCGAGCGATCGGTGCCGGCGATGGTGAAGCGGCCGTTGGCGAATTCGATGTCGCCTTCGGAGGCTTCCAGCAGATGCGCGGCCGCCTGCTTGCCCTTTGCGACAACCAGCGCGGAACTCTCGACAATCGCAGTGCCCGTCGCGGTGATCGAGCGTGAGCCGCCGGTGCCGTTGCCGAAACGGACGAGGTCGCTGTCGTTCTGCTCCAGCGTGATCTTCTCGAAGGGCACCCCTAACTGCGCCGACAGCACCTGCGCGAACGGCGTGGCGTGGCCCTGGCCGTAATCGAGCGTGCCGGTCGTCAGCTTGACCGAACCATCCGGCTGGAAGGTGATCTTGCCGAGTTCGCCGCTCGGCGGCGCGGTCACTTCGAGATAGGAGCCGACGGCGATGCCGCGCAGCTTGCCGTTCTTTTTGCTTTCCTTCTTCCGCTTGGCAAAATTGGCGTGATCGGAAATCTCCAGCGCCTTGTTGAACACGCCCTGGAAATCGCCGCTGTCATAGGTGACGCCGGAAGCGGCGGCGAACGGCAGTTGCGCCGGCTTGATGAAATTGCGCTTGCGCAGGGTCAGCCGGTTGATGCCCATCTCGTCGGCGGCGCGGTCGATCAGCCGCTCCATGTAGTAATTCGCCTCGGGCCGCCCGGCGCCGCGATAGGCGCCCATCAGCGTGGTGTTGGTCAACACCGTCTTGATGTCGACGCCGAGCAGCGGCGTGCGGTAGACGCTGGCGAGATTCTTGCCGGTGTTGAGCGACAATGGCCCCGGCGCGACGCCGGTGATGTAGGCGCCGAGATTGCCGTAGCCTGACAGGCGAACCGCGAGAAATTTGCCTTCGGCGTCGAGCGCGAGTTCGGCGTGAATGAGCTGCGCGCGGCCCTGGCTGTCGGAGAGAAAGCTGGTCGAGCGTTCGTCGGTCCATTTCACCGGACGCCCCAGCACCCTCGCGGCATGCGCGATGCAGGTATATTCGGGATAGTTGAGATTCTTCATGCCGAAGGAGCCGCCGACATTGGCGGTCAGGATGCGCACCTTGTCGGTCGGCACGTTCAGGATCTTGGCAAAGGTCACCTTGTTGCCGGAAACGCCCTGGGTCGGAACCTGCAGCGTGAAGCGCTCGCTGGCGTTGTCGTAGGACGCCAGCGCGACGCGCGGCTCCATCGACACCACGGCGACGCGGGTGTTGACGATATCGAGTTTCGTGACATGCGCGGCGCCGGCAAAGGCGGCGTCGATCCTGGCGGTGTCGCCATAGTGATAGTCGAGCGCGACATTGCCCGGGATGTGATCGTAGAGCTGCGGCGCGCCGGGTTTTGCCGCTTCCGCGGCGTTGGTCACCGCGGGCAGCGCCTCGATGTCGAGTTCCACCGCTTCTGCCGCGTCGCGCGCCTGCGCCAGCGTTTCCGCGACGACGAAGGCGACGGGGTCGCCGACGAAGCGCACCTTGTCGCTCGCCAGCGCAGGGCGGTTGGTCTGCAGCAGCGGGGTGCCGTCGCGGTTTTTGAGCGGCAGGCCGCAAGTGAAGGGGTTGTAGCCGGCGGCCGCGAGGTCCTTGCCGGTCCAGACGCCGAGCACGCCCGGCATCGCCTTGGCGGCTTCCGTATCGATGCCCTTGATGACGCCATGGGCGTGGGAGGAGCGCACCATCCAGCAATAGGCCTGGCCGGGAAGCGAGAAATCGTCGGTGTATTTGCCCTTGCCGCGGACCAGCGTGTCGTCTTCCTTGCGGCGGACCGGCTGCCCGACACCGTATTTTTGCAGTGCGATAGCGTTTTCGAGAGAAGCCGGAGGCGTATGATCTTGCATGTGAATTTACCTGAAATGCCCTGACTGGCGCGGGTTCCCTGGGGCTTGCACCCAGATAACGCGCCGATCCCGCCGCGACAACGCCTGATTGGGCATAGTCCTATGTGATGGGTTGTTGCGTAGCCCCTTGGCGCTGCTAAAGTTTCCGTGAAGATAATTGTTCGGCGGCCGGCAAGGCCTGCGGAAAGACAGTTTTGATGAATGAGGATACGCGGCTTCGCGATGGCCACCCGGCCCGCGGAAGCCCGTCAGGGTCGGCCGCGGCGGGTGTGGAGAGCGGCGTCTACGCCGCGCTCGACCTTGGCACCAATAATTGCCGGCTTTTGATCGCCTGTCCCTCCGGGGACGGCTTCCGCGTGGTCAACTCGTTCTCGCGGATTATCCGGCTCGGCGAGGGGATCTCGGCGACCGGTTCCATCAGCGAGGCGGCGATCGACCGCGCCATCGCCGCGCTCAGCATTTGCAGCGACAAGATCCGCTATCGCAAGGCCCGGCGGCTGCGGCTGATCGCCACCGAAGCCTGCCGCGCGGCTGCCAATGCCGATCAATTCCGGCAGCGGGTCGCGACCGAAACCGGCATCCGGCTGGAGGTCATCGACCGCGAGACCGAGGCGACGCTCGCGGTGATCGGCTGCTCGCCGCTGCTCGATCCGAGGGGACGCGGCGCCATCCTGTTCGATATCGGCGGCGGCTCGACCGAACTGGTCCGGATCGAGCGCGATCCGGACGAGCCGAATCCAGTGCCGCGAATCAAGGCATGGATGTCGATCCCGCGCGGCGTCGTCACCCTGGCCGAGCATTTCGGCGGCAAGGACGTCACGCCGGAACTCCTACGCGCGGATGGTGGCCGAAGTCGCGCAATATGTGGCGCCGTTCGCGGCCGAGCACGGCGCGGACCTGCGGGACATGCATATGCTCGGCACCTCCGGCACCGTGACGACGCTCGCCGGCGTCTTCCTCAATCTCATGCGCTACGATCGCCGCCGGATCGACGGCATCTGGATGAACGGCCCGGATGTCACCGCGACCATCCAGCGGCTGCTCGCCATGAGCTACCAGGAGCGCGCCAACAATAATTGCATCAGCGTCGAGCGCGCCGATCTGGTGCTCGCGGGCTGCGCCATTCTCGACGCGATCCGCGACGCCTTTCCGCTGCCGCGGCTGCGCGTCGCCGACCGTGGCCTGCGCGAAGGCATGCTGGTCGAGATGATGCGCGAAGACGGCGCACTCCGGCCGTGTTGACGTCCCTCCGGGGCGATGCGAAGCATCGAACCTGAAAGGACGATGAGGACAGATATGGCGAAAGACACCACCGGGCGGTTGCACGTCACGGTCAAGAGCGGTGGCAAGCGCAAGCTGTCGTCAAAACTCTGGCTGGAGCGGCAGCTCAACGATCCCTATGTGGCGCAGGCCAAGCGGGACGGCTATCGCTCGCGCGCGGCCTACAAGCTGATCGAGATCGACGACAAATATCGTTTCCTCAAATCGGGCCACGCCGTGGTCGACCTCGGCGCGGCCCCCGGCGGCTGGAGCCAGATCGCGGCCAAGCGCATCGGCGCCACCAACGGCAAGGGCAAGGTGGTCGCGATCGATCTTCTGGAGATGCCGGAGATCGCGGGCGTCACCTTTGCGCAGCTCGATTTCCTGGCGGACGACGCGCCGGAAAAACTGCTCGCGATGATGGGCGGCCGCGCCGACGTCGTGATGTCCGACATGGCCGCCAACACGACGGGCCATCGCAAGACCGATCAGCTGCGTATCATCGGGTTGGTGGAGAGTGCGGCTGCGTTTGCCTGCGACGTGCTCAATCCCGGCGGAACGTTTCTGGCAAAAGTGTTCCAGAGCGGCGCCGAGGGCGAGCTGCTGGCGCAATTGAAGCGCGATTTCGCCAGCGTCCGCCACGTCAAGCCGGCTTCGAGCCGGCAGGATTCGTCCGAGCGCTATGTGCTGGCGATGGGGTTCAGGGGTCAGCCGAGCAGTGGTCAGCCGGGCAACGGTCAGCCGAGCCGCTGATCCCGCGCGTCTTCGGTCGTCTCGCTCGCGGCCTTCGCGGCAGCCTGCGCCACGCCCTTGCGGCTTGAAATCTCGACTACCTTGCGCCCGGAGATTTCGTGGCCGGCATCGTCGGGCATCTGCCGGAAGAACCAGGCGGACACGGCCGAGATGACCGAGACCACGATGAAGGCCGGCGCGAATACGTCGGCGGTCAACTCGGTCGCGTGACGCAGCGTCAAGGTCGATTCCACGCAGAACGCGCCGACGGCGACGCCGGCGGAGATCGCCAGCTGCTGGTTGACGCTGACCAGCGTGGTGGCGCGGCTCATCTGTGCCGGCTCGACTTCGGCATAGGCGACGGTGTTGATCGCGGTGAATTGCAGCGAACGGAAGAAGCCGCCGACGACGAGGATGATGAAGATCAGCATCAGCGGCGTCGTCACCGTGAACAGCGCGCAGGCGGCGAGAAAGACCGAGCTGACGACGGCGTTCACCGTCATCATGTTGCGGAAGCCGAAGGTGCGGATGATCCTCGCGGCCAGCGTCTTCATGCCCATGGCGCCGACGGCGGACGAGAACGTGACGAGGCCCGACTGGAACGGCGACAGGCCGAAGCCGACCTGCATCAACAGCGGCAGCAGGAACGGCAGCGCGCCGATGCCGAGCCGGAACAGGAAGCCGCCGATGATCGCGGCGCGCATCGTCGACAACCGCAGCAGCGAAAAATCCAGCACCTGCGATCCCGTTCGCTTCGCATGCATGACGTAGAGCGTCATCGAGATCGAGCCGAGCGCGACGAGGGCGGCAATAATTGGCCACGGCAGCAGATTGAGACCGGCGACCGAGAGGCCGAACGCAATGCCGGCCAATCCCATGCCTGCCAGCACCAACCCGTAGAGATCGAACCGCTCGGGGTCTTCGCTCTTGATGGGATCGATATATTTCAGCGCCATGAAGATGCCGAGCAAGCCGATCGGGATATTGATCAGAAAAATCCAGTGCCAGGAGAAATAGGTGGTGATGAAACCGCCGAGCGGCGGGCCGATCACCGGCCCGATCAGCGCCGGCACCGTCACCCACGTCATCGCGTTGACGAGTGCGCTCTTGTCGATCGAGCGCAGCAGCACCAGCCGCCCGACCGGCGTCATCATCGCTCCGCCCATGCCTTGCAGGATGCGTGCGATCACGAAATGCGTGATGTTGGTAGACAGCGCGCAGCCGATCGATCCCACCATGAAGACGGCGATGGCGATCGAGAACACCATGCGAGCGCCAAAACGGTCGGCGGTCCAGCCGCTCGCCGGAATGAACACCGCCAGCGACAGCAAATAGGACGTGATCGCCAATTTCAGCGTCAGCGGGCTGGTGCCGATATCGGCCGCGATCGCCGGCAGCGAGGTCGCAATGACCGTCGAATCCATGTTCTCCATGAACAGGGCGGTGGCGACGATGAGCGGGATCAGGCGTTGTTTGTTCATCGAAATCGGGGGCGGAAGGGCTGCGAGGGGCTGTACCATCCCCTTGTCGCACAAACCATTGCAGAACCGGCCAAACCACCTAAATCCAGCGTGACGCTGCTATGCATCACGCTGGATGCCGGAGATCCGACGATGATTTACGTAATTGCTGCCTTGCTGCCGCCGCTCGGCTTGCTGTTCAACGGGCAGCCGTTTTCGGCGATTTTCAACCTGGTCCTGATCGTATTTTGCGCGGTTTTCGGGCTGATTTTCCACGTCCTGCTGCTGGTGCCCTCGGCGCACGCGATACTGGCGGTCTATATGAAGCGGGAAGACCGCCGGCACCGGGAGGTGGTCGAGGCGATCCGCCAGCACGGCCCGAACCCGGGTTATCGTCGCTGACGCTTCCGAAACCGGGTTATCGTCGCTAAGGCTTCCGAAACCGGGAAACCGTTAAACGGCGGGCTTTTCGCAAAAAGCCTGTGCATGGCTGGCAAACGCTTTGATTCGGCCGCCAGCCATGCTATCGACCGCCGTCAACCCCACCGATGGGCTCCGATTCGACGACGATGCCGGTAGCATCGCCGGCGGCGGCGTTTATCTCACGTAATATCACGGCGGTGAGCCGCCGAAAGGAGTTGGCAAATGGCGCAGGGACTTCAGGGTATCCGCGAAGCCTACACGTTCGATGACGTCCTTCTGACGCCTGGCCCCTCGGAAATCCTGCCCTACGAGACGGACATCCGCTCCCGCATCACGCGCGCCATCCCGCTCAACATTCCGATCATCGCTTCCGCGATGGACACGGTCACCGAAGCGCGCATGGCGATCGCCATGGCGCAGGCGGGCGGCGTCGGAGTCATTCACCGCAATTTCGACCCGGAGGGGCAGGCGGCCCAGGTGCGGCAGGTCAAGAAGTACGAATCCGGAATGGTGGTCAATCCGCTGACCATCGGGCCGGACGCCATGCTGTCTGACGCGCTGACGCAGATGAAGGATCACGGGTTCTCCGGTATTCCCGTGGTCACCGGCGGAAGCAAAGGCGTCCCCGGCAAACTGGTCGGCATCCTCACCAACCGCGACGTGCGGTTTGCGACCGATCCCA
Organism: uncultured Alphaproteobacteria bacterium; assembly: GCA_963847015.1. GTDB lineage: Bacteria > Pseudomonadota > Alphaproteobacteria > Rhizobiales > Xanthobacteraceae > Bradyrhizobium. The sequence goes on along the minus strand of CAWJYI010000024.1, from coordinate 212,859 downwards.
GGCAAAAAATCTCCGAGCTGATGACGCACGAGAATCTCGTCACTGTGCGCGAAGGCGTCAGCCAGGACGAGGCCAAGCGGATGCTGCACAAGCATCGCATCGAAAAACTGCTCGTCGTCGACGATCAATATCGCTGCGTCGGCCTGATCACCGTAAAGGATATGGAGAAGGCGGTCGCCCATCCGCTGGCGTGCAAGGATGCGCAAGGCCGCCTGCGCGTGGCTGCCGCGACCACGGTCGGCGAGAACGGTCACGAGCGCACCGAACGGCTGATCGATGCCGGCGTCGATCTGGTCGTGGTTGATACCTCGCACGGCCATTCCGCGCACGTGCTGAAAGCGGTCAACCGCATCAAGCGGCTTTCCAACGCCGTGCAGGTGATCGCCGGCAATATCGCGACGAAAGAGGGCGCGCAGGCGCTGATCGATGCCGGCGCGGATGCGATCAAGGTCGGCATCGGGCCGGGCTCGATCTGCACCACCCGCATTGTCGCCGGCGTCGGCGTGCCGCAGCTCACCGCGATCATGGATGCGGTCGAAGCCGCGAAGAAGGCCGACATCCCCGTCATCGCCGATGGCGGCATCAAATATTCCGGCGATCTCGCCAAGGCGCTCGCCGCCGGTGCCGACATCGCCATGGTGGGTTCGCTGCTCGCCGGTACCGACGAGACGCCGGGTGAAGTGTTCCTGTGGCAGGGCCGTTCCTACAAGGCCTATCGCGGCATGGGATCGGTCGGCGCGATGGCGCGCGGTTCGGCCGACCGCTATTTTCAGCAGGACATCAAGGACACGCTCAAGCTCGTGCCTGAAGGCATCGAGGGCCAGGTGCCGTATAAAGGCCCGGTCGGTAACGTCATGCACCAACTCGCCGGCGGCCTGCGCGCCGCGATGGGATATGTCGGCGCGCGCAACCTCACCGAATTCCACGAGAAGGCGCAGTTCGTGCGCATCACCGGCGCGGGTCTGCGCGAAAGCCACGTCCACGACGTCACCATTACGCGTGAAAGCCCGAACTATCCGGGCGGGGCGTAACAGGCATTCACGCACCATCTGAACGTAATTGCGATGAGCCAAAGGGTTGCGCGAATGCCCGCCCGATGACAGGCTCCGCGACGACCTGTCCGCCGTAGCTCAAAGAGTGAAGGCGGGAGCAATCCATTCTTTTTCATTGACGAGAATGGATTGCTTTGCGGAGCCTGTCATCGGGCGGGCATTCGCCCGACCCGTTGGCTCGCAATGACGAAGAACAAAATCCGGAGGAAGCCATCATGTCCCAGCCCGCAAAGCGTATCGTTCTTGCCTCTCGCCCCATCGGTGAACCCAAGCCGTCCGACTTCCGCCTTGAGGAATACGCGGCGCCGACACCAGGTCCGGACCAGTTGTTGCTGCGCACGATCTGGCTGTCGCTCGATCCTTATATGCGCGGACGCATGAGCGACGGTCCGTCTTATGCGACGCCGGTGCCGATTGACGGCGTGATGGAGGGCGGCACGGTCTCTGAGGTGATTGCATCGAACAATCCGGGCTTTGCCAAAGGCGATATCGTGCTGTCGCGCGCCGGCTGGCAGACGCATGCGGTCTCCGACGGCAAGGGGCTAGCGAAAATCGATCCCAGGATTGCGCCGATCTCGACTGCGGTTGGCGTGCTCGGCATGCCCGGCATGACCGCCTATACGGGCTTGCTCGATATCGGCAAGCCGCAGCCGGGCGAGACCGTCGTCGTGGCCGCGGCGTCCGGTGCGGTCGGCTCGGCCGTCGGCCAGATCGCGCGGATCAAGGGCGCACGCGCGGTCGGCATCGCCGGCGGCAAGGACAAATGCGACTATGTGAAGAAGGAATTGGGCTTCGACGATTGCCTCGATCACCGCGATCCCGATCTTGCGGCGAAGCTGAAGGAAGCTTGCCCCAAGGGCATCGACGTCTATTTTGAGAACGTCGGTGGCCTGGTGTTCGAAGCGGTATTCCCGCTGCTCAATGCCTTCGCGCGAATTCCCGTCTGCGGACTGATCTCTGAATACAACAATTTCGGAGAGACCTCGCCGAAATGGGCCGGCAAGATGATGCGTGCGGTGCTGACCAAGCGCCTCACCATCCGTGGCTTCATCGTCAGCGATTTCGCCGCGCGTCACGGCGACTTCCTGCGCGACATGTCGGGATGGGTGCGCGAAGGCAAGGTCAAGCACAAGGAGTTCGTCACCGAAGGCCTCGACAGCGCACCCGGCGCCTTCATGGGACTTCTGAAGGGCGCCAATTTCGGCAAGCAACTCGTGCGGGTCGGGCCGGACAAGGCCTGAGGCGCGGCGAAGCTATGTCAGTGTCGAAGCCAAGTCTGTCGAAGCTAAGTCTGTCGAAGCTAAGTCTTGGGCTGCTCCTGAGCCTCGCGCTGCCGGTCGCAAGCTTTGCGCAAAGCGGTTACCCCTCGCACCCGGTGCGGATCGTCGTCGGCTTCGGTCCCGGCTCCGCCGCTGATCTTTCGGCCCGGGTTGTGGCACAGCGTTTGTCCAAGACGATGGGCCAGCAGTTCATTGTCGAGAACAAGCCCGGCGGCGGCAGCACGGTAGCGGCTGAACAGGTCGCGCGCGGCCCAAAGGACGGTTACACGCTGTTCATGGGCACCGTGGCGAACGTGATCAACGGCGTGCTGGATCCCAAGCTGCCGTTCGATTTCTCCAGGGACTTTACGCCGATCGTCTATACGACCTCATCGCCGAACATTCTGGTGGTGCATCCCTCGACCGGTGTCAAAGACGTGAAAGGCCTGATCGCGCTGCTCAAGGCGAAACCTGAACAGGTGTTCTACGGCTCGTCCGGCGTCGGCACGTCGCCGCATTTGTCGGGCGAGCTGTTCAACATGATGGCGGGGACCAAAATGGTGCATGTACCGTATTCCGGCAGCGCACAGGCGGTCACCGATCTGTTGGCCGGTCGCACGCAAGTGATGTTTTCGCCGGCGTCGACCGTCCTGCAATATGTGGAATCGGGCCAGCTCATAGCGCTGGCGTCCTCCGAAAGCACGCGCGCTTCGGCGGCGCCCAATCTTCCGACCGTCGCTGAGTCAGGGCTGCCCGGATTCGACACCAGCGTCTGGTTCGGCGTGATGGGGCCGACGGGCCTGCCGGGCGAGATCGTCGAAAAGCTTTCGACCGCGATCAATGAAGCGCTCGGGGATGACGACGTGACAAAGCCGCTGCACAGCGCGGGGCTTGATATCAAAGGCGGAACATCGGAACAATTCGGCGCGTTCATCGCCGGCGAGACCAGGAAATGGAATGACGTCGTCACGGCGGCGGGCCTTCGCAAGTAACCCCAAAAGAAAATCGGAAATCAGGCTCGAAAAATCAGGCTCGGAAATCAGATATGGCAAAATTGCGTGCGGTCGAATGCCGCGAATTCATCAAGGCGGCGATCGAGAAGGCGGATGAGATGGGCGTTCCGGTGTCGATCGCCGTGGTCGGTCCGGAAGGCAATCTGATCGCGCTCGAACGGATGGACGATGCGGGCTTCGTGACGCCGGAAACGGCGTGGGCCAAGGCCTATACGGTCGCTGCCTTTCGCTCGATGTCGCCGCGTTTTCCCGACGGTCTCGTGATCCAGCAATGGTTCAAGGAGCGCAATCCGCAATTGATGGTCGCGATGGCGGTGATGTCGAACGGCCGCGTGGCGGCATCAGGTGGCGCCGCGCCGGTGTTCAAGGGCAACGAGATGGTCGGCTGCTACGGCATCAGCGGCGCGACGTCGGATCAGGATGAGGTGATCGGGCAATACGCGCGCAGCAAGGCCGGATGGGCGCATCTGCCCGCCGACGACACCACGCCCCCTGACGTGAAGAAGCACATCAACGAATTGTACGCGAAAGCCGGAATCAAGGACCGCGAGCTATAGTCCGGCCTAGCGGCGTGGCCAATCTCAATCCAGCTTGGCCGGCACCGAGAACGGTTTGGCGGCATCGACCACAAACATGATGAGAGCGCTCAATTCGGCCGTGCCGCCGTTGAAGACCTGCATCGGCATATTCGCCTCATGGCCGTTCATCGTGCCCCCAGCCTCGACATAGGTCACACCGTGCGGGGTCCGTTGGCCCAGCCGGCCGGCGATAACGTAGAAGGCTTCGGAACCGGGATGCGTATGCACAGGCGTTTCGGCGCCTTGCGGTCCCGTTCCAAGGTTGACGCGCAGCAGATATTCATCTGCAGCGATCGCGGGAACGGGTCCGATTTCGGCGACCTTGGTGCCGCCAGGTGTCGAGGCGCCCTTGGCGCCCAACGTAAATACAAAGACCTTGCCGGATACTTCGGCAATCAACGACGTCGTAATCTCATATCGTACGGAGGCCGGGTTCCAGCCGTCGGGTCCGACGGCGGCCTGGGCATCCCCCAGCGTGGGGAAATTTTCCACCCGCCAGTAGAGTGGACCCTGTGGGAGCTGCTTGATCTTCTTCTGGGCGATCGGTTTGACGATGTATTGCGCTTGCGCCGCTACTGGTTGGGGCAGCAACAACAACATTGCGCACAACGAGAACGCCAAGGAAAACGTCAAGGAAAACGTCAAGGCGGCTACACGCCGGGCATGAGGCATCCGCATATACATCATCTTTCTCCACGCGTTGGCCTTGATACGTCGGCACCGGCCGACCCGCACGTGAGCTAAGCGTCCCGGACGGCCGCGGTAACGAAAGAGACCGCAGGAAACGACGAAAAATGACCGAGATTTGAAGGGGCTAGCTGGTTATGATTGGATTTTCCGGCCATGACCGGCCTCGGCCAACCCTTCGTCACGGGGCAGGAGGGGATTTCGCAGGAGCCGAGAATTTCGGAGATTTTTCGGCTTTGACCGCGGCTTCCTTCGTTACAGTACGCCATCCGCTGCGGTTTGCTGGGTGGGTCGTGAAGTTCACGCTGAGGCTTCGCGCGCCAACAAAAAGGGAATTCGCCATGCCTAGTTTCTCGCGCCGCAATGCCATTTGCTTCACCGTGCTTGCCGCAGCCATGCCGCTCGTGACCTCGGTAACGGCAGTCGCGGCGGACGTGCCGCTGGCGATCCAGGGTTATGACCCGGTCGCTTACTTCACCGACGGAAAGCCCACGCACGGGCTGCCGGAGTTCGAATATCAATGGGATGAGCACCGCTATCGGTTCGCCAGCGCGGAGCATCGCGATCTGTTCAAAGCCGATCCTGTCCGTTACGCCCCGCAGTTCGGAAATTTCTGCGCCATGGCGCTAGCCCTGAATCAGGTCGTGGTAGCGAACCCGGAAAACTGGCTGGTCAGCGAAGGTAAGCTCTACGTTTTCGGCAAGGCAGCGCCAGGTGGACCCGTTCTGTTCCAGAAGGACTTGGCCGCAAACATTACCAAGGCGAACCAGAACCGGCCCATTCTTCCCAAGGAATAACATTTGATTGCTAAAGCGCGATGACTTTAAATACGATCGTCATCGCGCTTTAGCTTATTGTTTGCGCATGATCTTTTCGGAAAACCGGTGTCCACTTTTCCGGATCATGCGCTAGCGGTTCACCGCGCGGCCGGCCTCGTCCGTCCAGAGGCCGGCCTTGGACAATCCGTCGCGCAAAAGTTCGAGATCGACCGAATTCAGAAACTTGGTCCCGAATTCCCTCGCATCGAAGGTTGGATCGAGGCGGTGTATCGTCGTCACGATCCGCGCCGTGTCGTCAGCTTGACCCAGTTGCGCATAGGCTGCTGCGAGCACGATGCGGCTGAAATTCGCGCCGGAGGTTTTACGGAGATTGAGTTCGCATTGTTCGATCGCCCCGTCGTAGCGGCCCTTCAGGTAATAGGCGAGGCTAAGTGAAAAGCGATCGACCGGATTGGGTTCGGGATCGATACGCTGCGCCAGCTCCAAATCCGCAATGGCGGCATCCGTCTGTCCCGACCACATCAGGATATTGCCACGCCCGGCGAGACCATTGGCATCGTTCGGATTGATCGCGATCGCACGGTCGATCTCTGTTCGAGCCTGGTCGTAGCGATGATAGGATATATAAATGCGGCCGAGGATCACGTGCGCGCGCAGGTCGGATTCGTCGAGACTCAACGCTTTGTCGGCCATTTCCTGCGCGCGGACCAAAAAGTCCGCAGGCGATTCTGCCCAGCCCATGGTTACCGCGACATAATAGGTCTCGGCGAGTGCCGCGTAGGCCGCAGCGTAATTCGGATCGAGTTCGACCGAACGCCTGAGAAGGGCACGCGCCTCCACGATGTTTGCGCGGGCGGGACGTAACAGCGCAGCTCTCGCGCGCAGCACGTATTCGTAGGCTTCGAGACTTTCCGTCGGCTTTGTAAATACCCTGCGTCGCTCAGCCTGCGAAACGCGGATAGCGAGAGCCCCGGCGATCTGGCTTGTGATCTTGTCCTGTAAGGCAAAGAGATCCGCAAGCGCCTCGTCAAAGCTGGCAGACCAGAGCACCTGGCCGGCGGTATCGACGAGCTGCGCGTTCACACGCACGCGGTCGCCTGTTTGACGGACGCTGCCCTCGACCTGATAGCGGATCCCGAGATGGCGCGCGATTTCCGCAGGGTTTGCCGGCTTGCCCTTGTATGGGAGGACCGCGTTCCATGACATGATTGTCAGTTCCGAGAACCGCCCGAGCGCATTGATGATGTCCTGCGTCAATCCGTCGGCGAAATACTCGCGCGCGGAATCGTCGTTCTGGTTTACCAGCGGCAGAACGGCTATCGCAGGTTTCGCACGGCTATCGACGGTCTTGTTCCCGAGACCGCTCCACAGCAGCCCCGCGCCAAGCACGGCAACAAGGATTAACGCGGCAAACAATCCAGTCCACGCACGCGAAGGCGCAGTCGGAAACAAGAATATTCGGCGCGCGCGCGTTGGCCGCTGGTTCCTCGACGCCGGCTAACTCGTTCGCGGCAGCCGCCGAATGCCGTGTCGCGCCGGTCCAGGTTTGAGCATCAGGCTCAATATCGAGCACGTCGGCTTCAAAGCGATAGCCACGGCGCGGAATCGTCTTGATCAGATGCGCGCCGTCGTCTCCGAGAGCCTTTCGCAGTTCTCCAATGCTCTGCACCAGCACATCGTCGGTAACTGCGAGGTTTGGCCAGACCGCGGCAAACAACTCCTCCTTCGAGACAAGACGGCCGCAATTTTCGATCGAGACATCTCAGGACGGCAAAGGTTTTTGGCCGAAGCGCAATCTCGTTCCGGTCGCGAAAGAGGCAGCCACGGTCCAGGTCGAGGACATAGCGATCGAATTGCAATCGTTTTGCCACCACTCACCCCGGAGAGTTGCAGTCGCGAGCGCTCTTGATCCAAGCGATGCCGATTCAGCGGTACAATAGCACACGCAACGATCGATGCTGAAACGGTTAGCTCAGGGCTCAAAAGCTGCGATGAAGCCGTTATTTCAACGTTCATATCATACAATCGATGCGAGCAGGCGTGCGGGGCGGCCCGGACAAGGCGTGAGGCGCCGGACGGCGCTCGACGAGGGGAACCATGAGGGAACCCATCATAAATCTACCGGGCGGACGGCTTGCCAGAGTCCGCTATGCCCCGATAGCCGACGTATTGTTGCGCAGCAGCGAAACGACGCTATGTGCCAATAGGCGCAGTCCGGAAGGCTATCCTGAGCCCGAACTCGGTGCCGGCGCAGGAACTGAGCGGGGCGCCTCCGACCGAAACAGGACCGAAAGGTTTAGGTAACGGAGGAATTATTTTTCGCGACCTCCCGACGAGCCGGGCGCGGGCGTTCAAATTTGGACGTGGGATGCTGGAGGTCGTCAAAGGCGTCACCGCGCTCTGCATGGCGTCCACCTGCGCGGCAAGCGCGGAGAGTTGACGGGATATTCTTTTCAAATCTGCCTGTTGAGTTGCGGAGCTCTGCGTGAGCAACACCAACACATTTGCATTTTGCTGTTGCGACAATTGGATCTCCTTCAGTGTCGCGCTGACGGGGGGATCTGGTATGCGGGCCGGAACCGTCCCATGTGGAGACTGTGCCGCGAAGCGATTGAAACTCGGCAGAGAGAAGCCATTGAAATTCGGGAGAGAGAGGCGATTGAAATCCGGCAAGGAGAAGCGACTGAAATTCGGCAAAGCGTTAGCGGTGGCCGCGCCAATGACGGCCAACGCGAATAGGCACACCACTATCGCCCGCACTCGGCTCGAAGCACCCTGCTGCGCCTCAGGCGGTTTATCTCCTTGCGTTCCTTTATCCGGTGTTTCAGCCACCTGCGTTCCTTACGTGTCAGCCCCGACGCAAGATTTTCCTCGCCGCCGATCACAAAACAAAAAGGAGCCGTTGCGTGGACGATCCCGCGACGACTCTCGCGCGGCCACCCAAATTCGCTTTAAATCATGGACTTATATGGTTAATGTTCCGTTATTCTCTCGGCCAACTATCTGGCGCTCATCAAGCTCGCGTCAATCCGCATTTGGCGACGTCGCCAATGAGTCCGCGACCCCGTGAATCCGGAGCTGGCATCTTACATTTCTCGTCTCGCCAGAAGGCATCGGCGCGGTAAGTGCGACGGCAACCTGCGACAGCCTGGTCCTTCAGATATTTGATTTACATTTTATTTATTCTGATCGTTAGAGCACGATTCAACTTTTCCATTCATGGTCGTCATGCTGCTCGATATCTGGTTGCGATGAGGGCGGCTAATTGCCTCGCATAAATCGGAATGATGGGCATGGCGATCGCGGGTCCAGCTGACAACTGCTGCGAGTCTGCAGAGACGCGGTTGCGACTGCCGGGGCCTGCATCATTGATCTCAAAGCTTCTGATCGTCTCTGTCGTTTTTTGGGCGCTGTCAGTCGCCGGGTGCGCACGCGATCCTGCTCGACGTGAATTCAATTCGGTTCGGCATGAAGTCAGGGCCGCTTCCGCCCGTGCTCATAGATACACCGAGCCGCGTCGATATACTGAACTGCGAATCCACAAGCCCGATCCGACGCTGCTCGCACCACAGCCGGCACCCGACTGCGAGTTCAAGAGAACAGACGTTAAGGCCGTGGACCCGAATGAATGGGCCCGTTTGAAGATCGACTACGAGCGGCAATGCTACCAAGATGCCGAAAAGATTGCTCGCGACCGCCTGCAACTGCTCCAAGCGTCGAGCACATGCGAGGTTGGTTCCGCTCAGCACCGGCAACCCGCTCAATAACGATCAACGCGGCTACGACCTGGTCCTGATCGGCGTTCAAATCAGGCCCGTGACTCCTTGATGACAACAGTGGGGCGAGAAACCCCAATTCTGTCCTTTTTTCGCCATACCGAGGCATCATTTTTTTGGGGGGCGGTAAGGTTTCGTTTGATCTCATGTTGGGGCTGTCGATCGTCGATTTAGCGGCGAGAGCGAATTGCTGAGTAGGAGCAGTAGTAATAATAGTTGCGTGAGTAATTATTATGAAAACCCTCTACGATTTACTCGATGCGCTTCCGGAAGACGACGCTGATGGCCTCAGAGCTTCATTCCGGAGAGCCGCCAAAGCGAACCACCCCGATAACAACCCGGGTGATCCGGATGCTCCACTGAGATTCAGACGGATCATCCGCGCCAATGCCATTCTCAGCGATGAACGGCAACGAGCGCACTACGACCGGCTGCTGGCTGTCGTACTCCGGCAACGACGTCAGAAGTTCTTGATCGCGGGCAGTATTTTCTCAGTCGTGTTGATTGGGGGATACCTGCTGTTCGGATATGTATCGATGGCATCCCTCGTTGTGGCACAAGTAATCGAGGTATCTGCGCGGGAACCGGCGCCGGCCGCTGATGCAATATCGGCACAGGCTATCCGACACAATCGGCCGAGGTCGCCCGCGCGACGAGCGAGTATCAGCTCCCCTGATAAGTCAAAGAATCCCGAGGACGCCAGAGAGACGGCAGCGCCAAGCGCCACTGCACCTGTAGAGAATACCGACAGCGCTCCGGCGACTGCCGATGTCCCAACGGCTCGCGACTTCGGGGTGAAAGATGCCAGGCACTATCGAGAGCGGGGCATCTTGGCATATCGCAATGGTGACATTTACCTCGCGCTCATCGACTTCGATCTGGCGATCGATCTCGATCCGCACTCCTCTGATGCCTATATCGACCGCGGCGTTGTCTTCTATCGTATGGGCGACTTCAACCGCGCATTTGCTGACATTTCCAAAGCCAAGCGCATTGATGACTTGAACCGAAGCAAGACGCCGCTGCCTGAACGACAAACAGTATTGTTGTCGGGCAAGAACTAAGTTTGGCGCCAATGAGTTCCGCGCCTAGTCCTTCGCGACCTTGCCGAGCAACTCGTCGAGCCCGACGTCGATCTGGCCGGGCGCCCTGACGTGACGGACTTCAAAGCTGTCAGGTGCAAAGCGGTATTCCACCAGCCCGCACTCCTTGATGCCGATCACTTCCTGCATCCGGTCGGAAATGATGAAACCGGCGGACGGGGCCCAGACGTGGCGGACGTGGCGATAGGTATAATCGCGGCGCTGATGGACATGGCCGCTCGCGACCAGCCGCAAATCGACGGCGCGCAAACATTTCGATCAATCGACGTCGCGCGGGCTGCGGGACGTAACGGATCGCCGAGGCCGCGAGTTCGGGATCGTCGGGCGTGTTCAGAAAGAGCGGCTTGTGCAGGAACAGCGCGACCGGCTTTCCGCCCGTGCCTGTCAGCTGCGAAGCGAGCCAGTCGAACTGCTCGACTTCGCTTTCAAGGGAGGTGTTCATGATCAGCGAGTTCAATCCGATAAAACACCAGCCGGCTTCGTCAAAGCGCCAGCGGTCCTCGCCGATGATCGAGAGATAGGCCTGCCGTTCCTTCTCCGTCGCCGGCTGGGTCGGGGCGGGACCGACCGCCGTCGGATTGTCGCCGATGTCGTGATTACCTGGCAAATGACGGCAGGGAACCGGAAGCGCGTCATGCAGCGTCTTGGCGAATGCGAGATCGTCGCGGCTGGTCGGGGCGTCGAACGCGAGATCGCCGCTGTTGATGACGAGATCGGGCCGCGTCGCGGCGATGTGCTCGCTGACGCGGTGAAAATTATCGGTGAGTTTTGTCAGGCGGCGGGCGAGGTGGGTATCGGAAATTTGCGTCAGGCGGAATTCGGGCATGCCATGATCCTTCCGGTCCGATCCTATACGGGCCGGAAGTCGAAATCATGAAGTTTGGATTGTGGCATCGTGACAGGCTGCGCCGCGCGTGACCGACTTCAGATATACGGCAACCGTCATCAGCGCCGAGCGCGGCAGGCGGATCTTAAACTCGATCGCGGGCTTTGCCGGGTTGATGCCGAGATAGGCCAGCGCCGCGTGCCCCATGTCGTAGACCACGAAGGCGAGAAGCGCTGCGACGAGCGTGGCGGCCAAACCATGCCTCATGATCTCGCGCGGGCTGCGGTAGCCGCGCCGGAAATAGATCGACAGCAGGATCGCTACCGCAAGCGCTGAGGCGACGCCGGCGAGCGCGGATATCACCATGCCGAGGCCGCCATCCGCGCTGTCGTCGAACAGGCCGGTTCCACCTCACCATCTTGAGAAGCGCGGTCACGGAGTAGCCGGGCAATTCGGCGGCTCGGGCCGCGACTGACATGATCGGGAAGGTGATATTCATCGTGCCATCTCGCGGGTCGCCTCAGATGTTTATCAGAACCATTTGAACCCTCGATTGTTGGTCTTCCCGGCGCGGAATGTGGTTCAAGAAGGAGGGGGCGGATTTGTCAGGCGGCGGCGCCCCCGCTATTAGCTGGGGCAGGCCTTCGCCGGGGGAGATTCTCATGTCGGTTCAAATGGTTTTGCTGCCGGTCTTCGTTCTGGTCGGTCTCGCCTTCTTCCTGCTGGTGTGGATGGCCATGGCCCGCGGCCACGCCGTCAAGGGCCACGAAACCAATCTGAAGGATATCGCGCTGGGGGAGCCGAACTGGCCGACACGCACCACCCAGATCGGCAATTGCTTCAGCAACCAGTTCGAAATACCTGTGCTGTTCTACGTCCTGATTGCGCTGGCGCTGCCGTTGCGCCATGCCGACCTCTTCATCGTGCTGATGTCCTGGGTGTTCGTGGTGATGCGCCTCATTCATGCCGGCATTTTCGTCACCTCGAACGACGTGCGGCAGCGCGGCGGGGTGTGGTTCGCCGGCGTGCTGGTGCTGCTGGCGATGTGGATCTACTTCGCGCTGAAGATTCTGCTGCTGATCTGAAACCGCGTCTCACCTTCTCGAACCTTAAGCCTTGCTCGAACCGCAAGCCTTGCTCGAACCGAAAGCCTTGAATGACCCCCGCCGCGCGGCTGTCCGCAGCCATCGAACTGATCGACACCATCGACACCCAACGCGTTCCCGCGGCCAAGGCGCTGAAGGAGTGGGGCACCGCGCATCGCTATGCCGGCTCCGGCGACCGCGCCGCGATCTCCGGCCTGATCTGGGACGTGTTGCGGCGCCGCGCCTCGAGCGCATGGTTGATGGATGCCGATACGCCGCGGGCGCGCCTGCTCGGCATGCTCAAGCTCGAGCGCGGCATGGATGCCGATACGATTGCGGCGCTCTGCGACGGCGGACGCTTTGCGCCGGAGCCTCTCAGCGAGGCCGAGCGCGCAGCGCTCACCTCACGCTCCCTCGATGATGCACCCTCGCACATCGCCGGCGACTATCCGGAATGGCTCGACGGTTATCTGGCCCAGGTATTTGCCGGTGATCGCGTGGCGGAGGCGGTCGCGATGGCGAGCCGCGCGCCGCTCGATCTCCGCGTCAATACGCTGAAGGCCAAACGCGAAAAGGTGTTGCCGTCGCTCGCCCATCTCGGCGCGCAGGAGACGCCGTGGTCGCCGATCGGCCTGCGCATCGAACTCGGCGCCGACGCGCGCAATCCCGGCATCCATGCCGAGGAGGATTTCATCAAGGGCGCCATCGAAGTCCAGGACGAGGGCTCGCAGCTTGCGGCGCTGCTGTCGGCGGCCAAGCCCGGCGAGCAGGTGATCGACCTCTGCGCCGGCGCCGGCGGCAAGACGCTGGCGCTCGCCGCGATGATGCAGGGCAAGGGCCGCCTGATCGCAACCGACCACGACAAGCGCCAGCTTGCGCCGATCTACGAGCGGCTGTCCCGCGCCGGCGTCCACAACGCCGATGTGCGCACGCCGAAAGGCGACGCCGACCCGCTCGCCGATATCAGGGCATCCGCCGATCTGGTGTTGATCGATGCGCCCTGCACCGGCACGGGCACGTGGCGGCGCAACCCCGATGCGAAATGGCGGATGCGTCCGGGCGCGCTCGAAGTGCGGTTGAAAGACCAGATCGAAGTGCTTGATCGCGCTGCCGGTCTGGTCAAGCCGGGCGGCCGGATCGCCTATATCACCTGCTCGGTATTGCCGCCGGAAAACGGCGATCAGATCCGCGCCTTCGTGAGCCGCCATCCGGAGTTTGCAGTGGTGCCGCCGGAGCAGACCGCAAGCGTGCTGTGGGACAAAGCGGAAGAATTTGCCAAAGCCGCGCTGGAATCCCCGGAGGGCTGGCTGATGACGCCGCGCCGCACCGGGACCGATGGATTTTTCGTGTCGGTGTTGAAGAAGGTTTGCGCGTCGAATGCGTAGGTTCTAACCCGCCCTGCGATCTTCTCAATCGACGATGAACAGCTTCGCGCCTGACTTCGTCGACGAGCGATGCGCGGCGTCGCCGAGGTCGGATACCTGGTAACTCATGCCGGGCAGGAGCCTGAAGGTGCGGCCGTCGCGCAGTTCAGTATCGAGTTCACCTTCCAGGACGTAGAGCACATGGCCGCGATCGCACCAGTGATCGGCGAGGTAGCCCGGCGTGTACTCGACCATGCGGACACGGAGATCGCCGATATTGAGAGTTCGCCAGAACGCTTCACCGGTTTCGCCCGGATGCGTCGTCGCCGCAACCTGGCTCCAGTCCGTGACGGTGAAGGGCAATGTCGGGATTTTCATGCGGGAAAGTCCTGCGGATCGAGGGATCCGTCATTCCGGGGCGCGAAGCGAACTCAGATGCGCGATGCGCAATTGCGCATCGGAAAATGACGACTCGCTAATGCGCCAGATGATTGGCCGAGCCTTGCCTGATTTTGCCTTGCGCGTCGAGCCGCAGATATTCGCAAATCTTCGCGCCGAGTTCGTTCTGATAGAACACGACGACGCTGTCAGGGCTGACATAGGTATCGATCAGGTCGAAATGCAAATTGGGCCGCTTCTGCAGGGCCGCGCCCCAATAGGCGCGAAGCTTGTCCTTGCCGCGCAGCGTGCCGGAGGGGTCGAAGCCGAACGCCGGAATCCGGTCCGACGTCATTTCGGTGTCCTCTGCATAGAGCGCGAGCACGCGTTCCAGATCGTGTGAATTCCAGGCGGCGATCCACTCCCGGCCGAGAGTGGCCAAATCCGCCGCTGCGTGATGCTGGCTTTGCATGGTTTCCTCCATTTCCTCTGCGGGACAAATTAGGTCAATAATACTGACCTAAATCGATTTGTCCATGCCCTCAGAAGAATGTGGGCCGGTGCTTTCCCGCGGTTGCGAGGGGGCGTCCCGTCGCGTATCTGCTTGCCATGACAGCCCCACAGCCAGCAGCAGAGTCGATGCCTTCAGTGGCCTCGGCGCATGACAAGATTTTGATTGTCGATTTCGGCAGTCAGGTGACGCAACTGATCGCGCGCCGGGTGCGCGAGGAGGGCGTCTATTCCGAAATCGTGCCGTTCCAGAAGGCCGAATTAGCCTTCAAGGAGATGAAGCCCAAGGCCGTGATCCTCTCCGGCGGGCCGGAATCCGTGCACGAGAAAGGCTCGCCGCGCGCGCCGCAAGCAATCTTCGATTCCGGCGTTCCCGTGCTCGGCATCTGCTACGGCCAGATGACCATGGCCGCCCAGCTCGGCGGCGAAGTCGAGGGCGGCCACCACCGCGAGTTCGGCCGCGCCGATGTCGAGGTGAAAGCCGCGAGCCGGCTGTTCGATGCCACCTGGGGGATCGGCGAAAAGCATCCGGTGTGGATGAGCCATGGCGACCGCATCACCAAAATGCCGCCGGGCTTTGCGGTGGCCGGCGTGTCGCCGAATGCGCCGTTCGCCGTGATCCAGGACGAGAAGCGCAGATATTACGGCCTGATGTTCCACCCCGAAGTGGTGCATACGCCCGACGGCGCCAAGCTGATCCGCAATTTCGTCCGCAAGGTCGCGGGCCTCACCGGCGACTGGACCATGCGCGCCTTCCGCGAGGAAGCGATCGAGAAAATCCGCGCCCAGGTCGGCAAGGGCAGGGTGATCTGCGGCCTCTCCGGCGGCGTCGATTCAGCCGTCGCGGCGGTGCTGATCCACGAGGCGGTCGGCGACCAGCTCACTTGCGTGTTCGTCGATCACGGCATGCTGCGGCTTGATGAAGCCAAGACCGTCGTCGACCTGTTCCGGCACCACTACAACATCCCGCTGGTTCACGTTGATGCCTCGAAGCAATTCCTCGGCGAGCTCGAAGGCGTCACCGACCCCGAAATCAAGCGCAAGACCATCGGCCGCCTGTTCATCGACGTGTTCGATGCCGAGGCCAAGAAGATCGGCGGCGCCGATTTCCTGGCGCAAGGCACGCTCTATCCCGACGTGATCGAGAGCGTCTCCTTCACCGGCGGCCCGTCGGTGACGATCAAGTCGCACCACAATGTCGGCGGCCTTCCTGATCGCATGAACATGAAGCTGGTCGAACCCTTGCGCGAATTGTTCAAGGACGAAGTCCGCGTGCTCGGCCGCGAACTCGGCCTGCCCGAAATCTTCGTCGGCCGCCATCCGTTCCCCGGCCCCGGCCTCGCCATCCGCTGCCCCGGCGACATCACGAAAGAAAAGCTCGACATCCTGCGCAATGCCGACGCGGTCTATATCGACCAGATCCGCAAGGCCGGCCTCTACGACCAGATCTGGCAGGCGTTCGCGGTGCTGCTGCCGGTGAAGACGGTGGGCGTCATGGGCGACGGGCGGACGTATGAATACGTCGTCGGCCTGCGCGCGGTGACCTCCACCGACGGCATGACCGCGGATTTTTATTCGTTCGACATGAAGTTTCTGGGCGAGACCGCGACGCGGATCATCAACGAGGTGAAGGGCGTCAATCGGGTGGTGTATGACGTGACGAGCAAGCCGCCGGGGACGATTGAGTGGGAGTGAGGGTGCGGCACCGGCGTCAAAGACAGCGTTCATGACCGCCTCCCTCCGGCCGACCGGTCATGTCTTCATCGCGGCGAGCCTTGACGGGTTCATCGCCCGGGAAGACGGCGACATCGACTGGCTGACGGAATTCGCCTCGACCGGTGAGGACACCGGTTACGACGCATTTATGGGATCGATCGACGGGCTGGTGATGGGCCGCGGGACGTTCGAGAAGGCTCTGACCTTCGAGGTGTGGCCCTTCAAGAAACCCGTAATCGTCTTGAGCCGCACACTCAGCCAGGCGCACCTGGCCGAGGCCGTGAGGGAAAAGGTCCGCATCAGCGCCGCGCCTCCCGCCGAACTGCTGGCGATGCTGGACGAGAAGGCTGCCGCCGTGTATATGTCGACGGCGGCAAGGTCATCCACTCGTTCCTGCAGGAGGACTTGATCGAAGACTTCGTCGTGACCCGGGTGCCGGTTATCCTCGGCGGCGGCCTTCCGTTGTTCGGGAGTTCCGGCGGGAGATCAAACTCGACCACATCGAGACCACGAGTTTTCGCTCCGGCTTGTTCAATCGAGATACCGGGTCCGAGGGAAATAGCTTGTAGGGTGGATTAGCCGGAGGCGTAATCCACCAAATGTTCTCGTCGAGCTTTGCCAGTGATGGCGAATTAGTCGCCCGTGAAGAATTCGGAAGCGATTGATCCGTCGCTGTGATTTGAGTTGAGCAAGTATTCGATTTTGCAAGAAAGCCGTGGGTAGGTCTTGGTTTTCTTGCGGTTTTGGATTCCGGATTTGGCGGCTTCGTGATTCCTTTGACGGCGAGATTCGCTGTTGGGGAAACCCATGAGCCAGCCGCGCGACGACCGTCAGGACGATCTGTTTCGTCCGTCTCTGGAGAAGATCATCAACCTTCGCCATCCGCTGGTACGTCTGGCGGCGGAGATCGATTGGCTTCCTGGCGGGACGCTTCAGTTCGGTCTGTCGCCTCGGGCCTGGTAGTCACCGTTGCCGACACGATTGGTAGCCGGACTGTTCATCCTCAAGCACATGCACAATCTCTCTGACGAGGCGCTGTGCGACAGGTGGGTCGAGAACCCGTATTTTCAGTATTCTGCGGCGAGGTGGTGTTCCGGCACGACCTGCCGTTCGATCGCTCGTCGCTGACCCGCTGGCGCCAGCGCTGGTGAGGAGCAGATCGCCGCGCTGTGCAAGAAAGCCTCTCGTGGCGCATCGAGCTGGCGATCGAGACCAAGGATCTCGAGCGGTCGTTGTGACACCACCGTCGGAGAACGATAGCGCATCCCACGATGCGCCTCATCCATCCGGGCGATCGAGAAACTGGTTGATTTGGCCAAACGCGAGAGCGTCGAACTGCGCCAGAGCTATCTGCGCGTGGCCAGGCGCGCCGCCATCAGGGGGCGCTACACGCATGCCCACCAGTTCAAGCGGCCCGGCGAGAACTCAAATTCCTGCGCACCCGGCTTGGCCGCATCATCCGTGACATCAGACGCAAGATCGAGGCGACCCTGCGCTGAGGATCGCTTTGGTCCGTTGCTCGATCTCGCCCACCGGTTCGCCATCAAGAGCAGCGTCAGCGCGGTCCCAAGGTGTACTCGTTGCACGCCCCCGAAGGGAGGCATCGGCAAAGGCAAGCTGGCACCTACGAGTTTGGCTGCAAGGTCTCGATGTCACGCCTGCCACCGCACCCAAAGGCGGCAGTTCGGCTGCAGCCAAGGCCTTGCACGGCAATCCCTATGACGGCCACACGCTCCCCCGTCATCGCCGATCTCGAAAAGCTCACAGGGTCGCAGCGCGCCGCATCCACGGCGACAAGGCTATCGCGGCCACAACTATCCCGACCGGTTCAAGGTCTGGATCAGCGCCAGTTCGCCCGTCACCAAAGCCATCCGCCGCGAGAGCGGCGTCGCGCCGCCGTGGAGCCTGTGATCGGCCATCTCAAGACGGCCACCGAAGCGCCGCAACCATCTCAACCGCGACGCGACGCATCAACGCCGTGCTCGCCGCCGCCGGCTACAACTTCAGCCTGCTCCGCCACTGTTCGCGAACTTTACGCCCGCATAACCTCCCACAAAACAAAAAGAGAACTACGCTAGCGCTATCCGTCCTTGATCACCCTCCACCTCACCCCCGCGACACCTTCTCAAATCGCTTGATCAGCCGCTCGCGCTTCAGCCGGGACAGCCGCTTGATCCAGAACAGGCCGTTCAACTGATCGATCTCATGCTGGTGGCAGACCGCGCGCAGACCCTCCGATTCCTCGGTCTGCAGGTTGCCGTGGATGTCGTGATAGCTGATCCGGACGCGCGCATGACGCTGGATGTCGTCATTGACACCGGGCATCGAGACGCTGCCTTCCTGATGCATGATCATCTCTGATGATGCCCAGATGATCTCCGGATTGACATAGGTCTGCGCGCCATCGATCGGGTCGAGGTCGAGCACCACGACGCGCAGGGAGACGCCGATATGCGGCGCGGTGATGCCGATGCCGGGCGCGGCGTGCATGGTCTCGAGCAGGTCTTGCGCGAGGTCGCGCAGCGCGCCGTCAAACACGGTGACGGGCTGCGCCGGGAGCGCAAGCCGGGGGTCGGGATAACGGATGATGGTGCGGATGGGCATGATCTCTGCCTATGAAGCATCTCAAATTGTCGTTGAAATCCTGACGATCAGTGCAATCAACCAATCCAGCGCCGGATCGCCCGGCGCATCCTTGGGGCGGGCAAGACCGATGGTCCAGGGTTGAACGGTGACCGGCAGAGGACGGATGGCGATGCGGCTCGCCGCCGCCAGCCGATGCGCGATGCGTTCGGCCAGCACGGCCACCAAATCGGTGGCGCCGACGATGAACGGAGCGGCCAGAAAATGCGGCACGGTCAACACGACCCTGCGGGCGAGACCGGCCTCGCGCAGCACCTCGTCGACGCTGCCGATCGGGTCGCCGCGTGGCGAAACCAGCAAATGCGATAGCGCCGCAAAGGATTTTGCCGACAACGCGCCTTTCATGGCCGGATGGCGGCGCCGGCCGATCATCACCAATCGCTCCGAAAACAGCGGCGTCATATCGAGCCCAGCCGGCGCCGCGCCGATCGGACCGATCGCAAGATCGATCTCCTTGCGGCGCAGATCATGCAGCACCGTTGCGCGGGTGATCGCGTGCAGCCGGATGTCGAATCCCGGCGCCTCGCTTCGGATGGCCTGCATCAACGGCGGCATCAGCGTCAGGTCGACATAGTCGGCGCCACCGATGTTGAATGTGCGCTTGGCCTGTCCCGGATCGAAGCTCTCTTTTGGATTCAGCGTCGCGTGCAAAGCCTGCAAGGCGGAAGCGAGCGGCGCGGCGAGCGCTTCGGCGCGCGGCGTCGGCCGCATTCCCTTGGCGTGTTTGACGAACAGGGGATCGTCCAACAGGTGGCGAAGCCGGCCAAGCGCGTGGCTTACGGCAGGCTGGGTAAGTCCCAGCACTTCGCCGGCCCTGCCGACATGGCGTTCGCGCATCAGCGTATCGAACACGACAAGCAGATTGAGGTCGAATTCGACGTAGATCAATTTCGTGCATAATACCTCATATTGATAATGAATTGGACGTATAAATCAAGAGCTTTTAGGTTTGGCCAACTTCGAAAAGGAGAAGGTCAATGCTGTTTATCGCGGGTCTCGGCGCCCTGTTTGTCGGTTTCTTGTCGTTGTTTTGGCTGACGCCGCTGGGCGTACCAGCGCTGAAGCGGTTCGGGGCGGGGCAAGCCTCGCCGGACCTCCGGTTCGGCTACCGCGCTGACGAAACCTATCGCCTTCTGGATCTCTACGGCCCGCGCGGGATCGCCCACTGGCGACGAATGCTGTGGCTCGACATGGTGTTCCCCGCTGTCTACGCGGCGCTCTTTGCGCTGCTGGCTGCGAAATGGGCGCAATTCGTAGACGCCGGACCGATTTGGACGGCATGCGCCATCGGCTTTCCGATCGCGGCCGGCGTCAGCGATTACGTCGAGAACATTCTCCTGCTTCGCGTCATCGCCGCGCTTCCTCGTCGCCGCGATGCCGCGATCGCCGCCGCGAGCCTGTTTACGCGGGCCAAGTTCATCCTGTCCCACGCCACGCTTGCCATCCCGCTGCTCCACTGGGCGCTGGGACTGTTGGCCTGACTGACTGCAACTCACATCAACTCAAAAGGAGCCCAATATGCTGAACCGTGCCCAACTGCCATGGATGGTCTACGGCGCCTATGGCGTCACCGGCCGTCTGATCGTCGAAGAAGCGCTACGGCGCGGCCACCGGCCCGTGCTCGCCGGGCGCGATGCTGCGCGATTGCAGCCGATGGCGCAAAAACTCGGACTTGAATTCGTGGCCGTTTCGCTCGACGACGCGCACGGCTTGCGCGGGGCGCTGAGCCACGTGCGGCTCGTCGTCCATGCGGTGGGGCCTTATTTCGAAACGGCCAGCCGATGCTTCAGGCCTGTCTCGCCACTCAAACACCCTATGTCGATATCGCCGGTGAAATGGATCATTTGAAAATCGTCGAAGCCTTGGGCGTTCGGGCGCATGTGGCCGGCGTGCCATTGCTGACCGGGGCCGGATTTGGCGTGACCTATGGTGACTGCCTTGCGCGGCACGTTGTCGATCGGCTGCCCGACGCCACCCACCTGCAACTGTCGATCGCCGCCGATAATTTCACGACATCGCCCGCGGTCCGCCGCACCATTTTGGCGGTTGTCGCCAAAGGCGGTGGTGCGATCGAAGGCGGCCGATGGGTGCGCCGGCCGCTGGCGCATCAACTTTGGACAGTGACGCATGAGGGGCAGCCCATCGAATTCGCGGCGGCGCCCTTGGGCGAATTGCAGGCCGCGTCCACGTCGACCGGTGTTGCCAATATCGTCGTTGGACGACCGATGTCGCACCGGGCGGCGAGGGGCATCCGCCTCGTGGCGCCCCTCGTCAGCGGCGCGTTGGGCCTGGCGCCCGCTGCGGCGCGCACTTGAACCGCGAGGCGGGGGCGAGCTCGGTCATGGCGAGCGAGCCCGCGGGTGGATGGCGCTCCCGGGTCTGGGCCGAAGCACGCAACGCACGCGGCGACCGGGCGCTGGCACGCATCGAGACCGGCGAAGGCTACGCCGCCACCGCTGCCGCGGCCGTCAGCAATGTCGAGGCGCTGTTGGCGCGAAAACTGGCCGGCGCCTTCACCCCCGCAAGCGCCTTCGGTGCGTCGCACGTGCAGACCATTCCAGGCGTGCGCCTGACCGATCTCGATCCGGAAAATGGGTTGTCGATGAAGGCTGCTTGAGGAAACGATTGGAGCGCAGGATCGTAGGGCGGAATAGTGCAGCGTATTCCGCCAATCTAAGTCAGTCGGTGCCGTACGCTTCGTCATTGTGCCCTACAGGCTACGGGCTACGAGAAGTATGCCACGGAACGACTACCAACTGTGCGCGGAGGAACCTCCGCGCACAGGGGGACGATTGGGTGAGAGTAGGGAGTGAGGTGGGCTTGGTAGTGTCAAGCAAGTGGAAAATGGCCACAGCACCGACGGCCCGATGCGTCCACAACGTATGAGTGTAGGGCATTAAGAGTTGGTTATCGCTCAACACCAGCAGAGCGCTCATTCGGCGGAAGCAGCCGCACTGGGCTTCTATTATCAGGCGTTCTTCGCGCTGCTAACGTTGATGGCCCAAGAAACCGATAACGCGGCGGTCAGGATTGAGCAACTCGACGACGTGGACTTGAAGGTAGATGGCCACAATCTTCTCTACCAGCTGAAGCACTCGATCAGCTATGCACCGCCGCCGATCACCCTCAAGTCGAAGGCGCTTTGGCATACGGTGAAAGTCTGGATCGATATTCTGCCGACGCTGACCCTTTCCGAGACCACCCTTCATCTCCGTTACAGTCGCTTAGCTCGAGCCCGATAGCCCGCTCATCGTCCTGAGCGATACCGATGCCGAACGCGCCGAGATAGCCGCGGCGATGGCGCAAGAACCTCAGCGCGTCTTGGACGCGCGCTCCGCCGCCGCCAAGGCGGGCAAGGTGCTCCCGCATGCCGACCGCGTCGATGGCTGTTCGGCCTTCCTTGCTCTAACGGAAACCGAGCGGCTCAATCTCATGCGCCGCACGATGATTCAGCACGACAGCCCCACGGTGTCCGTCATCGAGGAGAACATTGCCGGATATTTGAAACTTCTCCCACCGGAACAGCGGCCGACCGTGGCGAAGCGACTGATCGAATGGTGGGATCGGCAGATCGTCTATTCGTTGTGCGGCAAACGAGAGCGCGTCGTCTCGCGTAGCGAATTGCAGCACCAGATCAGCGCCATTGTTTGACATCGAGCAGGACAAACTTGTGCCAGACTTCGAGGTGGCTAGCCCACCTGAAGGATTACCAACCGGACGGCATGCTCGCTCGCCAGGTCAAGCTGGTCGACGGCAAAGTATCGGACCTTTCCAAGGCCATCCGAGAGGAATGGAAGGCCCGCGAGCAACGCGCGAAATGGCTTAACGGCAGTCCCGCCATGGCGGCCACGATCAATGACTACGATCTCGTCCTTTAGGAACACTCGTCCGATCGTCATGGTCAGATGGTGGAGGGGTGTGCCGAGCTTGAGTCCCGAACAGAAGTGCTAATCTGGCCTCAAAATCCTGCGGTGGACACATGAGGAAGCGCCTAGCGTGGTGCGACCAATCGCACCGGGCTAGAATGCGGCTTACTATGTGCGCGGCAGCTATCAGGTGCTCGCGATCGACTTGAAGGCGGCTGGCATGCTGACTATGCCAAGCTGCTCGGCGACGCTAAATGAGCGTGGCCACGATATTTATTCGGAAACCAACCCAGCGTTCTGCGCGCACGCGCTGGTAGCATTTACGACCGCCTTTCTCTCGGTGAACGACAAGGGGCCCGAAGTTCCAGCGGCCTATCTCGCTTTGCCGATTGCCTTGGCCGGCATCTCGGCCGTGCCTTTGACGGGACCAACAAGAACACCGGCTTGCTCGGAATGGTTGGAGCGTCGGCCGCAAGTGCAAATCGGCCTCGCGAATCTCGTCAATGAGTCCATGGACATCGTCACCGAGGCGATCCGTTTTGGTTGCTTCATCGCGTCCTCGTGGTGAACCCGGGCGCTCGACTGGGATTGGGCGCTCAGAAGGCGAAGAAGAGCGCTGTCGCCGCGCTTCGTGAGGCGCCCGCCCAAGTCTATCAAGCGAACAGAGCGGCTCGGCTTCTGGTTCGCATCGGCCGGTTCCACTCGCACAGTCTTCGATATAATGGGTCTCACGGTATGACGCGCTGGAATATCTCCAACATCTTTTTTCCTCAGCGTGTCGGGCGAGCGGCGCGAGGTGGAGCTCAAGCCCGGTGTGATGAACATCATCACCGGCGCGTCCGGTACCGGCAAGTCGACCCTCATCAAGGCGATCGACTATTGTCTCGGATCGAGCAAGTGCGAATTGCCCGCCCACGTCCGCAGACGGAGCGTAGCGGTAGGTGTTAAGTGGACTTCTGGCGACGCAGAGATAAGGTCATTGGCCGCATTATTCCTCCGGTCGGCCAAGCCACCAGCACCCATATGTTTGCTTCCTCGGGCCGGAACCTAGCTTTGCCGGCGACGGTCTCCGACTTTGACGGCAGCACTACCTTGGAGGCCGCCAAAGCGTTCATCGAGCGGGCATTCGGCATCGGCGACCCGCCGGCGAGCCCGACGCGACTGGTGCAGCGGCCGAGGCAAGGCTACTGTGCGCCACGTCACGCCATACCTGTTCGTGACCAAGGAGGTCATCTACAGCGAAACCGTCCTGCTTCACGGCCTCGAAAAGGCCGACAAGGCCAGGGATATCCTCGCGGCGATGCCCTACTTTCTCCGCGTCAACGACGAGGCGAGCGCTATGGCCGAGCGGCGCTTGCGCCGTTGCAGCGGGCGCTCGACAAGGAGGAGGCTCGTGAGCGGTCGCGGGCGACGTGCCGATTCGGAGCCGTTGAAGCAGCGCGCCATAAGCCTGCTAGGCGGAGGCCCATCGTATGGGAATTGCGCCGGCGCCATCCGCGGAGGCTGGAGAGGCGGAATTGTTCGCGCAGATCAAGACCGTGTCTGAGACTCAGCTTGAGGCGAACTCTTACCCCACTGAAGGGGAGCTTGGACGTCTTCATGCACGTCGCCGTGAAATCCTAGGGGCCATCGGCGCGGCACGACGTCAAGTTGCAGGCGACGCGTGCAGCGATCCGCGGAAGCATCTGGGTTCGAAGGAGCCGTGACGAGGCAACGCGAGAAGCTCCTGCTTGCCGAGCATCTTCATCTTCAAGAGATCGCGGCGTTTGCCCGGTGTGTGATGCTCCCTCCGAACGCGGCCGCGAAACGGCCCGAGCGCTGCAGGCACACGCTCACGACTGTGCGAGCGGAGAGCGCCGCGGTCGAACGAGTGAAGCCCAAATTGGTCGAGCACGACCGAGCCCTCGACGAAGAGATAAGCCGGCTCAACGGTGAACTTCGGCAAGTAGATCGATCAGATCCGGACCTGGCTGCGACAGAGCGAGGACACGCGCCAGATGGCCGATCTGGCCCAACTGCGGGCGCACTCCTCGGCCGCGTTTCCTTCTTCCTGGAATCGAGCGTAGATGAGCCGCGCCAGTGTGTCGCGCGATTTGAGCGTGCTGCAGGCGGAAATCGCCGAACTCGAGGCCCGCGTTGATCGCGAGGCTAAGGAGATTAAGCTTCGGCGGGCCGAGAGCAAGATTTCCCAGTTTGCATCAGAAGCTTTTGCGGCGTTGCCGACTGTAGCCCCCTGTGTCGGCTCTGAACTCGACTTTTCGTCTCGCCAGCCGGAGGTCACGGTCATCGAGGCGGATAGTGGGGCCGTGTTGCGGATGCCTGATGTCGGCTCGGATCAGAATTATCTAGCCGTGCACATCTCTCTATCCTTTGCGCTGCAGCGCTACTTCGAAACTGTCATGGCACCAGTTCCTGGCGTGCTAGTGCTTGACCAAATCAGCCGACCGTATTTCCCGACCAGCGGAGAAGATGAAGACGAGACCGAGATCGCGGGACGGGAAGAAGACGAGGATGTGCAGGCGATGCGCAAGCACATCGACTTTCTTTTCGACGAATGTGCCCGGCGGTCTGGTCTGCAGGTACTGCTAATCGAACACGCTTATTTCGCCGATGATCCTCGCTATGTGGCCGCCACCCGCGAGCGATGGACGCGGGCTTCGGGCCGCGCTCTCATCCCGTTGGACTGGCCGTACCGCGACGACGTGTGATAAGTTTTGCTTTTCAGGTTTAATTCAGGGCCGTCGGCAGAATAGCGAAGTGCCAAGTGCAGGTTCGGTCGAGGCAATACGCTTCTTCATTGGCCTAGGACTGATCTCCGCTCGCAAAAAAGTTAACTAAGCTGGCCATCCACCTGTCGGTTCCACCCCATCCCGTTCGTCTTGCATCCAGAAAGACTGCATTGGAGACCAGGAATGACCAATTCTCGCTATCGCTGGGTGATCGTCGCGGCCGGGGGCCTGCTTGGCTGTGTCGCGATCGGGGGCATGTTTTCGTTGCCGGTGTTTCTGCAGCCGATCGCGCGGGATACCGGCTGGTCGGTCACCGGCGTGTCCAGCGCCATGACGATCGGCTTTCTCGCGATGGCGCTCACCAGCATGATCTGGGGCACCTTGTCCGACCGGCTGGGGCCGCTGCCGGTGGTGCTGACCGGCTCGGTCGTGCTGGCGGCTAGCCTCGGCGCTGGCGAGCCTTGCGACATCGCTGGTCGCGTTTCAGTTCATCTTCGGGCTGATGGTCGGCGCCGCCTGCGCCGCGATCTTTGCGCCGATGATGGCGTGCGTCACCGGCTGGTTCGACACCCATCGCAGCCTTGCGGTGTCGCTGGTTTCGGCCGGCATGGGCATGGCGCCGATGACCATGGCGCCGCTCGCCGCCTGGCTGGTCTCGCACCATGACTGGCGCACCTCGATGCAGATCGTGGCGCTGGTCGTCGCCGCGATCATGATCCCGGTCTCGCTGCTGGTGCGCCGCGCGCCGGCGCTTGCAGGCGGGCCGTCCGCGCCATCGGGCGATCCGGCGCAGGCGGAGATGTCGCTGGCGCAGGCGCTGCGCTCGCCGCAATTCATCATCCTGCTGCTGACGAACTTCTTCTGCTGCGCCACGCATTCGGGGCCGATCATCCACACCGTCAGCTACGCCGTCAGTTGCGGCATTCCGCTGATCGCCGCCGTCACCATCTACAGCGTGGAAGGTTTTGCCGGGATGGGCGGCCGCATCGCCTTCGGCCTGCTCGGCGACCGCTTTGGCGCCAAGCGCGTACTCGTGCTCGGCCTGCTCGCGCAGGCGTTCGGTGCGCTCGGTTACGTCTTCGTGCGCGAACTCGCCGCGTTCTACACCGTGGCGGCGCTGTTCGGCTTCATCTATGCCGGCACCATGCCGCTCTATGCCTCGCTGGCGCGCGAAAACTTTCCGCTGCGGATGATGGGCACCGTGATCGGCGGAACCGCCATGGCCGGCAGCCTCGGCATGGCGACGGGACCGCTGGCCGGAGGTTTGATCTACGACACCTTTGCCAGCTACGCCTGGCTCTATATCGGCTCCTGGATCATGGGGCTCGGCGCCTTCCTCGATCGCGCTGACGTTCCGGCCGGTGCCGATGGCACGCGCCCGCGCCGGTGCCGGCGTAGAGCGTTGCGTTGTTGTGCACCTTTTAGATATGCATTGCCATCAATGCCTTGAATGACATTAACGTAAATCTAGCGCTTATTTCTTGCGCGGATCGTCTGCCTGATCAACGTATTCAAACCCGTTGGGACCGATACCTGTGATTTGCGCTACCGCTTCGCCCGAGCGCATCCAGTGAAAATGACTGGTGTTGGCTGGTACCACGAAGGTCGAGCCTGCGGGGAATGCCTTGAGTTTGGCCGGGTCGAATTTATCACCGTACCCAATGTAGAAGGTGCCAGAGATGACGGTATAGACGCTTTCTTCAGGGTGGCTATGGGGCAGCACCTTGAAATCGGCAGGCAGCTTCACCCGGTTGATGTAGTAGCCGGTTGGCTTTTGCGCATTGCCGTAGATCGAGGCGGATAGCCCGCCTGGCAGCAGCGAAGCGGCTTAAGTCCATTTGATCTGCTCAGGCAAAGTCTGAACAAAGCCTGGTGGATCGTTTTGAGCCAACGCCGCAAAGTTCGGGGACAAAGCAGCAAACACTGCGCCTATCAGCAGGGCAATTTTTTGGTAGGAAATTTTCATATTGAGCTTTCAGGGGGTTTGGGTTGTCGACGGTTTGGATACGTCAATCTGCCGGATGCTACAAATCACCTTCGGAAAAACTTATTGTGAACCGAACCCAATGTGACGAGTGCGACAAATGCTTTGAACAATATCAGGCCCCGCCTGAATAGCTTGCTACCGAGCCGTGACACGAGTCGAGCTGCCCCATGATTGCGAGGTCTGCGGACGACACTGGGCGCGGCAGATAATAAACGCTGCCGCGGCTGATCTGCAAAACCTCCGCCTGCTTTGTGATCGACAGATCGTGCTTACGGTCGATCATCGCTTTGCGCTCAGCAATCCCGCCTTCGTGAGCGCTCCTTCTAAAAAATCGTTCTCCAGCGTCCGCTCCCCGATCCTGGCATGCAGCGACTTTACATCGACCACGGGCGCGGCCGGCGCAGGGTTGCTCGCACCGAACACGTCAGATGCCCCGCCCTCCAGCTGCGTCTTCCACGCCGTAATCTGATTGGGGTGGACATCGAAGTGCTCGGCCAGCTGAGCCACAGTTCGCTCGCCCTTGACGGCGGCAAGCGCCACCTTAGCCTTGAAGGCTGGTGAGTAGTGATTCCGGCGGCACGTCTGCTCATGGTCGCTCCTGTTCGCGGCCATCATCGCCGCTTTCAGGTAGAAATTCCTCTTATCGTCCTGTTCAAATTTGCGGAGCCCGCTCTTCACAGATAATTCATATAATTCAAGAACTCTTCGGACAGACACTTAGAGAGTTCGATGCATATAGTGCAGCGTGTACTCATAAAACGAGAGATGTCCGTTTTGAGGTGCCGGCTAAAGCAGACATGCGCCAGTCGCCCCGGAATTTCGCCTTTTGACCGACCCCGAGCGGACATCGGTCAGACGCTTGCTCCTACTCACGCCCTAACGAAGACGCTCTATTCAGTCATGCTGCTGACGCAATTTCTGTCTTAGTCGGTGAGAACTAAGAACACCTGTGCGAGGACCACACTGGTTCCCACAACGGTTCCGTCGCCAAGATTGGCACGAATCCGAAAAAACTGGCGCGAGTTCGTCAACGCATCCGCGTTCGCTTGACCATGTTTTGCGGCATCGGGAACCGAACGTTCTAGAAAATCAATCAAGGAGTTATGATGTTGTTTCGCTCGAGCGCCGCAATTTGCGGCGCCGTACTTGCGCTTGCCTTTTCTGTTACCGTTGCTCGAAGTGAAATCGGTGCAGTTCACTCAAGCGCCGTCGTCGATGCCGCTTCCGGGGATGCGATCGTTGGCGCAGCATCCACGTACAATCCGTTCCGGCCTGGATGGCGGGAGGGCGGCCCGAACACAGCCTCCGGCGAGCGCTATGATCCCTCCGTCTGGGCGGCTGCCATCAAGACAAGTTTGCGCCAGAAATTTGGAGGGGTCCAATTTGGCGCGAGGCCGAAGTATGCCCTCGTTGAGGCTGTAGGAAAGAAGGTCATCGTCAAGATAAATGACGTAGGGCCACTAACGCCTGGCCGCATCATTGACCTCAATGAGCGGGCGATGCGCTATTTCGATCCAAGCCTGCAGCTCGGGGTAATTTTTAGCGTAATAGTTAGACCGCTTTTCGGCGACTATTGGATCCCCGGACCGGTTGGCTGAACATCGCACGCGAAAGAAGTCGAGCACGGCCCTGCTGGACAGTGGGAACGCCTTGACGGTCTCCCCACCGCTGTTCTTTGAGGCGATGCCACCCGGCCTGCTCGCGCAAGCGTTCGGTGCGATCGGTTATGTCTTCGTGCGCGAACTCGCCGCGTTCTACGCGGTGGCGGCGCTGTTCGGCTTCATCTATGCCGGCACCATGCCGCTCTATGCTTCCTTGGCGCGCGAAAACTTTCCGCTGCGGATGATGGGCACCGTGATCGGCGGAACCGCCATGGCCGGCAGCTTGGGCGTGGCGACGGGGCCGCTGGCGGGATCTACGACACGTTTGCGAGCTACGCTTGGCTCTATATTGGCTCGTGGATCATGGGGCTTGGCGCGCTCTTCATCGCGCTGACGTTCCGGCCGGTGCCGAAGCTAGGTGCCGCGCCGGTGCCGGCGTAGAGGGTTTGTTGTTGTGCACTGCTGATGCCACCGTCATTGCGAGCGAAGCGAAGCAATCCATAGCGCGGCTTGCGGAGATATGGATTGCTTCGTCGCTTTGCTCCTCGCAATGACGATGGAGTGCGACCAATCGACCTGACGGGCAAATCACCGCCCGTCGGACAAAATCTGTCCAGTCCTTCGCGCAAAAATATTCCGCTTAACCTGTCGGGCAAATCAGTGATTTGACTCCGCGCGTCTCACCCAAGAGAGGGGCGGGTCGCGATCGTCACGGACGTTGCGGTGAGATGCGGTGGACGCTGATGTCACGGAGACGAACGTGGCCGACGCGGACGGCGAAGTCGTGTGGTCCTGGCGTCCCGACGCTGACGCTAAGTTCGTGAGAAGCAAACTTCTTGCGGGCGACGGTGGCAAAAAAGCCCGGTCACCGAGGAGAGCGCGAAGTAAGCCGTAAACCACTGCGCGGGGAAAGCCGGTGTGATCCGGTTGAACCTGTGGTCCTACCTCCCGTGCTTTTTGTTGCACGGGACCCACGGGTGCGATCGGCGCCCGGCTTTCCCTGCGCCCTCCAGAGATCAAGAGGGTTTGAGATGACGCAAAGCTCGGGCGAGTAGCGCCGCGAGAACGCGGACCCATGTTCCTCAACGCGGCCTGAAATCTTGAACCGGAATGCCTTGTCTTGCATGATAGATGGCGCGCAAGCGACTGCATGAAACGGAACCAACAGTCGAGGCATCGATCTCCCATGAATCCATCGGAAAGTATCGATCAGTTGATCGCAAAGCTCGGGGACTGGCGTGGCAAGACGCTCGCCGGCATCCGCAAGACCATCCTGGCGGCCGATCGCGAGATCATCGAGGAATGGAAGTGGATGGGAAGCCCGGTGTGGTCGCGCGACGGCATCATCGTGGTCGGTAACGCGCACAAAGATAAAGTGAAGCTTACCTTTGCTCACGGCGCCAGCCTCCCTGATCCCGACAAGCTCTTCAACAACGGCTTTGGCGGCAAGGTGTGGCGCGCGATCGATGTTTTCGAGGGTGACAAGGTCGATGAGCGCGCGCTGAAAAACCTGATCCGTGCCGCCGTTGAATTCAATCAGCTCAAGGTGAAGAAGAAAGCGGCTACGCGGGCGAAAGCGCGCAAAAGCAAGAAGGCATCATGACGGCAACTCCTTGCCGGCCTGTTCGCGCACGATGTACTCGGCGTACCAGTCCGGCCAGTTGTCATCGTGCTTGCCGGTCCGCTTCTCATGCTCGCCATGCGCGGCCGCCGCACGCCGCAGCGCGCTCGCAAGCTCGGCCGGGGAGGTGAATGTCGTGTCGCCTTCGACACGTCCGGGCAATCGCGTGGTGATCTCCTGAAACAGCCAGCCATTGCCGTCGGGATCGCTGAACGAGGCGAACGAGCGATAGCTGCCACGTTCGGGATCCGCGCCGTTGACGCGGCGTCGCCCGGACAAGAACGGCTCATCCGTGCCGGCATGGACGTCGCCGGCGCCGTGGAACACTTCGCCGACATGGACGCCGCGCGCGAGCAGATCGTTGCGGGCGGCCTCGATGTCGGAGACGATCAGATACAGCCCCTGCGCGGAGCCGGGCGCCGCCGCGGTGACGTTGTTGCCGAAGATCACCGAACTCGGCGATCCCGGTGGCGTGAACTGGATCACGCGCCAGCCGTCGCCGGAGGCGAAATCGGCGTCCAGTCGCCAGCCGAGGCTCGCGTAGAAAGTTTTCGCACGATCGACGTCGGAAACGGGGATGACGACGATCTCAAGCTTCATGTCAGTCATGGGTCTCTCCTTGATGCCTTGAAGTTGGATCACCGCAGAACGCCGAAACCGCTCTCGCTCTCATACTTACCCGGATTGCCTCGTTCGGTAAGCAGGTTGGTTGATCGGGGAACTTCGTAAAAATATTAAACCGAACGGTTGACAATTAGGACCGGTCCATTATTCTAAACCACATGGTTGAGTATCAAGCCCATCTCGACGATGTCTTTCATGCGCTCTCGGACCCGACGCGACGGGCGATGCTTGGCCATCTGGCGGAGCGGGAACTCACGATCGGGGAACTGGCGACCCCGTTCAGCATGAGCTTCGCCGGCGCATCGAAGCATGTGCGGGTGCTGGAGAACGCGGGCCTGGTGACGCGCACGATCCATGGCCGCACCCATCTATGCCGCCTGCAGGCGGCGCGGCTTGCGGAAGCCGATGCATGGCTCAGGCGTTATGAGCACTTCTGGAATGAAAAGCTCGACACGCTCGAAGCCCTGCTGCGGGCCGACGACAAGGCGAATGCCAAAAAGATGCAAGTCAAAAAGGATGGCAAAAAAGGTGCTGGGCGAAAAAGTGCAGGAAAAGGAGAAGACCGATGAATACAAAAGCAAAGCCCGTACCCACGAACCTGGAAGCCTATGGCGTGCTGACCGAGCCCGCAACGTTGAGGATCCAGCGGCTTCTGCCCGGCCCCATCGAACGGATCTGGGCGTATCTCACGGACAGCGAGCTGCGCAGCAAATGGCTGGCGGCGGGCGCGATGGAGATGAAGGTCGGCGCGCCCTTCGAATTCGTCTGGCGCAATGATGAACTCAACGATCCGCCAAGCGCGCGGCCGGCCGGCTTCCCCGAGGAACACCGCATGCAAAGCCGGATCACCGAACTCGATCCGCCGCGCAAGATTTCCTTCGCCTGGAACAACAGCGGCGACGTGACGTTCGAACTGGAGCCGAAGGGTGAGGGCGTGCTGCTGACCGTGATCCATCGCCGTCTGCCCGACCGCTCGACCATGCTCAAGGTCAGCGCCGGCTGGCACATGCATCTCGATATTCTGGTCGCCCGCGCCAACGGCGAGGAGCCGGCGCCGTTCTGGGACGGCTGGAGCCGGCTGCAGAAGGAATACGACCGGCGGCTTCCGGCCTGACGCTGCAAGCCGACGCGTTCACGCAACAAGTACCGCACGCAACAAGCATCGCAACACACAGGAGGTTGGCCATGAAGACTCATGTCGTTTCGAAGCAGGAGTGGGAAGCCGCGCGCGAGCAGGTGCTCGTGAAGGAAAAGGCCATGACCCGCGCCCGTGACGCACTCGCCGCCGAGCGCCGGCGCATGCCGTGGATGGCGGTGGAGAAGAAGTACGCGTTCGACGGACCTGCGGGCAAAGCAAGCCTGCTCGACCTGTTCGACGGCCGCCATCAGTTGATCGTCTACCGCGCCTTCTTCGAGCCCGGCGTGCACGGCTGGCCGGAGCATGCCTGCATTGGCTGTTCGATGGTGGCCGACCAGGTCTCCCATCTCGCGCACCTGAACGCGCGCGACACC
Source organism: uncultured Alphaproteobacteria bacterium (assembly GCA_963847015.1). Classification (GTDB taxonomy): domain Bacteria; phylum Pseudomonadota; class Alphaproteobacteria; order Rhizobiales; family Xanthobacteraceae; genus Bradyrhizobium. The sequence goes on along the minus strand of CAWJYI010000024.1, from coordinate 180,150 downwards.
ACCCTCGTGTTTGCCTCGCGGGCACCGCAGGCCGATATCGCGCGCCTGAAGGCCCGAATGGGATGGGAAGAAATCCCGTGGGTTACCATCACCGACAGCTTCGACGCCGACTTCGACGTGGATCAATGGCACGGCCACAACGCGTTCATCCGCGACGGCGAGCGCGTGTTCCGCACCTACCTCATCAACAGCCGCGGCGACGAGGCGATGGGCACCGTTTGGAGCTACCTCGACATGACCGCGCTCGGGCGTCAGGAGGAGTGGGAGGACTCGCCGGACGGCTACCCCCAGACCCGGCCGTACAAATGGTGGAACTGGCACGACAGTTACATCCCCAACGCCGCGCCCGACCCGAAATGGGTCCAGGTGTCGGACGCCGGAGAGGCCGCCTTTCGGAAACGCAGCGGCTAGATGGGTGAGGTGAGGCGCGGCGTTGTTGCAGGAGGGAAAACATGAGCGAGACTCATACCGGCACACGCGGCTCCGGCGCGATCATGGTGACAACGGCATAGCAGCAGCGACAGGCGCGGCCGATTTTCTATCTCTCGCGGCCGCGCCGACCTTCGCGATCATGGCGTTGCTGACATGTGTGCTTGGTGGCGGATCGCCGGATGCGTTGTGTTCGATGGCGGGTGCGTCACCGCTGAGCGGAATGGTTCCGATGTACCTGCTGATGAGCGCCTTCCATACGGCGCCCTGGCTGAAGCTGATCTCCAGCCGGCGAAGCGGAGCCTGCCGGTCCTGATCCGAACGCGCACAACGCGGATATATCGCGCCGCGGCGGCACTGCCGTCGCCGGCAGCCGCGAGGATGCGGGCCGTACCGTCACGCAGTCGCCGAAGTTCTTACGACAGGGATCTCTCAAAAGTAGTGTAATAAAATATATTGGCCGAAAACTACGCAACCGCGTCGTGCCCGAAACGACCATCTTGAAGGAGAACCGCTCCTTCCGTGACCATGCCAATTACATCTATCCATCCTCATCCGGCGAGCGATCCGCCGAAGCGCGCAAGGGGATGGGTGACGATGTGACACGCGATCTTATGGATCGCGGTCCAAGTGACCCTTTTACGCCCTCCGTCGCGAGATCGGTTGAACCGTTGAAGGAAGGGGAGAAACCCGCGCTGAAGAAGCGGGGCGTTAGCCGCACCGAGATTGATCACTTCGCGGGCGCTGCGAACCCATTCAAGATTGAGCGCTCGCGTTCGTTCGACCTCGGCAAGCCAAGTGAAAAGCCGAGCGTCATGCAGCCGGCGCGTGAGTTTCATTACCAAAGCCGCCCGGGGCCATTCAAATTTACCGAGTGACGAAATCCAAAGGTGCGGACTTGTATCTCTTCGAATGGCGCCTCCTCACTGAGGTGAAGGGACATTGTGTTCGCTGGTAGTATCAGCGGAAATTTGCAATAGAGGTGCCTGGTCTCATCCAACGAAAGCAGGAATTCCCGATGGCACGCGTGCGCTGTATCACTGAAATGGGCATGGGCGTTGATGTCCATGGCAAGGATTCCACCAAGGCCGCCAAGCGCGCGGTATCCGACGCCATCCGCCACTCCAGCCTCGGCTTCTTCCGGATGCTGGGCAAGACCGCCAAGGACATGTTCGTCGATGTCACGATCGGCGTGCCGGATCCGGCTTCCGTCGACACATCGGCGGTCGCGAAAGAGTTACCTTACGGCACCGTGACCGTGACGGCGGTCAAGGGCGGTCTTGAGATTCCAGCCGAGCAGGGTGGCGACGCCATCATCATTGCCAACGCTGCCGTGATTGTGAGCCTCGACGACGGTACGCCCGGCTAGACACTCGGCGGTCGGTCGTCCAAGCTGCACGTGGCGCATCAGTACGTTCGATCAGCACGCCCGGGGTAAATGAGCCGACCATGACGCAAGACAGCAGCATCTACTGGAAAAAGGCCCGCGTCGAACTCCGGGCCGCCGGATTCGAACCGGACCGCGCCGCGGAGACCAACGCCGTGGTCACGATCGCAACCGCCTGGACCAACGCGCATCGCTGCAACAATCGCGTGCGCACCATCGGCGATTTGCTCGTTGAAATCATTGCCGAGCGCGGCGGGCAGGGCCTGATTGTCGGCGCTCCAGCGGTATCGGACGCGCTGACCCAGGGAACGCCGACGGCGGGCTATAGCCTCGCGTCCCGAGATGTGGTCGCCGATTGTTTCGAGATCGGTCACTACGCCCACCATGGCGACGCGATGATCGTGATCTCCGGCTGTGACAAGACCGGCGCCGCCGCGCTGATGCCGCTGGCGCGGACCAACGCCTTCGGGCTGGTGCTTTATCCCGGCACCAGTACGCCGGGCCGGGTCTCTTTCGGGGCCTGGGCGGGCAAGGGCAACAATCTGACGGTCCTCGACTATGCCGAGGCCCGCGCCGCCCACGAATCCGGCCGCATCGCTGCCGACGAACTGCAGGAAGTCGAGCGCAACGTGATGCCCGGCAGCGGCACCTGCGGCGCGATGTTCACGGCCAATACGATGAGCACGATCGCGGAAGCGATCGGCATGATGCTGCCGCGCGGCGCCTCGCATCCCGCCGATTACCACGCCGGCAGCGATATCCACGCCGATGTCCGCGCACAGGCGCGCGCCTCGGTCGATGCCCTGTACCGGCTGATTGAAGCCGGCATCCGGCCGCGCGACATCATGACCGAGCGGGCGTTCGAGAACGCGATCGCCACCGTCTACGCGATGGGCGGCTCGACCAACATGTACCTGCATCTGCTCGCAGTCGCGCGCGAGGCGCAAGTGCCGATCACGATCGAACGCATCCAGCAGGTCGGCGAGCGGATTCCGCTGCTTGCCAACCTTCAGCCGCACGGTCCGTATGCAATGGGAAGCCTGCATGCGATCGGCGGCGTGCCTGTCGTCATGAAGGAGTTGCTGCGATCTGGCCTGCTGCATGGCGACGTCATGACGGTGACCGGCAAGACACTGGCGGAAAACCTCGCAGGCGTCCCGACGCTGGAGCAGATCGAGCGGCAGGAGATTGTTTTGCCGGTGACCAATCCGATCGCGCCGCCGAACAATCACATCAGCGTCTTGAAAGGAAATCTCGCGCCGGAGAGCTGTCTGCTAAAACTGTCGGGCAAGGCGCTCGAGAAAGGCGAGTTCCGCGGCACGGCGCGTGTGTTCGAGTCCGAGGCCGATACGATGGCGGCGATCCGCGCCGGCGTGATCGTGCCGGGCAATGTCATCGTGGTGCGCAATGTCGGTCCCGTCGGTGGGCCCGGCATGCCGGAAATGGTGATGCTGACGATCCAGTTGCAGGGGCGGGGCCTCGGGGAAGACGTCGCGCTGATCACGGACGGACGCTTTTCCGGCGTATCGCATGGGATCCTGATCGGGCACATCTCGCCCGAAGCCGCGCGCGGGGGGCCGATTGCCGCCGTGCGCGACGGCGATACGATCGTCATCGATCCCGGTGCCCGTACCGTCAATCTGGAAGTGTCAACTGAAGAAATCGCCCGGCGCATGGCCGACTGGCGCGCACCGGACACGGCGCGGGTGCGCCGTGGCTCGGTGCACGACAAATATGTGCGGCTGGTGTCGTCGGCGCATTACGGATGCGTGCTTTGAGTGGACCTGTCGGCGTAACCATGACCCATCCGCTCGATCGTCCAATCTGGAATGCGCTGACCACAAGCCAGCAGGCTTTGGCTGAAGGCGGCGCCCTGGCGCGTCGCTTCCCGTTGGCGATGGCACCCTTTGCCGACATGGTGGAGATTTCCCCGCAGAGTTTTGCCGCGCTTGGCGCGATCATGTCTGGATCCGAGATCGCCGTTCTCTTTACGCCGAATGCCGTCTCCGCGCCCGATTCGTTCAAGACCCTGCTTGCCGAGACCGGGGAGCAGATGGTCGGAACGCCGGCGGAAAGCGCGCTTCCCGGTGTGGAAATCATCACGCTGGGGTCGAGCGACGTGCCCGACATGATGGCGCTGGCCGAGCTTACAAAACCCGGCCCCTTCAGCACGCGAACGCATGAATTCGGGACGTTTCTCGGAATCCGGATCGACGGCCAACTGGTCGCGATGACGGGCGAGCGCATGAAGCCTGGCAATTATACCGAGATGACGGCCGTCTGCGTGCATCCATCTTGCCGTGGCCGCGGCTACGCGCAGGCGTTGCTCGGCGCCGTCGCCCGCCAGATCGTGGCGCGGGGAGAAATTCCATTCCTGCACGTCTTTTCCAACAACACGTCTGCCATCGCGCTTTACCGCCGGCAGGGAATGGAAATCCGCCGCCGTTTACACGTGACGGTGTTGCAGAAGGGCGAAGCGTCGGGCGATGACGCGGGACGGTCGTCACTTCACTTGTCATCGCCGCCAAAATAGTCCGGCTTCCCCGTCGTCCATGTCTCGCCCCAGAGCTGACCGCCGCCGTCCACCGTCAGCGTTTCGCCGGTGATGAATTTGCCGGACGGTCCGCCGAGGAACACGCTCGCCTCCGCGATGTCCCACGGCGAACCCGCGCGCATCATCGGGTTCGAACGTGGATAGGCAGCACGGGCCTCGGGCGTATAGACGTTCCAGCCTTCGGTCTCGATCGCGCCGGGCGCCACGCAATTGACGCGGATGTTGAGCGGCGCCCATTCCACCGCGACCGCGCGCGACAGGCCGATCACGCCGGATCGCGCCGCGACCGAATGCGCGATACCGTAGAGACCATGCGTGGTGACCACGACGATATTGACGATGCTGCCGGGATGCTTGCGGTCCCGCCAGCGCTGCGCGGCGGCCTGCATCATGTACCAGGTGCCGTTCAAATTGGTGTTGATGACCGTATTCCAGCCTTTGACGGAAAAATCGATCGCCGCCTGCGGAAATTGCCCGCCGGCGCTGTTGACGAGGATGTCGAGGCGGCCATGGCCGGCCCAGACGGAATCGAACAGGGCGTTGACCGCATCGGTCTCCCTGATGTCGCCGGTGTGCGCGGATGCTTTCAGGTTGCGGGCGCCGAGTTCGGTGACGAGCGCATCGAGCTTGCCGCGGTCGCGTCCGACGAGCGCGACATGCGCGCCCAACCGCGCAAACAGCCAGGCGATGGCGCGGCCGATGCCGCCGGCGCCGCCCGACACCAGCACGACCTGGTCCTTCAGCGCGTCGGCCGCGAACACGGTCGGATGAACCGCGAGTTCCGCGTCGGTCAATCCGAATTTTGCAGACGAATGATCAGTAGGCCGATGATCAGTCATTGATTGCGCCAACCCTTGTTATGCGCGGCAACAGCCGTACATTAGCCACCCAACAGTCACCACGCAAAGAACGAGTTTTGATGTCCGATCTCTCCGCTTTCCCGATTACCAAACGCTGGCCCGCAAAACATCCCGACCGCCTTCAGCTCTATTCGCTGCCGACGCCGAATGGCGTCAAGGTCTCGATCATGCTGGAAGAGATCGGGCTGCCTTACGAGGTCCATCTCGTCGACTTCAACAAGGACGACCAGAAGACGCCGGAGTTTTTGTCGCTCAACCCGAACGGCAAGATTCCCGCTATTCTCGATCCGAACGGGCCGGGTGGCAAACCGCTCGGTCTGTTCGAGTCTGGCGCCATCCTGCAATATCTCGCCGAGAAGACCGGCAAGCTGCTGCCAGCTGACGCGGCGCTACGGTACGAGACCATCCAGTGGCTGCACTTCCAGATGGGCGGGATCGGGCCGATGTTCGGCCAGGTCGGCTTTTTCCACAAATTCGCCGGCAAGGACATTGCCGACAAGCGGCCGCTCGATCGCTATGTCGCCGAGGCCAGGCGCCTGCTCGGCGTGCTTGAGACACGCCTCGCCGGGCGGCAGTGGGTGATGGACGACGAATACACGATCGCCGACATTTCGATGCTCGGCTGGGTGCGCAATCTGATCGGCTTCTACGGGGCCGGCGAACTCGTCGCGTTCGACACGCTCAAGCATGTACCGCGTTGGCTGGAACGCGGCCTTGCGCGGCCCGCGGTGCAGCGCGGGTTGGATATTCCCAAGCGGCCGTGAAACAGGCGCATCCGATCGAACTCGGCGAGGCGCTGGAGCCGGGCGCGGCGTAAACGAACACGGACGGCCAAATCAATTCAACGGGGGCACGATGACAAAATCCATCACCATCTATGGCATCAAGAACTGCGACACCATGAAGAAGGCCCGCGTCTGGCTCGATAGCCATGGCGTGGGATACGATTTTCACGACTACAAGACCGCGGGTATCGCCAAGGACAAGCTCAAGGCCTGGAGCGACGAACTCGGCTGGGAAACCCTGCTCAACCGCGCCGGCACCACGTTTCGCAAGCTGCCCGACAGCGAACGGGAAGGCCTGAACGAGCGCAAGGCGCTGGCCTTGATGCTGGCGCAGCCGTCGATGATCAAGCGGCCGGTGCTCGATCTCGGCGGCAAATTGCTGGTTGGGTTCAAGCCGGATGTCTATGCGAAGGAAGTGAAGTCGCGCGGCCGATAGCGGCCGGCGCGGGCCTGCCAGGTTTAGAACTGCGTGGACGCCAGGCCTAACTCAGCTCGACCACGTCATCGGAAGAACGCCGGCTCGCCGTAGCAGTGACGAGATCGCGGTCGATGATCGCCCTGACGAGAATGACGGGCACAGCCTTGGGCCGAAGTCCCATCAGATTATTGACCTTGAAGCCGCCCTCGATGCTGATGCTCTTGTAGCTGCCGACGATCTGCTCGACGGTGTCGGCGCTGCCGAACGGCAGCAACAACCGTTCATAGGACACGTCCTTGCCGTCGGCATCCTGCACCGTTGAAATCGAATAGGCCGGCCGCTTGTGCGCCACGCAAGCGTGGTAGTTGGCAACCACGTTGGCGTATCGTTCGGGTCCGATCGCGTCGTCGAGATAGCGGTTGGTTCGCTTGGCCGGATCGACGTCGTCATTGCCGTAGGTCGCGGTCAGCCTGGTGCCTTCATGGGTGATCAGGAAACGGGCGTCGTCGCCGTGGCCTGCGACGTCAAATCCCATCATGTCAGCCATTTCGTCCAGAACGCCGTCCGGGTTGAAGTCAGCGAGAGCGGGCAGAATCTGCCGGCGCGGCGCGCGCAGCCACGCGTCCAGCAGAACCCGTTGCTTGATCGATCTCACGACCGAGGGATTGGCACTTTCGAATTCCATCGGGCTAGCCGAATTCGAGCACGTCGCCCGACGGAATGCGGCCGGGCAGGCGATGGAAAAGATCGCGGTCGATGATGGCGCGGAGTTTCGGCACCGGCAGCTTGTCGTTTCCGCGCATCAGATTCTTGATCTCGAAACCGCCATCCTCGCTGATGGTCTTCAGCGATGCAATAATGTGGGTGACGTTACCGCCTTCACCGAAGGGCAACAGCAGCCGCTCATAGGCGACAATTCGCCCGTAGATGTCATCGATGTCAGCGATGGTGTAGGCGGGCAGGCGCCGGGCGATGCATTCGTGGTAGACCGGCATCACGATCGAGGCGAGCGTTGCGCCCAGATAATCGTCGAGATAGCGGCCTTTGCCGGTATTGCCATAGGCATTGGACATCCGCGTGCCGTCGCTCTGGATTGTCAGGCGCGGCGGCTGCGCGACGGTATCGACCGTGTAATAGACGAGATCCGGAAGTTCATCTTCCATCCGCGCCGGCTGAAATTCCTGCATGCGCGGCAACGACTGGTCGCGGGCATAAAGCCGCAGCCAGGTGTTCAGCAGATCGCGCTGCTTGATCGATTTGACGACCGATGGTTGGGCGCTTTCAAATTCCAAGGCGGTTTTTAAGACGGCTTCCAAGGCGGCGATCCCTGCCTGTGTAAATCGCGCGATGATGCGGCCGAGGCGGAAATATTCTGTGAAACCGTAAGATTGCAGCAAAACACCGTTAACGGCGGCTTTCCGGCACGTGCGGGGCGGCCGAAAACCGCCGGCTGGCCGGCTGGTCGATCGGCCCCGCGCAATTCGACTAATGGCGGATTTGGAAGTGGCGCTAAAGCTTTGCCCAAGCCGAGCTTTCCGCCTTGCTTAATCCCCACCGTTGACGGCATATTCCGCCCCCGGAGGCGGCAGGTCCGGGACGGTTCAAGACGTCCGGGAGAAACCTGGCCGGTTAGGAAAAATTGGCCATGCGCGCGAGGGGACTTCGCGGCAATGGCTGATGGGGGAAATTTGTTTGGCCGATGAGTTCATTCTCGAAACCCATGGATTGACCAAGGAATTCGCGGGTTTTTTCGCTGTTCGCGACGTCGCTCTCAAGGTGCGCCGCGGCAGCATTCATGCGTTGATCGGGCCGAACGGCGCCGGCAAGACGACGTGCTTCAACCTGTTGACCAAGTTCTTGAAGCCCTCGGCGGGCCAGATCCTGTACAAGGGACAGGACATCACGGCGCTGGCGCCGGCCGACGTGGCGCGCCTTGGGCTGGTGCGCTCGTTCCAGATTTCGGCGGTGTTTCCGCACCTGACGGCACTGGAAAACGTCCGGGTCGCGCTGCAGCGCCAGCACGGCAGCTCGTTCGATTTCTGGCGCTCGAAGAGCGTGCTCGACCGCTTCAACGGCCGCGCCCATGAGCTGCTGAATGACGTGGGTCTAAGCGAATTTGCCAATACGCCCGCGGTCGAGATGCCCTATGGGCGCAAGCGCGCGCTTGAAATTGCAACCACGCTGGCGCTCGACCCGGAGATGATGCTGCTCGACGAGCCGATGGCCGGTATGGGTCATGAAGACATCGACAAGATCGCGGCGCTGATCAAGCGCATCTCGGCCAAGTACACGATCCTGATGGTCGAACATAATCTCTCGGTGGTGGCGAACCTTTCCGACATCATCACAGTTCTGACGCGCGGTCAGGTGCTGGCGGAAGGCAATTATGCCGACCTGTCCAAGGACGAGCGCGTCAAGGAAGCCTATCTGGGGGCCGGTCATGCCTGAGCTGAAAACGGCCGAAGCGGCTGCTAAACCGGCTACCACGCAGGTCCTCGGCGTCCAGGACCTCCAGGCCTGGTACGGCGAATCCCACATCCTTCACGGCATCAACTTCAATGTGAATGCCGGCGAGGTGGTCACGCTGCTTGGCCGCAACGGGGCCGGCAAGACCACCACGTTGAAATCGGTGATGGGCATCATCGGCAAGCGCACCGGCGCGATCCGTTTCAACGATCGCGACATCACGCGCGCTTCCTCCGACAGCATCGCGCGGATGGGTATCGCCTTCTGCCCGGAGGAGCGTGGCATTTTCGCAAGCCTCGACGTGCGCGAAAATCTCCTGCTGCCGCCGGTCGTGCGCAGCGGCGGCCTGTCGCTCGACCAGATATTCGACCTGTTTCCGAACCTGAAGGAACGCCTCAACAGCCAGGGCACCAAGCTTTCGGGCGGCGAGCAGCAAATGCTCGCGATCGCCAGAATCCTGCGTACCGGCGCGCGCTTCCTGATGCTGGACGAGCCGACCGAGGGTCTCGCGCCCGTCATCATCCAGCAGATCGGGCACACCATCGCGCGGCTGAAGTCGGAGGGCTTCACCATCCTGCTGGTCGAGCAGAATTTCCGTTTCGCCGCCACCGTCGCCGATCGCTACTACATCGTCGAGCACGGCAAGGTGATCGACGGGTTCGCGAATTCGGAGCTCTCGGCCAACATGGACAAGCTCCACACCTATCTCGGCGTCTGAAGTCGCCAAGCACAAAGCTCAAGTACAAAGCTTCAAGAAGGATGACAGCATGAAGAATTCGATTTCAGTGCTTTTGCTTGGCACTGCACTGACGCTGGCGTCGGCAAGCCTCGCCGTCGCGCAGGACAAGACGGTCAAGATCGGAGCGCTCTCCGACCAGTCCGGGCTTTACGCCGATCTCGGCGGACCGGGTTCGACACTGGCGGCGCAGATGGCGGTCGAGGATTCCGGTCTCGCGGCCAAGGGATGGAAGATCGACGTCATCTCCGGCGATCACCAGAACAAGCCGGATATCGGCGTCACCATTGCCCGCCAGTGGCTGGATGTCGACAAGGTCGACGTCGTCGTCGACGTGCCGAACTCGGGCGTGGCGCTTGCCGTCAACAACGTGGTCAAGGAGAAGAACGGCGTCTACATCAACTCCGGTGCGGCAACCTCGGACCTCACCAATGCGCAGTGCTCGCCCAACACCGTGCACTGGACCTACGACACTTACATGCTCGCCCATACGACGGGGCAGGCGCTGGTCAAGGCCGGCGGCGATAGCTGGTTCTTCCTGACCGCGGACTATGCCTTCGGCGCAGCTCTCGAACGCGACACCACCGCCGTCATCGTCGCCAATGGCGGCAAGGTCGTGGGCGGCGTCAAACATCCGCTCAACACTTCGGACTTTTCGTCGTTCCTGCTGCAGGCGCAATCGTCGAAGGCCAAGATCATCGGTCTTGCCAACGCCGGCGGCGACACCACCAACTCGATCAAGCAGGCGGCCGAATTCGGCATCGTCAAGGGCGGCCAAAAGCTTGCGGCGCTGTTGCTGTTCCTCACCGACGTCAAGGCGATCGGCCTGGAGACCGCGCAGGGACTGAATTTCACCGAGACCTTCTACTGGGACATGAACGATCAGACCCGGGAATTCTCCAAGAAGTTTGCCGCTCGCATGAAGAACAGCGCGCCCCCGACCATGGTCCAGGCTGGCGTCTATTCCGGACTGATCCACTATTTCAAGGCGCTGGACGCGCTCGGTGGCAACCCGCACGACGGCATCAAGGTCGTGGAAAAGATGAAATCGATTCCGACCGAAGATCCGCTGTTCGGCAAGGGCGCAATCCAGCCCAACGGCCGTACCATCCACTCGGCCTATCTGTTCGAAGTGAAGAAGCCGTCGGAGTCCAAGGGGCCGTGGGATTTCTACAAGCTGGTCGGCACCGTTCCGGGCGACCAGGCCTTCACGCCGCTCGCGGAAAGCAAGTGCGCGTTGCTGAAAAAATAACTATCATGACCCGCCGGCGGTGATGCCGCCGGCGGGTTTTACCTTCGAGTGCGAAAGTTAAACCGATGCAGGCTCTATACGCACAGCTTCTGGTGGGACTGATCAACGGCTCGTTTTACGCGCTGCTCAGTCTGGGTCTTGCCGTGATCTTCGGCATGCTCAACATCATCAATTTCGCTCATGGTGCGGTCTACATGATGGGCGCTTTCGTGGCCTATTTTCTGCTGAGCCTGGCGAATATCGGGTATTGGCCGGCGCTGATCATCGCACCCATTGTGGTCGGTATCTTCGGCATGATCCTGGAACGGACCATGCTGCAATGGCTTTCCGGCCTCGATCATCTGTATGGGTTGTTGCTGACCTTCGGGATGGCGCTCATCATCCAGGGCGTGTTTCAGAATTACTTCGGCTCGTCCGGTCTGCCTTATTCGATCCCCGATGAACTGAAGGGCGGCATGAATCTCGGATTCATGTTCCTGCCGATCTATCGCGGCTGGGTGGTGATCTTCTCGCTCGTGGTGTGTATCGCCACCTGGTTCCTGATCGAGAAGACGCGGCTTGGCGCATATTTGCGCGCAGCAACCGAAAATCCGACGCTGGTGCGCGCGTTCGGCATCAACGTGCCCCGGATGATCACGCTGACCTACGGGCTCGGCGTCGGTCTGGCGGCGCTGGCCGGGGTGTTGTCGGCTCCGATCAACCAGGTCCGGCCGCTGATGGGTGCTGACCTCATCATCGTCGTGTTCGCGGTGGTGGTGATCGGCGGCATGGGCTCCATCATGGGATCGATCATCACCGGCTTTGCGCTCGGCGTGATCGAGGGACTGACCAAATACTTCTACCCCGAAGCTTCCAACACTGTGGTATTCGTCCTGATGGTGCTGGTGTTGCTGGTGAAGCCAACGGGACTGACCGGACGGGCGGCCTGACATGAGCGCATTGACTGACGACACACTGCCTGTAACCCCGCGCGCCATCCGCGACGAGATGATCGTCTTCGCCGTGATGGCGGTGCTGCTGGCCGTGGTGCCGTGGACCGGCATTTATCCGTTCTTCGTGATGCAGGCGCTGTGTTTTGCGCTGCTCGCCTGCGCATTCAACCTCCTGATCGGCTATGGCGGCTTGCTCTCGTTCGGCCACGCGATGTTTCTGGGCACCGCGGGCTACATCTCGGCGCATGCGCTGAAGGTCTGGGGCGTCTCGCCCGAGCTCGGCATTCTGGCCGGCACCGCGGGCGCGGCCGCGCTCGGCGTCATCACCGGTTTTGTGTCGATCCGCCGTCAGGGCATCTACTTCTCGATGATCACGCTGGCGCTGTCGCAGCTTCTGTATTTCATCTACCTGCAGACGCCGTTCACCCATGGCGAAGACGGCATCCAGGGCATTCCGCAGGGCTATCTGTTCGGGATTTTCAATCTCGCCAAGCCCACGGTGCTCTATTACGTCGTGCTGGCCGGTTTCCTCGGCGGCTTCCTCCTGATCTATCGGACCATCAACTCGCCGTTCGGCGAGGTCTTGAAAGCGATCCGCGAGAACGAGCCGCGTGCGATTTCGCTGGGCTACAAGACCGATCAGTACAAGCTTATGGCCTATATCCTGTCCGGGACGATCGCGGGCTTTGCCGGTTCGCTAAAGGTGTTCGTGGCGCAGAACGCCTCGCTCACCGACGTGCACTGGTCGATGTCGGGCGAAATCGTGCTGATGACGCTGGTCGGTGGTCTCGGCACGGTGTTCGGCCCGGTGGTCGGCGCTTTCGTCATCATCGCCATGCAGCAATATCTGGCCGGTTTCGGCCAGTGGGTGACGGTAATCCAGGGCGTCATCTTCGTAGCCTGCGTGCTGACGTTCCGCCGCGGCGTGATCGGCGAGATCGCGCATTATTGGCGGCGATCCCTCTAAAGCTCCGGTTTCCGGCCCTATCCCGGATCTGACAAAGCGGTGGATGACCCGGTTCCCGGGGGCCGCCGTCGCGCGCTTTTCCCGTGAATGGTCTATGACAGTTTTGTGACGGGCCGCCAGTTCGGCCATTCCAGAACGATGGACATGACCTATGCTGCGCTGGTTTCGCTATTTCTTGCCGAAGGAGGAGCGGTTTTTTGACCTTTTTGCCCGGCATTCCCAGACGGTCGTGCAGGGTGCGCTGGCGCTGCAGGACATGCTGCGCGGCGGCGACGAGACGCCGGTATTCTGCCAGCGCGTCAACCAGTTCGAAAACGATGCCGACAATATCACCCGCGAGGTTCTGACCGCGGTCCGGCGCACCTTCATTACCCCGTTCGACCGCGGCGACATCAAGAACCTGATCACGGCGATGGACGACGCCATCGACCAGATGCAGCAGACCGCGAAAGCGGTGGTGCTGTTCGAGGTCCGCATCTTCGAACCGCCGATGCGCGAAATGGGGACGCTGCTGGTCGAATGCGCCAATCTCGTCGGCCGCGCGCTGCCGTTGTTGCAGTCGATCGGCGACAACGTCGCCATGCTGACGCAGATCACCGAGGAACTGACCAAGCTCGAGGGCCGCGTCGACGACCTTCACGACATCGGGCTGAAGGAGCTGTTTCTCAAGCATCGCAACGCCAACACCATGGATTTCATCGTCGGCGCGGAGATCTACGACCATCTGGAGAAAGTCGCCGATCGCTTCGATGACGTCGCCAACGAGATCAATTCAATCGTGATCGAACAGGTATAGGGCAGGGCCATCAAGTGGATGCCACGCTCGGTTTTCCGGTTCTGGTGACATTGATCGCGGTCGCGCTGCTGTTCGACTTCCTCAACGGTTTGCACGACGCCGCCAATTCGATCGCCACGATCGTGTCGACCCGGGTATTGCGGCCGCAATATGCGGTGTTCTGGGCCGCGTTCTTCAACTTCGTCGCCTTCCTGGTGTTCGGGCTTCACGTCGCCAATACCATCGGCACCGGCATCATCGAGCCCAGCATCGTGGATGCGACCGTGATCTTCGCAGCCCTGGTCGGCGCCATCGTCTGGAACCTGATCACCTGGGGGCTCGGGATTCCCTCGTCCAGTTCGCACGCCCTGATCGGCGGACTGCTCGGCGGCGGCATGGCCAAGGCAGGAATATCCGCAGCCGTCTGGAGCGGCCTGTCCAAGACGCTGATCGCGATCGTGCTGTCGCCGCTGGTCGGGTTCCTGCTGGCGCTGGTGCTGGTCGCGATCGTGTCCTGGCTGTCGGTGCGCTCCACACCGTTTGCGGTCGACCGTGCCTTCCGCATCCTGCAATTCGTCTCGGCGTCGCTGTATTCGCTCGGTCATGGCGGCAACGACGCGCAGAAGACCATGGGCATTATCGCGGTGCTTCTGTATTCGCAGGGCCACCTCGGCGACCATTTCGAGATCCCGTTCTGGGTGGTGCTGGCGTGCCAGGCCGCGATGGCGCTGGGCACGCTGATGGGCGGCTGGCGGATCGTTCGCACCATGGGACTGCGGATAACGAAGCTGACGCCGATGCAGGGATTTTGCGCCGAAACGGGCGGCGCGGCCACCTTGTTCATGGCGACCTATCTCGGGGTTCCCGTCTCCACCACCCACACCATCACCGGCGCCATCGTCGGCGTTGGCGCGGCGCGGCGGGTGTCGGCGGTGCGCTGGAACGTCGCGAGTTCGATCGTCTACGCCTGGGTGATCACCATTCCGGCCTCGGCCATCGTCGCGGCGGCGGCTTATTGGGCGGTCGTGCTGCTGCGCTGATTCCCGCGGATCACTGACGGGAAGGCCGTCCTTCCCGGCCTGGATATCGGGCCTGCCGCCCCGGTTCTCAATCGCCAAATCCCCTTGATTGCGCCGGGTTTCCCTGCCAAACGCTCAACCCCATGTCCGACATTGCCTTAACCGCCGAATCGACGCCCCGGTCGCCGCTATCAGATGAAGTGGCGCGGCGCCGGACCTTTGCCATCATTTCCCACCCCGACGCCGGCAAGACCACGCTGACCGAAAAGCTGCTGCTGTTCGGCGGCGCCATCAATCTGGCCGGCCAGGTCAAGGCCAAGGGCGAACGGCGCAATACCCGTTCCGACTGGATGAAGATCGAGCGCGAGCGCGGTATCTCGGTCGTGACCTCGGTGATGACCTTCGAATTCGAAGGGCTCGTCTTCAACCTCCTGGACACGCCGGGCCATGAGGACTTTTCCGAAGACACCTACCGCACGCTGACGGCGGTGGATTCGGCCGTGATGGTGATCGACGCCGCCAAGGGCATCGAGGCGCGCACGCGAAAACTGTTCGAGGTCTGCCGGCTGCGCGACATCCCGATCATCACCTTCATCAACAAGATGGATCGCGAGAGCCGCGACACCTTCGAACTGCTGGATGAGATCGAAAAGACGCTGGCGCTCGACACCACGCCGATGACCTGGCCGGTCGGCCGTGGCCGCGATTTTCTCGGCACCTACGACGTGACGACCGGCGGGGTGCGTTTGCTGGAAGGCGGCGGCGCCAAGACCGGCGCGACCGAACAGATCGACATCGCCGATCTCGCCGGCCGCAACGCGAATTTGGACGTTGCCGAGGTCAAGGACGAACTCGCGCTGGTGTCGGAAGCCTGCAAGCCGTTCGAACTGGACGCGTTTCGCGAGGGCCATTTGACGCCGGTCTATTTCGGCAGCGCGCTGCGCAATTTCGGCGTCGGCGATTTGCTGGAAGGTCTTGGCAAGTTCGCCCCGGCCCCGCGCGCGCAGGAAAGCAATCTGCGCAAGGTCGAGGCCGCCGAGCCGCGCATGAGTGCGTTCGTGTTCAAGATCCAGGCCAACATGGACCCGAACCACCGCGACCGCATCGCGTTCGCGCGGCTGTGCTCCGGCAAGCTCAGCCGCGGCATGAAGGCAAAGCTGGTGCGAACCGGCAAGAACATGTCGCTGTCGTCGCCGCAATTCTTCTTCGCGCAGGACCGCGCGCTGGCGGATGAGGCCTTTGCCGGCGACGTCGTCGGCATTCCCAATCACGGCACGCTGCGGATCGGCGATACGTTGACCGAGGGCGAGGATCTGACCTTTGTCGGCGTGCCCAGCTTTGCGCCGGAAATCGTCCGCCGCGTGCGGCTGACGGATGCGATGAAGGCCAAGAAGCTGAAAGAGGCCTTGCAGCAGATGTCGGAGGAGGGCGTGGTTCAGGTGTTCCGCCCGCGCGACGGCGCGCCCGCGCTGGTCGGCGTCGTCGGCCCGCTGCAGCTCGACGTGCTCAAGGCGCGGCTGGATGCGGAATATTCGCTGCCGGTGGAATTCGAAGTTTCCGAATTTCAGCTGGCGCGCTGGATTTCGTCCGACGACCGCAAGAAGCTCGAGGCGTTCATCGCAGCCAACGGCTCGGGCGTCGCCGACGATGTCGACGGCGATCCGGTGTTCCTCGCCAAGAATGAATTCTACCTCGGTTACACCCGCGAACGCGCCGAGGGCATCAATTTTTCCAGCGTCAAGGACGTGAAGAAGAAGGCGTAAACGACGGGCAGGCTATCGCCCCAAGAATGTTTATCGTCATGAATATTTATCGTCCTCCGCAAAAGTGGGACCCGATACGCCGCGCCGGCGTGCTCGACCGGCCCCGCGAGAAGGCGCTGATCGCGGAACTGTCCGCGATGAACGCGAGGATGTGAACGGGATCCTGCTTGATACCGACCAAAGGGCTCATCAAATTGGTTGGAGCGCGTTGAAGGGTTCGTCCCATGTTGCGGCGTATCGTCATTTGCCTGATCGCAGTTTTCATCGGAGCGGGCGCCGCCGATGCCCGGCGGCGGCACCAGATCGATGCCACGCCGTTTTCACATGCGCCGTGCAGCGTGCTCGATCACCGGCCGTGCACACCGACGTTCTGCAGTGTGTTCAACCACGGCCCCTGCATTCCCGAGATCGATTATCCCTACGGCGAAAATCTACAACTCACGATCGAAAGCGTGCCGCCAAAGGACCAGGCCGAGAAGTATCAAAAGCCGGATCACGACCTCGATACAATCGGCGATCTGTTCGCGGCGCTGCGGTCCTGCTGGACGCCGCCGCCGGCCGACACCGCCCGGGAGGGCATGCAGATGTCGGTGCGGTTCAGCTTCAAGCGCACGGGTGAGATCATCGCCGCGCCGCGGCTGACCTTTGCCACGTCGGGCGTCCCGGCCGATACCCGCACGACCTACCTGAAGGCGATCAACGCCTCGCTTGACGCCTGCGTGCCCCTGAAATTCACCGGCGGGCTCGGCGGCGCCTTGGCAGGCCGGCCGATTGCGATCCGCTATGTCGATAATCGCGACCTGGGTAAGCAGGCGGAGAAACCTTGATGGTTGGACCTCGGTGCTGCAACTTTGAATTCGTCATTGCCGGGCTTGACCCGGCAATCCATCTTTCTTCAAATTGAGATTGTCCGCTTGCGCGGACGATGGATACGCGGGTCAAGCCCGCGTATGACGACTGGGGATGCATTTTGGCGCATTGCAGTTCGCCCGCCTAAAGTGATACGCGAATACGCAAGAAAACCGGCCGTGCAGGGAGGACATGATGGGGCTGCTGGTGATGATCCTGGGCCTGATCCTGTTTTTCGAGCGTCCATACCCTCACCACCCAGCGCGAATTGCGGGGGCGGTTCGTAGCTGTGATGGGCGAGGGCGGTTACAAGATCGGCTATGCGCTGGTCTCGATCGCTGGCCTTGCGCTGATCGTCTGGGGTTTTGCTGATTATCGCGCGACGGGCTGGATCGACGTCTGGAACCCTCCGAAGGCGTTGAAGCACATCACGGTGGCGCTGATGCTGCCCGCGGTCATCCTGGTGGTAGCGTCCTACATCCGCGGCCGCATCTACACGACGCTGAAGCATCCGATGCTGACCGGCGTCAAGCTGTGGGCGGCGGCGCATCTGCTGGCCAACGGCGATCTCGGCTCGATCATCCTGTTCGGCTCGTTTCTCGCATGGGCGGTGTTCGACCGCATTTCACTCAAACATCGTCCCGACGCCGGCGCACCGCCGATACAAGTCGGCGGTCCGAGCAACGACCTGATCGCGATCGCGGTCGGCATCGTCGCTTATCTGGCGCTCGCCTTCGCGTTCCATCCGGCCGTGATCGGTGTCCCCGTAGTTGGAGTCTAGCATGCCAGTTCAGTCCGCCATCAGGCGCAAAACTGCGCCGGACATTCGCGCATGCAAGAGCAGACGAGGCTAATCATGGACTGGTCACAGCATTCCATTCCACCGATGCGGCTCGAGCCGCGCTTCGGCGATCGCGTGGTGCCGGCATTTTGCGACCGGCCTAAAAATATCTGGGCGATGATTGCGGAAGCTGCCGCCCGAAATCCTGACGCCGAGGCGCTGGTTTGCGGCGACCGGAGAATGAACTGGCGTGAGGTCGCGCGGCAATCCGCGCAAATCGCGTCCGGATTTCAAAAATTGGGTTTGCAGCGCGGCGACAGGATCGCGGTGCTGCTTGGCAACCGCATCGAATTCGTGCTGACGATGTTCGCGGCGGCCCATGCGGGCCTGGTCACGGTGCTGCTCTCGACCCGCCAGCAAAAGCCCGAGATCGCCTATGTGCTGACCGATTGCGGCGCGAAATTGTTGATCCACGAGGCGGCGCTGGCCGAGCGCCTGCCGGAGGCCCGTGATGTGCCCGATCTCGTGCATCGGGTTGCCGTCGACGACCAGGCGACCTCGCACTTCTCCGTGCTGCTGGATCACGCGCCATCGTCCGCACCCGCCGAGGTCGGCGAGGAAGACACCGCGATGATCCTCTACACCTCGGGCACGACCGGGCGGCCGAAGGGCGCCATGCTCGCGCATTGCAACATCATCCATTCGGCGATGATTTTCGTGTCGTGCCTGCAACTCACCGCGGCGGATCGCTCGATCGCGGCCGTTCCGCTCGGGCACGTCACCGGTGTGGTCGCCAATATCATGACCATGGTCCGTTGCGCGGGCGCGCTGATCGTCATGCCCGAGTTCAAGGCCGCGGAATATCTGAAGGTGGCGGCGCGTGAGCGCGTCACCTACACCGTGATGGTGCCGGCGATGTACAATCTCTGCCTGCTGCAGCCGGAGTTTGACAGCTACGACCTGTCGAGCTGGCGCATCGGCGGCTTTGGCGGCGCGCCGATGCCGATCGCCACGATCGAAAGGCTGGACGCCAAGATTCCGGGCCTCAAGCTGGTGAATTGCTACGGCGCCACCGAGACGACGTCACCTTCGACCATGATGCCCGGCGAATTGACCGCCAGCCATATCGACAGCGTCGGATTGCCCTGTCCGGGCGCGCAGATCATCGCTGTTGGTCCCGACGGTCACGAAGTGCCGCGCGGCGAGATCGGTGAAATCTGGATTCACGGCGGCTCGGTGATCAAAGGCTACTGGAATAATCCGAAGGCGACCGCGGAGAGCTTTACCGCGGGATTCTGGCATTCCGGCGATCTCGGCTCGATCGACGCGCAAAATTTCGTGCGCGTGTTCGATCGCCAAAAGGACATGATCAACCGCGGCGGCCTGAAGATCTATTCCGCCGAGGTCGAGTCCGTGCTGGCCGGCCACCCCGACGTCGTCGAGAGCGCGATCATCGCAAAACCGTGCCCGGTGCTGGGCGAGCGCGTGCATGCGGTCGTGGTGACGCGCAACGAGGTGAGAAGCGAGGTCTTGCGTGGATGGTGTGCCGAGCGGCTGTCGGACTACAAGGTGCCGGAAACGATTGACCTCACCACCGAGCCGCTGCCGCGCAACGCCAATGGGAAGGTGATGAAACGGCAGTTGCGCGAAGCCTGGGCCGCGGCGCAGGCATAGGGTGTTCGAAATACTCCCGCTTCCTGGCGCGCGTCAGGCTGACGCCTTGCCCATAAATTCCTCCAGATAGGCAGGTATCTCCTGTCCTGCGATATCGCAGCGACAGCGGATTTCCTGCGCGATGTCTTTCGAGAGATCGTCGGTCCAATGCTCGAGCGTATTGAACGCCAATACCTCGATCGGATCATTGAATCGTCCGGACAGAAGATCGGTAATGACCGTCTCAATGTCGGTCCGTTCGGTTTTCCGGGTGATGGTTTCCGGACCCGAGGCTTCCACGACCAGATAGACCGTCTGGTCGGCGCCATAGGGTACAATCGATGGAAATCCTTGCATGGCCTCAACTCCCAGGAACCCGGATTTCACGATTCAAGCGGGTGGCGGCGGAAAGGTTCCCCTCGCTGCGCCGAAGTCGGCGTCTTTGTCGCAGTCGAAAGCCGGCCGCAGCGAGCCGATGCGCGGGGCTCACATATGGGTGCACCGTATCGTCAGAGTTTCGGCGCGTTGCCCTTGGGCACCGGATTTCGCTCGCTCTGTTCGGCGGCAAGGGCATCGGCGTCGATCGCAGCCGCGCTGATGATGCGCTTGAGGTCGAGGACGGTGAATTGCGCGATGCCGACGCGGTCCGGTGTCGTGCCGGGAACGAGTTGTACGCTCAGGACGCCGTCGCAATTTGCGCCCTTGGCCTCACCCAGCATGGCGCTGAGCGTCTTTTCCTTGACCTGCGAGCGCTTGACCACGGCAACGCAGCTGCCTCGGACGGTCTCGCCATTGAGTTTGACGGCGGTCCTCGGATCGAGCGGCTTGTCGATGGCCTCGATGGCTGCCGCCGGCTTGTACTTCGCACCGGCGGAGACGATCGAGCCTGCTCGATAGATGTAGTAGAGATGCTGATCGCCGACGATGGTCGGTGAGCCGTATTTGTCCATGACCTCTTTGATCATGTCGGCCTTTGCCGGCTGCTGATCCGGTGCGAAGGTGATGTTGCGTGCGATGAAATAGCTGCGATTGGCGCTCGCGGGCGAGGAAAAGTTGCTCGAAATCGCCTCGCCGGTCTGTTTCGGCCCGCTGGGAACGCTGACATTCAATGCCGCGATGTAGCCGATCGTGGTGTCGGCAAATTTCTGCTGCTGGATATCGGTCTTGGTGTCGGTGCGCCCCTTGAAGGACGCCTCAAAGGCGGCGCGCGCGGTTTCTGCCGTGGAATCCGTCGAGATGCCCAAAATATCCGGGCGCAGTTTTCCCGAGAATCCGGTCTCGGGCGTCTTCGGCTTGATCTCGTAGGCGCCAGACATTGCGGGCAGGGCTGCCAGCCCTATGACAAGGGTGACAATCAAGGCACGGCGACACATGAACCACCTGCAAAACAAGGAAAAAAATGGGGCTGCGGCGGGCGGATTACGCCAAGCTTTGAACAGCGGTGTCAACATTGTATGACGGTTCTGCGAGGGGACACAGGCCTCCTGTTAACGCTTTGATCCACCTCGCTTTGCCTTGCCACCGCCATATCATTAGGGTATCGCCGCCGCCATGCGGGGATCGGGCGCATGGCGCCGCCATCATGTGTCGCGGCTCATCGGGATGGGATAGCTTTAAGTGTCTGAATTATTTGATGAAGTCGACGAGGACGTACGTCGCGATCAGCTCAAGAAGCTGTGGGAACAGTATTCGATCTATATCGTCGCCGCCGCGATCCTGATCATCGCGTCCGTCGGCGGCTGGCGTGGCTACCAGTATCTGGAAGCCAAGAAGGCGGCCGAGGCGGGGGCGGCCTTCGATAAGGCTGTAGAACTCTCGGAGGCCAACAAGCACGCCGAGGCGGAAACTGCCTTTGCCGATCTGGCCGCGAAGGCGCCATTCGGCTATCGCGTGCTGGCGCGGCTGCGCGCCGCGACGGAAGCCGCCTACCGCGACCCGCAGGCGGCGGCCAAGATGTTCGACGAGATCGCCGCCGACCGCAGCGTCGGCGTGGCGGAACAGGATCTGGCGCGGATTCGCGCTGCCCAATTGCTGCTGGAAAGCACGAGCTATCCCAACATGAAGGAGCGCCTCGAGGCCTCCGCAGCGCCGGGCGCGACCTTTCGCCATACCGCGCGCGAATTGCTGGCGCTGTCGGCATGGCGTGCTAACGACGCCATGGCGACGCGGCAATGGCTGGATGTGATTGCCAATGACGGCGAGACGCCGCCGAGCCTGCGCTCGCGCGCCGAAGCACTGCAGGCCTTGTTGCCGCCGGTCGCGAAGAGCTGACGGCAGGAAAACGAGTTGAGTGGGAAACCGACCATGCGCCGCTCGCAACGTTTGATCGCAGCGACAATCCTCATCGCGCTCTCGAGCGGACTGGCGGGCTGCGGCAGCATGGGCAATTGGGATCCGACCGACCTGCTCGACTTCCTCGACACCAAGAAAAAGCTGCCTGGCGAACGCAAGCCGGTTTTCCCCGAGGGCGTGCCGGGCCTCGAGCAGGGCGTGCCGAAGGATCTCTACAAGGGCGCGCGCCAGCAGCAGATCGACGACCAGAACGCCCAGGCTGCGGCCGCTGCAGCGCCACCGCCGGAGGAGCCGAAATCGAAGCGCGCGGCGAAGTCCAAGGGCAAGCAGGCGCCGGCCGCCGCCGCGCCCGCGGCTGAACCTGCTGCGGCGGCTGCCGATGCCGCGCCGGAGGAAGAGGGCAGCACGGCCGCCGCGCCGCCAGCGCCCAAGCCGAAGAAGATCGCCCGCAAGCGTACCACGGCGCCGCCACCCGATCAGTCTGCCGCTCAGCCTGCGACCCAGTCGGCCGCGCCTGCGCCCGCGCAACAATCCGCTGCGCCGTTCCCGGCCCCGATGCCGAGCGGCACCTTCACGCGTTAAGTTCATCCGGTTCATTCGATTGACACGCCCTTCGAAAAAGGGCGTTTGGATTATTTATGTCTTTCACCATTGCCATCATCGGCCGGCCCAATGTCGGAAAATCGACGCTGTTCAACCGGCTGGTCGGGCAGAAGCTCGCGCTGGTCGATGACGAACCCGGCGTCACCCGCGACCGTCGTGAGGGCAATGGACGTCTCGGCGATCTCGAATTCACCGTGATCGATACCGCGGGGCTCGACGAGGGCGCCAAGGGCTCGCTCACCGCGCGGATGCAGGAACAGACGGAAACCGCGATCGCGCTCGCGGATGCGCTGATGTTCGTGATCGACGCGCGCGCGGGCCTGACGCCGAACGACCGCGCCTTTGCCGATTTCGCGCGCCGCGCCAACAAGCCGGTGGTGCTGGTCGCCAACAAGAGCGAGGGCAGGCACGGCGAAGTCGGCGCGATGGAGTCCTACGCGCTGGGCCTCGGCGATCCCATCCAGATTTCCGCCGAGCACGGCGAGGGCTTGAGCGATCTCTATGACGCGTTGCGCCCGCTGATGCCGGAGCCTGTCGACGAGGAGGAGTTCGACGACGACGATATCATCGAGTCCGACGAGGAGCTTGCGACGCGCCCGATTCGGGTCGCGATCGTCGGCCGGCCCAATGCCGGCAAATCCACGCTGATCAACCATCTGCTCGGCGAGGAGCGGCTGCTGACCAGCCCCGAGGCCGGCACCACGCGCGATTCCATTTCGGTCGAGATCATTTATCAGGGCCGCGAATTCCGCGTGTTCGATACCGCTGGTCTGCGGCGGCGCTCGCGGATCGAGGAGAAGCTGGAAAAGCTGTCGGTGGCGGATGCGCTGCGCGCAGTGCGCTTCGCCGAAGTCGTCGTGATCATGATGGACGCGCAGAACCGGTTCGAGGAACAGGACCTGCGCATCGCCGACCTGATCGAGCGCGAGGGAAGGGCGATCGTGCTGGCGGTCAACAAATGGGATTTGATGGAGCGAAAAGGCAATCTGATTTCG
The DNA here is from genome assembly GCA_963847015.1 of uncultured Alphaproteobacteria bacterium. Classification (GTDB taxonomy): domain Bacteria; phylum Pseudomonadota; class Alphaproteobacteria; order Rhizobiales; family Xanthobacteraceae; genus Bradyrhizobium. Next base: position 156,634 of record CAWJYI010000024.1, on the reverse strand, counting down.
GCGCTGCGTACCGATGCCGATCATTGGCTGCCGCAGGTCAAGGGCATGCCCGTCGTGGCGGTGTCCGGCCTGATGGGCGAGGGCATCGACCGGCTGATGACCGCAATCCAGCAAGCCTATGCGGTGTGGAACAAGCGCGTGCCGACGGCGGCCCTTAATCGCTGGTTCGAGCAGGCGGTCGACGCCAACCCGCCGCCGGCTGTGTCCGGTCGCCGGCTGAAGCTGAATTACATCACGCAGGCCAAGGCGCGGCCGCCGAGTTTTATTCTGTTCTGCTCGCGTGCGGACGCCGTGCCGCAATCCTATCTGCGCTATCTCACCAATTCGCTTCGCGAAGCCTTCGATCTGCCGGGAACGCCGGTTCGGATATCGCTGCGCGAAAAGGCCAATCCGTTCGCCCACAAGCGCAAGCGGCCGTCATGAGCGAGGACGCGTCCGCGCGCTCGGCGGAAATGCCGCGGGTGGGCAGCGGCGCAGCGGCCTTCATCTTCGTGACTATCCTGCTCGACATGTTCGCGCTCGGCGTGATCATTCCGGTGTTGCCGAAGCTGGTGGAAAGCTTTGTCGATAACGACACCGCGACGGCGGCGCGGATATTCGGACTGTTCGGCACCGCATGGGCGCTCATGCAGTTCCTGTTCTCTCCGATCCTCGGCGCGCTCTCGGACCGCTTCGGGCGGCGGCCGGTGGTGCTGTTGTCGAATTTCGGGCTGGCGCTGGATTACGTGCTGATGGCGCTGGCGCCGTCGCTGACCTGGCTGTTCATCGGCCGGGTGATTTCAGGCATCACCTCGGCGAGCATCTCGACCGCCTTTGCCTATATCGCCGACGTGACGCCGCCGGAACGGCGCGCCGCGGTGTTCGGCAAGATAGGCGCGGCGTTCGGCGCCGGATTTATTCTGGGGCCAGCCATCGGCGGGCTGCTCGGCGGCATGGATCCGCGCCTGCCGTTCTGGGTCGCCGCCGGTCTGAGCTTTGCCAACGCTTTCTATGGCCTGCTGATCCTGCCGGAGTCGCTGCCGCCGGAACGCCGCTCGCCGTTCCGCTGGAAAAGCGCCAATCCGATGGGGGCACTGCATCTGCTGCGATCCAACCGGGTTCTCGCCGGCCTGTCGATTTCCAATTTCTTTGGGCAGGTCGCGCATGTCGTGCTGCCCAGTACTTTCGTGCTCTATGCGACCTATCGCTATGGCTGGGAGACCAAAACCGTCGGTCTGACGCTGGCGATCGTCGGTCTATGCGCGATGGTGGTGCAGGGCGCTGGCGTCGGGCCGATCGTCAAGCGTTTCGGTGAGCGATCGGCGCTATTGCTCGGGCTCAGCTGTGGCGCGCTCGGTTTTCTGATTTACGGCAGCGCCCCGACCGGTCCGCTGTTCTGGATCGGCATTCCCGTGATGTCGTTGTGGGGCGTCGCGGGGGCGGCAATCCAGGCGCTGTCGACGCAACTCGTCGCACCGGACCAGCAAGGCCAGTTGCAGGGCGCGACCAACAGCGTGAACAGCATCGCGCAACTCATCGGGCCGTTTCTGTTCACGCTGACCTTCGCCTATTTCATCAGCGAGCAGGCGCCGCTGAAAATGCCCGGTGCGCCGTTCGTGCTGGCGGCGGCATTGCTGGTGCTGGCGCTGGTGGTTGCGTGGCGTACGCTGGCGGTCAAACGCAGTGCGTAAACTGTAGGGTGGGCGAAGCGTGCCCACCATCCTATCGACGAACTGTAGATGGTGGGCACGGCGCAAGCGCGCCTTTGCCCACCCTGCACTTGGCAGCTAGGCCGTCACTTCTTCACCAGCGGGCAGTCGCTTGCCTCGAGAGGCTTGGCGGCGTCTTCCGGTGAGATCGTGGCGATCTGCTTGTAATAGTCCCACGGATATTTCGACTCTTCGGGCTTCTTCACCTCGAACAGATAGGCGGGGATGATGCGGCGGCCGTCGGCGCGCAGCGGACCCTTGCCGAACAGGGGATCGTCGGTCGGCAGTTCCTTCATCTTGGCGACGACCTTGGCGCCGTCATGCGGATTGCCGCCGAGCGCTTCCATGGCCTTGAGATAGTGCAGCACCATGGCGTAGTTGCCGGCCTGGGTCATCGACGGCATCGCGTTCTTGCTTGCGAGCGCCGAGAACCGCTTCGACCAGGCGCGGGTCTGATCGTTCATGTCCCAGTAGAACGATTCCGTGAAGGTGAGGCCCTGCGCGGTCTTCAGTCCCAGCGAATGCACGTCGTTGATGAACAGCAGCAGCGCGGCCAGTTTCTGGCCGCCGGCCACGATGCCGAATTCGGCCGCCTGCTTGATCGCGTTGGTGGTATCGCCGCCGGCGTTCGCCAGCCCAACGACCTTGGCCTTGGAAGCCTGCGCCTGCAGCAGGAACGAGGAGAAATCCGAGCTGTTGATCGGATGCTTGACGCTGCCCAGCACCTTGCCGCCATTGGCGGTCACGACCGCAGCGGTGTCGCGTTCGAGCGCATGGCCGAAGGCGTAATCGGCGGTGAGGAAGAACCAGGTATCGCCGCCGGCCTTGGTAAGCGCCTTGCCGGTGCCGTTGGCCAGCATATAGGTGTCGTAGGTATAGGAGATGGTATTCGGCGTGCAGGCCTTGCCGGTAAGATCGGCCGATGCCGCGCCCGAATTGAGCAGCACGATGTTCTTGTCTTTGGCAAGATTGCTGACCGCCAGCGCAACGCCGGAGTTCGGCGTATCGGCGATCGCATCGACCTTCTCGCTGTCGATCCACTGCCGGGAGAGGTTGACGCCGACGTCCGGCTTGTTCTGGTGATCGCCGCTCAGCACGTCGATCTTCCAGCCCTTCTTGAGCAGACCTGAATCCTCGACCGCCATCTTGATCGCGACCACCGAATTGGGGCCGCCGATGTCGGCGTATAGGCTCGACATGTCGTTCAACACGCCGATCTTGACGGTCTTGTCCTGGGCTAAGGCGGGCGCGGTAAGACCGACGCCGGCCACGGTGATCAGCGCGGCAAGACGCCGCGCAGTGAGCATATTCATGAGCTTCCTCCATCTGTGGTCGCCGGGTGGCTTTCTTCCAGAAGCCTTGATCCCGGCGCGGCGGCGACTGTGTTAGTTGCTCCGGGCGTGCCCGGCAATCCGCCTATCGTAGCGCGTCGGAAGTCAGTTTGAACTTCTGGACGCGCTTTCCGGTGTCGACCTCGGCGGTATAGACATTGCCTTTGCTATCCACGGCCATGGCGTGAATCCAGTGGAACTGGCCGGCATTGCGGCCGTTCCCGCCAAAGCTGCCCACCACGGTACCGTCGGCGCGTTTCAGCACCCGGATTTCGTTGTTCTCGCCGTCGGCGCTCAACAGATAGGTCTGTTTCGGATCGGGCCAGATCGCGACGTCCCAGACCGCCCCGTTGCCGAGCGTGTTCTTCTCGTAGAACCACTCGGTTACGAATGTGCCGTCCTTCTTGAACACCTGGATCCGGTTGTTGATGCGGTCGCAGACATAGACCAGCCCGTCATTGGTCACCTTCACGCAATGCACGGGATTGCCGAACTGCTGCGCGACCTGTGCCTTGGGATCGTAGGCCGCCTGCTTGTCGTCGTTCGGCGGCTTGCCATAGGCGCCCCAGTGCCGCTTGTAGGCGCCGGTCGTCGCGTCGAACACGATGACGCGGCGGTTGCCGTAACCGTCGGCGACATAGAGTTCGTTGGCATCCTTGTCGAAGGTGATCTCGGCGGGCTTGCCGAGTTGCGTCGTGTCGTTGCTGCCCTTGGTCGGCGCGATCTTGCCGATTTGCATGATGAACTTGCCGTCACCGGAAAATTTCATGGCGACGTTGTCGTTGTCGGCATTGCCGGTCAGCCAGACATTGCCCTTGTCGTCGGTCTCGATGCCGTGTTCGCGGCCGACCCATTCATAGCCTTCGCCGGGACCGCCCCACGAACGCAGCAGATTGCCGTCGGCATCGAATTCGAGCACCGGCGGCGCCGAGACGCAGCATTTCGAGCGTGGCGGGGTCAGCGCCGCGCCTTTCTCGTCGTCGGTCAGCGAGCGCGGACGATGGATGACCCAGACATGGTCCTTGGAATTGACGGTGATGCCGCCGACCTGGCCGATGATCCAGTTGTTGGGCAGCGGTTTCGGCCAGGACGCATCGACCGCGAAGGTCGGGATGTCGCCGGCCTGTGCAATGCGTGAAAGCGCGGGTGCGCCGATCAGCACGGCGGCGGCGATGCAGGTGGAAATGGTCCTGGCGAGATGTTTGACGGCAGGTCGTCGAGCGCGCGCGATGGTGCACCGGCATCATGGCTTTCTCCCCTTTTGGTTGCGGGTTTTCCCGCTTGGCGGGCGCAGTCAATCGCGGGGAGAAGCGGGTGTCAATTGCGTGCGCCTATGCCGGCGCGCGAAAGCTCATCAGCGTGCGGGTCTTGTAGTCGTAGAACTTGCCGGTCTCGGTCCAGGACGGCGCGCACATCGGCACGATGAATTCGGCGGCCTGTTCCGGCGTATCCAGTGTCATCGGGTCTTCGCCGGGAAACACCGTGGCGCGCATGCGGGTGCGGATCGGACCGGGGTTGAACAAATTGACGCGGACCTTGGTGTTTGCTGTCTCCAGAGCCCAGACCCGCACCAGGGCCTCAAGTGCTGCTTTCGACGCCGCGTAGGGGCCGACATAGGCGGGGGCCTGGTTGGCGGCGCCCGAGGTGACGAATACCGCACGTCCCGCGTCGGATTGCTTCAGCAGCGGCTCCATGCAGCGGACCAACTGAAAATTCGCGGTGACGTTGACGGCGAATACGTCATTCCACGGCTTGAGCTCGATATGCCCGAGCGGCGAGGAAGGGCCGGCGACGCCGGCATTGCCGACCAGAATATCCAGCTTGCCGTGACGTTCGTTCAACGCCGCGCCGAGCCGGGCGATGCCGTCGAAGTCGGTGAGGTTGAGCGGCACCAGCGTGGCGCTGCCGCCGTCCTTGCGGATCTCGTCGTCGAGCTCCTCCAGCCCGCCTTGCGTGCGCGCCACCGCGACGACATGCGCGCCGGCCTTGGCGAGCGCGCGCGCAGTGGCATAGCCGATGCCGCGCGAGGCGCCGGTGACGAGAGCAATGCGGGAGGCGAGGGGTTGGGACATTGAGGCAACTCTGTCATCGTCGTCCCTGCGAACGCAGGGACCCATACGCCGTGACGGTTATGAGGTGAAAGCTGGTCGTGTCTAGTGGCTTCCGCAAAACGAAGGCCGGCGGCTATTCCTGGGCAGGGACGACAAACGGAGGCTCAGTACCCTCGCACACCATGTGGTTGGCCGCTTCGATCCTGGCGGTCGTCCGCGCCAGCTCATGCCTTGGCGAAAGGCAAAGTAGATAATCCGATCAGCAACAGACCACCGGCAATCGCGATGATCGGGTTGGCCACGGCTGGCCTCTCCGTCAGCTCGCTTCGGCCAGCAACGACAATTGCCGCGGCTGCGGTTCGACCTGGGTCTGGTCGGTGAGGTGGGTCGGATAGGCGCCCGTAAAGCAATGATCCGAGAATTTCGGATTGGCGGGGTCGCGGCCGGGTTCACCCATGGCGCGGTACATGCCGTCGATGGAGAGGAACGCCAGCGAGTCCGCGCCGATGATGTCGCGCATCTCTTCCAGCGAGTGGGTCGCAGCCAGCAAGCCGCCACGGTCGGGCAGGTCGATGCCGTAATAGTCGGGGTAGAGGATCGGCGGCGAGGCGAGGCGGAAATGGACCTCGCGGGCGCCTGCGTCGCGCATCATGCGCACGATCTTTTTCGACGTGGTGCCGCGCACCAGCGAATTGTCGATCAGGATGATGCGCTTGCCTTCGATCGCGGCGCGGTTGGCCGAATGCTTCATGCGCACGCCGAGTTCGCGCACGCTCTGGGTCGGCTGGATGAAGGTGCGGCCGACATAGTGGTTTCGGATGATGCCGAGTTCGAACGGCACGCCGGAATGCTGGCTGTAACCGACCGCGGCGGGCACACCGGAATCCGGCACCGGCACCACCACATCGACCTCGACATGGCTTTCACGCGCAAGCTGCGCACCGAAGGATTTGCGGACCTCATACACCGACCGGCCGCCGACGATGGAATCCGGCCGCGAGAAATAGATGTATTCGAAGATGCAGGGCCGCGGCGGCTTTGGCGGGAACGGCTTGTGGCTGTGGGCGCCGAGGTCGTCGAACACGACGATCTCGCCGGGTTCGATGTCGCGGACATATTTGGCGCCGATCATGTCGAGCGCGCAGGTTTCCGACGCCAGGATCGGGTGACCATCGAGGTCGCCGAGCACCAGCGGGCGGATGCCGAGCGGATCGCGCGCGCCGATCAGTTTCTTGTTGGTCAGCGACACCAGCGAATAGGCGCCCTCGATCGCGCGCAGCGACTCGATGAAGCGGTCGATGAAGCGGCTGCGCTTGGATTGCGCGACCAGATGCAGGATCACCTCGGTGTCCGTGGTCGATTGCATCATGGCGCCGTTCTTCACCAGTTCGCGGCGCAAGGTCAGTCCGTTGGTGAGATTGCCGTTATGGCCGACCGCGAAACCGCCGGCATTGAGCTCGGCGAACAGCGGCTGCACGTTGCGCAGGATGGTAGCGCCGGTCGTGGAATAGCGGACATGGCCGACGGCGGCGTTGCCGGGCAGGCGTTCGATCACTTCGCGGCGGGAAAAGGTATCGCCGACGAGGCCGAGGCGGCGTTCACTGTGGAAACGGCTGCCGTCGAAGGAGACGATGCCGGCGGCTTCCTGGCCGCGATGCTGGAGGGCGTGCAATCCGAGCGCGGTGATGGCGGCGGCCTCGGGGTGGCCGAAGATGCCGAACACGCCGCATTCCTCGCGGAGCGTGTCGCCTTCGAGATCGTCCTGCAATTCGATTCCAAGATTTAGATCAAGGTTTGGATCGAGTTGCACGGCGGGATCGGAAGGGTTTTGCATCGCGTCCATCGCCTCTTGTTTGGCCAGAATTAGCGGCCCGCGGGTTTCTCGATCAGCTTTTTAAGGCTGTCACGGGCAGGTTTACTGTAGCCATCGCCGGACGCAGGGGCTGCCTGCTCGGCGTCAGTTTGGTCGTCTTCTGGTTTATTCTTCTTGAATCTCTTTAAGATGGTGTTCTCAGGGTCATCCGGCAAGAGCCCTTTGAGCCATTCCCCGGTTGATTCCAGCACCATACGGGACTTTGCGCCGCGTACCCAATCAGGCTGTTGCTTGTCCGGAACCAGCCAAATGAAGAAAAGATAGGCGACGACCACGATCAGGAGGCCACGGGCCAGCCCAAACAGGAACCCAAGCGTCCGATCCAGTGCCCCGATCCGGGAGTCCAGGATCATGTCCGAGATCCGAACCGTGATGACGGACACCACGATCAGGGTGCCGATGAAGGTACCGGCCACCACCACGACCGAGGCGACCGTGTCGTTGTTGAAATAGGTCTTGGCGGTCGGCAGCAGCTTGGAGAAGGCATAGAGCGTCACCAGCGCCGCAGCGCCCCAGGCCGCGATCGACAGGATCTCGCGCATGAAGCCGCGCACCATCGCGAGCAGGCCCGAAATCAGCATCACTGCGAGCAGGACGAGATCGAGTATCGTTATTGGCATCGGCTGGTCAGGTCCGCTCGTGAAATCTCAAATGCTCGCGAATCGGCTTGTCGGTGCCGCCCTAGGTGACGGTCATATGGCGTATCCCGCAAGGCCGGATATCACGCCATCCCGCTCGCCTTTCGCGCGGGTTGTATAGCGGCGAGGGCGGGTGCCGTCACGCCGCTTTAGCCGTTCTCGCGACGGAATCGGGCCGGTGTGGCATTTTTCTCCACCGCGCTGTCGCGATTGGCCTCCGCCTTGCCTCGTGGACTGCCGCGCGCCGCGATTTCGGCGACCAGGCTGGTCAACCCGCCGACGCTGTTGAGCACCAAACCAGCGTCGCCACCGGCCTCGCCGCGCGCCGATTTGGGCAGCACGGCGCGGCCAAAGCCTAGTTTGGCGGCCTCCTTGAGCCGGGCCGAGGTCTGCGCCACCGGCCGCACCGCGCCGGAGAGCGAAATCTCGCCGAAATAGACCGCATCTGTCGGCAGCGGCGCGTTCACCAGCGACGACACCAGGGCAGCGGCCGCGGCGAGGTCGGCCGCGGGTTCCTGAATCCGCAGGCCGCCAGCCACGTTCAGATAGACGTCGTAGCCGGATAATTTTACCCCGCAATGGGCCTCCAGCACCGCCAGCACCATCGACAGCCGGCTCGGATCCCAGCCCACCACGGCGCGCCGGGGGGTACCGAGTGAGGTCGGCGCCACCAGCGCCTGCAACTCGACCAGCACCGGACGGGTACCCTCGATCCCGGCAAAGACCGCCGTGCCCGGGCTACCCAGGTCGCGCTCGGACAGGAACAATTCGGAGGGGTTGGAGACCTCGCGCAGGCCCAGGCCCGTCATCTCGAACACGCCGATCTCGTCGGTCGGGCCGAAGCGGTTCTTGACCGCGCGCAGGATGCGGAACTGCTGCGAGCCTTCGCCTTCGAACGACAGCACCGCGTCGACCATGTGCTCGACCACGCGGGGACCGGCGATCTGGCCGTCCTTGGTGACGTGGCCGACCAGGATGATCGCGGCACCGGATTTTTTGGCAAATCGAATGAGCGCCTGCGCCGAGGCGCGGACCTGTGTCACCGTGCCCGGCGCGGATTCCACCGTGTCGGTCCACATGGTCTGGATCGAGTTCGATCACGATCAGGCGCGGCACCGCGCCTTCGGAGAGGGTCGAGACGATATCTTCCACCGAAGTTTCGGCGGCGAGCTGCACCGGCGCATCCGCAAGGCCCAGCCGCTCGGCGCGCAGGCGCACCTGCGCCACGGCTTCTTCGCCGGAAATATAGACCGCGCGATGCCCGGCGCGCGCCAGCATGCTGGTCGCCTGCGTCAACAGCGTCGATTTGCCGATGCCGGGATCGCCGCCGACCAGAAGCACGGAGCCGCGGACAAAGCCGCCGCCGGTGACGCGATCAAGCTCCGCCATGCCGGACGAAAGGCGAGGGGCGTCCTGGCTCTTGCCGGTAAGCAACTCCAGCGCGAACTTCCGGCCCTTGCGCTTGGAGCGGATCGAGACCGGCATCGTGGTCGCGCCGGTCGTGTCCTCCTCGACCAGCGTATTCCACTCGCCACATGATTTGCACTTGCCCTGCCAGCGATTATACGCCGAGCCGCAGTTCTGGCAGACAAAGGAGAGGGTGCTTTTGGCCATGAGGGGTGAGTCGCTAGTTATGTCGGAACGCGTAGATTTCCATAGCATGGAAAGGACGGGCTGCGCGCAGGGCATCCGCGCTCAGAAGTTCACGGCTGGCTGGGCTCGAACATCTCAGCAATGGTGGATGCCGTTTTGATGCCCGTGCCTGAAATCAACACGACGGTGCGCTCGCGCGCCGTGATGACCTTCCGCTCCATCAGCTTTGCCAGTGCCGCCGCGGCGCCGGCCGAGGTTGGCTCGACAAACAGTCCTAGCCGGGCGAGGCGCTTCAAGGCCGCGACAATCTCGTCCTCGGTAACCGCGACCGTTTCGCCGCCGGTTTCCTTCAAGGCGTAGATCATTTCGCGAAGCCGCAGCGGGTGCGTAATGGCGGTGCCCTCGGCGATGGTCTTGTGGACGGCGCGCGGCACGGGCGTATCGACGCCGGCCTGAAAACTTGCATCGAGCGGCGAGCAGTTGAGCGGCTGGGCCGCGAACAGCCGCGGAAGTTTCTTGATCTGGCCTGCGGCGAGCAATTCGGAGAATCCGATGTGGCAACCGAGCAGGTTGCTGCCGGCGCCGACCGGGATGATAATGTTGTCGGGCGCTTCGAAATCAAAATCTTCCCAAAGCTCATAGGCGATCGATTTCGTTCCCTGGAGGAAGAACGGCTGCCAGTTGTGGCTGGAGTAGAATATCTGATTGGACTGGCGGATCGCTTCGTTCTGCGATTCCTCGCGCGGTCCCTCGACCAACTGCACCTCGGCGCCGTAGGCGCGAACCTGGGCGATCTTCGCGGGCGAGGTATAGGCAGGCGCGAGAATCTTGACGCGCATGCCGCCGGCGGCGCCATAAGCCGCGACAGATGCACCGCCGTTGCCCGAACTATCCTCCAGCACGGCATTGACGCCGAGCTCTCGGAGGTAAGACAGCATCACGGTGGTGCCGCGATCCTTGAAGCTGCAGGTCGGATTGAACCATTCCAGCTTGAAGAACGGCCGGAAATCGTCCCAATCCTTCTGCACCAGTGGGGTGCAGCCTTCTCCCATGGAAATCGGTCTTGATATCCCGAGAGGCAACGCGGCCTGGTAACGCCATAGCGATCGTTCGCGGCGATCGATGTCATCGCGCGCGATGCCCCGTTGCGGAGTTGATCAGCAGCGGCTTTTGGCCGTCAGCGCACCAACGCGGAATATCGAGCGGATAGCGGTCGCCGCTTCGCGGCTCAATGTAAAATGATTGTTCTGGTTTGGGGTTGGTTGCGGGCATCAACGGGTCCATCATCGCGGAGGCGAGAGTATTAGGCGTATCCCTAGCATGGAAGGGCTGACGGCAAGCATGTACCATCAACCTCCAAGCCGCCGGCGCACCGGAGTGTCCAAACAGGAGAACGCCATGCTCCGCCCTATCGTCTATTGTGTCGCGACGCTGTTTATTTTGGGAAGTTCAACCACGAGTCCGGCCGACGATATCAAGCGCGTTTCCGTTGGCGGCGGTGAGCTTGCCTATGTGGAGTTCGGCAAGGGCGAGCCGGTCATATTCGTTCACGGCGGGTTGCAGGATTACCGGATGTGGCTGCAGCATCTTCCGAAGTTCGCGGATCGCTTTCACGTCATCGCCTACAGCCGCCGCAACAACTACCCGAACGAGTCCAGTCCCGATGGGATGCCGGACGGCGCCGCCGATGCGCATGGCGAGGACCTTGCTGCCTTTGAGCGTGCTCTTGGCCTCTCGAAAGTGCGCGTCGTTGCGCATTCGTCGGGTGCGCATGCCACGCTTTTCTTCGCCGCTCTGCATCCCGAGATGGTCGTCAGCCTTGCGTTGAATGAGCCACCCGCCGCAGGCATCCTGATCGGTATTCCCGACGGCGCCGAAATATTGAAAGACTTTGCCGGTCGGCTTCAACCGGCAAGAGAAGCCCTGAAGGCCGGTGACACGAAAAGCGGCATACCGCTTTTCATCAACGGTGTCGGTGGACCGGGCGCATATGAGCGACGTTCGGACGCCGACAAGGCGATAAATCTGGACAATGTGGCGTCCTATCAGGCCGATGCGACGACGAAAGGTCCGAGGGCCGTGTTCACATGTGACTTGGCGAAGGCGATCACGGCTCCGACGTTGTTATCCAACGGCGAGCACACTCCCAAATTCTTTCATCGAATTATCGATCAACTGGAAATGTGCCTGCCGAGCCACGAGCGGATACTCATTGCCGGAAGCTCGCATACCGTGCCTTCCGAGAACCCCGGCGACTACGACCAGGCTGTGCTCGCGTTTCTGACGAAGCACTGACGCAAGGTGTGGTGAGGACCACGCTTTCAGAACGATAATGCCTGGGCTCGTCCCAGGCATCGCCGTCGCTGGCGGTGGCGCCTGTGTGACCGTGATTTGCGCCGGCACGTTTTCGCATTCGGTATTCTGCTGCAGCTTCTGCACCTCGACCTCGACCGGCATGCGCTGCTCGATCGATGCAATTGGTTCAGATCGTCAGGCCCGGGCAGGGCGAATTCTATGCAAATGCCGCCGACCACAGCAGCGAAAGGCCGGCCGCGATCATGATGCCGTCCATGATGAGACGGAACACATTGGGCTCGAGCTGCAGCACAAAGCGCTTGGCGATGAAGGCGCCGGCCATCAGCGACGAGCCGGAGATCAGGCCTTTCAGAAAAACATCCGGCGTCAGCGCGCCGAAGCGTTCGAAGGTGACCGATTTGCTCACATAGAGCCCGAGCGAACTCGCAGCTTCCGTTGCCAGAAATGCGCCTTTGGTCAGCCCGTAGAACAGAAACAGCGGCACGCTGAGCGGGCCGGTCGAGACCACGATGCCGGTGAGATAGCCGATCACGGCGCCGCCGGCCGCCAGATGCCAGAGCGTTGCCTTGAGATCGTGCCGGGCAAGCCAATGCCGCACCGGCACCATCGCGATCAGAAACAGGCCGATGGCGATGTCGACGGCGTGCGACGGTAATGCCAGCAATGTCCGCGCGCCCAGCGCCGCGGCCGGAATCCCCGTGATCGAATAAGCAAGGCAGGCGCGCCAGTCGACTTCGCGCCACCAGGCGAGGATGCGCGAAAAATTCGCCATCACGGCGGCGATCGCCATGATCGGAACCGCCTGCTTCGGCCCGAATTGATAGACCAGCACCGGCATCAGCATGATCGACGAACCAGTGCCGACAATGCCTGAGATGGTGCCGGCGATCAGCCCGACCATAAGGACGAAGAGGAAGCTCAAGTTGCGCTGTCTCCGCGATTCGTTGCTGCGGGGACGGCGAGGCTAGCAATTTTCGATGAGCGCCGGCAGTGCTGCTGACACCATACTGGCAACAGGTTCCGGTTACGCCCTTGGCGAATTCGGATCATCACGTCGGATCATTGGGAAGGAGCGGCGGGCGTAGCGGCAGCGGCAGTTCGATCTCCTATCCGGCTGACGGCCGAGCGCAAAGCTGCTAGGATTGCCCCAGTTTCACCGGAACGGAGCTTCGCCATGGACGCCGTGACCCCAAAGGGCGCACAGACATCAGAGACGCATTCCCATCTGGTTCGCCCCCAGGACATGGAATGGCAGAAGACCCGTTTCCCCGGCTGCGAAGCCAAGACGCTGCTGTTCGATCGCACGACCGGGTTGATGACCGCGCTGATGCGGTTCGCGCCGGGCGCGGTGTTACCCGACCACGAGCACGTCAATATCGAGCAGACCTATGTGCTCGAGGGCTCTCTGGTCGACAAGGAAGGCCCGGCGAAGGGTATCGCGTGCAAGGCCGGTGAATTCATCTGGCGTGAGCAGGGCAGCCGTCATGTCGCATGGTGTCCCGAGGGCGGGCTGATGCTCGCGATTTTCCAGGTTCCGAACAAGTTCTTCGAGGCTGACGGCCGCGTCGTCGACGCTGCCGGCGAGGACTGGGACGCGATCTGGGGTCATACCCGCAAGGGCTGAGTTCTGCTGATCGGAACCACCCAGGGATCGAGGCGATCTTTACCATGGCGTCCGCCATTCCCGGCGGCGGGTTAAGCCTTGCTTAGGAGCCCTTGGCTACCTTGCAATCAAAAATTGCGTGGGACACCAATGTCGCTCTTCAATGCTTCGGATCGGATATCGCCAGTTGTCGATCGACAGGCTGCCGCGGCGCGACTGACGCCTTTGCTGTACGCGGTGACGCTGTTCGTCTCCGCGCTGCTGTTATTCTCGATCCAGCCGATGTTTGCCAAGATGGTGCTGCCGAAACTCGGCGGCGCGCCGGCGGTATGGTCGGTTGCGATGGTCTTCTTTCAGACCGCGTTGCTCGGCAGGCTATGCCTACGCGCATGTGTTGAACCGCCTGCTGCTACCGCGTCATGCTGCCATGCTGCATCTTCTGCTGATTGGCATTACCGCCATGGCGTTGCCGATCGCGATCGCGGCCGGATGGGGCGCGCCGCCACTGGATGGAACGGCGCTGTGGCTGTTCGGTCTGTTCGCGGCTTCCATCGGGTTGCCGTTCTTCGCCTTGTCGGCCAGCGCGCCGCTGCTGCAAAGCTGGTTCGCAGCGAGCGGACACAGGCAGGCGAGTAACCCTTACGTGCTCTACGCAGCCTCCAACCTTGGTTCGTTCGCAGCCCTGTTTGCCTATCCGGTCGTCATTGAACCGTTCCTGACCCTGAAGACGCAGACTTCGGTCTGGTCCGTCGGATTTGCGGTGCTGGCCGTTCTCCTCAGTGTCGTCGGATTGTTCGCATCACGCGCGATACCGGCCGTTGCGCAGGTCAAGCCGCAGGATGATGTTCGCGCGAGTGCGGCTGAGCGGTTGCGGTGGATCGCACTTGGCCGCGGTTCCGTCGGGCCTCGTCATCGCGGTCACCGCGTATCTGACGACGGATGTCGCGGCGGCGCCGTTCCTGTGGGTGGTCCCGCTCGCGATCTACCTGCTCACTTTCGTGGCTGTGTTTCGCGACCGGCCGTGGATCGCCCATGCCAATGTGGTCAGGTTCGTTCCGTTTGCCGTGGCTCCGCTTGCGGTGAGCCTGATCGGCGGCGAGAAGGTGTTTTGGGTGACGACGATTGCACTCAATCTCGTCGCCTTCGCGCTGTTGACACTGATGTGCCACGGCGAACTCTATGCGCGCCGTCCGAGCCCGCGGCGGCTGACCGAATTTTATTTGTGCACCTCGTTTGGCGGGGTAATCGGCGGCGCCTTTGCGGGCCTGGTGGCGCCGCAGATATTCAACGGCAATTACGAATATCCGATCCTGATCGCGCTGGCGCTGTTATGCACGCCCGGCATCTTCGCCGGCGGCGTCGCGCAAGGCGTTGGCGGAAGCATGGCCGTGGCTCGTGCTCAGCGCGGTGGCGGTGCTGGTCTGGTATCATCACCCGGTTTCAGCCGTCGGGCATGCTGGAACTGCCGTTTCAAGTCTTGCTGGCGCTGATGGCGGCGGCGATGCTGTTTCAGCGGCAGCGGCCGTGCGTTTCTTCGGGCTCGTCATCCTGAGTTTTGCGGTGACGGCGTTCTGGCGGCCCGGAATCGCGCCGATCGAGACGGCGCGCAGTTTCTTCGGCGTCCACAAGGTCGCGGAAATGGCCGGCGGCAAGGTCCGCGTGCTCTATCACGGCACCACGTTCCATGGCGCTCAGCGGTTGCGGAACGAGGATGGCACGCCGGTCAGCGGCCCGCTCTTGCCGCAGACCTATTACTATTCAGGCGGTCCATTCGCGGAAGCCATCGGCGCCGCTCGCGCTGCCCATGGCGGTCTGGACCACGTTGCGGTCATCGGGCTCGGCACCGGTACGCTGGCCTGCCATCGCAAGGCCCGCGAGCAGTGGACGTTCTTCGAGATCGATCCCGAAGTGATCCGCATTGCGCGGGATCCGCATCGCTTCGAATTCCTGTCGCGCTGCGCGCCCGATACCCCTGTCGTGGCCGGCGATGCGCGCCTGACGCTGGAAGCATCGCCCGACCGGTATGATCTGATCGTGCTGGACGCCTTTTCGTCGGACACCATTCCGGTGCATCTGCTCACGCGCGAGGCTTTTGCAGGTTATCTCTCGAAACTTTCGCCGCATGGCGTGATCCTTGCGCATATCTCCAATCGGCACCTCGATCTCGCACCTGTCATCGCCAACGTTGCCGCAATCCCACAGCTCGTCGCTTTTCTCCGCGAAGACGACAGCGCCGGCGATTTCATGACGACATTCAAGGCCAATGCACGCCTGGCGGTATTGGCGCACGCGCCCGCCGATACCGGAAGCGTGGCCGGAGACTGGACACCGCTCCGTCCGGATCGATCAAGCGCGCTGTGGACGGATGATTACTCCAACATCCTCGGCATCATGCTGCGCAAGAAATTCGGCTGGTAGCGCCGCGCGGCTTTGGTCACTGCTTTGGAATATCGGCGTCGCGCGCACAAACGAGCGCAGCGATCGAAACCATGCTCCGCAAACGTCGCACGCGCATTTCCTCCGCCCTTGTTTCTTTTTTGAAGCTCGCCCGGAAAGCAATACGGCGGTTCGCAGGGCGAAACAGAACCGGCTCCAGGCGCGACATTTTGCGCGTGCGCGCCGGTTTGCGCCGTGCAAGATTTCGGCTCCCGACACGCCTTCACTTCCTGGGGAGCGCGATCATGCCAACTACCCGGATCGACCGTCGTCACGCCCTTGCCATCTTCGGTGCCGCGTTTGGGATTCCCCGATTGGCGGTCGCGCAACAAGCCTGGCCTGTGCGCTCGGTGCGTTACGTGCTCGGCTTCGCCGCCGGAGGTCCCACCGACACGCTTTCGCGCGTCTTCTGTCAGAAGATGAGTTCACTCACCGGGCAGCAATTCGTTGTCGAAAACCGGGCCGGTGCAGGCGGCGTGATTGCCAACGATGCCGTCGCAAAATCCCCGCCGGACGGTTACACCCTCGGCATGGGCGGCATCGCCAACAATGTGATCGCCATCGGCACCTACGCGAAACTGCCATACGAGCCGGCCGCCGATTTCACCTTCATCAGCGGGCTGTGGCATGTGCCGAACATCCTGGTGGCCGCCAAGGATTTTCCGGCGTCGAACGCGAAGGATCTTATCGCGCTGCTGAAACAAAATCCGGGCAAGTACAATTACGCTTCGGCTGGCATCGGGACCACGCTGCATCTGTCCGGCGAGATGATGAAGAGCATGGCAGGCGTCGATGTGCAGCATATCCCGTACAAGGGCACCAATCCTGCCTTGATGGACCTGCTGGCAGGGCGGGTGAACATGCTGTTCGATAATCTGCCCGGTTCGCTTCCGGCTGTTCGGGAAGGATCGGTCAAGCCGATCGCGGTGACCGGGAGAACCCGCAGTCCGGCGCTGCCCGATGTACCGGCGATGGCCGAACTGCTGCCGGGTTTTGAATTGACGTCGTGGGCCGCCCTGTGCGGCCCCGCGGGCGTGGCGCCGGACGTGACCGCCGGGATCAACGAGCAGGCCGTCAAATCGTTGAATGATCCGGATCTGCTTCGGCGGTTCGAGGAGCTCGGTGCCACCGCGTGGCCGACTTCGCCGCAAGAAGTCACCGCGTTTCGCGCGACGGAGGAAGCCCGCTTGCTGCCGGTGATCAAGGCGGCAGGCATTACGCCGCAATAATAATCCACCTTAGCGCAGCACGATCCACGCCGGCGCATGATCGCTGGCGCCGTCTTCGCCGCGCACCTTGCGGTCGACGCCGGCCTTGATCAGGCGCGGCGCCAGCGCCGGGCTCAGCAACAGATGATCGAGCCGAAGTCCTGCATCGCGCGGCCAGCGGTTTCGCTTGTAGTCCCAGAATGTGAACATCGGCTTTGACGGGTGCTGGGTGCGGATGGAGTCGGTCCAGCCCTGCGCGAGCAGCGCCTTGTAGGCCGCACGGCTCTTCGGCTGGATCAGTGCGTCGTTGTCCCACGATTTTGTCGGATAGATATCGAGCTGCGTCGGGGCGACGTTGTAGTCGCCGGCCAACACCACGGGGATGTCCTGCTTGAGCAATTTCGCGGCGTGCGTTCGCAGCCGTTTGAACCAGTCGAGCTTGTAGTCGAATTTTGGTCCCGGCTGCGGATTACCGTTTGGCAGATAGAGGCTGGTGACGATGATGCCGCCAACGGCCGCTTCGATGTAGCGCGCCTCGTGGTCGTCGCGGTCGCCGGGCAATTCGGTGCGGGTCAACACCGGATCTGCGTCCCGCGCCAGAATGGCGACGCCGTTCCAGGTCTTTTGTCCGCACCACACCGCGCCGTAACCGGCTTTTTCGATCGCGCTTGCCGGAAACTCGGCGTCGGCCGCCTTCAGTTCCTGCAAGGCTGCGACGTCAGGCTTTGCCGCGCGCAGCCACGCCAGCAGGTTCGGCAGGCGCCGGTTGATATTGTTGATGTTGAAGGTTGCGACCTTCACGGTCTGCGTGTCAGTCGAACGAGGGAGGTGCCGGCTCTATCGGTAGAGCAGGAGGCGTCGGCTCGCCCGCCATTGCCGCGCCGCCCTTGTAGATCCGCGCATAGCGCTTGCCGAGGCTGGTCAGCACTTCATAACCGATGGTGCCGAAATGGTGGCCGAGTTCATCGACCGTGATGCCTTCGCCGATCAGCGTCACCATGTGGCCGCGCCGGGCGGTATTCTTCTCGATATCGGTGATGTCGACCGCCATCAGGTCCATCGAAATCCGGCCTGCGATCGGGCAGCGCTTGCCGGCGACCACCACCTCGGCGCCGCGGGTGCCGTCATTGGCGCTGGCCGCGCGGAAATAGCCGTCGGCATAGCCCGCGGACACGATCGCGATCCTGGTCGGCCGCCGCGCGGTCCAGGTACCGCCATAGCCGACGGTCTCGCCGCGCTCGACATTGCGGATTTGCACGATGCGCGCCTTCAACTCGACGACCGGCTGCATCGGGTTGTCGGCCTCGGGCGTCGGATTGATGCCGTAAAGTGCAGCGCCCGGCCGTACCAGGTCGAACTGGAACTGCGCACCCAGAAAAACGCCGGATGAATTCGAGAGCGAAGCGGGTACGCCGGAAAAAAGGCTGGCGATCTCGCGGAAGGCCGTGAGCTGCTTGGCGTTGAGCGGATTGTTGAGCAGTTCGGCAGACGCAAGATGGCTCATCACCAGCGTAATGCCGTGGTCGCCCGCATTGATGCGCGGGATGATGCCCTGCGCTTCCGTCACCGTCAGGCCGAGCCGGTTCATGCCGGTGTCGATGTTAACAGCAGCGCCCCCGGACCAGCCGGTGCGGCGGCAAAACACGTCCCATTCGGCGAGTTGGTTGAGATCGCCAATCACAGGTTTGCAGTCGATCCGGGCGTAGGCATCACCCGTGTTCTGGAAGAAACCGCTGAGCGCATAGATCGTAGCCGTCGGCACCGCGGCGCGGACGATTTGCGCTTCGTCCGGCGTTGCGACGAAGAACGTCTTGCAGCCGGCATTCGCCAGCGCGCGCGCAACCTGAGCGGCGCCGCAGCCATAGGCATCGGCCTTCACCACGCCGGCGCATTCGGCTGGCACCGCGGTCTTCTCGAGCTTGCGCCAGTTGGCGACAATGGCGTCGAGGTCGACGGTCAGTACGCCGGTCGCAGCGGCGAGCTCGGCGGCCTGGTTCGCCTCGGGCGAGAGGAGGGCGCTTTCCGGGATGGATTTCGGATCAGGGGCGATGTTCATGCCGCATTTTACGCGAGCGACCGAAGTGGTTCAACCCGGACGCGGATGCCGTTTAGATGCGGCCGGGCAAATGGCCATCCGGCGCAAGATCGCTGAAGCGCGTAAACTGGCCCTCGAACTGCAGTTCAACCGTCCCGGTGGGGCCGTGGCGCTGCTTGCCGATGATGACTTCGGCCTTGCCGTGCACCAGCGACATGTCGAGTTGCCATTTTTCGTATTCCGGCGTGCCGACGCGAGGCTCCTTGTTGGCGAGGTAATATTCCTCGCGATACACGAAGATGACCACGTCGGCGTCCTGTTCGATCGAGCCGGATTCACGCAAGTCCGACAATTGCGGTCGCTTGTCGTCGCGGTTTTCGACCTGACGCGAGAGCTGCGACAGCGCGATGATGGGAACGTTGAGTTCCTTGGCCAGCGCCTTGAGGTTGGTGGTGATTTCCGTGACTTCCTGCACGCGGTTGTCGGAGCGCTTGCCCGATCCCTGCAGCAGCTGAATGTAGTCGATCACGATGACGTCGAGGCCCTTTTGCCGCTTCAGCCGACGTGCCCGCGCGGTGAGCTGCGAGATCGAAAGGCCGCCGGTTTCATCGACATAGAGCGGCAGCGATTGCAGTTCGATCGAATAATCGCGGATCTTCTCGAAGTCGGTCTCGGTGATGCCGCCGCGGCGGATCATGCTCGACGCGATGCTGGTCTGCTCGGCGAGAATACGCGTGGCGAGCTGTTCGGCGGACATTTCGCAGGAGAAGAAGCCGACGATACCGCCATTGACGGATTTCATGGTGCCGTCGGCCTGAACCTCGGCGCGATGCGCTTTCGCGATGTTGTAGGCGATGTTGGTGGCGAGCGCGGTCTTGCCCATGCCGGGACGGCCGGCGACAATAATCAGGTCCGACGCCTGCAAGCCGCCCATCTTGGTGTCGAGGTCGCGCAGGCCGGTGCTGATGCCCGATAGCTTTCCGTCGCGCTGGAAGGCCTTTGCCGCCATGTCGACGGCAACGGTGAGCGCCTGCGCAAAGCGCTGGAAGCCGCCGTCATAGCGGCCGGTCTCCGCCAGTTCATAGAGCTGGCGCTCGGCATCCTCGATCTGCGCACGCGGGGCGAAGTCCACCGGCGCGTCGAAGGCGACATTGACCATGTCCTCGCCGATCCGGATCAGATCGCGGCGCAGCGCCATGTCGTAAATCGTCCGGCCGTAATCCTGGGCATTGATGATCGTGGTCGCCTCGGCCGCCACACGGGCGAGGTATTGGCCAACCGTCATGCCGCCGATATCGGTCTCGGCCGGCAGGAAGGTTTTCAGCGTCACCGGGGTGGCAACCTTGCCCATCCGGATCAGGCTGCTGACGGTCTCGAAAATGGTCTGGTGGATCGGCTCGAAGAAGTGCTTGGGCTCGAGAAAATCCGAAACCCGGTAGAACGCGTCGTTATTGACCAGGATCGCGCCCAGCAGGCTCTGTTCCGCCTCGATATTGTGCGGTGCGCTCCGGTAAGCCGGTGCTCCGGCGTCGGGGGCGAGCTTGAGGACGTTCGAATCAGTCAGGGCCATGATTTACGAAAGGTGCTTGCAAGTTTGTCGGATGCGGGGCGGCGATAAAGCGCCCGTCCTGCGCAAAGCGGAAGCGAAAGCTCGACGCTATGCACCGTTCTTCATAAATGTGGATGAATCCGGTTCTCACGCTTTGTGATGCTTGACGGGGGTCTTCGCCAGAACCAGGCGGCCGCGACACAAGCCGCCGGCGGCTGATTCCCGACAATGTCGCGCAAAATTTTAGGAAGGCCTGAACCTTATCGCGACTTGGACATACCCATCCAATGGCGAGCGGTGTTTTCGCGTTGCGTTCTTAAGCCTTGATCAAATTACTATGAGATAGATCAAGGCGATCAAAGCGGCACCCACGCCGGTCGCGATCAAGGCGTAATCGGTCGTGAGGTCGGCTTTCTGATCGAACGATGTTGGGTACGTTTTCCGGGCCATTTCGGAGATCTACGACAGGCCGCCGGGGTGTTTTGTGAAGCAGATCACACGTGCCGGAATTTATTTGCGGCATCGTGGATGATGGAACGGATTGGCGGCGTTCGGATTGGTAACAGAGGTCAAGGACAGACGATGGGCCAGCAACTCCAGATATGGCGATCGGCAAACGGCCAGCGAGAGTGGCTGTCGATGTTGATCGACACGATGGAGCAGATTTCTCAGGAGGAGATTTCTCGGGAAGAGATTTCGCGCCCGGAACGGCGCGCCGCGCCCTGCGACAAGGTCGTGCTGGCAGCGTTTCACGCCCAACTCGGCCGTCCGGCGTCGGCTGGCCTGCCTTACGCCTCCCGCTACAGCCTCCGGAACTGATATCGGCGATTATTCGCCCGCCAGCTGCAGCCTCGGCTGTGTTCCCCGCTCGATCCCGCGCAGCCGCGCTTCCTCACGCTCGATATAATCGCGGGTCAGGGGCACAACGCCCTGGCGCTTGGTGAGCTGAATCTGGATGTTCATTAGATTTTGCTTGCGGAACGACATTTCCGAAGCCGCCAGATAGAATTCCCACATGCGGGCAAAGCGCTCGTCGTAAAGACGCACAGCCTCTTCGCGCCGCGCCATGAAGCGATCGCGCCAGGCTTTCAGCGTTTCCGCATAATGCAGCCGCAAAATCTCTACGTCGCAGACCAGAAGGCCCGCGCGCTCGATTGCGGGAATGACCTCGGAGACGGCCGGGATATAGCCGCCCGGGAAAATATATTTCATGACCCAGGGGCTCGTGACGTCGGGTCCGGTGGAACGGCCGATCGAATGCAGCACCATGACACCGTCATCGGCGAGCAATTCCGCGCATCGCTTGAAATAGGTCTCATAGAACCCGACACCGACATGTTCGAACATGCCGACCGACACGATCCGGTCGAACTGGCCGGGCGTATCGCGATAATCCTGGAGCAGGAATTTCGCCTTTCGCGTCAGATTCTTCTCGGCCGCGCGGGCGTTGGCGACCTGCAATTGTTCTGATGAGAGGGTAATGCCGGTAACGTCGGCGCCGGTCATCTCAGCCAGATAGAGGCCAAGGCCGCCCCAGCCTGAACCGATGTCGAGCACGCGTTCGCCGCGGTGGATCAACAGCTTTGCGGCAAGGTGACGCTTCTTGGCGAGTTGGGCGTCATCGAGCGTGGTGTCCGGCGTCTCGAAATAGGCGCAGCTGTATTGCTTGTCGGCATCGAGGAAGAGGGAATAGAGCCGCGCGTCGAGATCGTAATGATGGGCGACATTATTTCGCGCCCGGCCGCGCCAATTGAACTGCCTGATGTGCCTGGCGAAATAGCGCAGCCACCACTGCAGCCCGGCCCATCGCGGCACCATTTCGGGCTGGTCTAGCAGGATCGCCAGCGCATCCGCGATCGAGCCATCCTCGACCACGAACGTGCCGTCCATATAGGCTTCGCCGAGCGCCAGTTCGGGATTAAGCAGGATCCGCCGTTCGGTGCGCGGGGTCAGGAACCGAACTGAAACCGGCTGGCCGGCTCCGTCGCCGCAAGTAAATTTCGTCCCGCTCGCGGTCGTGAAGGTCATCGAGCCGCGGCGAACGAACTGTCCCAGGAAGTAACGCAACAAACGGCCCATCAAAGCACCAATGGAACGACTGGTCGTTAGTTCTGATGCACCAGGGAACAAATTGTTCCATAGCAAGCATCAACGGGAACATAATTGTGATGAATTCAGCTTGCTAGTGCATTGTTGTCACAGCGGATATTCCAAATGCGGGGATCACGCAGATGCGTCATAGATGCGCTTCCATTCGCGGGATAATCGGCTAAAAGGTGACCGCCGCCAGCCGCGTTGTGTGACGCTGGAAGCGATTCCACATCTGGAGAAGCAGGGAATGTTGAGCCGAGCGCTCAGTTTAGCGACGGTGACGCTTCTGATCGGCTGTTTCGCGGCGGGATCAGCGTTCGCGCAGGTGACCAACCTCGAGGCTGGCAAAAGCCCCTCCCAGATTTTCGCAGGCACTTGCAACGCCTGTCATAAAAGCCCCCGTGGCCTGCTCAAGACCGTACCGGCGTCGTCGCTGCCCGGCTTCCTGCGACAGCACTACACCACCTCCAGCGACATGGCCTCGGTGCTGTCCTCCTTTCTGATCTCGAATGGAGCGACCGACACCAGGTATCAGGCGAAGGATCAGCAAAAGCAGCAGGCGAAGCAGGAGGCCAAACCCGAGGCTAAGCCGGATCAGCTCGATCGCTTTGGGCGCAGGCAACATCCACCTGCACCGGCGCAGGAGGCGTTGACGCCGGACGCCGAAGGGCGGTCACCCCAAGCCCCGGGCCGCGACGCCAAGCGACTGGCGCGGCCAGGTCAGGCGCCGGATGCGGCGACCGACGATAAGTCGGGCGCCAAGCAAAAACTCGGCAGGCGCGGCAAGCCCGGCGCCGAGGAGCCCAAGACTGACGAGGCGGCCAAGGCCGAGCCTGCGAAGGAGGATGTGTCCAGGGAAACTGCCAAGGAAACCTAGGCCAAGGAAACTCCTAAGGAAACTCCCAAGGAAACCTCCAAGGAGGCTACCAAGCGAGAAACTGACAAGGTCGATAGCAGCAAGGACGAGGACGACAAGCCTGAGGCCGCCAAGCCGGCCGGAGAGGGCAAGTCCGAAACAGTCAAGGAAACAGCCAAAGAAACCGTCAAGGAAACGGCAAAAGTTGATGCGGCCAAGGAACCCGCCGTCAGCGAACAGACGCCGCTGCGGCCGGATCCCGTTCCATCTGTCACACCGGCGCCGCCGGTATCCACTTCGCCTGCGGGCGGTACGCCGGAGTCTACCTCGAGCCTCTCGGCAGCCGCGCCGCCTCCGTCGCCGACACTGCCTGCGGTGACGGCAACGGCGCCGCCGACGCCCCCGGTCGCGCCGGCGGGCCCGCCCGCGCCGCCGATCTCCCAGTAATTTTCACGACGCGATCGCCTGTCCGCGGGCTCGGTTTGACCAACTCTAGAGTATTACTCTAGAGTGATTGATTCCAATACGAAATACGGGAGCCGATAGGGTGACAACGGCGCGCGAGGATTTGCTGGCGGCGGGACTGGCGGTGTTCGACCGCGACGGCTTTGAAGGCGCGACGGTTGCCGCCATCCGAACCCGCGCGCGGGCATCCAATGGCAGCTTTTTCCATTTCTTCGGATCGAAGAAGGAACTGGCCGGCACCTTGTTTCTCGAAATCCTCGGGCGCTATCACGCTGCGGTACTGGCGCCGATCGATGAATCCTGCGGCGCGCGGCAAGGCGTGACGCGGCTGATCCGGGCGCATCTGGATTGGGTCGTGAACAACCGCCGCGAAGCACGCTACCTGTTTGAGATTTCGCGCAGCGAATGGAGCGAAGAAATCCGTGGCGCGCAGCGTGCCCAGAATTCGCGCCTGTCGGAAGCCGTCGAGCGATGGCGCGCGCCGCTGGTTGCGCGCGGTGAGTTGCTGCCGATGACCGCGGTATTGTTCCTCAGCCAGATCATCGGGCCGGCGCAGATTTTCTGCCGCGCCTGGCTTTCGGGCCGCGACCGCTCCGATCCGAGAGACCAGACCGACGTTCTGATCGCCTGCGCCATCCGCGCAGTGGTCGCATCAGACAATCAGCCAGGAGAAACGGCATGACCGCGACCATTGATCCCGGCTTCGCACCGATCGCGACACGCATCCGCGACAATGTAGGCTCGTCAGGGCTTCATGAATCATATCGGCGCGGAGCTATCCGAACTGACGCGCGGTTCGTGCACGCTGGCGGTCGACCGCGGGCGGAATTGTTGCAGCAGCACGGCCTGTTCCACGGCGGCGTCACTGCCTTTCTGGTCGACAACGCAACCACGATCGCGGCGGCGACCTCGCGCGGCCAGGCTGCGCTGACGGCGGAATATAAATTGAACCTGTTGTCGCCGGCGACCGGCGAGCGTCTGATCTGCCGCGCGCGCGTGATCAAGCCCGGCCGTCAGATCGCCGTCGTGCGGCCGACGTGTTTTGCGTCTCAGACGGGGTCGAGAAGCACACCGCAACCGCCTTGGCCTCGATCGCGATGCTCGACGAAAAAGCAGCCGCAAGAATTCCAAAAATCTCAAACCCGGCCTGACGGGCCGGGTTTGGGATCTTCATCGTGGGTTCTTCATGGCGTTGCGAGCGGCGTAGCTGCCGCGACGCTTTTACTGCTCTGCAGCCGGCGCCGGCGCGACGTCGTCGTGCTGGGCTTCCGGATCGAAGAACTCGCCGGCGGCGGCGAGCGCTTCGGCGGCGGCGTCCTGATCTTCCTGGCGGGTCGAGATGTCTTCGCCGCGGTTGATGCGCTCGGCTTCGTCGGCGCTGCGCGCGACGGTGACGCTGACATTGACTTCGACTTCCGGATGCACGGCGATCGAGATCGTGTGCTTGCCGATGGTCTTGATCGGCGCGTCCAGCAGGATCTGGCTGCGGCTGATGGTGACCTTGTCGGCCTCGAACGAGGCGATGATGTCGCGAACGCTGACCGATCCGAACAACTGGCCGGTCTCCGAGGCCTGACGCAGCACCACCACGTTGCGGCCATCGATCTTCTCGGCAACCTTGGTCGCCTCGCCCTTGGCCTTGAGGTTGTTGGCTTCGAGCTCGGCCTTCATGCCGTCGAACTTGGCGCGGTTGTCGGCGGTGGCGCGAAGCGCCTTGCCGCGCTTGAGCAGAAAGTTGCGGGCAAACCCGTCCTTGACGCGGACGACTTCGCCCATCTGGCCGAGCTTGGCAACGCGTTCCAGCAGAATGACTTCCATTTTCGTTCTCCTTTTGAGGTGTAAGTATCCGGTTTGAGTGGATGGGTGGGAATTCTAGGATGCGGGCAACGGTGGTGGCTTCCCGCGCATATAGCGCTGGCGGAATCCAAACACGGCATCGGCAAGCCCAAGCGCGACCATCGCCAGAATCGGCCAGCCGAACACCACGACGACGGCGTAGGTGCAGGACAGCCATAACCCGCGGCTCTTCAGCGCCAGGGTCAGCGTGTGCAGGACGGCAAAGCCGGTGAACGCGTAAGCCATCATCAGCGCCGTGCTCACGATCTGGGCGAACAGCGCGACAATCCCGCCGATGAAGCAGAACGCCAGCGCCACGGATAACGCCACGAGCGTCATCTGCGGCAACTCTGCGCTCTTCAGATCGGGCCAGGGCCGATGCAAGCGCCCCGAGGTTCTGGTGATTTTTGCGGCGAGCCAGAGGTTGAGCGTCAGTGTCATCATGGCGACGATTGCTGCCGCTGCCGGTGCGATGACGACCAGCGCATCGACCCACCGTTCAACGTCGCCGGCCGAGGTTGCGTCGCGCGGACCGAGAATACGCAGGAGGCCGCGCCGCAGGGCGCCGGTGACGGCTTCGGCATCGGTGCCAAGCGTCAGCAGCGCGGCGATCGTGGCCAGGATGGCAAAGCCCGCGATCCAGAGCAGGATGCGGCCGACCGGATACCATTCCATGGCGGGCGGGACCGGTGCCGCGCCATTGCCCGTTCCTGCATTGGCGACCGGACGTCCGAGCAGCGCGAGATGGCCGAGCCACCAGGCCGGCAGCGCGACCGTGATGGCAAAGGCGAGGCAATAGGGCAGGCCGAAGATCGCACCGAGGCCTGCGGCCGCAGCGATACCGCCGACCGTCGCCGCGATCGGTCCCCATCCAAGCGCCGTCACCATCAGCGGCAGCGGCGCCAGATAGAACAACAGCAACGAGATCAGCGCGCCCGAGATGATCGAGGCGAACATCAGCGCCGACGCGCAGCCGGCCGCAAGGGCAATGAGTGTGATCGCGATCATCAGCTGTCCCGCTCCTTTCGAGCGGTTAGAGGTCTTTTGGACCCCAACCATCGGCGACCGGACGACCCGGAAGCCTTATGAAAATATCGGTCCGCGACGCGAACGCCGCGGACCGGGATATTCGTGTTTAGCGAATAACGTAGGGCAACAGACCGAGGAAACGCGAGCGCTTGATGGCGCGCGCGAGTTCACGCTGCTTCTTGGCGGAGACGGCGGTGATGCGGCTCGGCACGATCTTGCCGCGCTCGGAGACGTAACGCATCAACAGCTTGGAATCCTTGTAGTCGATCTTCGGCGCATTCGGACCCGTGAACGGGCAGGTCTTGCGGCGACGGAAAAACGGACGGCGTGCACCAGCTTCAGCCATGGTTCTTACTCCTCTTCCGCTCGTCGCTTCGTCGTCACGCGGCCGGCGCGGGCCACGGTCGCCGCGGAAGCCGCCACCGAAGCCGCCACCTTCACGGTCGCCACGGAAACCGCCCTCGCGGTCACCGCGGAAACCACCGCCGCGATCGTCGCGTTCGCGATCACGATCGGCCTTGCGCATCATCGCCGAGGGACCTTCCTCGTGCTCCTCGACGCGAACGGTGAGATAGCGGATCACGTCTTCGCTGATCCGCTCCTGCCGCTCGATCTCGGTGACCGCAGCCGACGGCGCGTCGATGTTCATCAGCACGAAATGCGCCTTGCGATTCTTGTTCATGCGGTAGGTGAGCGAGCGCACGCCCCAGTTTTCCATCTTCATGACCTTGCCGCCGAGCCCTTCGACGATGCCCGTCATCTGGGTGGTCAGCTCTTCGACCTGCTGGGTGCTCGCATCCTGACGCGCGAGAAAAACATGCTCATAAAGAGGCATGGGTGTCCTTTCCTGTGTTGGCGCGGTTCCCGGCGGCAAGCCCTTCGAGACCTTCGGAAAGGACTCGATAATGCTCAGAAGGCGGAAGCACGGGACGACGGGCCGACTGGCCCTGCCACATCAATAACGCCTGAAAGGAATAACGCCTGAAAGGTGCGATTGCTGAGACCGTCCGTTCAGCTCCCGGCCGGGATCCACGGATGCGCGGTTTATAAGGATTTTGAGCGCGGTGGCAAGCGTTGTCGGCGGATTCCCTGCGGAAGCTTCCTCGGCATGGTGTGTCCCGCGGACGACGGTATTTTAGTAGCTCTACCTTCTCGTCTTGATTTATTTGTTTGTATGTCATACAAATAACTACGAGAGGGCATTATGGCTCCCAAATCCGTCCAAACGGCTTCTGAAGCGGCAGGCGACCCAAAGCACGCCGTCCGCGCCACGCGCTCGGCCGGACGCCAGATGCGCTCGCGCCTGCTCGACGGCGCCAGCCGCCTGTTCAGGGAGCGGGGACTGGCCGGCACCTCGATCTCGGACATCGCAGCCGCCGCCGACGCCTTTCCAAGCCAGATCACCTATTACTTCCGCACCAAGGAAGCCTTGTTCGTCGAGGCCGCCTGCCGCGACATGCTGTATGTGGCGCGCGCGGCCGAACAGGCGGCGCTGAGCGCGCAGACGCCGCGGGAATATACGCGCGCGCTGGTCGAGAGCGTGACGGCCACCGATTCGGTTGCCTTCTTTGCCGAGGCGCTGACGCTGACGCGGCGCCGCCAGGATCTCGCGCCGCTGGTGGAGCGCACCGTCGAGCGGCTGCACGGCGAGGGGCTGCGCGCCTATGCCGGCCAGATCGAGC
Organism: uncultured Alphaproteobacteria bacterium; assembly: GCA_963847015.1. Taxonomy (GTDB): domain Bacteria; phylum Pseudomonadota; class Alphaproteobacteria; order Rhizobiales; family Xanthobacteraceae; genus Bradyrhizobium. Next base: position 128,354 of record CAWJYI010000024.1, on the reverse strand, counting down.
GTCACGGCTGGAGCACGCTGCGCGATCCGGACGCGACGTCGCGGCGGTTCTGGGCGGTCGCGATCGGCGTGATGGTCGAGGGCTATGCGATGGGCCGTTCGCCGGACGAATTGTGCAGCGAAATGCTGCGCGTGCTGGGCGAGCAGGCGACGACAAAACCCGCGGGCGAAAGCGCCCGCCTGCGCCTTGTCGGCGAGGGCGAGCCATCCGTTTCGAATTCATCCGAAGGGGAGACTTCCGCATGACCGCGCTTCGCATGCGTGCCCGCGACTTCCTGACCGAGGATCAGCTGATCGCTGTGCGCCGGCGTTCGACCTGGAAGGGCGCCGCCCTGATCGCGCATGCGTGGGCGCTGATCCTGGGTTCGATCGCACTGGTGGCGTGGTGGCCCAATCCGCTGACCTTTCTGCTGGCGGTCGGCATTATCGGCTCGCGCCAACTCGGGCTTGCCATCCTCATGCATGACGGCGCCCATGGTTGCCTGTCGCCCGACGAAAAAACCAACCTGACCTTGAGCCAGTGGTTCTGCGCCTATCCGATTTTCGCCGAGACGCGCGCCTATCGCCGCTATCATCTGCAACATCATGCGCGCACGCAGCAGGAGGACGATCCCGATTTGGTGCTGTCGGCGCCGTTTCCGATCACCAAGGTGAGCTACCGCCGAAAATTCCTGCGCGATATCACCGGCCAGACCGGCTACCAGCAGCGCAAGGCGCAGTTGCTGAACGCGCTCGGCCCCCGGGAATGGCCGCTGGCGCAACGCGCCGCGCATTTCCGGGAAAAACTCGGTCCGCAATTTGCCGTCAACGCCGCGATGTTCGCGGGCCTTGCTGCCGCCGGCGTGTGGTGGGCCTATCCGCTGTTGTGGCTATTGCCGCTCGTTACCTGGATGATGGTGATCACCCGTATCCGCAACATCGCCGAACACGCCGTCGTCCCCGACAGCACCGATCCCTTGCGCAATACCCGCACCACGCGCGCCAATATCCTCGAGCGGCTGTTCATCGCGCCCTATTACGTGAACTATCACCTCGAGCATCATCTGCTGTTCTACGTTCCCTGCTACAATCTGCCGCTTGTCCACCGCATCCTCAGCGAGAGCCGCCTTGCGGCCCGCATGGAGGTGCAGCCCAATTACGCCGCCGTGCTGCGGCTCGCGACCGCGAAACCGGACCATGAAGACCGCCCCGGACAATTGGTCAGCAGTGTGCGCCGCGCGCGGGCCGGCGCCGAAATCGGCGGCGATCAAAGGGCGGGCGGTTTCTAGAACCCTGCGCCGGAACAGGTCAGATTCTGCACCGCGGCTTGACATCCCGGCCCCCGTCAGTGTCTTACGGCCTCATCTGGAGCATGATCGCGGAAAAGTGGGCACGGTTTTCCGAAAGGATCATACTCAAATCAAAGACATAGGGCGGGATGACATTTCGAAGGAAGGTCATCGCGCCAGAGCGGGGAGCGCCGATGACCGCAGCATTTACCTTTCCGGGCCAGGGGTCGCAGGCCGTCGGTATGGGCAAGGCCCTGGCGGAAGCCTTTCCGGCTGCGCGGGCGGTATTCGACGAGGTTGATTCGGCGCTGGGCGAGAAGCTGACGGCCATCATCTGGGACGGACCGGCCGAAACCCTGCAACTCACCGAAAATGCCCAGCCGGCCCTGATGGCGGTCTCGATCGCCACCCTGCGCGTGCTGGAGAGCGAGGCCGGCTTCTCGGTCGGCCGGGACGCCGCCTACGTTGCCGGACACTCGCTCGGCGAATATTCCGCGCTGGCCGCTGCCGGCAGCCTCACCATTTCCGACACGGCGCGCCTGCTGCGCACGCGCGGTTTGGCGATGCAGAAGGCGGTGCCGGTCGGCGCCGGCGCCATGGCCGCTCTACTCGGACTGGACTATGAGGCCGCGATGGCAGTCGCGAGCGAAGCCGCGCAGGGTCAGGTATGTCAGGCCGCCAACGATAATGGCGGCGGGCAGGTGGTCGTGTCCGGCGACAAGGAAGCCGTCGAACGCGCGCTCGAGATCGCCAAGACCAAGGGTGCCAAGCGAGCGATGCTGCTGCCGGTGTCCGCGCCGTTCCATTGCAAGCTGATGCAGCCGGCGGCCGATGCGATGGCGAAAGCGCTGGCCGATGTGACGATCAAGGCGCCGGCCTCGCCGCTGGTGTCGAACGTGCTGGCCTCCGCGATTACCGATCCCGACGAGATCCGCCGCCGCCTGATCGAGCAGGTCACGGGCACCGTGCGCTGGCGCGAGTCGGTGGCCTACATGGCAGGTCACGGCGTCACGCGTTTTTTTGAGATCGGCGCCGGCAAGGTGCTGAGCGGGCTCGTCAAGCGCATCGCCGACGGTGCGGTCGGCGTTTCCGTCGGCGGTCCCAACGATATTGCCGCCGCCAGGGACGCATTGGCAGCTTCCGCTTAAGGCTCGGGCAGCTTCCGCTTAAGGCTCGCCGAAAGGAGATATTGATGTTCGATTTGACGGGCAGGACCGCGCTGGTAACGGGCGCGACTGGCGGCATCGGTGGCGCGATCGCGCAAGCGCTGCATGCACAGGGCGCAACCGTGGCCATATCGGGCACGCGCCGCGAGGTGCTGGATTCGTTCGCCGCCAAGCTCGGTGACCGCGTTCACGTGCTGCCGTGCAATCTTTCCGACAGCGCCGCGGTCGAGGCGCTGGTGCCCGCAGCGGAAGCGGCCATGGGACAGGTCGATATCCTGATCGCCAATGCCGGCATCACGCGCGACAATCTGTTCGTGCAGTTGCGCGACGAGGACTGGGACGACGTCATCAACGTCAATCTGACCGCGACCTTCCGTCTGGCCCGCGCCGCCACCAAGTTGATGATGCGCAAGCGCTTCGGCCGGATCATCGCGATCACCTCGATCGTCGGCGTGACCGGCAATCCCGGCCAGGCCAATTACACCGCCTCAAAGGCCGGGATCATCGGCCTGATCAAGACGCTGGGCGCCGAATACGCCAAGCGCAACGTGACCGCCAATTGCATCGCACCGGGATTTATCAAAACGCCGATGACGGACGCGCTCAACGACAAGCAGCGCGAGACCATCCTGTCGAAGGTTCCTGCGGCGCGGCTGGGGACGCCGGAGGACATTGCCGCAGCCGCCGTCTATCTCGCCTCGAACGAGGCGGCTTACGTCACCGGCCAGACGATTCACGTCAATGGCGGAATGGCCATGTTTTGAGCCGGTTACTGGCCCGGTCGATGCGGCGAAACGCCGTTTCGCCGGTCCGGTCGAGGCTTGTAGTCAAGGCTTGGGAAGTATGATAACCGAACCACCAACGGATGGGCAAAGAAGGCCATTGCAGGATTTTGAAACCCTGTATATTGGCGTGGCGACGCCTGCCGTTCGCCGGGCCTTTATCGGCTACCTTCGGGCCGAATCAAGTCTATGCGCGATTGCGAAGGAAGTTTAACGACCACGATGGCTCGTATCGTCTCTAGTGGCGTCTTGGGGTCGGGTCCAATGGAACAAGCACGAGGTTGAACGATGAGTGAGATTGGCGAGCGGGTTAAGAAGATTGTGGTCGAGCACCTCGGTGTCGAACCGGACAAGGTGGTCGATGGCGCAAGTTTCATCGATGACCTCGGCGCCGACAGTCTCGACACCGTCGAGCTTGTGATGGCATTCGAAGAAGAATTCGGTTGCGAAATTCCCGATGACGCCGCTGAGACGATTTTGACCGTCGGCGACGCGACCAAGTTTCTCGAAAAGAACGCGAAAAGCTGACGTCCCGGGCGGGCAGTGACAGAGCCGGACGGGCCGTGGTCGAGCGGTCCCCCGGTTTCTTGTTATCGGCCGCCAGTCTCGGGCTGGAGTTTTTGACATGAGACGTGTCGTCGTCACGGGGCTGGGCATGGTTACGCCGCTCGGCTGCGGCGTTGACGCAACGTGGACACGTATCCTGAACGGCCAGAGCGGCGCGAAGAAGATCGACACCTTCGAAGTCGCCGATCTCACAAGCCGGATCGCCTGCGTGATTCCACGCGGCGACGGCAGCGACGGCACCTTCAATCCCGATCAGTGGATGGAGCCGAAGGACCAGCGCAAGGTCGACGATTTCATCATCTTCGCGATGGCCGCCGCGCGCCAGGCGCTCGACGATGCCAACTGGCATCCCGAGACCGAAGAGGACAAATGTGCGACCGGCACGCTGATCGGCTCGGGCATTGGCGGGCTGTCCGGCATTGCCGATACCGCGCTGCTGCTCAAGGAACGCGGGCCGCGCAAGGTGTCGCCGTTCTTCATTCCCGGACGGCTGATCAATCTCGCTTCCGGCTATGTCTCGATCGAGCACGGCCTGAAGGGCCCCAACCATTCGGTCGTGACCGCCTGTTCTACTGGCGCGCATGCGATCGGTGACGCCAGCCGGCTGATTTCGCTCGGCGATGCCGAGGTGATGGTCGCCGGCGGCACGGAATCGCCGATCTGCAGGCTGGCGATGGCAGGTTTCTGCGCGGCGCGCGCGCTATCGACCGGATTCAACGAGACGCCGGAAAGAGCCTCGCGTCCCTATGACCGGGATCGCGACGGTTTCGTGATGGGCGAGGGCGCCGGCATCGTCGTGCTCGAGGAATATGAGCACGCGAAAAAGCGCGGTGCGAAAATCTACGCCGAAGTCATCGGCTACGGACTGTCCGGCGACGCCTACCACATCACCTCGCCGGCGCCGGATGGCGAGGGCGGCTTCCGCAGCATGAGTGCCGCGCTGAAGCGCGCCGGAATTTCGGCGTCCGATATCGACTACATCAACGCGCACGGAACCTCGACGCAGATCGGCGACGAGATCGAACTCGGTGCGGTGGAACGGCTGCTCGGCAACGCCACCTCAAAGGTGTCGATGTCGTCGACCAAATCGTCGACCGGGCATCTGTTGGGTGCGGCCGGCGCGATCGAGGCGATTTTCAGCATCCTTGCGATTCGCGATAACATCGCCCCGCCCACCATCAATCTGGAAAATCCGTCGATGGAGACGGTGATCGATCTGGTGCCGCAGGCGGCGCGCAAGCGTGAGATCAACGTAGCGTTGTCGAATTCGTTCGGTTTCGGGGGCACCAATGCCTCCGTGATCGTTCAGCGCGTGGCCGGTTAGCAAGTGTTGAGAACCGAACCACCGTTTTGCCGTATTCAGCGATGACTTGTAGATGCGGGCGTATGCTATTGGCAGGGCAGGGGTTTGTCAGGCCACGATTGAACCGGCAGGATTCAGGTTGCATCGATGAGTGAAAGGCCGCCCATTTCCCCCCGGAGCCCGCGCGCCGCGCTGGAGCCCGAACAGGTGCCGCCGCCGCCGAAGCGGTCGGAGCGCGCCCGCAATCCTTTCGTGGTGGTCGGCAACGCCATCATCACCATCCTCATCATTCTGATGATCGGCGCGGGGACAGCGTATTATTACGGCAGGCAGTTGCTGGAGACGCCGGGTCCGCTGCAGGAGGACAAGGTGGTCAACATTCCGGCGCGGGCCGGAAAGCGCGACATCGCCGATGCGCTGCAACGCGAGGGCGTGATCAACGTCAATCCGTGGCTGTTCATCGGCAGCGTATTTGCGCTCAAGGCGAGTTCCGACCTCAAGCCCGGCGAATATTCGTTCCAGAAGAACGCCAGCCTGCGCGACGTCATCGCCACCATCGTCGAAGGCAAGGTGGTGCAGCACGCCGTCACCATCCCCGAAGGGCTGACCTCCGAACAGATCGTGGCGCGGCTCACGGATAACGACATCTTCTCGGGCTCTGTCCGTGAGATGCCGCGTGAAGGCACGTTGCTGCCGGAGACCTACAAATTCCCGCGCGGCACCACGCGCGATCAGGTGATCCAGCGCATGCAGCAGACCCAGAAGCGGGTGCTGGCGGAAATCTGGGAGCGCCGCAATGCCGACGTCCCGATCAAGTCGCCCGAGCAACTCGTCGTGCTGGCCTCGATCGTCGAGAAGGAAACCGGCAAGGCCGACGAGCGCAGCCGCGTGGCAGCCGTATTCGTCAACCGGCTGCGGCAGAAGATCAAGCTGCAGTCCGATCCGACCATCATCTATGGGCTGGTGGGCGGCAAGGGAACGCTGGGCCGGCCGATCAAGCGCTCCGAGATCACCCAACCGTCGCCCTATAACACCTATGTCATCGAAGGCCTGCCGCCGGGGCCGATCGCCAATCCCGGCCGCGCTTCGCTCGAAGCCGCCGCCAACCCGGCGCGCACGCGCGACCTGTTCTTCGTCGCCGATGGTACCGGCGGTCACACCTTCACCGAAACCTACGACCAGCATCAGAAGAACGTCGCCAAGCTGCGCACACTCGAAAAGCAGATCCAGAACGACACCGCCGAACCCGCCGAAGATGCCGCCGCGCCAACTGCCGCTGTCCCTGCGCCGGCCGACACCAGCCCGACGGCGACGACGGCCAAGCCTGGAACGAAAAAGCCTCCTCGTTCGGCGGCGCCCGCCCGGCAGGGTGCGGCGCAATCGACCACCACGCCGCCGGTGGTTCAGCGCTGACGGGAACGCAATTCCACTTTGGCGGAAATCGCTTTAAGGTCGCGCCGTTCCCGGCGAAGTTCTTGTACCAAGTCTTCTCGCACCAAGTCTTCCTGATCAAATCTTGCAACCTGTCAGAGAGTTTTACGTGATGGCGCTATCGAGCATGACCGGTTTTGCCCGGAGCCACGGCGCCAGCGGTCCCTACACGTTCGAATGGGAATTGAAGTCGGTCAACGCCAAGGGTTTTGACCTGCGGTTGCGGCTGCCGCCCGGATGGGACGAGCTCGAAGCCCTCGCCAAGAAGCGTGCGGGCGAAGTGCTGTCGCGCGGCACCGTCTACGCCAATCTGAACGTCAAGCGCGCCAATGCGGTCTCGACGATCCGCATCAACGAGGATGTGCTGTCCTCCATCATCAAGGTCGCAGGCCAGCTCGCCAACAAGATCGACGCGGTGGCGCCGAGCATCGACGGCTTGCTTGGAATCAAGGGCGTCATCGAAGTCGTCGAGCCTGAAAGCAACGAGGAGGAAGACAAGGCTGCGAAAGTCGCCGCGGCGGCGGCCTTCGAGCAGGCATTGGCAAACCTCGTCGAGATGCGCCGCCGTGAGGGCGTCACGCTCGGGCAGGTCCTGCTCCAGCGTATGGACGAGATCGAGAAACTGGCAGGGAAGGCCGAGGCCGCGCCCGGCCGCAAGCCCGAGGCGATCAAGGCGCGGCTGGCGGAACAGATCGCGGCGCTCCTCGAAACGTCCGATCGCTTCGATGCCGACCGGCTCAATCAGGAGGCAATCCTGATCGCGACCAAGGCCGATATCCGCGAAGAGCTCGACCGGATCGCATCCCACGTTGCCCAGGCCCGCGAGATGATCCGCAAGGGCGGACCGGTCGGGCGGCGGCTCGACTTCCTCGCACAGGAATTCAACCGCGAGGTCAATACCTGCTGCTCGAAATCGAACGATCTCGAATTGACCAATACCGGGCTCGAGATGAAAAACGTGGTCGAGCAGTTTCGCGAACAGGTCCAAAATCTGGAGTGATCGATGACGGCCAGTGGTTTCGACGGAGTTGAGCGGCGCGGGCTGATGTTCGTGCTGTCGTCGCCGTCGGGCGCAGGCAAGACGACGCTGTCGCGCCTCCTGATCGAACGCGTGCCGGGGCTGAAAATGTCGGTGTCCGCGACCACGCGGCCGATGCGGCCCGGCGAGGTCGATGGCCGCGATTATTTCTTCGTCGACAAAACCAGGTTCGAGGCGATGGCCGGGAACGGCGAATTGCTCGAATGGGCCACTGTGTTCGACAACCGCTATGGCACGCCGCGCGCGCCGGTCGAGGCCGCCCTGTCGGCCGGACAGGACGTGCTGTTCGATATCGACTGGCAGGGCACCCAGCAATTGCGCGAAAAAGCCCGCGCCGACGTCGTCAGCGTGTTCATCCTGCCGCCGTCGGCCGCCGACCTCGAGAAGCGGCTGCACACGCGCGCCCAGGATTCGGACGAGGTCATTCGCGGCCGCATGAGCCGCGCCAGCCATGAACTCAGCCATTGGGCGGAGTACGACTACATCGTCGTCAATCAGAACGTCGACGACGCCTTTGCCGAAGTGCAATCGATCCTGAACGCCGAGCGGCTCAAGCGCGAACGGCGCACAGGGCTCACCGAGTTCGTTCGCAGCTTGCAGCGCCAGCTCGAAAAATAACTTCCGTCAGCTTTGCGCGCTGCGCGCCAGCCGCGACAGCAGTTCCGTCACCCGGCGCTCCGGGTCGTCGGAGGCGCGGGCATCGCGGCGATTGTGCGAGATGTTGGCGGAAGCGTTGGCCGGCGCATCGCGGTGCCACATCGGAACGTCCTCGCTCGGAAATATCGGTGGCGACGAACTGGCGTGGACCGAATCCCAGTTGATGCGCCGGCTGCCGCGAATTTCCGGCTGCTTGGCCCGTGCGCGGCCAAACCGGAAGATCACGCTGGCCGTCAGGCCCGCCAGCGTGAGCGCGCCGGCCATCACGAGGAACAGCATCTGCATCGATGCCGACTGCTTTTCCAGGGACGAGTCCGCTGCGGCGAGCGCAACCGGAGTAACGGCCGGCTGTGGCGCCGCCTCGGCGTTCTCCGGCGGACTTTCCGGCGGATCGGCAGCGGCGACGCGGAGATCGCTGGAGGGGCTGGCGGCCGCGGTATCAGGCCAGCGCGAAGTGATTGGCGACGCCGGCGCAGCCGCGTCGGTTGTTGCCGCGCGCTGGCTGTTCTGAACGCCTGCGGCGTTGACACGCGGATCAACGTTGACGCTCGCATCCTGCTCGACGCGCATTGGCGGAGAGGTCAGTTCGGCGCGTGCATCGGCAATCGATTTGCGCACGTTCGTGCTCGGCTTCGGCGGAACGAGATTTACCGGTGCTGATGCAGTCGTCGATGCTGGCGGAGCAGATGACGATGAATCCTGCGGCGCGGCGCGCGCGCTCTTCTCGTTTTCGTTCTTGATGATACCAGCAGTTGCGCTTGGTGGCGCGATCGATCCGATAGTACCAATGACCGCCCGCGGGTGTCGCGCCTTTCGGGGCGGACAGGCAATTGTCTTCTGCATCCTTTGCGTGGATATCCGTGACAGGGGCGAGAATGGCGCCTGCAAGAATACCGCCGAAGACGGCTGAGACGAATTTCGGTGTACGGTTTGGCATGACTATCCCCGGCAACATTACGCAACGCTTACGCTGCAAATCTCGGGGAAAACTTGGGTCGCAATGAGCCCCAATTCCGGAGCCGGTAGGGTTTAATTAGGGCTCGCGTGGACGCCTGCGAGGCACAAAAAAGCCTGCCAAATAAGGCATTTGTTTCACTGTTTCGACGACGTCCAAGTTCCTGAGCAGCCGTCCGACCGGCGGAATGTACCCGAGCCGCTGCGTCCGGAAACATGGCCGGAACTGATCACCCTGATGCCGTTGTAATTGCCGACCGAGCGCGCGGCGCCGTTGGGGCTCACGGTCCCGGTCACGCCTTCGCCGATGATCCGGCCGCTGGTCACGACCACCGCACCCGCGCTGGTGCCGCCGCAGCCGATGGAATTGACGACCCACGCGCCGTCGAAACTGCCGCCGCCGCCGCCGCTTTTCCGCGCAGCGCGGCGCGGTGCCTCGGCTTCGGGTCCGCTGCGCCGGGTGGCCCGCTCGGGTTCGGCCGATCGCGGCGTCGAGCGCGAACCGGACACCGATTTTTCGTCGTTGCCGATACTGCCGCCGGCGCTGCCGGATTGCGCGAACGCAGAGCCGAGGCCGTTCGTGACGATGATTGAGATGCAGAGCAGGGCGATTTTGATCGAACGTTGAACGGCGTTTGGCATAAACAGGTGTTTCCAATTTCTTGAACTAAAAATTACCGGCCGGATCCGTCGGCGCAAACCGCGCCGATGACGCGACAAGATTTGCCAGTCTTGCCGCAGTCGTCAAGCGCCGCATCCTTGGCACGTTGCACGGTATCGCGCTGAACCAGCGACCACGATTTTCCGGAGATCGCGAACGCGCCGCACCGCGTGCCATAAAAGCTCAACTCGACCGGACATTTGCCGGCGCCGCAATTGATTGCGCGCATCGTCGACCGCCGCGCGCCGCGAAGCATGGTTCCACGACATTCCCCATTTGTCGCTGTCGGGCCCGTAGACGATCGACCCCCACGGCTTCAGATCGTCCATCTTCCGAAGCCGCGTCAGCACGCCTTCGGTGGCTTCACCGGTCGGCGTCATGTTGCTCTTTTCCTGGAATTTGCCGATCGCGAGCCGCATGCCGTTTTTGCTGTCGAGCGGCTCCGGATCGAAATTATGTTCGTAGAGCCGATCGCTCAATTCGCGCAGCAGCACGGTATCCTTGATCGGCACCCGGTCGGGATCCGGACGCAGCGTGTTCGCGATCTGCGGCTCGGGCGGCGGCGCGACGGCGACCTGGGGCGAAGCCGGGGAGGGCGCAGGGGCCACGAAATAGAAGGTGCCGTCGATCGGCGAAGAGGACACCCAGGGTTGCTGCGAGCCGCCGGTCTCACGCTTCACGGCAAGTCCGACCTGGTTGAAGGTCTGAAAGATGTCGAGCCCCTGCTGCTTGATCGTCGAAGCGAGTGCCCTGGTGTAGGGACTGTGCCCGTCGCTGCCGTCCTGCGCGACATTGCCGGGTTGGGTGGCATAGGAGATCAGGGTGCCTTCCGGCGCGCGCATCTGCGCGAGGCCGCCGTCGGAGGCGCGCAATCCGCGTGCGCCGAACGGATTGTTACGGCAGGCATCGAGGATCACCATGTTGAGCCGGGTGCCGGAGCCCTGCATCTGGCGCAGCACGAGATTGACGTCCACCATCTGGAAATCGACGTCGGCCTCGCGCGTCGGGTTGGCGCTGACCGGCACCAGATAGTTCGAACCGGAGACCTGGACGCCGTGGCCGGCATAATAGAACAGCGCGACATCGGCGCCCTGAACCTGCCGGCCAAAATTCTGCACGGCGGTGTCCATGGCCGGCTTGTCGAGATCGAGCTGGGCGCGGCCGCCGATCAGCGTGAACCCCAAGCCAGCCAGTGTCTCGGCCATCAGCGCCGCGTCGCTGCGCGGGTTGTCGAGCCGGGTGACGTTTTGATAGGCGGAATTGCCGATCACCAGCGCCACGCGCTTTTCGGCTGAGGCGGGGCAGGCGAGAACCAGCGACGCAAAAACGCTCAGCACCGGCAGCGCCCAGAATTTGCAGCCCACAGCCCCGCGCATCCTCAATGCACCCCCGCGATCAGCCAGAGCAGATTATCAGCCGGCGTGGCTTGCGAAAAGCGGCACGGCGCCGCAATGCACGTTCGGCCAAATCTGGCAAAACCAGTCATACCCCGCGCATGCGGGGTATCCAGTACGCCGCGGCTTCTCGGTTCAATCACTGCTGTCTCTGGAATGCTGGATCACCCGCATGCGCGGGTGACGACAGCGAGTGTGCGGCACTTGCATTGCCATTTCCAAACATAGCATCGCGTTCCCGCGGCGGGAAAAAGCGCCCGAGGTTTGCATGAACATTCCCCCTCAACGAAGAGGGAGCAGGGAATGCCGGGTGCACGCTGCACCCGCGGTCTCGTGTGCAAAGCGCACAAAAGAAAGCGCACACGAGCATACAGGTTCAGCGGAGGCACTCCGGCATTCCCTGCGCAATGGCTTTACGGCTTATGCCGTGTTCTCCCCGGCGAGCGAATTCGTCTTGTCACCGTCGCTACCGGCTCGATGGCAGGATCCGATCCGGTTGGATCGTATCTCGCCACCGACAGCTTGGCACCAGCAACGGGTGTCGGGACCACACGGTTTTGCCGTACGCCGCAACATCGTTCGTCTGCGCGCCGCTGGATTGCTCACAAGCCGAAGCCCGCCCTGCAATGACCTGCGCGCCCGACGCTGCCGCGTCCATCGCATCCCATGCCCAACGACCGTGACGATCATGATACGCCCCTCCTGCGGGCCGGGATGGGGCGAGCTTGTAGAGATGATTTGCCCGACGGCGAAAGGTGAATATTTTTACGAGAAGGGCTGGACAGAAAAAACTGATTTGCCCGGCGGGCGCACAGCTTCGCTCAAGCGGACGGTCGCAGGGCAGCGGGCATGCATTGCCGTATTGGAGTAAGCCCCCATAAATCGGGATTGATTGGCATGACTTGATCGTTCTCCGCTACGCCCGGGGTAGCCACCTCGGAACGCGAGGAAATCGACCAGCGTCTCGAAGGGGCGGCATTTCCCGAGCGCAGATCGCATCGGAATTACTGGCGGAACATGCTCTCGACATCGGGCTCGTCATCGACGGCGACAATATACGTGCTCAATTCGATTCTCCGGCCACTATTGCGCAAGTCTCTTGCGCGGCAGGCTGACAATGAACTCGGTGAATGCCCCCGGCTCGCTATCGACGTCGATCCTGCCGCCGTGCTGCTTCACGACGATGTCATGGCTCATCGACAGGCCGAGCCCGGTGCCCTCGCCCGCGGGCTTGGTGGTGAAAAACGGATTGAATATCTTCTCCTTCACTTCGGATGGAATTCCGATCCCGTTGTCTCGGATACGGATTTCGACGTGGTCGCCACGGGCATGCGTGGTCGCGCTCACCGTTGGTTCAAAGCCGACATCCCCGTTTTCGGCGTTGCGCCGCATCACGGCATAGAACCCGTTCGAGATTAGATTTAGCAGCACTCGGGTAATTTCCTGCGGAAAAACTTCGAACGCGCCCGCCCCGGGGTCGAAGTGACGCTGCAGCATGACATTGAACTGCGGGTTCTCAGCCCGCGCCCCATGGTAGGCCAGGTTGAGGCTTTCATCCACCAGCGCGTTGATTTCGGTGGGGCGCAGCTCTCCGCCTCCCTGACGGGAATGCAGCAGCATATTCTTAACGATAGAGTCAGCGCGCTTGCCGTGCTGAACTATCTTGCTGAGATTGTCCTTCAGGAGACCAGTCAGTTCATCGACCTCTGCGCGGACCTTTTCGGCAAGCGTTGCACGTTTCAGCACGTCGTTGAGTTCGTCGGTCATCTCAGCCGAAAGGGAAGCGAAATTGTTGACGAAGTTCAGAGGATTTTTGATTTCGTGGGCTATGCCGGCGGTGAGTTGCCCGAGCGAGGCAAGCTTTTCGGTTTGTACCAGCCGATCCTGCGCGGCTCGCAACTCGTCGAGGGATTGCGACAGCTCTTTGGTCCGATCCTGCACTTCATTGAATAGCCTGACATTCGAAATTGCAATTACGGCTTGATCGGCAAAAGTCTTCAGAAGCTGGACGTGGTGGTCGGCGAACGAGCCCGCTTCCACCCGGGTAACGCCGATGGCGCCGATAGGCTTCCGATCGCGCAGTAGCGGAACGTACATCGAGCTGCGCCAGCCGCGCAGTCGTGCCAACTTTCGTGCCGGGGCTTGTGCTGGGAACTCGACCTCGAAGTCGGAGATTTGGAATATCTCTCCCCTTCTGATCGCTCCGCTCCAACTAACCGACGACAACGGTCGCGGGAAAAAAGCCTTGAGGGCCTCGTCGGCAGCCGGATTAGTTGGCGTGAATGCCGACAGATGCACCGTCTCATTGACGATGCTTAGCACCGTAGTCGAGAAGCCGTCGACGATCCGGTTCGATCGCTCCGCGATGGCCTCAAACACCGGCTGCAGATCCGACGGCGAGCTGGCGATGACCTTAAGAATGTCGGCCGTCGCGGTCTGCCGCTCCAGTGCTTCGCGTGTCTCGTTGAACAGCCGCGCGTTCTCGACGGCGATCACCGCCTGCGCGGCAAAAGTCTGGACCAGTTCGATCTGCCGATCGGTGAAGGGCCGGACCTGCCTCCGCGTCAAAACGAAGACGCCGACGGGGGCGCCATCGCGGATCAAGGGTACACCCAACCTCGTGCGGGCCGGGTCTGGGTCTCCCCGAACAATGAAACCGGGCTCTTCCAGCACATCAGGAATGTGAACGACGTTGCCCCCAGTCAAAACTCTTCCCGTCAAGCGGCCGTCTCCCGGCCGGAAAATAAGGCTCTGCAGGAATTCCTGTTTGCCGGGCGCCAGCCCCCAGTTTGCCACCAGGCCGAACCCGTCGCTCTTCGGTTGAAGGATGATTCCCTCATCTGCCTCGCACAGTTGCGCGGCCAACTCGACAAGCGTGTCGAGCACAATCTGCAAATTAAACGCGGAGCGGCTGATGACCTTGAGCACATCGGCGGTGGCGGTCTGTTGCTGCAAGGACTCGCTCAGGTCCTTCGTGCGTTCGCGCAACTCGCTCAGCAGGCGCGTATTTTCGATGGCGATCACCGCCTGCGCGGCGAATTGTTTTAGCAGCGTGATTTGCTTCTCCGAGAAGCAACGGTTTTCCTGGCGGAAAATCATCACGTTGCCGACCACGCGCTCATCCTTGAGCAAGGGCACAGCGAGCAGGCAGCGCGCGCCGCCGAGATCAACCAAGGCGCGGCGGTTGGGTTCGCCCTGGCGATAGGCCTCGCTCTCCGGGAGATCGGTCATTTGGACAAACGGCTCGCCCCTTATCAGGAGCGTGGGTGCGGTGCCCGGGCCATACCGCAGCGGTTGCTTCCTCCGGAATTCGTCATAGGCCGACGGGAGCCCGTAGGTGGCGGCGGTCTCGAACCGGGTGCCGTCAAATGTGTTCAGCGTTCCGAAGTTAGCGCCGCATAGCTCCATGGCCTTGCGGAGCATGGTGTCGAACACGGGCGCGAGATCCCCGGGGGAGCTGCTGATGACGCGCAGCACTTCGGACGTCGCCGTCTGCTGCTCGAGCGATTCGGTGAGTTCGACAGTGCGCGCCTGAACTTCGTTGAACAGCCGCGTGTTCTCGATCGCGATCACAGCCTGATCGGCAAAGGTCCGCAGAAGTTGAACGTGGTGATCGGCAAACTGCCCCGGTTTTACCCTTGTTACCCCGATAATTCCGATAGCCTTCTGATTGCGCAGCAGCGGAACATACAAGACGCTGCGGAAACCGCGCAGGCGCGCCAGGTCTCGCAAAGACCGCGTGTCCTCTTCGGTGTCGGAAACCGAAAAGACCTCCCCTTTGCGAATCGTCTCACCCAATTGCCACGACGATAGAGGTATCTGGGATGCAGCCGCCATGAGAGCTGCATCAGCCAAAGGGTCAGCATGTGCAAACGCAACCAGGTGCGCCACGTCTTCCAAAATACGCCAGACCACGGTTGTGAGACCGCCAACGAGCTGGTTCGTCCGTTCGGCGATGGCCTGGAACACGGGCTGCACATCGTCGGGTGAACTGGCTATCACCTTCAATATCTCAGCCGTTGCGGCCTGCTGCTCGCGGGCTTCCTTCAGGTCTTTGTTCAGGGCGGAGACCGAAGAACCTTTAACACGGGTGCCGGCTGGTGCGATGCGGCGCTTGGTCCTGGTGGTCTTGCCGCCCTTTAGTCGGCTTGGGTTACGGCTTTTCGCCCCGCTCGTCTTGCCGCCTGTTCTTGATGGCCGCGTCATATCCGCCCCCAAGGTCAAGAAGAGCATCTTGTCAAGAAGAGCATCTTATCGGGTTGAACCATCCTTCAGGAAGAGTCGGATATTGGGTATCGCGCCGATGTTCCGCAATGCAAGCATCAGTGGGCTTGCCGCAACCTTCATCGCAAAACGCTAATTGCTCTCGAGCACGTCGCTGAACAGCACGTAGCGCTCGCCGTTGAAACGGACCAGCCGCATTTGTTTGATCGGGCGCAGGTCGCCGGGCGTGGTCTTCAGGCGAATGCCGGGCAGCAGCAGCGGCAGATCCAGGTCGAGATGGGACGCATGCTTCATGATGTTCTCGCGCGTCAGATCGTCGCCGCATTGCTTGAGCAGGGCGACCACGGCGAAACCGATATTGTAGCCATAGGGCGCGTAATAGTCGCTCTTGTTGATGCGCGGGTTGTACTTGTCCATCCAGACGTTCCAGGCCTTCATGGCCGGATCATCTGCCCATTGCGGATCGGCCGGGTCTTTTTGATAGGCGGCGGAGATGATGCCCTTGGCGGCTTCAAACCCTGCCGGCTTGATCGCACCGGCGATCGACGAGCCGACGCTGACCACGAATTCCTGAGGATGCCAGTCGACGTCATAGGCCTTGCGAATGGCTTGCGCCGAAAATTTCGGCACCGTGACGATGAAGAACACGTCGGCGCCCGAAGCTTTCAGCGAGACCACCTGGGAATCGACCGTGGGATCGCTGGTGTTGTAGGTCTGCGACGAGACGATCATCTTGTCGGCCTTGTCGCCGAGCCCGCGCTTGAAACCGAGAAGATAATCCCGGCCGAGGTCGTCGTTCTGCGACAGGATGCCGATCTTGGCGTCGGGCTTGGTCGACAGGATATATCGCGCGTAGATCTCGCCTTCGGAGGCGTAATGCGGCGTCCAGCTCATCGTCCATGGATAGTGCTCGGGGTCGTTGAAGACTGTTGCGCCCGTGCCGATGAAAAGATGCGGCACGCCTTTCTGGTTGATGTATTTGAACACCGCCATGTTGGTCGCGGTGCCGACCGGATTGACGAGGAACGATACTTCGTCGCTCTCGATCAGGCGCCGGATCTGCTCCACCGTCTTGGGCGGGCTATAGCCATCGTCCAGGCTGATGAAATTGATCTTGCGGCCATTTACGCCGCCTTGTTCGTTGATCATCTGGAAATAGGCGGTCGCCGAAACCGCGCCGGCCGAATAGGCCGATGCCGGCCCGCTATAGGGCGTCGTGGTCCCGATCTTGATCTCGGTGTCGGTGACCCCGGGGCCGTAGCGTTTCTGCGCCAGTGCGGGCGCCGTCAGCACGACGAGCATCAGCGCCGCGCAAGCGGCGAGCTTCGAATGATTTCCGGAAGCCATCAGCGTCTCCCTATCAATCGCGAAGCCTGAGCTTTCCCGGTTCTGACGAAGTCAGAACCGGCGCTCTTTTTTGTTTCGACGCGCCCTTCTTGTGATCCGGAGGCGCTATCGCGGACTGCTCCGCTTCAGTTTTTCAAAACGATACGTCCAACCACTTTGCCGGCCCGCAGTTCGTCGATCCATTTCTGGACGTCGGCCATCGGTTCTTCCTGCATCGGCGTTGGCTTGATCTTACCGGCGCGCGCCAGCGCCATCAATTCCCGACCTTCGGCTAAGGTCCCGACCATGAAGCCCTCGATGGTCATGCGCTTGTAGACCCATTGCACCATCGGCAGGCTGAAATTGCCGCCCATCAGGCCGGACACCACGATCTTGCCGCCGCGCGCCAGCACCGAGACCGCAAACGCCATCGATTTTTCGTTGCCCGCAAAATCGACGATCTCGTCAAACCCGCCCTCGGTCTCCTTGATCATGCGCTTGATCACGTCAGTCTCGCTGGGATCGTAAGCCACCGATGCGCCGTTTTTCAATGCGGTCTCGCGTGCGGCCGGGCTCAGATCGGCGACGGAGATCTTTTGGGTGAACATCGCCTGCGCGAAGGAAAGCCCCATCATGCCGACGCCGCCGAGCCCGATCAGCAGCAGATTGCGCTGGCGGGGACGGTCGACCAGCCGCTTCAGCGCGCCATAGGCGGTGACGCCCGAACACATCAAGGTGGCGGCCAGGTTGACCGGCAGCGGATCGTAATCCAGCAGGTATTTTGCATCGGGCACCAGCACATGGCTGGCAAAGCCGCCGTCGATGGAGACGCCGACGAAGCGCTGCTTGAGGCAGAGGTTTTCATCGCCGTTCTGACAGTCGCGGCACTGGCCGCAGCCGATCCAGGGGAAGACGGCCTGCTTCTTGCCGATCAGGTCCTTCGGTGCATCGGGGCCGACTTCCTCGACTATGCCTGCGATCTCGTGTCCCAGCGTGAACGGCAGCGTCATGCCGCGCGTGGTATCGAGCTTCTTGCCGCCGCCGAGATCGGCATAGCCATCCTGGATGTGCAGGTCGGAATGGCACAGCCCGCAACGTTCGATGCGGACGAGGACTTCGCTGCCTTGTGGTTTGGGTGTGTCGACAATGGTTTCGCACAGCGGCGCATCGAATTTGACGAGGGACTGGCGTCGCATCAGCGCCATGGCGTTCTCTCCTTAAGGGATGTTCGATTTTGTGTTTCGTATATCGGTCAATTCACGGGCCATGGCAACAAAGCCGGACACCGGGATCGTTTCGGCGCGCCGGGTCGCATCGACGTCGGCGGCTGCGGCCAGCCGGGCCGGATCGACCGAGAGCGATTTGAGGCTCTGCCGCAGCATTTTCCGGCGCTGGCCGAAGGCGGCTGCCGCCACTTGTTCCAGCGCACGGCGGTCGCAGGGCTCCGGCGCGTGGCGCGGCACCAGTCGCACCACCGAGGAGGTGACTTTGGGTTGCGGTACAAAGGCGGCCGGCGAAATGTCGAACAGGATCTTGGTCTCGGCGCGCCAGTTCGCGAGCACGGCGAGCCGGCCATAGGCCTCGTCATTTTCTTTCGCGACGATCCGCTCTGCGACCTCGCGCTGAAACATCAGCACCATCATGTCGTACCAGGGCGGCCAGGGTTCGATCGAGAGCCAGTCCACCAGCAATGCGGTGGCGATGTTGTAGGGCAGGTTGGCGACGATCCTGGCCTTGCCGCCGTCGAGCATCGGACGCGGATCGAAGCGTTGCGCGTCGGCGTGGACGATCTCCAGCCGGCCGGGATATCGCTTCGCAGATGTAGTCGAGCGGAGCCAGCGCGCGTTCGTCGCGCTCCACGGCGATGACGCGCCTGGCGCCGAGCGCCAGCAGGGCGCGGGTTAGCCCGCCGGGCCCGGGGCCGACCTCGATCACGGTAGTGTCTTCGAGCGGACCTGCGGCGCGCGCGATCCGCGCCGTGAGGTTGAGATCGAGCAGAAAATTCTGCCCGAGCGATTTGCGCGCCGAGAGTGAATGTTCGCGGATGACGTCGCGCAACGGCGGCAGATCGTCGATCGCGCTCATACCGGCTTGGCCGCCGCCATGCGTGCGGCGAGCCGCAGCGCCGCGACGAGGCTCGACGGATTGGCCTTGCCGGTGCCGGCGATGTCGAAGGCCGTGCCATGATCCGGCGAAGTCCGGATGAACGGCAGTCCCAGCGTGACGTTGACGGCGTCCTCGAAGGCAAGCGTCTTGATCGGGATCAGCGCCTGATCGTGATACATGCAGATCGCGCAGTCATAGCTCTTGCGCGCCGCGGCGTGGAACATGGTGTCGGCCGGCAGCGGCCCCCTCGCATCGATGCCTTCGCCGCGCAGCCTTTCCACGGCAGGCGTGACGATCTCGATATCCTCCATGCCCAGCGAGCCTTCCTCGCCGGCATGCGGGTTGAGGCCGGAGACGGCGAGACGTGGATGGGGGAGGCCGAAGCGGGCCTTCAGATCCGCGACTGCGATACGGGCGGTCGTGACGATCAGATCGGTCGTGAGTTGCGTAAGCGCCTCCCGCAGCGACAGATGGATTGTCACGGGCACGACGGCGAGTGCGGGCGACCACAGCATCATCACCGGCTGCGGTGTTGCGCCGCCATTGGCGGCCAGCTCTGCGAGGAATTCGGTGTGACCGGGATGGCGGAATCCGGCACGGTAAAGCACGCTTTTCGCGATCGGATTGGTGACGACGGCGCTGGCTTTTCCAGCCCGGACATCGTCGACCGCGTTGCGAATGGAGGCTAGCGCGGCATTCGCGCTGGTTTCGTCCGGCCGGCCGGGCCTCGCCGTCGCAGGCTCCCCCGTCGCCACCACGGGCAGGGCATTCGCGAATGTCGCCTGGGCCTCATCGGGACTGCTATCGGCAAGTTCAACCTTCAATCCCAGAATCTTCGCGCGCTCTGCGAAAAAGCTGCGGTCGCCGAGCAGGTAGAACGGCGGAAGGCTCAACTCATTGCGCCGCAGCCACGCTGTGATGGCGATGTCGGGGCCGATGCCCGCGGGCTCGCCGGATGTCAGCGCGAGAGGCTTTGCCATGCATCAACGATATTCGATCATCGCGGCTTTGCGGATTTCGGCGAGATAGGATTTCGACTTTGCCTCGTATTTTTGCTGGAACATCTTGTCGCGGATTTCGCGCTTCTTCGGCGTATCGACGGTGGTCGGCTTGCGGCCGCACAGGGCGACCATCTCCACACCCTGCTTGGTGATCTCGGGCGCGGTCAAATGGCCGACCGGCGTCTTGTCGAGCAGTTCGCGAAGCGGGCCGGGAAGGTCGGCCGAAGTCTTGGTCACGGCTTCGCGGATCGCGGCGTTCTGCATCGACTTGAAATAGGAATTGGCCTCTTCACAGGTCTGGACGCGCTCGCGCAGCGCATCGGCTTCCTTTTTCCGCAACTCGATCATGGCGGGCGGCGAACCGCGCGGGACGATCAGGACGATCGGCTGCATCTTGTATTCGAACGCTTCGGTTTCGGTTTTTTCGCCGCCTTCCTGGGCCGCCGCGGCGACGTCCTTTTCGCCGACCTGGAGGCTCTCCTTGTAGCGGCCGCGCACCAGGCTGGTCCAAACCATGTCGGCCTTGAGACGGGCCTTCAGGGTCTCCGAGCGGACGCCTTGGGTTTCAAGTGATTTTGTCAGCTGATCGGGCGTGATCCGCATCCGCGTACTCATCGCGGTATATGACTGATCGATATCGGACGAGGTGGGATCGACGCCGAATCGCTTGGCTTCCTTGATCTTCACCTTTTCGTCGATCAGTTCGTTGATGACTTCCTGCCGCGACATCTGCTTGTGCGTCGTCAGGAAGTTCAGCTTGGTGCGCTGCTCGATGTCGTAGTTGGTGATCGGTTCGCCGTTGACCATGACCGCCACGGACTGCGCATGCAGCGGCGAAACGCCGCCTGCCAGCACCACCAGCGCGACGGCGCAGGCGGCGATCAGGGACCAAAGCCGATGGTGTGAGAACTTGGTGGTCGTCATGGTCATGTCAGCCGTATCAACCAATTCGATCCGCGATGGTGCGGGTACTCTCCGGGAAGGTTTCAATCCGCCCTACTGAACGAGGCCGCCGCCGGCCGATGTGGACGTATTCGCAATGGTCCGCAGGCCGATCTGCAGCATGAAAGCGTGGCTGAGGATCGGCGGTGTGGTGCCGGCGGAGTAGGTGTAGGAGGTGACGTAGTTGGCGGCCAGCACGAAGCAATCATCGACGTAGCCTGCGCCGACGATGTACTGGTTGAGCTTGTTGGCTTCAAGATCCCAGCGCGCCGAGCCCGACACCACCCAGTTCGACGCCACCTTGATCGATGCACTGCCGAGCAAGCCTTCGCGCCGGGTCAAATATCCAAGCTGCGGCTGCGCGGCATAGTTACCGTACATCAAGCTGACCGACCAGCGGTCGAACGCCGCACGGCCCTCGGCCTCGAAACGGTTGATGTTCAACGTTTCTTCATCCATGCGCGAGCGCACGCTGAACGTATAGGTGCGGTTGGGTGAATAATTGACGCGGGCGACGTAATCGGAGCGCGTGTTCTGCAGGCCGGAATCGAGGCCGGTATTGGTCATGTCGGCGACTGCGAACGAATTCAGGCCGAACAGCTGATAGGACTGTCCGAACAGCACATTGACCGATGCCGCCGCGGTCGAACTGCGTCGTCGCCTGCACGCCGACATTGGCGCGGCCGCCGCCTTCGACGCGGTCGTAGCCGGAGAACTTGTCGACCGAGAACAGGTTGCTGGCGTCGAACACCAGGCTCTGCGCGTCTTCGTTGGGAATCTTGCCGGCATAGGGCTCGTTGGGACGAATGATGACCTGCGCGATCGGTTCGATCGTGGTGGTGCCCCACGGCTGCACGTTGATGAAGGGATAGCGATATTCGAGACCGACGGTCGGCATCGCGCGCAGCGCCTGATTATCGCCGACGGGAAGGAAATTCGAAACGCCGGGCTGATTCGAGATCGAAGCGTCGATGGCGTCGGCGCGCAGGATCGCAAACGGCGTCCAGATCTGGCCGGCCGGATCGGTGAATGACCGCCGCCATTGCGCCTCTGCCGTCAGCCGCGTGTAGGTGCCGGGCATGCCGCGCAGCAGGCACTGCGAGGGTATCCGCGCCAGCGGATCGGCCGATGCCGTCGTGCACAGGCTGAGGGTGTTGGCCAATGTCGTGATCGGGTCGAACGCCGCGGTTTGACGCGTCAGGCTGGTGAAGTTCGTCTTGTAGCTGAATTCGCCGCCCAAAATCGGGCTGTTGATCACGTTGTTGTAGTCGATCACGGGGTGAATCACCGGAACCATATCCTGGTTACCGGAGAAGCTGAGATAATAGATCGTGCGCGCGTCGAAGAAGCTGCGATTGCCGACGCCGGTCAGATAGAGCTGCGAGATCGCTTCCGTCGGCAGGGTCAGGAACGACCCTAGCGGGTCCTTGTACTGCGCCAGCCGGTAGTCGGACATGAAGTAGTAGTCGGACAGCAGCACGCCGTCCCAACCCCAGGTCCATTTGTCGTTCAGCGCGAACTGGCCCTTGGTTTCGACGCCGCCGCGGAATTGGCGATCGCCGGGTTGGCCGGCGAAAGCGCCGGGGTCGAGCTGATCGATGCCATAGGCGCGGATTTGATACGCGCCGTTGATCAGGCGCTGGCGGAATTCGCCCTGCAACAGCACGCCTTGCCGCGTGGTGAAGCGCGGATTGAAGGTCGCGTCATAGTCGGGGGCGAGAGCGAAGTAGTAGGGGGTTTCGACGCCGAAACCGTAGGTCGATACCGTGCTGAGGGCGGGCATCAGGAAGCCGCTCTTGCGCTTCACCGTCGGATCGGGCGTCGAGAAATACGGCAGATACGCCATCGGAACGCCGAAGAACTCGAGCTGGGCGTTCTCGAAATACAGCATCTTGTCGGTCTGGTCGTGGATGATGCGCGCACCCTTGACCTGCCACAGCGGCGGCTTCTTCGGATCGTCTTTGCAGGGCGCGCAGGCGGTGTAAACGCCGTTTTCGAACACAGTGTAGTTGCCGCTGGTGCGGTCGGCGCGGGTCGCGGCCATTCGCGTCGCATCTTCGGTGTCGACGCGCAGCGAATCGACGAAACCGTCGCGGTAGTCGTCGCTCAAATCCATGATGTTGGCGTAAGTGATTTTGCCTTCCGCATCCGTCAGGCGGATGTTGCCCTCAGCATGCAGCCGCTTGGTCTTCTGGTCGTAGATGACCTTGTCGGCCTCGACGCTGGTGCCGTTGTAGAACATCTGCACGTTGCCGACTGCCGACACGCGCTGGTTATTGTAATCGTAATCGACCTCGACGGC
This sequence comes from uncultured Alphaproteobacteria bacterium, assembly GCA_963847015.1. Taxonomy (GTDB): domain Bacteria; phylum Pseudomonadota; class Alphaproteobacteria; order Rhizobiales; family Xanthobacteraceae; genus Bradyrhizobium. The sequence continues at coordinate 105,232 of CAWJYI010000024.1, read as the reverse complement.
CTGCACGAGCATCTGGCCGCTGTTATTGACGGGCCGCGGCGGCGGCTTGGGCGGTCGCGGATTGTAGGTGAAACTTTGCGCAGCGGCCGGTGCCGTCCAGGCAAGACCGAACGCGCCGGCGAGCACGAAGGCGCCGAGCAGGGCCATTGCGGGAGCGCTGATGGCGGTCAAGCGGGTCCTGTGGCGGCGCACGGGGGTGCGCCACCTGATTGCAGGCGACCTCAACTGCCGGGCGGCGACAACGGCCACTACCCGTCCTCCTGGTACAGCAAGGCTAGAAAGCCGGTGAGGCCACCCACACAGACGGGCAACCACGCCGCAGCGATGGGATGCATCAACTCAGCCTTGCTCAAATCCTCAGTAACTTTCGACAAAACATAGAGCAGAAAGCCCGCACCCACGCCACTCAAAACCATCTTTTGCACGCCGCCCATCCGGAAGAATCGTAGGCTCACGGAAGCCGCCAACATGACCATTGCAGCCAGCAAAAACGGCTGTGCGATGAGCTTATGGTACTGCAACCGGTAGCCGGCGGTCGCAAATCCCGAGCTTTCCGAAGACCGGATATAGCCGGGGAGTTGCCAAAAAGACACAGTTTCCGGGGTGGAGAAGCTGTTACGGACCTGGGCAGGTGTCAGGGTGGTCGTCAGGTAGTAGGTGTCCTGGTCGACCGGCGGCTTGTCGAGGGAGTACCGGCGCACCCCTTTGAATGCCCAGCGCCCCTCTTCGAGGGAAGCCTCGCGCGCCTCGATTCGCTCCTTGAACTGGAGTTCCGCGTCGAACCGGAACACGGTCAGGCCGGTCAGCCGCACGCCCTGTTGCTCGCTGCGGGCGGCATTGATGATCGATTGGCCGTCGCTGTTGATCTGATTAAGCCAGAAGCCGGACGCGTCCTGAATGCCGCCGCCGGGTGCCGAGCCGAACAGCTCGGCTTCCATGCGCTTGGAGAGCTCGCGCAAATTCGCGGAGATCGGATTGTAGGCGGTGGTGGCCAGGATGCCGAGAAGGATCGAGCTTGCGAGCGCCGGCGCGATGAACTGCCAGGCGGACACGCCGGCGGCGCGCGCGACCACGAGCTCGAGCCGCCGCGAGAGGGCGAGGTAGCAGGTCATGGCGCCGATCAGGACGCAGAACGGCATCAGCTTTTCCAGCAATTGCGGCACGCGGAACAGCGACGTCTCCGCGACCGTAATGGCGGAAGCCGACACCAGCCCCGATGTCTTGCGGACCATCTCGATGTAATCGACCAGCACCAGCAGCACGAAGATGCTCGCAAACACCCCGACCGCCGCGATCACGAAGCGGCCGGCAAAATATCGCCCGAGCGTGTTGGTCATCATGCTCATGCTGTGACCGGCCGTCCGAAGAATCGCGCGATGCGCGCGTTCGATCTATTGATAGCCTCGATCAGGGCAGCGGGCGGTTCGACCACGATGCCGCCGACAATCATCCACAGGCCGACCGCAATCGCGCCGAACAGCATCGAATATTGGATCAGCGCGGCGCCCGGTGTCTTCACGGTCATGACCGAGCATGCAAATCCCGCCATCCGCAGACCGAACACCGCAACGATCGAACCGCCGATCGAAAAATTGCGGCTCTGGCGCGTGGTCCGGGGCGTCCCGAGAAATGCGAACGTCAACACCGCGAAGGCGAAGGGGTAGACCGGCGACATGAAGCGGTCATGCAATTCGGCACGGAACTGCCCGGACAATTGCTGGAAAATCGGGTCGTCGTCTGGAGGGGACAGCAATTCCCAGAGGTAGCGTTCGCGAATTCCGAGCGCGACGTCGCGGCCATGATTGGAGAATTTCGACATGTCGAAGGCATAGCGACCGAACGCCACCAGCGCGGGATCGCGTTTTCCCGCTTCGAAACGCTCGAGGTTGCCATCCTCCAGTATCAGATACGAACCGTTCTCGTTCTTCATCACCGTGCCGTGGTCGGCAATGATGGTGACGCGTTCCTTCGGGTCGCGACGGTCATCGACGAAAATGCCCGACAGCACCCCGCCGGGCAGGCGCTCGCAAATCCTGATCGTCAGGTTCTGGTCGAGCTGGGCAAAGCGTCCCGGCTGCAGGATGTTGGTAAGCACGTCGGCGGTGATTTCGGCATCCCATTGCTTGATCCGGCGCATGCCGTCCGGCGCAAGATAGGCACCGATAAAGGCGACCATGAGTGCGACCACGCAGGTGGCGTAGAAAAACGGCCGGAACAGCCGGAACGGCGAGAAGCCGGCGGCATTCATCACGATAATTTCAAAATCGGTCGCGAGCTTGTTCAGCGTGTGCGAGATCGCGATCATCAGCGCGATCGGCGCGATGATCAGGACCAGCGCCGGAATCACCAGGCTGGTGATGCCGAGAAACGTGATGATGGTCTGACCCTGGCTGGTCATCAGGTCGATACCGCGCAACGCCTGCGTAATCCAGATCACGCCGGTAAGGCTGACCAGGACAAGCGCAAACGACGCAAGCGTCGTTCGGAAAATATACTTGTCGATCGACCCCATCGGCTACCGCACGATCCCACCTTGCACGCCCGAACGGCGGCGTCCGACCAATCCCTTAAGACCGGGATCCCTCTTGGTCGCACCGCGAAACCGTTCAGCCATCTACTCTCACCACCATCCCTTTGATCCGTCAACAAAATGGCCGGGCCGTGGCACCCCTTAAATATGGTTAATAATTCATCTTCTGTGGCCCGGCCGGCCACTGCGGCTTGGCAGCGCGGCGTTTGACAGGCCATAGTGCCGAAAACCACGGGCCCTGAGCGATTGGGGCCGCCACAAAGAGAACATTCCGAATGCCCGCGGCCGGTCCCGGTCTCGCAAAACAGCCTTGAATTCTGGAGGAGTTTCCTATGTCCGACGCCGTCAAGGTCGGCTTTGTCCCGTTTTCCGCAGCGTCCCGCGGCGTTCTTGTTGTGCTTTGCGACGATGCGTTGAAATTCGGCGCGGAGACGCGAAAAGCGTTGGGCAAAGCGGCCGATACGATCAAGCGGGCGGCCGCCGCAAGCCAGTTCAAGGGCAAAAGCGGATCGGCGCTCGATATTCCTGCGCCGGAGGGAATCAAGGCGCAGCGTTTGATCGTCATCGGCGTCGGCAAGACGGCGGCCATCAAGGAGAAGGATTTCCTCAAATTCGGCGGCGTGACCGCCGGAAAACTCAATACGGCGAGCGAATCCGTCACGCTCGTCGCGGAACTGCCTGACGGCGCGATGCAGGCCGATTCGGCGGCAGCGATCGCATCGGGCATCCGTCTGCGCGCCTATAAATTCGACCGCTACAAGACAAAGAAGAAAGACGGCGAGAACGGCGCCTTGCGTGCCGACATTTCGATTGCGGTCGGCGATGTCGCCGCCGCGCGAAAAGCCTTCGCGTCCGAATTGCATGTCGTCGATGGCGTGATCATCGCCCGCGAGCTCGTGAACGAGCCGCCGAATATTCTGTACCCGATCGAATTCGCGCGCCGTGCGAGCCAGCTCAAGAAGATCGGCGTCGATGTCGAAGTGCTCGACGTCAAGGCGATGACCAGGCTCGGCATGGGCGCGCTGCTCGGCGTCGGGCAAGGCTCCACGCAGCCGTCCAGGACCGTGATCATGCGCTGGAACGGCGGCAGGAAAGGCGATCAGCCGGTGGCCTTCGTCGGCAAGGGCGTCTGCTTCGATACCGGCGGCATTTCCATCAAGGGCGCCGCCAGCATGGAGGACATGAAAGGCGATATGGGCGGCGCGGCCTGCGTGGTCGGGCTGATGCACGCGCTGGCGGCGCGCAAAGCCAAGGTCAACGCGGTCGGCGCCATCGGTCTGGTCGAGAACATGCCCGACGGCAACGCCCAGCGTCCCGGCGATATCGTCACCTCGATGTCGGGACAGACCATCGAGATCATCAACACCGACGCCGAAGGCCGCCTCGTATTGGCCGACGTGCTCTGGTACGTCGCAAAGAAGTTCAAGCCGAAATTCATGGTCGATCTCGCGACGTTGACCGGCGCGATCATGGTCGCGCTCGGCACCGAATATGCCGGGATGTTCTCCAACAATGACGAGCTGTCCGAACGGCTAAGCAAAATCGGCGACGAGACCGGTGAGCGCGTCTGGCGCATGCCGCTCGGTCCCGAATACGACAAGCAGATCGATTCGCAATTCGCCGACATGAAGAACACCGGCTCGCGCAACGGCGGTTCGATCACCGCGGCGCAGTTCCTGCAGCAATTCGTCGATGATACGCCGTGGGCGCATCTCGACATCGCGGGAACCGCGATGGGCGCACCGAAGACCGACATCAATCACAGTTGGGGTTCAGGCTACGGCGTTCGCCTGCTCGAGCGGCTGGTCTCGGAATATTATGAAGGCAAGAAATAGAGCATGATCCGCCCCGGGAGGGCGGCGTCAGCGCAAAACGGGTGCCGGTTTCCCGAAACGATCATGCCCAATCGGTTAGACAGAATGGCTGGTGCCGGATGACGGAAGTCCTGTTCTACCATCTGCAGAACATGTCGCTCGAAAGCGTGCTGCCGCCGCTGCTGGAAAAATCGCTCGAGCGCGGCTGGCGCGTGGTCGTGCAATCGACGTCGCAGGAACGCACCGACGCGCTCGATGCGCATCTATGGGCCTATAGCGACGATTCGTTTTTGCCGCATGCCACCTGGCGTGCCGGCGATGCGCAGGACCAGCCGATCATTCTTTCGATCGAGGAGGGCAATCCGAACCAGGCCAATGTCAGGTTCCTGATCGACAATGCGGTGCTGCCGGCGGATACCGACAGCTACGAGCGGGTGGTGCTGGTTTTCAACGGCGACGACGCGGACGCGCTGAGCGCTGCGCGGGGCGCTTGGAGCGATTGCAAAGCGCGCGGCTTTGCGGTCACCTATTGGCAAACTGACGAACGGGGCCGGTGGCAGCGGCGGCAATAGCGAAATCCGGTAATTAATGATAATTTGAGCTTTCTTCCCGGCGCCTTGCGGGCAGCCATGGTCGTGCCGCAAAGTGATGTTGGGACAAGTGGTTATAGCGTTTTCATACGGAATGGACTTCGATTCGCGTGAAGAATTCGGTTCGCGTGAAGAAAGCGCGTCAAAACGACGAATTTGGCCCCACTTCGGGGCCGAGGCCAAGGGGTAGGGCGGGAGCCTGATTCAGCGTGCGTAACGGGACGATCAATCGAAAACCATTGCTGGCGTTGCTGGTGCTTGCCCCCATGATGGCAGGCTGCTCGGGCACTGCGTCCATGCTGCAGTCCGACCTTCTGACGAGGGACGCGGACTGGTTTTCGCGTTCCGGCAGGTTGTTCATCCGGAGCGTCTCGATCGAAACGCCGCCGCTTTCGCCGAACACACCGATCACGGCACAAGATCTGGTCAGTGCCGATGGTGGTTGTCCGGGCATGGCGCCGCCGCCGGGCACGGCGGGTGCGAACGCGCTGGCCGACGGTGCTGCCGGCGCCCCGCCGCCTTCGACAACGGGAACGGTGGCGCTTGGCCATACCGAATGCGACGTCGTTCGCGGCATAGGCGCGCCCGACAACGTCAATTTCTCCAATAATCCCCGCGGCGACCGGGTCGCGGTCGTCACCTATTCGCGCGGCCAGCGCGCCGGAATCTACACCTTCACCGCCGGGCGCCTGACGTCGATCGAGCGCGGCCCCGAGCCGGTGGCGCAGCCGAAAGCGGCAAAACCGAAGAAGAAGCCGGCGGCGACGTAGATTGCCCTTCGACGGAATGATGGTCTTGCGACCGTGACCTCGTGGTTCGGACGCGCGGCGTTGCCGCGCTCCTCACCATGAGGTCCAAGACTTATCCTGAGGTAAGACGTATCCTGAGGTCTAAGACCTCATCCTGAGGAGCGGCGCTAGCCGCGTCTCGAGATGTAGCCACCGAAAACCTCAACCCGCCGCTTCATCGTATTGCGAACTGGCCTGCAGCCAAACCTCCTCGGCGCGCTGCAAAGCGTTCGCCGCGCCGGCGCGCGCTTTGCTGAGCTGGGCGGCTTGCTTGGGATCGCGGGTGAACAGATCCGGCAGCGCCAGCGCGGTGTCGATCTTGGCAATGATGCCGTTGATGCGTTCGATCTCGGCCTCGGCCTCGGCGATCTTCTGCTTCAGCGGCGTCCGCTTTTCGTTTCTGCCGCGCTCCGGCCTCGTGGTTTCCTTGGCAGTTTCCTTGCAGTTTCCTCCCAGTTTCCTTGGCGCGCTCGTTGCCGCGGTCACGCGAAGCACTGCGTGGGCCTGTTATCGACAATACCATCCGGCGGTAATCGTCGAGATCGCCGTCATAGGTCGTGACCGTTTGATTGGCGACGACCCATAATTGATCGGCGCAGGCCTCGATCAAATAGCGGTCGTGCGAGACCATGATGACCGCGCCTGGAAAATCGTTGATCGCTTCGGCGAGCGCGGCGCGGCTGTCGATATCGAGATGGTTGGTCGGCTCGTCCAAAATGATCATGTTGGGGCCGAAGAACGTGGCCAATCCCAACAGCAGCCGCGCCTTCTCGCCGCCGGACAGGCTTTTCACCAGCGTGTCGCCGGCCTTGCCGGAGAAACCGATCGCGCCGACGCGGGCGCGGACCTTGCTCTCGGGCGTATCGGGCATCAGCTTGCGGACATGGTCATAGGGTGAGCCGTCGAGATTGAGCTCATCGACCTGGTGCTGCGCGAAATAGCCGACCGACAGTTTTTCCGCACGCGTGATCCGGCCGGAGAACGGCGGCAGCTTGTTGGCGAGCAGTTTGACGAGCGTCGACTTGCCGTTGCCGTTGGAGCCGAGCAGCGCGATGCGATCATCGGTATCGACGCGCAACGTCACGCGGTTGAGGACGGGTTTTTTCGGATCGTAGCCGACCGAGACGTCGTCGACCGCGATGATCGGCGGCGACAGCGTCCTTTCGGGAGTTGGAAACGAAATCTCGCGCACGTCCTGCGTCACCAGCGCGGTCACCGGCTTCATCCGTTCCAGCATTTTCACGCGGGACTGGGCCTGGCGGGCTTTCGAGGCCTTTGCCTTGAAGCGGTCGACGAAGGCTTGCAGGCGCTTGCGCTCGTCGGCTTGCCGCTTGGCGTGTTTGGCATCCAGCATTTCGCGCGTCGCGCGCTGTTCCTCGAATGAGGAATAGGTGCCCTTGTAGAGGGTCAACTTGCCGCGATCGAGATGCAGGATCTGGTCTACCGACGTATCGAGCAAATCGCGATCGTGGCTGATGACGATCACGGTGCGCGGATAGTTCGCCAAATGGTCCTCGAGCCAGAGCGTGCCTTCGAGATCGAGATAATTGGTGGGCTCGTCGAGCAGCAGGAGATCGGGTGCCGAGAACAGCGTCGCGGCCAACGCCACGCGCATGCGCCAGCCACCGGAAAATTCCGACACCGGCCGCGCCTGATCCGCGGTCGAAAATCCGAGGCCACTGAGGATCGCGGCCGCACGCGCGGGCGCGGAGTGGGCATCGATGTCGACCAGCCGGGTCTGGATTTCCGCGATCCGGTGCGGATCATGCGCGGTCTCGGCTTCGCGCAGCAGCGCGGCGCGCTCCAGGTCGGCCTCCAGCACGACGTTGACGAGGCTTTCCGGCCCGTCGGGTGCCTCCTGCGCGAGGCTGCCGATGCGCCAGCGGGGCGGGATCGTGATGCTGCCGGATTCGGTCGGCAGGTCGCCGCGGAGCGCGTGAAACAGCGTCGATTTGCCGACGCCGTTGCGGCCGACAAAGCCGACGCGGGCACCAGGCACGATCTGCACGGAACTGTCGTCGATCAGAAGCCGCCCGGCGATCCGTATGGAGATATCGGTGATTGAAAGCATGCGGCCTTGTCACCGGAGCCGCCAGCAAACGCAACCTATTTATCGGTGAAACCGGGTCTTTGGACCGCTCTCAGCGAAGCTCGCGTTGCGCCGGTGCAACTCGTCCAGCAGATGCTGCAAATGGGGTGAAAGGGCGGGTTCCGGCCGTATGTTCTCCTGCAGCCGTTCGCCAACGGCATCGCAGATCGATTGGCAGGTTCTGTGATCGAGTTGTTCGCATTCGTTGTTGATCCGGTTATTCATGGTCTTTCTCGCGGCGAGTTCACCTCGCAAGGTTTGAGATGATCATGCTGAACCAAGTCGCAAAGGGCGAATTTGTTTCGGCCGCAAACCCCGCATGCACCCACCGCAACCAGCGGAAGCAGGCAGGCGGAATTGGTTCCCGAAACCGAACAAAAAAGCCCCGGCGCGAGGGCCGGGGCGTCGTAGTCAAGGGAGAGCTGAGACTCGGGCAGATCAGATCAGTAGCAGCGGTTCACCAGCCGCCAGCGGGGACCCCAGGGCGTCCCGACCAGGCGCCGCGCATAGCAGCCGCCATAGCCGCCGCCGTAATAGGCCGGACCGCCGATGAAGACGCGCGGGCCACCCCAGCCCCCACCGTGATGCCAGCCACCATGCCAACCGCCCCATGCCGAGGCGGAGGTCGGCGCCAACGCGGCCGCACCCAGCGAAGCTGCGGCAACTGCAACAAGCGAAAGTTTGCGTAACATGACCGTCTCCTCAAGGTTTCGGCGCCAAGGTTTCAGCGTCAAGGGCGCCATCGGTGAAATCGCCTCCCGTGACACGCTGCCAGTGAATTGCAGAACGTCCGATCGTCCGAAAGCCTACGCCCACAATAGTGAACGAAAGCAGGACGGCGGTTTCAGACAGGGTTCACCTTCGTGAAATTGCTGTAATTGGGCGCCCGCCGCGGCGTTTCCGGGCGAGCCGGCAACCAGTCGGCGCCAGAAAAACGCAGTAAACGCGGCAAAACAAATAGCAGACGCGTCACCGGGTCGCTTGCCGTCGCAGGACTGCGTCGATATAAGCCCCGCAACTCTCCACCGACGTTTTGCAAGGACGAAAACATGGCGATTGAACGCACTTTCTCGATCATCAAACCCGACGCGACCGAGCGCAATCTGACCGGCGCGGTCAACGCGATCATCGAGAAGGCAGGGCTGCGGATCGTGGCCCAGAAGCGCATTCGCATGACGCGCGATCAGGCTGAAACGTTCTATGCGGTCCACAAGGCGCGTCCGTTCTTCGGTGAACTGGTTGAGTTCATGACGTCAGGCCCGGTCGTGGTTCAGGTGCTGGAAGGCGAGGGCGCCGTGCTGAAATATCGGGACGTGATGGGCGCCACCGATCCGTCGAAGGCGGCCGATGGCACGATCCGCAAGGTTCACGCCAAGTCGATCGGCGAAAATTCGGTGCATGGTTCCGACGCACCGGAAACCGCCGCGATCGAAATCGCGCAATTCTTCTCCGGCAACGAAATCGTCGGTTGATTTCATAACATTAGGGCGGCGCGCGATCGTCGCCCAAAGCGGGCCTGCGGCTGAAAGGAAACGCTGTGAACTGGTTGTGGCAGACCGTCGATCCCGCGAACATCGCAGCGTTCGTCACCCAGTTTCAAAGCGAGATGACCGAGCCGACGTTCTGGGTTGCGGTCGGCAAGATCATCTGGATCAACATCTTGCTGTCCGGCGACAATGCGCTGGTGATCGCACTGGCCTGCCGCGGGCTCGAGCCGCGCCAGCGGCTGTGGGGCATGATCCTCGGCGCTGCCGCCGCCGTGCTCCTGCGCATCATCTTTACCGGTATCGTCGCCAGCCTGATGGCCCTGCCGTATCTCAAGCTGGTCGGCGGCCTGGCACTGATCGTGATTGCAGCAAAGCTTCTGGTGCCCGAACAGGAGGACGAGGAGGGCGTCAAATCCGCTTCGCATCTATGGGCGGCGGTGCAGATCGTCGTCGTCGCCGACATCGTGATGAGCCTTGACAACGTGATCGCGGTTGCCGCCGCCGCCAATGGCAGCGTGCCGCTGTTGGTGCTCGGCCTTGCGATCAGCGTTCCCCTGATCGTTGCGGGTGCCGCGCTGATCATGGCGCTCCTGAACAAGCTGCCGCTTCTGGTGTGGGCCGGTGCCGCGCTGCTCGGCTGGATCGCCGGCGACGTCATCGCGACCGATCCGGCCATTGGTCCGAAGCTCGATGCGCTGTTGTCAGGCTCGTTCGGCGCCAAGCTGGATTCCATGCTGGCATCGTTCGGCGCGGCGCCTCATTTTGCCAACCATGGCAATGGCGGTGAACTCGTTTGCGCTTTGCTCGGCGTGATCGTGGTGCTGGTCGTGGGCGCGATCTGGCGCAAGCGCACGCTGCGAAACGCGGAGCACTCCGCAGAGGCGGCGTGAGGCGGATTGGCCGTCGGGTTGCCTAAAGCGCGATGCCTTTAGGCAAAATCTCCATCGCGCTTTAGCTTATTGTTTGCGCATGATCTTTTCGGAAAACCGGTGTCCACTTTTCCGGATCATGCGTTAGCGCCGCACGATCGATCCCGATCGCCCGACCAGCCGCGCCAATTGCTTGAAACGGCTGCCGACGCGATCGGCGACCAGATCGACCATCTGGTGCTCGAACACCAGCATCAGTTTGCGGCCGCGGCTGCGAAAATGCGTCACGGGCAACACGCCGGTCCGCGCTGCCGAAACCAGATGGGCGACGCGGAACGCCGCGCCGAGAACGCGGGCGCGTTCGTCCATCGCCGGCGGCACCAGTTCGCGTACCAGCGCCGGCGGTTCGTTTTCCTCGCTGAGGCCGGCATAGCGGTAGAACACCGACAGCGCGACGAAGGCCCGGCCTTGATGGCTGACCGAGCCGAAATTGCCGTTGGTGATCAGGCTGAGCGTTTCTTCGCCGCGGTGATCCGGATGTACCCGCCATCCGATATCGGAGAGCAGACAGGCGGCATGGCGCAGGCGTCGGTCTTCGTCGGTCTCGCGCAGCTTTACGACCCTGACCAGACGATCGGTCCAGGCGACCAGTTCCTCGGCATGGCGGGCAGAGCGCGACAGCAACTGGTTCAGCGTTTGGGCTGCGCAGATAAATCCGTCTCTGGCGCGCTCTTGCTGCGGCAGCATCTCGTACAGCAGGCCTTCGCGCACGCCGAAGGTGGAGAACACAATGGTTTTCGGCTGGGCGACGCGAATGATGTATTCGAGAACCAGCGCCGCATAGGTCAATAGCGGCCGCCGCGCGTCGGCAATGATCTCGATATTGGCAAGCATGTTGGCGGCCGCCAGCCGCCGCAGGCGGCGCGCGAAATCCAGTGCTTCGGCCGCCGGTATCGAATAGCCGTGCATGACCTTCAGCGGATAGTCGCTCTGCACGATATGGATGCGCGCCAGCGCACGCCAGGTGCCGCCGACGGCATAGAAGGTGCGGCCGCGGCCGGCCTTGAGCTGGGCGACATCGGACAATTCGTTCCTGACGATGCGTTCGGCGCGCTTCAAGGATTTGTGCGACAGGTCCTGCAGCGCGAGGCTGCCGAGCGGCAGCGTGACGCCGCTGCGAACGCGGTTGCCGTGGACGTCGATCAATTCCAGCGAACCGCCGCCGAGATCGCCGACGATGCCGTCGGGGTTGTGAATGCCGGACACGACACCGAGCGCGGACAGTTTGGCCTCGCGCGGGCCCGACAGTATTTCGATCGGAACGCCGCAGATGCGTTCGGCCTTGGCGATGAAATCGGGACCGTTGCTGGCGTCGCGGCAGGCGGCGGTGGCGATCGCATAGATGCGGCCGACCTTCTGAATCTTGCACAGCGCGCGAAAGCGCCGCAGCGAGGTCAGGGCTTTTGCGACGGCATCGGGTGCGAGCAGCCCGGTGCTCTGAACCTCGCGGCCGAGCCCGCACAGCGCTTTCTCGTTGAAGAGGGTGACCAGGCTGCGCGCCATTGCCTCATAGACGACGAGACGAACCGAGTTCGAACCGATGTCGATGACGGCGACGCTGGAGGAGCGTTTGCGCGGCCGCTTCACCGCCGCGATCCCTTATGACGATTGCTGACGCTCGTTACGGCGCGTGAGGCGGCGCGGCGAAGATTCCTTGAGAGACTTTCCACGGCCTGACAGACTCGGATTCGTCATGAAATAGTTATGCAGATTGAACGGCTCTTCGCCTTTCGCGGCCTTCATACGCGTTGACGACCCGTCGGGCAACAATTGCCAGCTTTGCTCGGTATCCTTCAGATTCGCGACCATGATCTGTTCGAGAACCTGCTGATGCACCGTGGGATTTTGCAGCGGACAGAGGATTTCGACACGGCGGTCGAGGTTCCTCGGCATCATGTCCGCGGACGAGATATACACAGCAGCTTTGGTACTTGGCAGTCCCTGACCCATGCCAAAACAGTAGATTCGGCCGTGTTCCAGGAAACGACCGATAATCGATTTGACCCGGATATTCTCGGAAAGTCCGGGGATGCCGGGGCGCAGACAGCAGATTCCGCGCACCACCAGTTCGATCGAAACGCCGGCCTGGGAAGCCTCATACAGCGCGTCGATCACGTCGGGATCGACCAGCGAGTTCATCTTCATCCAGATCGCACCCGGCTTGCCGTGGCGCGCATGGTTGGTCTCGCCGTGGATGTGTTCGATGATGCGCTTGCGCAAGGTCAGCGGCGATACCGCCATTCGCTCGATGTCGCTCGGCTCGGCATAGCCGGTGATGTAGTTGAACACCCGCGCCGCATCGCGTCCGATGGTCGGGTCCGAGGTGAAGTAGGACAGATCGGTATAAATGCGCGCGGTCACCGGATGATAATTGCCGGTCCCGGTGTGGACATAGGTTGCAAGATTGCCGCCCTCGCGGCGGACCACCATCGACAGTTTTGCGTGGGTCTTGAGTTCGATGAAGCCGTAGACGACCTGCACGCCGGCGCGTTCGAGGTCGCGCGCCCAGCGAATATTGGCCTCCTCGTCGAACCGCGCCTTGAGCTCGATCAGCGCGGTGACAGATTTGCCGGCCTCGGCGGCTTCGGCCAGCGTACGCACGATCGGCGAATTGTTCGAGGTGCGGTACAGCGTCTGCTTGATGGCGACGACATCGGGGTCGCGCGCCGCCTGCTGCAGAAACTGCACGACGACGTCGAAGGATTCGTAGGGATGATGGACGATCAGGTCCTTCTGCCGGATCGCGGCGAAGATATCGCCGCCGTGATCGCGCACCCGTTCGGGATGCCGGGGCACATAGGGCGCGAATTCGAGGTCGGGCCGGTCGAGCCGGGTTAGCTGCGACAATTCGTTCATCGCCAGCACGCCGTCGACCAGGAACACCTCGTCGTCGGCGGCGGAAAGCGCCCGCTGCACGAACGCACGCAATGCCTCCGGCATCTTGGCTTCCATCTCCAGCCGGATCACCGATCCGCGCCGACGCCGTTTCAGCGCGGTCTCGAACAGGCGGACCAGATCTTCGGCCTCTTCCTCGATTTCAAGTTCGGAGTTGCGGATGATGCGGAACGCGCCTTGCCCCTTGACGGCGTAGCCGGGGAACAGGCGGCCGATGAACAGGCCGGTAGCCTGTTCCAGCGTGATCAGCCGCACCTCGCCGTCCTTGCCGGCGGGCATGCGGATAAACCGGTCGATCTTGCCGGGCATGCGGATCAGCGCGTTCATCGGCTTGCCGTCGGAGTGGCGCGCCAGGTGCAGCGCGATGGTGAAGCCGAGGCTCGGAATGAACGGGAAGGGATGCGCCGGATCGATCGCCAGCGGCGTCAGCAGCGGGAAGATGTTGTGGAGGAAGTGATCCTCGACCCAGGCCCGCTCGGGCTTGGTGACGTCGTGGCCATCGACCAGGATGATGCCTTTCTCGGCGAGCGTGGAGCGCAGGTCGCTCCAGATCGCCTGCTGGTCGGAGGCAAGTTCGGAAACCGTCTTGTTGATCAGGACCAGTTGTTCGGACGGCGTCAGCCCGTCGGGGCTGCGTTCGGTGATGCCTTCGCGGACCTGCGCCTTGATACCGGCGACGCGGACCATAAAGAACTCATCAAGGTTATTGGCGGAAATCGACAGAAATCGCACCCGCTCCAGCGCCGGGTGGCCGGGATTGACCGCCTCTTCCAGCACCCGGCGATTGAAATGCAGCCAGGATAGCTCGCGATTGATAAATCGTTCCGGGCTGCTGGCGATCGCCGGCGGAGTCGCGGAAATCACTTCTTTTTCTTTAATTTCAATAACTTGTGCCGATTCCATGAAGTTTCAATCCATCTCAGCCAAGGGCGCGGAACCGTCTTAAGCGAGTGCAGCGCAAAGCATGTGTTACGCCGATGACGTTTCAATGACATTGATGTTCCGCCGCGCGCCGCCGTCAAGGCGAAACGGCGCGCAGGAATCAGGCGTCGCGCAGTAATTCAGCAGCCAGCGCCCGGGTCACCGGGCGGCCGAGCCGCAGCGCTTCGCTGTCCAGGAGGTCCACCGCCTGCCGCGCGGCGGCATAGGACCGCTCGATCCGGCTGGTGAGATAGCTCACGACCGTCTCGTCGATGCTCAACTGGCGGTCCGCACAGAATTTGACGATCAGTCCGCGAAACAGATGATCGTCCGGCGGCAACAGCGACACCGTCGGCACCGCGCGCAGGCGCGAGCGGAGATCGCGCAGCTCGACTTCGAAGGCGGAGGGCGAAAGGCGGGCCGTCATCAGCACGAAGGCTTCGTCCTGACGCGCCAGATTCATCAGGTGGAACATCGCGCGTTCGTCGAATTGGCCGGGCTTCAGATCCTCGACCACCAATGCGCCCGTGGCCAGTGCGCCCGGCACGTCGTCCGCTGTCAGCGCGTGCGCGGCGGTCGAGCGTGCGCCGGCGTCCTCAGCCCAGATCGCGGCGAGATGGCTTTTTCCGGAGCCCTCCGGTCCGACCAGCAGCATGATGCGGTTCGGCCAGTCGGGCCAGCTCTCGATCAGCGCAAGGCCGGCCTCATTGGCAGGCCCTTCCAGGAAATTGTCGCGGGTCAGGCTCTCTGCGTGGGGCAGCGCAAACGCAAGTTGACGAGGTTGAACGCGCACTGCCACGCAAGTCTCCAGGAATTCCGAGTGAGAGCACGATTCCTATTGGAGCACGATCTTGCCCGAAAAGCGGTGCCCACTTTTCGGGATCATGCTGTCTAGCTCGCCTCGATCGTACTCATGTGCCGCACCCACTCCACGAGATAGAGGGAGACGGAAACCAAAGTAAAGACCGTGACGAAACCCATCAGGATCAGGTCGTACGGCCGCGGCTGGAAGCCGAAGCCGAGGGAAGCCAGCACGAGGGCGGCGAACGCCACCTGTGCCACCGTGTTGAGCTTCGACACCATCAGGGGCTTCATTGGAACCGGCTTGTCGAACAGCCAGGAGACGATCACGGCAGATACGATCATGATGTCGCGCGACACCACGAGGATGACGATCCAGCGCGGCACCGCGCCCCAGATTCCCAGCGCGATATAGATCGAAACCAGCAGCGCCTTGTCGGCCAGCGGATCGAGCAGGGCGCCCAGCTCGCTCGCCATATTGAAGCGCTTGGCGAGAAAGCCGTCGACGGCGTCGCTGACCCCGGCAATGACGAAGATCGCGAACGCAATTTCCATCTGGTTGGAAGCGATCGCCCACACGATGACCGGCACCAGGATGATGCGGCCGAGCGTGATGATGTTCGGAATACTGGTTGGAATGCTCAACTCGGTCGCTTCCCGGCTAGTGCAGCTGTGGATTTGACATTCGCATCAGCATCCGCCGCTGGTCGTCATTGCAAATGTCAAATCCAAAGCCGCACCTAAATGCCACATTCGCCAGTGTCCCTTTCGGTCCTGATATTCGCACCCGGCCGGCCGCAACGGTGCGAATATCAGGATCGGGAGGCTGGCCCTGATTCAGCAAGTGATCCGGCCCTTTTGGGCGATGAGCCGGCTGTTATCTACATAGTATAGGCAGGTATCGGCATTTTTGTATGATGTTGTATCAGCTTCACTTTTCGTTTTTCGTCGGCCATTGTTAACTTTCCGGCGGCTCTGATGGCACATTTGAGCCCTTTGCGCCCCAAATCGCACCCCCAAAGCAGGACTCCACGCGGACCTTACAGGACGAGCCGCGGTGGCCGCAGCACAGATTTTGGAAGGCCGGAAAGTGCTGTTAAGCGGTGACGGACCCGGGCAGTTGTTCGGCCGGACCGCGTTTCAGCATCATCCGCCGCGTCGGCTGTTCGACGAAGTGATGCATCAGCGCTGCGACCACAAGCACAAGCGGAATCTCGTACCGCAATGGCAGCATCTGGCCGACGAGCAGCCGCAACACCGAGAATGCGAAAATGTGGCTCATGTAGAGCGAATAGCTGATTTTGCCGAGATAGACCGAGACCGGGTTCGAATAGATGAAAATCGGCCCGGCTTTGAACAGGCACAGAATCAGGAATGCGGTCGTGATCGGGAACAGGTACTGCAAATAGGGTACCTGATCCCAAAACAGGAACACCAAGAGCGGCCCCGCGGCGATGCCGCCGACGCGCCATAGCCGATGCGCCGGGATCGTCTCGCCGACCCGAAAAGCGCAGAATCCGACCGTGAACAGCAGCAGGCAGCGCACCGCGAACCCGCCATATTTAACAACGCCAACGGCCAGGGGAGCGGCGCAGATGCACACAACAGCCAACAGGATGAACGCCCCTGCGCGCCAATTTCGCGTACTGAACGCGATCGCTGGAAAACTCACATACGCGAGCCACTCGGCGCTGATCGTCCACGACGGTTGATTGAAGGTCAGGGGGGCAACGAGACCCCAAGCATGGATCAAGAGGACGTTGGCGTACAAGGCCGGGACCGTATCGGAGGGGCCCCACCGGTAGAGATCGAACTGCGGCAACACGAACGCGACGACCAACAGCATGAGCAGATGGACCGGGTAAATGCGCGCGAGCCGCGCCCATAGGAACGACTGCAATGCCAGCCCGGCGGCCTGTTTCACAAAATCCGAGTGGTGGACGTAGGCCAGGATGAAGCCCGACAAAACGAAAAAGACATCGACGCCGAGCGACATGTTTTTGAACAGGAAAGCGAACGACCCATACACGTCGGCCAGGTCGCCATATCGAATGTGAAATAGCAGCACAGAAAGGGCGGCGAAGGCGCGCAGCCCGGTAAGGTTGTCGATTTGTTGCACGCAATCTCCTGTAGCGAAGCAACCCTTACGGGCGCTCGTCAGGAAAGGCAACCGCGACGAAAATCTGCGCTCAAAAATTAGATGTATCGTTAGCGAAATACATTTTCGCGCTGTGCACGAAAGTACCGTTGAATAAAGACTTTCAGGATTTATCGCAACGGGACAAACGCGCTTTCATCCACATGGTATGCACGCCGGGAGCTTGCGAGCCATTGCAGGAACGCGGAATTCCTCGTAACCAGCCGTCATCATACTGGAATTGGGCATGATCCACCGCAAAAACGGGCTCACTTACGCGGATTCGGGTGTCGATATCGATGCGGGCAACCGTCTGGTCGATCTCATCAAGCCGATGGTACGCGCCACGGCTCGGGCCGGCGCGGATGCGGAAATCGGCGGCTTCGGCGGGCTGTTCGACCTCAAGGCCGCCGGCTTCAAGGACCCGGTCCTGGTGGCGGCGACCGACGGCGTCGGCACCAAGGTCAAGATCGCCATCGAGACCGGTCTCCACGGCGGCATAGGCATCGACCTGGTCGCGATGTCGGTCAACGACCTCGTCGTGCAGGGCGCCGAACCGTTGTTCTTCCTCGACTATTTCGCCTGCGGCAAGCTCGACCCCGAAGCGGCCGCGGCGATCGTGGCCGGCATTGCCGAAGGTTGCCGGGAAAGCGGCTGCGCCCTGATCGGCGGCGAGACCGCCGAGATGCCGGGGCTCTACAAGGACGGCGACTACGACCTCGCCGGTTTTGCGGTTGGCGCGGCCGAACGCGGCACGCTGTTGCCGGTCGCGGATATCGCCGCCGGCGACGCCGTGATCGGGTTGGCCTCTTCGGGCGTTCATTCCAATGGGTTCTCGCTGGTCCGCAAGATCGTGGAAAATTCCGGCCTCGGCTTTGACGTGCCGGCGCCGTTCTCGCCGGTCATGACACTGGGCGGCGCGTTGCTCGCGCCGACGCGGCTCTATGTGAAGTCATGCCTGCGCGCGATCCGCGAAACCGGTGCGATCAAGGGCCTTGCGCACATCACGGGCGGCGGCTTCACCGACAACATTCCGCGCGTGCTGCCAAAGCATCTTGGTGTCGGCATCGATCTGGCGCGATTGCCGGTGCTGCCGGTGTTCAAATGGCTGGCGGAGCAGGGCGGCATCGCCGAACTCGAATTGCTGCGCACCTTCAATTGCGGCATCGGCATGATCGCCATCGTGAAACCCGATGCGATCGAAGCGGTCACGGAGGTGTTGACCGAAGGCGGCGAGACCGTTGCGTTGCTCGGCGAGGTGATCCCGGCCGAGGGTGAGCATCGGGTGATCTACAACGGTCACCTCGATCTCGCGCGATGAAACGCCGCGTCGCCATCCTGATCTCCGGGCGCGGATCCAACATGACCGCGCTGATCGATGCGGCCAAGGCGCCGGATTTTCCGGCCGAGATCGTCACTGTCATTTCCAACCGCGCCGATGCCGGCGGTCTCGAAAAGGCTGCCGCAAGCGGCATTCCGACTGTCGTCATCGAGAGCAAGCCGTTCGGCAAGGATCGTGCGGCGTTCGAGGCCGTGCTGCAGCGTGCGCTCGATGAAAGCAAGGTCGAGCTGATTTGCCTCGGCGGATTCATGCGGCTGTTCACCGCCGAATTCGTGCAGCGCTGGTACGGCAAGATGCTCAATATCCACCCCTCGCTGCTGCCGTGCTTTCCGGGCCTCGATCCCCACGGCCAGGCGCTCAAGGCGGGCGTGAAGATTTCGGGCGCGACCGTGCATTTCGTGATTCCGGAAACCGACGCCGGACCGATCGTGATGCAGGGCGCGGTGCCCGTCGCCGACGACGATACGGCCGATACGCTCTCCCTGCGCATCCTGACGATCGAGCATCGCATCTATCCGGAGGCGCTGCGGCTGCTCGCCAGCGGCAAGGTCCGGCTTGAGGGCGATGTCTGCAAGATTTCGGTGAGTGCTTCGTCGAACGGGACGTTGATTTCGCCCGCGGTGAAATGAAGCCTTTGTGAGGACCAATTGACCGATGTGTCACGTGATGAAGCCACGGTACTGGCAGAAGAAGCCGTAACGGCTATCGGCGTGGCAAGCGGTGACGAATTCATCCTCATTTATGACAAGACAATCGAAGTGGGCGAGGGGTGGGTATTTTTCTACAACAGTAGAGAATTTATCGAAACTGGCGACCTTAGCTCTGCTCTTGCTGGCAACGGGCCGATATTTGTCGACCGCAGTGGAGCTGTGCGCAAGCTTCCAAGTGCCGTGTCTTGGGAAGTCGCGATCAAAAACGGCTAAGTTTCTTGCCTGGGAGGCAAGAGGAAACCCGGAAGAGGCCCGTCGCCCGTCGAGTGCGCTTCGCGCTCCCCGGGAAATAAGCGCAAGCGCGCTTATTTCTGAGCCTCTCGCCTAGGCCCGGTCGACCCTGACCACGCGGCCTTTTTCGATCGCCAGCGCCAGGCGTCCGTGCTTCAGCGAAAGTGCTGCTTCGCCGAACAATTCGCGCCGCCAGCCATGGAGGGCGGCGACGTCGGCGGAATCATCGGCCGCGATCTGTTCGAGGTCGTCGACGGTGGCGATTACCTTGCTGGCAACCGCGTGGCGCTCGGACGTCATGCGCAGCAGCACTTTCAGGAGTTCGACGATGGCGGCGCCATTGGAATTGCCGCGTGGCTTTTCGATCTTCGGTAGCGTCGAGGGGTCGCGGGCGACGCCGCGCTGCACGGCGGCGACGATGTCGCTGCCCCATTTGGAGCGATCGAAACCTTTCGGCAGCGAGCGCAGATTGGCGAGCCGCTCCAGGCTGGTCGGGGCATGGGTGGCGATATCGCCGACCGCGTCGTCCTTCAGCACGCGCGAGCGCGGCACGTCGCGGCTTTGCGCTTCCTGTTCGCGCCAGGCTGCGACTTCCATCAGCACCGCTAATTCCTTGGGTTTGCGCACCCGCGTCTTCAGCCGCTCCCAGGCGCGTTCGGGATGGAAATCGTAAGTCTTGGGCGAGGTCAGGACTTCCATCTCCTCGCTGACCCAGTCGCTGCGGCCGCGCTTTTTCAGATCGGCGTCGAGGGCTGCAAAGACGTCGCGCAAATGGGTGACGTCGGACTCCGCATAATGGACCTGTTCGGCGGTCAGCGGCCGGCGCGACCAGTCGGTGAAGCGGTGGGTCTTGTCGGGACGGTGGCCGGTGATGCGCTCGACCAACTGGTCATAGGCGATGCTGTCGCCATAGCCGAGCACCATGGCCGCGACCTGCGTGTCGAAGATCGGGTGCGGAATGGTGCCGGAGCGGTGCCAGACGATCTCGATGTCCTGCCGCGCGGCGTGGAATACCTTCAGCACGGCCTCGTTCCCCATCAGCTCGAAGAACGGCTTGAGGTCGATGCCCTCGGCCAGCGTGTCGATCACGACCGCTTCCTCCGCGCTCGCCATCTGTACGACGCAAAGCAGGGGGTAGTAGGTCGTCTCCCGCAGGAATTCGGTGTCGACGGTGATGACCTTGTGCCGGGCGAGCCGGGTGCAGGCCGCCGCGAGGTCGGAAGTGGTGGTAATCAGATCCATGAACAGTCCATAACGCTTCCGACAGGCGTTCTGCCGAAAGCGCTGTTATGTCAAGGGTCTTGCGGGGAATTTGAGCCCTGAATTTCAATTGGAGCCGGGGTTTTTCGAGGTTTTTTGTAAGCCGGAGGGCTGGGACGAATTCCTCGCTTGGCTGGTCCCAGTTCGGCTACGCCCCGGTAAAAGCCGGCGACCGGTCGCGCCAATGCACGTCCGGCGACAGGTTCTGCCCACTCCGGGAATCCTGGGAAACAATCACTCGTACCGAACGTGCTTCGACGGCCGCCGTCTCGACGGAAGCGCAAGCACCACCAGGCACAGCGCGATCATCACCATTCCCATGAATTCAAATGCAAAGGCGTCCACGACAATTTCCCCCATAAACCGCTAGATTTGTCGGGAGCGTGTTGACCGTTTCTTAATTTCTGGAACGTGGGCGAAAGCGCATCGGCAGATGGTGCACATGCGCTTAAGAAGTGGGGTTAATGGGGCAGGCAGCGGCAGAACTGGCTGGGTTTGAAGATGCCGGCGGAGCTACTCTCCGAAGGTCGGCATGGGCGGCCTTAGCCGGCGAAACAGGATTTGTTCAGCGTTCGCCGGCCGCTTCCTCAAGTGCCCAATTGCGGAATGCGGCGATCTTTTCGCGATCGGCGGTAGCTTGGGGGCACACAATATAGAACCCCCGGGCCCCTCTGACGCATGGGCCGCCGCCGAACGGTCTGATCAGCCGGCCCGATGCGAGATCGTCAGCGAGGTAGGCTGAGCTGGCCAAAGCGATGCCCTGGCCCTCGGCGGCAGCCTGAAGCACCATATGCGAAAAGGAAAAATACAGGTCGCGCTGCCCGCTGATACCAGTTATTCCGATCGCGGCGAGCCAGTCCGACCAACCAAATTGATCGGAAGTACGCACGTCTCGCTCATGAATTCACGGAACATACTGTTGATGCAGCAGAACGTGCTGCGACAGATCGGCAGGCTCGCGAAGGCGCGGTCCGCGGGCCAGCAGCGAGGGGCTACAGACGGGAAAGAACTCTTCTCGCATCAGCAAATCGCTGCGCAGCCCGTCGAAAGTTCCGCAACCGTAACGAATCGCTACATCGACCCCGTCGTGCGCGAAATCGGTGAGCGACGGCGAGGCGACCAAGCGCACATCGAGGTCGTGGCGCTCGACGAGACGCCCGAGACGCGGAATGAGCCAGCGCGCAACGATGGAAGGGCCGGCGCTCACGGTCAATATCTTTGTCGTTTCGCTCCGCTCCAGATCGGCCGTTGCCTCGGCAAGTTCGTCGAGCAGAGCTTTCACGCGTGCGAGATAGCGGCCCCCGGCCTCCGTCAACACGACCCCGCGCGACAACCGCTTGAACAGCGTTACGCCGAGCGAATCTTCCAGCACCTTCACCAGCCGACCCACCGCGTTGGCGGACACATTGAGCTCAGCGCCTGCGACCTGGAAGCCGCCCGTGCGCGCTGCGGCCTCGAACGCGCGGACAGCGTTGAGCGGCGGTAGTCGACGATTTCGATTTGTTTTCAGCAACTTCTTCACCAAATGGCAGATGCCGAATTGGCACGATTTGGAAACGCTGGACTTTTACGAACCAGTGATTTTTCGTCCAGATGTGCTTGAGATGTCCTGCCTGAGCATGTCGGCTAGATCAGACCGGCTCAATTCTGTTTGAGCTTTCTTTACGCGAACCGGTATCCACTTCGCTGAAAACGCTCTAACCCCGTCCGGCAGGACTGCCTGCCATGACTGACATCCGCTCCGGGCCGGCGAAAACGGGATTTGTTCAGCGTCCGTCGGCCGCTTCCGCAAGCGCCCAATTGCGGAATGCGGCGATCTTGTCGCGATCGGCGGTAGCTTTGGGGCGCACGATAAAGAACCCTCGGTCCCCTCTGACCCATGAGTCGCCGAACGTCAGCGTCAAGTCCCGCAAAACGTCTGCAGTACCCGCTGCTCGGGCTGCGGCGGATCCGCATAGGCCGAAAATGCCGGCTGATCCTCATACGGCTTCGACAGCACCGCGATCAACTCCTCAAACGGCGCGTAGTCGTCGTTGTTCGTCGCAGCCTGGATCACCGCCTCGACACGGTGGTTGCGCGGGATGAAGGCGGGGTTGACCGACCGCATCGCGGCTTGCCGTTCGGCCGGCGATTGCGGCTCGTCAGCAATCCGTTGCCGCCAGCGCACGGCCCATTCGTCATAGGCTGCGGGATCGGTAAATTGATCTCTGACATGATCGCCCGCGCCGTTGCCCGCGGCGTCACTGAGGCGGCGGAAGGTGAGGGTGAAGTCGGCCTCATTCTTCGCCATCGCGTCGAGCAGGTCCTGCACCAGCGCCTCGTCGCCGTCGCGCTCCGTGAACAGGCCGATCTTGCGGCGCAACCCCGCCTGATAGGCCGCCGTGAATTTTTCCGCGAATTCGCCGAGGATAAACTGCGCCTGCTCGATCGCCTTGTCCTTGTCGTCGGAGAACAGCGGCAGCAGGCATTCGGCGAGCCGCGTCAGGTTCCAGAGCGCGATCCGCGGCTGGTTGGCGTAGGCGTAGCGGCCCTGTTCGTCGATCGAGGAGAACACGGTCGCCGGGTTGTATTCGTCCATGAAGGCGCAAGGACCGTAGTCGATCGTCTCGCCGGAGATCGAGGTGTTGTCGGTGTTCATGACGCCGTGGATGAACCCAATCAGGAGCCAGCGTGCGACCAGATCAGCCTGCCGCGCGACGACGCCTTCGAGCAGGGCGTGATAGGGCCGATCGGCTTTCGCGACGTCAGGATAATGCCTGGCGATGACGTGGTCGGCGAGTTGCCGGACGCCGTCGGCGTCGCCCCGCGCGGCGAAGAACTGGAAGGTGCCGACGCGGATGTGGCTCGAGGCCACGCGGGTCAGCACGGCGCCCGGCAGCACCGTCTCGCGCATCACGTTCTCGCCGGTGATGACGGCCGCCAGCGAGCGCGTGGTGGGAATGCCGAGTGCGAACATCGCCTCGCTGACGATGTATTCCCGCAGCACCGGACCCAAGGCGGCGCGGCCATCGCCCCGGCGCGAGAATGGCGTAGGGCCAGAACCCTTGAGCTGGATGTCGCGGCGGACGCCGTCGGCGTCGATGACTTCGCCAAGCAGGATGGCGCGGCCGTCGCCGAGCTGCGGCACGAAATGACCGAACTGATGGCCGGCATAGGCCATCGCGATCGGGTCGGCCCCGTCAGGGATGCGTTTGCCAGCGAGGATTTCGGCGCCTTCGGGGCTCGAAAGCAACTCCGGGTCGAGGCCGAGATGGACCGCCAGCGGCCGGTTCAGCTTGATCAGCCGCGGGGAGGCGACGGGGGTCGGGGCGACGCGGGCGAAAAAGGTCGCCGGCAGCGCCGCGTAGGTGTTCTGGAACGGGAAATGGACGGTCATGACCCAAAGATAGGCACCCCCATGGAATAGGCAAACGGTTCGGGCTTTTGGCGCCCGAAAAGTGACTTTTGGAGCCCAAAACAGGGCGCTCCCTTGGTTGCCGCGCCCGAAAGCCTCGGGTAAACCGTGGCGCTCTTCGGACCGGCCTTTCGGCCTCCAATTCGACCCCTCCGACATCTGTTTTTGGAAATTCCATGCATCGCTACCGGTCACACACATGCGGCGCGCTCCGCGAGAGCCATATCGACCAGACAGTTCGGCTGTCGGGTTGGTGCCATCGTATCCGCGACCATGGCGGCGTGCTGTTCATCGACCTGCGCGACCATTACGGGCTGACCCAATGCGTCGCCGACCCGGATTCGCCGGCGTTCAAGGACGCCGAAAAGCTGCGTTCGGAATGGGTGGTGCGGATCGACGGCAAGGTACGCCGCCGTCCCACTGGCACCGACAATCCGGAGCTGCCGACCGGTATGGTCGAGATTTACGTCAGCGAGATCGAGGTGCTCGGGCCCGCCGGCGAATTGCCGCTGCCGGTGTTCGGCGAGCAGGAATATCCTGAGGACATAAGGCTTAAGTACCGTTTTCTCGACCTGCGCCGCGAGAAGCTGCACCAGAACATCATGACCCGCGGCGCGATCGTCAACTCCATGCGCAAGCGGATGAAGGAGCAGGGCTTCTTCGAATTCCAGACCCCGATCCTGACCGCATCCTCCCCGGAAGGGGCGCGGGATTTTCTGGTGCCGTCCAGAATTCATCCCGGCAAATTCTACGCGCTGCCGCAGGCGCCGCAGCAGTACAAGCAGTTGCTGATGATGTCGGGCTTCGACCGCTACTTCCAGATCGCGCCCTGTTTCCGCGACGAGGATCCGCGCGCCGACCGGCTGCCGGGCGAGTTTTACCAGCTCGACCTCGAGATGAGCTTCGTCGAACAGGACGATGTTTTCGCAGCGGTCGAGCCGGTGATTACGGGCGTGTTCGAGGAGTTCGCGAAGGGCAAGCCGGTCACCAAAAGCTGGCCGCGGATTCCGTTCGCGGAAGCCTTGCGCAAATACGGCAGCGACAAGCCGGACCTGCGTAACCCGATCGTCATCCAGGAAGTCTCCGAGCATTTCCGCGGCTCCGGCTTCAAGGTGTTCGCGCGGATGCTGGAAGATCCGAAGAACCAGGTCTGGGCGATCCCCGGCATTGGCGGCGGCTCACGCGCGTTCTGCGACCGCATGAACTCCTGGGCCCAGGGCGAAGGCCAGCCCGGCCTCGGCTACATCATGTGGCGCGAGGGCGGCGAGGGCGCCGGTCCCCTTGGCCAACAACATCGGTCCCGAGCGCACCGCGGCAATCCGTACGCAACTCGGCCTGAAGGAGGGCGACGCCGCCTTCTTCGTGGCCGGCGATCCCGAGAAGTTCTGGAAGTTTTCGGGGCTGGCGCGCACCAAGCTCGGCGAGGAACTGAATCTCGTCGACAAGGAGCGCTTCGAGCTCGCCTGGATCGTCGACTTCCCGATGTACGAATATGACGAGACCGAGAAGAAGGTCGACTTCTCGCACAACCCGTTTTCGATGCCGCAGGGCGGCCTCGATGCGCTCAACGGGCAGGACCCGCTGACCATCAAGGCATTCCAGTACGACATCACCTGCAACGGCTTCGAGATCGCCTCCGGCGGCATCCGCAACCATCGCCCCGAGGCGATGGTGAAAGCGTTCGAGATCGCGGGCTATGGCGAAAAGGACGTCGTCGAGCGCTTTGGCGGCATGTATCGCGCGTTCCAGTATGGCGCTCCGCCGCATGGCGGCATGGCGGCCGGTGTCGATCGTATTGTGATGCTGCTCTGCGGCACCACGAATCTGCGAGAAATCTCGCTGTTCCCGATGAATCAGCAGGCCATGGACCTGCTGATGGGAGCGCCTTCGGAGGTTGCACCGAAGCAATTGCGCGAGCTTCACATCCGGCTCAATCTGCCGGACAAGTAGTCACAGCCCGGTTGAAGCCTCGATCCGGAATTGCGTCAGCGCGATCAGCGGATCGGTCTTCAACGACTGGACGAGCTGTATCACCGGCACCTTGCCAAGCGGCGTCAGCTTGAGCGTTAGCGTCGTCCGTGGCGTCTCGATGAAGCGAGCCAGCACTTCAACGACCGCTTGCACTTCGGGATTGCCGGCGACCGCCGATCGCGCTGCTGGTCCGGAGGTTTTCGATGATGGCCTGCCGCGCAGCTTCGCGGCCGACGTTCTGCGTACGGGCATATTCACCGACCGCCAGATCGATGCCGCCGATGTCGCGCACCGTGAGCTCGATCGTGCCGGCCTCGACTTGCGCCGCCATCGCGGTCGCCTGCTGCGGGTTGAAGGAAAATATCTGCCGCGGAACATTAGCGAGCGAGACGCGCGCGGAAGCCTTCACGAGGCCGCCGATTTCGAGTGTCGACGGGCTCCAGCAGGAAGCTGCGTGAGGATTCCGTCCAGGCCGCGCCGAGATCGGTATCCACCGTCAGCGCGTCGATGCCGGCCACAAGGAGTGGCTTCGAAGTGGGGTCATTCGCGTCGACCGGCGTGGTCACCTTTCCGGTCAGGCGCGCCTGGCTCGGGACCGGTCCGACAAACTGGCCCCAGTTCAGATTGAAGCTGTCGAGGGTGACGAGCTTGTTGGTGTTCTTGAACGGCGCGACGAAGCCCTTGACCTCTATGCCGGCGAGCAGCGGGAACAGGCCGAGGAGCTGGTCGGGCGGCGGCTGTTGCGCCGGGTTCGAAAACAGCGCCGTCATGCGCAGCAGGCCGGCGAGGTCGAGGGATTTGAGCGCGAAACGTCCGATCTTCACGGGCCCGGTCGGAGCGCGGCCATCCAGCCCTTCGAATGCGAATTCGCCGATCTTGCCGTTTTCAAGGTTGAACTTGATCGCCGCGAGCTTGAACGGTCCTTGCGGCGTATCCACCGAGAGTCCACGCATCTCGGCGTTTCCGATCCGGATGCCTTCATAAAGCGTGGCTACCTTGTCGATCAGTTCGCGCGCTTGGCGGGCGTCGGAGGAGCCGCCCCGGCCTGCTGTATCATCGCGAGCAGTGCCGGGAATTGCAGCCGCGACGGCCGTATGCCGACGTCATCGATCGCTCATCCCGTCGATCCGCATCCGGAGCCCCAGCGCGGACGTGGTGGTATAGGGACCGGCCGTGGTCTGACCATAGAAACGGTAATATCGGTCGTCGTTCGCATTTTTCGGATCGAGGATGGCGGCAGCCGCTGCGGCATCGATAGTCGTGCGAGACCATATTTGCCATCTCGCCGGTTATTTTGTCGGCCTTGCCGGCTTGTTGGGTGTTGGCGGTGAAGGCGAACCGCTCGACCTGCATTGTCGCAACCTTGCCGCCCCTGATGTCGTGCAACGCAGCGCCCGAATAGGTGAAGTCGCCCGACATGCCGGGCCGAAATTGATGGTCGCGGTGATGGTGGGCATCGATATCGACGACGCGGAGACGGCGGCAAATTGCTCGAGCGCGGATCGGTACACGTCGATCATCGATGCCGAAGCCGGTGGCCGCTGCAGGCTGGCGGGGCCGGAATAGTCTTTCACGGTCACCCGCGGAATTTTGTAGGAGAGGTTCAAGCCGGGCGGGGCGGCCATCGCCGCGCCGACGTCGATGTCGGTGGCTTCGATGCTATCGGCGGAAAATCGCGCCGCGTCCGGCTGGCCGACCCCCGAGGCGACGACGCGCGCGATCTTCACGTTCACGGGAGGTTGTGTGGCTGATTCGCTGGCGATGTCGGCGATCGTGATGGTGCGGCTCAACAGGTCGAACGACACCTTGCCGTGGCTCGCCTTGGCGCCGCCGGCGCGAAGCTGCTCGAACGCGGCCTCGACCTCGCCGGCGATCCGGTGCTGCGTGTAGAACTGGAAACCGAAGAAACCACCCGCCGCGATGGCGATCGCGGCGGCCAGGCCGATCAGTATTTTTTTCATTAGGAGAGCTCCGGTTGCCGATCGTGCGGGCAACTTGTCTTAAAAGGGCGGGTAGGGAGGCGAATGGTATCGGCTTCCGCGATTTCCGTCGATAAGGCCCTGTTGATGGGTGCACCGTCGGATGTTGCGTTCAAATGGTTGCGCGTGCTTCACATCCGGCTCAATCTGCCGGAAAACCGGCCTCGGTCTGGGCGTACCAAAGAAACAATGTCCGGGGTCGGAAACGCGGGGAGCACGTATGTCGTCCTATTCTGAAGATCTCCATTCTGCGGCCCTTGCGTACCATCGGCTGCCGCGGCCGGGTAAGCTCGAGATCCAGGCGACCAAGCCGCTCGCCAACCAGCGCGACCTCGCGCTGGCCTATTCGCCGGGCGTCGCGGCCGCCTGCACCGAAATCGCCAACAACCCCGCCGAGGCCGCTTCGCTGACGGCGCGCGCCAACCTGGTCGCCGTGGTCTCCAACGGCACCGCGGTGCTTGGTCTCGGCAACATCGGCCCGCTCGCCTCCAAGCCGGTCATGGAGGGCAAGGCGGTCCTGTTCAAGAAATTCGCCGGGATCGACGTGTTCGACATCGAGATCGCCGCCGACACCATCGAGCGCGTGGTCGAGACGGTGGCGGCCCTTGAGCCGACCTTCGGCGGCATCAATCTGGAGGACATCAAGGGGCCGGAATGCTTCGAGATCGAGGCGCAGCTCAAGGAGCGCATGAAGATTCCGGTATTCCACGACGACCAGCATGGCACCGCCATCATCGTCGGCGCCGCCATTACCAATGCGCTGCTGCTGAACGGCAAGAAGCTGGCGGACGTCAAGATCGTCTGCTCCGGCGCGGGGGCTGCGGCCATCGCGTGCCTCAATCTGCTGGTCTCGATGGGGGCGCAGCGCAAGAACATCTGGGTCGTCGATATCGATGGCGTAGTGCATGAGGGGCGCAACACGCTGATGGACCGCTGGAAGGCGGTCTATGCCCAGAAGACCGACAAGCGCACGCTGGCGCACGTGATCCCCGGCGCCGATATTTTTCTGGGTCTTTCCGCGCCGAACGTGCTGAAGCCCGAGATGGTCAAGGCGATGGCGGATCAGCCGCTGGTCATGGCGCTGGCCAACCCAAACCCCGAGATCATGCCGGACGAAGCGCGCAAAGCGCGCCCCGACGCCATGATCTGCACCGGACGATCCGACTTCCCGAATCAGGTCAATAACGTCCTGTGTTTTCCGTTCATCTTCCGCGGCGCGCTCGATGTCGGCGCCACCGGGATCAACGAGGAAATGAAGCACGCCGCGGTCGACGCGATCGCGCAGCTGGCGCGCGATCCGCCGTCGGATGCGGTGGCGCAGGGCTTTGACAGCGGCGAGACGCAGGGCTTTGGACCGGGGTCGCTGATCCCGAGCCCGTTCGATCCGCGCCTGATCCTGCGTATCGCTCCCGCGGTCGCAAAGGCCGCCATGACCTCAAACGTGGCGACCCGGCCGATCAAGAATTTTGACGAATATACCGCGCTGCTGGAACGCTTTGCGTTCCGCTCCGGCCTCGTCATGAAGCCGGTGTTTGCGAAAGCCAAAACCCAGCCGGTCCGTGTGATCTATGCCGAGGGCGAGGACGAGCGTGTGCTGCGCGCGACCCAGGTCGTGCTCGAGGAGAAACTGGCGCGCCCGATACTGGTCGGACGTCCCTCCGTCGTCGAAGCCCGGATCAAGCGGTTTGGTTTGGCCATCAAGGCCGGGCAGGATTTCGACCTCATCAATCCCGAGGACGATCCACGCTATCGCTCTTACGTCCAAACCTATATCGACGTCGCCGGCCGGCGCGGCGTGACGCCCGAAGCCGCACGCACCGTGGTCCGCACCAACAACACCGTGATTGCGGCGCTCGCCGTCGTCCGCGGCGAGGCCGACGCCATGCTCTGCGGGGTCGAAGGCCGCTACATGAGCCATCTGCGCCATGTCCGCGAAATCGTCGGCTTCCTGCCCGGCGTGAGCGATTTCGCGGCGCTGGCGATGATGATCACCAGCAAGGGCTCGTATTTCATTGCCGACACCCAGGTGCGGCCGAACCCGAGCGCCGAGGAGCTCTCGGAGGTGGCCTCGCTGGCGGCGATCCATGTCCAACGCTTCAACATGAAGCCCCGGGTCGCCTTCGTGTCACATTCCGACTTCGGCAGTTATGATACCGACTCCTCGCGCAAGATGCGTCGCGCCACCGCGCTGCTGAAGGAGAAGCATCCCGAGATCGAGGCCGACGGTGAAATGCAGGGCGATACGGCGTTGTCGGCAGCCGCTCGCAAGCTGGTCCTGCCGCATTCGAAGCTGGAAGGCGAGGCCAACATCCTGATCATGCCGACCCTCGATACCGCCAACGTCGCCTACCAGATGATCAAGGCCCTGGCGGATGCGTTGCCTGTCGGGCCGATCCTGATAGGGCCGGCGCGTCCGGCGCATATCCTCACGCCCGGGGTAACCGCGCGCGGCGTTCTCAACATGACGGCCGTCGCCGCCGTCGAAGCCCAGGAGCGCGCCGGCCGTCAGCAGCCGACTTTGTTTGGCTAAAATCGTTCGGTTAAATCGAGAGGTTCCGGGCGCACGCGATTTCGATTTGTTCGTTTGAAAAGGTCAAGCGAAACGACCATAATCGTTTTGCGCCGCCTTTCGACCTTTGCATTGCCATTCAGTGAGGCCGACCCATGCCAGCGTTGTTTACCTTCGGGCGAGTTTTGTTCGCCGTGCTCTTTATCTATTCGGGAGCGACCAAGCTGTTCGGCATTCAGCAGACGGCGGACTTCATCGCGTCCAAGGTGACGATTCCTGCGCTGCTGACGCCCTATACGTCGCAGCTCGAAACCATGGCGGGCATGCCGATGCCGCAGCTGCTTGCGATGTCCATCGGCGGCTTCGAGGTCCTCGCGGGCCTGATGATTGCCCTCAATTTCGGCGCCAGATTCTTTGCGATCCTGCTGATTTTCTTCGTGCTCGCGGCAACCTTCTATTTCCACGATTTCTGGAATCAGTCGCCGCCCGAAAACTACAAGACGCTGATCGATGCCCTGAAGAACCTGTCGATCATCGGCGCGCTGTTTATGATTGCAGGCTACGGCCGCGGCCCGCGGTCGTCGGAAGCCGCCTATGGGGACGTGTAAGGCGTAAACGCCTTAAGCGCTGCGCCGCCACGGCGTGACACTGACGTCGGCGGCGGCATCGAGCATTTGCGGCTGGCCGGCGCTAAGCCCGTGCGCGGCCAGGATTTCCTGCGGCGAACGCCCGGGCACACCGGGGAAGCAGGGCTCGCCGTCCGGCAATCGCACATGTGGCGCCTGCGAGAGCCAGAAAACATCGTAACGGTCCATGAACATGCCGAAAACGCCGGGCCCGCCGATCACGGCGACGGTGCCGGAACGCACGCCGGCGCGGTCACAGGCGGCCTCGAACGATGCGCCGGACGGATTCCACAGGATCGATCTTGGATTGGACGGATCCGGCGCGATCGCGGCGATCTTGCGGGTCAGCACGACGCGCTTGCGTTGCGGCGAGTTCGGTTGATCCTCAAATGAATTGCGGCCGTGGAGGATCAGGTCGGCGCGATCGAGGGCTGCGCTAAAGAACTGCTTGTCACCTTCGAACTTCAACTCATCCGGCATGACATTGCCGGCATTCGCCAGCATGCCTTCGGCCGAGACGATAACGTAGCCTTCGATGACGTAGCCTTCGATGCGTGGGGCCGGCACGGATTTATCGCGCGCGGCCGATCATTCCGAAATCGTCTGCACGACGCTCGAAACCGGACGCGAGCTCACCGTCGGCAGCTTGGCGTCTTTCACGACCTCTTCGTCGTATTTTGCGATGGTTTGCACCGGTGCCTTGGCCTTCATCGCCACGACCTTGTATCCGCCGGCCTTCAGCTTCTTCAGGAGATCGGGCAGGGCTTCGGCGGTGTGCTTGTGGAAGTCGTGCATCAGGATGATGCCCTTGCCGAGCTTGTCGAGCTTTTTCATCGTCACGTCGATGACGGCCTGCGCGTTACGCGCCTTGAAGTCGAAGGAGTTGAGATCGCAGGAAAACATTGCGATGTTGCGGTCACCGAGATAGGTGACCATTTCCGGCGGGTGCTGGAGGGCAGGGAAGCGGAAGAACGGCGCCGGCGAGACGCCGCCGAGCGCCCATTTCACTGCGCTGAAACCTTTCTCGATTTCTTCCTTGCGCTGGTCTTCGGTCAGTTTTTTGTTGGTCAACGTCGCATGCGACCAGGTGTGGGTGCCAACGGTATGGCCGGCGGCGTAAACCTGCTTGATGATTTCCGGATAGTAGGTGGCGTGCTTGCCGATCGAGAAGAAGATTCCGGTCGTGCATTCGTCCGCCAGCGCCTTCAGCACGGCGGGCGTATTCAGCGGCCACGGGCCATCGTCGAAGGTCAGCACGACTTCCTTGTCGCGCAGGAAATCGAGCTGCTTGAAATGTTCGAAGCCAAACCCGGGCCCGCCCGTGGTGTCGATCTCGACGGTACGTCCGACGCCGAGTGCATTCGGAGTGTTGCACGCCGCTCTCGCCGGTTGCGCTGAGGCCGGCGCTGGAGCCGCCGCCTGCGGCGCGGCGGGTGGAGGAGAAGCCGCGCCTTTGGCGGGAGGCGTCTGCGACCAAGCCGCACTCGACGCCAACAGCGAAACCGCGCCTGCAAAGATCAACCCTGCCGCCATACGCATGTTGTGTCCCTCGAAACTGATCCCGCAGCCGGTTCCGCTTTTGCCGTCGTCCCGACTGCATCCTGCCCCAACGGATAGTACCCTAGTTGGAGCCGCCTCGCCAAGGCAACGGCTGTGCTGATCACCTGCTCATTTGTCGCCGAATCGGTTAATTCAGGAATCCGCCAGCGCCCGTGCAATCGCGGTTTTCACCCGCGTATCCGAGGGTTCTACGGATTCCGGAAACACCTCGACGATATTGCCGTCACGGCCGATCAGGTATTTGTGGAAATTCCAGCGTGGAACATCCTTGGGCCGGGCCTCCGCCGCCCATTTGTAGAACGGATGTGCATTCGCGCCTTTTACGATGGCCTTGGAGGCGATCGGAAAGGTAACGCCATATTGGTGCTGTGCGGTCTCGGCGATTTCGGTCGCGCCGCCCGGTTCCTGTCCGCCGAAATCGTTGGAGGGAACACCGATGATCATCAGGCCGCGGCCGTGAAACTCGGTCCACAATTCCTGCAGGCCGGCATATTGCGGCGTGAAGCCACAGAGCGAGGCGGTATTGACGATCAGGATGGGGTGGCCGGCATATTCGGCGAGTCGGATGTCGCCGCCAGCCAATGCCGGAAACGAGAACGCATAAGCGGTCATCCGGCTCATGCCTGCCTGGGCCGACGCCGCTCTGGTCGAGCCAATGCCTGCCATGGCGGTCAGCGCCGCCGTCATCATCGTTCTGCGGTCAATCATGGCCGGCCTCGCCTGCTTTTCAACGACCGCAGGATAGCCCAATGCGCCAGCCGCCGCCGCTCAATAAGCCGTTATGGCGGGTTTTAGAGCGTTTTCGAGCGAAGTGGATAGAACCGATTGTCGCTCTCTCAGGCGCCTAGCGCAAGGGAACGATGAAGTCCGTGCCTTCGCCGGTTTCGCCGTGATTGATGCCCTGGTCGGACACTATGATCGAGCCGCCTGTCGTCAGCGCCTCCGCGATGCGAGCCATCGCATCCGGCGGGATGGTGATTTGGTCGAGCGCCTCCGCTGGGGTGTCCGGTACCGACAGCGGCTTCCCTTCGGCGGGAACTCCGCCGGCCATCTTGCGCCGGCGCGCCGAGTGGTCGTCATCGGCTTTCCCCGCCGCGTTGCGGGCACTCACCGGCAGCGACACCACCGACCAGCGCAACAGATTGGGATCGTTCTTGTCGGCTTCCGCCGTGAACACATGGGTGCCCAGCAGGCGATCGCTCGGCGCGATCGTCACGGGCGCCTCGAACAGCGGCGAAAAGTTCTGCCGCACATAGAGCCTGGAATCCTTGCGGCTCACGAATACCGCGATCTGACCAGTGCGCTTGGCCGGCTCCGGCTTTGTGGCAACGGCGTTGTCGGCGCCAGGCAGGCGCGCGGCATCTTTTTTCACATCGGTGGAAGCCGTGGGAGTGACGTCCGCCACCGCTTTGGCCGGCTCGGCAGGTTTTTCCACGGCCTTCGGTTCGACGGTCTTTGTTTCGATGGTCTTTGTTTCGATGGTCTTTGCCGTGTCGCCCTTGGACGCTTCGGCCTTGATGGCTTCGGCTTCAATCTTGACGTCAGTGGGCTTGACGTCAGCGGGTTTGGCGTCAGCCTTCGCGCCCTCGCTTGCACTGGAGGCCGACGGCATATCGCCTGCGGAAGGCACCGCATCGGACATCGTGGCGGCTGCCTTCGTTGGCGGCATCGCGCTGCTGGCGTCGGCGGTGCGGGATTGTTCGCGCGACAGTGTCGCAGCCGGAGACGCATGGCCAACCGTCGATCTCAACTCGAGCGCTTCCGGATTCTCGGGCTTGATCGCGTTACCGGCGTCCGCGCCCTTGTCGCTCTTCACCGCCGGTGCGTCTACCTTCGGCTCGAAGGCACTTGCAGGGGAACTTGCGGGCTGCGGCACGACCTTCTGCGCTACGAGCAACGGATGCGTGAAATTGGCGGGCGTGATCTCGCCGGGCGTGATGATGACCCGCGCGCCCATCCTGGTCCAATTCCACATCTTCACGGCAAAGGCCATCGGCATGCGGACGCAGCCGTGCGACGCCGGATAGCCGGGCAAAACGCCGGCATGCATAGCGACACCCGACCAGGTGATGCGTTGCATATAGGGCATCGGCGCGCCGCTATAGATGTTGGAGTGATGCCACTTGTGTTTCTGGATGACGCTGAACACGCCCATCGGGGTCGAATGACCCTTCATGCCGGTCGAGACCGGACTTTCGGCGAAAAATCCGTTGGCGTCGTAGACCCTGACCTTTTGCTGGTCGATCGAGATCGCGATGATCAGCGGTCCGTGCGGCTTGGCGCCGGTTTCCTTTTCCGCGGCCACGGTCTTGCCGGTCGAATGCCGGCGCGTACGTTGCCGGTGCGTCTGGAAGCTTGGTGCGGGCCGATAGTATCCCGGATCGAAGGCCTGCCAGTAATAGAGCGCCGCATCGGCCTGGGGGGTAGCGCCGATGGTGGCGGCCGCCGTCAAAACCGCTATTTGCCAAAACCGCGGACGCGCAACGCTTACGCTGGAGTTACTCACGCTCACGTTCCGATGCCCACTCACGCGCATTTCCTTGAATCCACAACGGTCGAATCCAGCGTACTGATATTCAACCGATATTCATTTGTTGTCGCAGACGCGAAAAGCGTTCACCAGCGTAAGCCTTCTAATCTCGGCGCCTTCGGTCTCCAACGTAGCAAAAAAGCCTCACATTCCGTTAAACGGGGGCCCGCCCATTTTTGCCGCCGTCAGCCTTCAGTTGCGGCGGTCCGGCATTACATAGCGGCGAGCCCTTCAACGGAGATGATAATGACATCCAAGGCCAGCGGTAAGTATGGCGGCAATTGGGCAACTTTGGCCTTGGCGGTGTTGGTTCTCCTGGTGTGGCAGGCAATCCCTGTCGCCGCAGCTGACGAGCCAGACCTGATTTTCCGCCGCTCGACCGTGTTCAAATGGCTGAGCCCGAACGACAAGCTCGCAACCTATGGCGTCGATGATCCCGAGGTCGACGGGGTCGCCTGCCATTTCACGGTGCCGGAGAAGGGCGGCGTCAAGGGCTGGTTGGGCCTCGCCGAAGAGGTCTCGGACATTTCGCTGGCCTGCCGCCAGATCGGACCGATCCGCTTCAAAGATAAGATGACGCAGGGCGACGATATGTTCCGCCGGCGCCGTTCGTTATTCTTCAAGAAAATGCAGATCGTTCGCGGCTGCGATGCCAAGCGCAACGTGCTGGTTTACATGGTGTATTCGGACAGGCTGATCGAGGGTTCGCCCAAAAACTCGACGTCCTCGGTACCGATCATGCCTTGGGGGGCAGGCGATACCGCGGTTGCGAAATGCGGGGAGTTCATCCAGTAGCCAGGTCAGTTCGGGACTACCGCTTCATCAGGTCGGGTTGCGGACGAACCTTTGGCCCAAGCTTGGCCTTTGGTTCGCTGCAGCCCACCAACTGCACGAATTCTTGCGGTGAGCACTGATTGTCCCCCATGGTTGGGGCGCCTTGCTGCGACATCGCACCGGCCATCTGCTGGCTGGATTTGCGAGTTGCGGTCTTATTGCCAACACCGATGTTGCCATTGCCCACGACGGCTATCCTTCACTGGATGGTGAATTAAGACAACGCGGAACCAACAAGGAAGTTGCACGGAGTTCTGCTGAGTTGGCCCGACCGATATTTCGGTTCAAGGCGCGGCTTGCATTTGCGGCCCGTGCGTCCTCTTTTTTGCGCAGGGAACGGTTAAAAACCCGCCGCGGCGCGTCGAACCAGAAGGCTCTTGCGGGCGTCTCACCTGCAATGGTGATTGGAGAAACCGGATGCGAGCCCTCAGCTATCTCATTGCCCTGGCTTTCGTCCTGACCGGACCGTCGCTGGCCGGCAGTGCCGATCGCGATTTGCCTGGGGTTGGGACGTTTACCTATTGCGGATCCCCGATCGTGACGCCTGCTCGGGGCGTGATAGCCCAAATCGGCCAGTGACCGACACGCTCTCGTCCAATGGACGAGGGCCCGAGCGTCTTTCGACTGAAATCATTCGGTTTTCCGGGCTATTGTTTCGTCATCCCGGCGCGACGAAACAAATCTCGCCCGCCACGAAACCATTTTTCGCTTTCGGCGCAGATATCCGGAAACAGCCGCTGGCTATCAGACTGCCCACGAAACGGCGGGGACCGCCGGCGGCAAGCGGAGACAGTCAGATGCGGACCATCAGCTTCATTCTAGCCCTTGGCTTTGTCCTGGCTGGTCCCTCGATAGCCGGTACGTCGGATAATAGCCTGCCGGGTATCGGCACCTTCTCCTACAATGGTTCGCCGGTTACCGTCCCGGCTGCCCAGCCTTTCGTCGTGGCTGCCAAGTAAGCGCGGCTGACTGCACAAGAAACCTGCCGGTAAAGGCCCTTTATGTCCGCACGCATCTGTTCCGCCGCGATTTTAGCTTCACTCCTTCTGGGCGGTCCGGCGCAGGCCCAAGTTCAAACTGGCCAAGTTCAAACTGGCCAAGTTCAAACTGCGCAAGTCCAAATTCCCGTCCAAACCCCGCAAATGCCGTTCCGCTCCCTGTTCAAGGTGCCCGACCCGCGCGGCGAATTCGTGCGGCTGTGCGCGCCCCATATGGTGGGGCGTTGGGCGCATCCCGAAGCGGTTTGCGGTTGCCTGCACGACTACGCCGCCGCCACCGTCGAAGATGCAGACCTGCGCGAAGCGCTGCTGCGCGGCATCAGTGAAACCGGCGTGCCGACGATCGAGACCGAATGGGTGCCGCCATCGAAGCAATCCGAGATCGGAGCGACCTTCACCAAGATCGCCAAGCCCACGCTGCAGTGCATGTTCGAGCCGGCGAACTAGAGCTTTTCCGTTCCGATAGAATCGGAACGGGCTCAATTCTTATTTGACGCGTTTCTTGACGCGAACCGGAATCCACTTCGCTTGAAAACGCTCAGCACCCAGAATTTTCGGACGCCATTGCCGTCGGAAGCCGTTGCAGGCTCGACACAGGCTTGGCCGCCATTGTAAGGCAATGGCCGGCCGATCATCCGTCAGCGCGAGACGTCCAATGCAGCGGGGGCGAATCCTTTTTTCATGCATGGCGCTTGTCGCGCTGGCATTGCCGGCGCTGGCTGCTCCTGACGAGGATCTGTTGGGCAAGGCCGCCGGCTATCCGATCGGGACCCGCGCCAATTGGTTCTATGAGGAGAGCGTCCGTGTCGGATCGTTCAGCAATCTCGACAGGATACTTCCCCATTATACGCTGACAAAATCGGCCACGCCGCTGCCGCTTCCCGCAGCGCCCGGTGAATCCAGGATCGAGTATCGCTTCGAACAGCAGACCTGGTCTCTGGACGATTTCCTGGCGCATCAGCGCGTGACCGGTTTTCTGCTGATCAAGGACGGCGAAATCCTCGCCGAGCGCTATCAATACGACCGCAACGCGGGCAATCGATTTATTTCGCACTCGATGTCGAAATCCATCGTCAGCCTCGCGATCGGGATGGCGCTGACCGAGAACAAGATCGCCTCGCTCGACGACACCGTCGCCAAATATGTGCCTGAGCTCTCCGGCAATCCCTATGGCGAGACCACGATCCGCAATCTGCTGCGCATGGCCTCCGGCGTGCCGTTCAGTGAAGTCTATGACGGCAAGGACGATCTGGCGAAGTTCAACAGGATCCGGTTCACGCAGGACTCGATTACGGCGCTGCGCGAATTCAAGACGCGCGAAGTGGAGCAGGGCACGCGCTTTCACTATGCTTCCAACCAGACCGTGGTGCTGACGCTGCTGCTGCGCGCGGTGACCGGGACCTCGCTGAGCGAATATCTCACCCCGCGGCTTTGGCAGCCGATGGGCGCGGAAGCCGACGCGACATGGGTGAAGACCAAGGACGGCACCGAAGCCGGATCGGGAAACTTCAATGCGATCCTGCACGATTATGGCCGTCTGGGAATTCTGCTGGCCAATGACGGCGCAGCCGGTGGCAAGCAGATCGTGCCAAAAGATTATTTGCTCGATGCCACCGACTGGCACCACCAGCCCGAAGCATTCACACCGACAAAGGCGACGCCCTATTTCGGCTATGGCTATCAGTTCTGGCTTTTCCCGGGCGAGAAGCGCAGGTTTGCGCTGCTGGGTGTCTACGGCCAGTCGATCTTCGTCGATCCCGAACTCAAGCTCGTGATGGTGGTCACCGCCGCGACGAAGAACGCGAGTGTCGGCAAGGAGCCCTTTGCCCGTGAGCGCGACGCGATCTGGCGCGGGATCGTCGGCAAGTATGGAAGCTGGTAGATTTACCTACCGCTTCTTGGTCCCCAATCGCTGGATGCACTTTTTCGTAGCGACGACGCCAGTTTGCTTCATCTGCGATCCCGAAACTTCCTTGATCTGGCCGGCCGGGCACGATCCGTCGTCGACGAGTATGCGCTGACCCAATCGCAGATTAACGATGTCCTGCTCGCGCGAAACCTGCTCGGCGAGGGCGGCAGACGCGAGCAGCCACAAAGCGAGGCCGGCGGGCAGCGCAAGATACTTGCCGCGATTCCATTTGCGGTGCGAGATCGTCATGATTGCCAAACTTGTCTTCCTCACTCGTTTCTCGATCAAGTGTAGGGGCGGGCCTGCGATTCTGAAAGCGATCGTCGTGGATGGCGTCCCAGCCAAAATATGCTTTGATCCCTTGCGAACCGTCTGACGAGGGAACAAGGCCGCGATGAACGCCAGCGACAACACCCAGAAAATCCTCGACGCCGTCGATGCCGGCTTTGACGCGCAGCTTGCGACCACAAGGGATTTTGTCGCGATCCCCTCGACCCGCGGCGCCGAAGGGCCGTGCCAGGACATGATCGGCGATTTGCTGCGCCAGCGCGGCTATGAGGTCGATGACTGGCATATCGACGTCGATGATCTCAGGGATATGCGCGGTTTCGGTCCGATCGAGCATGATTTTTCCAAAGCCCGCACGGTGGTCGGCACCTACCGTCCGCAACGCAATGCCGGCAAATCGCTGATCGTGCAGGGGCACTGCGACGTGGTGCCGGCGGGACCTCTGGACATGTGGGAGACGCCGCCGTTTTCGCCGGTCGTGAAGGACGGCAAGATGTATGGCCGCGGCGCCTGCGACATGAAGTCCGGCACCATCGGCGCGCTCTACGCGCTCGATGCGATCGCGGCCGCCGGCCTGCGGCCGACCGCGCGGATTCACTTTCAATCGGTGATCGAGGAAGAGTCCACCGGCGTCGGCGCGCTCTCGACCCTGCAGCGCGGCTATCGCGCGGACGCCTGCTTCATTCCGGAACCGACCGGGGGACACATGGTGCGCTCGCAAGTCGGCGTAATCTGGTTTCGCCTGAAAGTGCGCGGTTTTCCCGTGCATGTGTTCGAGGCCGGCTCCGGTTCCAACGCGATCATGGCTGCCTACCATCTGATCCATTCGCTGGAGAAGCTCGAGGCCGAATGGAACGAGCGCGCCAGGAGCGATCACCACTTCAAGGCGCTGACGCATCCGATCAATTTCAATCCGGGCATCATCAGGGGCGGCGACTGGGCCTCCAGCGTGCCGGCCTGGTGCGACGTCGATTGCCGGATTGCGATCCTGCCGGGCTGGTCGGTGGCTGACGCGCAGTCCGAAATTCTGGCCTGCATCTCGGCTGCGGCGCGCGATCATCGCTTCCTCTCCAACAATCCGCCCGAGGTGGAATGGTCCGGCTTTCTCTCGGAAGGCTATGAGCTGAAGGATTCCGCCGCACCTGAGGCCGCCTTCGGCAAGGCATTCACCGCGGTCTATGGCGGCAAGGTGGAAGACCTCGTCTTCACCGCGCTGACGGATACGCGCTTCTACGGGCTGAACTACAACATACCGAGCCTGTGCTTCGGCGCCAGCGGCGCGGCGATGCACGGCTTCAACGAATATGTCGATCTGGATTCGCTGCGAAAATCGACCAAGGCAACCGCGCTGTTCATCGCGGAATGGTGCGGGGTGGAGGCAATCTAACGCTGCCTACGGCTTTGCTCGAAAGCTTTCGACCATCGCTCGAAATTCCGGCAAAGCCTCGTCAAATCGCTCTGGTGGTGCCATGCCCAGCAGGACAAATGGGCGTGCCGACGGATAGAGGGCAACGACCAGGTAGCGGAGCGGGCGGCCACTGATCCCTTTGCCCTGCGCAAGATATTCGAAGCCGGCCATGTTTGACGTCGTCAACGGTTTGGTGCTCAGGATTGCCTTGTCGGTGATTGCTCTCGACGTCAGAAATTGCTGCTCTCCAAAGCTCTGCTGATCAGAGGGCGCAATGGTTGTTTCGCCAGCGAGAGTGACGACGAAGCTGACGTCGTCCTGCTGCCCCTCAGGCGGAGGCGGCGTTTCCTTCAGCATGAGTGCCCTGCCAGCCAGGGGCTTGCGGTACGTGAAGCGCGCCGTCGGCTCGATCGAGAACGGTAGCGCGGCGATCGGATCGACCGAGGCCGTCGCATTGATCCGGACGCTTGCAAGCGCGGCCCGGATCACGGCATCCGACAGCTGCGGTGGCGCAGGCTTTGCGATCGAGACGGTCACCATTCCCTCCACGTCGGGGCCGTTGATGATCATCAGCCATTTGTCAAAAATCTGATTCCCGATGCGCTGCTCCGCACGCACGGTGATCTGCTCGTAGGGCAGCCCCTCGATCGTCTCATTCGACAGCAGGCGCATGCCATGCTTGGTCATCGCATCCGCTGTGAGACCGTTACGGAACTGTGAGAACGCGCCCCGAGGGAATTCCACCAACAGGATCGACGCATTGTCCGGTTGATCCTGAAAGCCGGTGAATGTCGTGGCGACAACGAATCCCTTCGGCGGCTCGAGACTGATGCGAACTCCCCGGTGGGGTGATCGGATCGGCAGCGTTTGCGAGGCCGGCAAAGAGCCAGCCGGCGAGAGCCAGGCTGAAAGCAAGATGTCGCATCGCTATCGATAGTCTCCGCATGCTTGTGCAACCCTTTATACGTCACGTTCAACACGATAATCCTGAGATAGTGTGTTCCTCAAGCGACGGCGCCGAGTCAATGTCGGCTGTTGTGAAATCAGAACCGGTCGCTTCCGTTATCGTCATTCTGGCCGACGCTAAGACCATCATTGCCGCTGTCAGCCTCGCTGCGGCCACAGCGCGGCGACGATCGCATCCAGCCCGTCGGTGAGTGCCGCCGGCCCGGGCTGCAGGATCAGCGGCGATTTGATCTCGACGATACGGTTATTGCGCACGGCTGGAATCGCGCTCCAGCCGGGCCGCTGCCTGATCCGGTCGGGCACGACCTTCTTGCCGCACCAGGACGCCAGGATCACGTCGGGCGCGGTATCGCGGACGGTCTCGGGCGAAATGATCCGGTCTTTGGCCGCTTGCTGAAACCGCAGTTTCGGCAGCACATCTTCGCCGCCGGCGATCTCGATCAGTTCGCAGACCCAGCCGATGCCGCTGATCAGGGGCTCGTCCCATTCCTCGAAATAGACTTTTGGCTTGGGCGCGGGCCGCGGCGTCGCCGCGATGCCGGCGAGACGTTGCTCAAAGTGGCTTGCGAGTTGATCGGCCCGATGCGCCGCGCCGACCAGCGCCCCCAGCGTGCGGATCATCGCCAGGATGCCCGCGACGTCGCGCTGGTTGAAGACATGGATCGCGACGCCGGCGCGCACCAGATCGGCAACGATGTCGGCCTGCAGATCGGAGAAGGCGAGCACGAGATCGGGTTCAAGTGCCAGAATCTTCGGGATGTCCGCCGAGATGAAGGCCGAAACCCGCGGCTTCTCGCGGCGAACTTGTGGCGGCCGCACCGCATAGCCGGAAACGCCGACAATGCGGTCCTGCTCGCCGAGCAGATACAGCGTCTCCACCGTTTCTTCGGTGAGGCAGACGATCCGGCTGGGAGGGAACTGGCGCATGACCGACGATATGCAGAATTACCGGCGCGTTGTCACCGTCAGCGTACCCATTACCTCAGACGTCATTGCCTGATTTACCCGCATTGTTCATTCTCCTTCGGAAATTGCTTGAAAGAAAAACCGGAGGGCCCATGTCGTCTGAAAAAATGTCGCTGCCTGAAAAAATGTCCCTGCTGAAAAAATCCAATCGATGAAGATGCCGTTCGCGGAATTGAAGGGCGTGACCTTCGTCGAAGCGGAAAAGGACCGCGTGGTGGCGCACATGCTGGTGCGCCCCGAGCTCTGCACGCTCCGGAATACGATTCATGGCGGAGCGGTGATGGCGTTCGCCGATTCCGTCGGTGCGGCCGCGACCGTCATCAATCTGCCCGAAGATGCCAAGGGCACCACGACCATCGAGAGCAAGACCAATTTCATCGGCGGCGCCAAGGAGGGGAGCACGGTGATTGCCATCGCCACCCCTGTGCACCGGGGACGGCGGACCCAGGTCTGGCAGACGCGGCTGGAGACGGAGGATGGCAAACTGGTCGCGGTCGTCA
Organism: uncultured Alphaproteobacteria bacterium; assembly: GCA_963847015.1. GTDB lineage: Bacteria > Pseudomonadota > Alphaproteobacteria > Rhizobiales > Xanthobacteraceae > Bradyrhizobium. The sequence continues at coordinate 62,270 of CAWJYI010000024.1, read as the reverse complement.
CGCAGACCCAGATGGTGCTCTGATAGGGCCCGGCTGGTTAGCAAAAACTGGCTTTATATGAGGCATTCTACGCACTTGCGTTTTATGTTGCGATGCACAATATAAGAGGTCTAGGGATTCGATACGCCTCCTCGAGGGCCATCTGAGAGGAGATTAGGATATGTACCTCAGCGTTATTGCGGCCGCGCTTGCTGACAGCAGTGTTCGGACGCTCAGCCAGCAGGAAGAGCTACCGCTATTGCGCGATCATCTGCTGCGGCTCGACCGAGCCAGCCGGCGTGATCGTTTCCATGGCTTCATGGATGACAGCTTCATCGAACGTTACGCGGAGAAATGCGCGAACGACGGCACCGTCGTGATCGCCTTCTTTGAAAACGGTGTGGTCCGTGGTGCGGCTGAGCTGCATCCGCCGGGACAATCGCCGGATTCGCTCCCCGAAATCGCATTCAGCGTCGAGGCATCGGTGCGGCGGCGGGGCGTGGGCAGCATCCTGTTCCGCAAGCTGATCGCCGAGGCGCGTGCGAAGGGATACGAGAGTCTGCGGATCACTACGGGTGCGCAGAATGAAGCGATGCGGGCGCTCGCCAGCAAGTTTGGCGCGCACCTGACGTTCCGCCAGGGCGAATCCACTGGCACCATCGACCTAACCGAGCAAAGTCCGGCGGAACTTGAAGCGCCGGCGGGTGCCAGCATAGTGGCGGCCGGACGCGCAATCGCAAATTTAAACCGTGCCTATTGGCGGATGCTGCTTCGCATGTCCGGCTGGGGCCGCGCCGCCTGAGCGGGGCGCTTTTAAGGAGGGCCGTTCGCGGATTCCTGATCGCGCGAACGGCCCAAAACTTTGAGCCCAAGACTTTGAGCCCAAGACTTTGAGCCCAAGACTTTGGAGCCCCAGGTTTTGGGCCCAAAACTTTTGATGTCTCAGGTGCCGGTGCGCTTGTCGTTGCCAAATCGCCTGACGACGCGGCGTTCGACCACGACGGAACGCTGCGCACCCTGTTCGCCCGCGATCACGCGGGTGGCCGATCGCGCAGCCGCGCGCCCGGTCTTCTTCACTTCGGCGAGGACTTCTTCATACGGCAGTCCCATGAGCGCCGCGGCGATTTCCGCCTGCTGCTGCTGATCGTCGGTAATGCCAACGGCGGCGAAGATTGCCTCTTCGAGCGTCGGCGGGTCGCGCCGCACGCGCCGTGTGCCGTATTTCGTGTTCCAGTCTTCGCTCATCGGGGCCTCGCATCTGTTGCGGAGATACCTAGATGTCCTCATGTTGCATTGCAATATGAATTTGGCGTGGCAATACAGCCATGCATTTACAATTTTGCATCTACAGTTTTTCCAGCCGGGTAGCGTCGTACAGTTCGATGGTGGTGGCGCTGGCTGCGAGCGACTGCAGCGATGCGTCTATGTCGTCAGAACCTTTGGTCGTCACGGCCTTTGATTTGTCACGGCGCCGAATTGCCGGCGCCCAAATCCAGCGGTTGCTGCGGCCAGCGTTTCAGCGCGGCGTGCCCGGCGTCGGTCAGCACGTACACGCCGCGATCGGCGCGGTCGAACCAGCCATAGACATTGTGCAGCAGAATCTTCCCGGCGTCGGGAATTTCCGCCCGCAGATCTTTCACCCGCCGCGGTCCGCCCGACAGCGCCGCCGCGCAGGCCAGCGCCTGCTGGCGATAGGCTGTCATGATCGGCGCGCGCGTGCTGCCGCCGACGGCGGGATCGCCGATGCGCCGCCGGTGCTCGGCCACCAGCCGCGAGCGCTTCTTGTTGTTGCGGCGCGGGGCCGTGGTTGGCGGCTTGACGATCACCTCGACGTCGCCGGTGTTGGTTACCGCCAGCATGCCGAAGCCGAGACGGCGGCAGAGATTGCGATAACGCGCGTCGCTCTCGCGGCCTTTGCCGCGCGCCGACAATTTGGCGGCGAGCCAGACCTCGTCGCAGGCGCCGGCGCGATCGACCGCCTGCAGGATGAGTTCGAGATTGAACGAGAGCTTCAATTCCCCGATCACCACGATCGGCGGGTCGTCACCGCTAAGCGCCACGAGATCGCAGCCGCCGACCTCGCCCTTGACCGTGAAGCCGAGCTTTTCGAGGAAGCGTTTGACGGGCAGATAAAGCGCGGTTTCCATAGGGCTCCGGCTAGTCGGGCCAGCGACTCAGTAATTCAGTCTAGCCGGAATTGGACAGGGATAGCCGAGCCACCTTCGTTTATATCCGTCCGTTCACCGGCAACAGCGCGCCGGTGACGGCGGAGGCTGCCTCGCTGGCGAGAAACAGGATCACGTCAGCCAATTCCTTCGGCGTCACCCATTTGGCGAAATCCGCTTTCGGCATGCTGGCACGATTGGCTGCGGTGTCGATGATCGACGGCAGCACCGCGTTGACGGTGATCTTGCCCTTATGTTCGGCGGCGAGCGCTTCGGTCAGGCGGTGCACGCCGGCTTTCGAGGCGGCGTAAGCGCCCATGCCGGCGCCGGCCTGCAGCGCGCCCATCGCGCCGATATTGATGATCCGCCCGTTGCCGGACGCCATGAGATGCGGGATCGCCGCGCGCGATGCGTTGAGCGCGGTCATGACATTGAGCGCATGCATGCGCTGCCACGTCTTGGGATCGCCCTCGGCCACCGTCTCGAACGCAAATCCGCCGGCGATGTTGATCAGCACATCGCATCTGCGGAAATGCGACGCAGCCGCGTCGATGGCCTTTTTGGCAGCGGTAGCGTCGGTCAGATCGACGCCGCCGAGTTCGAGCCGGTCCGGCGTTGCCGGGACTTGCGTCGGCGCATGGTCCACGCCCGCCACTTTGGCGCCCAGCGACAGCGCTTCATCCGCGACGACCCTGCCCAGGGCCCCGAGGGCACCGGTCACGATAACGACTTTTCCGTCCATGACGGGCCTCCGCAAGCCAGAGATAAGGGAGCGCACACTAGCGTCAGCAGAATTTCATTTGCAATGTGCGAATTTCTGCATCCAAATGCGAGCATACACCAACGACGCCCGCGGAGGATGTTCACATGCCTGACGCGCCACGGCCTTGCGACACGCATTCCGATCTCATCGATTTCAAATACAAGCTGCCGAATTTGAGACGGGCGCTCAAGCGCAACCGAAAGGTCAGGATCGTGGCGATAGGATCATCGTCGACGGCGGGCGCCGATGGCGTTTTGCCGTATCCGCCCCGGCTGGAAATGTTTTTGCGGCAAGAATATTACGGCCGCATGATCGACATTCTCAACCGCGGCATCGGCGGCCAGGAGGCGCCCGAAGAGTTGTCGCGCTTTGACTCCGACGTCATCGATGAAGCGCCCGCACTTGTGATCTGGCAGGTGGGCACCAATGCCGTCTATCGAAGTATCAACCATGGTCCCGACGATGTGAGGGCGGCGATCTCGGCGGGCCTCGACTTGCTCGCTCCTCTCCCGATGGACGTGGTGTTGATGGATTCGCAATACACCAGGGCCGTTGTCGAGCCGCCCGCTACACTGGCGCTCTCCAACACAATTACGTCGCTGATATCGGAAGTCGCCGCAGAAAAGAGCGGGCCGGAAAAGGGTGTGAATGTCTTTCGCCGTTTTGCACTGATGGAGCGCTGGGTGAAAGACAAGATCCCGCTCTCGGAACTCGACGACGGCGCCGATGCCCACCTCCATACCAGCGATTGGGCGACCAATTGCCTGACCCAGGCATTGTTCGGCGCGATCAAGCAGGCCGTGAAAGAGGAAGAAGAGAAAGAAAAAGTTACGTGAGAATTTGGGTTGGGCCCGATGGATAAAATTTGTCGGACTTCTGCAATTCGATGGCAGGTTCCTTCCGCTACAAGCAAGCTCCAGTCAGGCACGGGACTTTGCTCATGGGAAATCTACCCGATCACGGTTTACCTCTTGTTCAGCTTAAGGAGCAGCGGCGCGATCTGGTCGTCGCGCTGCAAAACCGCAACGGCCCGGTCAGCGGCTGGGAGCTGATGCAGATCGCTGCGATCCAGCAAGCCATCCAGGCCTTCGAGGATGTCATCGCCGATCTCGACGCCGAAATGGAAATGGAAGCGGCGGCCTAGAGCCTTTTCGGTTCTGATTGAATCAGAACCGAGCTCTATCTTTTGTTTTGACGCGTTTTCTTGCGAAAACGCTATTGCGATATTTCCGGGTCTTCAGGGCTCGAGATAACGCGCCTTTAGCTCAGTGAGCTCGGCGGCGCCGAGACCTATTCCCCTGTCGAGGTAGGTTTGGAGATCGCCATAGTCGGCGTCGATCGCCTCGAACGCGGCGGCAAGGAACGAGGGCTGTACCGTGCCGATCGCCTGCCTGACGTGATCGGGCAGGTCGCTGCTGGCGGTGGGATCGCGCCGGTAGAAGCGGTTGGTCAACAGGTAATCCTCGGAAATCACATCCTCGGGCACCCCGAGCGCATGCAGGATCAGCGCGCAGGCAAATCCGGTACGGTCCTTTCCGGCGGTGCAGTGGATCACCAGCGGCGCGCTGTCTTCCAGCAAATGCGCGAACAGTGACCGGAAGCGCTGCGTGTTTTCCTGAACGTAGCCGCGGTAGGAATCCCGCATCACCTCGACGGCATGATCTGTCGACAGCGGCGTTCCGCCGGCTGCGATCGTGCGTAGCGCCGCGACCACCGTAGGCTCCACGGGCAGCGAGTGCACCGTGACGTCGCTCATGCCGCATAGCGCGGCGGTGCGTTCCTCGGAGCCGCGAAAGTCGAACGCGCTTCTGACACCGAGGGTGCGCACGATCGCGACGTCCTCGTCGGTGAGATGGCCAAGATGGTTGGAGCGGAAGATCTGCCGCCAGCGCACCAGGCGGCCATCGCGGGTCAGCATAGCCGCCGAGATCGCGGAAATTGCTGGCGCCGGCGAGATTGAGATGGCGGGCAGGGGAAGCTGGCATCGGGCTGATCTGGGCGATCTTATGCGGCGGATATCGGGTGGGGGCATGTCGTTTGTCCCTGTCTCGTCTATACTGAACTCTTCAGGGGGCGAAGCATGAATTCTCGGAAGATCACGATTTTCGGTGCCGTTTTGTTCGTCGCGGGCGCTGTATCCGCTTCATCGGCCGCTCTGGCGCAGACGACCTTTCGAAACTATCGCTGTGCCGACGGGACGCAATTCATCGTCGGATTATTCCAGTACAATTCCCGCGCCCACCTGCAGCTGGATGGCAAGGCGGTGACGCTGGCCAAGCGGCTTGCGCTGTCGGGTTCGCGCTATTCGGGAAGCGGCGTAACCCTGAGGATCACGAAGGCCGGTGCGACCACGCTCAAGCACGCCAAACGGCCGGTGACGGCATGCGAGCAGACATGAAAAAGGGCCGAAACGATTTCGTTCCGACCCTTTTCTACTTTACCGACCGCGCCTGAACTTCTGGACGCGTCCCTGTCAAACATTTAGCCGGCATCAGTGGTCACGCTCGGGCTTGGATTCCTCAATGGCCGCGGCGTGGTACCAGCTGCCGCTGCAGTCAGCGAGGTTGACGGCGGAAGCCGCCAGGTCGGTTGCAGTCCTGGTCTCGCCATATCGATGTCCCCCGAGGGCGGCCCGGCCCCCGGCTGGGAATTGGTAGATCTTGGCAGACCCCTCATTCACACTCGAATTGATCATCTCCGTATCTCCTTGGTCGAGCGAGCCCTGATGGTGCGCCCAACTCGTTCTCTTGTGGTTACCGAAATCGCGATATCGTTCGTGCCCTTGGGGAATGCAAGTTGACCAAAAAAAGTCAGAGAATGTCTATTTATTAGGCATTTCTGGTTCTGCTTCGCGTGGGGCAATAGGCAGATGACCAACGCTTGAGCCGAGGCGAAGGTTGCAGGTCACGGCCCGTCTCGTAGCCGAATGTTCGGTAGAGCTGCCGCGGCTTTAATCGGGCAGGCCCCCGGCCGCGAAAGCTGCCGGAGAATCGGGCTCCAATCGGACCCTGAAGGCTCCTTTGGCCGCCGGGAGCGCATGTCAGCCGCGCTCCTATGTCGCATCAAAAAATGCGCCAGGCCTGACCGGAGCGGCCCTGAATGGCCGGATCCCGCACTGCAGCGATTGGCACTTTAATTGCTTGGTAAGAGCCGGCCTGACGTGGCCGGGTACACGTGTGTGTGGTGACTTCCAGGATTTCGGGATTTCGGTCGGGATTTCGGTTCGAAAGGCTTCGGTTTTCCACATTTCGCAGCATCAACTCAAGAGAGGCTCAATGACCAAGTACAAGCTCGAGTATATTTGGCTCGACGGGTATACGCCGACACCGAATCTGCGCGGCAAGACACAGATCAAGGAATTCGATTCTTTCCCGACGCTGGAACAGCTTCCGCTGTGGGGCTTCGATGGCTCGTCGACCATGCAGGCCGAAGGCCACAGCTCCGATTGCGTGCTGAAGCCGGTCGCGATCTATCCGGACGCCGCGCGGGTCAATGGCGCGCTTGTCATGTGCGAAGTCATGATGCCCGATGGCAAGACGCCGCATGCCACCAACAAGCGTGCGACGATCCTGGACGATTCCGGCGCCTGGTTCGGCTTCGAGCAGGAATACTTCTTCTACAAGGACGGCCGTCCGCTCGGCTTCCCCACGAGCGGCTATCCCGCGCCGCAGGGCCCGTATTACACCGGCGTCGGCTACAAGAACGTCGGCGACGTCGCCCGCAAGATCGTCGAAGAGCATCTCAATCTCTGCCTCGCCGCCGGCATCAACCACGAAGGCATCAATGCCGAAGTGGCGAAGGGCCAGTGGGAATTCCAGATTTTCGGCAAAGGCTCCAAGAGGGCCGCTGACGAAATGTGGATGGCCCGCTACCTGTTGCTGCGTCTCACCGAGAGCTACGGCATCGACATCGAATTCCACTGCAAGCCGCTCGGCGATACCGACTGGAACGGCTCCGGCATGCACGCCAACTTCTCGACCACCTTTATGCGCGAAGTCGGCGGCAAGGAGTATTTCGAGAAGCTGATGGAAGCCTTCAAGGCCAACCGCGCCGATCACATCGCGGTCTACGGTCCTGACAACCATATGCGCCTGACCGGCAAGCACGAGACGGCGTCGATCGACACCTTCAGCTACGGCATTGCCGACCGCGGCGCGTCGATCCGCGTTCCGCACTCCTTCGCCAACAACGGCTACAAGGGCTATCTGGAAGACCGCCGCCCGAACTCGCAAGGCGACCCCTACCAGATCGCTTCGCAGATCCTGAAGACCATCGCGCAGGTTCCGACCGGCGCGAAGGCTGCAGCCTAAAGCCGATCCATACCCGGGCGAGGTGCCCGGGGCCGTAGCCTGATCCGCCAAAGCGACACCGCTTTGGCGGATCACTGCATTTTAGTGATTGGCATTTTAATGACATCGTTTCGGATGCACGGATTCAAAGCCGTTCCCCTGCGTTATGAACCGCGCTAGACAGCGTGGCGCTCCTGCCGGGGACACGGCTATTGCTTGAGGGTTTTTACAAGGTCAGGTTTCAGCTTGGCGAGGCGGTCGGCCGCAGCGTGATGTATGTGCGCGGAGGCAGGATGCTCGGCGGCAACTCCGCATTTGCGCATATCGGCACCTACGTCGAAACCGATGGCGGGATCGATATCGAGATCAAGACCGTTCGCCACAATCCAGATCCGAACTACCGGGCGATGGCCGGCACCGACGACGCGACGCTGCTGGCGCGCGGCACGCCCGACGGCGATCTCTACCGGTTTACAGGCGGCCTCAAGGAATTGCCGGGCGTGGCGTTCAGTTCCGTCATGACGCCGATCGAGGAGGAGGCGATCCCGATCGCCGGCGGCGTCGGCGAAGGCGGCATCGTCAACGGCCTTTATTCCATCCACATCCGCATGCTCGACGGCGTCGATGGCGGGTTGACCGGCGTGATGCTGCTCAATGACGGCCGCATCCTCGGTGGCGACGCGTTCTTCCATTATCTCGGCACCTACACCTCGGAGAACGGCCGCTGGAAGGGCCAGATCCTCAACCAGGAGCATACGCCGGCCAAGGGCGAGAACCCGGTGTTCGGCGGTCATGAAGTCGGCATCGGCTTTGCCGGCACCTGTGACGAGCAGGGGGCGGTGCTGGACGCCACGGCGCTTGCCGGCAAGCGCAGCCTGCGGATGACCGCGGTCCTGAAACTGATGAACCGGGCGGGATGACCAATGGGTGATGCCGTACGCGTGCTCTCGACGCTGGCCCTGAAGGGCGCAGTCCAAGGTCTTGCCGGACAGTATGAAGCGGCCAACGGCGTACGCATCGATGCCGATTTTGCACCGACCCTGGCGTTGCTGGAGCGCCTGCGACGCGGCGAGGAAGCCGACATCGTCATTCTGACCCGCGAAGGACTGGACGGGCTCGCACGCGAGGGGAGCGTGGTGGCGGATAGCTGCGTGGACCTGGCGCGCTCCTATGTCGGTATCGCGGTGAAGGCGGGCGCTGCGCATCCGGACATCGCCACCGAGGCTGCGTTGCGCGCGGCGCTGCTGGCTGCGCGTTCGGTGGCCTATTCGCGGCTCGGCGCCAGCGGCATCCTGTTTGCGCAATTGATCGAGCGGTTGGAGATTGCGCCTGACATCAATGCGCGCGCCGTGATTATTCCGCAGGGCTTTACCGCCGAACGGCTGGTGACGGGCGAAGCCGATCTCGCCGTACAGCAGATCAGCGAATTGAAGCAGGTTGCAGGGATCGAGGTCGTCGGCGTCATTCCCCGCGAGTTGCAAACCCCTGCGGTATTTTCCGCCGGCCGCATGGCGGCATCGAACAGGGTTGCTCGGTCGGAACAATTGTTGAGATTTCTGGCCTCGCCGGAGGTGGCCCCGGTGCTTCGGGAGGCCGGGCTGGAGCCTTGAATTTGCCGGCCCTTCGACGCAACTTGGCGGCCATGGGGAAACGATTTTACAGGCTCGCGATCGTTGCTTTGGCCGCCACGGCGGCACCCCTCCCGGTGCATGCGCAATCCGCCGACCTCGTGCTGTGCGACCGCGTCGCCGCCGATCCGTCCGATCCCGACAAGCCGGCCGATGTGAAGGGCATGCCTGACATCGCGGCCTCCGATATCGCCACCGCGGTCAAATACTGCCGGATCGCCGCGAACGCTTCGCGGCGGGCGATGTATCAGCTTGGGCGCGCCTATGCCGCTAACCGCCAAATGCCCGAAGCGGTCGCGGCCTGGCGCAAGGCGGCCGACAAGGGCTCGACCTCGGCGATGGTCGAACTCGGCGTGCTCTATGGCACCGGCGCAGGCATCGCGAGGGACGAAGCGCAGGCACGAAAACTGTTCGAACGCGCGGCGGAAGCCGGCAACCCGCGCGGCGTCAGCAATCTCGCCGCACTGGGCGGCGGCGCCGGCGCGTCGTCGGATCCGGCGCACGCGCGCGAATTGCTGTCGAAGGCCGCCGAGACCAATGCCCAGGCGCAATATCAGCTCGGCATGATGCTGGCGGAGGGCAATGGCGGATCCAGGGATGACGTCGCCGCACGCGCGCTGTTTGAGAAGGCCGCGGCGCAGAATCACCCCGGCGCGTTGGAGCGGATGGGGGCGTTCGCCCAGGAAGGCCGCGGCGGCCCGAAGGATTCGGACGCCGCCAAAGACTACTACCAGCGCGCCGCTGCGCTCGGTGACGAAGACGCCAAGAAGGCGCTGGAGCGGCTGCGATGTCCTTATGCGATCAAGGACAAGCGCGGCAATGTGGTGACGAATCTCTGCTTTTAGAGCGTTTTCGGGCGCCAGCCGTGGTCATTCCCTGATCAGAACGACGCCGGCGATCAGAAGCGCCGCGCCCGCCAGGCGTGCGGCGCTGACCGGATGCGGGGTCAGCCCGAGGGCGCCGAAATGATCGAGCGTCACGGCGGCGAGCACCTGGCCGGCGATCACCAATGCGAACAGCGTTGCCGCGCCGAGCGTGGGCAGCAACAGGATTGCGAGCAAGATGAAGGTGCCGCCGAACACACCACCGGACCAGGCCCACCACGGCACGTTCGCCATGGTTTTCAGGGGCGGTACCTGCTCGCCGAGCACGATCACCGCAACGATCATCGTCAGCAGGCCGCCGGCATAGCTGAACAGGCCTGTCCAGGCCGGCGATCCCAACGATGTGCGCAGGCTCCCGTTCAGCACCTGCTGCGTCGCTACGCTGACACCGGCACCGAGAGCGACGAGATAAAGGATGAAAGCCTGCACGTGATTCCCCTGTCTGATTCCGCACTGGGCCAATAGCATCCGGCGCTGATGAAATTGCAAGGATGGTACGGCTTGGCCGCTTTGGAACAAGAGATCGGCAATGGCTGTTGATGTCGGAGGCGTCAAACGAGGCACATCGCATGATCCGCAAGCTGCAATCAGGGGAATACCGTCTCTATTCCCGCAAGGTTGATCCGAAGACCGGCAAACGCCGCAATCTCGGCACCTTCAAATCGCGGGCCGCCGCAGAGAAACACGAACGCGCCGTGCAGTATTTCAAGCGGCACTGAAGCCTGCGCCAGCACGCCCGATGGCCCCGTTTCCGCGGTGGTGCTACGCCCGGATACCGGTTCGCGTAGCAATCAGGTTTGGGCAGATTGCGTAGACTTATCTGCGGTAGAAAACGCGTCAAAACAAGAATCTGGAGCCCTATTCAACCGGAACCGATCATGCTCCGGGGTCGAACAGGCTTCCACCCGGGCGCTACATGGAATAAGAGGCCGCAACGAATTACATGTTCAGGCCCCAATGATCCGTCTCGATAACGTCAGCAAGCAAGTCGGCCACCAGATCCTCTTCATCGAAGCTTCTGCAGCCCTCCAAAAGGGCGAGAAGATCGGCCTCGTCGGTCCCAACGGGGCCGGAAAGACGACGCTGTTCCGGATGATCGCGGGGCAGGAGACACCCGACGAAGGCCAGGTGTCCCTCGATCGCGGCATCACGATCGGCTATTTCAGCCAGGACGTCGGCGAGATGTCCGGCCGCAGCGCAGTCGCCGAAGTCATGGACGGCGCCGGTCCGGTCAGCATCGTGGCTGCCGAGCTCCAGAACGCTGGAAGCCGCCATGGCCGATCCGGACCAGGCGGAGCAGATGGAAGACATCATCGCGCGCTATGGCGAGGTGCAGCACCGCTTCGAGGAACTGGACGGCTATGCGCTGGACGGCCGGGCGCGCGAGGCGCTGTCCGGCCTCGGCTTCAGCCAGGAGATGATGGAGGGCGACGTCGGTGCGCTCTCGGGCGGCTGGAAGATGCGCGTGGCGCTGGCGCGGATTCTGTTGATGCGCCCGGACGTCATGCTGCTGGACGAGCCGAGCAACCATCTCGATCTCGAAAGCCTGATCTGGCTCGAGCAGTTCTTGAATGGGTATGAAGGCGCGCTGTTGATGACGTCGCACGACCGCGAATTCATCAACCGCATCATCAACAAGGTCGTCGAGATCGACGGCGGCACGTTGACGACTTATTCCGGCAATTATGAATTCTACGAGCAGCAGCGCGCGCTGAACGAGAAGCAGCAGCAGGCGCAGTTCGAACGCCAGCAGGCGATGCTCGCCAAGGAAATCAAGTTCATCGAGCGTTTCAAGGCGCGCGCCTCGCACGCCGCGCAGGTCCAAAGCCGCGTGAAGAAGCTCGACAAGATCGAGCGCGTCGAACCGCCGAAACGCCGCCAGACCGTGGCTTTCGAGTTTCTTCCGGCGCCGCGTTCCGGCGAGGACGTTGTCAGCCTGAAGAACGTCCACAAGGGGTACGGCAGCCGGAGCATCTATGAGGGGCTCGATTTCATGATCCGCCGCAAGGAACGGTGGTGCGTGATGGGTATCAACGGGGCCGGCAAGTCGACGCTGTTGAAACTGGTGGCGGGCTCCGCAGAACCCGACGACGGGACCGTGGCAATCGGCGGCAGCGTCAAGATGGGTTACTTCGCGCAGCACGCCATGGATCTTTTGGACGGCGAGCGCACGGTGTTCCAGTGGCTGGAGGATTTGTTTCCGCAGGCCGGGCAGGGCTCACTTCGCGCACTCGCCGGCTGCTTTGGCTTTTCCGGCGACGATGTCGAGAAGAAATGCCGGGTGCTGTCGGGCGGAGAGAAGGCGCGGCTGGTGATGGCGCAGATGTTGTTCGACCCGCCGAATTTTCTGGTGCTGGACGAGCCGACCAACCATCTCGACCTGGCGACCAAGGAAATGCTGATCAACGCGCTTTCCGAATTCGAGGGCACCATGCTGTTCGTCTCGCACGACCGGCACTTCCTGGCCGCGCTCTCCAATCGCGTGCTGGAGCTGACGCCCGAAGGCATCCACCAATTTGGCGGCGGCTATTCGGAATATGTCGCGCGTACCGGCCACGAAGCGCCGGGCTTGCGGAGCTGATACGCGGGGCGATCCGGCGACGAGAGAACGATCATCTGTTGAGCGCGACTTCCCGGAACACTTCGACGAGCGGCCTCTCAAGCTTGCCGTGCATGCCCGACAGAATTTCGTAGGCCTTTTCCCGAGACATGGTGGGCTTGTAGGTTCGATACTCGATCAGCGCGGCGAAGATGTCGGAGATGGTCAATATCCGGACGATGTCGGATATGCTATTGGCGCAGAGCGCGTCGGGATATCCGCTGCCATCGAGATATTCATGATGATGTCGGACGGCATCCAGAATTTCCGGCGAGATTCCCCCGGTTCCCTTCAGCACTTCATACCCTGCCGCCGGATGTGTTTCGACCAGCGCGCGTTCCTGGTCATCAAGACGCTCCGGCTTGTCCAGAATGGCGAGCGGAATTTTTGCTTTCCCGATGTCATGAAACATTGCCGCTGAATACAATCGCTCCATGTCGGGTCTTGCCAGGCCGAGACTTAGTCCGAAATCGACCGCTATTCCCGTGACCAGGAGGCAATGCTGATAGGTGCCCTCATGGTGCCGGCGAACGGTCGTGAGCCAGTCGGACAGACCATTTTCGGCGATAGCTTTCGGCGATCTTGCCGCCGGCGCCTTTCGCACCGGCAACGTCGACAGGAGCGCCGCTCATGACGGCTGAAAATATCGCTGCGATGCTGGCGGCGCCGGTGGACGCGGCTTCGCGCGCAGTCGATCCGGGTTCACCGGAGGAAATCGCCGTAGCGCCGTCGGCCAGCTTCGCGAGCAATTGTACCTGGCTGACGGGATTGGTCAGCACATGCGTCGCTCCCAGCGCGTAGGCCTGGACCAAAGCCAGACGCCCCCTTCCGTCAATCAGGAAAATTCGCCTGGGGGCGCGCATCAATTTTCCGGAAGCTGCCTTCAGGGCAGTGATATTTTGGACGATGCCGAGGTCGGCAGCGACAACAATAGCATCGATGCGACCGCGCGGGGTGTCTGCCCTCCCGAGTAGTTCCGACGTCACCGTGCATTTCTGTTCGAGCATCGTACTCAAGGCAGAAAGCTTGCTGCTTGTATCCGCTACGGCATGAACGAGCATGAAAACCGGCCTGTCGCCTGGTTACCATTCGAGCTACTGCTCGCCACGGCGAACGGACGGACCCTCGCTCTCCGGTTTGAGTGAGAAAATGTTCGAGCTGGGTGCAAATGCTGTGCGCCAATATCTTCGTTCAGTTCGAACTTCAACGTCGAATCGACGGTATCGATTGCTACAACTCCGCGCAAGGGTTCCATCGACCGCGTCGATATCGAAATCGCAGTGATCTTGTGTGCGTCGCGCATCAAATAATCCTTGTTCTTGTTTTAGTTCCAGAACGATCCCTCGTCCTGTGGGGCTTCATTCAGCCAAATCAGCGCCTCGCGCATTTCAAGGCGGATAATTCTCTCCTGCGCATTGGAGGTCGCGGTATCGTCCGAAAGATAAAGTATGAAGCTGTTATCGACATCGCGGAACAAAATTTCTCGCGCTTGACCTGGGGCGAGCGACTGGACGTCGAGGAAGGGAATAATTCGCGAATAAATCATTTGCATGTGAAACCGCCGGTCTCCTGGTGGATCTCGAGTGCCGTGATGTTCGCTCAGGCAGGAATAACGGGACGCCCCTTTGTTTTTTTGTCTGTGATGAATCTTACGCCGACTTCCGCGCCATCCACGCGAACGAGTTCGCATCGCCGAAATGCCAGTCCGGTGGAGGACAAAAGCAGAAAAAATTCTCGTGACTTGAGCACGTCGACGGTTCCGTCGACTTCGAGCCTTGCGCCGGTCGCGGAGACATCGAGGAGAACACAGCTTCGCCGCCAGGTACCGTCGACACCCATGAGATTCACCGGGTACCTGTGTTCGAGGCGCTTGCGTTCAGACTTTCGATTTCCGTACGCCATCAGCCTGCCTCGGCAATCGCGGGGGTCATCGCCTATCGCGCAGTCATTTGGGGATCCGAAGCGTATGATTCGCTGCGCGACCGACAGGTGCAGGGCTTCGAAGGTTGCTTCAAGATGCTCCAATTCGTGTCGCTGGAATCGTCGAGCACAGTTTCGATTTTTGATGACCGCCAGGGTCGTCTGCCAGTTCAGCCGTGAGGCCCGGCAAGTGACCATCAATCCGTAGCCGTCGCTTTCTTCCATCAACGGCTCGACGGTTTCGATGGCGACGGTGGCGAGCAGGGACAGTGCAGCAACGAGATTTTCGCGCTCGCGGTGCACCGCGAAGCGATTTACGGCGGAGTCGCTCAGTTTTCCGGTTTTGCTGAGCGCAAGAACTCTGGATTTGGCTTCGGAGTAATCGGCCGGTGCAGGTCTTTTCGCTGTGTCCTGCGCCGAACTTCTTTCGATGCTAGCCTGAATTATTTCGCGTATCTCGGGCCGGGCAATCGAGAGAAGCCGGGTACGGGCGGCCTTGGTGCTTTCCGAAAGCAGCTTGTCGAGCATCTTCGCCGGCATATCCGGCCGGAGCACCAGCGTGTCCGCGGTGTCGTCGTCACGCGCGGCCACTGTGACCATTTTCAAGTAGGCTTGCTCGGAAAACCGTGCGCCGGCATTCTTCGCAAGCGCGCGACAGACCCTTGTGTCGCCCCGTTCCAGGACGGCGTCGATGACCGCCTCGTTGAGCGTTCGCCGCTGCGCGATAGCGAGCAGGTGTTGCTGCCCATGCGTGCTCGCGATTTCGACGAGTTCCTCTTCAGCAAGAGACTCTGTTTTGAGCAAAACCGGGACGGCAACCGCGGCCTCCTCGTGGCGCGCGAGACGACAGACTGTCTCCCTTGGCGCCGAGGTCAAATCGGAGAGCGCCAGGCTGAGCTTGGCGAGCGCGCGTGCGTCAACGGATTTCATCAACCGGACAAGGACATCGTCAAAGACGCCGATCTGGTGCTGGTCAAGCCGGCCCGCATTCGCGAGAAGCAGGTCCGTTACCCGCCCCAATATCGGAACGCGGCGTGCCGGAGCACCGGCGATCGTCCTCTTCAAGCTCGGAAATAAATTCGGCAGAAACAAAAGCAGTCATAGGCGGCACCAATGCTGGTTCCACTGCGGGCATCGTCGTTCGGCAGTGGCCATCTCGCCTCTAAAATGTTAATTTCTTTCATAAAAATTCGTCCAAAGGTTTTGAGGTACCGCCGATCTTGCTGCAAATCAGTATCGAAATTCGGCAATAATGGCCGTTCCTGCGTTGTCTTTTTGTTGCGACGCACTCTCAATCGAAGCGGGCTTGGGACGGACGTCGAAGGTAAGGGGACAGCTCCACATCGGTTTTCTCGTAGGCACGCATACTGCGCTGCTGACGGCATTTTTTTAAAAGAAAAGCCTCGATGAACGACAATTTTATCGCGACTACGCTGGCGCCAAAGATTTTTCGTTTTGACGATGTTGATCAGTTCCGAAGTTCGGTACGAAATCTGAATGTCGATTTCACGCCGCTGGTACGGAAAATCTCCGCCGAGCAAACCATACTGAGTCTGCCGGGTTGTGACCTGAATTTTACCAAGTCGTTCCCGCGGATTTACGACGTGCAGCTTTTTCCGAACTGCACCGCGGTCGGGTTCTCTATGGATGACGGCGTCCCTATCCGATTCAACGGCGTCGAACGAGATCGATCGGTCATTGTGATCGGCAGGGGTGGCGCCGCATATAACGTGGTTGAAAAAACGCCGAGACAATTTGCATCGATCATTTTCACTTCGGAAATCGAAGACCGTGGCTGGCCGCAGACCGGCCTGAACTTCAAGATGTTTGAAACGAGTATGTCGGCGCAACATTCGCTGCGTAGCGTGGTCATGCACGCCCTCGCGGTGGCATCGCAGCCCGTCGAGCCTTTCGAGGTGAGCGCTACCGCGACCGCGATCAAGGAATCACTGCTTGCCGCCATCGATGTGGGTTTTGCGGACGTCGTGACCACGACATGGGCGTCGCGCGCGAATTCGACGCGTAAATTCAAGGTGTTTATGGATGTGCAGGCGGCATTGGCGGGTCGCGTCGGAAGCCCGATTTATAGCGGGGAACTCGCACGACAGATCGGTGTCCCCGTGCGCACGATGCACGATGCCGTGCAGCGATATCGGGGGATGAGCCTGCATCGATACCTGCGCCTGTGGCGGTTGTGGCACGTGCGTCAGGTATTGCTTGCCGGTACCGATAGCGTGAAGGCCAGCGCGCTTGCTTTCGGCTTTTGGCACATGGGCGAGTTCTCCAAGAGCTATCGCTTGCAGTTTGGCGAAACGCCGTCGGAAACGCTCGCGAAATCGCGTTAGGGCCTTGCCTTCGCGCCTGCGTGCTGGTTTCTTGTACCGGCCAAAAAATCCCGTCTGCAAAAGAGGATGCAATCGCCATGCCTGACAATGCTGCCTATGACTACATCGTCGTTGGCGCAGGTTCGGCCGGAGCGGTGGTTGCAAGCCGCCTGAGCGAGAGCGGAGCGTATCGCGTTCTGCTGCTCGAGGCGGGCACCAGGGGGTCGAACCATTTCTGGTCGCGGGTACCGGTTGGCATCTCCAGGATGATCGACGATCCCGCCGTGAACTGGTGCTACAAATCCGAACCCGATGAGGGCTCGGGCGGACGGTGCATCGATGTGCCCCGCGGCAAGATGCTGGGCGGCTCGAGTTCGATCAACGGCATGGTTTATATGCGCGGCCAGGCGCAGGACTACGATCACTGGGCCCAGCTCGGCAATCGCGGCTGGAGCTATCAGGACGTGCTGCCGATCTTCAAGAAGATGGAGCGTTACGAGGGCGGCTCGGACAGATTTCGCGGCCGCGACGGGCTCTTGCGCGTCACCGACACGCCGCGGAACAAGGTGCCGCTTTTGGAAAAGATCATCGAAGCCGCCGGCAAGATTGGTCTTCCGTTCAACCACGACCAGAATGGCGAGACCCAGGAAGGCATCGGCATGTCGCAGGTCACGATCGCCAGGGGCAGCCGCCAGAGTACGGCCGTCTGTTACCTCGATCCGGCCCGCACGCGGCCAAATCTGGTGATCGAGCAGGGCGCGATGGCCGAGGCGCTGATCCTGGAAGGCAAGCGCTGCGTCGGGGTGCGCTATCTTGTTGCGGGCAACCGGCGCGAGGCGCGGGCCGCACGCGAAGTGATCGTCTGCGGCGGTTCGATCAATTCGCCAAAGCTACTGGAACTCTCCGGCATCGGGCAGGGTGAATTGCTCCGCGCGCTCGGCATCACGCCGGTGCATGAACTGCGCGGCGTCGGCGAGAATCTACGCGATCACTATTCGCCTCGCATCAAGTTTGCGATCACGGCGAAAAACCTCACCTTCAACGACAATGCGCGCGGCTGGCGGCTGGCGCGGGAGGCACTGAAATACGCGCTGTTCGGCACCGGTTTCCTGGCCTCGACCGCCGTTCCGGTCCGCATCTATTTCCGCACCCGCGAGGGGCTGGAGACGCCGGATGCGACGATTTCGATCCTGCCGTTCTTGTACGAGATGGTCGGCCGCCAAAGGCGCGTCGCCAAGCGGCAAGGCATCACCATGAACGCCAACATACTTCGTTCGGAAAGTACGGGATCAATCCACATTAAATCCGCCGATCCGGCCGAACCGCCGGCGATCCGTTTCAATTTTCTTTCGACCGAGCATGACCGCACCGGCGTCCTCGCGGTGATCCGCAAGGGCCGTGAACTGATGGCGACGTCACCGCTGAAGGAGATCACCGGCGAAGAGATCGCGCCCGGCGCGCACCGTCAGACGGACGAGGAGTTGCTCGACTGGGTGCGCAACAATGCCGAGACCACCTATCATCCGGTCGGCACCTGCAAGATGGGCTCCGATCCTCTTGCCGTGGTCGACCGCGAGTTGCGGGTGCACGGCATCGAAGGTTTGCGCGTGGCGGATGCCTCGATCATGCCGACGCTGACGAGCGGCAACACCAATGCGCCGGCTATCATGATCGGCGAGAAATGCGCCGAGATGGTACTGGCGTCGGCTGCAGCGCGGAAGGCTGCGGCGTAACAACAGGGATTGGAGACAGATTTGGGGATGCAACGAATGGACTTTGAGACGCTTGTACAAACGCGCCGCAGCGTGCGCGGGTTCAAGAAACAGCATGTCACCCGCACCGTGATCGAGGAGATCATCGAGGTCGCCAAGCGGGCGCCGTCGTCGATGAACACCCAACCCTGGCACATCCATGTCCTGAGCGGCGAACCGCTGGAACGGGTGCGCCGGCGCAACATGGAGGAGATGATGGCGGGCGCCAAGCCGCAGCGCGACATCGTCAGCCATGGCGAGTATCAGGGCGTTCACCGCGGTCGGCAGGTGGATATCGCAAAAAAACTGTTCGCCGTGATGGGCATTGCGCGCGACGACAAGCCGATGCGGCAGGATTGGGTGCTGCGCGGCTTCCGGCAGTTCGACGCGCCGGTGTCGCTGGTCCTGTGTTACGACCGGATCCTCGATCCCGGCGCGGTGTGTCACTTCGATCTCGGCGCGCTCTGCTACGGCATCGTGCTGGCCGCCTGGGACCGTGGCCTCGGCAGCGTCATCAACGGGCAGGGCATCACGCGCTCGGATATCGTGCGCGAGGTCGCCGGCATTCCCGAAGAACAGGTCATCATGACCTGCGTCGCCATGGGATATCCCGACGACAGCTTTCCCGCCAACGCGGTCCGCTCGGATCGCTCGCCGAACGACGATTTCGTGCGCTATGTCGGGTTCAACGACTGATGCCGGTCTGGACCTGCTCCTTGTTCTCCCAGCGTGCGCAAAACGCCTCGACATTGCCGGATTGAAATTCCGGCAGGCGCTGCCAGATGGTTTCAGCAGGCCAATCCCACCAGGCGATCTCTGACAGTTGCGCCGCGATCCTGCGATTGAAGCGCTCCCTGATCTGTTTCGCCGGCACACCGCCGACGATGGTGTAGGGCGCGACATCGCGGGTCACCACCGCGCCGGCTGCGAGAACGGCGCCGTCGCCGACCTTGACGCCGGGCGTCACGATGACGGCATGGCCGATCCAGACGTCGTTGCCGATCACAACGCGATCATCGCGGCGCTGCTTGAAGAAGGCACGGTCGCGCTGCGCGGTCTCCGTGTAATATTCGGGGCAATAGGTAAACCGATGTTGCGACGGGCGGTCGAGCGGATGGTTCGGCGCGCCGATCCGGACCTGTGCCGCGATCGCGCAAAACCGGCCGATTTGCGCGTCGGCGACCATGCAGCCGGGACCGAGATAGGAGTAGTCGCCGAGCTCGCTGTATTCGATCTCGGTATCGCCCAAAACTTCGCAGCAGCGGCCGATCGTCACCTCCCGCAATTTCACCGTGGATTCGACAATGGTTTCGGCAAGTTTCGGGCGCGGCGGGGCAGGCTGCTGCATATCGATCGGTCATCCCTGATCAGGCGCGGGAGCAGGTTGGTCTGGGCTGCGATGCTCTGGATCAGCGTGATGACGTCGCCGATTTTCTGCGCGCCTTCGGCCAGCGAGCGCGCGGTATCGCCGGTGCGGCGTGCGTTCTCGACCGCGCGGGTCGCGATCGCGGTGGATTGCGCGACCTGACGGCCGATCTCCGATATCGAGGAGGTCAGCTCTTCGGTGGCGCTCGCCACCGTCTGCACATTGCACGACGTCTGTTCGGAGGCGGCGGCGACAATCCCGGCCTGGCGGTTGGTGGCCTCGGCGGTCGACGACATCGACTGCGCGGTATCTTCCATCACGGATGAGGCCTGTGACAGCCCGCCGACGAGTTCGGTGACCTTGGTTTCGAACGCCCGGGTGAGTCCGTCGAGCACCTGGGCGCGCCGCATCTTGACGTCGTTCTCCGCCGCTTTTTCCGCGGCCAAACGCTCCGCCTCGATCATGTTGTCCCTGAAGACGCGAACCGCTGCCGCCATCGCGCCGATCTCGTCGCCGCGCTCGGTGCCTGAGATTTCGTCGGACACATTGCCGCTGGCGAGACGTGTCATGGTGCCGGTGAGATCGATGATCGGCTTGCAGACGCGGCGGCGGACCATCACGATCAGGACGGCGCTGGCGCAGGCCACCGCGATGAGGCCAGCGAACGCGATCAAGAAGCTGAGACGCGCCGAGGAATAGGCGGAAGAGAGGATCTGCTCGGCATTGTCGTAGAAGGCGTCGCGCACTTCGATGATGGTGGCGAGACCGCGTTGCGTTTCCACGAAAAAGGTGTCGACATCGTGCTCGTATTTGCCGCTTGTCGCGCCGTCCTTCGCAAGCTTCAGCTCTTTGCCGAAACGTTCGACATAGACGTCGTTCATCTTGCCCAACGCCGCCGCCACATTGGCCGGCGTCGCGGGATTGCCGCGCAGGCCCTGCAGGGAGGTCAGGATCTGGTCGTTGCGGCCCTGGGCCTGGAACAACTCCGTCTTTTCAGCCTCGGTCGCGACCCGCTTCGAGCCGACGAGGTTCTTGTGCAGGCTGGAGTTGAGGCCGCCGACATCGCGTAGCGTCCAGGCGATGTTGGCGTAGATCGCCTGCCGGTAGGCGTCGCCGTCGAGCTGCGCCATCCTGCGGACCTGCTCGTCGAGCAGCGCGGTAATGGCGGCGTTGAATGCGACATTGTCGGCGACGATCTTGCGCGCAGCATCCTTGCGGGCATCGGCCGGGCCGTCGATGGCCTTGTCCATGGCCTCGCGGAGCGCGACGAACTTTGCATTCAGCGCATCGATGCCGCTACCCACCGCGGCACCATCGTCGAGCGAAAGGGTCTTGCGGATCGCGTTCATCCGGTCGCGCGCGCCGTCGGTTTCCTTGCGATACTTCTCGACCAACTGCGTTCGCATCTTTGGATCGACCTCGGCCGGTCCGTAGAGGATGTTGGTGGCAAAACCGCGTTCGGGATTCATGTAGCGCGGAATGTCACCGACAGCGCGCACCACCTCGAGCCGGCTCTGCGCCACCGACACCTTGTCCATGGTCTGGTACTTCGTGACGGCCACATAGGTAGCGAGGCCACCGCCCACGGCGGCGAGCGAGACGATGGCGGCGGTGAGGAGAGTGCCGATTTTCATGGAGCCATTAACGATGGTAAGGGAGTGGGGCCTTTCCATCATAGGTGGCACGAATTAATCGGGGGTTTACGATCCGGGGCACGGACTCCTGACGCCACGGGCGTCCATCGCATCCCTCCCGGGTGTCTGACGATCGCGATACGCCCCTCAGGGGGACAGGACGGCGGCGCTCAGAACTCTGAGTTTACCTCGCGGGGCAAACTTGCCCGACAGGCAACGCGATTGTGATCGCCGGGCTTCACCGCGTGTCCTGGTCGGTCTTCCGCGTCGCGGATTTGGGTTGCGTGCGGGCTGGGGAACCGAGTTCCTGACATGGAAGCTCCTTCCATGATCCGTCCCCGGCCTGCTGGTAGGAATGGCACGACGACGCAACCGGCGCCTCGCTCGGCTTTCTGCCCGTCGGAATTCCGGGCCAGCGTTGGCACCGCCAACGAGAGCAGGGCGGCCGTTGATGCAAGAAGGATCGCGGATACTGACCGCATGGGAATTCTCCTTTCTCGAAACCAGCCTTCCTTCGTAAAAAGGATTGTGGAGATTTTTTGAAACCACGCGTGGTTTGCGGGCATTCCCCGGCCCTCGGCCAATCCGCCTTTCGTTTAGGGAGGGCATAAATCGGGCTTGATTGGTGCGGCGCCATAGGCCTCAGATGGCGAGATGGTTCGGGAGGGTGCAGGTGGGGGACTTGATATGCGGCTTCGTGCACGTTCACTTTTGTTGCCGTTCATTCTTGTTGTGGCTGGATGGACACCATCGGTCTGGGCGCAAGGGGCGATGAACGCACCGGGCAGTGTCGGCGAAATTGGGCCAGGCCCGGTGTTTTCGGACACCGGCCCCGATGCGGCCGGCTACGGCGCCGCCGCGGGGTATCCGATCGGAACGCGAACGACCGCCAGCCAGCCAGAAAACCTCGTCGGGACCTACAGCCATTTCGGCGAAATGTTTCCATCGCGCCCGGTACGACGCGCGACAATGCCGTGGCCGTTCAAGCGGGCCCCGGAGCCGGCGATCTCCTACAGTCTGGGCCCGGAGCGGCTCTCGATCGCGGACTATCTCAAGCGCAACCCGGCGACGGGGTTATTGATAGCGAAGGACGACACCATCCTCTACGAGCACTATCAATATGCGCGCACCGACCGCGATCGCTTTCTGTCGCAGTCCATGGCCAAGACGATCACGGCGATGCTGGTTGGCATCGCCGTCTCTGAGGGGAAGATCGGGTCGATCGATGACACCGTTTCGACCTACGTTCCCGGCCTCGCTGGCAAGGAGTATGGAAAGACGTCTATCCGGGACCTGCTGCACATGGCGTCAGGCGTAGCGTTCTCGGAAGTTTACGATGGGCACGACGATGTGGCGCAGCTCGGGCGCGACCTATTCGGTGAGTCCGGAAAGGATCCTGCGGCCAGCGTCGCGCAATTCAATACGCGCGCCGCTCCGTCGGGGACCAAATGGCACTACGCCAGCGTCGAGACCGAGATCCTCGGCCTGGTGTTGCGGTCCGCCACTGGTGTGCCGGTTGCCGACTATTTCCACGACAGGATCTGGGATGCCATCGGCGCCGAGGCCGACGCGTCGTGGTCCATCGATGGCGCCGGGCAAGAGATCACTTTCTGCTGCGTCAACGCAACCTTGAGGGATTACGCGCGGCTGGGTCGGTTGCTTGCGCATGACGGCGCATGGGAAGGACGCCAATTGATTCCACGGCAGTGGCTGCTGGACGCGACGACAGTGAAGCCAACTGAAGGCTATCTCGCTCCGGGATTAGCCACTCCATACTTCGGCTACGGATACCAGCTTTGGATCCTCCCGGGCGAGCAGCGGAGATTTGCTCTGCTCGGAATTCGGGGCCAGATAATCCTGGTCGATCCAGCCTCGAAGCTCGTGATGGTGCACACCGCCGTTCGCCAGAAACCGTCGGACCCGGGCTCTTTTGCAGAGCCGCTTGCGCTATGGTTCGGGGTGCTCGCGCTGCTTGGAAAATGATGATCGGCCGGCAGCGGTCGTGGTGCAGCCAATCCGTCGTGCCTCATCTGCGCGTGCGTGCGATCGCGCCGGCAACGATCTGCATGGTCACGCCCACGACCCATCCCACCATGATCATCCAGGTCCAGCCAATGTGCGGATCGTGGCGAAGCACGATCACGCCGACAGACGCAAAGGCCGAGAACGCGGCGAAGAACGTACCCACCGCACTCAGAAATTCCGGGGTGTCGATCTTTCCAACCCAGCCTTCGCCTGAACGCTGATCGTTTGTGGCGTGAAAGGGCAGCGGCGGCGTGTCGATGCCGAGATAAAACCCGACCGCGCCGCCGATCATCATGATGAGCAGGAAAGCCTGGGACGTCAGCGCCGCGATGCTCGACCCCACCAGCGCGGACACAAACAAGCCGCTCGCGGCGCCTGCCATCGCAAGCCCGAGGCGTTCCAGAACGTGCGCGAATTTTCTGACGCGGGATCGCATGGTGGTTTCCCCGCAGACAACGGGGGGATGTTACGGCATTTTCCGGGTGGGTGAAAGCGATTACCGGCGCACCGCCATGATGCGGCCGCAGCGATTGGCATCACCGGGCAATGCTTCGCCGAGTACGAGGTCTGGTTGTTCAATGCAAGTGCGTGCCATGAACACGGTCGACGGGAGCGTTGACGCGCATGATGCCCAAAGGAGCCATTGGCGGTCCCCAAAGATACTCCACTGACCGGGCCTGACGCCTTCCAAGTGTCGAATTTGGAGGATTACAATGCGGTATTACGATCCTTGGGGGCGGGCATGTGGCGCCAGTTCATGGGACTTATCGCCGGCGCGACAGCGGCGTGGCCGCGCGCCGTACCAGCGGCCCCGTTACGGACACCGTAGCCGGAAACTCTGTTCAAAAAGAAGAGCAGGCATTCCCATTAATTATCGCGACCATGCCCGCAACCGGGCAGCAAAAGGCGATAGCCGTCGGCGTCGCCGTCCTCTTGATCGTCGCGGCGGCGGTTATCGCACCGTTCGCGAGCATCCAGTTGGACCGGGTTGATGTCTTCATTCCGGTGTTGCAGACGGTCGTGAGCGTTGTCGATCTTGTCACGGCAACCCTTCTGTTTGGTCAATATTCGATCCAGCCTCAGGGCGCCCTTCTCGCGCTTGCGAGTGGCTATTTATTCAGCGGATCGTTCGCGTTCTTGCAGACGCTGGCCTTTCCGGGCGGCCTACGCGCCCGCTGGACTGATCGGTGACAGACTCAACACTCCAGCCTGGATCTACGTGCTTTGGCACACGACGTTTCCGGCGGCGATCCTTGTTTATGCGCTCTCCAAGGATACGACTCGGGCCGCCAGATTGCCGGGCAGAGCGGCAATGACCGCCATAGTAACCACTATTGCCTGCGTCCTGGCGTCAATAGCGGGACTGACCTGGATCGTGACGGCGAAAACGGAATATCTCCCGACCCTCTTCACCACCGACGTCAGGTTTCAGGCGCGGCTTGGCAATCAGATCAACGTGACGCTTTTGCTTTGGGGGTCTACCGCGCTGGCGGTGCTGCTGTATCGCAGACGCACAATCCTCGATTTATGGTTGATGCTGACTTTGCTTGCCTACATGCCAAACTTCCTGGTGGCGATCATCGGCAGCTCGATACGATTTACCGTCGGCTGGTACGCGGCTCGCGGCTTTATTCTGGTCGGCAGTTGCATGTTGCTGAGCGTGTTGCTCATCGAAACCATGTTTCTTTATTCACGCCTTGCCAGCGCCATCACTTTGCAGCGACGCGAACGCACCAACCGACTCCTGAGCGTGGAAGCTGTCACGGGCGCCATCGCCCATGAGTTGAGAACGCCGTTGGGAGCCATCGCGCTTAATGCCAGTACAGCCCTCAACCAGTTGCGGTCACCCCTGCGCGAACTGGATGACCTTGAGAACATCCTCAGTGACATAGAGGCCGACAGCCATCGCGCTGGTGCAATGATTTCGAGCATTCGCGAAATGACGATCAAGACGGCTGATCGAAGGACGCTGACAAGCGCTGAGGATGTGGGGCGGCTCGCATTAAGATTGCTAAAACACGATCTTCAAATCAACGAAGTATCGGTCACTACGGAGTTTCAAGGCGATCTTCCCGACGTGCAGATAGATGGCATGGAACTCCAGCAAGTACTGTTGAATCTCGTCAGAAACGCTATCGACGCAATGAACTCCTCGCCCCCTGAAGCACGGCGGCTACACCTTAAAACGAGTTTCGACGGTCACTCGACCGTACTGCTCTCGGTCCAGGACTCCGGACCTGGAATTTCCGCCGAGGACCGAGAGCGCATATTCGATCCGTTCTTTACGACAAAACCTGGTGGTATGGGATTGGGGCTCGCCATCTCCTCTACCCTGGTCGCAAACTACGGAGGCAAATTGAGGTTGGTTAAATCGGACGGTGAGGGCTCCATTTTTGAGCTGGCAATACCAGTCGGCGGACAGCGCTCGGCTGAGCACGCGCATGTGGAACCAATTCGACCGCATTCGCATTGAAGCGCACATGGGTGTTGGAGCGACAGTCACCAACCGCGCAGAGAAGAACAATGCGGCCCGCCATTCGGTATTTTCTACGCGTGAAATGGAAATGAGGTTCATTTGATCGCTTGATCTGCGTCAATGTTCCCCAACGACTTTCGGCCATAGACGCACCACATCCCCAATCGACAGGAGGAAGGCCATGTTTCGTTCTGCTCTCGCTGCTCTAGCGGCAGTCGTACTCATCAGCGCCAGCCTCGTTCCGGATGACGCGTTCGCTCGCCGGGGCGGCGGCGGCGGATTCCGGGGTGGAGGCGGCTTTCACGGAGGCGGCGGCCGCGGGTTTCACGGAGGGTGGCATGCATGCCGGACGTTTCCACGGCGGCGGCTACCGGGGCGGCGTGCGCCCGTCACACCCGATCGCAGGTGTCCGTCCAGGCCGTCCCGGTTATCCCGTGGCAGGTCGCCCGGGTCGCCCGATAGCTGGTTATCCCGGAGGATATTACCGGAGAGGGTACGGTGTCGCGGCGGGGGCAGCAGCGGTAGGCGCCGCCGCGGCCGGTGCCGCGTACTATGGCAGCTATGGCTCCTACAATAACTGCTACGATGCGTACGGTAATTGGATCTGTCACGGTCAGTATCCATATTGACGCGCGCCGAGCGCATACCGACGGCGGTTGGGCCAGCCCTTACCGCCGTCCCTTTCTCCTGTATTTACCGCTTCGGGCCGTGCAGGCCCCGCCGCTGACGCCAGCGGAAAGCGTATCAGGGATCAGTCGGTGCTCTCACCAATCAGCATCGTCGCGCCGTACGGCGCGTGACAGCGCGATCGGCCTGGCCTGGAAGTCAGCGCGAGGAAGATGACGGTGATCGGCATCACCGGCACCATTCCGATCTATCGCCCTTGGCATTGCTGTGGGCAAACTGACAGGAGACTTATCAGCAGGAACCGTATTGCGCAAAATTATCTAGGGAAGCGCCGGGAACGAGACCGCGGGTTCGATGGTTGGAAAGAGTTATCGTACGCTTCGCCTCTCCTGTGTCCTTTACTCACAAGGGGGAGAGGGAAGTACCGGCGGCTCCGTATCGCACTGGCGGCTATCGATCTCGGCGGCCCGCGAGCGCGGCGCAACGTGAGGAGAGCGACATGATATCCGAGATGCAAATTCACGTCATCGCGCGGCAGATGTTCGAGAAGCACGGCCTGGAGGCGATCGCCCAGGCCGCCCAAAATGCGCTCGCCTGCGAGGGCAAGGGCGACACCGAAGAAGCCACCGAATGGCGCCATATCGAGGATGCCATGAAGATGATGCGGGGGCCGCATCAAAGCTGACGGATTCCAGACTTCCGATCTGGCGCCAGTGGCCTGCGGCCGATAGGCGCGCCCTGTTTTGAAGGTTTCGATCCGGTTGCGGCGTGGTATGTGTCGAATACCATGAGCAACCGCATTCTCGTTTTTTATGGCTCCTACCGGTCCGACCGGATGGGCATCCGCCTTGCGCATTTTGTCGTCGAAGGGCTGCGCGGACGCGGCGATGACGTCGAACTGATCGACGCCAAGGCAGTCGGCCTGCCGATGCTGGACCGCATGTACAAGGAATATCCGAAAGGCGGCGCGCCTGCCGCGCTGGAACATCTTGCCGGCCAAATCCGCGACGCCGACGGCTTCGTGTTCATCACAGGCGAGTATAATTGGGGCATCCAGCCGGGTTTGAAGAACCTTACCGATCATTTCCTCGAAGAATGGTTCTGGCGCCCGGCTGCCATTGCGAGCTATTCGGCCGGCCGTCTCTCAGGCGTGCGCGCGGCCACCGCCTGGCACGGCACGCTTTCCGAAATGGGCATGGTGGTGATCTCGAGCACGATCGCCGTCGGGCCGATCGCACAGAGCCTTTCTGCAGAGGGCAAGCCGACAGGCGAGGGCGGCAAAGCGCTGGCGCAGACGTTTCCGCGCTTCGCCGACGATCTGGCGTGGTGGGTCGAGGCGGCAAGAGCGCAGCGTGAGAGGAAGAAGCCGCCGTACTGAATGAACGAGCGCGCTATCCGATCAGATCTCTACATCACCGAACGCGAATACCTGTAAGGCGCTCCGGCGCGGACCTCACGCTTCGCTTTTGGGAATGTATTTGCCCAGGACGCACTTGTACCTTTGTAACTTCCACTCATGGTACGGGCCGTGGGCGAGCCAGTCGGCAATTCCTATTTGTGCATTTACCTGACAGGCGGTCATGGTGATGCCGGATTGCTCACTGGTGGTAACGACTTTCTCCAGGCAAAGCGGGCCGTTGCAGAGAACGGCGACGAGAGTAACGAGCATGGTAACCCTTGTTGATGAGGAACCCGGTCGGGTCAGCCCATGCAGGGTTTATGCCACCATTGGTGCGCCCTGGCCGCGGCGTTCGGAGCGGCCTCGGGTGAAACGGCTTCCGTTCAATCCGATATTCAGTAGCACCGCATGATATTGACGGTGTGCTCATCGCCGCCTTTGCCGCGGACCGTCACGGTCTGCTCGGGACACTCGCTCACATAAGCGCGTTCGGAAGGTGTGACCGACGGCGGATAGCGGTGCGCCCAATCCCAGGGAACGTCATAGGTGTAGGTGTAACGGGCATCTGGTGACGGCGGTTGCTGCGCGACATCGGGCGGAACCGTGCCATTCGACGGGTCGTAGTAGTAGCCCCCCACGGCTGGCCAGAATCCCCTTGTCCCTCGGTGATGATGCCGCAGCGATGGGGCGACCGAATGATGGGCAAACCCTCGACCTGCTCCTGCCGCGACGCCGGCAGCCGCACCCGACCGGGCGAATGTCTCGGTTGCTGTAAATGTGAGTGCGACTACGCTGAGAGACGCGATCAACGCGCCATAAAATCTGTACGCCATAAATCTGTGCACCATGGCAGGCTCCAATACAGGGGTTGCGGAGCAACAATTCGACGACGCTAGGCCCGCCATTTCGTGCCCGCAAACACATAATTAATTAGTGGTTAAGATGCAATTTTAAGGCGATCGGCCCGCATTATTCCGGGCCGGATTCTCGTTGTATCCTCACGGGTATATGAGGCGGTGCTCATCCGTTCTGTGAACTGGCGCCACTTGCAGACTTCCTCGTTGAACTGGCCATGCGCGCGATATGGCATCCGTTCCGGACCGGCCGCCACCCTTGCGGGGTTGGAAAGGGTCTGGCTGGATGTCGATCTCGGGAGGATTATGCTGTCGACGTGCGCGCCAGCGCGTCTCGCACGTCGAGGCGCTCCCCGCCGGGCTTGCTGACGTAAAGATGGTTCTGCAGCAGGGATTCCATGTTCTCGAACATGGAATAGAGATCGTCGCAATAGACCGACGGATTGTCGTAACCGTTCTTCTTTGAAAAACGATGTGGAAGATAGCCGCCGCCGCAAGCGTTCATGAATTTGCACTGCTGGCACTTCTCGGAAAGCTTGATTGAAGCATCACGCGCGGCTTTCCAGCGCGGCTCGTTCCTTACGTCGTCGATCGCATGCTCGAAAATGTTGAACTTCGTTTGCGTGAAGCCGTCGCCCGCAATCCGCAGCACGTCGTGGGCTTCCACGGAGCCGTCGGTCATGACCGTGCAAAGCTCGACGGGTTTGTGGCCTACGCCCTCGGTCGGCGAATTGTTGCCGAGCAGGGCGGTGATCATGTCGCTGATGATACGGATATTGGCCGTTGGCTTGCTGCGGTTTGCCTCCAGCCACAGGTCGAACAGGCCGTTGTAGAACGAGGCAACGGATACCGGGGTCTCATCCACCGTCGCATCGGGGATCATGATATCGTAGTTGGCAATTCCGCATTCGGCGAAAAATCCGACATACTGTTCCGGCGGATGAGTGGGATTGCAGACCGCCAATGCGGTGACGCCAATGTTGCGTGAGACCAGCATGCGAGCGGCGCGTTCCACAGCGGCGTGGGTGCCGGTACCTTGAAACGTCAGGCGGTGAAGGTCATGGATATGGGCCGGGCCATCGATGCTGATCGCAACCGAAATGTTGTGAGCCTCGAAACAGTTCAGCCATTCATCATCAATCAAGAGACCATTGGTGGTTACGGCGATCGGTATGTCGCAGCCCGTTCGTGACGATATGGCTTCGCAGGCCTCGGCAATGCGGTGAAAATTCTCGACGCCCCACAGCAAAGGCTCGCCGCCGTGCAGAATGATGGGAAAATCGACCAGGGAATGTTTGGCCGGGAATTTTGGCGACGTGCTCTTCGATGCGCTGTAACAATCGCTGCAGCACGTCGGCGCTCATGAGTTTGGGCTTGTCGTAAACGGCCGCGTCGCGGAACCAATAGCAATAAGTGCAGTCGATGTTGCATCTCGATGCAACCTTGACCAGCAGCTGCGATATTGGCTGATCCTGAAAGCCGAACGTATCTGGTTCGTCAGCCGACATGCCGGTACCGGATGGGTACGAGGAGATTACGGACTAAACCTAATACCCTCGGATGAACCCACCGCGCCGAAATCCGCCGCCGCCATATCCATATCCCGCCCTGCGAAAGCCGCCCCCGTACCCGCCGCCTCGGATGAAACCGCCGCGTCGGAAATATACCTGGGTCGCTTCCGGAGTTTGACCGCGCAGATCGCTCAGTATTGCGTCGATGCCCTGATGATCGCTCTGGATTGTTGCGCCTGGCCCATGCAGTTGCAGGACGCTCGCTAAAACCTTCAGCGTAGTGATCGGCATGTTGTGCTCCGTTTTTTTGCGACGCAATTAAAGGGGCAACGAACGATCAGCCAGCGTAGTCAAAACGACTGACTCGCACGAACACTATACCGATTTTATTGTTGCGGCAATGTGGCGGCGTTTCGTTTTGCGCAAGCTCTGTTCCGTCGCGTGATCATGAACATGAACACGAATATGAATATCGAACATGTTGTGTTGGCGACCGCGGCACGTCATGGGCGAGGCGGTAGTTTCGATTTGCAATGGATTGTTCATCGGGAGGAATGGCCGCGCACGGCATGCGCCTCTGTGGCTCAATCGTCACACCCGCATGCAATTGCGCGGCGCAAGCCGCGGTTTGCCTGATCCGGCCTCGTTTCCGCCCCGATTAGATACCGCTCTGGTGACTGTTGGATTTCGGCTTGGGCAGGGGCGCGAGTTGGAGATGCAATATGTCGATCGACGGCTCAGTCCATTCGTGCGTCGGCGTCACCGCCCGGCTTGATGCGCGCCGCGTGTTTCGTATCGGCGGCGAAAAACTCCTGAAGCCCAAAATCCTGAAGCCGATCCTTGTTGCGCTCGCGGCAGCTTCGCTCGCGGCTTGCGCGCAAACCTCCGTCGTCAGCCAGAGATCCGACATTCGCGCGACACGGCATGCGTCGTTTGTGCCGCATCGAGCCGTATCGCCGGAAGCGAGGACGCGGGTGGCGGTCAGAAGGAAGCACACGCCGTTCGCCGCAAAGGATGCAGGTGACCGCAAGACTGCCGCGCAGGGCATCGCCAGCTTCTACAGCGAGGACACGCAGACCGCGAGCGGCGAAAAATTCAACCCGAACGAACTGACCGCCGCGCATCCGAGCTTGCCATTCGGCACGAAACTGCGCGTGACCGATGTCAAGACCGGACGCTCGGTGACGGTGCGCGTCAACGACCGCGGCCCGTATGTGCCCGGGCGAATTGTCGACGTCTCCCATTCCGCGGCGGCAGAACTCGGAATGATCGGAAAGGGTATTGCAAACGTAAGGCTTGATGTCGTGCGGTAACGCGCAGGTCTGGAGCGGTCGGGCGATAGCTTTTGTGCTGTAAGAGATGCCATCGTTGAATCCAGGAAAACTGGGCCGCCTCATGGGCGGCCTCGTTCATGCGAATCGCACCGATGGCCCGCAATGGCTGAAGTGCGTCTTGAATGGAAAAGCGCCGATAGGACAGTGACGGGATTTTTCGTTCCACCCGAAAGCCGTGTTCCATCGCTCTCGGCTTTGTCCAAGAGGGAAATGACTTTGTCCAGGAGGGAATTATCGGCCGTCAGGTCTGCTATCCGCGTGAACTTGTTCGATCCGCCGAACTTGCGTTACGTTCGCGGTGGACCTAGGTTCGACCCGGCGCGAACGTCGCGCCAAGCTACTTGCGAGCTACTTGGGAGACCCGAATGACCTGGAAAACTCCGAAGATTGCCGAAGTGCCGGTGGGCATGGAAATCAACATGTACGCCTGCGCTGCGCGCAAATAGACGGCATCGGAACGATCTGCCCGGCTGCGCGGCAAATCCATTGCTTCGCGCCGGGCAGATTTTCGTTGGCGGGGTGCAACGGCCGCGAAGCCCTCAAACTTCCCGTGCACTGAAAACATAACGCCTCGAAAACATAGCGTTCAGCCGCGCGCTCGGGATTATTGCCGCGACCACTCCTTGGGCTGGCGCAAGAACCTCTTTGAGAACATCAAGCGGACCGAAATACAGCGCCGCGCTTCTCAGGTCGGCGATTGTTCCGAGCCGCGCTTTTGAGGCCGGGATCGAGGCCACTCGTCCCAGCCGCCCCGGGGTCGGGAAGCCAGCGTGCTCGCCGCCGGTCCCTGGATTGTGATAGGCTGGATGCTCGGTCCGCGCTGCTCTCGCCTGCTTTTCACCCCAACGGCTTTCGGAATGTGAATGCCTATCAGTGCAAAAACGTTCCGGGCGGCAATCCTGTGCTTCTCCGTGCTGCTCCCACCCGGCGTTCGCGCCGAGGGCATCGATACCGAGCATCTGTTCGGATTCATGATCGGTACGGATGTCGGCAATGTCGGCGAGCGGGAGTTTCAAAGCGAGACGACGGGACGGTTTGCCAGGAGCGGCGGAAATTACCGCGCCAGCCGGCCAGCAACTCGAACTGGAATTCGTGCCCGCCAGAAATTTCCGGATCGAGATGGGAGCCACGTTCTCGGCGCTACGACATCAACAATGTTCCCGGTTTTTCCGATCGTCGCCAACTTGGCTGGCAGGGTGCTTCGGTGGACTTCCGCTACCGGTTTCTCGACCGGGACACGGCTCCGCTTGGTCTGACATTGGCACTGGAGACTCACGCCGATCGTATCGATGAAACCACGGCCGCGGCAGCCCGCAACTACGGCACGGAAATCACGCTGGCGTTCGATCGGGAAATCGTTCCGAACGTTGCCGTCGCCGCCCTCAACCTGATCTATCAGCCGGAATGGGCGCGCTTTGTAGGGACGGGGGCGGCGGAGCAGGAATCCACCATAGGCGCTGCGCTCGGGGTGATGGCGCGGTTGCGTCCCGGTCTCTTCGTCGGCGGCGAGGCGCGCTATCTGCGGCGATACGAGGGAATCGGTTTGGAGGAACTCGCGGGTCAGGCGCTGTTTATCGGCCCGACTGCGTATTTCCAATTGTCCGAACGCTCGCGGCTGACCGCGAGCTGGAGCGTTCAGGCCTGGGGCCGCCCGGCTGGATCGAACGCCGGATCAAGCGCCGCGCTGGACCTGGTCAATTTCGAGCGGCACCAGGCCCGGCTTGTGTTTGGCGTGAACTTCTAGAGGTCATGGCTGCCATGGCGTTCCCGACATTTTCACGGTGGTGTGAAACCGGGCGCTGCAGGTTACGTATCTGTTCGTGCTATCTTTCGATGGATCAATCCTTTGGGATGTCAGGCATGAATCCGATCGACCTGATCGTGACCGTATGCGCGGTGCTGTCTCCCACCACCTGCGAAGAGACGCATTTGGTGTTTTCCTACAACGGCTCGCTCCGGCAATGCGTCATGGCGGCGCCGCCCTACATTGCACAATGGGTCGGTGAGCATCCCAAATGGACCGCAGTCAAATGGCGCTGCGAATATCCCCACACCAACGACAAGGCAGATGCAGGCAAGGGCACTCCGGCGGCCTGAGGCACGGGTCGCGATCGCGGCCGAGCTATTTGTTGCAGTCCTTCAGATCCTTGTCCGCAATCGAAAACACTGCTTCGGCCTTGATCTCGATATCGCGAACGATGCATTGCCTTGAGTTGCGATAGCTGACCTTGGCATCGTAGCGCCCCGGTTCGACGCCCGTGATCCGCAGACGTTCGTCGTGGTCGACCTCCTTGTCCCTGTCATTCAAGGTCTGGTTGGGCCCCCAATCGGTCTTTCCGGCCGGTGAAAGTTGAAAGCCCGTCATCGTTGAAGTGGTCAGGTTCCATAGCCGGATGCCTTTTCCCTGCGCGACAAGCTGGCTCGGCAAGGCAATGAACAGGGCAATGAACGGGACAGCGATGGCAATCCGCGTGCTCGACATGGTGGCCTCCCCAGATTTTTGCGCCGCTTTTCTCAAACGTCTTCTTTTCAGTACGATAGTCATAGCATAGCTTCCGCCTTGGGTAGCCGGAGTTAAGGCCATGACATTTGCCGGATCGCTACGAGATGCTGTCGCCGTGCTGGCGGCGCTGACATCGGCGGTAACGATCGTGCGTGCCCAGGATATCAACGATTATCCCACGTCGGCGCGCGCCGAATATGTCTTCGGTTGCCTGAAAGCGAACGGCGAGACGCGGCAGTCGATCGAACAATGCTCGTGCTCGATCGATGTCGTTGCCTCGCTCGTGCCCTATGACCGCTATGTCACGGCCGAAACCGTGCTGAGCATGTCGCAGGTGAGGGGAAATCTTGGCGGTCAATTCCGCACGTCGGAGCAGGCGGCAAGCGCGCTCAACGATCTCAGACGGGCCCAGGCCGAAGCGGAGGTGAGGTGTTTCTGAGACACGCGGCATGCGGCCGTCGCGTCGCGTGGCATCAGATGCCCGACGCGTCGATCTTCCATTCGTGTTGGAACACGTGTCCTTCGGTGTCCTTGGCCTCCGCGCGGAAGCGCTTCGCGCCGTTCGAGACATAGGTAAATCGAATATTGGGGTCTTCCGAAATTGAAATGCCGCCTTCCATCGCCAGCACCGGATTATCGTCCTGCCAGAGATGCAATTCGTTGACGAAGAAGGCCGGAATGTAGAGTTGCGTGATCTGATCCATCTGCAGGCCGGAATTGTTCGGGTGGCCAATCATGATCTGCGCCTCCCGGGCGCCGCTGGTCGGACCTTCACCGGATTTTGCGAATTCCCGGTAACGCATCTGGCCCAACCGGCCCTTGGCTTCGTCGGCGTTCTTGGCGGCCGGCGCGGAGCAGCCACCGGACGCCTTCACATAGGTTTTCACCATGTAGAGCTTGCCGTCGGTGAGTTCGGCGACCGCGTGAACGTCGGTATAATTGTTGACCCGCACGCGGGTCGAGATTTCCGTCACGTTGGCGTCCGGCCCGAGTTCGAACTTCGCCGCCATCGGCGCGGGATTTTGATCGATGACCAGCGTAATCTTCAGCACCCGGCGGCTGTCGCCGGGTGGAAGCTTGGTTCGCAAGGTAACAGGAACGATCGCCGCATCCTCGGCGCGATAGGGCATTTCGATGGCGATCACGCCGCTGCCATCGTTCATCGGCCGATTGCTGAAGATGTCCTGAACCAGGCCGGGCCACGGATCATACGCATCCGGCGTCGCTGCAGGCGCCAGCCGCGCTCCTGACATGACGCACAGGAGGCCGGCAATGCAGAGCAGACCGAACCGATATCCGACCATGGTCGCACCCTTCGCGGGCGTGAAAGCAACGCAATCAATACAATCAATATACGGCATTGTGCGGGCTATTCCCATTCAATTTCTGAGAATGCGGCAGTGGCGTTGCGCGCGTTATAGTCGTCGAACAGTTCCCAGCGCGATCGCTCGGATGCCCCCGCCGTCTCGGCCGCGACCGTGATCGGCTTGCCGCTGGCCACAAGGGCGCGGACATCGGAGGCTAATTTTTCGAGGTAGCGGCGTTCATCGGCAAGCGCCGCCGGCCATTCGCTCACGGCCCCGTGACCGGGAACCACGCGTTGCGCGGGCAGGGTGCCGAGTTCGCCGACGACATTCAGAAAGCCGCGAATGCTTCCGTCCACCACCGGTATGTGGGTGAGAAACACAAGGTCTCCCGCGAACAGGGTTTTGGTCTTCTCGTCGAACACGGTGAGGTCGTTGTCGCTGTGGGCGGTCGGCCACGCCCGCAGCACGAGGCTTCGCGATCCGATATCGAGTTCGAGTGTGCCGTCGACCAGCAATGTTGGCGGAACGATGCGTACCGGATCGATCAATTCGTTGCCCATGATGCGTCGAAACGCATCGATATAAAAATGCCCGCGGGTGGCCAGTGCTCTCGGCAGGTTCTTGTGACCGACAAATTCGGTTCCATCTCGCACGAACGCCGCGTTGCCGAAGACATGGTCGGGGTGGCCGTGCGTGTTGATGACGTACCGGATCGGCTTGTCGGTCCGGGCGCGGATCGCTGCGAGCAATTGCAGTCCTTCGCGAACGCTGCCGCCGGTATCGATGACCGCGACGGCGTTGCCGCCGATGATGAATCCGACATTGGCAATGGCGCCGTCATTCTCGTTTGTCATCTGCGCGATTTGGCCGGTATGCACGAATACGCCGGGCGCAATCTCGTTGACCGCCAGCGCTTGCTGCTGTGCCTGCACAGTTGATGCATGGAGCATCACCAGAACGGCTGGGATCAACGCGCGATGAGCCATACTTCTGCCTCCGTCTCGCCACCAAGCCGATGCCGGCAACTCCGTATTCCCTGTGAAGACTGTTTGCGTCGCAGCACGCATCAATATCTACCGGAAGGATTATTCCTGTTGCACGCCCTGATAGGGAAGCATAGCATTTTGCAAGTAGAGCATTTTGATTGTCTGCGGCTTCAACTGGACTTCAGTTCATCGAGATCGCCGATATCAAGTTGGCAATGATATCATATATAAGTTGACAATAATGGCGGGCCGGAAGTGCAACAACTTTCGATGAAAAATGCCGGACGACGTCGCTGGCTCCTGATTTCGATTCTTGTGGTCATCGCCACGCTCGTCGGCCGTGATGTCGCGCGCGCGCAGATCAACGAGACCGGAGATCTGTCGATCGAACTCGTCGATCCCAAGGTTCTGCGCGTGTGCGCCGACCCGCGCAATTTGCCGTTTTCGAACGAGAAGGGCGAAGGGTTCGAGAACAAGCTCGCCGAATTGTTTGCCGAAAAGCTTCAGAAGAAGCTGGACTATATGTATTTTCCGCAGGCGACCGGATTCGTCCGGATGACGCTTGGCGCGCATCGATGCGACGTCATCATGGGCTTTCCGCAAGGTGACGAGCTCGCGCAAGGTACCAACCCCTATTATCGCACGGCCTATGCACTGGTTGCCAAGCAGGGCAGCGGCCTCGACGACGTCTCGACGCTGGAAGACGATCGACTGAAGGGCAAGCGTATCGGCATCGTCGCCGGCACGCCGCCTGGCACCAACATGGCCGTCAATGGCCTGATGGCGAATGCCAAACCCTATGCGTTGATGATCGATACGCGCTTCGATTCATCGGCGGAGGCCATGATCGGCGATCTGATGTCGGGACAGATTGATGCCGGCATTCTGTGGGGACCCATGGCTGGCTTTTATGCCAAGAGGGCGAACCCGCCGCTCCATGTCACGCCTCTTGTCAAGGAAACGACGGGACCTCGATTGACCTTTCGCATCGGCATGGGGGTGCGCGCCGCCGACCAGAACTGGAAGCGGCTGCTCAACCGGCTGATCCAGGAAAACCAGCCGGCCATCAACAGGATATTGCTGGACTTCGGCGTTCCCTTGCTCGACGAGAACGATCGGCCAATCGGCGCGGAGACAGCAACGAAATTGCCATGATGTCCGCCAACGCAATGTCGGGGATCGCGGGCCTGATCCTTGCGATCGTCGCATGGTGCGACCCCGGCCAGTGCGCAGGATAAAGCTCCCGAACCCGGCGAATACCGAACGGAAAATTACCGCGCGCCTGTTCCCGCAACGCTTGCCGGCGGGCGCGTTCTGACCACGGCGGATGCCGAGACGATCTGGCGGGCCAAGGCGGGCGTTTTCATCGATGTGCTGCCGCGCGCACCGAAGCCGCAAAATCTCCCCGAGGGCACGGTCTGGCGCGACAAGCCGCGGCTCAACATTCCCGGCAGCATCTGGTTGCCGGACACCGGTTACGGAAAGTTGGCGGCAGGGACCGAGGATTATCTGCGGCAGGGGTTGGCCCATGCGTCTGGCGGCGATCATGCGGCGTTGCTCGTGATCTATTGCCAGGCAGATTGCTGGATGTCCTGGAATGCAGCCAAGCGAATCCTGTCCTACGGCTATCGCAATGTGGCATGGTATCCGGATGGGACCGACGGCTGGGAACGCGCCGGGCTGCCGCTGTCGGAATCGCAGCCGCGAGCCGCGCGCCGGCGAGGAGATGCCGGCTCCGCGTTGATCGTCAGGCGGCGTGCAGTCATTCCATTTCTTGCTGGATGGTGCGGCCGAGCGCAAACAGCCGCTGGTCGATGGCGGTCGGCACCTCGCAGACGAATTTGACCACGCGATGCCGGTCCTCAAATATTCTGGTTTCCCAGACCAGCTGATTGCCGAGTTCCTCGATCTTGGCCTGATCGGGCGGCGATGCATCCTGGAGCGCCTGAAGCGCCAGCGTATCGGCCCGGATTTTTTCCGCAGCCTCGCGCTGTCTGCGGGTCACGCGCTCGAGACCGTTCAAGACCGACGAACGCTGGGCGTTGAGGCTATCGAACAATCCGGCGAACAGCAGCTTGCCGTTGGTGGTCTTGTCAGCCGCGGCTCCGGCCAGATATTCGACAATCGCCTTCTGGGCCTCCTCCAGCGGAGTTCGCCTCGCTGCCAGTTTCGCTACCAGCGCGCTGACCTTGGCGTCGTTCTTCCACTTATCCGCGACATCGTCGAGCGGCGGGCCGGCCCACACTGCCGCGAGCGATATCTCCGGCACCTTGGCCTGAGCACAGGGCCAATCCGGATATCGGGGATCGGCGGCCGCGCAGATTCCGGCCGATGCCGTCATGGCGCACAACACGCCGATCGCGGTTGTCCATCTCATGTCTCGCCTCCGGCGGGCCCGCGGCGGATCAGGCCGCGCGATGGATCGTAGGCGTAAATCGCCGCGATCATGAAAGTCGCGGTGCAGCCGGCGACGACTGCGAGCGATACCCAGTTTGTTTGTCCGTACAGCGCGAAGCGGATCAGTTCGACCGCGTGGGTGAACGGATTGAACAGGCAGACATAATACAGCATCGGGCTGCCTTCCTGTACCCGCCATAGCGGATAAAGCGCGGAGGAAGCAAAGAACATCGGGAAAATGACAAAATTCATCACGCCCGCGAAGTTTTCGAGCTGCTTGATGCCGGAGGAAATCAGCATGCCCAAAGCGCCGAGCATCAGGCCAGACAGGATCAGTGCCGGCAGCACCGTGAGATAACCGATCGGCGGCGGCGCGATATCCCAGAACCAGGCAATCAGCAGGAACGCGTAGACCTGAAGCAGGGAGACCGCGGTGCCGGCGAGGAGCTTGCAGAACAGCAGATAGCCGCGCGGCAGTGGGCTTACGAGCAGCGTGCGCATATTGCCCATTTCGCGGTCGTAGACCATCGAGAGCGAGGATTGCATGCCGTTGAAGAGCTGGATCATCGCGATCAAGCCGGGCGCGATATAGACCTCGTAGAGGATGTAGGTCTCGTATGGCGGGATGATGGAGATGCCGAGCACCTGACGAAAGCCGGCGGCGAAGATGAACAGCCACACCAGAGGCCGAACCAGCGCGGAAACGAAGCGCTCGCGCTGATGCAGGAAGCGCAGGGCCTCGCGCCACACGATGCCGTGCAGGCAGGTGATGTATTGCGGCAATGAGAAGCCGCTTTGAACCGGCCTGACCGTCGTGGAGCTCATGCTTCAGGGCTCCCGATTTGCACCGCCGCGCCGGTCAGGCGCATGAAGGCGGAGTTGACATTATCGGTCCCGGCTTCGGCGATGATGCGTGCGACTGCACCGTGAGCCAATACGCGCCCCTGATGCAGGACCACGAGGTCATCGCTTGAGGCGATCTCATCGAATAAATGGGTCGCCCAGAGTACACCGATGCCTTGCTCGGCTGACCAGCTGCCGGACGTGGCTCAGGATGTCGGCGCGGGCCTTGACGTCGAGGCCGACGGTTGCCTCATCAAGCAGCAGCAGGCGCGGGCGATGCAGCAACGCGCGCGCGATTTCGAGCCGGCGCATCTGGCCGCCGGAGAGGTCGCGCACCTTGCTGCCGGCACGATCGGCAAGGCCGATGCGGGTCAACACCTCTTCGCTTCGCAGATGCGCCTCGCGCCTGGCGATGCCGTGGAGGGCTGCGTGATAAAGCAGGTTTTGCATCACCGACAGGTCGAGATCGAGCGTGCGCGGCTGAAACACGACGCCCAGCAGCCGCAGCGCCTCGCCCGGCGCAAGCCCGATGTCATGCCCGAAAATGCCGATACGGCCAGTCTGAATTCCGAACAACCGTGTCACCAGAGAGAACAGCGTGCTCTTGCCGGCGCCGTTAAGGCCCAGGAGCGCCGTGAAGCTTGCCGGCGCGACAGCAAAATTGACGTCGATCAGTGCGCGTCGAGGGCCATAGGAATGGCTGACGCCGGCAACCGACAAGGCAGGCACCGCCGCGGCGTCGGGCCGGGAAGGGATGTCCGGTGGTGTCGGGTCGGTAGCGGGTGCGCTCGTCGTCGTCATGGCTGTGCAATCGTGATGCCCCAGGGCAGCTCGCCGACCTGGATTGTCTTGATCACTTTTTGCGCGGCGACGTCGATCACGGAGACATCGTTCGATACGCCGTTGGTAACCAGCAGATATTTTTCGTCCGGCGTGAAGGCCATGTGCCAGACCCGCTGGCCGACCAGAAGATATTTGATCACCTTATGGCTTGCGCCGTCCACGACGGCGACGCGGTTGGCGGGGCCGAGCGCGATGAAGACCGTCTTGCCGTCCTTGGTCATGTTGATCCCGACCGGCTGGATCGCTTCGTTCCGCAGGCCGGGAATGCTGAAACTGATCTTGCCGGTCACCGCATGTTTGGCCGGGTCGATCACCGAAACGGTGCCGCCGATCTCCGACGACACCCACAATTCGGAACCGTCACGCTTGAACTCGGCAAAACGCGGCCGCGAATCGACCAGCACATTCGCAACCACCTGGCGCGTCGCGGTGTCGATAAAGTGCGCCATATTGGTCGTCTCTGAGGTGTTGATCAGGATCTTGCCGTCCGGACTGATCGCCATGCCCTCAGGCTCGACACCGACCTGGATGTCGCCGAGGCGGACCCGCTTCTGCAGGTCGATGACGGTCACCGTGTTGTCGTTCTCGTTGGCGACATACAGGATCTTGCCGGCGGCATCCTGGGTGAACAATTCGGGGTCCGGGCCGGAGGGCAGGGAATCCACCACCTGTTGGGTCGCAACGTCGATCACCTCGATCTTGTCGTCGTCGCCGACGGCGACCAGAACGAATTTGCCGTCTTTCGTGAATTCGATGCCGCGCGGCCGCTGACCGACCTTGATCGTCTTGATGACGGTCCAGCTGTCAGTATCGATCACGGACACGGTATTGCTCTTTTCGTTCGATACGTAGGCGATGAACGCGTAAGCGGGCATCGCGGTGACAAGCCACGCAGCCAACCCGGAAAGCAGACAACGACGCCACATGCAGCCTCTCCGTGTTCAATGCAGCTTGCATCTGGTTTCGGGCCGATCGACGCCAAGCGTATCGAGTTCCGAAAACTGATGCAGAAAACCTTCCTGCGGCGAGACCGAGACGACCATGCGTCCATCGGCCAGCAGGATGGGCTGGCGCAGTTGCTGATTCCAGTCGCGCAGCGTCAGCCGTTGACCCTTGAATGCCGCAACCGAAAAATCCGGTCCTTTCAGAAAATCGAACGCCGCTTTGGGATCGCCGGAATTGATGCGCGACGTCGCTTCGCCGATCATGCGCGCGGCGGTCCAGGCTTGCATGTCCAGCGCGGTCATACGCCGTGAGTTCAACTTGATGAACCGGTTCTGCATCTGGATCGCACCCCACTGATCCAGCGCCGCGTCCCAACTGGCCGGCACCAGACCCGCCGAACCCGCGACCGGTCGGGGATCCCAGGTGCGATAGGGCAGATATGACGCGAACACTTCGCTTTCATCCGCAGCGACGAGAACGTCGTAGGCCGGGGCTTGCTGGGTGAAGACCGGCATCTGGCGCTGGATCAACGTCACGCCGCTGTCGGTGCGGCGGGCGCCGCCGGTATCCTCGAAAATTCGTTCCTGGACAATCTTGGCGCCAAAGCGGTTGGCTGCACGTCGCAGCGCGTCGGCATAAAGCTTGTCCTGCTCGTGGGAGCCGACCACCAGCAACCAGCGCTTCCACTGCTTCCACACCAGATATTGCGCAAGCGCATCCGCGAGCATCGAGCGCGTCGGGGCAACGTGGATGACATTGGCGCGGCAATCGGTTTCGCGCAGCCGCTCGTCGATCGCGCCGGCATTGAAGATCACGGTTCCGCGATCGCGAAGCGCGTCGGCGACCCCAAGCAATTCATCCGCCGGCAGGTCGGCGATGATGAAGCCGTTACGGCTGGCGAGCGCCGCCGCCGCCTGAACGACATCGGCGTTATCCCTGAGGCGGACTTCTTCCAGGGTGAAGTGCTGATTGAGGAATTTTCCGGTGGTGTTGTTGTCCTCGATCGCGAGACGCGCGCCAGCGATGCCGTCGTTTTCGGTCGGCTGTTCAACCAGGGACAATTTTGCCTTGACCCCGGCGTGGCCGAGATAGCCGATGCCAATCTCGATCGGCTCAGCCGCGAGCACATGGGTGGTCACGACGCTCAAACCGATCGCAGCGACCAACCATCGGATCATGGTTCCTCCCTGATCTCCTCCCCGATTGACCGACGATGG
The DNA here is from genome assembly GCA_963847015.1 of uncultured Alphaproteobacteria bacterium. Classification (GTDB taxonomy): domain Bacteria; phylum Pseudomonadota; class Alphaproteobacteria; order Rhizobiales; family Xanthobacteraceae; genus Bradyrhizobium. The sequence continues at coordinate 19,701 of CAWJYI010000024.1, read as the reverse complement.
AGGAAGGTTCGACTTGAAACATGACCGAATTGTCCTAGCTTGCAACCCCACATTTTGTCGTTGCAGCGTCGTCCGCTCTGTCGTCCGTCTTGTCGGCCGGCTGTCGTTCACTTTGGGGATCTCATTCGTGAGAACACGAATTATCGTCACCGCGCTGATGTTGATGGTTTCCGTGCCCGTGCGCGCAGATCCGCCAAAGCTCGCGGTGTTTGATTTCGAATTGGTCGATACCAGCCTTCAGGGTGAGGTCGACGGACCGCGGAACGACGAGCGCGACCGGCTGATGCGGATAGGCGATCAGCTACGCAAGGAAGTAACGGAATCCGGCAAGTTCCAATTGATCGACATTTCTCCGGTCAATGCTGCGGCGCACGGCAGCAATTTGCAGGCCTGCGGCGGCTGCGACGTGCAATTGGCGCAGAAGCTGGGGGCCGACTTCGCCGTCACGGGCGTGGTGCAAAAGGTCTCGAATCTCATTCTCAACATCAGCATTTACATCCGCGACACCCATAGCGGACAACTCATCGCTGCGATGAATGCCGATATGCGCGGCAATACCGACGAGTCCTGGTCGCGGGCGATGAACTATCTCGTGCGCAACCGCCTGCTCGCGCCCAATTTTGGCAGGCCGCCAGCACCGATAGACGCCTGCGCGTTCAAGCCTTCAGGCGTGTGGCGTGCCAACGCAGATGATCGCCCATGAAAGTGGAGATGAAGTAGTAGCTGTGGTCGTAACCGGCCTGGCGGCGCAGGGTGAGGGGAATGTTGGCTTTATCGCAGGCGCTCTTCAGCAATTCCGGACGAAGCTGTTCGGTCAGAAACGGGTCGGCATCGCCGTAATCCACCAGCAGTTCCGGAAACCTGGCGCCGTCCTCGATCAGCGCCACCGCGTCATGCCTACGCCACGCATCCTTGTTGTCGCCGAGATAGCCGCCGAGCGCCTTGATGCCCCACGGCACGCGCGAGGGTGCTGCGATCGGCGCAAAGGCGCTGGCGGCGCGGTATCGGTCGGGATGACGCAGTGCGGCCGTGAGCGCGCCGTGACCGCCCATGGAGTGGCCGAGGACGGATTTCCGTTTGGGATCGGCCGGAAAGTTTTGGGCGACCAGGTCGGGCAATTCGTCCGTCACATAGCTCCACATGCGGTAGTTGCTTGCATACGGCGCCTGCGTTGCATCGACGTAGAAGCCGGCGCCAAGTCCGAAATCGTAGGCGCCGGCGGGATCGCCGGGCACGTTCTCGCCGCGCGGACTGGTATCCGGCGCGACGAAGATCAGTCCAAGCTCGGCGCAGGCGCTGCGGAATTCGCCTTTTTCCGTCACGTTGGCGTGGGTGCAGGTCAGTCCCGACAGATACCAGACCACCGGCAGTTTCGCGCCATCGGGGTGGGGCGGGACATAGACCGAGAATGTCATGTCCGTCCCGGTCTCGCGGCTGGCGTGCTTGTAAACGCCCTGGATGCCACCGTACGATTTGTTGAGCGAAACGGTCTGCATGGTCATGACGTTACGATTTCGGCGCCGCGCGACGCCATCTCAAGCCACGCCTCTCTCGATTGCCAGTCGAACGAGTTCTACGGAAGTGCGCACGCCGAGTTTCTGCCGCATGATGGAGGACGTGTTGGCGACCGTCTTGTAGGAGGAGTGAACGAGCCACGCGATTTCGGAGAGACTTTTGCCGGCGCTGAGCAGCCGCAATATCTCCATTTCGCGCGAGGTCAGTTTGGAAAGCGGGCTCTGGGCGAACGCGGGTCCGGCGAATGCAATGCTTCTCGCCATTGCCGGCGGCAGGTAGGTCCCGCCCTTTCCGACTTCGCGAATGGCTTCGACGAGATCATCGGGGTCGCCGGTCTTTGACACATAACCCTTCGCGCCGACCTCGATTGCGCGCGCGGCGAAGACCGGGTCGTCGTTCATGCTGAACATGATGATGCGTGCGGATCCGTCACGGGCGAGAATGCGGCGCGCCAATTCAAACCCCGACACGGTCGGCAGGTTGATGTCGACCACGCAGATGTCTGGGCGCTCGGCGGTAAAAGCGTGCTCGCCGCTCTCGGCGTCGGAAGCTTCCAGCAGTATCATCTCGGGTTCGTCGGCGAGAACGGCGCGGCAGCCCGAAGCGACGATGGGATGGTCATCAACGATCAGAATGCGCATGGCATTGGTCTCCGCATCGACCTCGTTGCTGCACCGCATCAGTTGCTTGGGCGCGGGTCCAAGTCCAAGGCTGACCTCGACCCATCATGCAACGCGCGCGATGTTGCTGTACGCTTCAATTAGATGGCGGCGTCATTGTCTGTCAACGCTCCTCTTGGTGAGGAACCGGATGCAACGCAGCCGCGGACAAACGTTATGTGGCAAAAACTATCCCTGCGCGCCCGCATCAACCTGCTTCTGGCATTCGTCCTCGCGTTGGGCCTGGCCATCAACATTGCGCGGCTGGTTCTGGAGGCTGCGCCACGTGTTCAGGCCGAAGATCAAAGCGTCATACGGCTGGCCCGCGAATTTATCGAGACGATCGTCACCACCTTGAACGAGGCGCCGGACCCGGATGCGCGTTTGGACCGGATTGTCCGTGACCTCAGCCGGTTACGCCACGTCAGCATCACGCGGCAGGATGATGCGATTGCAAGGCCGGCCGAACTGACCCGGTCCGGCGGCGATGAGGAGGCGAGGTCACCGCCTGCATGGTTTGTCGCGCTCGTTCATCCGGAAAAGACCTCGGTGAGCGTGCCGATTTCCATTCATGGCAAGTCGCAAGCGCTTGTAATCACGTCGCATCCCGATGACGAGATGACCGAGATCTGGGATGGAATCGTCACCCAGCTTGAAGTCGGGTCCGCGATCGCCGTGGCGCTCTTTCTGATTACGATGACGGTGGTTGGCCGCGCGCTGGCGCCGCTTCAGGCACTTTCGCAAGCTATGACCGATATCGAGGCGGGACGTTATGACGCACGCGTCGAGCCTGGCGGCGCGCCCGAACTGGCTGCGATTTGTACCAAGTTGAACCATCTGGCGGCGACCCTGGGTGACGCCGTGGAGGATAAGCGGCGTCTCGCCGAGCGTACGGTTTCGCTGCAGGATCTGGAACGCAAGGAGATTGCGCGCGAGCTTCATGATGAGTTCGGGCCCTATCTTTTTGCACTTCGCGCGCATGCGGGCGCGCTGACGCGGCTTTCGGAGGTACCTGAGCCAGACGCGGATGCGCTGCGAAAGCACGGTGGCGCCATTCTCGAGCAGGTCAATGCGCTTCAGCAGTTCAATCGCCGTATCCTGGAAAAGCTGCGCCCGGTCGGACTGGCAGAACTCGGACTTCGCCAGGCGCTTGGAGCCATGCTGCGCCTTTGGGCCCAATCGCATCCCGATGTCGCGATCGAAACGACAATTTCGCATGCGCTCGGCGAAACCGGAGAGACCGCTGATTTAACGATCTACCGTATCGTGCAGGAATCTCTGACCAATGTCTTTCGTCACGCCGGAGCGACATCCGTCGATGTCACGATCGAACCGGCCAAGCCGCCGGCGGGAATGGGGGCGAGCCGCGCCTGCGCACTTGTGCGGGTTCGCGACAACGGCCGCGGCTTGAAGCCGGATCACAAGATTGGGTTTGGCCTGGTCGGCATGCGCGAAAGGGTATTGGCATTGGGTGGTACGCTTACCGTCGTGTCCGGTGAAGGTGGCGTGACGGTGGAAGCCGTCGTGCCCAAGGGTTCGCGCCAATAATGCCGTTTCGAAAGCTGTCTTGCGAACCTGGCGTTGCCCGATTTCGGGAATTTTTCCCGAGCCTCTCGGGAAAGAAGCGGCGTCCGGACCCAGACCTTTTGCGGGTAGCGCAATCGCGATACCGGATTAGGATCGTCCGCAACCCGACCGGTGGATTTAGAAACAGCCGGTGCGGATATGGGATGGGGTCTGATGGGCGCTCGAACCCTCGTCATTGCGTCGATGTCGATGTGTCTGGTTCCCGGCACTGAGTGCGCCTATGCGCAAAGCGCGCCCGGTGAAGTCCATACCTTGCCGCCCGTCGAGGTGTCCGCGCCGCCCGCATCCAGTACGAAGCGCGGCCGCACCGTCCGGCAACGCGCCGCGCAGCAAACGGCTCGCGCCGCGCGACAGCCGCGCGTGGTCTACGTGTACCCCACCACGCCCTCGTCGGGCGCCGGATTGGGCTCAAGCATCAACGTCGACAAGGTGCCAGCGAGCATCAACTTCGTCGATGCCGCGCGGCCCATCGCGCGCACGGATTCGCTCAATATTACCGACGCGCTGCTGCAACAGGTGCCGGGCATCAGCATCAACGAGGTGACCGGAAATCCTTTTCAGCCCGACGTGCAATTTCGCGGCTTCGTCGCTTCTCCGGTGAACGGTACGCCTCAGGGCCTCGCGGTCTACCAGAACGGAGTCCGCATCAATGAAGCGTTCGGCGACACCGTCAACTGGGATCTGATTCCGACCACGGCGGTAAAATCGATCAGCGTGGTGACCAATAATCCCGCTTTTGGCCTCAATGCGTTGGGCGGCGCGGTCAACGTCCAGATGAAGGATGGCTTCAACTATCAAGGCGCCCAGATCGACACGATGGGCGGATCGTTCGGGCGTATCCAGAGTTCGGCGCAATGGGGCAAACAGGTCGATAACAACTTCGCCGTATATGGCGCCCTTGAGGGGCTGCACGACAATGGTTTTCGCAATTTTTCGGAGTCGGACATTCGCCGCTTCTATGGCGACGTCGGCTACAAGAACGAGAACAGCGAATTTCACCTCAATATGGGCGTCGCCAACAACAATTTTGGTGCATCCGCCACGGTGCCGGTCGAATTGCTGCAGCAATATTACGGCGCGACCTATACCACGCCGCAGACCACCAATAATCGCGTCGGCTATGTCAATCTGACGGGGAAAGTCGAGGCGACGCCGACCTGGACGGTTGACGGCTCCGTTCACCTGCGTGTTTTCGACCAGAAGGCGGTGGACGGCAATCCGACCGGGACCCAGCCGTGCGCGGCGGATGCGTCACTGCTTTGTTTCGGCAATGACAGCACCCCGGCAAACGGTCTGAACGGGGCCCAGCTCGGCAACCCCTTCGATCCCGGCGCCATACTTGGCGAGATCGATCGCACGACGACGCGTTCGACGACGGGGGGATTCACGTTGCAGGCGACCAACAAGGATCAGCTATTCGGGCATGACAATCAGTTTGTGGTCGGAACCAGCTTCGATTCCAGCGTGACTCACTTCACTGCGAGCGCCGAACTGGGCACCATCGGCTACAAACTACGTCGTCACCGGCAACGGGGTTTTCCTTGGGAAATCCGGCGATCCCGTGTCGATCGGCCCGGTCGCGCTTCGTACCACCAATCAATATAACGGCCTTTATGCCCTCGACACATTCGACGTCACAAATGCCTTCTCGATCACCGGGGGCGGGCGGTTCAATGTCGCGCGTATTACGCTTGAGGATCAGATTGGCACGCAACTCAATGGCAATGAAACGTTCAGCCGCTTCAATCCAATCATCGGCGGGACCTACAAGATCACGCCGGATGTAACCGCCTATGCCGGTTATTCCGAAGCCAACCGCGCGCCGACGCCTTTGGAATTGGGCTGCGCCGATCCGGCGAATCCCTGCATCATCGCCGCCTTCCTCGTCTCCGACCCCCCGTTGAAGCAGGTGGTATCCCGCACCGTCGAAGCGGGCCTGCGCGGTACGCATCAACTGGATATTGGAACGCTCGGATGGAAGCTCGGCGGGTTCCGCGCCACCAACACGGATGACATCCTCGCGATTCCGAGCCCGGTGTTGCAGGGATTCGGGTATTTCCAGAATGTCGGTGCCACCCGCCGCCAGGGCATCGAGGCCCAGGTCACGTTGCAATCGAAAGCGCTGCAGCTCTATGCCAGCTACGCTCTCGTGGACGCGCGCTTCCTTGACGCGTTGCAGGTCGGTTCCAACAGTCCGTTTGCCGATGAAAATGGCAATGTCCAGATTTTGCCCGGCAATCGAATCCCGGGCATCCCGCGCAACCGCATCAAGGCCGGCATCGATTATTCGATCACCGATGCGCTCAAGGTTGGCGGCGATGCGCTGTTCTTCAGCGATCAGTATTTTGTCGGCGATGGATCCAACCAGGCGCCGAGGCTGCCTTCCTACGCCGTTTTCAACGTCCATGCCTCGTACCAGATCAACAAGACATTCCAGGTTTACGGTCGCGTCGACAACATCTTCGACAACCGCTACGCCACCTACGGCACCTTCTTCGATACCGGCGCGGTTCCCAATTTCGCCAATGGCGGCGCGCCGTTTACCGATCCGCGTTCGGTCAGCCCGGCGCGGCCGCGCGCCTTTTACGCGGGGCTCAAGGCAACCTTCTAAAGCCGGCGGGAGATGTACGATCCGCTACGATCGGGTCCAATGGACATAGCCGATCCACCCGAGCGCCGACGCACCCGTGACCCAAAGCAGAAGGATGGCGACCATTCCGGCCCGGCTCGCTGGATGCTGCGCGGCCTCGCTCGCTTTTGCGCGATACTCGACCATGACTTCGCCGGGAATCAGCGACACGACAAGCCAGATGCCCAGCGGAAGGATGACGAGATCGTCGAGGTAACCGATGACCGGGATGAAATCCGGGATCAGGTCGATCGGTGAAAGCGCATAAGCGGCCACCGCGATGGCAAGAGCCTTGGCGTACCATGGCACCCGCGGGTCGCGCGAAGCGAGATAGATCGCGTAACTGTCCCGGTTGACCCTGCGCGCCCAGGCTTTGATGCGGGAGAGCATGAGATTATCTCGAGACGCCTTTGGCGCTCAGGGAATGGTCTGTTTGCAGCGAGCCGCCGAAAGTGATGTGCTCAGGAAATGTCCGGGGAGGGAACGGCGTGCGGCGTCCTGTGAATGGCGGACGGGACGAACCCGAAATGCTTCCGGAACGTGCGGCTGAAATGCGACGAACTGGAAAAGCCCCACGAAAATGCGACATCCGTGATGGTTTTCCCGGCCTGTGTTTCGAGCTCCTGACGACAGTGCAACAGCCTTGCCCGCCAGATGTAGTCGCTGACGGTCATGCCCTTGTCGCTGAACAGCATGTGCAGATAGCGCTTGGTGCAGCCCAGCGCCGCGGAGATCTGGTCGATGCAAAGATCCGGGTCGCGCAAATGTTCGCGGATGAAGGCTTGAGCCCGTATGTACATCGCCTCGGGACCGGCGCGATCGAACGTCGTGTCGGCCTCGCGGAGCGGCAACAGCAGAAGATCGATGAGCGAATCGGCGACACCGATCGCGTTGCAGGGGGATAATTTGGTCGCCTCATCGAATGCGGCGTGCACGAATTCGTACGCGATGCGGCCGGTGCCGTTGCGCGCAGAGAGTTTGCACGGCGACATTTTCGCCGTGTGGAAGCCGCGTTCGCGCAACAGTTCCTTCGGAACGATGACGACCTCATGTCGCGTCAACGACGGGCTGATAATCGTATGCGGACAGGATACGTCGTAGGCGAGGCAATCGCCGGGCATGATGTCGATGCGGCGGCCGGCCTGTTCGAAGTGAGAAATCCCGTAGGTCTGAAACAGGATCTTGACGAAGGGATGCTCGCTTAATTTTGCGCGGGAAGCCGTGTGTGCGAGCCGATGCTGGCTCGCCTCGATCTGGCAGAGCTTCAACTGCGACACCGTCGTGTAATTTATCCGCCCCTCGAATGACGAAGCTTCCAGCGGATCGACGTCGAATTGGCCGCAGAGATCGGTCAGTGCTTCTGACCAAGTCTGGATCTGCTTCTTCGGCGTCAATCCGGTAGTGCTGAGGGAGCGGATTGTATCGGACATCATCCAGCCACCGATTGGAGATCAGGGCGTGACCTTCGCCACAAGCTCCGGTCACACGGAAGCAACATTGACTTAGTTTGAGGCAGACGTAAGGAAGCCGCGCAAATCTTCCCGATATCCCGTTGACAATCCTCCGACTTAGTTATGGCGGCGTCAAGTGGAACCTATAGCTTAGACCGCGCCGGATTGGAGTGCGGGCCGAGGGCATGATGCTTCGCAACATGACGCTGCCGACCACCCACATCCAAAAAAGGAAGCGCCAAAAGCAGCCTAAAAAGTTTATCGTGTTTCGCTTTTGAGCAAACACGCTTCGCTCTTGGGCAAGTTTCCCATTCCCGAACGGGATAGGGATAGGGACCAGGAATGGAAAAGTGGGCCGTTTCGGCGGAAACCCAAAAACTCGCATCTGGGAGGAAACCACTATGCGCAAGGTGCTATTCGCGACCTGGCTTGGCGCCATGGCGGCGTTCGCCGCAGGCCCCGCCAGTGCCAACGACGAACTCAACAAGATGGCGCAAGACCCGAAGGCGTGGGTAATGCCGGCGGGCGATTATGCCAATACGCGCTATTCGAAGCTCAACCAGATCAGCGCGTCCAACGTCGGCAAAATGCAGGTCGCGTGGACTTTCTCGACCGGCGTGCTGCGCGGCCACGAAGGCGGACCGCTCATCATCGGCAACGTGATGTACGTCCACACACCGTTCCCAAACAAGGTCTATGCTCTTGACCTATCCGACGAGAACAAGATCATCTGGAAATACGAACCCAAGCAGGATCCGAACGTCATTCCGGTGATGTGCTGCGACACGGTGAATCGCGGCGTGGCCTATGGCGACGGCAAGATCTTCCTGCATCAAGCCGACACGACACTGGTTGCCCTTGATGCCAAGACCGGCCAGGTCGCATGGACCGTCAAGAACGGTGATCCCAGCAAGGGCTCGACCGGAACCTCGGCGCCGCTCGTCGTCAAGGACAAGGTGCTGATCGGTATTTCCGGCGGCGAGTTCGGCGTGCAATGTCACGTCACCGCCTACGACCTGAAGACGGGCAAGCAGGTCTGGCGCGCGTTCTCCGAAGGGCCGGACGACCAGATCTTGCTCGATCCCGAGAAGACGATGGCGCTTGGCAAGCCGGTCGGCAAGGATTCGAGCCTCAAGACCTGGCAGGGCGACCAATGGAAGATCGGCGGCGGCTGCACATGGGGCTGGATGTCCTATGATCCCGCTCTGAACATGGTCTATTACGGTTCCGGCAATCCCTCGACCTGGAATCCGAAGCAGCGTCCCGGCGACAACAAATGGTCGATGACCATCTTCGCGCGCGACGCGGACACCGGAATGGCCAAATGGGTCTACCAGATGACGCCCCATGACGAATGGGACTATGACGGCGTCAACGAAATGATCCTCAGCGATCAGCAGGTCGGCGGTGCCGCCCGCAAGTTGCTGACGCATTTCGATCGCAACGGCCTTGGCTATACGCTTGATCGCGTTACCGGCGAATTGCTGGTAGCCGACAAGTTTGATCCGAAGGTCAACTGGACCACCGGCGTCGATATGGACAAGAACTCGCCGACATACGGCCGTCCGAAAGTTGTCGATCAATATTCGACCGACAAGCAGGGCGAGGACCACAACAACAAGGGCATCTGCCCGGCCGCGCTCGGCACCAAGGACGAACAGCCCGCAGCCTATTCTCCTGATACGCAGCTGTTCTACGTGCCGACCAACCACGTCTGCATGGACTACGAACCGTTCAAGGTGAGCTACACCGCGGGCCAGCCCTATGTCGGCGCGACGCTCTCGATGTATCCGCCTCCCGGCGAGACCCATATGGGTAATTTTATCGCCTGGGACGGCAAGACCGGCAAGATCGTATGGTCGAACAAGGAGCAGTTCTCGGTCTGGTCGGGTGCTCTGGCGACCGCCGGCGGCGTGGTGTTCTACGGAACGCTCGAAGGCTACCTCAAGGCGGTCGATGCCAAGACGGGCAAGGAACTCTACAAGTTCAAGACCCCATCCGGCATCATCGGTAACGTCACGACCTATGAGCAGGGCGGCAAGCAATACGTGGCAGTGCTGTCCGGCGTCGGCGGCTGGGCAGGTATCGGCCTTGCTGCCGGTCTGACCGATCCGACAGCCGGCCTCGGCGCCGTCGGTGGCTATGCGGCGCTGAGCAATTATACCGCGCTCGGCGGAACACTCACTGTATTCGCGCTGCCGCAGTGAGCTGACGTCACTCGTTCCGGCGCGTGGCCTGGTCCATGCGCCGGTTCGTCTGCCACCGAATGTCGAGGACAAGCTCTTGCGCATGATTTCGTTTGTGGCTGCCGCGATCATCTTCGTGGCATCCGGAGCAATGGCTTTCGCCGAAGACGCGGTCGACCCGACCGCCGTCAAATCCGAAGATGGCAAATATCTCGACAGGGAAGTAAATCCGACCTTCAAGGTCGCGCCCGACGGGACGGTCGACTGGTACACCTACTCCGGATATCGCCGTTATCATTCGGAGTGCCATGTCTGCCATGGCCCCGATGGAATGGGATCGACCTACGCGCCTGCGCTGAAGGATTCACTCAAGACCATGAGCTATGGCGATTTCCTCGGCGTGGTCGCAAGCGGTCGCAAGAACGTCAACACGGCGCAGGAGAACGTCATGCCGGCTTTCGGCGATAATCCGAACGTCGCCTGCTACATGGACGACCTCTACGTTTATCTTCGTGCCCGCGCCTATGACGCGGTCGGGCGCGTGCGCCCGGCGAAGCACGAAGACAAGCCCGCTGCCTACGCCAAAGCGGAAAACTCCTGCATGGGTAATCGCTGAAGGGGAGCCGAGGGATGAAGACGCGCGCCGCTGTCGCTTTCCAGGCCAAGAAGCCGCTAGAGATCATCGAACTCGATTTGGACGGCCCAAAGGCCGGTGAGGTCCTTGTCGAGATCAAGGCAACCGGAATCTGTCATACCGACGCCTACACGCTTGACGGTTTCGACAGCGAAGGAATCTTTCCGTCAATCCTTGGGCATGAGGGCGCCGGTATCGTTCGCGAAGTCGGCGCCGGCGTGACGTCGGTGAAACCGGGCGACCATGTGATCCCGCTCTACACGCCGGAGTGCCGCCAGTGCAAAAGTTGCCTGAGCGGCAAGACCAATCTCTGCACCCAGATTCGCGCGACCCAGGGCAAGGGGGTGATGCCCGACGGTACTTCGCGGTTCAGCTATCAGGGGAAACCGGTCTTCCACTACATGGGCTGTTCGACGTTCTCCAATTTCACCGTGCTGCCGGAAATCGCCGTGGCGAAGATCCGCGAGGACGCGCCTTTCGACAAGAGTTGCTATATCGGATGCGGCGTGACGACGGGGGTCGGCGCGGTGGTCAATACCGCCAAGGTGACGCCGGGCGCGAATGTGGTGGTGTTCGGGCTTGGCGGAATTGGGCTGAACGTTATCCAGGGCGCCAGAATGGTGGGCGCGGACAAGATCGTCGGGGTGGACGTCAACGATGCCAAGGACGAGTGGGGCCGCCGTTTCGGCATGACCCATTTCGTCAATCCGACCAAGGTCAGCGACATCGTCCAGCATCTGGTCGGGCTGACCGACGGCGGCGCCGACTTCACCTTCGACTGCACCGGCAATACCACCGTGATGCGGCAGGCGCTCGAGGCCTGCCATCGCGGCTGGGGCGTCTCGGTGGTGATCGGGGTTGCGGAGGCCGGCAAGGAAATTGCCACCCGGCCGTTCCAGTTGGTGACCGGCCGCGTCTGGAAAGGCACGGCGTTCGGCGGCGCGCGAGGCCGCACTGACGTGCCGAAAATCGTCGACTGGTACATGAACGGAAAGATCGAGATCGATCCGATGATCACGCATGTCCTCAAGCTGGAGGAGATCAACAAGGGATTCGATCTGATGCACGAAGGCAAGTCGATCCGTTCCGTTGTCGTGTTCTAAATTAAAAACTTCAAGCACAAGGAGGATAGGCCCATGACTGTTCAGATCCACCCGTCGGTCGATAGCGGCGTCAAGAAGGGTTCGGGCAATTTCGCCGGCGGTACCCTTGTTTGCAAATGCAAGGACAAGCCGGTGAAGGTCGCCATCACTGGCGACGTCGCCCACAACCACGCCTGCGGTTGCACCAAATGCTGGAAGCCGGACGGCGCGACCTTCTCCGTCGTCGCCGTGGTGCCGCGTGACAATGTGAAAGTTCTCGAGAACGGTGACAAGCTCGAGGTCGTCGATGCCTCGGCGACGATCCAGCGATACGCCTGCAAAGTCTGCGGCACACACATGTACGGCCGCATCGAGAACAAGGGGCATCCGTTCTACGGCCTCGACTTCATCCACCCCGAATTGTTCCAGGAGAGCGGCTCGGCGGCGCCGGGGTTTGCGGCGTTTGTGTCGTCGGTGATCGAATCCGGGGTCAAACCCGACGAGATGGACGGTATCCGCTCGCGGCTGAAGGATCTGGGGCTTGAACCCTATGATTGTCTGTCGCCGGCTCTGATGGATGCGATTGCCACCCATGTGGCAAAATCCAAAGCCGCCTGATTGGTCAGCGGCTGGATTCGATGCGGTCGTCGGCCTAAGGCCATCGCCGTTAGGCGGTGGCTGCTGGCGCGTAAGCGCCCACCGCCGGCATGATGCCGGTGGCTGATCGTGTGTCAGCACCAGCCCTAAATATGGCGCTCAAATACGGCGCCATGAACCAGATTCATCGTAAAATGAATAGTCGGCGCTCGGTCGAGCGGCTTTTGGGATGTATAGCCAGCGTGAACGGCATCCAGGCTGGCGAAAATCTTCACATCAGATTGTAACGAGAACGATAAATGGACGATGCGCCAGCCGGCGGTCAATCATGCCCGGCATTTCATCCCGTGTTCGAGCGCACGCTAACTTTACATGTGAACGGTGGTACGAGCGTACACACGATTCCCTCGCATATGACATTGGCCGAGCTTATCCGCGACCGGCTTGGCTTGATGGGAACGAAAATCGCGTGCGATCAGGCAGCCTGCGGAGCCTGCACCGTTTTGCTCGACGGTCGTGCAGTATTCGCTTGCCACACGTTGGCGGCTCAAGTCGACGGTTCCGAGATCCAAACCATCGAAGGGCTGGGAGACGGGCACGAATTGCATCCGTTGCAGGCGGCATTCATCGCACACGACGCCTTACAATGCGGGTTTTGTACTCCCGGCATGATTATGGCTCTCAAAGCAGCCATTGACGCGGGTGTGCCTCCCGACCGTGCGTCCTTGGCGCATTCGATCTCCGGCAATATCTGCCGCTGTGGCGCATACGAACACATCCTCGATGCGGCGTTTAGCGTGGTGACTTCGTGAACGCTCCCGATCCGTTGTCACGCTGGCCCGCGCCTGATCTCCTGCGTGTGGCCGGCCACTCGGCCACGCGCGCCTCCGGCGTCGCCAAGGTAACCGGCCGCGCCGAGTTTTCTTCTGATGTCGTGTTGCCCGGTCTCGTCCATGCCGCCCTTATCCGTTCGACGATTCCGCGTGGCGAGGTGACGTCGTTCGAGGCCGATCGGGCGCGTATTTATCCCGGCGTGCTGTTGGTACTGGGACCGCTCGATCAGCCGTCCCTGCCGGGAATAGCTTACACGACCGATCCAAACTTTCGGACACGGCCCGTGCTTGATCGTGATGTGCGTTTTGTCGGCGAAGAAATCGGTGTGGTTGTCGCGGCAACCGAAGCTGCTGCACGCTCGGCGGCGACGATGGTTGAGATCGGCTATCGCTCCGATCGTGCCTGCCTAACCGTCGAGGACGCGCTTGCAGAGGGGGCGCCGAGCCTTACTCCGAAAGGGAATATCGCGCTCGGCCTCGAGAACAAGATCGAGCGAGGCGATTTCGCCGCTGCGGAGGCCTCTGCCGAGGTTACGGTTGAGGGCGAATATGCAACGGAGGCCCAGCACCACAATGCGCTGGAGCCGCATGGTTGTGTCGCGTCATGGGAGGGCGACGTGCTGACGCTCTGGGATTCCAGTCAAGGCGGACACATGGTCCGCGAGCATATGGCCTGGACCCTGGGTGTCCCGTTTGAAAAAGTGCGTGTGGTGAGCCGTTATGTGGGGGGCGGTTTCGGTTCAAAAATCAATATGAAAGCCTACCATGTCATAGCCGCCGAGGCGGCGCGGCGTCTCGGTAGGCCGGTGCGGCTGTTCATGTCGCGCCGCGAGGAGTTCATAGCCAGCCATCAGCGCGCGTCGACGCGGCGCCGCATTCGGCTCGGCGCCACGCGCGGCGGGCGACTGTGTTTTATCGACGAGTTGATCTCCGGGCAGGCCGGCCCCAGCAACTTCTTTGCCCGCAACGCCGCGGGTGCTGCAAACGGATTAAGGCTGCATAAGGCGGATGCGATCCGAGCGGAATTGCGTCGGGTGTTGACGAATACGCAGGCGCCGATTCCGTTTCGTGGCCCTTCCGCGGCCGAAGACATCTTTTGTCTGGAGCAGGCAGTGGACGAACTTGCCCACGCGCTTGGCATGGATCCCCTGGCATTACGCCGCCGCAATATCGGCGGCATCGATATAATTGCAGAACTTCCCTATGCGGGTAAGGAACTGGCACGTTGCTATGATCATGGCGCCGAGGCGTTCGGATGGACGTGGCGGCCACCCGGATCGGTTCGGAACGGCGACATTGCGCGCGGGACAGGACTTGGCGCGGCGGCGTATGACGGCACGCTGTACGAAACGAGCCGAGCGGAAGTCAACTGTCTGCTTGACGGCCGGATCGAAGTACGCATCGGCGTCACGGAAATCGGCTGCGGCGCAGACACTATTTTCGCTCAGATAGCTGCCGAAGAACTTGGATTGCCCTTGTCGCTAATGGTGACACATTTCGGTGACACCGGGAGTACGCCGCGATCGATCGACTCGACCAATCACAGCCGAACGACGACAGTCGTCGGTCCAGTGGTTCGGAGCGCGGCGAATGCCCTGCGGACGGCATTGCTGGAAGCCGGAGCCAAGCTGCTTCAGGCCGATCGGGAAGACGTGTTGTTGGATGAGCGCGGTGTTTCGTTGCGGTGCGATCCGTTCCGCTCGGTAAGTCTTGGGAATATTGCCGAGTTGAACGGCGGTGGGCTGGTTTGCACGGCGGAACGCGAGCGTGCCCCGGACGGCATTTTTCCGGCCATGTTCGCCGCGCATTTCGTCGAGGTCGAGGTCAACATGCGTACCGGCCGCGTTAGCGTGCTGCGTGCGGTATGCGCGCATGATGCCGGCCGGGTGATCAACCCCCGCATGGCCGAGAGCCAGGTTCACGGAGGTTTTCTGCAGGGCATGGGGATGGCACTGCAGGAGCAGCGCGTTCTTGATCCACGAACCGGACACATGTTGAACGCAACCATGTGGGCCTATCGAACGCCCTCGATTGTGGATGCGCCGGCCTCCATTCGCTTCGTCGATGCCGGGCGGCCGGACGGCGCTAACAGCCTCGGTGTCAAAGGAATTGGCGAACCTCCGCTGATCGCCTCCGGCGCCGCCATAGCCAATGCCGTCTATAATGCGACCGGTGCTCGCGTCCGCAGTTATCCCATGACGCCGGCGAAAGTTCTCGCCGCTCTGGAAGAGGCGGCCTCGTGAACCCTTTTGAGCTTGTCGACGCGAAGTCGGCTGCCGACGCGGTGGCGCTGTTGTGCGCGAACAGCCACGCGCAACCAATCGCCGCTGGAGGCGATCTGCTCGGCCTTCTGAAGGAGCACGTCTCCGGCCCGGCTTTGAGGTCTCCCGCGGTATTGGTGAACCTGGCCACCGCCCGTGATATGGAAGGCATGACGTGGGAAGCGGGCAGGTTGCGGTTGGGTGCGATGACCACTCTGGTGCGTCTGTCCTCGCACCCGGACGTGCCGCCGATGCTTGCGGAGGCAGTAGCGTGTATTGCCTCCCCGCAGCTTCGGGTACGTACGACCGTCGGCGGTAACCTCTTGCAAAGGCCGCGATGCCTGTACTTCCGTCACCCGGATGTGATGTGCTTCAAAAAGGGCGGCGCGGGGTGTCCCGCAGTCGGGGGTCCATCCGAATCCTATCCCGGGTCGTTGTTTCCCGGAATGTGTCACGCGGGCCATCCATCCGATCTTGCGCCGGCGTTGATCGCGCTGGATGCCGAAGCCGAACTGCTTGGACCGGACGGCTTGCGGAGGCTTTCGTTGCTGGAGCTCTTCGATGGCGCCGGCACCAATGCCGGACAGGAAGCTTTGATCGGCCGGGCTGAAGTGCTGACGGCAGTTCTGATCCCGAAATCGACCTGTATACAAGCGTTTGAAAAGGTCGCGCCTCGGAAGGCGAATGAATTTTCGTGGGCGTCCGCCGCCATCGCGGTCGAACTCAACGAAAGGCGAATTGTCCGTGTCCGTGTGGCGCTTGGCGGTATCAGTCCCGCTCCGTTGCTGTGGGATGATCCCCGCGGAGTTATGATCGGGCACGTACTGTGGGATGTCGACCTGGACGGCGTCGCGCAGGATATTCTCTCGCCATCGCGAATGACCGAACGTCACCCGGCGCGCGCGGCAGCGTGCCGAGCGGCGGTTCGCGGCGCGATCTCCAGAGTGAGGGATGGGTCATCCCCATGAGGATCGCCACGAGCCGTTGCATATCCATACGCTGGCTACACCCATGAATAAGGCGTTGAAACGACGCTTGGCTGAAGCCTGCGATCGGTTATGTCGATGGCTGGATCGCGTACCAGATGCGACAGCTCGACCAGCCCGGATGTTCAATCGCAATTCCTCAGGGCTAAACGCTCGTCTTTGAGAAGTCGTTCGGAGTTGCCGATCTCAACACAGGGGAGCAGTTGACCGAGCGGGACCGGTTTCGGGTCGCATCTCACTCCAAGGCCTTTACAGCGGCTGGTATCCTTAAACTGAAAGACGAGGGCCGGCTGCGGCTCGATGATTGCGCGAGCTCATTCGTCAGCGGCCTCAATCCGCGCGTCGCATCCGTGACGGTCGGCCAGCTATTGTCGCACAGCGCTGGGCTGACGCGTGACGGGCCCAACGGTGGCCAGTTTTCCGATCAGCGGCCGTTTCTCTCGAAAGATGAGTTGCTCGGTGAACTCGGCGATCCGCATCCGATCGAGGCCGGTGTTCGCTACAAATACTCAAATCATGGGTTCTGGCTGCTTGGTCTTATCGTTGAGGCGGTGACCCTGGAGCCTTACGACGCATGGATCATGCGCGAAATCATCGGGGCGGCAGGACTGGCCGAGACGACGCCGGACATGCCGGCCGATGGCCGCAAGTCGTTCGCGCGCGGGCATACGGCGCGTCTCCGGTTAGGACGCCGCGCCGTCATTCCCGGCGACAACAAAACCAACGGCATGATGCCGGCGACGGGGTCCGGCGCGTACGAGACCGCAACGGCACTGTCACGGAAATCTGGATAGGCGGATCGCGTCTCCTGAGTGAGGAAGCGCTAAAATCCGAAATCCTGACGCGCTACGGCGCGGGTGAGCAGTAAAGCTATCAGGGCAGTGATGCTTCGACAACCTGGTCCGAGCGGTCGACCGTTTCCTGCGCTTTTTTGATCAGCCATGACGTAAACGCTTTGACCCGTTGGTCGTTGCGAAGCACGGTAGGCCAGCGGACGATATGGGCCTTGCTGGATGGCATGTCTTCCCCCGGAGGCAGAACGCGGACAAGCCGCCCTTCCTCCAAAGCATCGTGAACCAGCATCGATCGGGCCAGGACAATGCCGGCTCCTTCATGTGCCGCGGCGATCGCCGGCCCGATAGACGCGAAACGAAAGCTCTCGTTCGTCCGCGGGGGCAGGCCCAATCGTTCCAGCCATGCCGGCCACGACCATTCGGCGGTGGTTCCGCGTCCTGCCGGTCCTTTGTGCAGAAGCGGTAAGTTGGCGAGGACGGAAGGGTCCCCCAGGACAAAACCGGAAGGAAGCAACGATGGATGACAGACTGGGAATACCCGCTCCTGAAACAGTGGCGACTCGGTCGAGGTTGCCTTGAGTTCGGAGGCCGGTACCCAAAGGATACGAACATCGAGTTCCGCGGTGAGTTCCGGCGCCTCGTTCTCAACCACGACCAGTTCGACCGAAGTCTGAGGGCAGGACGCGGCAAAATCCGGCAGACGCCGCACGAGCCAATTGTCCGCCAAGGCAGCGCCGATCCCGACCCGTAACCGGTTCGGTGCGGCCGCAACCATGCATCGCGCACGAAGGGCCGCGAAATCGTCCAGCAGTTTTGTCAAGCCATCGACGATTGCTTCGCCCGCGGGTGTCGGCAGAAGGCCGGTGTTGTGCCGCCGCAGCAGTGGCGTGCCCATGAATGTTTCCAACCTGCGAACCCGGTGGCTCACGGCGCTCTGCGTCAACCCGAGTTCCACGGCCGCGCGGGTCATGCTTCCGTGGCGGACGGCGGCGTCAAATGCGATCAATGCGTCAAATGGGGGGAGACGGGTCATTCGACGAATATGAATGAGATTTACACCAAAGTGAATACTTGGCGATCGTAATAGCGAACCGGCGATGGCCATAGTCAAGCATTGACTGCAAGTCTGACGGGCGTGCCGGATAATCAGCGGTTCTTCAACCTGACGCTTGACGGATTTCTGCACGTCCGCTGTCCGCATTATTATCGCAAGGGACTTGCCGGCGAGAGTGAGGAACAATTTACGTCGCGGCTGATCGCAAAGCTTGAAGAGACCATCCAGCGGGAAGGTCCCGAGACGATCGCCGCCTTTTTCACCGAGCTTGGCATGGGGCTGGCGGGTGATCCAGGTCAGGGGACGCGGCCTTCTTGCGGCGATAGAACTCGTGAGCGATAAAATCACGCGCCAGCCGTTCGATCGAAATCAGTGGGTCGGCCAAATCTGCGCAGGTCATGCCCAGCGACGCGGTCTTCTCGTTCGCGCGGTCGGTAACTCCATCACGATGTGCTCGCCGCTCACCATCGGTGAAGCCGAAGTCTCGGAGCTGCTGGCAAGACTGAAGGCGGCGCTTAATGACACCGCGGCCGATCTTCTCACTGCGGGAGGCGTACAATGATCAAGCGCTCATTCTCGATCCCAGCTAAGTGGCAAGAGGCAGACATCCGCCGCCTCATTCGATCACCTCGTTAGCGCGCGCTGGAAGCGCCGGAGAAATGGCCAGCTTGAGCGCCTTCGCAGCCTTGAGGTTGATCGCGAGTTCGTATTTGGTTGGCGCCTGCACCGGCAGGTTGGCCGGATTTGCTCCATCGAGAATGCGATCGACGTAACTGGCCGCTTGCCTGTACTGCTCGTCGAGATCAGGTCCGTAACAGGCGAGGCGTAATCAGCTGGATCGGCAACGGCGGATTACGCTCCGCCAACCCGCCTACGAGCGCGCAAGCCGCAGCTTTTTAACTTATCGGCGCGATAATCGAACACCGACGCAAGCGGAGTTTAAACTGAGAGTGCGCCGGTTTACGCTGGCGGGTTTTTTGTTTGGGATTGCAGCTTCTTTGCGCATTCTATTGCAACGCACGCACACAGAATTGCCCTAAAGCAAAGACCGACTTAGCCCATACTGTCATTGATACGTGAAAGGGACGTCACGTGGGGATCATGACTTGGTTATCGATTTGGCTGACCGCGAACGCGCTGTTTGTCGTGTGGCGGGTCTGGAAGACCTCGGCCGAGACGAAAGCTGGCGATCGTATCGACCACGGCCGGTGGGTTGCCTCAAAGTTGGCTGAGGTCGAACGACCCCTGGCTTCGGGGCCATTAGAAACTCGCCGAGGGTCGCATTGGATGGGCAGGGCTAAGTGCGCACGTCCAGCAGGACGCACCAGCGGCCCGGCTGAGTTATGGCGGCGCCAAGTCTAGGGAGCAACCCAGGCCACCAATACGATAACCGCTACCGATACGACGAGGATCAGCAGGTCAAATTAGGCCAG
>CAWJYI010000023.1:0-162976 GCA_963847015.1 uncultured Alphaproteobacteria bacterium | reverse complement strand
GAACGATGCGTTCTATGTAACAAGGTGAGGGAGTGCTCGACTGTTGATTTTGTCTCTGCGTTAGAGGCGACTATTTTTGACGAAATTACAAGGTGTTAGTACATATCGCGCATGTCGCCAGAACAGTGTCTGCAGAGCGAGCGTGCAGGCCGTCGGCCCGTGCGGTGACATCTAGGCCGCCGCTTTCCAACGGCCTAGCGAAATCAGGCTGTTTCCAGAACCAGGCTGCCGCTCGTGCTCTTGAGTTTAAGACCAATTATCTTTTGGTGGGCGGCCGATTTATACCAGCGTTCAGCGGCCTCGCGGCGACCAAAGAAAGCGCTCGGCTTGTGCTATGGGTTGGAGACAAGAGGTTCGGAAATCTTGCGCGCTTCCTCAGCACGGCCCCCGTCCGCTGCCGAAAGATCTCAATATTTTCGGCAAGCCATTGCGGTAATGTTCTTGGAGACTTGCCGGTCAGTGCCTCGACAGTCGACGTGGTCTCTCCAAGACGGATTCGCGGGCACCCGGTCCAACCCGACCAGCAAATCGGCGACCAGTGGGGGGAGGCCGTCAGCTAACAGCGTTGCTCGCTGTTCCTCGGTCGATCGATGATTGTAAACGATTGGGCGGCCGAGCAAGCTCGACAGGTGTTCGGCAACCTGCCGCATGGTCCAGGCCCGCGGTCAACCGACCACGCGGGGAGGGCAGCTTTTGGCGCAAAGCGGCGGTTGACATGCAACACGCAAACTCCGGAATTTAAATCGAACGGTGACTGCCAGAGCGCCGGCGTTCGTGAAGGCATCGTTGGTGACCGTCTGGATTTAGACGCAGAGCGCTTGCGGCTAGGCGTGCGCGTCGGCGGCGCTGCGGAATGATGGAAAGCAATCGCAGGTGCATCAGACGTCCTGGCAACCGACATGTTGGCGTTCTTAGGTATCCACAAGCGTTAGGCAGATACCCGAGAAAAATTGGGAGGCCTGCGTTCGGCGAATGCGGCAAATGCCTCGCGTGCTTCCGCTGTCTTCAGGCGTTCCTTGAAGAGTTTGTCCTCCTGCTGGGATCGCTGCGTGATCCGCTGGTGATCACGCATCAGCCTTTTGGTCATAGCAAATGAGCCCGCGGGCCGCTTCGAGAGTGCGACCGCGCTTCATGTGCCCTTTTGCGAAGCTCGCCCTGGGGCACCACGGCATTGGCCAAGCCGCACGCAAGTGCGAACGCCGGCGAGGCCCATGAGCACCTGATCGCGCGCCTCGCCCGAGGACTCCTGCAACGTAGATGCGATCGTGTCGTCGAGCTGTCCCACCAAGCCATCGGGAAGCGGGCCGGCCGTGTGGGTCCTGCAAATCGGGGCAAGACGGGCGAGGAATGCTTCGATTGCCACTCTCGCGCGCCGGGACAGGCCAAGGCCAGCCTGCCTGACGTCGAGAATGTTTAGCGCCGTTCGAAGCTGGCGAAGATTGGCGGCGTCGCTCCTTGCCTCGGCAGGAACCACGGTGATACGCGCGGCAAGCAGAGCGAGGCGATGCTGCATGAGACTGGCAAGTCGCAAAACGATCCTGGTCTGACCTGCGTTCGGCGACCGCAGCAAGCGTTGTCCAATTGCTTCGGAGCAATCGGCTTGCGATCCAGCCAGCCCCGAGCAGGCGAACGATGCCGCAGATCACGCCGGTAAGCGCGACCCCAAACATCAGCGCTACGCTGGAATTGGCATAGGACGAGAAATCGGCCGAGTATGTATCAGTCAGCGCCAATTGCACCGATAAGTAGATCGCAAGCATTGCGCCAACGCGCGCGGTCGCGGGCCGCGCGGCCATCCAGCCGAACAGCACGAAAGTCGGCATCAGCGCGGCAATCAACATCTCGAAGGCCGTGATACGTGGCAGCACGCCAAACAGGTAGATTCCATGTACCGCGATGACGATAAGGAATAGCCCGTAGAAGTTGCGGAATGTCGGGAGGGGGTCGTCCACGCCGGCGAGCAGGCTGCCGACGACCGCGGCGAACAGCGGAGCGGCCACGCCGTCAGGCCAGCCGGTCGCGATCGGGAAGGCGCAGCAAGCCAGCACGGCAAGGGCCACGGACGCGGCCGCCAGGAGCGCAGACCCGTGGTCCCGGTGCGGAACGGCAATGGTCAACGTGTCAGGTCTGAAGACGAGCGGAAGCTGCTCCGGATTGCGACCATCGGCGATCGCCTCGCGCAGAAGCCGGCAATCGTGCATGACGTCGACAAGATTTCGCAGCCGAATGACGAGACCGGCGACCGTGATGTCAGTCCAGCCGGCATCCACGTCCAGCGCCGGCTGGACTTCATCAAGCGCTGCGCGCAACGCACCGGCTTCCTGTCCATCGCGACCACCCTCTTCGAGCCACCGCGCTATCCTTGTGCAGATTGCGGCAACGCGCGCTGAGACTTCTCCGTTTGAATTGAGCGCAAGCTTGCGGTCCTCGATCGATCCGAGCAGGGGAAGTAGCGACAGCATGTGTTGTCGCAGACGCTGCAACCCTTGCGCAATATTCGTGGAAGCGGCGACCTCATAGCCGACATGCCGCCCAAGCTGGTCGATTTCGGAAGCCGCGGACGCAAGCCGGATGCGTTCGTTGTCACGATCCTGATCGCTGCCATGGCCGGTGAGGACATTCATGCCAAGCCGGCGTGCAGCGGCGAGCCAGGCATCCGCTTGTGTGGTGACCGCAGAGGCGACGCTCCGTGGCAGGACAACCATGGCAACGACGCTCGCACAGATAATTCCGAGCGTGATTTCCTGAACGCGGGCGACCACGATGTCGAAAGCCGACTGAGGCACCGAGACGATAGGAAACCCAAGGAGCGCCACGGTGTAGCCGGCAAGCATGAACACGTAGCTGCGCGGAGTGCCGTCAATCAACGAAAGATACAGACAAATGCCGACCCACAGCGCGATGCCGAGGCTGAGCAATTCCGGCGCATTGACGAGGTTCGGGACCAGGACGATCGTCCCTGCTGCGCCGATCAGTGTTCCCAGAATACGATAGACGGCTTTCGAGTAGGTCGCACCGGTCAGCTGGTTGGAGGTGATGTAGACTGAAGCCATCGCCCAATAGGGCCGCGGCATATCCAGCAAGAGCGCGATCGAGAATGCCAGCATTGCCGCTGCAAACGTCCTCAGCGCAAAGACGAGGGCGGCATGTCGATTCCAGAATGAGGAAGCTTGGGTCATGACGATTGTGGCGTCCGCGGATTATTATTCAGCAGTGAGCGACACTCGGACGTGCAACGCATGGCCTGGCGTCGGCTTGCGAAGCCGCTGCAAAGACGTTCAGGCCGCATTCCTGCATTCCCGAACTCTATCCGGCAGTCGACGGGTTTCGTCGACGTCCGGACGACGCCAATGCCGTCGGGCTTCAGGACGGTCACGAACACCATGAGGCACAGCACTTTGCCGGCGAACACGGCGAGGCTCAAAACGTCTTTCATGTCAGCTCCTGATCAGTCGGATTTGGCTGCGCTAGTCATACGAGGTCCGAGCGGCCGCGGCTTTGCTCGGATTGCCGATGCTTTGTCATTTGTTGCTGTCGGCGTGGCCTGAGCCCCTTCCATCGCTGCGAACGCATCGAGTGGACTGCGCTGCTCGGCCTGAGCGAGGTCTTGGTTCGGGACGACGTCCAACTCGGGCCCATACTCAGCGGCGAGCGGCATTCCCGAATGCGCGGTGTCGAAGACCACCCGTTCCGGCCATTTGTGGTCCGAACGGATGCGCAGGTTGACCTTCTCATTGGGAGGAATTGCAGAATGTGAATGAACAGCCGGATCTGGAAGCCACCAATCGACAGCAAGGAGCGCCACGAGAAGGACACTTCCTACCCAAACAAAGTACTGACGTATCGGCATGGCAAGCAGACCCTCTGCGGCCGTGAGCGCCGGCCCTGGCGGGCGGCGGCTCTCATTGCACTTTACGAACGCGAAGATAGTGAAATGACGGGCCACGGGCTTTCCATCGCATGCTCTCGTTTTGTCATTTGTTGCTGGCGACCGAGGCAGGGGCGCCAGCGACGTGCAGGTTCAGGCCAAAATCGGAAGAGATCGACTGACATTGGTCAGCGAGAATTCGGATCGTCGGGATCCAGCCGTTTGACGATATTGACCGGGTGCCCGACCTGTCGCCTGCCTGAATGCTCGGGTGAAATTGGCCTGGCTGGAAAAGCTGAGTGAAAGCGCAATATCGACCAGCGGACGAACGGCTTTTCCAGAAGTCGCAGTAAGGCTGCGGCTTATTTCGGCCTGCGGCCTCTGGTTCTTCTTGTCGAATCTCCATGACACGCTCCCATCAAGATGAAAGATTCACACGAGATAGCCGGAAACTCCGTCCCACAATAATTTCAGCGCTGTCACGACCAACAATCCGTAGCAGACCCGATAAATCTGGCGTTGGTCCAAACTTCCGTGAAGCCGCCAACCAGCCCACACGCCAGCGGGAATGGCGAGCACGCAAAGCGCCATCAATGTCCAGACGTCGGCTGTCGGCTTCACCAGCAGGAGCCAGGGCACCGCCTTGGTCGCGTTGCCGACGGTGAAGAACAGACTGGTCGTTCCCGCGTAGACGTCCTTGCTAAGGCCGAGGGGCAGCAGATACATCGCAAGCGGCGGTCCGCCCGAGTGCGCCACCATCGTAGTGACTCCCGAGGCGAGACCGGCGGTGATCGCCTTCGGCGTCGAACGCGGACGGGTCGTCACCTCCGCGCCTGCAACAAGCCATAGCGCGACAAAGATCAAAGTGATCGCGGCCATCGCGATCGCGATGGCGCGGTGGTCCAGGAAGCGGAATAGCAGATACCCGAACCCGATGCCGGTCACGAGCCCCGGTAACAGCGGCAGAAGGTCCGGCTTCGACCACGTCGAAGGCTTCCAGTAGCGCAGGGCGAACAAATCCATCGCGATGAACAATGGAGCGAGAAGGCCGCCAGCGGTGACCGGGTCCATCACGATCGACAACAGCGGAATGCCGACAATTGAGAATCCGCCACCAAACGCGCCCTTCATGAAGCAGATCAGGAACACGCCGGCAAAGGTGACCAGGATCGTGGCGACCGTCAGCTCCATGGCGCCACCTCCACAGTTCGGGCGCGCTGGCGTCCGTGTGGGTCCATCGCGGCAGCGAAGGCCAACTTCCTGTCGTCCGCTTGGCCGGAAATCGTGATGAGACCGTAGACAGCCGCCTCAATCTGGAAACGGGCCAGGCCAATGTCCCGCAGCGCGCGGTCGTCGAGATCGTGAAGACATGCAATGGCGGTCCGACGGCCGAGATAGCCGGCGATCCCCTCGCGAGAGGCGCTGAGCAGTCGAGAAAATGCGCCGGGCCCCTTCGTGACAGCAGGCAGGACGATCGTTGAAAGTATGGCGGGCATATCCAGTCTCCAATGCTCCAAGATTAGTCTTCAATGCTCCGAGGAAAGGCGGCGATCTCAGCGGGGCCGATAGAGGTCCCGTAGAATGTCAAATGGCCACTTAACCTTGGTTTCTCAATACAATCGCGCTTACGCTGCCAGAATGATCCGATACAATACTCGGCGCAAGTATAAACATTGCACCGAGTACAATATAGTGGGTTTCGTGCAATGACCTCGAAGTTGGATATCCGAGGCTGGCTGACACGATCTCCGCCGAAATGCCGGAGGGCTGTGCCGCAGCTGCCCAGCACTCAACGGCCCGTCGGTTGCGGAATCATCCACATCGGAGATCGTCTGCCAGACGCCATCGCTCGACTTGCGCTGATAGGCGACGAAGTCGGCGTCATCGCTGTGCTGAACTTCGTAGCGATAGGGCTTGATATGTCTTGTCATTGAACTCTCCTTGTCAGTGTTCGACAGGCTGCTCACGCCTTCATCCAAGGAGATCGATTGGACGGCCGGCTTAAAAAAGAGGCCGGACGTGGAAAGGGTCCTTCCGCGCAGCGGAAGGTCGCTCGACAGGGGCTCCCCGGCTCGCTCGCAAGCGGTGCCGGTCTTCCGAAATCCGGGGTGATATGGCAAAATCGAAAAATATTCTTCCGAATCATGGAAGGGGATTCGATGGATCGCCTGGAAGCGATGTCGACCTTTCTGACCGTGGTCGAGCAGGGCAGCTTGTCCGCGGCGGCGCGGCGATTGAAAACGCCGCTCACAACAGTCAGCCGCAACGTATCCGAGCTCGAGTCTCACCTGCGGACGAAGCTCTTCAACCGATCGAGCCGGCAGCTGGTGCTAACGGATGCAGGCACTTCCTACGTTGCGGCCTGCAAGCGCATTCTCACTGATGTGACCGAAGCGGAGCGTACAGCGTCCGGTGAGTATACCGCACCGACAGGCGAGTTGGCTGTGACGACCCCATTGGGCCTTGGGCGTGTCATTCTCATGCCGATCATCGTGGACTTCCTCAAGACCTATCCGGATATCAAGGTTAGAATGATCCCCACCGATCAAAAGCTGAGTCTGGCTCAGGAGCAAATCGACGTCGCGGTGCGCATCGGCGAGTTGCCGGATTCGAGCTTGGTTGCATTACGGGTCGGCAGGACGCGCCGGGTGGTGTGCGCCAGTCCCGCCTATCTGGCGGCTCGCGGAACGCCGCGCACGCCGGAAGATCTGGTCGGGCATGATTGCATCAGTTATCCCGGCTTCTCGCCACCCGATGCCTGGACATTCGTCAGAGACAAGGCGACCATAGCGGCGCCGGTGCATACGCGGCTCATCGTCGGCAGCGCTGAAGCGGCGTGTGCCGCAGCCCGCGCCGGCATGGGAATTTCAATCGCCTTTGCTTATCAACTCGAGGCTGGTCCGGAGGAAGGAGCATTGACAACCGTGCTGGATGAATTCCAGCCGCCGTCACTGCCGGTCAATCTCGTGTATACCGCCAACCGGTTTCTGCCGATCAAAGTACGCGCTTTCCTGGACTTTGCCGCGCCGCGGCTGAAGCGAGTTTTCGCGGAGTAGGCAGGCATCGGCGCGACACTGCGAGCACAGCTCTTGAGAGATGCGGTCCCTTTAGGCCCCAAAGGCGGACCGCGTCCGCACGCAATCTCCGCCCCGGTTTGCTCGTGCGCGCTACTTCAGCCTGACTGAGATGGTCAGCACTCGGTCCTGGCTTTCCAAAATTTGGAAGGATGTCTTCCGATTTCCCCGCCTGTTGACCCAGACTCTTCGCCCCATCTGCCAGCCAGGACCTGCCGGAACACGGCATTACAGTTGGAGGCGAATATGGGTGAAGTTATCCAATTTATCCCGAAGGCCGAGCGCGAACGACTCCGCCTGATACGAGAAGCCCGCGCGAATTACGACAGTGTTTTCCCGCCGGCCGATTCCGTCAACGAGCAGCGCGACAACACGCCAATAGTTCATTCCGTCAACGGAACCTGGATTCATCAGGGCGGCGAAGTGTTGTCGTGATCAACAACGTGGCCGTGCTCGATGGCCTCTACACCTTTCGGAACTGATAGGAGAAATCGCTATGTCAATCCGCAACATGCTTTTCGCCGCTGCATTTGGTATCGCCTCTCTGGCGGCCGCCCGTGCTGATGGCCTGCGTCCGATCGAGGGCAAGAGCATCGACCTCGGCGAGATATCGGGGATCGCTTACTACACTGTCGAGCGTGATGGATTTCACGTCGTCGCCACGCTTGCGCAGGGCGAGGCAGGAACGCCGATCCGTGTCGTATCTGTTCTTGCACCTGGCCAGCGGGTGGTTCTCTCGACACCGCAACAAGCGGGCGCAATCGAGATCAGCCGGAAAGGCGACAGTGTACTCGTTCGCAAGGCGAACACGGCCACGAACTGAACTTCGACCCGAACCAGTGCAGTCGCTGAGCGGAATGGAACAAGGAAACTACACATGTCCACCATCCACCTTCATCGGACGTCCACGTGCGACGCCCGAGCAGTACGTGGCCGGGCTAACCGATTTCGGGCCTGGTCGCTCGAAGCTCTTTGGCAACAGCGCCGACGCATACCTCAAGGTGCATCACCGGGGCGGCTCGCAGGCCGATGTCACGGAAGGCTCGGGCGGGATCTGGGAGCGCCTGCATTACGACTGGTCCGATCCCAACCGCGTCGTCCTCACGACGACCGACTCCAATGTGTGGGGTGGCGCGTCGGGCCACATCTACACCTTCACCCGTCAGCCCGACGGCACGACCGACATTGATGTGGTTGTCATACGCGACGGCAAAAACCTGAGGGGGCGGCTGCTCGGCTTCGTGCTCGGGACCATCGGCAGGCGGGTTTTGGAAAAGGCGTTTGAAAACTCCGTCAAGGCCATCGAAGCCCGGAACAACAAGGCTGAACGCCTGGACGCCGGTAATTCCAGCCTCGCAGCCTGAGCCGTGAGGTAGCGGGCGAAACCAGCCGAAATGACCGTCACGAACGTCAAACCTGAGGAGGTAGACATGACCATGGTTCAAGTGAGCAGCGAGGCTGCAACCAGAGCCCGTCAGACCGACTGTATCTTGACGATCTTCATGTCGGACAACGCTTTACCAGCGGGGCGCACAGGCTTGACGAAGCGCAGATCAAGGCATTTGCGACGCAATTCGATCCGCAGCCCTTTCACACGGACGAGCATGCAGCCGAACACACGTTCTTCAAGGGCTTGGCGGCGAGCGGCTGGCACACCGCCGCGATCACGATGCGTCTGAATGTCGAGAGTGGTCCGCCACTCGCCGGCGGCTTCGTCGGCGCCGGGGGAGAGTTGAGCTGGCCGGCACCGACCCGTCCCGGAGACGTACTCCATGTCGAGAGCGAAGTCGTTGAAGTGACGCCGTCGCGCTCGCGGCCGGATCGCGGCACCATCGTTCTCCTCAGCCGGACGATAAACCAGCGCGGCGACGTCGTTCAGATTAAGAAGGCCAAGCTTGTTCGTTATCGCGGAGGGCAAATCGGTCTGCAAAAGCGGCACCTAGCAAAACCAGAAACGCCGCTTATCTGACGACGCGTTCTTCCGGATCGGTGAGTGACATTGAGGGCAACTCTGTAGGAGCGTGTCTTGGAAATCCAACATGATCAACCGGCCGCTGTGAGCCGATATGGATTGGAGCAATTCGGTTTCGAGGGGATGCTGTCATCTTCGGCGGATCGAGGTTGGTCCGGCCTGTCGGCCCAACTGTGCACCACTGTTCGCAAAGGAGTGATCCCCTGGAGGACCCCACAATCCGACATCAGGATTTGCGTCGATATCCGCGGCAATGAATCGCTGGTCACGCGGCGGGCCCCAGGCGTCGAAAGCCGGATAATCGCAAGGCGAGGTACAGTTTGGCTCTCTCCTCCTGGTTTGCGGGAAGGTTCGGATTGATATCGCCGAAGATATGACGAGGATTTCTGCATATCTATCTTCCACTCAGCCACTTCTCGCCGGGCAATTTCGATATCAATGTCGACCCGGCCGCAGTCGGCGCGCTAAGCTACGAAAGGGCTTTCGAAGATCCGCTTCTGGCCGAGATCGGATTTGCGATTGCATCGGAGCTGCAGACTGAAACCTCCGCCGGCAGTCTGCTCGTTGGAGCCCTCGCATCCAGTCTGGCGGCGAGGCTGGTTCAAAAGTATGTCACCGCATCATCCGCTCAATCCTTTCCTCGCCACACAGGTCAAGGGCTCGATCGGCGCAGACTCTACCGCGTGTTGGACTATATAGAAGCGAATCTGGAAGGCGATCTTAGCATAGAGCGCATGGCAGAGATTGCGTGCCTGAGCCGATTCCATTTTGCACGATCCTTCCGGCAGGCAGTCGGACAATCTCCTCATCGCTATGTCAGCGCCAAGCGCCTCGAGCGCGCGAAAGCCTTATTGATGCACGGCGATCGGCCATTGGTGGACATAGCGCTGGCGCTCAGCTTTTCCAGCCAGGCCAATTTCACAAGAGCATTCACGCAAGCAACGGGTCAGGCGCCCGGTCAGTTTCGTCAGGGGTTTGGATCGCGACAACCGGAACCGTCACCGACTGATGTAAGACGAGCTCTTCCTGTTTTGGCCTGAATGTCGCGACCTCCTGCCAGGGCTTCTGAAAAAGATCGTTGGCGGATACCGCACAGACGTTCGAATTTTGCATTCCAGTCAAATCTGCGCAAGCATTTGAGCGGGCCACCGGCACCAGACACCCGATCAATATCGTCAAACAAATCAACAGCAATATAATGCACGGTCCGGGGACCCGCGCGAAGCTGACCCGAATATTTCGAACGCGCTCGGTTATGCCGACTTGATCGCGTCACGCGTTCGGCATTTTCGGGCCTTGTGCATTGCCCTTCGACCCGCCGTACCCTGCAATCACCTCAGACAATCTCGAGTATGCGCCGGCCATTGTCCCCGCATTTGCATCTGCAGCCTCGATCGCCAGCAACAAATGACAAAACGACAGCACGCGATGCAAAGCCGTCGGCCGGCCGCTTCACTATGTTCGATGCGATTGGAACGAGACGCCTGCCGCAGTCGCAGGCCCCGCAACGAAATGGAGATCGAAATGGCCACCGCTACTGCACTCAAGCCTCCGGCTCACGGAAGCAGCTTCCGCCGCCGAACAGCGACTTCTATCAAATCGAGGAGACGTTGAGCGCCGATGAACGAGCGATCCTCAAGAAGGTGCGCGATTTCATGGACACCAAGGTCGCGCCGGTCATCAACAAATACTGGGTCGAAGATGCTTTCCCCTTCGAGCTGATCCCGCCTCTGAAGGAGCTCAACATCGCCGGCCTTGGCATCGATGGCTACGGCTACAAACGCGCCAGCGACAAGCTGCACGGCATGCTGATCATGGAGATGTGTCGCGTCGACCCGTCATTCGCCACCTTCTTCGGCGTCCACATCGGCCTTGCCATGGGCACGATCGCTCTGTTGGGCTCCGAGGAGCAGAAGCAGAAGTGGCTTCCGCCGATGGCGCGCCTGGAGAAGATCGGATGCTTCGGCCTGACCGAGCCGCTGGTGGGCTCGGGAACCGGCGGCGGACTCACCACGACAGCCAAGCGCGATGGCGACAGCTGGATCCTCAACGGCCAGAAGAAGTGGATCGGCAACGCGCCCTGGTGCGACGTGTCGATCATCTGGGCGCGCGACGTCGATGATAATCAGGTCAAGGGCTTCATTGTCGAGAACAAGACGACGCCCGGCTTCAGCGTCGAGAAGATCCAGAACAAGATGGCCCTCAAGGTGGTCCAGAACGGCTTGATCACCATGACCAACTGCCGGGTGCCGGAAGCGAACCGCCTTCAGAATGCCAATTCGTTCCGCGACACCGCGCACGTGCTGCGTCTGACCCGGTCCGGCGTCGGCTGGATGGCCACCGGAGTCCAGATGGGCGCCTACGAAGCCGCGCTCAAATACACGCAAGAGCGCAAGCAGTTCGGCAAGCCGATCGCCGCATTCCAGTTGATCCAGGATCTCATCGCCAGGATGCTCGCCAACGTGACGGCGTGCCAATCGATGATGCTGCGTCTCGCCGAGATCGAGGAAGAGGGCAAGCTTCTGGACCAGCATGCCTCGCTCGCCAAGGCATTCACCACGGTGCGGATGCGCGAGACGGTCGCCTGGGCGCGTGAGGTGCATGGCGCCAACGGCATCATCGTCGACAACAATGTCGGACGCTTATTCTCCGACGCCGAGGCGCTCTACTCCTACGAGGGCACCTTCCAGATGCAGAACCTGATCGTCGGCAAGGCCGCCACCGGGTTCAGTGCCTTCGTGTGAGGTCGCCGGTGGGCCGGCGCTCCGTCGCCGGCCCACCAGTCAAACAGGAGCAATCAACATGTCATCGGCAACAGCAACAATTCCGCAGTCACCCTCGATTGTCCCCACCGTCTCGTCAACGGCAGCGCTGACGCTTGCGAATGTTCTCTACGAGAAGCGGGGTGCGATCGCCTATGTGACGGTCAACCGGCCCAAGGTGCTCAACGCCCTGAATGCGGCGACATGGCAGGACCTGCGGACCGCCTTCGCGGATGCGCAGAACGACCCCGCCGTGCGCGGCGTCATCCTGACGGGAGCGGGCGACAAAGCCTTCATCGCCGGCGCCGATATCGGCGACCTCGCGCAGGCGAGCGCAATCGACGCCGAACGGTCCAGCCGCCACGGGCAGGAGGTGCTCGATCTCATCGAGAATCTCGGCAAGCCGGTGATAGCTGCGATCAACGGCTTTGCGCTGGGCGGCGGCTGCGAGACGGCGATGGCCTGCACCATCCGCATCGCGGTGGAGCGCGCGAAGTTTGGCCAGCCGGAGGTGAAGCTCGGATTGCTTCCCGGCGGCGGCGGCACCCAGCGGCTGCCGCGGCTGGTCGGCAAAGGCCGCGCTCTTCAGCTCATCCTGTCGGGCGGAATGATCAGCGCGCAGGAGGCATACCGTATCGGGCTCGTCAACGAGATCGTCCCGGCGTCCGACCTGATCCCGCGCGCGGAAGCGATCTTGAACGAGATCGCCGCCAACGCGCCGCTCGCCGTCAAGATATGCGCTCGACGCCGTGAACAAGGGAATGGAGACGAGCCAGAACGAAGGTCTGGCCCTTGAAGCCTCCTACTTCGGACTGTGCGCCGGAACGGAGGACAAGAAGGAAGGCACCTCGGCCTTCCTCCAGAAGCGCCCGGCACAATTTCACGGTCGCTGACCCCGATCGAAGTTCGGTCAGCGCAAGAGTCACACATCAACCAAGGAGCCACCAATGGCAAACGAAAACATCTTCTCAGGACTGAAGGTCGTGGACCTGTCGAGCTTCATCGCGGGGCCGAGCGCCGCCGTGATCCTGTCCGACTTCGGCGCCGACGTCATCAAGGTCGAGCCGCCGCACGGCGATCCGTGGCGGCACGGGCACAAGACGCCGATCCAGCCGCAAGCCCAGGATGCCTATCAGTGGCATCTCGCCAACCGCAACAAGCGCAGCATCACGCTCGATCTCAAGTCGCCGAGCGCGCAGCAGGTTATTTTCGAGCTCGCCAACTGGGCGGACGTCTTCATCGTCAACACGCCGCACCATGCGCGCAAGAAGCTGAAGCTCGAATATGATGACGTCGCGGGATGGAACCCGCGCCTGATCTACGCCGACCTCACCGGCTTCGGCGAGAAGGGGCCGGATGCCAATCTGCCCGGCTTCGACATCACCTCTTACTGGGCACGCAGTGGTCTGTTGTCGATGACGCGTGATGCCGGCGCGCCGCCGACCTGGCCGGTGAGCGGCAGCGGCGACAATGCCACCGCCGTCGGTCTCTATTCGGCGATCGTGACCGCCCTCTACCGGCGCGAGCGCACCGGCAAAGGCTCATATGTCACGACGTCGCTGCTTGCCGAGGGCGTGTGGTCCGCGAGCGTTTCCATTCAGGCAGCTCTCGCCGGCGCCAAGTTTCCTCCGATGCATGACCGCACGCATCCGGCCAATGCCGCGATGAACGTCTATCGTGCCGCCGACGGAACCTGGTTCGTTCTCATCGTCACGCCGGACAAGTTTGCGGCCGTAGCGAATGCAATCGGCCGCCCGGACCTGCTGACCGATCCGCGCTTCTCCGAGCCGGCGCAGCTTGTCGCGAACATGCCGCAGCTCACGGCGATCTTTGACGAGGTATTCGGCGCTCAGGCCATGCCGCATTGGCATTCGGTTTTTGCCGGCGTGAACGTCACCTTTGGCGAGGTTCGTGGACCTCAGGAGGTGATCAACGATCCGCAGCTGACGGCAAACGAGATCGTCGTTCCGCTCGACGGTGCGGGTGGCAAGCTGACCTCGACGATCAGCAGTCCGATCCAGGTTCATGGCGTCACCAAAGTTCCGGCCCGGCGCGCGCCCGGCCTCGGCGAGCATACCGAGGAGATTCTCGGCGAACTCGGCTTCGACGCCAGGAGCATCGAGAGCCTGCGCGAAAGCGGCGCCATCCCGGAAGCAGGTAAACACGTGGCGGCGTAGACGCAACGCCAAACACCAGCAAGGAAACAAACAATGAGTTTACGCGAGGCCACAAGAACAAGGGCGTCGTCGGCTGTGGACCGCTCCGGCCGGTTATTTCTCCTCGACCTGAGCGGAGGCCGCGTCCTCTCCATGGATCCGGACGGGTCAAATCGCAAGATCATTGCGACCGGATTGCCCCCATCCCGACGGCGTCGTCGTCGACGTCGCGGCAGGTCACGTCTACTGGACCAATATGGGCGTTCCCAGCTCGAACGATGGCTCGATCGAACGCGCCGACCTCGATGGAAAGAATCGCAGGTTCATCGTTGCACCCGGCGGCACGTTCACGCCGAAGCAGCTCCATCTCGATAAGGCGAACGGCAAGCTCTACTGGTCCGATCGCGAGGGGATGCGAGTCATGCGCTCGAACCTCGACGGCTCGCAGGTCGAAACCCTCGTCCAGACCGGAGAAGGCGAAGCTGACCGCCGCGACCAGACGAGATGGTGCGTTGGAATTGCCGTCGATCCCAAGCGGGGACAGATCTACTGGACGCAAAAGGGCGGTGACAACGCCGGAGTCGGGCGCATCCTGCGCGCCGGGATCGACATCCCGAAGGGCGAGACGGCGGCCAACCGCAGCGACGTCGAGGTCTTCTTCGACGGCCTTCCCGAGCCGATCGATCTCGAGATCGATTTCGAACACCGCATCCTCTACTGGACCGACCGCGGCAATCCCCCGCGCGGCAACACGGTGAATCGCGCGCCCATTGACGCGAAGCCCGGGCAGAACGCGCCGCAGATCGTGGTCTCGGATCTCATGGAAGGCATCGGCATCGCGCTCGATGTTCCGGGCAACCGCATGTTCGTGACCGATCTCGCCGGTTCGCTCTACGTCGCCAAGCTCGATGGGACGGACAAGCGGACGCTGCTCGGAGCCCAGGGCAATCTCACCGGCATCGCCTACGCCGAAATCTAACAAACGCATCGGAGAAAAGACATGACCAACACCAAGACCATTCGCCACATCGCGATCATCGGCACCGGCGTCATCGGCGCGAGCTGGACCGCGCTGTTTCTCGCCAAGGGACTGCAGCGTCGTCGCGACGGACATCGCGCCAGACGCAGAAATCGCGTTGAGGAAGTTCGTGAAAGCCGCCTGGCCGGCGCTCGAACGGCTGGGCCTCTCGCCCGGCGCATCGCAGTCGAACCTGAGGTTCACCGCCGACCTCGCGGAAGCGTTGACGGGTGCCGACCTCGTCCAGGAGAACGGGCCGGAGCGGCTGGATTTCAAGCAGAAGCTCTACAAGCAGCTCGACGAGTTGCTGCCGCCCGACGTGATCATCGCGTCGAGTTCGTCCGGGCTCAAGATGAGCGAAATCCAATCAGGCGCCGCATCGCATCCAGAGCGCTGCGTCATCGGCCATCCATTCAATCCGCCGCACTTGATCCCGCTGGTTGAGGTGGTCGGCGGGGCAAAGACCTCTGAACAGACGATCCAGCGCGCTATCGCGTTCTATAAGTCGATCGGGAAGAAGGCGATTCGCCTCAACAAGGAAATGCCGGGTCATGTCGCCAACCGCCTGCAGGGCGCATTGGCGCGCGAGGTCTATTACCTCATTGCCGAGGATGTGCTGAGCGCTGCCGACGTCGACGACGCGCTGTCCTGGGGGCCGGGCCTGCGCTGGGGCATCATGGGCAACATGATGCTCAATCACCTCGGCGGCGGCCCGGGCGGCATCGAGCACTTCTTCCAGCAATTCGCCGGCCCGATGACGACTTCGTGGAAGACTCTCGGCTCGCCGGTGCTCACCCCGGAGATCCAAAAGAAGCTCGTCGACGGCGTCCACGCCGAGGTCGGATCGCGCACCATCGAGGAACTCGAAGCCGAGAGGGACGAGATTCTGCTCGGCCTCCTCGAACTGCGCAACAGCGTCCGGAGACGGTCTCTCTCCACAAGGTCGCACCGAATAGCGAGCGCTTCAACGACCCGCAAGATCGCAACGACTTGTTCGGCGCTTCGCCGACCTTCTAGCTTTCTTCCGAAGCTAAGCTCGAGGCGGCGTCAGCATTGAGGAGGTAATCATGATCCCTATTCGAGAGCCCGGCGAGCTTCATAGTTGTCGGAATTGAGAACGGGTCGTTCGCAACGTTATTTTAGCAGCCCAAGTCTCTTCCTTGCGCAATTCTCGCCAAGCAGCGCCGTGTCGGCGAACCAGCAGCGTTCGGTTTCCTCGGACCGCCGCCAATTCAGCATCTAATTGGGGGATCGAAGTGGAAATGGCGGAGAGTCCTTCCCTCTGCGCCATTTTTTTGTGTCCAGGCCGGAGACATAGGTCACATGTCGTGCCTAAGGTATGGGTGACCACCTCGTGCCGAACGGGTTGTTGAGTGGTTGCAGGCGAGGGCTGAGCGTCGTAACGGCAAAGATCGGAAAAATTACAGTGAAGCTCGTTATCTTCGACTTCGACGGCACCCTGGTCGATAGCCGAAAGTTGATTCTCGAATTGAACCGCGTCGTTTTCGGCCAATTTGGATTGGCTCCGCCATCCGAAGAGGCGAGCTTTGCCCTGGTCGGGATGTCTCTGAAGCTCGTGCTCCTGAAACTGGCCGGGCCGGAAGCGCCGGTTGAGAAGATGCTGGCGGCTTATAGAGATGTTCTGCCAGTGCTTCGTGCCGACGCGGCTTTTGCAGAGGTGCCGTTCGATGGTGCGGCAGATTTGCTGGGCGCGCTGGCTAGCTGCGACGAAGTGCGTCTTGGAATTGCCACCGCGCATGTTTCTCGGGCCATCATGCCGGCGCTTGAGCGTTTCGGGTGGCAGAACTATTTCCGCACCGTCCAGACCGCCGACACGGCCCCCTCCAAGCCACATCCGGCAATGGTGCTTCAGGCGTTAAGCGAAGCCGGCGTGAAGACCGAAGATGCGATCATGGTTGGCGATACGGCATTCGACATTGAAATGGCGCGCGCCGCCGGTGTCCGCGGCGTGGCGGTATCGTGGGGCTATCATAGCTCGGACCGGCTTTACGAGGCGGGAGCGTCGCGCGTCGTAAATGACATGAACGAATTGCGCGAGCATTTATTTGAGTCAATTTCATCTGCGCCACGAGAGCTGTGATCGCCATGGTCGCGTGGCGTGTGGCGGACTTCTACCGGCAAGCCGGCGGCATCTTAGCGATGCAGGCAAGAATAGATCCGGACGAGATCGCGGGCCTCTTGCGGAACCGCGCGGGCAGCCTTGTCATTCGCCGTAGCCGTGTCGCAGGATAACCAGAAATAATTCCCGGTTGGATCGATCACGAGCCGGTTTGGAACAAAGTTCGCAACAATCGCGGACAAATATGGCGTGGTCGAGAACCAGGAGAGCCGGTTCAAATCGGATGCAATTCGTTGCGACGAAACGAAGCGCGGATTGCCGAGCACTGGATCTGACTCATCGCCCGTCGCGAGAGCTGCGACCGCGACCCGGTACTGCCTCCACGCCACGACGAATTTTGTGGTCTCGATCACGTGTACCAGCGTCAAGAGGAGAAACACCGCCGCAAGCGGTCGCGCCATCCGGCTGCGCATCCAGGCCATTGCCCGATCCAGATTCGGCATGGGAAAAGCGAGTCGCTCATCTCTGGAGACGGCGCCGAACGCCGCCAGCGCACCGAATACAGGCGTGACGATGACCAGCGCAGTTCGGAGATAATACCGGCTGCTCGCGTGTATCGAGCGGTCAAACCATAGCCAATACACGGTGAGCACGGCTATCACGATCAAGGCGGCATAGAGATATGCTCTCTCCGGCGTCAGCCGCGCGAGCGCCAAGGCGATAATTCCGTACCCTGCGAGTACCCCGAACAACAGCATGACGATGCTCACCTGAAAGATGGTGGGATCGAAGAAGTGCAACGCGGCCCGCGTCAGGACACCAGCATAATAATCGTCGGGCGGAAGCACGATCTTGGCGGCGACCGATGCCGCGAGGACCGCGGCCAGACATGCTGCTCCGCGCAGAAACAATGCGTCGCGCAGGCCGCGCAGCGCCAGTGTTGCAACGATCGTAAATGCCAACACCAGCGCGCCCTCATGCGCGAAAGCGAGCGTGAGCATCGTGGCGAAAACGAGTGCCGTCCCAACGATGGTTCGGCGCGAAGTGTGGCTGACGGCGAGCGCCGGCCAAAACATGGCGTGCGCCAGCCACATCTCGGTCGGAAAGCCGAAGATCAGCGGGCAGAGCAGGGCGGTCGAACAGCAGGCATAGACGAAGAAGATGCGATCATTTGAGCGGTCTGCGGCATAGGTGCCGATCAGGCTGGCAAGCGGCGCGAGATAGAACAGGAGCCCGTAGAGGAAGATACCGGCGCCGGGGTTGCCGCTCAGCCCGACATAGAGTTCGGCCGGCAACAGGCTAAGGAAGTAGACCGACAGGCGGCCGGAGATATTATGCCAGTGGAACGCCCATACGTCCTGGACCGCAACGGCATAGGAAAACATGGCGCCGTCGGCATAAAGCTGGAGTTCGTAGCTCAGCGCGATAGCGACGTACGCGACCGACCAGCAAAGACCAGTTCCGATCACCAATGTGCGCAAGACATCGGAGTCGGAACGGATGGTAGGCCACCGCATAATGCCGACGTCTCCTCCGACCGCCCGCGGACCCCCGGTCCGCCCAAGATTAATCAGGACTAATCGGCCAGCGAGGCCACCAGATTATCGATCCGGTGTCCAGAACGAGTGACCTTTGCTGTCATATAACGGCGGTTGTCGGCGTTGATCGGGGCTTCGAGCGGCAGCCGGCTCGCAATTTCAATGCCGGCTTTTGCGAGCCCGTCGAGCTTCGCCGGATTGTTGGTGAGCAGCACGATCCGTGTGCAGTTCAATATCCGCAGCATGCGTGCGGCGATCCCGTAGTCGCGCTCGTCATCATCGAAACCGAGCGTGGTATTGGCGTCGATGGTGTCGAGGCCGTCGTCCTGCAACTGATAGGCTCGCATCTTGTTGGCAAGACCAAGCCCGCGACCTTCCTGCGCCAGATAGAGGATGACGCCGCCGCCGAGGTCTTCGAGCCGCGCCAAGGCCAGCCGAAGCTGGTCGCCGCAGTCGCAGCGCCGCGAACCGAACACGTCGCCCGTCAGGCACGCAGAATGCAGCCGCACCGGAACCGCATTACTGAAATCAGGTTTCCCGACGATGATGGCGGCCGGACTGCCGCCCATTGCGTCGCGGAACACGACGAAGCGCGTGGGCGTGCCCGAGGTGAGCGGCACCGACGCTTCGCTCGCCAGAACGAGGGAGCGAATTGCATCGTCGGCAAAGCGAGCCACGGCGTCTGCCTCAACCCTGACGATACTTTCTTCAGCGGTGACGGCATCAGCGGCCACATCCGCCACCAGCACCGCCGGCAGACCTTGCGACAGTTTGACAAGCTGAACAGCGACCGCCGCGGCCCAACTCGCCGGCTTGGCCGCTGGAATATTTTCATTTGTCGCGTCGGTAACGAGAGCCAGAATCGCGTTCGCGTCTCCACTCGCCGGCAGCGCCAGCGCCATCGGCGCAGTTGCATCGAGGCCGAGGGCGAGTGCGCGCCGTTGCGTAATGACGAGCTGCGGCGCAACCGGCCCGCAAAGGGCCATGAATTCGGCAAGCCGCCGCCCGTCGAGACCTTCGACCGGCAAGGCGAGTACCGCTTCGCCGCCTGCGGTGACGATCACAGGTCGTCGTCCGTGAAATTCGCCGAGGCCGCGGGTGACGCCGGTGTGCCCTCGGCTGCCAAATAAAGCCGAGCTCGTCCCTGTCTGCACCTCACTCATTGCCTGACTTTCCATTCTTACTGCCGTGACCCTGTAACACCGCGCGCCCTGGATCATTCCGTTTCGAAAACAAATGATTCCTTTGACATGATGGCCTATAGTCGGGTTGTTACCGCAACCCCCAAAGAGTTTTGATTCAGCGTGCCTATAGCCGATTTCCCCTTGAGCAAATTGACGTCTTCCGACCCGTGGGAAGAATTCAGCAATGTATTCCGCAGAGGACTACAGCCTCTTCCGCATGGCTGGGCTGAATTGTTCGGTCCGCTGCGCAAGGGCACCGTGGATGATCTCGTGATCGTCGGCCAGATCGGCCAGTCTCTTGACGGGCGGGTCGCAACTGAATCCGGACATTCGAAATTCGTCAACGGGCCGGCCGGACTGGTGCATCTGCACCGGTTGCGCGCCCTGATGGACGCCGTCGTCGTTGGCGTCGGCACCGCGATCGCTGACGATCCGCTATTGACCGTGCGGCGGGTCGCCGGCCCCCAGCCGGTGCGGGTCGTTATCGATCCGAAAGGTCGACTTTGCGCCGATGCGCGGGTGTTCGCCGACGATGGTGTCCGACGCCTGCTGATCACAGCGCAGGGCACGCGCTGTGATCAGCCGCCGTCCGGCGTGGAAATTATCGCCTTGCCCGTGACCGACGGGCAAATCGCTCCGTCAGCGATCCTTGCCGCACTCGCCGACCGCGGCATGCGCCGTATCCTGATTGAAGGCGGCGCCGACACGGTGTCACGCTTTCTCGCAGCTGGATGCCTGGATCGCCTGCATGTGATGGTGGCGCCGATCATCCTGGGTGTCGGCGGCCCCGGCCTGATCCTGCCGTCGCTCGAACGTGCCGATCAGGCGGTGCGCATGCCCATCCGTGTCCATCAAATTGAGGACGATGTGCTGTTCGATTGCGATCTGTCGGCTCAACGCGTGGCGTTCGGTATTGCGAAGAAATCGACGTGACCGACGTGGAGTGAGGAGCGTCCCCCGGCAACGGCGGCACGACGGCGCGCAAGCCAGTCGGTAGCGTCCGCGGGGGCCGACGGTGCATCCAAATCGCGCGCGGCGGCTGCCCATCCCGCCAGTATCTCGGTCTGCATGTCGCGATCATCAGGTCCCATCACCCAGTCAGACGCGCCATGGACGACCGAGTAGCCGAGCGCTTCGAAGCGCGCGACGGCGAAAGCCGCGGCTGCCGGCCCGAGTGCAGGCCCAAAACCCTTGTCGGTGCGCTGATGCGCGTTCACCGCGGCGGTGATCTCCGCATCGAGCGGATCGGGTGGCGAGAATCCAATCCGTCCGTCATAGCTCAGTGCTGCGTAGAACGGGATCGAGCGCGCGGCGATCTCGACGGCGAGCCGGTCCAGCCAGGTATCGGAGACGAGATCGAGCAGGGCCGAGGTCGTCACCAGATCGACCGGCCCATCGAGGGCTGCTTGGAGATCAAGGTTGAGGTCGAGGGGGATGGCGGTAACGGTGACGCCTTCGGCCAGTGGCGTCGCCATCGCGCGCGTCAGCAGACCGGGATCATTGTCGATCAGCTTCCAGTTCTGCCGTGCGGGCAGATGCGGACCTAGCGCGCGCAAGGTCGAGCCGGCGCCGGCGGCGAGGTCGACCACCCGCACCGAGGAATGCGACCTCAGAGCGGAAGCGACCGCTTCGAGAACAGCCGGATTACGTGCGCGCAAATCGTAGGGTTCACGCAACGCCAGCCATTCGGCGGAGAACCCGGTCATACCAGCGCCTCCAGGGTGTGCGCAAAAATCTCCGCGGCATGCCGCCAGGTTGGCAATTGCGGCGCCGCCGCGCGCGCGGCACTGGCGAGAGCTCGCCGCAAATCCGTATCGCCGATGACGCGGCGTAGCGCCTGCGCCAGGGCAGTAACGTCGCCGGCCTCGACGAGCAGGGCGGCCTTGGGCGGCACCGTTTCCGGTATCGCGCCTGCGTTGGTGCCGATCACGGGTAGTCCGTGCGCGATAGCCTCGGCATAGGCCATGCCGTAACCTTCGAAGCGGGATGCCAGGACAAACACGTCGGCTTCCGCGTAAAGCGCGGCAAGCTGTTGCGGTGATACGGCGCCGGGCGAGGCAATCTGCTGCTCAAGCGCGTGGTGCGCGATATCGGCATCGAGCCGGGCAACGGAATTCCGATCGCGGGTGCGGTCGCCGGCAATCGTCAGTCGCCATGGCAGACCGCGAAGCGTCGCCAGCGCTGCAATCAGTACGTCAAAACCCTTGCGTGGCACCACGGCGCCGACCGACAGCAGCCGTACGACGCCGTCCTGGCGGCCCTGTGCCAACGGCGCCGGATCGCTACCGGGCCTCGCAATAGCAATACGCTCGGCCGGCACGCCGTAATCGGAAGCGACCAGCCGCGCTGTGGCCGCGCTGGTCACGACAACCCGCTGCGCGGCGGCGAGCGCTGTGCGCTCACTTACGCGTAACGCGTCGGCTTGCTGCGCGGACAGTCCCCATTCCAGCGCGAGCGGATGGTGCACCAGCGCCAACAGCGGATTGCGGCCGGCAAGCAGTGACGCCGCTTCCGGCAGGACGCCGAGCGCCAGACCATCGACAACGATAGGGTGGCCGGCGGGAATCTCGAGCAATTGCGCTCGCGCGGTCGTACGCGTCGCTTCGTTGGGCCAGGGGAAACCTTCGCCGAGATCGAGCAGATCGGCCTGCCAGCCGAGAC
This sequence comes from uncultured Alphaproteobacteria bacterium, assembly GCA_963847015.1. Taxonomy (GTDB): domain Bacteria; phylum Pseudomonadota; class Alphaproteobacteria; order Rhizobiales; family Xanthobacteraceae; genus Bradyrhizobium. The sequence continues at coordinate 140,663 of CAWJYI010000023.1, read as the reverse complement.
GGCCGAGATCGGCAATCATGCGCCGGTCATAGGCGTAGCCACCGGTCGGGGTCGCAAGATCGCCCGGCACGGCGAAGGCGAAACGCCTTACCACAAATCCGCCTCGTACCAGGCGCGCGCGACGTGCGACTCGGAAAGGGTAACGCGTATCGCTTTGAGTTCGCGGCCGTCCCGGCCGAGTTCACTGGCGCGCGCGTTGTTGGCCAGGCGGTCGAAAATATACTTCGTGAGAAATTCGGTCGTGGTGTTGGTGCCCTTGAATTCCGGCACCTCGTCGAGATTGCGATAGTTCAGCGTCGCCACCACGGCCTTGAGGGCGTCATGCGCGCGTCCGATGTCGATGACGATGCCGTTGGCATCGAGCGTCTCGGAGCAAAAGGCGGCGTCGATGACGAAGGTCGCGCCATGCATGGCCTGCGCGGGTCCGAAAACGGCGCCACGGAACGAATGGGCGATCATGATGTGATCGCGAACTTCAACGGCGAACAAGGAACCTCCTCAAGGATAAGTAATGGGTTGGCACAGTATGCCACTGCGGGCGTCTAGAATTTCGGGTAACCGTTTCGCCAGATCCTGAAACGCAACCGCCGGCGCCAGCAGAGCGTCGAGCCGCGGATCGGCAAGCAGGGCAAGCGCTGCGGCGAGCCGCCGGCCATACGTCCAGCGCGGGCGGTGCGATGGAGCTATCCGGCCAACCTGGCTCGACACCAGCCGCAGCCGACGGCTGTGGAAGGCGCCGCCGAGCGTTGCTGCCACCGTCGTGTCGCCATACCAACTCAATTCAAGCACGGTTGCTTCCTCGCCGGCGAGGGCGAGCGCCGTGCCAAGCCCTGCTGGATTGCCACTGGCATGGACAACGAGATCGCACTCGCCCTTTGCCGCTTCGGGCTTCGCAAAGTCAACACCAAGGGCTTGCGCTAATTCCGCGCGCGCCGGGTTAATATCGACAAGGGTTACTTCCGCCCCGGGTAGTCGCCCGCATAAATAGGCAAACAGGGAGCCGACCACGCCGGCGCCGACGACGGCGATGCGGTCGGCCGGGCCCGGGGTGGCATCCCAGACAGCGTTGAGGGCTGTCTCCATATTGGCGGCCAGCACTGCCCGTTGCGGCGGCACATTTTCCGGCAGCATCGCAACGGCGCTTGTCGGGATGTTGAACAGGTCCTGGTGCGGGTGAAGCGTGAAGACCATACGCCCGAGCAAATGTTCCGGGCCGCCTTCGATCCGGCCGACCGTGGCGTAGCCATATTTTACCGGGAATGGAAAATTGCCGGCCATAAAGGGTGCGCGCATGCGTTCGAATTCACTCTCCGGCACCCTCCCGGCAAACACGAGCGCTTCGGTGCCGCGACTGATCGCGCCGTAAAGCGCCCGCACGCGCACTTCGTCCGCCCCCGGCGTTGCGAGCGTTTCCTCGCGGATCTCGGCCAGCCCGGGCCGGATATACCAGAGCGCCTCGGCAGTTTTTTCGGTCGGGCTGATCGCCAATTTCTTTCACCCCGGGATTGGAATTCCTGGACGGTTGTCGTGTTATATCGTTCAGTCTGCATTGTCTGCCACGGATTAGAAGTCGTAACCTCTGTGTTGGAACACTCCCCACCTCAAGCCGTCGAGGCCGATGCCGCCGGAAATGATATTTTCGGCCGGCGGGTACTATTTGTCGTGCTATTTGCCTTCACCATGGCCGGATCGCTGGGTCTCGCAGCGCTGGCGCTGGCGCCGGGCGGCTTTGGCATGATCGACGTTACGCTGCTTGCGCTGTTCGCGGTCACGCTACCCTGGATGGTGGCAGGATTTCTGGAACGCCGTGATCGGGTTTCTGATCATGCGGTTTTCCGCCGATCCGATTGCCGCGATCATGCCGATGGCGGCGCGCATCCGCGGTGATGAGCCGGTCACGACATCGACCGCGATCCTGTTGTGCATCCGCAACGAGTTGCCGGAGCGAATGATCCGCAATCTCGAACCGATGCTCGCGGGCCTCGACGCGGCCGGGTGCGGTGCGCATTTCCATCTCTATGTCCTCAGCGACACCAGCGACGCCGGTATCGCAGTTAGCGAGGAGGCGTATTTCGCGGCGTTGACCGCGCGCTGGTCCGACCGGGTCGCAATCATTTATCGGCGTCGCGCGGTCAATACGGCCTACAAGGCCGGCAACATCCGTGAATTCTGCGAACGCTGGGGCAGCCAGCACGATTTCGCCGTGACGCTCGACGCCGACAGCATCATGACTGCCGATGCCGTTCTTCGTCTCGTCCGCATCATGCAGGCCGATCCCAGGCTCGGCATTCTGCAGGGGCTGATCGTAGGCCTCCCGTCAACCAGCGCCTTCGCGCGCGTCTTCCAGTTCGGCATGCGGCTTGGCATGCGCTCCTACACCATCGGCAGCGCCTGGTGGCAGGGCGATTGCGGGCCCTATTGGGGCCACAACGCGGTGCTGCGGCTGGCGCCGTTCATCGCGCATTGCGCGCTGCCGGTGCTGTCCAGCGACGGCTCGGAGGATCGCCATATCCTCAGCCACGACCAGATCGAAGCGGTGCTCATGCGCGCCGCCGGCTACCATGTACGTGTATTGCCGCAGGAGGATCTGGGCTGGGAGGAAAATCCGCCAACCCTGCTCGAATTCATCCGCCGCGATCTGCGCTGGTGCCAGGGTAACATGCAGTACTGGCGGTTTCTCTCGCTCGCCGGCCTCAAGCCGGTGAGCCGATATCAACTGGTGCTGGCTATCCTGATGTTCATCGGCTCCCCGGCCTGGATCGGGCTGCTCGTTGTCGGCACGCTCGCGGCCGCATTCGCCGAGACGCCCGCGAGCTTCATTCGCGCCGACGCCGGCATGGCGCTGTTCGTCTGCGTGCTGGTGATGTGGTTCTCGCCGAAGATCGCGAGCGCCATCGATATATTGTTGCATCCCAGGCTTCGCCGCGCGTTCGGCGGCGTCGGATTGTTCACCATCAATTACGTCATCGAAACATTGTACTCGATCGTGCTTTGTCCGATCCTCTGGTTCGGCCATACGATCTTTCTCACCGGCCTTTTATTCGGCCGCGAAATCGGCTGGATCGGCCAGACCCGTGACGATCATGCGGTGCCGTTCACGCTGGCGTTGCATAATTTGTGGCCGCACACGCTGCTCGGATGCGGCGCGCTCGGTCTATTGGCGGCGACCCAGCCGGCGGCAATTCCCTATGCGTTGTTTCTCGCCGGCGGCCTCGCTCTGGCGATCCCGTTTGCGATAGTGACCGCTTGGCCCCGGCTCGGCCGTTTTGCCGCCACGGTCGGCATTGGCCGGCTGCCCGAAGAGACCATGACGCCCGCAGCGTTGCTGGTACTGGCGTTGCCCGCGATCGAGCGGGCTGCGCCGTCGCCCCAGCCAAATGCGGTCTGAGGCGGTGTTCCGAGGCTTCAGGACCGCGCGCGGTGTTATCCGGTCGCTTCGCATCTATTATGGCGACAGGTCGCGCGCGGCGGCCATGGATCGGCTCTATGGCGGCTTCGTGCGGCGTGGCGATCTGGTGTTCGATATCGGCGCCCATGTCGGCGATCGCGTGGCCTCGTTCCGCCGGCTGGGCGCGCGCGTCGTCGCGGTCGAGCCGCAGCCCGCCATGGTCAAGGTGTTAAAGCTGCTCCACAGAAGTGCCGACGTCGCGATCGAGGCCGTAGCGATCGGTAGCGCTATCGGCACGACCAGCATCATGATCAACGCCGATAACCCGACCGTTTCGACGGCGTCACCTGCGTTCATCAGCGCCGCGCGCGATGCGGCGGGCTGGGAAACGCAGCGATGGAACAGCTCGATCGAAGTGCCGGTGACCACGCTCGATGCATTGATCGCCAAGCATGGCGTGCCAGTCTTCATCAAGATCGACGTCGAAGGTTTCGAAGCGGAGGCGTTGCGGGGACTATCGCGCGCGGTCAAGGCATTGTCATTCGAGTTCACGACAATCCAGCGCGACGTCGCGCTCGCCTGCATCGAACGCTGCGTCGCGCTGGGCTATGCACGATTCAACGCCGCGCTCGGCGAGAGCCAGACCTTTGTCAACGCCGACTGGGTCGATAGCGAGGAGATCGCCCGCTGGCTGATCGCGCTGCCGCACGCGGCCAATTCCGGTGATATCTATGCCGCTCTCGCCTGACCGCCAGCGGTCGGTACGGCGGCATTTGTACATGGCCGTCGCCGCGCTCATTGCCGCGGGCTACGGCCTGACGCTGCTGATCTTCTATCCGGGCGTCATGACCTATGACGCGAAATTCGTCTACGAGGACATCGCCAAGGGCGCGCTCGGCGACTGGCAATCCCCGGTCATGACGGTGCTGTGGGGCCTGATCGATCCGGTCGCGCCCGGCGCGGCAAGCATGTTCCTGCTGATTGCGACCTCTTACTGGCTCGGCTTTGGCCTCCTGGCATTCGCGCTCGCGCGCCGAGCCACCCGGTTCGCGCTGTTGCTGCCGTTGCTGGCGCTGCTGCCGCCGGCCTTCGTCTTTGCCGGGATCATCTGGCGCGATGTGCTGTTCGCGACTTGCTGGCTCCTCGCCGCGGCGATCGCTTTCACTGTGGCCGAACGCCACGCGCGCCTTCGTGTGCCGGCGCAGGCACTTGCGCTTGCGCTATGCGCCTTCGGCGTCCTGCTGCGTCCGAATGCGCTGATCGCCGCGCCGATCCTTGCCGCTTACCTTGCATGGCCGATGCGGATGTCCGTGAAGCGAACGGCCATCCTGCTTGTGCCGGCGATGGCGGGATTGTTTGGGCTGGTGCAACTGGTCTATTACGGCGCCCTCGGCGCGACGCGGCAGCATCCGCTACAGTCGATCATGGTGTTCGACCTCGGCGGGATCAGCCATTTTGCCAAACAGAACCAGTTTCCGGTCAATTGGAGCGGGCAAGAGACCGCGCTGCTCCTGAACGGCTGCTACCAGCCGACCCAGTGGGACATCTATTGGCGGCTCGATCCCTGCGATTTCGTCATGCGCAAGATTGAACGTGAGGAAAAGCTGTTTGGGACGCCTGCGATTACCGAAGCCTGGGCGCGTGCAGTCGTGCGTCATCCGGTGGCTTATCTCCAGCATCGCGCGGCGTTCATGTCGAACTTCCTCGTCGGCAACAATCTCACAATGTGGGTTGCTGATGTCGAGCGTCCGTCGGCGACGGTGTTCCCGGATCGCCCGGCCTTCGTCGCGCTGGTCTCCGTGCACGACATGCTCAAGCCGACGCCGCTGTTCCAGGCCGGCGCGTGGCTCTTGGTTTGCATCGTGGTGTGCGGCTTCGCCTGGCGACGACGCGACGGGCCGGAGGGCGCTTTCGCACTCGGTGTTTGCGGATCGGCCGCCGTCTATGTGCTGAGCTTCTTTGCCGTCGGCGTTGCATCCGACTTCCGTTATGCCTATTGGGCGGTTCTTGCTGGAATCGCCGGGGGCGTTGTCGCTGCGTTGGGCTGGTCCAAGGAACCTGCTCAAGGCTGAACTGCTCAAGGCTGAAGCGTCCTGAGTTGCGCTCTCAGCGCGACGGAGTTGGTTGTGCCGTCCAAGCCTTGTAGTCGGCTTCCGAGACGCCCGGCAGCTTTTTCAGGAACGCCACGATCAACCAGATCTCATCGTCTTTGGCGCCTGCTTGCTCGAAGCTCGGCATGCCCGTCATATTGATACCGTTCTTGACCACCCAGAACAGCTGCGCCGGAGAGAGCTGATCGACGACGTGCTTCAAATCCGGCGGATCGGGATGCAGTCCTTCCGAGAATTTGGCCCATTGGACGCCCGGCGCACCGTGGCAAGTGGCGCAGCCATATTCGGCGAACGCTTTGGCGCCTGCCTGCACGCTGGCGAGGTCGTTGATATTGATGGAGGCTGGGGGCTGGTCCTGCGCATGGCGATTGATCGACTCCGTGCGAACGCGGGTCAACGCCCAGGTGACAACAGCCGGGTCTTCGGCAGTCCCCGCAACGCTATAATAGCCGCCGAAAAAGAATGCCGCCGCGCCGATGCCAACCAGGATCGCCAGCGCGCCAATCACCGCGAGAATACGCATATGTGCCTCCAACGCGTTCGTCCGCAGCCAACAGGCGAAATAATATACCGGGGGCAAGAAATAATACATTGGTCAAAGGGTTGTGTACGTTACGATATCGTGAGCTTGGATTGACCGGCGCGATGTTCTGCAACGACGACGTAATGTCTTGCAACGAGACCTGATATTTTGCACGAGATTTGGGGAGCCGAATGACAGCGGACAGCGCGTTGGGGCGCGCGAAGGAGATCGCCGGCGGGCCGGGCCTTCGCTAAGCATGTCGCCTGGCGCAGACATCGTGCTCAACCGCCGCACGCCGGCCGAGGCAATTTCGCGCCGAGACAGGATCGTGCTTTGCCTGATCGCAGCGATTCACGTGGTCGCGCTGATCGTCATGGCCACGACCGAAGCCGATCTGGTCGGCAAGGCTGCATTCCTGCTTGCCTGGGCTGCGCTCAATTTCCTCTCACTTGCCTTGGTTCGCCGGCCGGCTGTGGCGGCGCTGATATCGATCGAGCTCGTCGTCGCGCTCGTGTTGCTCTCGCGGTTCAAATACGAGAAACTTTGGATGACGGTCGACTTCGTCGACCTCATGATCGTTGACCGGGATACGTCGGCCTTTCTGCTGGCGGCTTTTCCCTCGCTGTATGGATGGATCGCGCTCGCCGCGACGGCTACGGCCGCGCTCATGATCGTGGCCTGGCGCTTTGATCGGTACCGCGTCGGCGTACTCGCGAGCCTTGTCGGTGGTTCGTTATCCATGATCGCCCTCGTTGCCCTGTCGCTATCGTTCCCGACCAATCTCAACGAGGATTTCATCGGTGACAATTATGTTTCAAAATTTGCGCGGACCGGTGTAGAGGCGATCCTTGAATTTGCCGACCACGGATTTCTGGAGGCAGACGCGCGCGCAGTCCGAGATCTGCAGGCAGCGCCGGATCTGAAAGCGGCGCCTGCGGCGGCTTGCCATGCGTCACGCAAACTCCCGCACATCATCCTGCTGCACGATGAATCCAGTTTCGACATTACGACAGCGCCCGGAATAAAGGTGCCGCCTGGCTACGCAAATCACTTCCAGTCGTTCGACGGCAAGGCGCGCAAGCTTCTGGTGGAGGGTGTCGGCGGACCAAGCTGGTTTTCGGAATACAACGTACTCACCGGCCTTTCGGTGCGCTCCTACGGACGCTTTGCCACGTCCGTCACCCGGATCGCCGCCGGTCGCGTCAGCCGGGGGCTGCCGCATTCCCTGAGCCGGTGCGGCTACAAGACGTTCAGCCTCTATCCGTTCTATGGAGCGTTTCTCGGTTCACGCGCCTTCCAGATGACAACCGGTATCGCGCACTATCTTGACATGCGCGACCTCGGCACAAGTGACTTCGAGGCCGACCGTTTCTACTTCGATCAGGCTGTCAAGATCATTGAACATGAGCGCGGTAATGGGCCGCTCTTCCTTTACGTTTACACCGTGGCAAATCATTTCCCCTGGGACACGCGGCTGCGCCCTGAATTGACGCCGGATTGGCGCGATCTTGGCAACGCGCCTGACGTCGAAGAGTACATCCGTCGTCAAGGCATGACGGCACATGATTACAGGAAATTGCTGCAGCAGTTGGCGCAGAATTTTCCAGCCGAATCCTTCCTGATCGTGCGCTATGGCGATCACCAGCCGCAGTTCGGTGCCCGCATCATCGATCCGTCGCTCAGCACGGAGGCGCTCTCGCGTCGGCTGGCAGCCCGGGACCCGCGCTATCTGACGACCTATTACGCTATCGATGCGGTCAATTTCACCCCGGCTGATCTGTCCTCCGCGCTCGACACGCTCGATGCACCGTATTTGCCGTTGGTCATCCAGGAGGCCGCGGGCGTGCCGCTCGGTCCGAGCTTTTCGGAACAGAAAAAGATCCTGCAACGCTGCGACGGCCTGTTCTACGGCTGCGGAGGCGGCGTGGAGGCGCGACGTTTCAATCGGCTCCTGATCGATGCGGGCTCCGTGAAAGGACTAGATTGACATCTGAGGTTGCGCGATCCGGTGTGCCTGGCAGCAGTGAGCGAAGCTTGCTCGGACGTTCTCGCTATGATGCGTGAGCTTGATACGCTCGGGGGCCCGATGAAGGTATACATACGCGACGCCGGATGGCAGTATTTCGATGAGATCGACATCCCCACGCCAAGCGGCGGCGATCCCCAATACGAGCGCCATTCGCGATCCGCAGCACGAACGTCCGCTTTACCCGCATCCCGGCAGCCATGCACGAAGTCAGTTTCCATACCGTGCCGGAGCGGGTGCTCACCGTGAGGCTCGACGGTGCACGTGGCGAGCGATCGTGAACATCCGGCATGTTCAACCCGGTAGCTTCGTCCTGGTGGAGGACACGCATGGAAAGGGGCACATCTCTCGCCATTCCGCAGGGGAGCAGACGGTTCTTTGGATTGCACTGCCAAACGGCCTCGATCTGCCATCCGGTTAGTGCGCCGACCACGCTCCTTCGATTTCAGCGCGCTTTAGCGGCGGCCGCCGAAGGCAAACGGAGAAGCGCCGGGCAGCGAGAGCGAATTAATGTCGCTGTCGAGGCGCCCGGACTGTTGGGTGTAGCCGAATCCAAGTGACAGGCTGACATTCGACGCCGGCTGGAATTCGACGCCCGCATGCGCACTGTAGCCGGGCAATGTGGTGGACTTCGAGTCAAAGGAAGCAAAAGGGCCGCCGATGCCTGGATTATATTTCAAGGTGTCGAAACCGGCATAGACCGTAACGGGTAATCCGCCCGTGCTTCCGAAATTGTAGCCGAACTGCACGCCTTCGAAATAAAACGGGCTGCCGAATGCTCCATTCTGGCCGATGCCGTTCATGCTCAATCCCATGCCGCCGCTTTCGCTGCCGACGAACCAGCCGTTCGGAAAATTGTAGCGCATATAGGAAAAGCCGCCGGCTTGGACTCCGCTGCCGTCAAAGCCCGCAAAGTTGCCATAAGCGTTCGAGCCCGGGTCTGCGGTCAGATTGCCGCCGAAGCCGATGAGCGAGCTTGTGGTCCAATATGTCACAGGCGCGGCTTGGGCATGGGCGGTTCGCCCACCCAGACAGGGTGACGCCAATGCGACTGCAAGACCGAGTGCAAGACCTAATTCGCCTGAGAAAATCGACATCCGTACTACCGCCAAGTGTCCTGAAATTATACCCGCCGGATATCAAAAACGCCAGTGCAGCGCCGACGGCCGTCGCCTGCCCCTTGGTTTATCGACGGCATCAACATGTCTGAATCACGAGATCTGCAGGCGATCTCGACCTTGCTCCGGGCGCGCCCGGCGGGGTTGCAGATCTGTGTTCTATCCCACAATTGCAATGGCGTTTACGTACTAAAATGCCATCGGATCAAGATCGCTTGCCAAGGAGGGGACGATGGAAAACGTCCGAGGGTACATCACGATGAGTACTTTGTGCCGGCAACAAGCAGCGTTGCATCCCGAAACAGGCTTGACGTGGCTCGCGCGGGCGGAGCTTTGGGAGCGAATGATCGAAGCCGAAATTGCTGCTCACTTCCGAGCCTGCAATGCCGAATATGCGCACGGTGGCCTGACAGCCGTTTAACAGGCGAACGACCATGCGGTCGCGCAGTCCTAACCCTTCGGGCGTCCGTTATTATCCGCGAACGTATCGGCAGATACTTCGGGGAGGTTGGACGAAACAGCCGGCCTGATGCGCGTGATCATGGCGTCGTAATTGCCTGCAAGACGTAACAGGCGCTTCCTAATGAATGGATCGGCTTGCGTGGCGATTTCACGTATTTGCCGTGCTCGCTCTTTATAAAAATCATCATCCATCTAGCATCCCCAATCACCAACGTGATGGACTATAGAGACGATCTCGCCTTGTTCATGTGAGCGAGGACACAGTTCAGGCATCTTCTGCGAGTTTTCCGCAACGTTCCCCGGATTCCCGACCGCGAGAGCGCACGATTCACAACATCTCGCGACGGCGGCCGCCGCGAGGTGCTTTCATTCCATAGCCAGAGATCTCAAAAGGGTCGCAGGCATTTGCGCGCTGCGACCCACCGGGCTCAAAATAGATTGGTGCTCGTAAATGCTCGATCCGCCAGCCCCGGTTAACTCACAGACTGCGCCCAGTATCGACGAGCGTGGAGTTGAAATTGAAGTTCCAGCTGAGAAACCCGCAGAGTGTTGCGAAACCGAGACACGAAGAGGATGGCCCAAAGGTGCATCAAAGCGGAAGACGCGGGAAACGGTGCTCCGTCACCGGCATGGAGCAGGAGCCGACTTTGTGTATGCGATCGTTCTCGACGCAAAATGCCAAAAGGCGACCCGACCGTATCTCCGCTTATTTGCAAAGCAGACGCTAGCCAGGAATCTCGTCGTTGGCGCAGCAGAGCGTCACTGCAGGCTCCGCTTCCAGTAGCCGGTGCCGAGCTTGCCGGTGATCACCGCCGCGGTGTCGCGGATCTCGTAGGAGCCGCTGTCGTTGTAACCGGTGAGCTCCCTGAAAGCGGCTTTAGCCCTAGCCACGCACTCGTTCGAGTTGATAAGATGCTGTGCCTCCAGAGCTTGGGGACGGACATGCAACGGCGCCAGTTCATGACGCTTTTGGGTGGCTCAGCGGCGGCATGGCCGCTGATGGCGCGTGCGCAGGTTTCTTCGAAGCGGCCGCTCGTCGCGGTTCTCAGCGGAGTTACTCGAAAGGTCAATTCGCCGATCGTCGCCTTTGAACGGGGTATGCAAGAACTTGGTTACGTCGATCGGCAGAACATCGATATCGAATATCGATATGCCGACGGCGAATTTGGATCGGTTTCCTGTGCTTGCAGGGGAACTGGTAAGACTGTCGCCAAATGTGATCCTGGCCGCTGTTACTCCGGCGGCCGTCGCGGCAAAAGCACTGACCTAGACGATTCCCGTTGTTTGTCCCTTGCTTGCCGATCCGATCGGTTTTGGTTTGATCGCAAGTGAGTCCCGGCCCGGAGGCAACGTAACCGGCGTATTGTTCCGCACTGAAGGCCTGGCGGGCAAGCAGGTAGAACTAGCGCTCCAACTGATCCCCGGTCTCGCCAAACTCGGATTTATTGTGAACGTCGCCAGCGGCGTGATTATTGATCGGCAAGAATTGGAAAAGACGTGTCAGACGTTGGGCCTCAAATCGGTTCCGGCCGAAGTCCGCACACCCGACGATCTCGATACGGCAATCCACGCATTAGCCAGTCAGCGAGTTGAGGCGATTATCGTGCTCGTCGACGGAATGTGTTTCCAAGAGCGAGATCGGATTGCGATGCTCGCTTCGGAGGCGCGATTGCCAGCTATCTATGGCTTCCGCGATCATGTCGATGCGGGCGGCCTAATCAGCTATGGGGTGAACCTTTCCGAAAACTTTTATCGTTGTGCGACGTATGTGAGCAAGATTCTCAAGGGAGCCCGGCCGGGCGATCTGCCGGTTGAATTTCCTACGAAGCTCGAACTGATCGTCAACAACACTGCCGCCAAGGCCCTCGGAATAGTGATCCCGACGTCAGTTATTGTTCGCGCAGATAAGGTGATCGAATAGGCATCTTGTTGCGATGCACGAGTTTCTTGTCGTAGGAAAAGCAGACATCGGTCTGGATCGCGCAGAGGCCGGAAAATGACCCATTTGAGGCGTCTGCAGATGCGACGGCGCTTGCGAAGGCCAAGCAGACCAGCGCAGCGAACCCCGGCCGTGTCAAAGATCGAGATCGATGACCATTTCTCGGCTAATCCTCTTCGCGAACTTTGCAATCTCGGCAAAGGTCTGTTGGCATTCGGGGTCTTGCGAAATAGCTGCCTGCGCCTTCTCATAGGCCGTTTGGTCGGCGTACTGCACAACGACGAACCAGTCTCCGACATTTGGGCCGGTTTGAAAGCGGCTCAGCCGATAGACGACCCCGTATTTGAGATAGATGGCCTTCAACTTCTTCGCCAGGGGTGCCACTTCGTCGATGGTACCACCACGATAGTGGGAGATGCCTGATACTGTCATCTGTTCCCTTTCCCACTTGCAAAGCCGCAGGTCATTCGAGTATCCCTAATCAATAGCTCCAACTCACGATAACAGCGACAGCAGCCTGTTAAAAACTGGCTCGAGGCAACAACAACGAGCGTAGGTCACTCGGACGAAAGAGTGACCTACGTTCCCCCGGCGAGAGATTCTCGAACGCGCTTAGGTCAATCGCGTCCTTGTGGGAACGTCCGCCTCTGGCCGAAGCGGACGTGCCGGCTTGGCTGTGGGGTGTTCGCTTCGCCCCTGAGAACGGTTCGACGGAGGGCACGGCCCTATAATTCGGATAATTTCGGCCGCTGCAACGCAGGCATACGCTTCGTCAATTCGCGGTTCGGATGATCGCGGCGTACATGGGTGACTAGCTCATTGACGAAGTTCTGGGCGAAGGAAGGAAGGAACCGTCGCCGGTCCCAGGCGACCAAAACCCAACGCCCGATGGGTGTACCGCGATAGGTAACGGATATTGCCTTGACGCCCTTGCGCGGAATGCTGACGTTCGACGGCACAATCGCCACACCTTCACCGTTGGCAGCGAGTGCCATCAAGGTATGCGGGGCGGCGCTTTCCAGTACGATAGGTGGTCTGACATCCGCATTATGACAAGCGGCGTCGAACCAGCCGCGCGAGGCGAATCCGCGGTGCAGGAGCAGCAAAGGTTCATCCGCAAGCTCACCAACGTCGACAGAGCCACGCCGCCCAAGCGGATGCGATGGCGCGACCACGGCCAAGACGTAAGACGGATAGAGCATGCGGCTGAAGAACAGCTCGTCGCCTGCAGTGGTGAGCACGATTTGCACGTCGCCCTGAGCGAGGCGGTCGCTGATGCGGGCTCCGCCATCCTCGACGAAATGTACTTCGATGCCGGGATGCTTGCTTCGGAAGCGGGCGACGAAGGGCGCCAGCACGGTCTCGATATTCTGCGGGCTGGCTCCTACCCGCAGTGTCCCGGTGAGACCGCCCTTGAGCGCGTTGGCGCGGTCGCGCAGTGAATCCGCTTCCTGTAACAGACGTCGCCCGCGGCGCACGATGTCCTCGCCCTCCGAGGTGAGATGAAGGCGACGGCCAATGCGGTCGAACAGCAGCACGCCAAGTTCAGCCTCCAGCGCCTGAATCTGGCGCGAGGCCGCCGGCTGGCTCAAATGCAGTCGCCCGGCGGCGCTGGCAAAACCGCCGGCATCGGCGATGGTAATCAAAGTTTGCAACTGTCGGAGGTTCATCGCACATTTATCCATGCAAAAACCACATGAATAGATTGCCCATCAATGCATTGGACAATCAAGCCCATCAGAACTTAAATAATCGGCGCTTGAACGGGTGAAATGCCAAATTGGGGGCGTATACCATGTTCGATCTCGATCGATTTATCGCCGATTGCCGCGCCGCTCGTGCCGCAGACCGTTCATCAAAAATCATCTGCGAGGTCGTCAAGCGGGCGGTATCCGACCCGACAGACCTGCTCAAATCGCTAGGCGAACCGGACCGCGCAGGTATCAAGGAGATCTACCGCTCGCCGGACTTGAGCATCCTCAACGTGGTTTGGGCGCCGCGTATGATGGTCATGCCGCACAATCATCACATGTGGGCGGTCATCGGTGTGTATGGCGGGCGGGAGGACAACATTTTCTGGCGTCGAATAGCGGAGGCGGGCGAGAACCAACTCGCGGCGGCTGGCGCACGCTCTATCGCCGTCAGGGATGCCCAGCCACTTGGCGATGACATCATCCACTCGGTCACCAATCCGACCTCCAAATTCACCGCCGCGATCCATGTCTACGGCGGGGATTTCTTCGCTGCCCACCGCAGCGAATGGGACCCGGACACGCTGTCCGAGCACCCTTCCGACGGCAACCGCGCCCGCCAGATTTTCGAGGAAGCCAATCGGCGCTACGCTGCAGGTCTTAGCTGACAAGCGAAGCTCACGACCACCGCTCACAAGCCTGAGAGGAGACTTACGATGAAGACTCAATCGGGACGAGTGTTGTTTGCGGCCGGCCTGATAACTGCCGCGCTGACAAGCGTCGCAATCGGCCAGCAAGACCAAAAGCTCGGCAAGGTGGTCTTCCCTACCTCCTGCGATCCCAATGTGCAGGCTGAGTTCGACCGCGGCGTCGCCATGCTGCATTCGTACTGGTTCCTGATCGCCCGCCGGAAGTTCGAGGAAATTCTGCAGCAGGACCCCACCTGCGCGATGGCATATTGGGGTGTGGCGATGGATTACCTCGGCAATACCCTGGCAACCACGCCGACGCGGGCCGAGGCGCAGGCGGCTTGGGAGGCACTCGAAAAAGCGCGGGCAGCCGGGGCGAAGACACAGCGTGAGCGCGACTGGATCGAAGCCCTGAGCGCCTATTTCCGCGACTATGACAAGGTCGCCGTGGGAACCCGACTGGCGGCCTATAACGCCGCGATGGAGCGGATGGCGCAAAGCTATCCCGACGACTACGAGGTGCTGGCCTATTATGCGCTGACGCTGCAAGCCTCGGCGCAGAAAAGTGATCTCACCTACGCCAACCAGATCAAGTCGGCGGCGCTGCTGGAGAAACTATTTGAGCAGAACCCGCAGCATCCGGGGGTGACGCACTACCTCATTCACGCCTACGACTTTGCACCGTTAGCCGACAAAGGAATTACGGCGGCGCGCCGCTATGCCGGCATTGCGCCGGCCGTGCCGCACGCGCGGCACATGCCATCGCACATCTACTCGATGGTCGGGTTGTGGGAAGAATCCGTCGCCTCGAACGCGGCGGCGCTTGAGATCCAGCCCGACTACTATCACGCGTCAGATTTTACGGTCTATGCCCATCTGCAGCTCGCGCAGGATGCTAAAGCGGCTGCGATGATCCAGAAGTCACTTGCCACCGCCGACCGCGGCGATCGTCCAATCAACTTTGTCAATTTCACCGCCAAGGCCGCTATGCCAGCGCGCTATGTTCTGGAACGGGCGGACTGGCCTGGCGCCGCCGCGCTGCCGATGGCAGCCACCCAATATCCCATGGCGGATTCATTGATCCGCTTCACGCGCGGTCTCGGCATGGCGCAAACCGGCAACCTCGCTGGCGCGAAAGAAGAGATCGAAGCGATGAAGGTCTTGCGCACGACTCTGCAGCGCGCCGACCAGTCCTACTGGGCCGAACGTACCGACGAACAAATGCTTGCGATTTCCGCCTGGATCGCACTCAAGGAAGGCGCGCGCGATCAGGCCCTGCAGTTCATGCGGGTCGCTGCCGACAGCGAAGACGGTAGCCTCAAACATGTAGCGATGGAGAATCGTCTCTATCCGTTCCGTGAACTGCTGGGGGAGTTGCTGCTTGAGACGGGGCAGCCAGCAGCTGCCTTGAACGAATTCGAGACTGCGCTCAAGCAAACGCCCAATCGCTTCCGCGCGTTCTGGGGAGCCGCCCGTGCTGCCGACAGCGCAGGCGATCGCCAGAAGGCATCTGAATATTTCGGCAAGCTGGTGGACCTGGCCAAAAACGCGGATACCGAGCGGCAGGAAATCCGTGAGGCCAAGGCATATTTGCGCCAAAGCGACACCATAGGTGGTGTACGAAAGTGACTCCTCGCCTGCCGGGCGCGACGATGGCATCCGGCAGCCATCACCCCGAGAGACGATGATGGTCCGCGCGGTCGCATTGGCTACAGTGCTCGGTGCGCTGATCGGCAGCGTGGCTGTCTACGCCATAAGCCCGCCGGGATGGCGGAATGGGATTGGACCGCTCTTCGATGGGATCGAGCGTGGAGGCAAGACGGCAACCGTGACCGAAGGTTGGCCGATCTGCACCACCATGACATCGGTCGCATCGGACGCCGATTGGGCGCAGCTCGACCCCGATTTCAAGGCCGGCAAGAAGGCATTGGGCGCTGAAGATTGGAATGGTGCTATCGCAGCATTCGAACTCGCCGCACTGCGCGACCCGCTTAATGCCGATATCCAGAATTACATCGGCTATGCCTATCGGCGGCTACGTCAACTGGGTCCGGCCATTGGCCATTATCAGCAGGCGTTGATACTAAATCCGCGCCACCGCAGCGCGCATGAGCATCTCGGCGAGGCCTATCTTGTGCTCGGCGATTCCGCCAAAGCCGAACAACTGCTGACGGCGCTGGAAAATCTCTGCCTCATTCCCTGCGAAGAATATGATGACCTGAAGCGGGCCATTTCGGCGTACAAAAGGCTGGCCACGCGCTGAGATCGGATCCAGGGGTTTTTTGCCATCGAAGAGCAAAGCCGCAAATTCGGCGGTTTCAAGAATAAAGTGACAAAGCAAGCAACCTTGAGCCGCAAAATTGGCGCGTTACTTGATCGTTCAATGGTCTCTCTGGCAAGCGACGGCTAGGTGCGTGCAAAGCGGTCATTCGGCCAAACCACGGTGTCGGCTAGGTACATGGGGTCGCACCGGCGACCGCGAGGTCGCCGGATCTATATTTGACGTTTCTGCGGCCGGCACAAGGCAACGGTACGATTCACGCGGCGCGCATGAGGCCGAGCTGCTGCAAGGCAGTTACCCCATCGTCAAGACCGATTTCCTCGAGGATCTTTCCGTCCTTGAGTTTCAACACGGTCGTGCCAGTGAATTTCATCTTACGGCCGGTGTTGGCCGGCAGCGATCCCGCCAGGAAGTCGCCGAATGCCTGCCCTGTATGCGTACCGCCGCCTTCCCATCGACCGACGACGTAATCGCCTTCCGCGATTAGATCCGCAGCGCCCCAGAAGTTGAGATCGGGGAACGCTTTCCGAAAGTCCGTCATGAACGCCTTGATGTCTTCACGCCCACGGCGCGGTTCGTGGAGCGAATACTGCAGGAGCATGTCGGGCGCAGCGAGTTCATCGACAATTCCGAGGTCGCAAGTCTTGCCCCAAAAATGCGTGAACCACCGGCCAACAATGACCTTATTGTCTTCTTCCTTTGACACGATCACTTCTCCTATTGTGTGCTTTGGTTGTTGTCCGCCATGAGTGGACGTTTTCAGGGTAGATCTGGATGATGATTGTTGAACTCCGGTTGTTGTCGGTAAATCGAAACTCGCTGGCGGACGCCCGGCAGGCTTCGGTTAACGGACATCTAAATCAGGTCGCGACTTCCTTATTGATCAGCGCCTGCTTGCGTTCGATGCCCCAGCGATAGCCCGCCATCGATCCACTGTTGCCCATGACGCGATGACAGGGGATTGCCAGGGCGATTGGGTTCTCTGCGCAGGCCTGAGCAATTGCTCGCAGCGATTTGGGGCCGCTCACACGGCAGGCGAGCTGCGCGTAGGTGAGTGGTTTTCCAAGCGCAATCGTGCGAAGCGCATCCCAAACACGGCGCTGGAATGGCGTGCCGCGAATGTCGAGGTCAAGGTCGAGCGGATCGCGCGGCACAGCGATGAATTGCAGAATCTTGGTCAGGTCAGCGCGAAGCCGGCGGTTGTTCGAGATAATCCGGCTGCCCGGGAAGCTTGCAGCCAGATCCTGCTCCACCTCTTCGGCCGTCGAGCCAAACAAGATTGCGCAAACGCCAACTGGGCTCCGCGCGACAAGAACCTTCCCAAGGGCGGAGTCGCCGGCTACGAATTCGATTTCGAGCGCGGCGACGCTCTTGATTGATGCGGCGTCTCGGGACGCCAGATCGGTGACGTTCAGATTCATAGGTCTAACTCCGGTGGTTTTTTCCGTCGATGACCCTACGAATGCGACTGCGTTAGCTCACTCCGGTTTTCGCTTTCATATTGAAGATGTCGGTTGCGTTGCGCAGAAGGTAGATTGCGAACGCGTCAAACGGTGTCTGCAGTACTAAAGGCTGCGCGCCGCCTCGCGCACAAGCAAAGCCTTCTTGCGTTCGACACCCCACGCGTAGCCTGAGAGCGATCCGTTGTTCCGCACCACCCGGTGACATGGAATGGCGACCGCGAGGTGGTTCGCGGCGCAGGCGCCGGCGACCGCGCGCACTGCGCGGGGAGAACCGATCCGCCGCGCGATTTCCGTGTAGGAGACGGTCTGACCGATCGGGACTTCCTGGAGCGCCCGCCACACCCGCCGCTGGAACGCGGTGCCGCGAACGTCAAGTGGCAGATCGAGACCTAGCCGAGGGGCTTCAATGAAGCCGATAACATGGGCCACAAGAGATTCGTAGTTTCTGTCAGCGCCGATCAGGCGGGCTTTGGGAAAGCGATCCTGCAGTTCGTGCACCAGTTGATTAGGGTCGTCGCCGAGAAGAATGGCGGCCACTCCCCTCTTGCTCGACGCGACCAGGACGGCGCCAAGCGATGTCTCACCGACGGCAAAACGAATTTCCTCGTTGGCGCCGCCGGCGCGATATTGGGACGGCGTCATGCCTAGCATGCCGGTGGATTTTTCGTAAAAGCGGCCGCTGGAGTTAAAGCCAGCGTCGTAGATCGCCTCCGTGACGCTGGTACCACTTGCCAGGCGTTCCCGGACCTTCGATGCACGATTGGCCACCGCATAGTCCTTGGGCGTCAACCCCGTGGCCGCTTTGAAGCGGCGATGGAAATAGCTCGGACTGCGGCCAGCCGCTGCGGCCAGATCGGCCAAAGACGGCTCCTCCTCGCTTTCCTCGATCAGCCGACAGACACGCGTGACGATGGCGACGTTCTCCGCCTCAACCGAAAGTCCGTCCGGATTGCAGCGCTTGCACGGTCGAAAGCCCGTCGCCTTGGCCTCCTCGAAGGTGTCATGAAGCAGGACGTTCTTGGGATTGGCGATCCGGGACGGGCAGGATGGCCGGCAGTAAACGCCAGTTGTCAAAACAGAGTACCAAAGATGACCATCAGCCGTTCGGTCGCGGGCGACAATGCGCGCCCACCGCGGATCATTGGCCACGACAGCTTGGTTCTGCCTTTGATGCTCCTCGTGGATCATGGTCATGTTCGTTCTCATCACTTGGGTGAGGGAGATCATCATCAAGCCGCTGGCGGCCAGCGCTCCTGCTGGTCCTGTCTTCACATTGCCGATGGCAGGGGTCTCGGCCCACCCGATTTCCGAAGACATCGTCCGGACCCGGTTTATCTGGATTCGAGGGTAAGAATCGAAGTTCTCCCGTTCCGTCGATCCTTATGGTCGCTGCGAAAGCACACGCGATTGCGGAGAACATCATGAAGCTCGTGAGATTCGACGGCGGAAAGACGGGACTGATGGTCCAGCTCGCCGCCGGTCCACACGTCATCGACGTCATCGGCAGTTTGGGTGTGCTTGTGCCGGACGATCCTATTTCGCAAGGCATTCTCAACGGGATCCTGAAAGACCAAGGAAGCTGGGCTCCATTGATCGAACATTGGGAGCAGGCGCGATCTGGATTGCGACGACTGGCATCGTTGGCCCTAGCGAATCCCGACCGACCGTATCTGATCATTTGCCGTGTTGACGAAGTCAGCCTGGCGCCGCTTTTGAGGAATCCGAGAGGCATTGTCGCCCTTGACATCATGGAGTTCGAGCGAAGTTGCGCAAGACCCGACGGGGCGCGCGGCGATGGAGCGGCAATTTGGGATTCCGTCACCCGCTGATTTGCAAGTGACTTCAATAATTCCATTTCGGAACACGATACGGAGTGTAGAGATATCTCTCCCCCTTCAGGGTTCATGATCGTGGCGCAGCGTTTTCGGAGACCGGATCATGACGGCGCTTTTGGACTTTCACGCGTTCGCGGCGGCACGTGGCGACGGGCTTCACCCGAAACTACGGCTGTTTTTCGAGCGCGCGGCAACCTCTCCCGTCTTTGACGCCGCCTTTAGGCCCGACGGCCTCTTGCAGTCAGGGCCGGATCCTGCTGCTGAAACTGTGCCGGAGCGCGTGAACGTGTCGCTCTTTCCGCGAGACGGAGTCCGGCAGACGGACGAGCTTAACCAATCCCGAAACACCGGCCCGGCCTCTTGTTGCGTCGGGGAGGTGACACCATGAGATACACAATAGTACTTCTGTTGCTTCTGTCGGGAATGACAGCAAGCAATGCCGGAGCATTAATGGAAAGGCTGCGGCTGGCGCAAAACCAAACGGTTGCGGAATGCGTCTCAAATTGCAATTCGAACAGCTTTTCCTGCGCTCAGAATTGCGGGCTATCAGGAGCATGCATTTCGCAATGTACAGCTGCGTCAGCGGTGTGCAAAACCGAATGCAACAGGCTCAAATAGCTCCTCTATTTCCTGGATTGTTCGTGCCGCCCAATGGTAGTGCGAGCCTCGAATCTAACTTACTGAGCTATTTTGCATCCCAGTGGCCGCATTTGGCGAGGACTGTCGACTAGCGCTTGTGGCGCAAGGCGGACCTTCGGCAAGCTGGTGGCGTCGGCGAGTAGTGCCGTCCTGCCTCTGGCCGCCCTCCAATCCGGCGTCCGTCTTGCTTCACATTGACACCGCGTCCCGAAATTAGAACACAGTGAAGCCATGGACGGAATGCCGACGTGCCACTGCGCGCGCCGGCTCGTCGGCTGGGACGCATCGGCAAGCCGGAGAGAAACGAGGACGCGAATGGAGCTATCCTACTCACAGAATCTCGAGGACTATCATCTCTCGCTTGCCTTCGCAGGACAGGCCACCGGGACCTATATCGATGTCGGCGCCGGGCATCCGATTGCCGACAACGTGTCGTTCTGGTTCTATGAGCGCGGCTGGCAGGGCATTGTGGTCGAACCGCAGCCTGAACTTGCTGCGCTGTACCCGCGGCTGCGTCCGCGCGATCTCGTGGTTCGTGGTTTGGTCGGACGTGACTGCGGCGAAATCGACTTCCATGTGGTCGAACGCCTGCATGGGCTCTCGACGACAGTGGAAGACCTCGCGCAAAAAGCAAAAGCCTTCGGCGTCGACTATCAGACCGTTCGCATGCCTGTGACCACGCTGGCAAAATTATGCGAGAGACACGATCTGGGCTCTATCGACTTCCTCAAAATCGACGTCGAGGGCGCCGAAGGCGACGTTCTGTTCGGCGGCGATTGGAAGCGCTTTCGGCCCAAGGTGATCGTCGCCGAAGCGGTGACACCCATGGCGTCGGAGCCGGCATGGCAGCAATGGGAACCGTTCCTTCTCGCTCAGGGCTATCGCTTCGTTCTGTTCGACACGCTCAACCGGTTCTATGTCGCGCAGGAACAACGTGAGATCATGACGCGCCTCCCGTCCGAGCGGGCGCCGTGGCACGCGGTTCGTCACATGCACGAGATAGGCCGGGCTCCCGAAAACAAGCAGCATCCCGATCACGCGTTGGCGCAAGATCTCGCGCGCGGATTTTGGGCGAGCCTGCCTTATCTCGATACAAGCCTCATAACGTCGCTTTTGGGCCGCGCCCGCCGAATTGCAAAACCCGACGACCTCGCAGCGCTTGCGTCCACCGTCGATACCGAGCAATTTCGTGCGGCGCTCGGGCGGGTCGCTTGCGGTTATGACGGTGGACAGATCGTTGACGAGTGAGCGACCGCGAACCAGTTAAGGAAACTACATCATGAAATGCTTATTCCGCGCTTTTGCATCGTTAGCCATCGTGCTCGCCTGCGCAGGCAGCGCTCTGGCACAAGGCTGGCCGAACCGGTCGATCCGCATGGTCGTGCCTTACACGCCGGGCGGCTACACTGATCTGATGGCCCGCCTCGTCGGGCAAAAGATCTCCGAGGCGCTTGGCCAGCCCGTAATCTTCGAGAACAAGCCAGGCGCCAACGCCATCATAGGCACCGATGTCGTCGCCAAGGCCGCGCCAGACGGTTATACGTTTGGCACCGTGATCGCGGCGCATGCGGTGAACGCCACGCTCAATCCCAAGCTGCCTTACGACACGCTCAAGGACTTCACGTACGTCTCGCTGATGAGTGTCGCACCGCTCATCATGATTGCGCATCCTTCGTTGCCGGCGAACAACGTGAAAGAGCTCATCGCGCTCGCGAAGGCCAAGCCCGGCGAGCTCAACTTTGCGTCAAGCGGTGTCGGTGCCGCGGCGCATCTCACGATGGAGATGTTTAAGAGCCGCACCGGAATCGATATGCAGCACATTCCCTACAAGGGCACGGCCGGCGCACTGCAAGATACCGTCGGCGGCCGCATCAATGTGATGTTCGACGTAGTCGGTCCGTTGATGTCGCAGGTTCGTTCCGGAAATGCCAAGGCGATCGTCGTCACCGCGAAAGAGCGCATACCGGCGGCGCCCGAGGTGCCGACGATGGCTGGAGCAGGGTGTGCCGGATTTCGTGTCCGGCACTTGGGCCGGAATCATCGCGCCCGCAGGCACGCCAAAGGAGATCGTCGACCGCATCGCCGCGGAGGCAAAGAAGGCACTCGCCGACCCGGCGTTGAAGGACAAACTCGTCGAGCAAGGTATCGTGCCGGTTGGTAGCACCCCGGATGAATTCCGCGCCTTCGTCGCCGAGGAAATCGCGCGCTGGAGAACGGTGATCACAGACGCCGGAATCAAGATGGAGCCGTGAGGCGCAAAGCGGACGTCGTGTGAACCCCCTTACTCCTCATCGACGTCAGGCGTGCGCCTTAGCATGAAATGACCGAAGGCCGAGGCGATCGGCTTGGACGGATCGTCTTGCCAGGCTTGGGCCTCGAAAGCGACGACGCGCCGGCCCTGCTTGACGATCGATGCCCTGGCATAGCTGTCCAGCGCGCGGCCCGAGCGCAAATAGTTGATCGTCAGGCCGATCGGCTTGGGCAGCGCCAAGGCGCCGAGTTCGCGCGTCACACTTACAACCGCCGTCGTTTCGAGGAAGGCGCCGGTCATGCCGCCGTGAATGGCGGGCAGGATCGGGTTGCCGATGATCTTTGGCGAGAACGGCATGACCAGCGTGCCATCGTCGCCGATGCGGATGCCGAGACAACGCGCGAAGGGGCTCCTGGCGAATGGGCTGGCCGGATCCTCCGGCGCTTCCAGCGTCGGCGACGCACGAACATCCATCGGCCGGTCCGTCAGCATGTTGGTCCGGTTCGCACCGACCATGAAGCAGGCCGTTGCCGTGGCGACCGGATCGTCTTCGGATTCCTGGTAGGCGGTCGAGCGCACGAATGCGATCGAGCGGGTGACGCGGTAGCAAACCGAATGCGCCTTGATGTCGAGGCCCGGCGTTGCGGGCTTCTGATAGTCGATGCGCAGGTCCAGCGTGGCGATCGCGCGCCTGCCATCGAGCGCGAGCTGCACGGCCATGCCGCAGCTCTCGTCGAGCATGGCGGTGACGACCCCGCCGTGAAGCACGCCGGTCTCGGTGTCGCCGACGAAGACCGGACGGTACGGCAGGCTCGACCAGGCCTCGCCGGGGGCGGCGCGGTCGAGCCGAAGTCCGCTGATCAATCCATAGACGGAACGACGCCCCTTGATGGCCTCGGCCAGTTCGTCAAACAATAGCGGCGCGCTGGGTATCGAAGTTTTGGACATGGGCGACGTTCTAAATGAAGGTCGCAAAGTGAGCAAAGGTTTGTGATCGTGCACGGAGACACGATCCTGTTCGCACATTATCGCGATAGTGAAACTATGACGGGCCGCGGGAATCGTCGATCGGCGGCTCTATCATGCACTCCGACGCGGCGGGAGGACGACGACGACCGCACCCGTCTTCACCCGATTCGCGAGATCGATGACGTCCTCGTTGGTCATGCGGATACAGCCCGACGAGATGGCTTGGCCGATATATTCCGGCTGGTTGGTGCCGTGGATGCGGTACAGGGTGTCCTTGTTGCCCTCGTAAAGGTAGATCGCCCGCGCGCCCAGCGGATTAGCCGGACCTCCGGCAATGCGCTTCGGGTAGGGGCCGAGCCGAGCCTGAATCTCTGCCGTCGGGACCCAATCCGGCCATTCAGCCATACGACCAACCGTGGCGACGCCGGACCAGGCCATTGCTTCCTCGCCCACCGTTACGCCGTAGCGGACCGCTTTGCCTCCCGGCAGGACGTAATAGAGATAACGCTCGTTGGTATCGACCAGGATCGTGCCCGGCTGCTCTCTGCGCGTGTAGTCGACAATATGCCGGCGATAGGTCTCCGCAATGCTCGCCTGCGCATAAGGCGGATGGGCCAGCAACTGCCGGTCCCTCGGCGTGAAATTGGCGCTCGACGACGGTGCGAGCGTCGATTGCATGCAACCGCCGAGCGCAAACCCCAGCAACCCCATAAGCAACAACGCCAGTCCGGACCTATTAGCACTGCCAGTCCCCCAAAAGCGCTACATGGGTTCATTTGCTGCTCAAATAGTGCAGAAATAATGGCACCAGTTGGAAAACAACCTGCAAAAAACGAGGTCGGGTGCCACAAGCCGGCATTTTTGCAATGGAGTGTGTCCGACAAGCACCTCTGAGCGACGGCGGTCCACAGTCGCGCGACAAAGCGTGCTATCTTTGGCTCCTAAATAGCCTCTATGAATGCGGCCGCGAGCATCGGAGGGGGTATTGAGACGTCGCGATTTCGTGGCCCTTGTCGGCGGTAGCACGATGGTGTGGCCGCTATATACTCATGCGCGACATTCACAAAAAATGTCCCGGATTGGCGTCCTCCTTCCCGGTAGGGCGGCATCGTCTGCTACGCACCGTTGCCAATCGAGCAACCCACCAAATTCGAACTGTTCATCAACCTTAAGGCGGCCAACATGCTCGGCGTCACTATTCCGGAGTCGTTTCTTCTGCGCGCCGATAAAGTGATAGTGTATCGTTTGATTTCCAAAGTTGCGAGGCGCTGCCGCAAGGCTAAGTGCCGACAGGGTGATCGACAAGCTCGCCGAGCTTGTTGCGGCTGCGTGAGGGCTGCCATGACCGACGCCGCGGGAAAAGATCAGGGCGTCTATGTCGATCTCGACGATCTGCTCGCGCTCGAGTATCGCGGGCGCAGGGTGTCGTTCCTGCCGCGCCAGCCGGTCCGCAGCTTGCTCTCGGGCCGCTTTGCCTCGCGCATGCGCGGCCGTGGGCTGAATTTCGAGGAGATCAGGGACTATCGTCCGGGAGATGACGTCCGCTCGATCGACTGGAAGGTGACGGCGCGCCTGCAAAGGCCGCATGTGCGGGTTTTCAACGAAGAGCGCGACCGCCAGGCGCTGCTGGTCGTTGACCAGCGGCTGTCGATGTTCTTCGGCAGCCGACTTGCGATGAAGTCTGTTACGGCGGCGCAGGCCGCGGCGATCGCAGCCTGGCGCGTCCTCGGCGTCGGCGACCGGGTCGGGGCGATCGTGTTCGACGACCGCGGCCTTGTCGAATTCCGGGCGCGGCGCAGCCGTTCGACGGTGCTGCAGATCCTTTCGGCCATCGTTGCAAAGAACCGTGCGTTGGGCGTCGGCCGCGGTATCGTCACCGCGCCGTCGATGCTCAACAACGCATTGAAGCAGGCGCAGCGCCGCGCGTTGCACGACGCCGTCGTCATCATCGTCAGCGATTTCGACGGCGCCGACGGCGAGACGCGGTCGATGATCGGCGCGCTGAACCGCCATAACGACGTTGTGGCGCTGCTCGTGCACGATCCTCTGCAAAGCGATCTTCCGGCCTCCGCCAGCATGACCGTTACCGACGGCGAGCTGCAGATTCAGCTCGATGTCGGGCGCGAAAGCGTCCGCAAGAGCTTGTCGGCGGCCGCGGAGGAAAGACTAAAGGACGTGCTCGCATGGACGCACGATTTCGGCGTCCCCGTGCTGCCGCTCAGCGCGGCCGAGGACACCACCCAGCAACTTCGCCGCCTGTTCGGCGCCGCTGCCGTCGACGACATGGACGAGGCGGAAGCCGACAGCGAATGGAGGCGTCCCTTGGCTGAAGTTCAACCCGTACAGGTCGATCCGGTCGCCGGTCTGGTTGATATTCCGCTGCCGCCGGCAGTTAGCCTGTGGCCGCAGACCTGGGCGTTGAGAATTGCGATCGCCCTGGTGATCGCGGGCGCCATCGTGGCGCTATGGCGGTTCGTTCATTATCGGCGCGCCAACCGGTACCGCCGGGAAGCGCTTTCCGAACTCGATCGCATCGAGCGCGGCAATGATGCCGGTGAGTGCAGTGGCGAACGACTGGCCGAGCTTTCCCTGCTCGTGCGGCGCACGGCGCTTGCCGCGTTTCCGCGCGAGACGGTCGCGCCGCTAGCCGGTCCGGCCTGGTTGGCGTTTCTCGACCGCAGCTATGGCGGGCAGGGCTTTTCGCTGGGGGCAGGGCGCTTGCTTGTCAGCGCACTTTACCAGCGCAACCCGCCTGATAGCACCGAGGTTCGTTCGCTCGCCGAGCTCGTCCGCAAATGGATCAGGGTGCACCATGCTTGAGTTCGCCTGGCCATGGATGTTCGCGCTACTGCCGCTGCCGGCGCTGGTCTGGTGGTTGCTGCCGCCCTATCGGGCGCGGCAGGCGTCGGTGCAGGTGCCGTTCTTCGACCGGCTGGCTGCGGCTACGGGACAGACCCCGCAACGCGGCGCCGTCGTCCTGCAGCGTCGCATGACGCAGATGATCGTGGCGGCGCTGGTCTGGATCTTGATCGTCGCGGCGCTGGCGCGGCCGCAATGGGTCGGCGATGCCATAACCCACGAAGTCTCCGCGCGCGATCTCATCCTTGCCATCGATATTTCCGGTTCGATGGACCAGCGCGACTTTCGCGCACCGGATGGCGCGATGCTGACGCGGCTCGACGGCGTCAAGCGCGTCGTCAAGGAATTCATCGCGCGCCGCCATGGCGACCGGATCGCGCTGATCCTGTTCGGCACGAGGGCCTATGTGCAGGTGCCGTTCACGCAGGATCTGCAGACCGCCGGACAATTGCTCGAACAGACGCAGGTCGGCATGGCCGGACAGCAGACCGCGCTTGGCGACACGATCGGTCTTGCGATCAAGACTCTTGAGACCAGCGCTGCAAACCAGAAGGTGATGATCCTGCTCACCGATGGAAACGACACCGCGAGCAGGGTACCGCCCGAGCACGCCGCCGATATCGCCCAGCAAAACGGCGTCATGATCTACACCATTGCGGTCGGCGACCCCGCTGCGTCCGACGAGAACCGGGTCGATCTCGCAACGCTTCAGGCCGTGGCCAGTGCGACCAAGGGACAATTCTTCCGCGCGGAGGACGGTGCGCAGTTGCAGGCGATCTATGCGGAGATCGACCGGCTCGCGCCGGTGAAGCTGCAGACACTGTCGTGGCGCCCACGACTTCCCTTGTTCCAGTGGCCGTTGGGCGCGGCCGTCGTTCTCTCTCTGGCGCTGTGGCTCGGCCTGCTGGCGGCAAGCGAACGTGGACGCCGGAGGTCGTTCAGCGCATGTTTGATGTCGCGACCATCCCGTTCCATTTCCTGCGTCCGTTGTGGCTTTTCGCCTTGCTGCCGGTCGCCGCCGTCGTGCTGCTTGTGCACAGGCGTGACAGCATTGCCGCGCGCTGGGGCGGCGTGATCGCACCGCATTTGCTGAAAAACCTGATCGTCGCTCCGAGCCGGACCTGGGGCATCAGCCCCGTGCATCTGGTGGCGGCCGGATTGGCGCTCGGGATCGTCGCCATGTCGGGACCGACCTGGCGCCGCGAATTGCCGCCCTTCGTGGAGGACAAGGCGCCGCTGATGATCGCGCTCGCGGTTTCCTCGTCGATGGGCCGAACCGATGTGGCGCCTTCGCGCCTCGATCGCGGCAGGCAAAAAATCAGGGATCTGCTGAATGCGCGTGCGGGTGCCCGAAGCGGGCTGATCGCCTATGCCGGCACCGCGCATCTGGTGATGCCGCTGACCGACGACCGGGCCGTGATCGAACCGTTCCTTGCCGCGCTCGCCCCTGGCTTGATGCCGGCCGACGGGAAGAATGCCGCGGGCGCGGTTGCGCTTGCGGCTCAATCGCTCGCGGCCGAACCGGTTGCCGGCACGATTTTGCTGGTGGCGGACGATCTCGGCGGCGCAGACGGTGCGACGCTGCGGCAGGCTGCCGGACGCAACAACATCGCGATGCTGGCCGTGTCTCCGCCGCAAAACGACAGCGATGTAGCGGGGCTCGATGCGGTCCGCGTCACCATCGATGGCGCCGACGTCAGGGCGCTCGAGCGCCGTATCGAGACCCGGTTCCAGGCCGCACAGGGCGACGCGTTCGGCACGCAATGGCGCGACGAGGGATTTTGGCTGCTGCTGCCGGTAGCACTGCTCAGCCTGCTCTGGTTTCGGCGCGGCACCACGGTGGCGTGGGTGTTTGCTCTCTTCATATTGCAGGCTTGGCCGGCGCACGCGCAGGAGGCGCCGCGTTTTGCCGATTGGTGGCTGACGCCGGACCAGCAGGGACGGCTCGCCTTCGATCGCGGCGATTATGCGGCCGCCGCAAAACGATACGCCGATCCGATGTGGCGCGGCATCGCAGCCTACCGTGGGCTCGATTTCCTCACCGCCGCGCAGGAATTCGCCCATGTCGACAGCGTCGAGGGTCGCTTCGCGCTCGGCAACGCGCAGGCGCAGAACCACGCCTATGAAAAGGCGATCAAGGCCTATGACGAGGTGCTCAAGGCGCAGCCCGATAATTTCGCAGCGAAAACCAACCGCGCCATCGTCGTCGCGGCGCTGAAGGCGCGGGAAGACAAGCGCCGCAAGCAGGAAGACCAGGACGCCGCGCCGCCGGACGAGAAAGCGGACGAGATGCGTGTCGATCCCGATCAGAAAGGCGGCAAGAAAATCCAGGTCAAGCCGGATGACATGACCACCGCGGGCGCCGCGGAAGCCTGGATGCGCGAGGTGCAGACCTCGCCCGCGGATTTCCTCAAGCTGAAATTCGCGATCCAGGCGCAGAGCCCGGCTGTTGCAAACCCGACTGCTGCACATCCAACTGCTACGGGAGCGCCGCGATGAGACATGCGCGCATCGCCATCGCCCTGCTGTTGGTGCCGTTCGCGGCGCAAGGCGTCCGCGCCCAACAGGCGGGTGCACCCGGGCCGATCGTGAACGTCAGCATCGATCCGCCGCGCGTCGTGGTCGGACAAAAAACGCTGCTGCGTGTCGAGGTGCTGGCGCCGAATTACATGACCTCGCCGCCGGAATTGCCCGGCTTCCAGGTCCGCAATGCGGTGACCCGTCAGTTGCAGAGCGTCAATCGTTCCGAGGAGCGCGACGGGACGAGCTATGCCGGCGTGCAGTTCGAATATGCGATCTATCCGCAGGAGCCCGGCTCCTACGCCGTCGCCGACCAGAAGGTCACCGTCCGCTATGCCGCGGAGCCGCCGGCCTCGCGCGAGGCGGTGGTCGCGCTGCCGCGGCTCGCCTTCGAGGCGTTCATTCCAGATACAGCATCTTCGCTTCGCCCGTTTGTCGCCGCAGCCGGACTGAGCGCCGAGCAAACGATCCAGCGCTCGCCAGGACCAGCTCAAGGCCGGCGATGCCGTGACCCGTATTGTAACGATCAAGGCGGAAGGCACGCCCGCGATGCTGCTGCCGCCGCAGCAATTCGCGGCAATCGACGGACTTGCGCTCTATCCGGCGCAGCCTGCGCTGCAGGACAAGACGGACGGGCGGACCGACGTGCTGACGTCGACGCGCGTCGATTCCGCGACCTACATGCTGCAACGACCCGGCGACTATCTATTGCCGGCCATCGATATCGGATGGTGGAACGTCAGCGCGGGCAAGGTGGAACTGGTGCATCTCGATGCCGTGCCCTTGCAAGTCGCTGCAAATCCGGCGGCGCAAGGCGCGCCGCCCGCCGGCGCGACCGGCGCGCGGTGGAACTGGGACGCGATTATCGACGCCGTCGCCGATCATTGGCTGGTCGCGGTGCTGGCTCTGGCCACACTGGGCGTGATCGGCTGGTTCGCACCCGCTGCGGCAACAACGATCGCGGCTGGGCATCGGCGGCGACGCGAGGCCTATCGGCAATCCGAGGCCTGGTCGTTCCGCCGCCTTCGGCGTGCCGCAGGCAGTGGCGATGCCCGCATCGTCTATTTTGCCATGCTCGACTGGCTGCAGCGGTTCGAGCCGGTGGCGCCGGATCACACGATCCATGCCCTGAAATCAGCGGCAAAGGATGCCGCGCTCGATTCCGAGATCGGATCGATCGAGCGGCAGTTGTTCGCACCAGGGCAGGGCGCCGGCAAATGGTCGCCGCGCCGGTTGCTGCGGCAGGTCACGGCCGCGCGGCGCAGCTTGCGCAGGCAAGCGGCTGCGACCGGCGCAGCACGGCGCTTGCCACCGCAACTCAATCCGGCCGGCGGTCAGGTATCGCCGGGCCGGGCCTGGCGACTGCCGGCCAGATGAAGCGGCTCGCATGGCCGCTTCGCCGTCACACCGCTACGGTATTCCGCCGCAGATGCCTGCCCGCAAACTCCAGATACCAATCCAGGCAGCCCGGATTGGCCATCGCATCCTTGTTGATGACCTTCTCGATGGCGTGGCCAAGCAGCAATTTCTTGATCGGGAGTTCCTGTTTCTTGCCGGACAGCGTTCGCGGAATCTCGGGCACGGAAAAAATCTCGTTGGGAAGAAACCGGCGCGATAGCCCGGCTTCGATGGCGTTGTTGATCCGCGCCCGCATCTGATCGTCCAGCGTGAACCCTTCCCGCAAGACCACGAACAGCGGCATGTAGCTTTCGCGTCCGAGGTATTCGAGATCGACGACCATCGAATCCAGCACCTCCGGCAAGGCTTCGATCGCCGAATAAAGTTCGCTGGTTCCCATCCGCAAGCCATGCCGGTTGATGGTGGCGTCGCTGCGGCCATAGATCACGCAGGATCCGTCGGTATTGATCTTGAGCCAATCGCCATGGCGCCAGACCGCGCCGCGGCCGGTGCCGTCGAAATTATCCGGATAGGTTTCGAAATAGCTGGCGCGATAACGCGCGTCGCCTTGGTCGTTCCAGAAGTGCAGCGGCATCGAGGGCATCGGCTCGGTGCAGACGAGTTCGCCGACCTCCTCGATCACGGCGCGGCCCTGTTCGTCGAACGCCTCGACGGCGGCGCCCAACAGCCGGCACTGCATCAGGCCCGGCGTTTGCGGCAATTCGCGGTTGGCGCCGATGAACGCGCCGGCGAAGTCGGTACCGCCGGACATGTTCGCCCACCACATATCGGCCTGCGCGCGGTTGCCGTTGACGGCAGCGAGGCCGGCAAAACGTTCGTTGAACCATTGCTGGGTGTCGCCGGAGAGCGGCGATCCCGTCGAACCCAGCGCGCGCAATTTTGACAGGTCGCCGACGGAGGCGAGATCGATCCCGGCCTTGGTGACGCTGGCGAAGAAAGCCGCGCCGGCGCCGAAGAACGTCACCTTCGCCCTGGAAACGAAACGCCACAGCGTGGTCCAGTCCGGATTGTCCTTTGATCCGCCCGGACTGCCGTCGAAGATGCAGATTGTCGTGCCGCTGAGCAGGCCGTTGACCTGGGAGTTCCACATGATCCAGCCGGTCGAGCTGTACCAATGGTAACGCTCATTCAGCGAATTCGGATGGTAGCTGCAGCCGATATCGTTGTGCAGCCCGTTCAGCGGCAGCGCCACGACGATGACGCCGCCATGCCCGTGCACGATCGGTTTCGGGAGTCCGGTCGTGCCGCTCGAATAAACGATCCAGAGCGGGTGATCGAACGGCAGCGAGACCGGCTCGAAGGCGTCGATCCCGGCTCCGGTCGCGGACAGGATCGTCGAGAGCCGCGCATCGGAGGCCGCGGCGGGCGCGGTCGTATCGCTGTGGATGATCACATGCCCAACCGTCGGCAGCGACCGGCGCAACTCTTCGACCACCTCGTGCCTCGCGTGCCTTCGCCCGGCATAGGTCACGCCATCGCATGCGATCAGGACTTTTGGCTCGATCTGCTTGAATCGGTCGATCACCGCAGGCGCCGCCATATCGGGCGCGCAGACGCTCCAGATCGCGCCGATACTCGCGGTGGCGAGAAAGGCAATGATCGTTTCGGGTATGTTGGGAAGGTAGGCGGCGACGCGATCGCCGGAGCGCACGCCTTGCGCTTTCAGGTGGATCGCGAGCGCGGCGACCTTGCGCCGCAGCTCGGGCCAGCTCGTCTCTTTCAGCACGCCGTCTTCGCCGCTGCTGACGATCGCCGGCATGCCCGCAGCATCCGCCGCCTCGACGTGCCGCAGCACCTGGCGCGCGTAATTGACCTGTGCGCCGGGAAACCAGACCGCACCGGGCATCTTGCGTTGCGCCAGCACGGCGCTGTGCGGCGTCGGCGATTGCAGGTCGAAATAGTCCCAGATGCTTTGCCAGAAGGCGTCGATCTCGCTGACCGACCATTGCCGCATCTGTTCGTAATCGGAGAAGGTCAGGCCACGTTGATCATCGGAGCCATTGCCGGTAGCGCGCCATTTGCGGGACGTAAGGTGCAGTCATGATCTCTCGTCGGCTTGTTGCTGTGCCGTTGCCGGCAGCTGTTCAAACGCCGGCTTTTAACATACAAGAATCGGCAAAGGAACGTCACGGCCCGTCGGCGCGCAAGGCTTGGTAGAAGGCTTAGTAGAGGTTTGGCGAAAGGTTTATCGGAAGAGCGTGAATGCCCATCGGCGAACTCTTCATCCTCGGTTTCTTCGGCAAGACCATCCCGGCATGGCTGGCGGAATTTTCAGGCCGTTACGGCCTCGGCGGCGTGATCCTGTTCGATTATTCCTGCCAGACGCAGAAATACGACAACAACATCGAATCGCCAGAACAGCTGCGCCGTCTGTGCGCGGAGATTTCCCGCTTGCCGTCGAGCCCGATGGTTTTCATCGATCAGGAAGGCGGATTGGTGCGGCGGCTCAAGGATACCAGGGGATTCAAGCCGCTGCCGAGCCCGAAGGAATTCAACCATCTGCCGCTTGCCCAAAAGCGGAAAATCCTTGCGGAAAGTTTTGCCGAGATGCGGCAGCTCGGCATCCGCTATGATTTCGCGCCCGTGATCGACGTCGACTACAATCCCGACAATCCCAACATCGGCAAGATCCAGCGTTCCTACTCCGCCGACATTCGCGAAGTCGAAGCCAATGCGCTGCTGGTGAGCGAGGTCGCGCGCGAGGCCGGGATCGGCCTTTGCCTGAAGCATTTTCCGGGCATCGGCGGGGCCCTCGTGGATTCGCACCAGGAGTTCATGGATATTTCGGATACGCTTCGGGACGAGCAGGAAGAGCTGTTCTATTCGCTGGCGCCGCAAATGTTCGGCGATGCCGTGCTGGTCAGCCATGCCATCGTCCGGCAATGGGACAGGGTCAATCCGATGACCATGTCGCCCGCCGGCCTTGGCCGGTTGCGCGCGCGGCTTCCCGATACGCTCCTGATCACCGATGACCTGCAGATGCAGGGATTGCAGAAGGCGCTTGGAACAAGAGAAGCCAGCCTGCAATCGCTGAAGGCCGGTATCGACATGCTCTGCATCGGCAACAACCTGTTCGATCAGGAGCAGGAAATGGCAGGGATCGCCGAATACATCGAGCGGCGCTTGCAGGATGACACGCTGAGCGGCGCCGCGATCCGAAAATCGATCGCGCGGGTCGGGAACCGAAAGGCGCTTTTGGCGGCCTAGGAGGTGACGTGCCGGCCATTCCGATCCAGCGGTTCCCGGTCCAACCATGTGTTGCTTTGCGGGGCCGCCGAGACTAAAAGCCCTCTTTACAACGGGAAAAGTGGACGATGGCCCATAATTACGCGATCAATGACGACGTTCATCACCAGCTGCAGGGGCCGCAGGGCCGCGCCACGGTCAAGGAGCGAGCCGTTTACACCATTGTCACCTGTCTGCCGATCGAGGCCGACGGACGCCCGCGCTACCGCATCAGGAGCAAGACCGAGAATGTCGAGCGCGTCGTGACCGAGGAACAGATCTCGAGACTTGGCTGAAGACTTCGGCCGAAGAGCTGGCTGATCGGCCACCGCTGCTGGCGCGGCTGCGCTGGATGTGACGGCTACTGCGCCCTGTCGTGTGCCGCGATGCCGATCGCCTTGTAATCATAGGTCGGATAGAATTCGGTGCGATAGCTGCCCCAGGCGCTATTCTCCAGAATGCGGTTGACCTCGCGCAGCCGGGACGCCGGCAGCCGCAGCGTCACCACCTGTCCGATTCCCATCATCACATACCAGCTGACGACCTCGATGCCGGCCGGCGGGAACGCCTTGTAGTAGCCCTGCCGATCGAGCTGTGCGTTGAGTTCGCTGAGGGGGCGCGACTGGTCATGCTTCAGGAACACGGTGATCATCACCGCATTGTCGGCGGTAGGCGCGGCATTCTCCGCCGGTGCCGGCGCCGGTGTAGCTGCCGGTGCGGTTTGGGCCGAGAGGCCTGAACTGAAGGTCAAAGCGCCGGCCAGCACTGCCATCGCCGTCAAATATCCTTTTCCTCGCGACATTTTCGTCTCCCGTTTTGATTGATTGCCGTTGATTGATTGCCGGATGATCCGGCGGCAATCATCGCTAGAGCGGCGAAACCTGTAAATCGGAATTATCGAAAAACGGCTGCCCCGGCTGCGACCAATGGCGCCCGCGTTTCTACGGTCAATTGTGAAGCACATTACACGCGCGCGGCGGCTCGGGCGCTATCCACGGTGTGCGGGGCGCCGTGGTCACGCGGATGACACGCCATGAAAACGCGGCGGATGGCATATTGGTGGTTCAGATTTGTGGTCTCGGGGCGCTTCCTCGAGAAGTTCATGAGATTGCCTGCTCCAGACGCAGCACCGGGGGCCTCCGCCACCTCAGGCGCTCCGGCCGGCGAGGTCCGCGAGATCTTCGGCCCCGGGAATTTACCCGCAATGGATTGCTCCGTTCATCAGCAATCGAATAGCGCCCATTAAGAAGTAAATGCGACCTGCGTGAAAATACCGGGAGACCAGCGCATTTCTACCACCCGTAGAACTACGTCAATTTGACCTTCCCGCTGGCTTTCGGTGCCGTTCGCCTCGATATTCGCCGGCTTGGGCCCGTTCTGCCGGGCTCCCCGTATTCTTACTGGTTCTGAAATTAACTATACAGGGGAAGCAAACCGATAAGACCGCTATATGTCGCAGCAAGACCATCGAACCGGTGATTCGCGCTTTTCAAAGTGGATGGAAGCCATCACGCCCCTCGAAGACAATCTTGAAATCGTGCAACTTTCGATTGCGCGCGCGCGGGCGGCGGAAGAGGCGGGCTCTGCCATCGCTCGCCAATTGAACGGACCGTTGACAGCGCTGCTGCTGTACATGAACGAGATCAAGCAGCACAGCCTTCAGCTTTCCCAAACACCCGTCAATCGCATCTATCTGCAGCAGGTGGTGCAGAACGCGCTTCAGCAAACCGAACGCATCTGCGCCATAGTGAGCCAGATGTCGGACAACCATCCCGGCCCGATCGCCGAGTTCGACCCCAACCCGGCACGGGAGAGCCAGGCCGGTCGCGGCAGGGGTGACAGTCGCGCGCCGGGGGTGATATTCGCCTCGGATTCCGGCCAGAAGCCGCTGACAAAGCGCGAGCGTGAAGTGCTCAGCCTGATCAGCGAAGGATGTTCAAACAAGCAAGGCGCCTTGCGGATGAACATCAGCCCAAGGACGTTCGAAAGCCATCGCGCCGAGGCCATGCGCAAGCTCGGCGCCCGCAACACCGCTGATCTCGTCCGCAAGGCGCTGTTGCATCCCGCCTGATATCCCTGCCGGCATGTCTGTGCTGTGTCTTTTCATCTCTGTGCTGTCATCGCTCGCGGCAGCGCCAAGCTTGCGAATCCGCAAGCCAGGGGCGCTAAACTTGCGAACGTACGGGTAGCCGTGCGGCTTGCGGTGGAGACGGATTGGACGGTTCAGAGCGTTTTTGAGCGAAAGCTTGCCGCGCACTTGATCCCGGGGTGAATACCGGTTCGCATCGCAATCGAGTTTACGAGAGCTTCGGTTCCGACATGTTCCTGATCATGCTCTAGCAGAAATCTTCCACGAACGCGCGGGTGCGGCGCGCCGGCCGCGTTGCCATGGCCCCCTTGGGTTCTTCCGGGATGATGGTGATGACCCATGCGGCCGGAACGCTCGACTTGTTTTCGACGATCGCCCGGACGCGACCGGTGATCGACGAACCGGCCGAATGGAGGGTTGCGGCTCTGCCGTTGAACTGGGCAATGCGGAAACGCCGAGCTTCTTTCGGATCGTTCGTTTCAAACGTGAACATGAGGTTGCTCCCTTCGTCCACGCAACTATCGCTACTCATTATTAGCTGTCCATGAAAATCGCCAACCGTAGAAGTACGGCCAGCGCGCATGGCGCGAGACGAAGCGGCCGGATATTTCGAAGCAGATTCGATGCCGCCCGGCGCTTGCCGATGCCGGCTGCCAGAACAACCTGATAGAGGACAAACTGATACAGGACGACGTGATACAAGAGGCGTGATAAAGACACGACGTTATGCAGATATGAGGTGATACAGACCTTCGGCTTTAAACCCGGGGGCTTTGTTTCCTCCGGGATTGTCCAGCCTACCCCGGAAACACGGCTTCCATTTTGGTCTTCAGCGTGGCCGCGTTGAACGGCTTGACGATGTAATTGTTTACGCCGGCTTTCTTCGCCGCGATGACGTTTTCGGTTTTCGATTCCGCCGTGATCATGATGAAAGGCGTGTTCGAGAATTCGGGGCTTGCCCGCACTTCCTTGAGCAGGTCGTAGCCGGTCATCGGCTCCATGTTCCAGTCAGAGATGACCAGGCCGTATTTCTTGCCTTGCATCTTGGCGAGTGCGGCCGAGCCATCGCTGGCATCGTCGACATTCTCAAATCCGAGCTGCTTGAGGAGATTGCGGATGATACGGATCATGGTGCTGTAGTCATCGACCACCAGGATCGGCATCGACAAATCAAAGGCCATGTCTTTACTCCGCGCAGGTAGGAAGCTGCCGAACACGAGTGAATGCGCGTGGCACAGGAAAAATATCTCCGATGCTATTCTCGAACCCGCACTCGTCAGCGCCATGACAATTATCAGGGGGCATTGAACAGCGCGTTAACTCCGGGTGGAATAAATCTTTCGCAAAACGTCGTGGCGAGACCGTAATTATACGGAAATATCCGGCGATACGGATCGCGATCCGACGCAATCCTCGCGCAGGGACATGGCAGCACGTGTCGGTGCGGTCACGCCGCCGCGCAATGAATGCACGGACGCAGCAGCCGATTGTACTGGGCTTTGACCATTCCGTAGCATTCGCAGGATGTCTTGATCAGCCCGTCGAGATTGCTGATCTCGATATGCCCGCGGCTGTAGTGGATGACATTCGCCTGCTGCAGCGTGTTGGCTACCAGCGATACGCTGTTGCGGCGTGCGCCGATCATCTGCGCCATCGATTCCTGCGTCAGGATCAGCTTGTCGCTGCCGGACAGATCGCGCATGTGCAACAGACACCGCGCCAGCCGGGACTCCACCGTATGCGAGGCGTTGCAGCCGGCGGTCTGCTGGATCTGCGCGTAAACCGCCAGGCCATGCCGCGCCAGCGTCGAGCGTAGCGTCGCACTCCGGTCGGCCGCCGCGCGAAGCTGATCGAGATCGATGGTCGAGGCCACACCGGGCACCAGTACCTCCGCGCTGTTCAGCGCGATCGCATCGCCGAGGGCGGCGAATGCGCCGAAGATGCTGTCGCGCCCGACCATAGCGATCTGAACGTGCTCGCCGTCGCGCAAGTTTGACGACGAGTGAGATCACGCCCCGATGCGGAAGATAGGCGCATTTGAGCGTTTGGCCGACCTCGGCCACCACCAGCGCCTGGGTGAGACCGGCCGTGCGTAGATGCGGGCGGATCAGTTCAAAATCGTCCGCGCTCAGCGAAGCCAGGAATCCATTAGGTGAACGGGGGGCTGAATCCAAAGCAGTCTCCTGCCTTACGGGCATGCCAGTCTCTGGGCGCCCGGCCACTGATGCGTGCGATCCGAATTGCAGGATGCATCTTGGCACGTATTGCGGGGAAGGAAAAATCGGCAAATAGACGCACCCGGTCAGCGGCTTGCGGCCGGGACGCAGTGAGTTGCGCGGCGCCATGCGCCGCAGGCCTGTGATTGCGCTAGCTCGCTGGATTCAGCAACCGGTCGCATTGCGTCTGGACCGCCTGATAGCACTCGCAAGAGGTCTTCCGCAAACCGTCGATGTCGGTGATTTCGATGTGCCCCCGGCTGTAGCTGACGAGGCCGGCCTGCTGAAACGCATGTGCCACGATCGAAACGGCGTTGCGCCGCACGCCGATCATTTGGGCCAGAAATTCCTGGGTCAACGGCAATCCTTCTCTGGCGCACAAATCGCGCGCGCGCAGCAGCAGGCGCGACAATCGCGACTCGACCGAGTGAGACGCGTTGCAAGCGGCGGATTGCAGCGCCTGCACGAGCAGGGCTTGCGTATGTCGCGCCAGGAGTTTTCGGAATGTGCTGCTCCGGTCGGCGGCCGCGCGCAAATCCGCCGCCTTCAAAACCGAAGCCGTGCCCGGCACAACGACGATGGCGTCCGTCAGCGACGGTCCGTCATCGAGGGCAGCGGAGGCGCAGACCAGGCTGTCGCGGCCGATCATGGCGACCTCCACGGTCTGGCCTTCCGAAAGGCCGACCATGATTGAAACGACGCCGCTGTGAGGCAGGTAGACCTGTTGTATCGGCGCACCGGCCCTGGCCAGAACCGCTCCCTTGGTCAGTTCGACGTTTTCAAGATGCGGGTAGAGGGACAGAAATTCCGCCGGTGGCAGAACCTGCAACAGACGATTGGGAGGACGCTGAACCGCTTTCATTCGTTCTCCTGCCGAAGCGAAGGCGGGAGCTCGAAGGTCTCGCATCAGCTTTGTTGGGGCGTGTCGGGTGTCGAACATAAGTCCCTCGCCAGATAGCGCAAGAGTTGTACGGCTGGCCGTATACCCTGTGGAGGGCAGACAGGCTGGCCGCCTTACGGCGCAAAATGAGATCAGCGCACTGATTCGCAAGGAAAAATCCGCCGGCGATGGTGCCCTGAAGTGCGTTTGATGTGGCGAGGGAGGCCGTCATGCGCCGGATTTTGGTTGTTGATGACGACCTTGTTGAAGGCGTCCTTGTTGAAGGCGTCTTGTTGAAGGGGTACCTGCCTGCCCGTCCAGCGATGCGCGCATCGCCGCAGCGGAGTGCCCTCACGAACGCGCCGTGCGATCAGCAGGGCGGAATACACCATCGAACATTTCGCGGGCAAACATTTCGCAGGCAAACCTTATCAAAGGAGAGGGCCTTTATGGGCTGAACTGCCAAGGAAGCTGTCATGTAATTGTCACGCGGGATTTCATTGTCGCGCCGGCGTCACGCAGGCGGGAGCTTGGGGGTATCTTGCGTCAAATGAGAAAACGGAAGCGGGCTCATCGAGTTTTCGACCACGGAGGGATTGAAAGATTGAAAACACGTATGTCCTCGGGGGCTTTTGCATGACTCGCATTCTCGTTGTCGATGACGATCCCATGGTCTGCATGGCCATCGAAGTCTATCTCGAACGTCACGGTTTTGAAGTGACGATAGCCGACGGCGGCGAAGCCGGGCTTCGCGCCCTTGAAGATTCCGGCTTCGACCTGATGATCGTCGATATCTTCATGCCGCACATGCGCGGCTTTGAATTGATCAGGATATTCCACGAGCGCGCACCGACGCTTCCACTTGTTGCGATGTCCGGATACGCTTTTGCAAATCTCGACTCGCCGGCCCCGGACTTCCTGCGAATGGCGCTCGATCTCGGCGCGGCGCGCTGTCTGCGCAAGCCGTTTACGCCGATGGCATTGTTGACGGTCATCAACGAATGTCTTGCAGAAGGCCGATCCCGCTTCACCGACGCTGTGCGGTCGAGATAGCGGTCATGGACGCGTCGCGTTGCAGGCCTGAGTTCGCGGCATGAGTCATGATCGGTGAAGTGCATCGCCGGGCGGCGAGAAATTGACGCCGCCATCGCGATCAGACGCGCCGTGGGCCGCGGTAAGATTCTATTTACGATAAAGGACATTATCAGGAGCTTTTTCCCGGCTTCGCGTATTTGTACGGAGCGGTAAATTAACCAACGGGTAGCGGTCGGAGAACAGTGTGGCATGGGCGCCGCATGAAGTTGTGGCGTTGCGTCAATCGTGTTCATCCAGAAGGGTATGAGTTATGTCAAGAAAATCCGGAAGCTGATGAAACGCGAAGACGAATTATTGGCAGCGGCCTGATCCGGTTCGACCTTCGTCGCGCGACGTGCGCGCCCTCCCTTGAAAATCATCACCCGGTATTGGCGGCCGCTTTCAGGTTGCGGCCAGCGGCGCTTCGATCCGCGTTTCGCGTCGTCTCGCGGTGATGATAGTAACTCCATCCGTAGTTGCACGGACAGAGAAATTAACGTGGTCGTGAAACCCGAAAGGTTATGCCTGACAAGCGAGCGATGCGTAAAATTGTCTGGAAGGCGTGCTCAGATGAACGATCCTTTGCGGCAGTTCTTGACGGAGGTCATCGAGAGCCCAGACACGGTCGATGCGCGCCGGGCCAAATTCGCAGGCGGCGTCCATCGCTTCGATGCCGGCTCGAGATCGTCCTCGATGCCGATCGCGTCCTCGAAATCGTGCCCACCACCACGCGCGCAGCATGGCCCGACAGGCGATGCATCGCTCGCCGGGTAAGGAGGGCCAAAAAATGAAACCTCGTCTTGTCGTCGATGGTTTCAGTGTCGTGCGGAAAATCGCGCGCGGTATTCCGGAAGCGATCGACTTTCGTCGCCGCAAAATTCCAGGAAGTCGGGCTGGTCGAATTGCCGGAGCCGACTGCGATCTAAACCTTACCGCTTGCCCATGAGAGGCCCTCGTGACCCCGCCAGACTATGAGTATCTGCGTAAGTTCCTGAAAGATCATTCCGGTCTGGACCTGTCCGCAGACAAGCAATATCTGATCGAAAGCCGCCTGCTGCCGCTGTCACGCAAGTGCGGCGTGGCCGGCATCAGCGAACTCGTACAGAAAATGAAAGGCGGCTCCGCCTCTCATATCGCGCAGGTGGTCGAAGCCATGACCACCAACGAGACCTTCTTCTTCCGCGACAAGGTGCCGTTCGATCACTTCCGCGATGCGATCATGCCCGAGTTCCTGAAGGCTCGCGCGGGCCGCAAGAGCGTCCGGATCTGGTGCGCCGCCGGCTCGACCGGCCAGGAGCCGTATTCACTGGCAATGTGCCTGAAGGAAATGAACGCCGCGCTTGCGGGATGGCGGATCGAAATCATTGCGACCGACCTTTCGCAGGAAGTTCTCGAGAAATCCAGGGCCGGTGTCTACAGCCAGTTCGAGGTCCAGCGCGGCCTTCCGATTCAATTGCTGGTCAAATACTTCACGCAAATCGGGGAGCTCTGGCAGATAAACGCCGATATCCGCGCCATGGTTCAGCACCGGCAATTGAATCTGCTGCACGATTTTTCGCAGCTAGGGGTTTTCGATGTCATCTTTTGCCGCAACGTCCTGATCTATTTCGATCAGGACACCAAGATCAACATCTTCGGCCGCCTCGCCATGTCAATGGAGGCCGATGGCTTCCTGGTGCTGGGTGCGGCGGAAACGGTTGTCGGCTTGACGGATGTTTTCAAGCCGTTCCCGGACAAGCGCGGGCTCTATCGGCCGACCGGCACGCGCGCGGCATCTGTACCGGCCGCAACGGCGATGCCAAAAATAGCGGCGATGGCGGGACGTTGAACGATGGCGCCAGATATCAAAGGCCCGGATCGGGTCACGTTCAGCCGAGGTTATGACGTCTGCATCATGGCGATCGACGGGACCTGGCGCCGCGATTGCCAGCTCAATGCGATCTCGGATACCGACGCCATGCTGACCGTGGAAGGCTCCATCCAGGGCCTCAATCTCAAGGAGTTCTTTCTGCTGCTGTCGTCGACCGGCCTCGCCTATCGCCGGTGCGAACTGGTTCGCGTCAACGGTACGGAAATGGACATTCAGTTCCTCAGAGGCAAGCACGGCAAGAAACGGCCGGGCGCGTCGCCGAACGCCAATGAGATGATCGAGTAGGGCCCGCAACCGGCTTTCTGTGTCAGCCTTCTATCGGCGCAGCCTTGTGGACCGTGGCAACGCCCGTTACCGGATGCCGATCAAGCACGGTCGGCACCAAACGGCCCGGTCAGCAACCCTGAATCTCACGCCCTTGCTTGAGCAATATCTGAGGCCTCGCTTTGGCGAGGCCTCAGCAGGAGGCCGCAGTCACGGCGCCGTGATCTCCTCAGGCGTGGATGATCGAAAGCGCCGGCTGGCGGCCGGCCAATTCGCTGGTGCCGTGCGGTGATGTATTGGACTCCCGCAGGGAGTGGAGGGCGATGCCGAGGTTTGCGTCGCATGCATTCAATGCTGCCGCCGCCTTCAGGTAGCGTGGCGTGACGTCATCCAGCACGATGATGTCGGCGCAGGTCTCCTGGTTGCCGAGCGATGTTTCCCGGGCGGTGACCTGTTCGATCAGCTTCAGGCTCGCCCGAACATGCTCGATCAGAGCGACGAGGTCTGACACGACCGTGCCGTGAGCGTCATTCCGGTCGCTCGCTTCGATCTCGACGTTGTTGCCTGCTGCGTTATGCATGGATGCACTCCTCGTGCTACTTTTAGGTGTGCGTTGCTACTTGTGCGTTAAGCGATCGTCCCGTACAAATACGGGAGCACTTCGTATCGGGTGTCGAGTTGAATATCGTTATTTGAGTGTGTGTCACGTTTCACTACGCACGGACGATGAAACATGGCTGAAAAGCCCCTCTCCCGTGGGGAGATTTTCGTAGTCGATGACGATCCCGCCGTTCGCGACACGCTTTCCATGGTCTTGTCGGCAGGTGGCTATCAGGTCATCTGTTTTGCGGACGGCGCCGCTCTGCTGGCGGTCGCAAGAACCCGGACGCCGGCCTGCATCCTGCTCGATGTCCACATCCCCGGTAAGTCCGGCCTCGACATTCTCAAGGAACTGCACGGCGAGGACTATCCTGCGCCGATCTTCATGATCTCGGGCCAGGGCGACATCGCCATGGCCGTCAGCGCCATCAAGAGCGGCGCGTTGGACTTCATTGAGAAGCCCTTTCGCGGCAGCGAAATCGTCAACCGGCTCAACGAGGCGATCGAAGCCTATGCACGCCGGCAGGCGGAAAATTCCGCCCCGCGGATTGCGGCGCTTCATTTCCCCGGACGCGAACCACTCACGCGGCGCGAACGCGAGGTGCTGGAGCAGTTCACCGCCGGCGCCTCCAACAAGGAAGCGGGCCGCCAGCTCGGGATCAGCCCGCGAACGATCGAAGACCATCGCGCCAATATCATGAAGAAGCTCGGGGCGCGGAACGCCGCCGATCTGGTCCGGATCGTGATGAGCACTTCGCGCCAAGTCTGATACCAAATAGTCTGATACCACAGCTGATACCCATAGCGTTTTCGAGCGCAGGCCCCTGGACTTGTCCGTGGGTGGAAGCCCGTTCGCCATGGACGTTCGCCTTGGATGTTTTGCGCGGATTGCGCAGACTGTTCTGCAGTAGCCGAGGCGCTCAATCGCCGAGCGCTTTACGGATCGTGATGGCCATGTCCGATTTGCGATAGGGCTTGGCGAGCAGCAGCACGCCCTCATCGAGCCGGCCATGATGGATGATGGCGTTTTCCGTATAGCCTGACGTGAACAGCACCTTTAGCCCGGGCTTGACCTTCATGATCGCATCGGCGAGCTGGCGGCCGTTGAGGCCCGGCATGATGACGTCGGTGAACAGCAGGTCGAACGGATGGCCTGCGTTGGCGATCGCGAGGGCCTCCGCCGCGTTCGCCGCATCCAGCGTGACGTAGCCGAGCGAATGCAGTTGCGTCAGCACATAGTCGCGCACCAGCTTGTCGTCTTCGACGACCAGGATCGTTTCGTGACCGCCCTCTAGCGCCGGCGCGAGACTTGTCTCGGACGCAAGCGATATTCCCGTGGCCGGCGGCAGGTACATCTTGATCGTCGTCCCGTGGCCCTCCTCGCTGTAGATCATGATGTGGCCGGCCGATTGCTTGACGAAGCCGTACACCATGCTCAACCCGAGGCCGGTGCCCTTGCCGGGTCCCTTCGACGTGAAGAAAGGATTGAACACCTTGTCCAGCATCGACGCCGGAATGCCGGTCCCGGTATCGCTGACCGCGATCATGGCGTAACGGCCCGGCGGGACGTCGCTGTGCCCGCCGGCGTAGTTTTCGTCGAGAACGACCGACCGGGTTTCGATGATGAGCTTGCCGCCATTGGGCATGGCGTCGCGGGCGTTGAGGGCGAGATTAAGGATCGCGGTGGCAAGCTGGTTGGGATCGACGATCGCCGGACATGCCTCGCTTTCGAATACCGATTCGATTTCGACATGTGCGCCGAGCGTTCGCTGCAGCAGCTTCGCGGTGTCGATGATCAGCGTATTGATGTCGGTTTCCCTGGGCTCGAGCGGCTGCTTGCGGGCGAACGCCAGCAGGTGCTGGGTAAGGTCCGCGCCGCGCGTTGCGGCTTCGTCGATCATCCGCGTAATGGCCGCGAGTTGCGGCTCGTCCTTCACCGCGTCGGCGAGGATTTCAATGGTTCCCGTGATGACGGTGAGGATATTGTTGAAATCATGCGCGATGCCGCCGGTGAGCTGGCCGACGGCTTCCATCTTTTCGGACTGCCTGATCCGGTCCTCGGCCGCGATCTTGTCGGTGAGGTCGCGGACGAATCCGTTGAAGACAAATCCGTCGCGGC
Organism: uncultured Alphaproteobacteria bacterium; assembly: GCA_963847015.1. Taxonomy (GTDB): domain Bacteria; phylum Pseudomonadota; class Alphaproteobacteria; order Rhizobiales; family Xanthobacteraceae; genus Bradyrhizobium. The sequence goes on along the minus strand of CAWJYI010000023.1, from coordinate 96,143 downwards.
GCCGCAGTTCGGTGACGCTCAGTTCGACCCGGATTTCGGCGCCGTCGCGCCGTAGCGCATCGATTTCGATGCGGCGGCCGAGAACGGCGCCTTCTCCGGTGCGCAGGAAACGTTCCATGCCTGAAATATGCGCGTCGCGGTGGAGGTAGGGGATGATCAGTTCGCTGAGCTTCGTTCCAACCGCCTCGGCGCGCGTCCATCCGAAGATCTTTTCGGCCTGCGAATTCCAGTCGGTGATGGTGCCGTGTTCGTCCATCTGGATGAAGGCGTCGAGCGCGGTATCGATGATGCCGCGCGCCAGCTGTTCGCTTTCGCGCAAGGTTTCCTGCACCCGCCGGCTCTCCGTCATGTCGCGGCCGACGAAGAAATGCCGCTTGACGGGCTCGGACCACGCACCCATCCACGACAGCGTCACCTGACGTCCATCCTTGTGAAGGTGACGGGAATCGAAACTCCTGGCCCTTCGGCCGCGCTGCGCCGCACGCATTTCGTCGCGGACATTTTCGAGGTCGTCGGGATGGATGAACCTGGCGCCGTTCTGGCCGATGATTTCCTCCGGCGCGTATCCGAGGATGGCTTTCGAACTCGGGCTGATCTGGACCGGAATCCCCTCGGAATCGGTCACCAGGATCAGATCCTGCGAGGTCTCAAAGATGCGGCGCAACTCCTCGGTCTGCTGCCGGAGTACCTGCCGGGTGTTGTTGCTGTCGGTAATGTCGCGGGCAACCTTCGATATGCCGATGGTCGCTCCCGAAGGCGCCTTGATCGGGGAAATGCTGAGCGAGACCTCGATCGGACTGCCATCCTTGCGCAGGCGCACCGTTTCGTTGTGCTCGATGCGTTCGCCCCAGCTGATCCGGCGCAAACTGTCCTGCACCTCGGACAGCCGGTCGCCGGGCACCAGGAGCGCGATGTTCTTGCCCGCCACGTCAGTTGCGGAATATCCGTACAGGCGTTCCGCGGCCGAATTCCAGCCGGTGATCGTGCCGTCGAGCGCCATTGTGATGATGGCGTCGTTGGATGATTCGACCGCGGCGCTGAAAAGCCGCTCACGTTCGGCATGGTGGTCGCGTGCGGCGACCGTGCGGCGATGCTCCGCAACCTCGCGTTCGAGCGCGACGGTCTTTGCATTCACTTCCTCCATCGCTTGCGCAAATGCGCGTGCAAGCACGCCGGTCTCGCCGCTTGCCTCGACGGGAATGATTGCCCGCCCGTCGCGAGCTGTGTCCTGGACCGCTTCGGTCAACCGGATGATCGGCCGTGTCAGCGATCGCGCGATCAGCAGCGCCAGTACTGCCGCGCACAGCACCGCAATCAATCCGACCGATATCGAGCTGTTCCGGATAGCCTGCGCCGGCGCCATGAAGGCGGCGTTTGGGACCTGTTCGATGACCGCGACCCATTCGCTGCCGGCCAGAACGGTGGGTGCGAACGCGATACCGTCCGGCCGCCCGGTTGGGTCAGGCTCGGTGCGGGAGAAAGCCCGTGCCGCGCCGAGCGACGTTGCCAAATCCGGGAAGTCGCTTCGCCAATCGGCCGGCCGGCCGAGTTGCGAACCGAATTCGCCGATAGTGTCGGGATGAACGAGGTAGTTGCCCCTGCTGTCGACCACATAGACCTTTTCGCCCGGCCGCATCGATGACCGGACGCGGTTCAGCGCGGGCCGCATGTCGGCATCGATGACGACGATTCCGAACGGCCTGCCGTCGGACGTCCGGACCGGCACGGCGATCTGCATGGTCGCCACATGCGGCGTCTCGATGACACCGTTCTCCTCGTGTCAGGCTGACGGGCGAGACATAGACCTCGTCCGCGCCTAGCTTGATCGTGTCCTGGAAGTACGGCGCGTCACCGACACGCCGCAATTCTGCCTCCGGCACGATCCGCACGCCGCCGCCCGGGCCCGAGCGATCGACGCGAACGAGTTCCCTGTGACCGTCCTCTATTCCGATGAAGCGGAGCGAATAGGCCGGCTTGATCGCCATCTGGGCGGCCAATCGATTGCCCAGCCGCTCGCGCCACAGCGCCTCCGTCGTGTTATCGACCGGATCCAACCCGCCATTGAGACGGGCGCGCATCAATCCGGTGACCGCCGCCAGGCCGCGAAAGGTCAGGATGTCGGCCCGTCCGTTGCGAACATGGAATTCCAGATCGGTCGCAACGAGCCGCGAATGGGTTTCGATCCGGTCGAGGACGCGTGGCAGCAGCGCCTGTTCCAGACTGCGATAGCTCAGCCATCCGACCGCGGATACCGCGATCGCGACCAACGCAATCATCGCGATGGCAAGTCTGGTTGTGAGCGTCATCGTTGCTTTCGCAAGCCCTCCCGTCCGGCCCAGGCATTCCGCCGGGTTGGTCCGGCGATGCTAGAGCATGATCGGTTCTGATTGAATCAGAACCGAAGCTCTGAGATTCTTATTTTGACGCGTTTTGCTCGAAAACGCTCTGGTTTGCATCACCGGCAGGAAGCAACTCCACTGGCGGGTTGGGACGGCGGCGACCGGCGTTTGGCGGCTTCCAGACAACGGTCGACGGCCGCGAGCAGGGCCGCCGGCTTGAATGGCTTCTGCAAACTGGAGACCGCACCGAGTTTGATCGCCATGGTCAGGAAGTCGGGGGCGCCGTCCGGCTCCGAAGAGATCGGCCGTCCGGAGATCACGATAATCGGGACCAGCGGACGTAGCTGGTGAATCAGCCGCATGGTCTCGAACCCGTCCATCCCCGGCATGAAGATGTCGAGGAACAGCAGATCGAAATCCCCGCTTTCGAACACCGCGAGTCCTTTCCGGCCGTCGCCGGCGGTGACGACGCTGTGGCCGGCGCGTTCGAGCAACAGCCGGACGGTGGTCTGGACCGCCGTGTCGTCATCCACGATCAATATTCTTGCCAAATGAAGGTTCTCCGCGCCCCAGGTTCGGAATCAGATCTCGGAATCAGATCAACGGCAGGTTGCAAGTCTTGCCGAAACCGGGCTCTCCTGCAACCGCCTAGTCCTGTATGGACGTTCCGCCGCCGGTCGAACGTCCGCACAAAAAGCCCGGTAACCATCGGTTTCGTGGCGGACAGCATGCGAGGCGCGGTATCCATCACTCCGATTTGTTCGACGGCGCTGGACCACTCGCCGCCGGGAACCGCAGGCGTCAATCGCTGAGATATTCCGGATATCGCGCGCGAATTTGCGTGAGGTCGCTCAGCGTGCCCGACAAGTGGGTTCGTAGATGGTTCTGGGCCGCGTCGGGTTCGCCGGCGCCGATGGCTTTGGCAATCAGTCTGTGATGCCGCACGATATCCTGCGCCTTGCCGGGTGAGGGCAGATGCATCCGGCGCAGCCGGTCGATATGCCCGCTGCGGCTGCGCACCAGCGACCAGATATCCTGCTTGTCGGTCGCGCCATAGAGCTTCGCGTGGAACTCGTTGTCGGCGGCCATGAATTTCTCGAAGTCGCCGTCCTTTGCAAATTGCTGCTGGCGCGCGATCGTCGCGTTGAGTTCGGCGACGACCGCCGGATCATGGCGGATCGCCAGCGCGCGAACGATCTCCAGCTCAACCGCCTGCCGCAGGAAGTGTGCCTGCTGGGCCAGGCGCACATCGACCCGGCTGACGACGGTGGCATATTGCGGGAAGACGTCGACCAGGCCTTCCTCCTCGAGCCGCATCAACGCATCGCGGATCGGCGTCGAACTGACCCCGAACTGCGCCGCCAGCGCAGCGCGCGACAACGGCGACCCCGGCGGCAGATCAAGCGAAATGATCATGCCGCGCAGGCGTTCGAACACCTGAGGCGCCGCCTGACGATCGCGATCGAGCCGCTCCGCAGGGACGGCGCGGCGGGAGGCGGTTTGCGGGGGACCTGTCGAACCCATGCTCATTTCAAGAAGGTGGTCATTTCCGGAAGGCAGTCATTTCAAGAAGGGGCGGTTGTTCGGGGAGCGGCGCTCGTTCCAAGAAGGCGCTTGCCTCAGATGCACTAATACATTAGTGCATCTCCGCGAACGCGTCAAATACACACTGAGATCGCCGGAGGGAGTTCACTATGAGGAAGACGATGTGGCGTGCCTGTGCGGGCGCGATGGTGGCGTTCGGACTGGCGCTGCCGGGTTCGCCGGCGCTGGCGCAGCAGAAGACCGAGATTTCGCTGTCGCGGCAGCCGGGCATTTTCTACATGCCCTCGCACATCATGGAAAAGCAGAAGCTGATCGAGAAGCACGCGGCCGCGCTTGGCGTGCCCGGCGTCACCACCAAATGGATCAATCTGAGCGGTGGCGGCGCCCAGACCGATGCGCTGCTGGCCGGCGGCGTCGATATCCTCAATACCGGCACCGGCAATTTGCTGCTGCTGTGGGATCGCACCCGCGGCGGCGTCAAGGGTATCGTCGCCACTTCGGCGCAGCCGATGACGCTGATCAGCCGCGATGCCAACATCAAATCGCTCAGGGATTTCGGGCCGAACGACAAGATCGCGGTGCCGACCGTAAAGGTCTCGACGCAGGCGATCGTGCTGCAGATTGCCGCCAGCGAGATGTTCGGCGCCGACCAATGGTCGAAATTGGACGCCAACACCGTGCAGCTCGGCCATCCCGACGCCTATGTGGCAATGACCAACGCGCAGCATGAGGTCCGCAATCATTTTGCGATTCCCCCGTTCACCTTCCTTGAATTGAAGAACGTGCCCGGCGCGCATGTGGTGCTGTCGTCGCCCGACGTGATGGGCGGGCCGTTGAGCCAGGCGCAATTCTTCACCACGACCAAATTCGCCGACGCCAACCCGAAGATCGTTCAAGCCGTGCGCGACGCCACCAAGGAGGCGCATGATCTGATCCGCAGCGACACCAAAACCGCGGTCGAAATCTACAAGGAGGTCACCGGCGACAAGACCAGCGCCGAGGATTTGTTGGCGTGGCTCAAAGAACCCGGCATGATGGAGTGGAATTTGCAGCCGCAGGGCACCATGAAGTTCGCCAACCATCTGTTCAAGACCGGCACCCTGAAGACCCAGCCCAAGGCGTGGACCGACTATTACCTGCCGATCGCGCACGATCTGAAGGGCAGTTGAGCAACATGGCGGCGCTCCTCGACGTCAGTGACGTAACGCTGCGTTACAAGACTTCCAGCGCGGTGGTGACCGCGACCGAGCGGGTCTCGTTCACGGTCGATCGTTCCGATCGTTTCGTGCTGCTCGGTCCCTCCGGCTGCGGCAAGTCGACCCTGTTGAAGGCGGTCGGCGGCTACATGAAGCCGAGCGAAGGCAGGATGGCCATCAGCGGCCGCGAAATCAGCGAGCCCGGCGCCGACCGGATGATGATCTTTCAGGAATTCGACCAGCTGCTGCCGTGGAAGACGGTGCTGGAAAACGTGATGTTTCCGTTGCTGATGACGCGGCGGCTGCCGCGCAAGGAAGCCGAAGTGCGGGCGCGGGCCTATATCGAGAAGGTCAGCCTGACCCGCGTCGTCGACGCCTATCCGCATACGCTGTCCGGCGGCATGAAGCAGCGCGTGGCGATTGCGCGCGGCATGGCGATGGAGCCGGATATTCTGCTGATGGACGAGCCGTTCGCAGCCCTCGACGCGCTGACGCGCCGCACCTGCCAGGATGAGTTGCTGCAGCTCTGGGCGGAAACCCGATTCACGGTGCTGTTCGTCACCCATTCGATCGCGGAAGCGATCAAGATCGGCAATCGGATCCTGCTGCTGTCGCCGCATCCCGGCCGGGTCAAGGCCGAGATTATCGATGTCGATCAGGTCTCCAGCGAAGACGGCAGCGCCGCCCGCCTCGAGAAGCAGATCCATGATCTGCTGTTCACCGAGACGGCAACCGCACATTAGGGAGCGCACGATGGGCGAGGCCAAAATCCTGCTGCGCGACACGGCTACCGCGGCCGTGCCGGCCGAGGTCGAGCGCAAGCTGACCGTGCTGGAGCTGTTGTGGAACGACGGTTTCGTCCGCAAGGCCGTGATCATCATTTTCCTTGCATTGGTGTGGGAAGCCTATGGCAGGTTCCTCGACAATCCGCTGCTGTTCCCGACCTTTCACGACACCATCGTTACGATGTTCGACAAGGTGCGGGACGGAACGATCCCGCTTCGCGCCTGGGCGTCGCTAAAAGTGCTGTTCATGGGCTACAGCGCCGGCATCATTCTTGCCGCCATCTTCACCATTCTGGCGATCTCGACCCGCATCGGTACTGATTTTCTCGAGACCGTCACGGCGATGTTCAACCCGCTGCCGGCGATCGCGCTGTTGCCGCTGGCGCTGATCTGGTTCGGGCTCGGCAATGGCAGCCTCGTTTTCGTGCTGATCCATTCGGTGCTGTGGCCGGTCGCGCTCAACACCCATTCCGGCTTCAAGAGCGTCTCGAATACGCTGCGCATGGTCGGCCGCAATTACGGCCTGCGCGGATTGCCTTACGTCGCGCGAATCCTGATTCCGGCGGCCTTCGGCTCGATCCTGACCGGTCTGAAGATCGGCTGGGCGTTCGCCTGGCGCACGCTGATCGCCGCCGAACTCGTGTTCGGCGTGTCGTCGGGGCAGGGTGGTCTTGGCTGGTTCATCTTCGAAAACCGCAACTTGCTGGACATACCTGCCGTGTTCGCGGGACTGCTGACCGTGATCATCATTGGTCTTATCGTCGAGAACCTGATCTTCCGCACCATCGAGCGCAACACCGTCCAGAAATGGGGCACCCAGTCATGACGACCAAAAACAAGAAACCCGCCGACCTGCGCAGCGCGCGCTGGTTCGCGCCGGACGATCTCCGCGCCTTCGGCCATCGCTCGCGCGCGATGCAAATGGGCTACGCGCCGGAGGAGTGGAAGGGCCGGCCGGTCATTGCGATCCTCAACACCTGGTCGGACGCGCAGCCCTGCCACATGCATTTCAAATCGCGCGTCGATGACGTCAAGCGCGGCATCCTGATGGCCGGTGGTTTCCCGATGGAGTTGCCGGCGCTGTCGCTGTCGGAATCGTTCCTCAAGCCGACCACCATGCTCTACCGCAACATGCTGGCGATGGACGCCGAAGAATTGCTGCGCGGCCATCCCGTCGACGGCGTGGTGCTGATGGGCGGCTGCGACAAGACCACGCCGGGCCTGTTGTTGGGGGCGACCAGCATGGGTCTGCCCGCGATCTATCTGCCGGCGGGCCCGATGCTGCGCGGCAACTGGAAGGGCAAGACGCTGGGCTCGGGTTCGGACGCCTGGAAATACTGGGACGAGCGGCGCGCGGGGAAAATCTCCGACAAGGACTGGGTCGATGTCGAGGCCGGCATCGCCCGCAGCTACGGCACCTGCATGACCATGGGCACCGCCTCGACCATGACGGCGATCGCCGAATCGATCGGCATGACCTTGCCGGGCGCGTCCTCCATACCCGCCGCCGATGCCGGTCACATCCGCATGAGTTCGGAATCCGGCCGCCGCATCGTCGAGATGGTGTGGGAGGATTTGACGCCGGCCAAGATCCAGACCCGAAAGGCGTTCGAGAACGCCATCACGGTGGCGATGGCGATGGGCTGTTCGACCAATGCGATCATCCATCTGATCGCGCAGGCCCGCCGCGCCGGCCAGGACATCGGGCTGGATGATTTCGAAACCGCCAGCCGCAAGGTGCCCGTCATCGCCAATGTGCGTCCGAGCGGCGACACTTATCTGATGGAAGATTTTTTCTATGCCGGCGGCCTGCCCGGCCTGATGAGCCGCATCAAGGAGCATCTGCATCTCGACGTCATGACCGTCACCGGCCAGACTCTCGGCGAAAACATCGCGCGCGCCGAGGTCTATAATGATGACGTCATCCGCACGGTCAAGGATCCGATCTATGCCGAGGGCGCGCTCGCCGTGCTCAAGGGCAATCTCGCGCCGGACGGATGCGTCATCAAGCCCAGCGCCTGCGAGCCGCGTTTCCTCAAGCATACCGGCCCGGCGCTGGTATTCGACGATTATCCCTCGATGAAGAAGGCGATCGACGATCCCGATCTCGACGTCACGGCCGACCACGTGCTGATCCTGCGCAATGCCGGCCCGCAGGGCGGCCCGGGCATGCCGGAATGGGGCATGTTGCCGATCCCGACAAAACTGGTGAAGCAGGGCGTGCGCGACATGGTGCGGCTGTCGGATGCGCGCATGAGCGGCACCAGCTACGGCGCCTGCATCCTGCATGTCTCGCCGGAATCCTTTGTCGGCGGCCCGCTGGCGCTGGTGCAGCAATGGCGACAAGATCACGCTCGATGTCAACGCACGAACCATCAACCTCGACGTATCGGAGGCCGAACTCGCAAAGCGCCGCGCCGAATGGAAGCAGCCGGAACGCCGTTTCGAGCGCGGCTATGGCTGGATGTTCACGCGCCACATCAAGCAGGCCAACGAAGGCTGCGATTTCGATTTCCTCGAAACCGGCTTTGGTGCGCCGGTCGACGAGCCGTCGATTTATTAGATTGCCCGTCGTTCCCGGGCGCGCAAAGCCGAACCAAGATGCGCAATTGCGCATCTGAGAACCTCGAATTCCAGATGCGCAATTGCGCGGGTCGCTTCGACGTCCCGGAACGACAGGAGCGAAGACCCGATACCAAAAAAATATCTGGAGGAGGATCACCCATGAGCATCACACGACGCAATATGCTTGGCTTTGCGGGGGCCGCCGCGGCCTCTGGACTTGTTTCCCGCGCCGCCGGTGCGCAATCATTCCCGTTCTCGCCGAACCAGCGCTACCCCGACCCGGCCGTGCAGATCCTGGATCCGGCCTTTGCGAAATACCGGATCTATTCGAGCACGGTCGAACAGGTCGCCACCGGGATGCGCTGGGCCGAAGGGCCGGCCTATTTCCCCGAGGGCGGCTATTTGCTGTTCTCCGACATCCCCAACAACCGGATCATGAAGTTCGACGAGAAGACCGGTCAGACCAGCGTTTTCCGCAGCCCCTGCCAATTATGCCAACGGGAATGCGCGCGACCGACAGGGGCGCCTCGTGACCTGCGAGCATTCGGTGACACGGCGCATCACGCGTACCGAGAAGGACGGCAAGATCACGGTGCTGGCCGACAAATTCGAGGGCAAGCGGCTCAACGCGCCGAACGATATCGTGGTCAAGTCCGACGATTCGATCTGGTTCACCGATCCGTTGTTCGGCATCAACGGCGAGTGGGAAGGCAAGAAGGAAAAGCCCGAACAGGCCACCACCAATGTCTATCGCATCGCCAAGGACGGCAAGCTCACCGCGGTTCTCACCGACCTCGTCAATCCCAACGGCCTTGCGTTCTCGCCGGACGAAAAGAAGCTCTATGTCGTGGAGTGGAAGGGAACACCCAATCGCAGCATCTGGGGCTATGACGTCAACGACGACGGAACGCTGGGCAAGAAGACCAAGATCATCGACGCCGCCGATCAAGCCGCGCTCGACGGCTTCAGGGTCGATCGCGACGGCAATTTGTGGTGCGGCTATGGCAGTAACGGCGCCCTGCAATCCGAGCCGACCGAAATTGGCGGCCGCAAGGTGTTCCAGCTCAAGGGCAAGTCCGAGGATCTGGACGGCGTGATGGTGTTCAACCCCGAGGGCAAGCCGCTCGCCTTCATCCGCCTGCCGGAGCGCTGCGCCAATCTCGCCTTCGGTGGGCCGAAGAACAACCGGCTGTACATGACGAGCTGCCATTCGGTTTATGCGTTCTACGTGGAATCCCACGGCGCGGTGTGATGCAACAAACCCGTCATTCCGGGTTCGTGCCTGTCACGCCCCGGAATGACGGAAAATTGGGACAACGACATATGACAAAACTGACCGACGCCACCCGCAACAAACTTAAAACGGTCTCGACCGCCACGGTTGCCACCGCGCTTGTTCAAGCGTGGCTTGCGCATCCAGATGATCCAGGACGTGCATCCGCTCAGCGCCGATCAGCCGACGCTGGTCGGCGAAGCCTTTACGCTGCGTTACATGCCGGCGCGCGAGGACCTCAACAAGATCGACGTGTTTCGGGATCGCGCCCATCCGCAGCGCAAGGCGATCGAGGATTGTCCTGTTGGCGCGGTGCTGGTCATGGACAGCCGCAAGGATGCGCGTGCGGCGTCGGCCGGCGCGATCCTGGTAACACGGCTGATGCAGCGCGGCTGTGCCGGCGTGATCACCGACGGCGGTTTTCGCGATTCCGCGGAGATCGCAAAGCTCGGCTTCCCCGCCTACCACCACCGGCCGAGTGCGCCGACCAATCTGACGCTGCATCAGGCAATCGAGATCAACGTGCCGATCGGCTGCGGCGACGCGCCAGTGTTTCCCGGCGACGTCATCCTTGGCGACAGCGACGGCGTGATCGTGATCCCCGCCCACCTCGCCGACGAGATCGCCGACGAAACGGTCGAGATGACCGCGTTCGAGGATTTCGTCACCGAGCAGGTGCAGAAGGGCCGCTCGATCCTAGGGCTTTATCCGGCGACTGATCCGCAGACGCTAACGGATTTCGCGGCGTGGCGGAAAGCAAGCGGGCGATAAATGTCGTCATGCCCGGGCTTGACGCGGGCATCCACGTTCTTGCGGTAGGCTTTCGTTAGAAGACTTGGCAGCTAAGACCTGAAAACCTTGAGAAACAACAGTCCACAAAGATACGCAATCAACGCGCCAACCAAATAAAGAACGCCTTTAGGCCCATACGCAAAATACATCATCGAAAATGCAGCCGCGAACCCAATTACCCCTCCGAGCAGGAGTTTCAAGTAGCGATGGTCGCGCGCCGCCGACTGCATTCGAAGTCCTTGCTCGCTGTTGTTTTTCCTCACACCTCGCCCTTATCCGCCATCCCCACCGCCCATAGCGCGAACGCGTACACGATCGCGACTTCGTCGAGGCGGTTGAAGCGGCCGGACGCGCCGCCATGGCCGGCGCCCATATTGGTGCGCAACAACACCGGCCCGCCGCCGGTCATCGTGGCGCGCAGTTTGGCGATCCATTTCGCCGGCTCCCAATAGGTGACGCGCGGATCGGTCAGTCCGCCCATCGCAAGGATCGCCGGATAATCCTTTGCCGCGACATTGTCGTAGGGCGAATAGGACAGGATGGTGCGGAAATCCTTTTCGCTCTCGATCGGGTTGCCCCATTCCGGCCATTCCGGCGGCGTCAACGGCAATGTGTCGTCGAGCATCGTATTGAGCACGTCGACGAACGGCACTTCGGCGACGATGCCGGCGAACAATTCGCCGGCGCGGTTCGCCACCGCGCCCATCAGCATGCCGCCGGCGCTGCCGCCATGGCCGACGATGCGTTTTGCGCTGGTATATTTGGTCTCGATCAGTGCGCGGCCGGCGGCGGCGAAATCATCGAACGAGTTGGTCTTCTTCTCGCGCTTGCCGTCGAGATACCAGCCCCAGCCCTTGTCGGCGCCGCCGCGGATATGCGCGATGGCGTAAACGAAACCGCGGTCGACCAGCGACAACCGGTTGGCGGAAAACGACGCCGGCATCGCCATGCCGTAGGAGCCGTAGCCATAGAGCAGCAGCGGCGCGCTGCCATCGCGTTGCAGATCCCTGCGGTGCAGGATCGAGACCGGCACCTGCGCGCCGTCATGCGAGGTCGCCATGATGCGCGTGGTGACGTAATCGGCCGGGTCGTGGCCGGAGGGAATCTCCTGGCGCTTGCGCAACACCCGTGTCCTCGCGGCCATGTCGTAGTCATAGACTTCCGACGGCGTCGTCATCGACGAATAGGAAAACCGCAGATTCGTGGTTTCGAATTCATAGCCGCCCATCGTGTCCAGCGAATAGGCCGCTTCATCGAACGCGATGGCATGTTCCTCACCGTTCGCGAGGTCGCGGATGATGATGGCGGGCAGCGCATTGGCGCGCTCCAGCCGCACCATATGGCCGGCGTAGAGTTCGACATCGAGAATATAGATTCCTTCCCGATGCGGAATCAGGTCGCGCCAGTTGGCGCGCTCGGGAGCGGCGAGCGGTGCGGTCACGACCTTGAAATCGATGGCGCCGCCTTCATTGGTGAGAATGAACAGCTCGTCGCCGCGGTCGGCGATCGAATATTGCACGCCTTCCTCGCGCGCCGCGACAAGGCGCGGTGGCGCTTCCGGGTTTGCCAAATCGATCAGGCGTTGCTCGGATGTCTCGTGATCGCCGCCTGCGATCACGCAGAAACGTCCGCTGGAGCTTTCATGCAGATGGGTGAACCAGCCGGAATCCTTTTCCTCATAGACCAGCGTGTCGTCCGTCTGCTTGGTGCCCAGCCGGTGACGCCAGACCTGCATGGGCCGGTGGTTGTCGTCGAGCTTGACGTAGAAGAAGCTCTTTGCGTCCGTGCTCCAGACCACCCCGCCGTCGGTTTCCTCGACCATGTCGTCAAGGTCCGCGCCGGTCTCCCAGTCGCGCACGCGGATCGAAAAATATTCCGAACCCTTGGTGTCGGCGCTCCACGCCTGCAGCCTGTGGTCCGGTGAATGCCGCGAACCGCCGAACTTGAAATAGGGATGATCGGCGGCAAGCGTATCGCCATCGAGCACGATCTTGACCTCGCCGCCATCGCGCGGGGTGCGGCCGAACAATTCGTGCTGGCCGCCCTCGCGGAATTTGCGCAAATAGGCGAACGGGCCGTCCGGCGCCGGCACGCTGGAATCGTCCTCCTTGATTCGGCCGCGCATTTCCGCGACCAGCTTTTTCTGCAAGGCGCCGGTGTGGCCGAGCAGGCTGTCGGTATAGTCGTTCTCCGCCTCCAGATAGGTTCTGATGTCAGCGTCGAGGATCGAGGGGTCGCGCAGCACCTCCTGCCATTTGGCGTCCTTCAGCCAGGCATAATCGTCGGTCACCGTGATGCCGTGGGTGGTGAGGGAATGCGGTCGCCGCGGCGCGGAGGGGGCGGGCTGGCAATTCGCCTTGTGTATTGCTTGTGTCACTTCAAGTCCCTTTCGTCCGGGGATGCCGAACCCCAAGCGGTAATCCATCCGTCGGTGTTAGGCGTGACGGCGGCTGAGCAACAAGAGGCCGCCCATCGTCGCAAATAACCCTCCTGTTACCTTATTGATCCAACGCATGTGCCATTTGGACCGCAGCACGGGAGCGATCGCGGAGACGCCGAAGGCACACATCGCCAGCACGCTGAACTCGCATGCGATGAAAGTGAGGGCGAGGATGAAATACTGGGGCGCGAACGGTTCGATTGGGTTCAGGAACTGCGGGAAGAACGCGGTAAAGAACAGGATGGCCTTGGGATTGCTAGACCCTACCAAAAGGCCTCTGACATAGTATGAGCGCAACGCAGGCTTTTTGGTCAAAGCTTGTGTCACTCGATCCTCGTTTGCTCGTTCAACTATTCTGGACTTCCGCCTCTATATCGGGTCGAAACCGTCAATTGCCAGAAGGTATCCCGGAAGACCTGAACGCATCGGTCGCCGGGTTGTTGGCGGGCAAGTTGTATGGTTAGGCTTTTCGGAAAGCTTGAGAAAGGCCCGATGCTCTTCAATTCCTACCCGTTTATCTTCCTGTTCCTGCCGGTCGTGCTGGCCGGCTATTTCGCCTTGGGCCGCGGCAGCAATCTGGCGCCGGTGGTCTGGCTGGCGCTGGCGTCGCTGGCCTTTTACTCGTTCAGCAATTGGCAATTCGTGCTGCTGCTGCTCGCCTCGATCGCGTTCAATTACGGCATCGGCTATCTCCTGATCGCGCGGCAATTGGCTCCCTCGTCACGGTTTGCCGTGCTCACGACAGGTGTTGCCGGCGATCTGCTGGTGCTCGGCATCTTCAAATATGCCGGCTTTCTTGCCGCCAATTTCGATGCGCTGTTTTCGACCGCGTTCGCCGTCAACATCCTGCTGCCGGTCGGCATTTCCTTCTACACCTTCACCCAGATCGCGTTCCTGGTCGACGCCTACAGGGGCAATGTGGCGCGCTACGCGCTGCCGCATTACGCGTTGTTCGTCACATATTTCCCGCATCTGATCGCAGGACCCATCCTTCATCACAAGGACATGATCCCGCAATTCGAGCGCAAGGAGGCCAAGCGTGCGGATCCGCATCTGATCCTGTGCGGCCTGATCATCTTCGCCATCGGGCTGTTCAAGAAGACTTGTCTTGCCGACAGCATCCAGCCGCTGGTCTCGCTTGCCTTCGGCCCCAGTGCGCCGTCGTTCGACCATGCCTGGATCGGGGCGCTGGCCTATACTTTCCAGCTTTATTTCGATTTCTCCGGTTATTCCGACATGGCGATCGGAATTTCCCTGATGTTCGGCATTTTCCTGCCGCTGAATTTCAACTCGCCCTACAAGGCGACCTCCATCGTCGATTTCTGGCGGCGCTGGCACATGACGCTGTCGCAGTTCCTGCGCGACTATCTCTATATCCCGCTCGGCGGCAATCGGCGCGGCCGCGTGCTGCGCTATGTCAATCTGATGATCACCATGCTGCTTGGCGGCCTTTGGCACGGGGCCGCCTGGACGTTTGTGGCCTGGGGCGCGCTGCACGGCGCCTATCTCTGCATCAATCACGCCTGGACTAATTACGGCCCCAAGATCTCGCCGCGCTTCGCGCCCTTGGCCGACATCGCCGGGTTGGCCCTGACATTTCCGGCCGTCGTCATCGCCTGGGTGTTTTTTCGCGCCGACAACATTCATTCGGCGCTCTATGTGCTGTCGAAGATGGCCGATCCCACCAACATCGCCTTTGGCCGCGGTGAAATCGCCTATGCCGCTTTCATCCTCCTCTACGCAGCGCTCGCCTGGTTCGCGCCGAATACCCAGGAGATCATGGGCTACGATCACGAGAAACGGAGCGTCGGCGAAAAGCTCGGTGCCTGGCGGCTGCGTCCGCTCTTCCTTTATGCGACGGCAGCTGTGCTGGCCTTCGGAATTCTCGGAATCCACCAGCACAGCGAATTCATCTATTTCAGGTTCTGATGCGGACCACCTACAGGCATATTCTGCAGTTCGTCTGCGCGACTGTCGCCATGATCATGATGACCGGGGCGTTGAACTTCATCGTCGACCCGCTGCAACTGTTCCGGCCGGCGCGTTTCTATCATCCGATGTACTCCAACGACAGCCGCATGCAGAATGCCGGGCTGATCCGCAGCCAGGATTTCGACACGGTGTTCATGGGGACGTCGCTCGCGATTCATTTCCGGCAAAGCGATATCGATCGCCTTGCCGGCGGGCGCTCCCTGAAACTGGCGATGTCGGGCTCGAATTCACACGAGCAAAGCTTTGTGCTGGCCGCGGCGCTTGAGCGCCATCCGAAACGCGTGATCTGGCAGATGGACGACTGGATCTTTCGCGACGCGCCGGACGTCGATTCCAACCCGTTCCTTCCCGCCAATCTCTATCGCCGGAACGCCAAGGGCCTCGGCGAGTATCTCTTCAGCGGCGCGATGGCCCGCGAATCCCTTTGGATGATGGCGCGGTCGGTCGGGCCGCTGGAAAAAACCGTCGCGCGGCTGACGTCGGGCATCGTCATCAAGTTTCCGATCGCCGATGCCGATGACATCAATGCGCTGGCGCCCAATTACGACGTGGCCGGATTCTATAACGCGCAAAGAGCCATGGCTGCCTTCGTGACATCACCGATCCCGTGCGCAGTTCTTACCTTGCGGCAGGCTATGACTACGACACGATGGTGGGGATTTTCGAGCGCGACGCGGTCGGTCTGATCGAGAAAAATCCGGATGTGAAATTCGACATCTACTTTCCGCCCTATTCGATCCTGCAATTCGTGGCGATGCGGGACGCGTCACCGGCGACGCTCAAGATCGTCTATGATTTCACTGCCTACGCGGCTTCGCGCTTGACCGGGTTTCCCAATGTCAGCCTGCACGATTTCCGCGACGTGAAGGAAATCACCCACAATCTCGGCAATTATGGCGACGTGATCCACCACTCGCCTGCAATCGACCTTAAGGTCCTGTCGCTGATCGCGGAGCGGAAACATGTCGTCGATCGCTCAGCGCCGCTGGCGCCGCTGGAGCGCCTCAAGGCGCAGGTCGAGGCTTACCGGCTGGGTCAGTAGAAGACCTCACCCTGAGGGTTTAGCTATTCCGCAACCTCGCCGTCGCATTGCCGCCGAACATCGGAATCCGGTTCACGGCGAGCACCACTGCGAAGGTGATGATCAGCATCGCGATGCCCAGCACGGCGATCGCCGCGAGATCGCCGCTTTCGTTGAGGTCGTAGATCAGGACCGACAGCACCTTTGTCTGCGAGGTGAACAGCACGATCGCGGCGGACAGCTCCCTCATCACGCCGATGAAAATAAAACACCAGGTCGCGATCACGCCGGTGCGCAGCAGCGGTGCGGTGATCTGGCGCAGCGACTGCAGCCGCGTCGCGCCGAGGATACGGCTGGCGTCCTCCAGTTCGGGATGGATGGTCGCGAACGCCGCCTGCAATTGCTGATAGGCCGACGGCAGATTGATGGTGAGGAACGCAATCAGCAGGATCCACAGCGTGCCGTAGAGCACGAAGGGCGGCCGCGTGTAGCTCAGGAACAGGCCGACGCCGAGCACGATGCCGGGTACGGCGATCGGCGCGGTGGCGAGGAATCCGAGCACGCGGTGACCTGCGATGACGCGGCGGGTGGTGACATAGGCGACGACGAGCGCGAGGATGGTGCCGATGGTGGCGGTGGCGGTGCCGAGGATTACCGTGTTCTTCAGCGCGAGCTGGGTCGACGACAATTCGGTGAACACGAATACGATGTTGTGCAGCGTGAACGTCGACGGCGTCACCAGCGTCGTTGCGTTCGGCGAGAACGCCGCGTTGAGCAGCGCCAGATAGGGCAGGAACACCGGATTGAGCAGAACGATCAGGCAGAACGCCAGCGCCACCCAGCGCCAGCCCTTCAGTTCGATCGGGCGCGGCGCGCCATATTTGCCTCCGACCACGGAATAACCGCGGCGGCCGAGCAGGAATTTTTGGCCCTGCAACAGCAATATCGTCAGCACCAGCAGCGGCACCGCGGCGGCAGCGGCCAGTTCCAGTTTCGGCGGGTACTGGAACAGGCTCCAGATCTTGGTGGTCATGACGTGGAAGCCGGCCGGCAGCGCGAGGATCGCGGGCGAACCGAACAGCGTCATCGCCTGCAGGAACGCGATCAGCGCGCCGGCGACCAGCGCCGGCAGCGCCAGCGGAATGGTGACGCGCCGTGCCGTGGTCCAGGCCTTGCCGCCGAGAATGGCGGAGGCGTCTTCGAGTTCCCCCGGCATGTTGTCGAGCGCGTTGGCGACCAGCACGAACACGAACGGAAACGTGTAACAGGAGATGACGAAGATGATTCCGGTCAGCGAATAGATATTGAACAGATACGAATCCGATTCCGCGCCGCTGAGGTAACGATAGAGCTGGTTCAGCAAACCGCTGTTCGGCGCCGCCAGCAGTTCCCAGGCAACCGCACCGAGGAACGGCGGCGTCACGAACGAGGCCGTCACCAGCGCGCGGATGGTCTGCCGCCCCGGCATGTCGGTGCGCGACACCAGCCATCCGATCGGTGCGGCGACAAGGCAGCAGATTACCGCCGAGGTGGTGGCGATGATCGCGGTGGTCAGCAGCGGATCGAGGAAGTCCGGGTTGCTGAACAGGGTCACAAAGTTCTGCAGCGTCGGATGCCGGGCCTTGTCCGTGAACGCGTAGAACGCCAGCCACGACAATGGCAGCACGATCAGCACGATCATGAAGGCCGCGAACAGCCACAGTACCGGCTTGGTCCAGTCGAAGCGGGCTTTGGGGGTCTCGATGGAAGTGGTATGGTCACTTCAATCTCTCTGTCGTTCCGGGCATCGCGAAGCTTGCCCGGCGCGACGCTGCGCAGGGCCTTACACCTTGAACAACCGCGCATAGCGGGTCTTGATCTCTTCCGTCATCGCCTCGACGCCCGCCGCGTCCTCCTTCATCAACTTGATGTCGGAAAGCTTGCGGCGTCCCGGCTTCGACTGCACTTGTGCGTGCGCCGAATACTGCGCCGTGTAATCGGTGAAGAATTGCTGGGTCTCGCGGGTGTGCAGCCAGGCCTGGAACAGTTGGGCGGCATTGGGATGCGGCGCGCTCGCAAAGATACCGGTCGGCCCCGAAATCGTCGGCGCCCCCTCGCTCGGATACACCGGCTCAACCGGCTGGCCGGCTTCCTTGAGCAGCACGACGCCATATTCGTTGCCGTCGGCCATCACCGCGCGCTCGCCGAGCGCAAGCTTTTTCGGCGGGTCGGTCGACGACTGCACCTGCATCACGCGCTGCTTCGACAGCTTCTCCAGATATTCCCATCCCAGTTCGCGGACCAACTGGAACGTCGCGGTCATGATGGTGCCGCTGTAGGCGGGATGACCCTTTACCATCTTGCCGGCCCATTTCGGGTCGAGCAAATCCGCAAAGCTTTTGGGCGCGTCGTCGGGCTTCACGAGGTTGGTGTTGTAGGCGATCGAAGACAAATAGATTCGCGACGTCGCCGACATTCCGTCGGGGTCGCGAAACTGCGGGAGGAAATGTTGCGCGATGTCTTCGCTCACGAAAGGCTTCAGCCAGCCGTTCTTCTTCCAGCTGATGAAGTGCGATGCGTCAGATGAATTGATGATGTCGGCGGCGTGGATGTTGCTGGCAAATTCCTGATCGACCCGCTGAAACAGCCGCTCCGAGCCGGAGCGCTCGATCTGCACGGATATGCCGGGATAGGCGGCCTCGAACGCCTTGCCGAGCTTTTCTCCGACCGGCAGGTCCATCGAGGAATACAGAATGACCTTGCCTTCCTTCCTGGCCGCCTCGACCAGCGCGGGCGTGATCGCGACCGGCGGCGGCGCCGCCGCCTTCAGAGGTGCGGCAAACAAGGTGAGCCCCAGGGCCGCCGAGCCCTTGATGATGTCGCGCCGGTTGACGGTCTTTTTCATCGCTTCGGTTTCCTCTTCGTCATTGCGAGAAGTAAGCGCTTGGCGAACAACTCGCAATGACGGCTTAAACACGAAAGATCTTTTGATAACGCGCCTTGATCTCTTCGCTTTGCGCATCCGCGCTCGCAGCGTCTTCCTTCATCAATTTGATATCGGCAAGCGGCTTGCGGCCCGGATGCTCCTTCACCTGTGAATGCAGCGAGCGCAGCCCGCCGGCATCGATGATGATCCGCTGCGCCTCCGGCGTGAAGCAGTAGTTCTGGAACAGCTTGGCCGCGTTGGGATTGGGCGCCGCCTTGAAGACGCCATTGGGGCCGACGATAAAGGGCGTGCCTTCCGAGGGGTAGACGGCCTCGACCGGCTGGCCGGCATTCCTTCAGCAGGAAGATATTGTATTCGGTGCCGTCGGCCATCACGGCGCGCTCACCGAGCGAAAGCTTCTTCGGCGGGTCGGTCGCCGATTGCACCTGCATGATGTTCTGCTTGGCGAGGTTCTCGTAGTATGCCCAGCCGATGTCACGCACCATCTCGAATGTCGCGGTCAGGATCGTGCCGCTGTAACCGGGATGCGCCTTGACGATCTTGCCCTTCCATTTCGGCTCGAGCAGGTCCTTGAAGCTGGTCGGCGCGTCTTCGGCCTTCACCAGCTTGGTGTTGTAGGCAATCGGGCTCAGCGTGGCGCGGAAACCGGCAAAAAAGCCGTCGGGGTCGCGATGCTCGGGCTTGTAATATTTCGCGACGTCTTCCGGCACGTAAGGCAGCAGGATGCCCTGCCTCTTCCACGCCAGCAGATGCGCGGCATCGGAAGAGTTGGCGAGATCGACGGCAAAGACGTTGCTGGCATATTCCTGGCCGATGCGCTGGAACACCCGCTCGGCGCCGGTGCGCTCGACACGCACGTCGATGCCGCCGAATTTCTCCTTGAACGAGGCGGAGATCTTTTCCGAAACCGAAAGGTCGATCGAGGTGTACCAGACGACCTTGCCTTCCTTCTTTGCCGCTTCGATCAGCGCAGGCGTGATGGCTTCCGGCGGCGGCGCCTCGGCGCGAACCGGGGAGGCGAATACGGTGCCAAGCGCCAGCGCGCTCGAGGCTTTCAGAGTTCCTTGCAGGACATCGCGTCTGGAAAGTTTTTGTTTCTTCATCGCGTCCTCCCGTCCTGTCGTCGGCCCAGTTCTTGTCATCGACCAAGTTCTTGTCATCGGGCCAGGGCGCGGCATCGGTCGGGCGGCAAAGTGAGCCAGACCTCGCTGCCCCTGGGAACGTTGGTTTCGGTCGGCGTCGTCACGCGCAGCGCCGTGCCGTCGGCGACTTCGACCATGTAGTCGCGTGCAGCGCCGAGATAGACCTGCCGCGTCACGACAGCCTTGACCGCATTCTGCGGCGAAGCCGGGGTTTGCGTCGAAAGCCCGATGTCGTGCTGGCGGATTGCGACTGCGGCGCTTTGGCCGGCGGTGAGCGGCGCGCCAATCACCTTCAGGATGGCCCCGGCAAAGTCGACATGGTTGCCGTCGCGGGCGGTGCCCTTGATGACATTGCTGGCGCCGATGAAGCGCGCGACGAATTCGGATTCGGGTCGGGCGTAGATGTCTTCGGGCGTGCCGAGCTGGTCGATCTTGCCGGCATTCATTACCGCGATCAGGTCGGCGGTGGTCATCGCTTCCGACTGATCGTGGGTGACGTAGACCGTGGTGTAGCGATACTCGTCATGCAGCCTGCGGATTTCGAACCGCATCTCTTCGCGCAAATTGGCGTCGAGATTGGACAAGGGCTCGTCGAGCAGCAGCGTTTCCGGCTCGACGATCAGCGCCCGCGCCAGCGCCACCCGTTGCTGCTGGCCGCCGGAGAGTTCGCCGGGATAGCGCTGGGCCAACACTTCGAGCTTGGTCGTCGCCAGGATCGCCGCGAGCTTTTTGGCAATGGTGTCGCGGTCCAGTTTTCGCAGGCGCAAGCCATAGACGATGTTTTCGGTGACCGTCATATGCGGCCACAGCGCGTAGCTCTGGAAAATCATCGACATGCTGCGCTGTTCGGGTGGCAGCGTCCGCGCCTTCGACGATACCAGCCGGTCGCCGACGCGGATTTCGCCGTCCGAAGGCTCCAGAAAGCCCGCGATCAGCCGCAGCGTCGTGGTCTTGCCGCAGCCCGACGGCCCCAGCAGGCAAACCAGCTGCCCGTGATCGATACGCAGCGAAACGTCATCGACCACCGCCAGCGATCCAAAACGCTTGGTGAGGTTACGCAAATCAACCGACGCCAATCCAGCCTCCAGTTTCTATTTTGCAGGGATCAGCGCCCGGCTTTTGCGGGAGTATAAGCACTAAAAATCCGGGTTCGGAAAGCCGTCCAAAGTGGAAGATCGCATAGTGGAAGATCGCAAAGTGGAAGATCGTCAGCCAACAGGCCAATCCGAGCGGCCCGATCCCTCCCCGCAAGGGGGAGGGGCAAAACAGGGGCAGCAGGACAAGCGGGAAGGACTAAGGGGAAAGACCAAGGGAAAAACCAAGCCTCACGCGCCCACACTTTCGCCAAGCCACTCGATGGCGGCTTCGGTTCCACCCTTGCCATGGGGGATATTGAGGGCGTTGAGCCCGACCTCGATGACCCCGAGCGTACCCAAGATCATCGGCGCGTTGACGTGGCCCATATGGGCGATCCGGAACGCCTGGCCGGCCAAATCCCCGATCCCGACACCAAGCACCACCCCGCATTTGTCCTTGCAGTAGCGGTGCAGTGCAACGGGATCGTAACCGCCGCCCATCACCACTGTGGTGACGGTGTTCGACCGTTCGTGCGGTTCGGCGATATTGAAGCCGAGCACCTGGCCCTCGGCCCAGATTGCGACCGCGCGGCGCACCGCCTCGGCAAGCAGGCGATGGCGCTGAAACGTGTTTTCCAGCCCCTCTTCGAACAGCATGTTGATGGCCTGGCGCACCGCGAACAGCAGGTGCACCGGCGCGGTGCCGGCATATTTGCGGTAGTGCTCGGCGCCTTCGCGCTCGGTCCAGTCCCAATAGGGCGTGCGCAGGTCGGCCTTCTTGTGTACTTCGCGGGCGCGGTCGTTAGCGGCGACGAAACCGAGGCCGGGAGGCGCCATCAGGCCCTTCTGCGATCCGGACATCGCGACGTCGATGCCCCAGGCATCCATCTGGAACGGCATGCAGCCGAGCGAGGCCACGGTATCGACCATGAACAAAGCGGGATGGCCGGTCGCCTTGATCGCCTTGCCGATCGCTTCGATGTCGTTATAGGCGCCTGAGGCGGTGTCGACCTGCACCGCGAGGATCGCCTTGATCTTGTGATCCTTGTCCTGCTTGAGGCGGGCCTCGACTTCGGCCGGGCGGATCGAGCGCCGCCAGTCGCCTTTCAGCACCTCGACATCCGCGCCCATGGCGGCTGCGGCATTGCCCCAGCCGATCGCAAAGCGTCCGCTTTCCAGCACCAGCACCTTGTCGCCGCGCGACAGCACGTTGGAGAGGGTGGCCTCCCACGCGCCATGCCCGTTCGAAATATAGATGTAGGACTGCCCCTTTGTGGCGAACAGTTTGGAGAGGTCGCCGAGCAGGCCTTCGGTCAGCTCCACCATCTCGTTGGAATAGATGTCGAGCGCCGGGCGATGCATCGCCTGCAGCACGGCGTCGGGCATGGTGGTGGGCCCGGGGATGGCCAGAAATTCCCGGCCCGCGCGAACGGTCATTTTGTTGGTTTTCCTTGTTCGATCAGCCCACTCAGCTCGCCGCATGGATGCAGCGGTTTGGCCTGAATTTCAACCCGTCTGCCGGCTATTTTCCCATTACGTTGGCGATCGCATGCCAGATCTGATCTTTCAGCTCGCTACCGTTTGGTCTCGCGGCAGCCGGCGGCCTCGGCCTCGTCGACCGAACAGAACCAGCGCGTGCCCTTGCTGATCTTCATCTCGATCTTCGCATACCAGCGGCTGGTAGGCTGGTGGTAGATGCATTCGCCGGCGCGGTTGACGTTGCCCTTGATGGTGCAGTCGGGCGACGGCGCGACCGGTCCGGAAGCCGATGCCAGCAGGATCGTCGAGGCATTCTCCGGCGGCTTCGCCGCGCCCAGAATGGTGGTCTTCTTGTTGCGGGCGCGCCAGTCCCACGGCGCGATGAACGCGCCCTGCCACATTCCGGCCTTGGCTTCGCGCGCGGCTTTTTCATCGGCCTCGTAATCGTGGGAGACGCGCGTATAGGCCAGCGCCCAGCCGTTCGCGACCAGCCATTTCTGGATGTCCTGGCCATCGACATCGCATCGCGCCACCGTGCGGCCGCGGCGGTCGGTGGCCCTGACATGACAGGTCCAGCTCTTGTTGCCGACATGCTTGATCAGTTCGTCGCGCGCTGCGACGCCGCAGGTCCAGCGCTCGCCGTTGTTGTTGAGGCACAGCTGATCCACCGACGGCGCGTCGATGCCGCCGAGGCGAATGCGGCTGTTGCCGATCACGATCTGATCGCCTTCGCGGATTTTCGGCACGCCGGTGATCTCGGCCGCCTGAGCGATCGCAGGCGCCAGCAGAAGCAGAGCGGGCACCAACCGGGGCAGAGCGCGCACCAGCCGGACCAGAATGACCGAAAGCAGCATTCGTGATTTCATCGGCAATCCCTGCGGAGAAAAGCACATAAGAAAAGCGCATAATAAGCGGGCGGATTGTGCGGACAATGCGGCCGCCTTGCCAGTGTTCAACCGCCGCACCGCTTTCAACTTCCCGTCATTCCCATGGTCGCTCCACGGCGAGGCAAGGCATCGAACAGTCGCAGCATCGAACCGATTGCAAAACCGGTGTCCACTTTGCAGGACGCCTTAATGTTCGACCCGGTACAGGCGCCATCGCTCCGGCACGCCTTTGAGTTGGTGAACGCCGCGATCCTTGAAGCGGATTCCAGACTGCGACATCAGATCCTTGACCGCGCTCGAGACCAAGACTTCGCCGGCACGCGCTTTCGCGGCGACGCGCGCGCCGATGTGAAACGCGAGGCCGAACACCTCAGCCCCGCTCACTTTGTATTCGCCCGCGTGCAGCCCCACCCTGATCTCTAGCCCCAGCGTGCGCACTGCCTCGCGCATTGCGGTCGCGCAACGGACCCCGGCAGCCGGCGCGCCGAACGTCGCCAGCAGTCCGTCCCCCGTCGTCACGACTTCTTTTCCGCGCGAAGTCTTCAGTTCTCTACGGACGGCGGCGTAATAATGATTCATCACCTGTGTCCAACGCGAATCGCCTAGCCGCGCGGCCTTTTCGGTGGACCGGACGATATCGACAAACAGGATCGTGGCGAGCGCTTGTTCGAGCTCGGCGCCACGAGCGGCGGGTCGGCGCCGGATCGCAATACTTCCAGCCAGCGGTTCATAGCGATGGTTGCGTCGCCGCGCGATTGCGATTTTTGCATAGTCTTTGGCACGCTGCACCGTGCCGCAACGAATTGTTTTCGTCCTTGGTGGAAGTGTCCAGTAGATCGTTCGCCCATCTCCGACACCATGGACCTCGACGGCGCCCCACTTCAGGAAAACCGTCGAACCAACCCGGCGAGCGCACCATGCCTTTGACGTGTATCCGGAAACGTTCGACTGATGGACTCCGATGCGAAGGAATTTGGGCATGTGCGTGCCGCCGATCGAAAGACCGTTTGGGCCTACCAATGGCAAAACGTAATCATACCTTTCTGCGTTGGCAACAGTGCTCCCAATCTAAAATTTGCCTATGTGTCGCGCGCTAATTCGCGTTCGTAATCGACTCGAGAGTGCAATCGAACAGGCCTCAGTCGAGAACAAAATGAGTCTCTGTTTGCGCGCTATCCAAAAACGCCGGAGGCCATCGCCCGTCGCGCCAGCGCCAGCGCCATCAGCACGAACGCCGACGTCACCTCGGGCCCGCCGACCAGGATACGCGTCGGCGTCTTCATCTTGTTCCATTCATAAGCCTTGTACGGGCCATGCCGTCCGCCTTCGCCGAGGCTCGTGACGATGCAGTGCAGCGCCGGCGTAAACGCCGCAGGTGCTGCGCCGAGATGCGCCAGCGCCATCAAGGCCAGCGCCGCGTCGAACGCGTTCATTTCATGCGCGATCAGCTCGTCCTGTACATAGGCCAGCACCCGCGTGCGGACGAAAGCGAAGGTGCCGTCGGGGTCGATCGTCTGCTGCGCGGCCGGCGGCAAGGCCGTGAAAGCGGCATAGCAGCGGCCGAAATAGGCGCTGTAGAGCTCCGGCAGATAATAGATGTGCGAACGCGGATTGGTGAAAGCGCCGCTTTCCACCAGCCGCTTCTGGAAGCCGATGATGCGATGCACGGTCTCCAGCCGCTGCGGCGTCTCGATGATCTTCCAGCGCGCAAGATTGCGGAAACTGACTTCGAGGATGTCCAGATTGAGCGTCGGATCGAGGTCGTTGCCGTAGGGCCGGTCGCCGGCGAGATTGTCGATCCAGGTGACGACGCCGCCCTCGTAGTCGATGTTGTCGTTGAGCGCGACGGTGACGCGCGGCTCGTTGGCGCCGCCGCGCACCTGCAGTCCGGCATAGAAGTCCAGCAGCGGCTGCGCGAGTATAGGATCGTTCGACCCGGCCTGCGTGGCGGCCGAGAACGAGCAGGCCGTGGTGTCGCAATCGGGCACGTAAATGCCAAAGCCGAGATCCTGCTTGATCTGCGCAAAGAACCGCGAGAAGCGCGGATGCGGCAGCGGCGCCAGGGCGGTGATGACGCGAACGGTCGAGCCGTCATGCGAGGGCACCTCCTCGGCGGAAGTCTTCAGGCAGAAATCGACCATCTCCGAAATCGCGCGCTGCGAGGCCGCGGTCTGGTCCGCCGACGGCAGCCCGGTCTCGACAAAGCTCAACAGCGCCTCGGTGAAGAACGCGTCGTAATAGGCCGAGCGATGGCGGATCTGCATCGGCTCCCACATCGGCTCGGCGATCCCGCGCCAGGGCGGGTTGATCAGCGCCCGCGCCGGCGAATGCGCGATGAAGATCCGCGCCAGATTGAACAGCAGCGTCGAGTTCTTGTAGCCGCGGGAATTGAGCCCGGTCAGCGCCATCAGCATTTCGCGCCCGCCCATATCGGCATCGCCGATCAGGTTGAAGGCCGCGTAGGTCGGGATGAAACCGTTTTTCGAGAACGAACCCAGGAGATGCGCGCCGCAATTGCGGATCACGCGCTCGATCTCGGCCAGCTCCGGCGCGCGGCCGTTGGGCGCCGCCACCGGCGGCTCTGGGTGGCGGACGCCGATCGTCGCCATCAGTTCGGCCACCGGCTGGCCGATCGCGGCCCAGTCCGGCTGGTCGTCGTCGCGGGCGCGGGTCAGCGCCTCGCGGAGCCGCTCCAGCCGCCCCGAATCCTTCAATTGCGGCAGCCCGGTCCGGCGCAACAGCGTCCGCAGGGCCGGGTTGCCGAGCGCCGTCCGGTAGAATTTTCCAAGATGGGGGTCGCCGCCCCGGTATTTTCGGAGCACGGGATCGCAGACGTCATAGAGCGAGGGGCCGTCCTTTTGGACGGTCAGCGCGCGCAAGGCGGCGCCGGCGGATTGGTGAAAGCCCATGCAGTTTCTTTCCGCCGGTACCGTAAATCCCCAATCTGGTAGACTCGGCAAGTCCCCTTGGCCGCCCGATGCCCACCGCGGCCGCCAGCGGCCCGGGTCGAGCCTGCAAGCCTTTGGAAAATTATATGAATTCCGCAGGAAACACAAACGGAACAGAAATGTGATGTCTATCACATATCCCGCTGCAAGTCCTGGCAATAGTCTTTAGCGATCACCTCCATGCGCCAAAGGCGGTTGCCCGGACCGGCCATGCGGGTTAATGGTTTCTTTGTTGCGGTGCCGCAAATTGAGCGCAATCTGACGGCACAGACTTCGCAACCCCTCAAACCTAACCGGCACTGGCGCGACCAACTGGCGCGCCTTGGTCAACGATTGGGAATTGAACGTGATGAATGTAAGGCAGCTCCGCATCTCCCGCCGCCCGCTGACCATTGGGGTCGCGCTGGTCGGCCTGGTCTCGCTGGCGATCGGCGCCCATGCCGCGCTGAACAAGCGTGCGCCCGATGCCGCCAAGGATTCCGCCAAGGCGGTCGCGACCGAACAGAGCAGCGAGCCGGCGAAGAAGGCTGCCCGGGTCGCCCTCGTGATCGGCAATGGTCATTATCCCGACGCCGCCGCGCCGCTGGCCCAGCCGATCAACGACGCCCGCGGCCTCTCCGCGGCGCTGCGCGGCAACGGCTTTGACGTCGACGTGGTGGAGGACGCCACCAAGGACGACATGGCCCGCGCCATCGGCCGCATGAAGTCGAAGATCGCGTCCGACACCGTCGTCATGCTGTTCTTCGGCGGCTATGGCGTCCAGGTCGGCCGCGAAAGCTACATGATCCCGGTCGATGCCGCGATCTGGAAGGAATCCGACGTCCGCCGTGACGGCGTCAGCATCGAGCAGGTGCTGGCGGCGATGAACGAGCAGGGCGCCAAGGCCAAGCTGGTCGTCGTCGACGCCTCCCGCCGCAACCCCTATGAGCGCCGTTTCCGTTCCTTCTCCCATGGGCTGGCCCCGATCTCCGCGCCGGAAAACGCGCTGATCCTGACCTCGGCAACCCCGGGCAAGGTGGCTGATGACAGCAAGGGCCAGTACAGCGTGCTGGTGACCGAGCTGCTCAACAATCTCGACGCCCAGACCGGCGCCGAGACCGCCTTCAACAAAACCCGCGTCGCCATCTCCCGCGCCTCCGAAGGCGAGCAGGTGCCGTCGGTGTCGTCCTCCCTGCTGGAAGACATCCGCATCGGCGGGTAAGCCGGTCGTGAGGCAGGGCGCTTACTTCGACGAAGCAGACCCTTACTTTACATCCGCCGCCGTCACCGGCCGCACCGGATCGCCTTCGCGCAGCAGCGCGCCCGCGCGCGCCACCACGATGTCGCCCTCGGCGATGCCATCGCGGATCTCGACCTGGCCTGCCGACATCAACCCGGTTTCCACCCGCCGCGTCTCGACGCGCTGGCGCCGCACCACCTGCACCACGGTGCCGGCGGTGCCATAGAGAATGGCGGTGAGCGGCACCGACACGCCGCAGCTCTGGCCGGTCTTGATCTGCGCCCGCGCGGACGAATTCACCAGCAGGCGGCGGTTGGTGGTGATGCCGACGAACACCTGGCCGAGCTGGCTGTTGGGCTCGACGGTGGTCGACAGCCGCCGCACCCGCCCGTCGACGTCGCCGGCGCCGATCACCTTGATCCGCGCGGTCTGGTTGACCGCGAGTTTGGCGATGTCGCGCGTCGGCACCAGGCCGACGAGGTCGAACTCGCTCCGCGCGATGATGGAGAACAGCGGTTCGCCCTTGGCTGAGGCCGTCGCGCCGACCGCCGCGTTCGAGGCCGAGACCAGCCCCGCCACCGGCGCCTGCACTACCACCTGGCCGCCCTCGGGCAGGTTCAGTCGTGCTAAATTCTGGCCCGCGGTGACGGTATCGCCGGCATCCACCAGCACCTCGGCGACCTTCAGCCCCATCCGCTCGGGCCGCACCTGGGTCTCGTCGCGCGGAATGATGGTGCCGGATACTTCGACCGTATTGGCAAAACAGGCTTTTGCCGCCTTCAGCACCGTGACCGCCGCGCCCTTGGGGGCGGCTTCGGCCTCTTCGGCGGCGAGGGCGGGGTGGGAGGCAAGCGACAGCAGGGATACAAGCGACAGCAGGGAACAGCGAAAGGCCGGCGAGAACGAGGGCGGGCAGTTTTGGCGAAAGGCCCAGCGCGGCGAATTTACTCATCGGCGTTTTGTTCCCGTTTCCGGGATATGGATATCAGATCGACCGCAGGCGAGCCAAGCGGGAAGGGAGCGATCGCCGCTCACTCCCGCGCGAACGCAATCACATCCGCCGGAAGTTCACCGGCCGCCAGCGTCAATTCGGCGAGTTCGTCCGCGCGCGCGATATGCTTGACGATCTCGGGATTGACGATCGCCGCATGTGTCAGCGGAAGCATGTGGCCGGCTGCCGGCAGATGCCTCATTTGCGCGTTGCCGATGATCGACGCGAGCCGCCCGGTAATGCGCTGGGTGAGATAGGGCGACAGCCCGCCCGAAAACAACAGCGTCGGCATCCGACGCAGGCCGACCGCAGCGGCCGAGACGTTTTCCTCGGCAAGTGCCGCGGAGAAATCGAAGGCGAGCTTTTCGGCGCGCTCGATCATCCGAAGCCGCGCGTTCGCCGCCAGCGGCTCGTGCGGGCCGGATCCATTCCAGAACTCGGTAAATTTGTCGATCGCCTCCAGGACCGATCCGTTCCAGAGGTCGGCGGAAACCTCAAGCGAGAGCCGCTCGAAACGATCGTGCAGCCGCCGGTCCGCTTCGCTCTCGCGCAGCAGCGTCGGCAGCACCGGCTCGATCAGCGTCAGGCTGCGGATCCGATGGGCGAATGGCGAGGCGGTTGCGATCTTGAACGCGATGGCGCCGCCATAGGAATGGCCGATGAGGTGGATCGGGCCGGTGGCGTCGTTGAGGTGGCCGCTCAGGCATCGGACTTCTTCCGCCAGCGTCAGCGGCAGCTCCAGCGCGCAGGTGTTGGTGCCGTAGCCGGAAATATCGGGGGTGATGACCAGGTAATTGCGCCGGAGTTCTTCGGCGAGTTTGGCCCATTGCCGCCCCGAACCGAGCGAGCAATGCAGCGCGACGACGCTGGCTTCGCTGTGTTTTGGAAAAGGGGGCCTGATCAAATTATTCATCGTATGATTCCTGTTTGTGCTTCAATATTGACGGTGGCGTCGCGCCATGACGGCAGATTCGATCTGCGGTTCGGATCAGATATTTCCTCGGATATTTCCTCAAGAACGATTTCGTTCCGATTCTATCGGAACGGAAAAGGCTCGGCCGGGATCGGAGGCGCCGCGCGGCAGCGATGGTCAGCGCTTGCTGACGATCACCTCGAGATATTCGCTGGGCACGACCATGGTGCCGTCGGTCGCCCGGTTCATGCGCACGATCAGCGCATTCAGGTCGTTGTGGAGTTCTTCCTGCATCGCCGGTTCGAGCGCTGCGAACGCCTTCAGCACCGGGCCGTAGAAGGTCTTGAACACGTCGAGGAAATGTTCCGGCGAGCGATAGCGGAAGTTGAAGAGGCGCGATTCGGCCTTGATCGAGGCGGCGCCCGCGTCGAACATTTCGCTCAGCCGTGCGCGCGTGCCCCACAGCGCCGGCGATTTGGCGCCGGCGGGCGGCGGCAGATATTTGCCGAGGGTCTTGAAGACCTGGCCGATAAAACCTTCGGGCGTCCAGTTCGCGAGGCCGATCCTGCCTTTGGGCCGGCAGACGCGCAAAAGCTCGGCGGCCGCACGGTCCTGATTCGGCGTGAACATCACACCGAACGTGGAGAGGACCACATCGAAATTGTTATCGCCGAACGGCAGGTTTTCGGCGTCGGCTTCCCTGAATTCGATTTCCATGCCGTCCGCCTCGGCGCGGGCGCGGCCACGCTCGAGCAGCGCGGGCACGTAGTCGGTCGATGTGACGTCGCACCAGCGGCGGGCGGCGGCGAGACTCGCCATGCCGTTGCCGGCGGCGACGTCGAGCACTTTCGAGCCGGCGCGGAGGTCGAGCGCTTCGCAGAGTTCCTCGCCGACGATCTGCAGCGTGGAGCCGACGATGGCGTAATCGCCCGACGACCATGCGGCCTGTTGTCGCGTCTTGAGGGCGGCAAGATCAGGGGGTGCCGCGGGAGCGGAAGTTGTGGTGGGCTTCGGTGCGCTCGCTGTGCTGGCCATCGGTAGCTCCTTTCGGGACGGCGCGGCCACGGGGGTGCGACCGCGATGAACCGAACCTGGGCTTCGGAGCGACTAAAGACTCTGACAGGGGACTGATTTTGCCTTGAGGGTACCCTGATTTTCCTGTGAGAATGCCCTCAGACGGGCGTCCTCAAGTGGGATAAAACGCCGGTTCACGCCGGAAAATGCGCAAACAGGTTCCGGGATAGATACGTGCAATTTCGCTTTTCCAACCATCTGCTCGACGTCGGCCTCCGCGAACTGACCCGCGGTGGCGAAAACGTCGCGGTCGAGCCGCAGGTCTTCGATCTCCTGATCTATCTCGTCGAAAATCGCGAGCGCGTCGTCAGCAAGGACGATCTGATCGAAAATATCTGGGATGGCCGGATCGTTTCCGAATCGACCCTGACCAGCCGGATCAACGCCGCGCGCAAGGCGGTCGACGACAGCGGCCGGGACCAGGCCGTGATCCGCACCATCGCGCGGAAAGGCTTTCGCTTTGTCGGCGAGGTGCAGGTGCTGCAGGCAGAGGCCGAACCGCGCGGCGATCTGTCTCGCTCGTCCGGCCATTTGTCTCACTCGCCCGGCGAACCGCCGCGGCATCAACTCCTTGCGCTCGATCGCACCGCCATTGCCGTATTGCCGTTCATCAATCTGAGCGGCGAGCCGGAGCAGGAATATTTTTCCGAAGGCATCAGCGAGGACATCATCACCGCGCTGTCGAGGCTGCGCTGGTTCTATGTGATCGCCCGCAATTCCTCGTTCGTCTACAAGGGCAAATCCGTCCACCTCAAGCAGATCGGCGAAGAGCTCGGCGTCGGCTACGTCATCGAAGGCAGTGTGCGCAAGGACGGCGACCATGTGCGCATCACGGCCCAGCTCAACGATGTCGTCACCGGCGGCCACATCTGGGCGGAGCGTTATGATCGCAGCCTCGCCGACGTTTTTGCCGTGCAGGACGAAATCACCCAGGCGGTCGTCGCAGCGGTCGAGCCGCAACTATACGCGGCCGAGGATTTTCGCGCCCGGCGCAAGGCGCCCGACAACATGGATGCCTGGGATCTGGTGATGCGCGCGCTGTCGCATTACTGGCGCGTGACGCGGCAGGACAATCTGGTGGCGCAGGCGCTGCTCGAAAAGGCCATCAATGTCGATCCCGGTTACGGCCAGGCGCTCAGCCTGCTGGCGGCCTGCCACACCTTCGGCGCCCATATGGGCTGGGAGGAAATGCCGACGGCCGTCCCGGTCGCGGAACACGCGGCGCTCGCGGCGATCCGCGCCGACAGCGAGGACGCGTGGGCGCATTATGCGCTCGCCAGCGTCTATCTGTTCAATCGCTGTTTTGACGATTCCATCGCCGAGTTCGAATTGGCGCTCCGGCTCAATCCCAGTTTCTCGCCTGCGCGCGGTCTCTACGGCGTCGCGCTGTCCTATCGCGGACGCTGGGAGGAAGGCGATCGCGCCGCGCGGGAAGCGTTGCGGTTCAGCCCGCGCGATCCGTTCGCCGCGATCTATTGCGGGGTCGCCGCCTATTGCCAATATGCCGGCGGCAATTACGAGGAGGCGATCCGCCTGTCGCGCGAGGCGCTCCGGCAGCGCAGCGATTTCGTCGGCGCGCACCGGGTGCTGACGGCGTCATTGGGCATGGCGGGCCACAAGGAGCCCGCGAAAGCCGCGCTGCAGGAGCTGCGCCGGGCGCAGCCCAGCATCTCGCTGGCCTGGCTCGCAAGCGAAATGCCGTTCGAGCGCGAGGTGGATCGGGCGCGGTATCTGGAAGGGTTCAAGAAGGCGGGGTTGAAGTGAGGAGGTAGGTTGGCACGGCCGCGTGCTGCTGGGGCGCTTTCGGACTACGCGCCAAGCGCCCCGTTGCTGCGTTCAATTGCCATGGTGGCCTCATCGAATGCGCGCTTCGTATGCGAGTGCGAACATCATGTCGCGCACTCTCAGGCTGTTTTATGAAAGCGATTGCCAAGGTCGCAATCGAAAACGCGATCAGGATAGCGGAGAAGCCCACAACGCAGTAAGGCCGCCTCAGTTGTGCGACGTTCGCATTAAACCAAGAAGCGGAAAGTGTTGGCTGCCTTCGGCAAGTCATTTTCTGTCGGCAGATAATCCTCCGCAACTTGAAAAAATGGCCTATTTGTTTCTGTTGCTCCCCGCATGTCCGCACGCAGGCGTACCCATCTCCATGTCTGCTTCGGCCCAAATGGGGGCCATTTTTACTGTTAGTCGGTC
The DNA here is from genome assembly GCA_963847015.1 of uncultured Alphaproteobacteria bacterium. Lineage (GTDB taxonomy): Bacteria > Pseudomonadota > Alphaproteobacteria > Rhizobiales > Xanthobacteraceae > Bradyrhizobium. The sequence continues at coordinate 63,344 of CAWJYI010000023.1, read as the reverse complement.
CTTTACGGTTAGTCGTCCCAGTAACGGTGACGCTTAATGATTACAGTGCGGTCGCCGTCGCGATTATACCAGCCGCGATGCAGCCCGCGATCGTGTTCGTAGAACCCAACGCGAGGGCCGCGATAGTAGTCACCGCGGTCGCGGTAATAATAATCTCGGTCGCTGCCGACGCGGAAGTCCTTCGGCAGATCGACCTGTCAGACAGACCTGATTGTCCAGTCGACTGGAAGGCGAAACTCTGCGCGCTCGCAACAGTTTTAGTGCGCCGCAACCGCGATGGTCGCTAACCGGCAGCAGAACGCAAGAAAGCTATGTATCGCTTCTCCTATCGTTGTTGCGCGTAGAGAAAACGTGTGAGTCAATCAGCCACGTTCCTGGAACTGCTGCGGAACTTTCTTGAAGGTAACGTTCAGCTCATTCGGCTTGCCCATCGGTAACAAGTGAGCTCGGCGCTGGTGCCCACCAATCTAGGAACCTACAGTTTGCGCGCCGAATTATTTGTTGGTCATCCAAAGACGACGCCAGCGTTCGATTATTTTACGCTGCGCGTTCGGCGGATATTCTGCTGCAACTTCAAGGCGATTCCACCTGTCCAGATGGGCTGCGCAAAAATATTTCGCTTTTGCTGTCGGGCAAATCACCTCTATCAGCTTGCCCGTCTCACCCCACCAGAGGGGCGGATCGCGCGTCGTCACGAACGCGGGGTGGGATGCGGTGGACGCGGCAGCGTCGGGCGCGCAGGGTATTGCAGGGCAGGCCTCGCCTGTGAGCGATCATCCAGCGCGCCGGACGAACGGCGCTTCAACGCCTTCATCGGCATTTCGGCTGGCGGCACATGGCCGGCGGGAAGCGTGGATGGAGGTTGCTGCGTACGGCGAAGTCGTGTGGTCCTGGCATCCGTTGCTGATGTCAAGCTGGCGGAGGCGAAGCCGGCCCAACCGGGCGCGGATACGCCGTCAATCCGTTCAGCGACGGTGACAAAAGGAATTCGTCGCCGGGGAGAGCGCGAAGTAAGCCGTTAAAACCATTGCGCAGGAAACGCCTGGTGTTTCGGGGTGCCTGTGGTGACTACCGTGTGCTTACTACCATTGCACACGGGCTGCGGGTGCCATGAACGCCCGGCGTTTCCTGCGCCCTCTGATTTTTTGGGGCGAATGATTTGCAAACCTCGGGCGCGTGGCGCGGCGGGATGATTTGGCGTGTTTGCTGCTGTTGAAAATTGCATCAGGACAGCATCATGTCGCCCGGCTCGGGCTCAATGCGCACGGCGCTGGACCTATACTCGCGGCGATTGTCAGAGCCGGGTCGACAGTCGTCGACAGCTGACCGAGATTCTGGGCCTGGCGCCTCTGCGCAATAGCGCATCGCCGGGACATGAGCGCATGCGCGCTCAAGACTTCTTCTTGCGCCTTGCCGTCGCAGACGCGGCATCGACGACATTGTCGACCTCTTCGCGCCAGCGCGAAATCTCGGCCGCGAGCACCGGATGGTTGAAGCCTTTGAGATTCAGATCGTCGATCGGCCGGCCCTCGACCCATGGTTCGACCATGCCGTAGACGCGGCGGCTGACCACGATCTGGTTGGCCTTGGCTTCGTCGCAGAGCCGGGAGGCGAGGTTGGTGACGCTGCCGATCGCGGCGTATTCGAGCCGCTGCTCGAAACCGATCTGTCCGAGCGTGGCATAGCCCAGCGCAATGCCGATGCCGAAGCCGAGATTATGGCCGCGGTTGCGCCATTTCTGGGTGAGAAGCCCGATGGTGTCGCGCATCTCGACCGCCATCTTCACCGCGCGCTTGGTGTGATCCTCGAACTGGATCGGTGCATTGAACAGGATCATGACGCCGTCGCCGGCGTAACGGTCGAGCGTGCCTTCGTAGCGGAAGATCAATTCGCCGAGCGCGGCGTGATATTCCCGCAGCACATTCATCGCCTCTTCCGGTTCGGTGCTTTCGGTAAAGGCCGTAAAGCCGCGCAAATCGCAGAACACGACGGTGACTTCGCGGCGGTGGCTGTCGAGCAGGCCCTGCATGGCCGTCGGAGGACGCAATCAGTTGCGCCACTTGCGGCGCCAGAAAACGTTCGAGGCGGCGGATGCGTTCGATTTCGCCCAATTGCGTCTCGACCCGTTCTTCCAGCGATTTGTTCCAATCCCTGAGCTGGTCGGTCTGCTCCTGCAGCTTGTCCGCCTGCTGGCGCACCGTCGAGTGCGCGGTCTCCAGTTCGCGGCTCTTGTGATCCACTTCGGTGAACAGCCGCGCGTTGCGCATCGCCAGCGCGGACTGGTGCGCAAAGGTCTTCATCAGGCCGATCAGGTTTTGCGAAAACTCGCCGGCATTTCTGCGCAGCACCACCAGCGATCCCAAAACGCCTTTTTGGTCCACCAGCGGCACCACCAGCACCGAATGGAAGCCGGCGGTGATGGCGACGTCGCGCAGCAAATGATCGGCGCTCGCGTCGAGATCGGGAATCGCGATCGGCTCGCTCTTGCGGCGGCTTGGCCGAGCGGGCTGTTGCCGGCGTCGATCGCGAGATGGCTGCCGTCGGCGGTCTTGTCGATGCCGATCGATTCGGTGAGGTTGAATTGGCGGTTGGCGGCGTCATAGCCGTAGATCAGCACCGCATCGGCGTGGGTGATTTCGAGCGCACGGGCGGCGACCGTCGGCAGCACCGCGTTGAGATCGAGCGAGGAGGCGACCGCGCGGCCGACTTCCTCGAGCACCTTCAGCTCATTGATCGACTGCGCGAGATCGCGGGTGCGCTCCTTCACCTTCCCTTCGAGGTCGGAATAGGTCTCGTGCAGTTGGCCCGCCATGCTGTTGAACTGGTTGGCGAGCTCTTCCAGTTCGTCGGCGGTCTTCACCTCGATGCGATGGCCGAAATCGCCGGCGCCGAGACGCCGCGCGCCGGTGCGAAGTGCGGTGATCGGCACCAGCATGCGGCGCGCCATGATCGTGCCGGCAACGATCGCAACCACGAGGCCGAGCGTAATCAGCAGCGCGATCCGCACCAGCTGGTCGCGGATCGGCGTCAACGCCTGCGCCGTCGGCTGCTCGAAGAACACGTGCCAGCCAAGCCTTGGCACGGCGGTCGAAATGGTCAGCACCGCCTGACCGCTCGCATCGGTCCCCGCCGCCAGCGGCGCACCATGCGGCGCTATAACGGCGGCGACCTGCGGCAGCGCCGACAGGTTCTTGCCGACCTCGGGACCTTTTGTCGAACTCGCCAGCACCTCGCCCCTGGCATCGACGATATACGCACTGGCAACCTTGCCGACCTGGGAGTCGCCGAGAAAATCCGACAGGAAGCGCAGGTCGATGTCGGCGACGGTGACGTAGGCGTCCGAATGCGAAATCGCGATCGACATCAGCGGCTGCTCGTCCTGGAAATATGCCGGCGCAAAGCTGACGCCGCGGGCGCTGGTTTCGATGAATCGCACGTCGCGGGAGAAATCCACATTGCTGCCGAAGGTGACGCGCGACCGCGACAGCCGGAGCTGCTCGCGGCCCTGGCTGTTGAGAAGCGACAATTGGTTGACGGCAGGGATCTGCCGCAGCAATTGCGCATAGTCGGCGCGGCGCTGTTCGAGCGGGTTGGGCGAGGTGGGCGTCGGGTTGGACGAGGCGCGCGTGACCCAGTTGATCTGCCGTTCGAGGTCCGACATCGATTGCTCGATCCGCTTCGCGGTCGCCTCGGCCTTTTCCGACATGCCGTCGGTCAGCGAGGTCTTGATGCCGCGATAGCTGATCCAGATTTCCAGCGCGCCGTTGACCGCCAGCACGAACACGACGAGGCCGACCAGGGCGATGACGTATTTGGCGAACAGCCCTTCGCGCAGGAACCCGATCTTGTCCTTGACCCCAGCCATCCAGACCCTCGTGCGCCGCCTCAGCCGTGCGCGCATCCGCTGTCATCGCCGCGGCGGCTTCCCACACCGCGAGCGCCGCATTCGGGCCTGTTTAGCATGAATTGCAGGGGTAGGTCGGGGCCTCCGCCGGCATGGTTAGCCCCGATTTTGGGCAGGCCAGCGGTTGAAAAAAGGTCAGCGGTTGAAAAGCTGCCGCAGGACCTCGTTCATCGGCTGGTTGTCCTGCGGCTGCGTGGCCTCGCTTGGCGCTGGCGCGGCAGGCGCAGGGGGCGCGGCATCGGCCGGCGATGCCGGTGGGGAGATATTACGGCTTTGACCTTGGCCTTGGCCGGGACGGGCGCCGCCCTGACCCAGGCCGCTCATTCCTTGCTGCAGCAGATTGCCAATGGTCTCGCCGAGTTGGCCGCCGAGTGGATCGTTTGGCTTGCCGCCGCTTGGGCCACCGGCTGCGCCCTGCCCGCCGATCAATCCGCCAAGCCCGCTCAATCCACTGAGCCCGCCCCCATTGGCGCCGAACAGGCCTTTGCCCATTTCCTTCAGCTTGGCATAGGCGGCGTCGGGATTGTCGAGGATGCCCTGCATGTCCGGATAGATGCGCGGCTCGGTCCACGGCCCTTCGATCATGACGGGAATGCCGAGCCCGACCGGATCGGCGGCGCGGCCCTGGCCTTCGGTGGTCATCACGAGTTTCGGCTCGACCCGGAATCCGATCTGCCGGGTGTTGAGATCGATGGTGCCGACGCCGGTCATCTTGACCAGCGGGCCGACCAGATTGAGATCGGTGGTCTGCGCCTGACCCTTGTCGATCTTGAAACGACGCAGACAGTTGCGTCAGGTCGGTCGCCTGTTCCTTGCTCTCCTGCCATCCCGACAGCGGGCTTGCGGTGAGCGAGCGGATCATCTGGGCGACGTTGAGGCCTTTGATGGCGCCGTCCTGGAACACGGCGAACACCGTGCCCGAGAGGTCAGCGATAATGGCGCGCTGGCTATTGCCGGAGGAGCGCACGCTGATCTTCGCCTGCATCTTGCCGTCGAGCTTGTCGAAATCGGCAAGACTGCGCAGCAATGGAAGCGCGCGCACGCCGGTGAGATCGGTCCTCAGCGCGAACGCCGGATTGGCGGCCGACGCATCGATGGTCAATTCGCCATTGGCGTTGCCGTCATAGGCGCCGAGATTGGAGATTTGCGCCTTGAGCACGCCGCTTGCCAGCGTGGCGTCGATGGCGGCCGGCGCAAAACGTGCGTCGCCGATACTGAGCTCGGCCGCGGAAATGCGCGCCTGCGCGTCGACATAGTTCATGCCGTTGAGGTCGATCGTCGCGTTGCTCCAGGGTTGCGCCGCCGAACCGGTTTGGCTGTGCGCCATCGCAACCGTGAGCCGCTGGAAATCGAGATCGAGTTTGACCAGCGGCTTGCTCGCCAGATCGACCGAGGCCCATCCGTTGAACGCGCCGTCGCCGAGCGTGCCGGTCAAGCCGTTGATCATCACCACGCTGCCATTGAGCCGGACTTCCGCCTTCGCCGAGAGCGGCGTCTGGAACAGGCCGGGTGCATCGAGCTTCAATTCGGTCGGGATGTTCTGGCGTTCGATCGGTGGGGCAGGAGCAGTGGCCTTGATCTCGAATTTCAGCGGATTGCCGCCGCTGCGCGCATTGCCCGACACCCTGATCTTGCGATCGCCATCGACGGTGACGTCCGCATTGACGGTCTCGATCTTGTTCTCGACCCGGTCGCGCAAATTGGAAAACACGACAGTGCCGCCGGTGATGCTGACGTGCTCGACCGAAAAGGAATCGCCGGTGCCGGCGGCGGCAGGCCTGGATGTGGGACTGGGCTCCTTCACGCGCTCGCGCTGCAGCGGCACGTTCACGACCGGACGCACGATGACGAGTTCAGTGATCTGCGGGCGGCCGGCCCACACGCTCGACAATGTCACGTCCGCCTGGATGCTGCTGGCGGCCAGGCGATTGTTGATGTCGCGCTCTTTCGGATCCTGCAGCGTGACGTCGTTCAGGGTGACGTTGAGCGACGGCCACAAGCCGATTTTGGTTCCGCCATTGACGGTGAGCTTGTAGCCGGTTTCGCGCTCGACCCGTTCCTGGATCTGCGACGTCAGGAAGCCCGAGGGGATGCCGATCACCAGCAGCAGCGCGATGACGGCGGCCACGGCAGCGATGGCGGTCCCGGCGATTTTCAATGCTCTCATATCGACATTCCAGACCGGGCAGGGCCTCGTTTCCGATCGGCGGCGGCTGGCGGCATCGGATTCGCGGCCGACCACACGAGCTTATCCCGGAAAGGAGATAGGGCTCAAAGAAGCCAAAAATAATCCAAGGGTACTGCAAACTTATGTGACTTATGACACACTTCCTGCCGGGGAATTCCCGCTAGCGGCCTCCGATGGGTTCGGGGCCCGGTTTGGAAAGTAATGCCATGAGCAAACAGGCCGAATTTGCGGTCATTTTGAAAATGAACGCGATGTTCGCGGACCTTGGCTCGGACGAACTGCAGCGGATCTCCGGCCTCTGCCACACCCAGCAACTGGCTCCCGGCGAGATGCTGTTCCAGAAGGGCGATCCCGGCGAAGCGCTCTATGGGATCCGCCGCGGCCAGATCCGGATCGAAACCGGCGCCGCCGATGGCAGCCGTCTGACCCTGAATTTCATGGGTCCCGGCGACCTGTTCGGCGAGGTGGCGGTACTCGACGGCCAAAGCCGCACGGCGGATGCCACCGCCGGCGAGCCCTCGGAACTGTTCGTGCTGCGGCGTGAGGATTTCCTCGCTTTCCTGGAGCGCGAGCCGAAGGTCGCGATCAAGATCATCATGCTGCTGTGCCAGCGCATCCGTTGGCAGAGCGAGCGCATGGAGGAATCCGTGCTGCAGCCGCTGCCGGTTCGCCTGGCGCGACGGCTGTGCGCGCTGGCGTCGGATTTCGGATCGGAAGTCCACATCTCGCAGGAGCAACTCGGCGTCTTCGTCGGCGCCGCGCGTGAAAGCGTCAACCGTCAACTGCAGCTCTGGCGCAAGGACGGCATTCTGGACCTGCAGCGCGGCCGCATTTTGCTGCAGAACATGACCAAGCTGGCCGCGGTGGCACGGAACGAGTGAGGGGTAGCGTCCCCGAAGCAAGCCGTGACGACGCGGTTATTTCGCCGCGGGCGACATCGCCGGCGGGCCTTTGGTCGTGGGCGGGCCTTGCGCCGGGGGCTCGTTGTGATGGTCCGACGGCGGATGCTCGGGTTCGCCGTGGGAGACCAGCAGTTTTTGGCCGAAGCGCCAGATCAAGGCGCCGAGATCGTCCATCATCATGAACATCGCCGGCACGAATACCAGCGACAATACGGTCGAGAAAACCAGGCCGCCGATCACCGCGAGCGCCATCGGCGAGCGGAATTCGCCGCCGGCGCCGAATGCCAGCGCTGACGGCATCATGCCCGCTGCCATCGCGATGGTCGTCATCACGATCGGCCGCGCGCGCTTCATGCCGGCGTCGATGATCGCCTCATGCCGCGGCTTGCCTTCGCGGATCGCCTCGACCGCGAACTCCACCAGCATGATGGCGTTCTTGGTGACGATGCCCATCAGCATCAGGATGCCGATCCACACCGGTGTGGTGAGCTGCTTTCCGGTCAGAAGCAGCGCCCCGATCGCGCCGCCGATCGAGAGCGGCAGCGAGAACAGGATGGTGATCGGCTGCAGGAACGTGCCGAACAGCAGCACCAGCACGGCATAGACCATCATCAGGCCGGCGGTGATGGCGGTGGCAAAACCTTCCGACAGTTCGTTCAGGCTTTCGGCGTCGCCGGACGGGCTCACCCTCACGCCTTTCGGCAGGCTCTTCATGACCGGCAGCTCGTAGATCTTCTTGGTGGCGTCGCCGAGTGCGGCGTTGCCGACCAGATCGGCCGCAACCGTCGCCTGCCGTTCCCGGTCGTAACGGTTGATGCTGGTCGGGCCCTGATCGAGCTGGATGTCGGCAACCACGGATAGCGGCACGCCGCCGCGTTCGCCGCGCGCGCCGAGCGGCACCCGCAATTGCTGCAGCATCTGCAGATCGCTGCGCGCACTGTCCTCGAGCTGGACGCGGATCGGCACCTGGCGGTCGCCGGCGTCGAATTTTGCCAATGCCGGGCCGACGTCGCCGATGGTGGCGACACGGATCGTCTGCGACAGGCTCTCGGTCGAAACACCGAGCCGCGCCGCCAGTTCAGCCCGCGGCCGGATACGAAGCTCGGGCCGGTCGAGCGAGGTTTCCGAGATCACATTGGCGATAATCGGAATCCGCTTCATCTGCGTCGCCAGTTCGCTGGCAACGTTGTTGACGATATTGCTGTCGACGCCGGTCACGACCAGCGAAATCGCGCGCAGGCCGTTTTCGTCGAGGAACCAGAAGCGGATATCGGGAACGTTTTCGAGCTCCTGGCTGATCTCGAGTTCGAGCTGCCGCTGGGTGATCTTGCGGTCGGCCTTCGGCGTGTAATTGATGATCAGAGCGGCGCGCCGCACTTCCAGCGTGCCCGGCGGCACCCGGCCGCCGTCGACGAAGATGCTCTTGATCTCGGGCCGCTTGCGCAGGCGGGCGACGATTTCCTCCGTCACCGTCTCGGTGAAGGCGAGCTGCGTGCCCGGCGGAAGCTCCATCGCGAGCAGCGAGCGCGCGGTGTCCTGCGCGGGCAGGAAGCCTTGCGGCAGCAGCGTGATGCTCCAGATCGAGGCGGCGAAGATGCCAAAACCGATCAGCACGGTGATGAAATAATGCTTCACCGACCAGGTCACGAGCCTGGTGTAGGACTGCAATATGCGGCCGGGCGGCGGGTCGTCATGCGGATGATCTTTCAGGAAGTAGGCGGCCAGCACCGGCGTGACGAAGCGCGCGGCGAGCAGCGAGAAGAACACCTGCACCGAAACGGTGATGCCGAATTGCTTGAAGAACTGCCCGGCAATGCCGGACATGAAACTTGCGGGGGCGAAGATCGCGATGATGGTCAGCGAGATCGCGATCACGGCAAGGCCGATTTCGTCGGCGGCTTCCAGCGCCGCGCGGTAGGGCGACTTGCCCATGCGCATGTGGCGCACGATGTTCTCGATCTCGACGATGGCGTCGTCGACCAGGATACCGGTGGACAGTGTGATCGCGAGGAAGCTGACGAGGTTCAGCGAAAATCCCAGGATGTCCATCGCCCAGAACGCCGGGAAGATCGACAGCGGCAGCGAGATCGCGGCGATGATGGTTGCGCGAATGTCGCGGAGAAACAGCAGCACGACGACGACGGCCAGAATAGCGCCCTCGAACAGGGTCGAGATCGCCGCTTCATAATTCCCCTTGGTGAATTCGACCGAGGTGTCGATCAGTTTCAGGTCGACGTCGGGATAGGCGACTTTCAGTGCATCGATGCGTTTCTGCACGGCAGCGGCGACCACCACGTCGCTGGCTCCCTTGGAGCGCTTGATGCCGAGCGCAACCACCGGCTCGCCGTTGAAGCGGGCAAAGGTCCGGCGATCGGCGATGGTGTCGGTGACGGTGCCGAGATCGTCGAGCCGTACTTCGCCGCCGCCGAACAGCGGGATCATGGTGCCGGCGAGCTCGTTCAGCGTCTTGGCGCCGGCGAGCGTGCGGATCGCCTGGTCGTTCTTGCCGATTTCGGCGCGGCCGCCGGCAAGGTCGACATTGGTCCCGCGCAGAATCTGGCTGACATTGACGGCGGTCAGCCCCGCGGCCTGCAACCGGTCGGGATCGAGCGACACCAGAATCTCGCGCTCGACACCGCCGATACGCTCGACCTGGGCGACGCCGCGCACGCCCTGCAACGCGCGTTTGACGACGTCGTCGACGAAGTAGGACAGTTGCTCCGGCGTCTTGCCCGGCGAGATCGCGGCATAGGTGACGATCGGCAGGCCGATGACGTCGACGCGCTGGATCAACGGCTCGCTGACGTTTTGCGGCAGGTTGGCGCGCACGCGGGTGACGGCGTCCTTGATGTCGTTCAGCGCGCGGTCGGTATTGGTCTCAAGCGCGAACTGGATCGTCGTCAGCGATAATCCATCTGTTATCGACGAGGAGATATGACGCACGCCCTCGACGCCGGATACGCCGTCTTCGATCGTCTTGGTGACCTGCGATTCCAGTTCGGAGGGTGCGGCGCCGAACTGCGAGACCGCGACCGAAATCACGGGAATGTCGGCGCTCGGCAGCCGCGTCACGGCGAGCTTGGTGAAGGAGACCCAGCCCAGGACAAGCAGGATGATCGAAAAGACGATGGAAGGAAGCGGGTTCCGGATCGACCATGCCGAGATGTTCAAAGCCATTAGCGTGTCCGCGTGCGCTCGAGTTCGTCGGCGAACATGGTCTTGATCTGGTCGCCGTCATGCAGCGAGGTGCCAGCGTCGGCCACGACGGTTTCGCCGACGTCGAGGCCTTCAAGAATTTCCGTCGAGGTATCGGACGTCAGCCCGACCCGCACCCGTCGCGTCTCCACCGTATTGTCCTTGACCACCTGCAAGGTCAGGCGGTCGATGGCGGTACGCGGCACGGCGACGCCGCAACTGCGCTTGGCGTCGATATTGGCGCGGGCGAACATGCCGACCTTGAGCGAGGGATTGTTGGTCAGCGATATCCGGACCTTGCCAAGCTGGGTGGTGCGGTCGATCTGCGGGGAAATCTGCCGGACCTTTCCGACCAGATCGGGCGCGTCGTCGCGGCTGATCCGCACCGTCGCGCCCGGATTGAGCTTGAGCAGATGCACGCTCGGCACTTCGGCTTCGAGCTCGATCTCGTTGTTGACGGAAATCCGGAACATCGGCCCGGCCTGCGGCGAGGCCGGCGCGCCGACCGCGGTCCGGACTTCGGTGACGAGGCCTGCCGCGGGCGCGCGCAATGATATCGGTCCGCTCCGGCCGCCGCCTTGTTGTTGCTGTTGCTGCGGCGGCGCGGTCAACCGCGCCAGTTCCTGATTTTCGGTGACCGTATCGCCTTCGCGGACGAATAGATCGGTGACCTTGGAACCTTCCTGATCGACGCCGACCTGCGCCTCACGGCGCGGCACGATGAATCCGGTGACGCGCACCATGTCGGAGAAACAGGCATTGGTGGATTTGGTCACGATCACCAGCGCCTGCCCCGGCGTTTCCTTGGGTTCCGGGTGGGAGCGGTGTTCAAACCAGTAATAGCCGACGCCGAGAGCAGCAAAGAACGCCACTCCGAGCGCAGGTTTGAGGTATTCGGAGAGATTCATCGCCGGATCAATCCAGACCTAAATCGAGAGAAGCGGAACGCTTGGGATTGTCGAGGGGGTTGCCCAAAAACAAATGTGTCCCGCAGGATGCGAGACGTATTCTATAGCGTTTTCAAGCGAAGTGGATACCGGTTCGCGTGAAGAAAACGCGTCAAAATAAAGCACGTCAAAAAAGAACAGAGAGCCGTTGCTGCGGGTGACCCGGAGCAAGGGCTGTTGCCTCAAATATCTTGCCTCAAAATATCATGCGGCGACACGTCCCAGTTACTTGGTTGCCATTACTTGGACGCCAATCACTTCGGACGCCAATCACTTCGAGGCGGTGGCCTTGTTTTCCATATTCACGACCTGGACGCGGCGGTTGGCCTCTGCCATCGGCTGGCTCGGGTCCTTGAGCTTGCTCTTGCCGTAGCCGACGGTGACCAGGTCGGAACCGTTGATGCCGAATTTGTCGACGAGGTAGCGCTTGATGGCGTCGGCGCGACGCTCGGAAAGGTCCTGATTATAGGCTTCGCCGCCGGCCGCGTCGGTATGGCCTGCGACCACGAAGGTCGAGCCCTTCAGATCGGCATTGGAAAGCGCGCGGCCCAGCGCCTGCACCGACGGCAGCGACTTCGCGCTGATATCGGCCGAGTTGTAGTCGAAGTTGATTTCGAGATCGATCTTCGGCTTGTCCTTGACGATGGCGGCAATTTCTTCGCGCTCGCTGACCGACAGCGAGCGGGTGGTGCGGCCGCGGACGGTTGCTACGAATTTGCTTTCGGAAGCACTTGGAGCGGAGCTGGTTTGCGGGCCAGCCGAGAGCCCACGCGTGAGCGGCGGCTTCTTCTCGGGCGTGAGCGCGCGGACAATTTCATCTTCAGTGACGTTGTTGTCGCCGGCACGGGCGGTTCCTGTACCGAATGAAAGTGCGGCGCCAATCGTCGCGATCGAAAGGATCGCAGTCAGGGCTTTTGTTGCAAACATCTTCGACATTGCCGGTCCCTCCTGCGCGCGTCCCGCGCGGTTCCAAACGTGATACAGGTTTACCTGATACAGGTTTCAATGTGATTCAAATGAAATGCCGGACCAAATCGCCGTGGCTTATACGACTTCCCTTTAGTTTAGTCTTGGCCGCCCGCTGCAGGGTTCGAGCGGCGGCGAGCCTTTACCCTCAAATACCAGCCTTTGCCCTCAAATATCAGTCACTGTACCCCGTAATCCGCGAATTCCTTGGCAATATTCGGATCCATCGCTTTCGCGTTATTTATATCCAGATCGCCTTCCGAAATCGAGCCGTTGCGCTTTCTTGGCGAGGCCGCGCCCGTATAGCGACGATGTCAATCTCGGGTTGATCCGAAGTGCGGCATCAAAATCAGCAATTGCATTCTTGGTCTGGCCGCTCTTGAGATTGACCAGGCCCCGGCTGTCCAGCGCATCGACGAAATTAGGGCGTAGCCGCAATGCTTCGTTGCAATCCTTCAGCGCCGCCTGCAGGTCGCCGATCACGGTGCGGGCCCAGCAGCGGTTGTTGTAGGCCTCGACATCCTTCGGATTGAGCCGCAGCGAATTGTTGAAATCCTTGATGGCGAGGTCGTAGGCGCCCTTGCTGGCATAGACCTGCCCGCGCCGGTACAGCGCCGCCGCATCGTCGGGATTGTCGTTGAGCTTGGCCGTCAGGTTCTTGATGGTCGGATCGTCGGCCAGCGCCACCACCGTATTGCTCTCGGCGGGCTTGGCCGGCGGAGCCGGGGGAGGAATCGTGACATCAACCTGTTTCGGCGGCGGCGGCAAAGGTGTCGGTAAGGAGGATGGCGGCGCCGGCGGCGCGACGGCGACCTGTGGCGCAGGTGCAGGCGCTGCAGCCGCGACCGGGGCCGGAGGCGGGCTCGCAGGTCTTGGGCCCGCGCCGCCCGGGATGAAGGAGAAATCCTCCGCCAGCGACGATGAAATCCACGGCACCTGCTCGCTGCGCGAGGCGCGGGTGACGCCGACGCGGGTGCGGTTCAGCGTCTCTTCCGCCATCAGATCGGGCGTACGGATTTCCTTGAGCAGTTCCTTCACGAACAGGCTGTGGTCGCTGCCATTATCCGAAATGACCGACGACAGCGCCGCCGAATACATCACCAGCGTACCGTTCGGCGCAATCACCGGCGCGAGGCCGGCTGAAAAGCTGCGGAACCGGCGCTCGAACGGGTTGCGCCTGGAGGCGTCGATCAGGGCGATCTTGACGCCCGCGCCGCGGCTGTTGATTTCGCCCAGCACGGTCTCGAGGCTGAATCCGTCGCGACGAACGTCCGCCTCGGTCCAGATTTGCGCATCGACCGGGATCATGTAGCTCTGGCGGCTCGACTGCACGCCAAAGCCCGAGAAGAAAATCAGCGCGACCGAGCCCGGCTTGATCTTGCCGTACAGGCGATCGAAGGCGCGGCGCATCGCTTCGCCGGTGAGGTTTTCGCCGATGTCGACGCTGAAGCCGTCGCGCTTGAGCTCGTCGGCGACATCCCGCGCATCGTTGATCGGCTCCTTCAGCGGCGCTTCGGCGTCCGGGTATTTCGCGTTGCCGATCACCAGCGCATAGCGGTCGCCGGCTCCGAACGACGGAACGACCGACGCGACCGAGAAGATCGCGACCGAGAAGTTCAATGTGAGAAGTAATGCAAGGCGGGTTTTCATAATGACGGCAGTCCAGCCAAAAGGCGCCGAAACCAGCTTGCGCCTTGGCGACCTTACTCTACGGATTTTGCATTATCAAACCACGCCCGCAGGCCGTCAACCGCTTGCGAAGTCGTCGTTAATTGCGACAATTGATCGCGACAAAATTATCCCGGCGCGGCGGAATAAGTTGCGTTCGCCAAGGTTGCCCGGAGTTGATTGCTGCCGCTTACATTGAACCGTCTGACCCCTCCATTGCTCTTGCACCGATCTTGCCTTCCGACGAGCCGGACGCCGGCAACCAGTGGCAATGTGATCCGTCTCACATAGCCGGCGCGGCGCCTGTCATGCGGCTGTCATTCACGTCTCGGGTTTGACCTTTGCCGATGACAATGGCTTGTTGCGCGGATCGGCCACCCCGCAACAAAAGAAAAGTGACACCAATGGGAAATGCCTACGAAATCTACGCGCTGCGCTATGCGACGATGTCGCCGCGCACCCCCCATTTGAATTTCCTGGTGCCGGATCCGCACGAGACCACGGCGCAGGACCTCGATTACTTCGTTTGGCTGATCCGGGGCCACGGCCGCGAGATCCTGGTCGATACCGGCTTCAACGCCGAAGAGGCGAAGGCGCGCGCCCGCAAGCTCACGCTCAACCCGGTCGATGCACTGGAGAACTTCGGTGTGGCGGCCGACACCATCAAGGACGTCATCGTCACCCATCTGCATTACGACCACGCCGGCAATCTCGATCGTTTCCCCAACGCGCGGTTTCATCTGCAGGACCGCGAGATGAGCTACGCGACCGGGCGCTGCATGTGCAACGGCATGTTGCGGCATCCGTTTTCGGTCGAGCATGTCACGACGATGGTGCGCCACGTCTATGGCGAGCGCGTCACCTTCCATTCCGGCGATGGCGAGATCGCGCCTGGCGTGACGGTGCATCGGGTCGGCGGCCATTCCGACGGCTTGCAGGTGGTGCGGGTGGAGACCGCGCGCGGGCCGGTGGTGCTGGCCTCGGACGCGGCGCATTATTACGCCAATCTGCAGAAGCGCAGCCCGTTTCCGATCGTCTACAATGTCGGCGACATGGCGCAGGGCTGGGAGATCGTCGAGCGGCTCGCCGGCCATCCCGACCGTTTCATCCCCGGCCACGATCCGATCGTGAGCGAGATCTATCCGCGCGCCAGCGACAAGGTCGATGCGTTCGCGTTGCATCTGGCGCCGTCACGGTCCTTCGTGAAATAGGTTCGAGAACGAAATGTCAGACCACAAAACCCTTGACTTCAAGACCCTTGGTTTCATCGGTCTTGGCGTGATGGGCGAGCCGATCTGTCGCAATCTGGTGAAGAAGAGCGGCAGGCGCGTGATCGCGTTCGACCTGTCGCCGGATCCGCTGGCGCGGCTGCAGGCTGAAGGCGCTGACATCGCCGGCTCGGTCGCCGACGTCATCAAGCAGAACGATTTGCTGTTTCTGTGCCTGCCGAGCGCAAAACATGTCCGTGCGGTGTTCGAAGGTGACGGCATCCTGAACAACATCCGAAGCGGGCAGGTCGTGGTCGATCTTGGTACCTCGTCGGTCAGCCAGACCCGCGATTTCGCTGGGCAATTGCAGGCCAAAGGCGCGTCCTGGGCAGATGCGCCGATCGCGCGCACGCGGCAGGCGGCGCAAGACGGCACGCTCAGCGTCATGGTCGGGGCTACGCCCGCGCTTTATGCCGCGATCGAGCCGTTGATCCGCTGCTTTGCGACCGATGTCACCCATTGCGGTGACGTCGGCGCGGGGCAGGTGACGAAAATCCTCAACAACATGGTGCTGTTCGAAACCGTCAATGCGCTCGCGGAAGCCGTCGCCGTCGCGAAGCACAATGGAGTCGATCCGAAACTGCTGCTCGACACGTTGTCGAAGGGCTCGGCCGACAGCTTTGCGCTGCGCAATCACGGCATGAAGGCCATCGTGCCCGGTGTGTTTCCGGAACGCGCGTTCTCGACGGAGTATGCGCTAAAGGACCTTTCCTACGCGCTGGAACTGGCGGGTGACGCCGGCATCAGAATTCGCGGGGCGGAACTGATCGGCGAGGTGTTGCAGGAAGCGATCGATGCCGGGTCGGGGGAGAATTATTTCCCCGTGATCGCGAAGCATATTGATCGGGTTTGAGGGACCGTCATTCCGGAGCGATGCGAAGCGTCGAACTCGACGGCAATTGCACATCAGGATGCGCAATTCCCGATGCGCAATTGGGCGCATCTGAGGTCTCGGTCGCTGCGCGCCATCCCGGAATGACAGCGTCTATTCAATACGCCTCCTTCGCGTCCGCCTCCTGGCTGGTCTGCACCAGTTCGAGACTCTTCTCGATCTTTCCCAGCAGCAGCGCGAGGTCTTTCCGCTCCTGCGCGGACAGGCAGGACAGGATCTCCTGCTCCTTGCGCAACAGCCGCGGGATCAGTTCCTCGTACAGCGTCTTGCCCTTGCGGGTCAGGCGCAGGCGGAATTCGCGGCGGTCGTCTTCGTTCTCGACGCGCTCGACCATCTGCCGTTTCATCAGCGCCGTGACCGCGCGGCTGATGGTCGATTTATGGGTGCGGGTGCAATGGGCGATGTATTGCGCGCTGCAGGCGCCGTTGCGGAAGCCGAGCGTCGCCAGCACGCGCCATTCGGGAATGTCGAGCCCGTAACGTTCCTGGTATTCGACCGACAGCGCGGAACTGACCTCGGCCGCCAGCCGGTTCAACCGGAAGGGCGCGAACTTGAACAGATCAAGTCTTTTCCCGGACGCGTTGTCCTTGCGCGAGCCGGCCGCCATTTCGCCTGAAGACGCTTTTGCCAAAAATCGCTCCAATTTGAGTTGACGGCGGGACCCGCACGGGGTCTAAGATAGTTGCAGATGCGACTAATTTAGCAAGTTCGCGATCCCTTGGCCAGCGGCAAGCCCTCGAAGGCAAATATGGCGGCTAGAGGCAAACATGGCGCAGACCAAAACCCAGTTCGGCTATCGCAGGCATCCCGACCAGGATCGGCCGGGCGCGAACGCGGCCGAGTATCCCGTCGTCGTGGTCGGCGCCGGGCCGGTGGGGCTGTCGCTTGCGATCGATCTGGCGCAGCGCGGCCAAAGCGTCGTGCTGCTCGACGACGCCGACCGGATCGGCGAGGGCTCGCGCGCGATCTGCTTCTCAAAACGCTCGCTGGAGTTCTGGGACCGGCTCGGCATCGGCCAGCGCATGGTCGACAAGGGCGTGGTGTGGAGCGTCGGCAAGATCTTTCATGGCAACTCGCAGCTTTACCAGTTCAACCTGCTGCCGGAGCCCGGCCACAAGCGGCCGGCCTTCATCAACCTGCAGCAATTCTATGCCGAAGCGTACCTCGTCGATCGCGTCGAGGAGCTTGCCGCCATCGACCTGCGCTGGCGCAACAAGGTGGTCGCCCTGGAACAGCGCAATGATCATGTGCGGCTGACGATCGAGACGCCGGACGGTCCGTATCGGCTGCACGCGGTCTTTGTCGTCGCCTGCGACGGCGCGCGCTCGTCGCTGCGGCAGATGGTGGGCGCGGAATTCGCCGGCCACATGTTCGAGGACCAGTTCCTGATCGCCGACGTCAAGATGACGGCGGCCTTTCCGACCGAGCGCTGGTTCTGGTTCGATCCGCCCTTCCATGCCGGGCGATCGGCGCTGCTGCACAAGCAGCCCGACGACATCTGGCGGATCGATTTGCAACTCCATCCGGACGCAGACCCCACGGTCGAAAAGCGGCCCGAAAATGTGCGGCCGCGGATCGCGCGCATGCTGGGCCACGACAAGTTCGATTTCGAATGGATATCGCTCTACAAATTCCAGTGCCGGCGGATGGACAAGTTCATCCACGGCCGCGTGATCTTCGCCGGCGACGCCGCGCATCAGGTCTCGCCGTTTGGCGCGCGCGGCGCCAATTCCGGTCTCGAAGACGCCGAAAACATTGCGTGGAAGCTCGATCGCGTCTTGCGCGGGGCGTCGCCCGAGACGCTGCTCGACAGCTATCACACCGAGCGCAGTGCGGCGGCCGACGAAAACATCCGCAAATCCACCCGCTCGACCGATTTCATGGCGCCGAGCTCCAACCAGGAAGCGCGCCTGCGCAAGGCGGTGCTCTCGCTCGCCAAGGAAACCGAATTCGGCAAGCGCATGGTCAATGGCGGGCGGCTGTCGGTGCCTTCGGTCTATAACTCGCCGCTGTCGACAGCGGACTCCGACAAATGGCGCGGCGGTCCCCGGCCGGGGGCGTCGATGCCCGATGCGCCGCTGGCAGGTCCGTCAGGCCGATCGATGTTCCTGACCGAGGCCTTCATGGACTGAGGGAACGCGGTTCACGCTGCTGGAGTTTGGCAATGGTGCGGCGGCGGAGATACCCGAGGGCGTAAGCGCGCTCCGCATTGGCGGCGGCGATGGTTTTGTCGATCCCGCAGGCCTGGCGGCCCAGCGCTACGACGCCGAACCCGGCACGGCCTATCTGCTGCGCCCCGACGGCTATGTCGCCGCACGTTTCCGGCATCCGACCCGGCCGGCGCTGGATGCCGCGCTGGCGCGCGCCACCGGCATCAACTGAGGCTTTGCCATGGTGTTATCTACCGGTTCGAATTTCGCCAAACCCGACGACGCCTTCCGCGCCATCGTCGAGGCGCATCGCGGATTGAGCGACGCGCAAAGCGCCGATCTCGATGCGGCGCTGGTTCTCGTGCTCGCCAATCATATCGGCGATCTCGACGTGCTCCATGAAGCCATCGCGCTCGCCAAGCGGCGGATGCTCGATGTGGGTCAACAGCAGCAACAGCAACAACAATAACTCACGAGTTCAAACGAAGTCAGGGAATGAATTGATGGCCAAAGGTTTCGCGTCCACGACCGATATGGCGGAGAAGAAAGTCACCTTCTCCGAAATCGGCACCGATCTCTATGCATTCACCGCCGAGGGCGATCCGAACTCCGCCATCATCGTCGGCGACGATGGCTGCCTGGTGTTCGACGCCCAGGCGACGCCGGCGATGGCGAACAAAGTGATCGAGCGGGTGCGCACCGTCACCGACAAGCCGATCAAATATGTGGTGCTGTCGCATTACCATGCCGTGCGCGTGCTCGGGGCTTCCGCCTACAAGGCGCAGGGGATCGTCGCTTCGGCCGAAACCTATCGGCTGGTCGAGGAGCGCGGCCAGCAGGATTGGGATTCCGAGTACGGCCGCTTCCCGCGGCTGTTCCAGGATGCCCAGAGCATTCCCGGCCTGACCTGGCCGACGCTGACGTTCGAAGGCGAAATGTCGATCTATCTCGGCAAGCGCGAGGTGCGGCTGATGCAACTCGGGGCCGGGCACACCTCCGGCGACATCGTGGCCTGGGTGCCGGATGCCGAAGTGATGTTCTCCGGCGACCTCATCGAATATCACTCGGCCTGCTATTGCGGCGACGCGCATTTGCGCGAATGGCCGATGACGCTGAACGAAATCCGCGCCTTCAATCCCAAGGCGATTGCGCCCGGTCGCGGCGATGCGCTGAAGGGGCTGGCGACCGCGCGCGACGCGATCGCGATGACGCGCGATTTTGTCACGACGCTTTACGGTGCGGCCGAGACCTCGGTCGCCAAGGGCCGGAACCTGAAGGAATCGATGGCGGCGACGCGCGAAGTGATGGACCCCAAATTCGCTGACTTCGCCATCTACGAGCACTGCCTGCCGTTCAACGTCTCGCGCGCGTTCGACGAGGCATCCGGTATAGACGATCCCGTGATCTGGACGGACAAGCGCGATCAGGAAATGTGGGCCGCCCTGCAAGGAGGAGGATGACCATGAATATCAACACCTCGCCCGATGCGATCAACCGCGCTTCCGCCCAGGTGACGCCGGGCTACATGTCCGGATTCGGCAACAGCTTTGAGACCGAGGCGCTGCCGGGCGCGCTGCCGATCGGGCGCAACTCGCCGCAGCGCTGCGCTTACGGGCTCTATGCCGAGCAACTCTCCGGCTCGCCCTTCACCGCGCCGCGCGGCGCCAATGAGCGTTCATGGCTTTATCGCATCCGCCCGTCGGTGAGGCATTCCGGGCGCTTTGCCAAAGTGGATGCCGGGCTGTGGCGCACCGCGCCGTGCCATGAATATGAGTTGCCGATCGCGCAGCTCCGCTGGGACCCGGCGCCGATCCCGAAGGACGACAAGACCTTCCTGCAGGGCGTGCAGACCATGACCACGGCCGGTGACGCCAATACCCAGGCCGGCATGGCGGCGCATGTCTATCTGATCACGAAGTCGATGGTCGATCAGCATTTCTACAATGCCGACGGCGAGATGATGTTCGTGCTGCAGCAGGGTACGCTTCGCGTCGTCACCGAATTCGGCCGTATCGATGCCGAGCCCGGCGAGATCGTCGTGGTTCCACGCGGGGTGAAATTCCGCGTCGAGATCACCGGCGGCCCGGCGCGCGGTTACCTCTGCGAAAATTACGGCGGCGCCTTCACGCTGCCGGAGCGCGGCCCGATCGGCGCCAATTGCCTCGCCAACTCCCGCGACTTCCTCACGCCGGTGGCCGCCTATGAAGACAAGGACACGCCGACCGAATTGTTCGTGAAATGGGGCGGCGCGCTGTTCAAGACGACCTTGCCGCACTCGCCGATCGACGTGGTGGCGTGGCACGGCAATTACGCGCCCTACAAATACGATCTCCGCACCTTCTCGCCGGTCGGCGCGATCGGGTTCGATCATCCCGATCCCTCGATCTTCACGGTGCTGACGTCGCCTTCGGAAACCGCCGGCACCGCCAACATCGATTTCGTTATTTTCCCGGAGCGCTGGGCGGTGGCCGAAAACACGTTTCGTCCGCCCTGGTATCACATGAACATCATGTCGGAGTTCATGGGCCTGATCTACGGCGTCTACGACGCCAAGCCGGAAGGCTTTGTCCCCGGCGGCATCAGCCTGCACAACCTGATGCTGCCGCACGGCCCGGATCGCCAGGCCTTCGATCACGCCAGCAACGGCGAATTGAAGCCCGTCAAACTGACGGGCACCATGGCCTTCATGTTCGAGACCCGCTACCCGCAGCACGTCACCGAACACGCGGCGAAGTCGTCGACCTTGCAGGACGATTATGCGGACTGCTGGAAGGGACTGGAGAAGCGGTTCGATCCGAGCAAGCCGTGATGAATCTATTCTCGCCGTCATTCCCGGGCGCGCGAAGCGCGTAGCCCGGAGTCCATAACCACGATCGTGAGGAGTGAGAAGTCGTGGCTGCGCCGAGAGGCGCAGCCCGGCAATGACGGCGGATGCGAGTTGGCCGAGAAATTACCAGGAAGAGAATTGTGCCCCACCCCAATGATCCCAACCTTCGCTCCTTCATCTCCGTCGATCCCGCCTCGGACTTCCCGATCCAGAATCTCCCCTACGGCGTCTTCTCCGCCAGGGATGGCCTGGCTCCGCGCGTTGGCGTGGCGATCGGCGATTATGTGCTCGATCTCTGGGAGCTCGAACAGGATTCGAGGCTCGATGTCGGCGCGCTCGGCGTGTTTTCGGCGCCGTCGCTCAATCCGTTCATGTCGCTTGGACCAAAGGTCTGGTCAAAGACCCGCGCGCGGATCAGCGAGTTGCTGCGTCACGACAATCCGGAACTGCGTGACAATCCCGAGCTTCGCAAGCGCGCGCTGGTGCCGATGGCGGACGTCAAACTGCATCTGCCGATCGCGGTCGCCGGTTACACGGATTTCTATTCGTCGAAAGAACACGCCACCAATGTCGGCGTCATGTTCCGCGGCAAGGACAACGCGTTGCAGCCGAACTGGCTGCATATGCCGATCGGCTATAACGGCCGCGCTTCCACCGTCGTCGTGTCAGGCACGAAAGTGCGCCGGCCGCGCGGGCAATTGAAGCCGCCGACCGCGGAGGTGCCGAGCTTTGGTCCCTGCAAGCGGCTCGATTTCGAACTCGAAATGGGCGTGGTGGTCGGGCAGTCGTCGCCGATCGGCGAGATGCTCACCGAGAAGCAGGCCGAAGCGATGATCTTCGGCTTCGTGATCCTCAACGACTGGAGCGCGCGCGACATCCAGCAGTGGGAATATGTGCCGCTGGGGCCGTTCCAGGCCAAGGCGTTTGCCACCTCGATCAGCCCGTGGATCGTGACGCGCGAGGCGCTGGAGCCGTTTCGCGCTGCAAGGCCCGGCACAGGATCCGGCGCCGTTGCCCTATCTGCAACAAGCGCAGCCGAACAATTACGACATGCAGCTCGATGTAGCCTTGCGCGCGGCGCCAATGAATGAAGCGCAAACCATCTGCCGCACCAATTTCAAATACATGTACTGGTCGTCGGTGCAGCAATTGGTGCACCACGCGTCATCGGGCTGCGCCATGAATGTCGGGGATCTGCTGGGCTCCGGCACGATCTCCGGTCCGGAGAAGGATCAGCGCGGCAGCCTGCTCGAAATCAGCTGGAACGGCACCGAGCCCGTCGAACTGCCTGGTGGCGTCAAGCGTACGTTCCTGGAAGACGGCGATTCACTGGTGATGCGCGGCTGGTGCCAGGGCGACGGCTATCGCGTCGGCTTCGGCGAGGTCGAGGGCACGATCGTAGCGGCGGAGTGACCCGCCCTTTGTCATTCCGGGATGCGTCCGAAGCGACGCAATGCACATCGGAGATGTGCGAATTGCCCGATGCGTAATTGGCGACTGTCTGCGCATTCGACCCCGGAATGACGGCACGAGAGATTCACCGCTCCTCCGGCCTAATATCCTTGAGCCTTGCCGAATGCGCGGTGACATCCTCGAGACTGTATTTCAGGTGCACGCGCTTGTCGGACGGCGGCTGCTTTGCCACCGACACGCCCGGCCGCCGCTCGGTCGCGGGCCGGATCGGCCGCGGCACAAAGCCGCCGCCGCAGTTCGGGCAGACATTGTGCAGCCTGTTCTCGGCGCAGTCCGCGCAGAAGGTGCACTCATAGGAACAGATGCGCGCGTCCGTCGCGTGCGGCGGCAGGTCCTTGTCGCAATATTCGCAGTTCGGTCGAAGTTGCAGCGCCATGGTTGTCTCGCGATTGCTGGTTGATGCCGATCATCGCAAATCGGGCGCCGAACTTGAATGGCGAAATCCCCTCGATTTCAGCCATCGCGCAGGCGTCACCGTTCCAATTCCCGAAGCGGCAGCTTCGAACTTTCCTTCAGCCGATCGAGCACGATCGACGAGCGGACATGCGCCACGCTTGGGTGCGGCATCAGCACGTTGTTGACGATATCCGACAGGCTTTTCAGGTCGCGCAATACCGCCTTCAGGAGATAGTCCGCGTCACCCGTGAGCGAATAGGCTTCCTGGATATCGTCGACGCGGTTGACCAGTGCGCGAAATTTCTTGGCGTTGTCGGGCGAATGCGTCGCCAGCGTGATGTGGATGAAGGCGATCAAATTGAAGCCGAGCGCTTCGCTGGCGAGGTCGGCGTGATAGCCCGCGATCACTTTCTCCGCTTCCAGTCGCATCCGCCGCCGCGAGCATTGCGAGGCCGACAGGCCGATGCGATCGGCCAGTTGCTGGTTGGTCAGCCGGCCGTCGTCCTGCAACGCGGCGAGCATTTTGAGGTCAAAAGCATCGACAGGGATCATGCGTGAAAGGCCTGTTTGGTGCACGAAACGTGCATGATTGTAGCCCACAGCGGGTCTTTTTGCATGCACTTTGCGCGCCATGTGGCGGAAACTCCGTACAGCCAATCAGGGAGATTCCGCCATGGGTCCATTTCCGCACGATGCGCCGGCCGCCACCATCAGCGCCGACAATCCCATGGGCACCGACGGTTTCGAATTCGTCGAATATGCCCATCCCAGGCCGGAAGAGTTGCACGCGCTGTTCAAGCTGATGGGCTATGCGCCGGTCGCCCGCCACAAGACCAAGAAGATCACGGTCTATCGCCAGGGCGACATCAATTATCTCGTCAATGAAGAGCCTGATAGCCACGGCTTCAATTTCGTCGCCGCGCATGGCCCGTGCGCGCCGTCGATGGCGTTTCGTGTGGTCGATGCGAAACAGGCCTATGAGCGCGCGCTGTCACTGGGCGCGGAGCCGGCTGATGTTTCCTCCGCGCAGAAGACGCTCGACGTTCCCGCCATCAAAGGCATCGGCGGAAGCCTTCTCTATTTCGTCGATCGCTATGGCGCCAAGGGTTCGGCCTATGATGTCGAGTTCGAATGGCTCGATGCGAAAAATCCACGGCCGGCCGGTGCGGGGCTGTTCTACATCGATCACCTCACCCACAACGTTCATCGCGGCCGCATGGATGTCTGGACCGGTTTCTACGAAAGACTGTTCAACTTCCGCCAGATCCGCTTCTTCGACATCGAGGGCCGTGCGTCGGGCCTGTTCTCGCGGGCGCTGACCAGCCCGGACGGCAAGATCCGGATTCCGATCAACGAGGACGCCGGCGATTCCGGCCAGATCGAGGAATATCTCAACATCTATCGCGGCGAGGGCATCCAGCACATCGCCTGCGGGGCGCGGGACATTTACCGCACCATCGAGACGCTGCGCGCAGATGGCCTGCCGTTCATGCCGCCGCCGCCCGATATCTATTTCGAGAAGATCGAGGCACGCCTGCCCGGACACGGCGAAGACATCGCGCGCCTGCAGCGCGACGGCATTTTGATCGACGGTGAAGGCGTGGTCGAGGGCGGCCAAACCAAAGTGCTGCTGCAGATTTTCTCGGCGAACGCGATCGGGCCGATCTTCTTCGAATTCATCCAGCGCAAGGGCGACGATGGCTTTGGCGAAGGCAATTTCAAGGCGCTGTTCGAATCGATCGAGGAGGATCAGATTCGCAGAGGCGTGCTGAAGGTGGATAACGCGGCGTAGTTCCTTGCGTCATCGAAGCCGCCTCATGCCCGGCCTCGCCGGGCATCCACGCGATCTATCGATGACAGATAGCACCTGGATCGCCGGGTCATGCTCGCGTGCCGGGACGGAGAGGAATTACCTCCCGGCCTTCCACGCGCTCGTCAATTCGGCGATATCCGCCGTCGCCGCATCTCTGATCGCTGACGGCGTGCGCGAAAACCTTGGCGCGGGTGCGGGCTGCGTCACGCCGTGGCGCTCGACGAAAATATTCCGGGCAGCCATGTGCGGATGTTTGGGCGCTTCCGCCATGGTCAGGATCGGCGCGAAGCAGATGTCGGTGCCTTCCATGATCTTGCACCAGTCCTCGCGGGTCTTGCTCTTGAACACGTTGGTCAGTTTTTCCTTCAGCGCCGGCCAAGCCTTGCGGTCCATCTGCGCGTCGAAGTCGGCCTCGGTGAGGCCGGCATGCTGCCGCAGCAGGGCGTAGAACTGCGGCTCGATCGAACCGATCGAAATGAAATTGCCGCAGGAGCATTCGTAGATGCCGTAGAAATGCGCGCCGCCGTCGAGGAAGTTCTGCTCGCGCCCTTCGACCCAGCGGCCCATGGCCGTCATGTCGAAGAACATCGACATCAGCGATGCCGCGCCGTCGCACATGGCGGCATCGACCACCTGGCCCTTGCCGGATTTCGACGCTTCCAGAAGTGCTGCGAGCACGCCGACAACGAGATAGAGCGCGCCGCCACCGAAATCGCCGACGAGGTTGAGCGGCGGCACCGGCTTTTCCTTAGGTGCCGATCGCGGCGAGCGCGCCGGTGACCGAGATGTAGTTGATGTCATGACCGGCAGCCTGCGCCAGCGGGCCTTCCTGGCCCCAGCCGGTCATGCGGCCGAACACGAGGCGTGGATTGCGCGCCAGCACCACTTCGGGCCCAAGACCGAGACGCTCCATCACGCCGGGACGAAAACCTTCGATCAGGGCATCGGCATTGGCGAGCAGGTCGAGCACCTGCGCAACCGCCGCCTTGTCCTTCAGGTCGAGCTCGACAACCTTGCGGCCGCGTCCCGCCACCGACTTCAAATTCTTCCTGGCGCCGACGCGATCGAGCGTCACCACTTCCGCACCCATGTCGGCGAGCATCATGCAGGCGAACGGGCCCGGACCGATGCCGGCGAATTCGACGATGCGATAGCCGGCGAGCGGGCCGGAGGTGCGAACGGCGGATTGGGGGGCTGGTTTGTCGAGCACGTTGTTTCTCTCCCGCAAGAGGTATTTTAATTAGCTGATTAGCTAAATTGTCTCGCCTTAGGCGGGGCGTGGCAAGCATCTTTTGCTGAGAATCTGACCAAATGCAGAGCGGACGCGCGCCATACCGCTTTCAAGCGAAGTGGGCAGCGAGGTCGCGTAGAAAACGCGTCAAAAAAGATTGAGCCCGGTTCGTTAGAACCGGGCTCGCACGCGCCGCTGCATAAGATTTGTGTTTTGGCGCTATCAGCCGGCGGCGGTAACCGCGCGCTGCGCCATCACCTTGATCAGATTGGCGCGGTAGGCCGACGAGCCATGGATATCGGTCATCATGCCGTCGGCGGAAATCGTGACGCCGTCGAGCGCCGCCTGCCGACCAGTTGGCCTTCAGCGCGGCCTCGATCGCCGGTACCCGCATAACGCCGCTTTGCGAAGCGCCTGTGGCGGCGACACGGACGTCACCCGCCGGGGTCTTGGTGACGAACACGCCGGTCAGCGCAAAGCGCGAGGCCGGATGCGGGATTTTTGCGTATCCCGCCTTGGCCGGAACGGGGAACGAGACGGCGGTGATAATTTCGCCGTCGTCGAGCGCGGTCGAGAACAGGCCCTTGAAGAAATCATCCGCCGAGATCGAGCGCTTGTTGGTCTTGATCGTCGCGCCGAGCGACAGCACCGCCGCCGGAAAATCGGCCGCGGGATCGTTGTTGGCGATCGAGCCGCCGATCGTGCCGCGATGGCGTACCGCGGGATCGCCGATCAGGAGGCCAGATGAGCCGATCGCCGGGATCGCCTTTTTCACGTATCGGCGCTTTGCATGATGTCGAAATAGGTCGTCGCGGCCTTGATCATCGATGCCGTGTCGCCGGATAGTTCGATACCGATCAGCTCCTTGATCTTTCCGAGATCGATCACGTCGGACGGCGAGGCCAGCCGTTGCTTCATCACGGGGATCAGCGTGTGACCGCCGGCGAGGTATTTTGACTCCGAACCCTTGGCGAACAGGCTTGCTGCTTCGTCGACGGAGGAGGGGCGATGATAAGTGGTCTCGTACATGGTCCTCTCCTCTCAACCGTGAATGGCGTGCCAGACGCGATCGGGCGTCGCCGGCATTTCGAGCTTGTTGTTGCCGATCGCATCGGTGATGGCGTTGATCACGGCGGCCGATGCGCCGATCGCGCCGGCCTCGCCGCAGCCCTTGACGCCGAGCGGATTGCCCGGACACAGCGTCGTGGTGTGCGACAGCTTGAACGACGGCAAATCGTCCGCGCGCGGCATGGTGTAATCCATGAACGACGCCGTCACGAGCTGGCCGCTGGAGTCATATACCGCGCCTTCGAGCAGTGCTTGCCCGATGCCCTGGGCAAGGCCGCCATGGACCTGGCCTTCGACGATCATCGGGTTGATCAGCCGTCCGAAATCGTCCGCCGCCACGAAGTTCACGAAGGAGGTCTTGCCGGTGCCGGGATCGACCTCGAGTTCGCAGATATAGGCGCCCGCCGGGAAGGTGAAGTTGGTCGGGTCGTAGAAGGCGGTTTCCTTCAGGCCCGGCTCCATGCCGTCGGGCAGATTGTGCGCGGTATAGGCGGCGAGCGCGACCATCGGCAGCGCGATCGATTTGTCGGTGCCGGTGACCTTGAACTCGCCATTCTCGATGACGATGTCGTTTTCCGAGGCCTCAAGCTGCATGGGCTGCGATCTTCTTGGCCTTGGCTTCGACCTTCTCCATCGCCTTGACGATGGCGGTGCCGCCGACCGCGAGCGAGCGCGAGCCGTACGTGCCCATGCCGAACTGCACCTTGTCGGTGTCGCCATGGACGATCTGCACCTGGCTGATCGGAACGCCGAGGCGCTCCGCGATCAACTGGCAGAAGGTCGTCTCGTGTCCCTGGCCGTGGCTGTGCGAGCCGGTCAGGACTTCGATGGTGCCGACCGGGTTGACCCGGATCTCCGCCGATTCCCACAGACCGACGCCAGCGCCGAGACTGCCGACCGCTTTCGACGGCGCGATGCCGCAGGCCTCGATGTAGCAGGAGACGCCGAGGCCGCGCAGTTTGCCTTCGCTTTTCGCCTTTGCCTTGCGCGCGGGGAAGCCGGCGTAGTCGATCGCCTTCATCGCGGAATCGAGCGAGGCGCCGAAATCGCCGATGTCGTAGGCCATGATGACGGGCGTCTGGTGCGGAAACTGGGTGATGAAATTCTTGCGGCGCAATTGCGTCGGATCGACTTTCAATTGCCGCGCTGCGGTTTCCATCAACCGTTCCACCACGAAGCTTGCTTCAGGCCGGCCCGCGCCGCGATAGGCGTCCACCGGCACGGTGTTGGTGTAGACGCTGATCACTTCGGCGAAGATGTTGGGGATGTTGTATTGGCCCGACAGCAGCGTCGCGTAGAGATAGGTCGGCACCGAGGAGGAGAACAGCGACATATAGGCGCCGAGATTGGCATAGGTCTTTACGCGCAGCGCGGTGACCTTGTTGTCCTTGTCGAACGCCATCTCCGCCTTGGTGAGGTGATCGCGGCCATGGGCGTCGGTCAGGAAGGCTTCCGTGCGGTCGCCGGTCCACTTCACCGGACGTCCCACCTTCTTTGACGCCCACAGCGCCACCATCTCCTCGGGGTAAATGAAGATCTTGGAGCCGAAACCGCCGCCGACATCGGGCGCCACCACCCGCAGCTTGTGCTCCGGCGCGATGTTGTAGAAGGCCGACAGCACGAGGCGGGCGACATGCGGATTTTGCGACGTGGTATAGAGCGTGAAATGCTCTTCGGGCTCGTTGTATTCCGCGATCGCCGCGCGCGGCTCCATCGCGTTCGGAACCAGGCGGTTGTTGGTGATGTCGAGCGAGACGACATTGGCCGCCGCCTTGAAGGCCGCATCGGTTGCGGCTTCCTCGCCGATCGTCCAGTCGTAAATCACATTGCCCGGCGCTTCCGGATGCAGTTGGGGTGCGCCCGGCTTGATCGCCGCGGCAATGTTCGGAACCGCCGGCAGTTCTTCGTAATTGACGACCACGGCCTCCGCGGCGTCCCGGGCCTGGTTCTTGGTCTCGGCGATCACGACCGCCACCGCCTGGCCGACGAAGCGCACGGTTTCCGGCGCCATCGCCGGCCACGCGCCCATCTTCATCCCGGTGCCGTCTTTCGAGGTAATCGCCCAGCCGCAGATCAAATTGCCGATCTTGTCGTCGACGATCTGCTGGCCGGTCAGCACGCCGACCACGCCGGGCATATTCATCGCCGCGGATGAATTGATACTCTTGATTTTGGCGTGGGCGTGAGGGCTGCGAATGAAGTGCGCGTGGGTCATGCCCACCAGCTTGATGTCGTCGACGTAACGGCCCTTGCCGGTAATGAAGCGGCGGTCTTCCTTGCGCACCACGCTTGCGCCAATGCCTTCAACGCCCATGTCCTGTCCTCCCAACCGGAGTTATTGTTTCCGCCGTTTCCATCGAAACGCGGCGGCCTTGAATTCGGATTTGGTCGCCTGCGGCAGCTACTCCGCCGCCTGCGAGACCTTCATGCGGCCGGCCGCGTCGAGCACCGATTTGACGATGTTGTGGTAGCCGGTGCAGCGGCAGATATTGCCTTCCAGCTCGTGCCGGACGGTTTCCTCGTCGAGCTTGCCGCCATGGCGGTGCACGATGTCGATCGCCGACATGATCATGCCGGGGGTGCAGTAGCCGCACTGCAGGCCGTGATTATCGCGGAAGGCAGCCTGCATCGGGTGCAACTCGTCACCCCTGGAGATGCCCTCGATGGTGGTCACATTGGAGCCGGCGGCCTGGCCCGCCAGCACGGTGCAGGATTTGACCGCCCGCCCGTCGATATGGACGACGCAGGCGCCGCACTGGCTGGTGTCACAGCCGACATGGGTCCCGGTCAGGTTCAGATTGTCGCGGAGGAGGTGGACGAGGAGGGTCCGGTCCTCGACATCAGCCGAGACCGCCTTGCCGTTCACCGTCAATTTGACTGTAGACACGCCAGATACCTCCCGATGTTTTGTAATTATTCCAATTAGAAACAGGGCTGCTGGAACTTGCAACTAGGATTTTGGTCGCGTTTGCCATTGTGATGGCACGCGGAGGCGCCGAAGGATTCCTGACGCGTCGGTTCTTCGTCGCGATCGCTGGAGGGGAGAGTAAGGACGATTGTCTGCGCCTTTCCGCCGGCAACCCAAGGGAATACCACCGTAAATTTACGTACCCTTATCCATTCTGCCCTAGTTTCGCGCACTGGATCGGGGGCCGGGGCTCCCTGATCCGGGTTTTCAGAATGAAAACGGGGGTCGAGTGGGACTATCAAAGCGTGCCGGGTCGTTTTCAATCAAACTCCCAACCCTCCGTTTCCGCGCCAAGATCATGCTCGGCTTTGCCGTCGTGCTGGCGATCTCAGCCGCCAGCATGGGTTTTGCCTATCTCGGATTTGAGCGCGTTTCCTCCGGCGTGGATTCCTATCGGCGCAGCGTGCTGGAGGCCGATCTGGCTCGCAACATCGACCGCGAGCTGATC
This sequence comes from uncultured Alphaproteobacteria bacterium, assembly GCA_963847015.1. GTDB lineage: Bacteria > Pseudomonadota > Alphaproteobacteria > Rhizobiales > Xanthobacteraceae > Bradyrhizobium. Next base: position 33,040 of record CAWJYI010000023.1, on the reverse strand, counting down.
TCCTACCGCTCGCTGACGCGTTATTTCATCGTTACCGGCAAGGAAGAGGACGGCAAGGCGGCGCTGGCGGCCGAAGCCAATTTGAAGGAAGCCGTTATTGCTTCGATGAAGGGCACCACCAACCCGACGCGGCTCGATCAGATCACGAAACTGGAGCGGGAATTCCGTTCCTTTACCAAGATTTTCGCCGACATCCTCAAGGTCAAGGAAGAGAGCGCGCGGATCCGTGCAAGACCAGCTGATTCGCTTCAGCAACGGGCTGCGGTACAAGCTCGACGATCTTCCCAACAACGTCGACGATTCCGAGCTTCAGGTGTTGACGCTCGCCGTGAAAAGAGTGACCGAGCAATTTCAGGCAACGACGGCGCTCGCCAATACCTTTGTGGTCAATTCGGACAAGACGGTTGCGGCCAGCGCGCTGGCGCGCCTGAAATTCGTCGAGAACTCGCTGAAGGCGATCCCGTCGAGCAATGACAAAATTCAGCAAGGCATCAAGGAGGCTGCGGCGCTGCTGGAAGAATACCGGCAGGCGCTCACCAAGCTCGTCGATAATTCCAAGGAGATCGACGAGCTGACCATCGAGATGACCGAGTTGGCCGCCGCGATCAACAACGGCTCGGGCGCGATGAAATCGGACCTCGCTCGCCGATCAGAAGCGGCTTGAGGCCGAATCCAATGCCGCCATCGCCGAGACCGAGCGCCTGATCCTGCATGCAGGCTGCCGGCGGCTTTGTGCTCGGCTGCATCTGGGCCTTCTTCCTCGGCAAGGGCATTTCCCGTCCGATGACGGCGATGTGCAACGCCATGCGGGAACTCGCCGCCGGCAATTTCGAAATCGTGCTGCCCGGCCTCGGCCGCAAGGACGAACTCGGCGAGATGGCCAGCGCAGTAGAGGAGTTCAAGGTTCAGGCCGTCGCCAAGGCCGAACGCGATGCGGCGACGCAGGAAGCACAAAACAAGGCGAGCAGCGCCGCGCGACGCGCCGAACTCATTCGTTTCGCCGACGAATTCGAGACGGCGGTCGGCGCCATCGTCTCCAATGTTTCGGCATCGGCCGTGCAGCTTGAAGCGTCGGCGGGAACCTTGACGCGGACGGCGGAAACCACCCAGAGCCTGTCGAGCCAGGTGGCCGGCGCCTCGGAAGAAGCCTCCAGCAACATGCAGGCGGTGGCATCGGCCACCGAAGAACTCTCCACGTCGGTCGACGAGATCGGACGGCGCGTGAAGGAATTGAGCAAGATCGCCGAAGCCGCGGTACAACAGGCCGAGCAGACCGATGGCCGCATCGGCAAGCTGTCGCGCGCGGCGCAGGAGATCGGCGACGTGGTCAAGTTGATCACGGCGATCGCCGAGCAGACCAACCTGTTGGCGCTGAATGCCACCATCGAGGCCGCCCGCGCGGGCGACGCCGGACGGGGGTTTGCCGTCGTTGCATCCGAGGTCAAATCGCTGGCCAGCCAGACCGCGAAAGCGACCGACGAGATCTCCAACCAGATCACGGGCATGCAGGGCGCGACGCAGGAATTGGTCGCGGCCATCAAGGAGATCGGCGGCACCATCGGCAAGATCTCCGATATCGCCACCACGATCGCCAATGCGGTCCAGCAACAGAGCGCGGCGACGCAGGAAATTGCTCGCAGTGTCCAGAACGTCGCTCAAGGCACCCAGGAAGCCGCTGCCAGCGTCCTGCAGGTCAATCGCGGCGCTACCGAAACCGGCTCGGCCTCGGAAGAAGTGCTGAATTCGGCGCGCACATTGTCCAGCGAAAGTATGCGCCTGCGCGAAGAGCTCGATCGCTTCATGGCGAACATCCGCGCGGCGTGACGGCGCGCTTTCTCGCAGCGTCGTCCGGCCCGGTGCGCAATTGCGCACCAAGCCGGGACGACGTTGAGAGTTCTCGACTCCCGGCCGCCCGAATTGATGCTTCAATTCGATCTTCGCGCGCTCCAACCGCGTGCGCTGTGTTTTCGGCAGATTCTTTCCGGCGCGGTTGATGTAGAAGGTCAACATAGACAGCGCCGAGCGATAGAGCGCCGCCTTCGGCGTGAGCTCTGCTCTGCGCGGATCGTTTGAGAGACGCCGCGACGTTCGGCCATTTTCAACCCGATAACTCCAACCGATATGAGCGGAAAACGGCGACAAATCCGCCCGGTTCCGATGCCGCAATGCGGGAACCCGGACCCCGCACGGGCGTTGTCGTTGGTGGCGGGCATCCTGTTTGCCGCAATTTTGGCCGGAGAACCTTGGGGCTAGGGCGTTCCGAGACGTTTCTTCATTGGTTCCATCCGATGGACGTGCAGATACGGCGTGGTTTCGCAGTGGATGATAATGCCTCCGTTCCTTCACCCGTGAAGCAGAACAATGATCGCGTCATCGAGACCAGCATTCCCGCGCGGCTCGATCATTTGCGCTGGAGCGGTTTTCACACGCGCGTCGTGCTGGCGCTCGGCATCACCTGGATTCTGGACGGGCTGGAAGTCACGTTGGCCGGCGCCTTGTCCGGAGCGCTGAAGGAAAGTCCAACGCTCCGTTTCTCGAATTTCGACGTCGGACTTGCCAATAGCGCGTATCTCGCCGGCGCCGTGCTCGGTGCGCTCGGCTTCGGCTGGCTGACGGATCGGATCGGGCGCAAGAAATTGTTCTTCATCACGCTCGCGGTCTATCTCACCGCGACGGCGGCGACCGCATTTTCCTGGAGCGTCGGAAGCTACGCGCTGTTTCGTTTCCTGACCGGGGCGGGGATCGGCGGTGAATATACCGCGATCAATTCGACGATCCAGGAACTGGTGCCGGCGCGCTATCGCGGCTGGACCGATCTGATAATCAACGGCAGCTTCTGGATCGGGGCCGCGATCGGCGCCATCGCCGCCATCGTCCTGCTCGACCCCGCGCTGATCGGGCCTGACCTCGGCTGGCGGCTGGCCTATCTCACCGGCGCCTGCCTCGGCCTTGTGGTGTTCGTGATGCGGATGTGGATTCCGGAAAGCCCGCGCTGGCTGATGATCCATGGCCACCCTGATTCTGCGCATGCGATCGTCGACGAGATCGAGAGATCATCGACGGGGCAGGTGCAAAATCAACAGATGCAGGACCAGCAGACGTTGCCGAAGATCCGGTTGCGGATGCGCGATCATACGCCGCTTGGCGAAGTGGCGCACACGCTGTTCTCGGTCTATCGCCAGCGTTCGCTGGTCGGATTGGTGCTGATGGTCGCACAGGCGTTTTTCTATAACGCGATCTTTTTCACCTTTGCGCTGGTGCTGACCGATTTCTTCGGCATCCCGGCCAATCATGTCGGCTGGTACATCCTGCCGTTCGCAGCCGGAAATTTTCTGGGGCCGCTGCTGCTCGGCCGGCTGTTCGACACGCTGGGCCGCCGCGTCATGATCACGCTGACCTATGGCGTCTCAGGCATCCTGCTCGCGTTGTCAGGCTATCTGTTCTCGATCGGCGCCTTGACCGCGCAGACCCAGACGATCGCATGGATGGTGATTTTCTTTTTTGCCTCGCCGGCGGCAAGTGCTGCCTATCTCACCGTCAGCGAGACGTTTCCGCTGGAAGTTCGCGCGCTGGCGATCGCGCTGTTCTACGCGATAGGCACGGGAATTGGCGGTGTCGTCGGGCCCGCTCTGTTCGGCGCCCTGATTGATACGGGATCGCGCAACAGCGTATTCGCCGGCTACCTCCTGGGGTCGGCACTGATGGTCGTGGCGGCAGCGGTGGCGTGGCGTTACGCGATCGCGGCCGAGCGAAAGCCGCTCGAATTTGTCGCGCGGCCGCTAGCCTTTGTGGAGTAGGATAAGATGAATCAGGATCTGGCTGAAATGCCGATGGAAGACGATTTCGCTGACGATGAGGGAGCGCCGGAAACCGTTCCGGTGCCACGTTCGCTGGTGTCGCATTTGAGCGAAACCGCCGTGCTGCTCGACATCGACGGCACGTTGCTCGATCTGGCGCCGACGCCGCGTGAAGTGTGGGTGCCGCCGGGGCTCGCGAAAACACTTCATCGCCTGCACCAGCGAACCAACGGCGCGCTGGCGCTGGTCAGCGGCCGCTCGCTCAATGATATCGATTTGATCTTTGCGCCGGATCAGTTTCCGGCCGTCGGCGGCCACGGCGCGGAGATGCGCCTGCAGGCCGACAGCGAAGCCGTTGCCGCGCATGCGCCGCCGCTCGACAAGGAATTGAAGCGCCGGCTCGCGGCCATCGCCAGGCTGAGCCCCGGAATATTGCTGGAAGACAAGGGTTATTCGCTGGCGCTGCATTACCGTCTCGCGCCGCATGCGGAGAAGGCGATCTATGAAGCGGTGTCGCTGATCAGGGCCGATCTGCCGGATGCGCCGATCGAAGTCCTGCCGGGCAAATCGGTCTGCGAGATCAAGCATTCCGGTTTCACCAAGGCGAGCGGCGTGCTGGAGTTGATGACACACGAGCCGTTCAAGGGCCGGCGTCCGTTTTTCATCGGCGACGACGTCACCGACGAATTGGTATTCGCGATCATGCCGGATCTCGACGGCCTTGCATTTTCGGTCGGCCGGCGCGCCAAAGGCGTCGCCGGACATTTCGATTCGCCGAGCGACGTCAGGGAATTTCTTGCGCATCTGCTCGACGACGAAAGGGACGCAGCGCTGCCATAAATCGGTACTGAATTTCGGAGCGACGGCCGATTTTCGAACACAGTTTCTCCGCGCATCATGCACCTTCTCGCAGAAAATTTTCTTTTTCGTGAGGTTTCGTGAGTTCCCCTCGTTCCAGCCCGAATTTGGTTTCAATTCGTTGAAAACTTGGCCGGGAACCATATTGATGAATGGTTGTTAATTCGCGGGTGGGATAAACAGGAGGGGACCTGTGAACCTCGTTGTCGTTTCGAACCGTGTTGCGCGGGGCAAACCCAGCGAACCCATGACAGGCGGGCTCGCAGCTGCGTTGTTGCCGGTTGTCGAGAAATCCGGCGCAATATGGGTCGGTTCCAGCGGACGCGTTCGTGACGGGAACTCGAAGGAACCGTTTGCCGAGATTGAAGCTTTGGGCGCCGGTGCGCTGGCGATGCTCGATCTGCCTGCCGCGCATTATGGCGGCTATTACGAAGGCTTTGCGAATTCGGCTCTGTGGCCGGCGCTGCATTCGCGTGCCGATCTGATCCGCGCGTCCCAGGAGGATTATGAGAGCTATCGCGAAGTGAACGCCTTCATGGCGCGTGCGCTGCTGCGATTTCGCAAGCCCGACTCCGCGTTTCTGGGTTCAGGATTATCACTTCCTTGCGCTCGGCGCGGAATTGCGCGAACTCGGCGTCACGCTGCCGGTCGGGTTCTTCCTGCATACGCCATGGCCGACGCGCGACGTGATTGGTGGCGTGCCGCATCATCGCGAACTGATCCAGGCGATGCTGGCCTATGACCTCATCGGTTTCCAGACCGAGGAGGATTGCGAGAACTTCCTGTCTTACGTTCAGTGCGATCTCGGGCTCGTCGTCCGCGACGGCGTCGTGGCCTCGAACCACGGCACGACGCACGCCGCGGTATTTCCGATCGGTATCGATCCGGAGAAGTTTGCGCAGCAGGCCGCCAAGGCTTCGACCCATCCGGACGTCTCGCGGCTGCGGCGCAGCCTGAACGGCGAGAAGCTTGCGATCGGGGTCGACCGGCTGGATTATTCCAAGGGCCTGATCAACCGCATCAAGGCTTTCGACCGGATGTGGACCATGCATCCCTCGCTGGCGCGGACGGTATCGCTGCTGCAGATCGCGACGCCGTCGCGCGGCGCGATCGAGGCCTATGGCAATCTGCAGAGCGAGGTCGCAAAACTCGTCAGCGACGTCAACGGCATTCACGGCGAAGCCGACTGGACCCCGATCCGTTATCTCAACAAGGGTTACAGCCAGGCCGTGCTCGCGGGCCTCTATCGCACCGCACAGGTCGGCGTGGTGACGCCGCTGCAGGACGGCATGAATCTCGTCGCCAAGGAATATGTCGCCGCCCAGAATCCCGCCGATCCCGGCGTGCTGGTACTGTCGAAATTCGCCGGCGCCGCCAACGAACTCGACACGGCGTTGCTGGTGAACCCGCATGATGTCGACGGCATGGCGGCGCGCGATCGCGACCGCGCTGTCGATGCCGCTGACCGAACGCCGGATGCGCTGGGAAGCGATGATGACGAAATTGCGTGACCACACGATCCAGCAATGGTTCGCCGATTTCATCGAGGCGCTGCAGGACACCAGGTTCGACAAAAACCAGATCGGGCCGATCGTGGCGGAGCCGTCGGAGCTATTGCCGCTTCGTTCCGTCAATGGCGGCGCGCGGTATCCACTTAATAACAATACGACACGCCATCGAGCACCGGGCAACGCTGCCCGGCGCGGGGTCGCTCGGATTTTCCATCGGCACGACGCCCTTGCCCTGGCCGACGAATACGCCCGGTCCGACGACGACCGACGATTTGTTTCCGACGATGACGCTGGGATGCGGTGAGGCCAGGCTCGATCGCGTGCCGTCGGCCCAGACGATTGCATCGCCCGAAAAAATCCCGCGCCGGCCGTCGTCACAACTCACATCCACGCCCTGTTTGGTGCAGGCCTGCGCCATCGCCGGGCCGGCGGCGCCCGCACAGAATGCAAGCATCAGGACAGAGAACAAGAGCGCCCGCGTGATGATCATGCCGTCCTCCAGCCGTTATGTGGCCCCGTGTTGCCGTTACGGTCGTCTGCGATAGCCGGATTTTGGTTCAAGACACGGCCATTCGCCCCGGCCGCGATCCCCGGAAGCGCGAAATTAGCAAATAAATTCAAGCAATTGGGGAAATTTCGGCGCTTGTGCCCGGCGTCCCTTGCAAAATCGTTCCTGCCCCTTCAAGAGAGGGCCTCCGGAGAGATGGCCGAGTGGCTTAAGGCGCACGCTTGGAAAGCGTGTGTGCGGGAAACCGTACCGTGGGTTCGAATCCCACTCTCTCCGCCACGTTATTTTTTAACCCATTATAATTGTTGATGTTTAACTTGTCGCGGCTTTTACGCCCCACATTTAACCCCACATTTTCTTTGGGATCTTCCCGGCCTGACTTGGCCTTCCTTGGACCATCGGCGCGCATCTAATCTGGTCGCTTAAGCGTACGCCGGATATCGATCCAGCTACCTAAGGTAGCCTCGAGCGCATCAGAAAATCGGGCCTCGAGATGATAAATACTCGGCAGGCTTACGTATCTTGATGGATCGCCACTTGATCGCGTCTGCTACTTTATGGAGGCAGATTGCGCGGGTATCACCGTGGCAAATGGTCAACCACGTCCAATAGTGACCAAACAAACCAACACCAAATCCAACTAACACTCAACGGATATACGAAGCTTGTAACGGACAGGATTAAACAAGGCTGGTCATGCTACCTGGTAACGATCCTCTTCCAACAACTTCCAGGCTCACAACCGACGATCATCAGTCGGATGAAACAAGAAATCCAGCGCGTGTACTCGACCCTCATCACCAGGGTGCATCGCAAGCCTCGGACTGCTTCTCCCGATGAACTTCCCGTCTTGATTGGTGCGGTGGATCTTCCTGTTAACAAAACTGACCGGTCATCATCTCCTTTAGTTCGATGCAACGGCGGACTTCACTTTCACGCCTTGATCTTGATTCCCGACAGATCCCGGATGCGCGAGCCCTCCAAGACCATTTCCACGCTTGCGCACATCTCTATGGACTAGACAGGGCAATCTCCAAAATCGATGTTCGTCCCGTGACGGATGGCTTTGAGCGCGTGGTCGATTACGTGTTCAAGACGATAAAGAGGGCGCGGGTCTCGTACGACGAGGGCGTGTTGATTTTGCCAAGGGCACGGGACGAGCTGACATCGCGTCGGCTTGAACGTTCTGCCGCGGACCGTCCAATAGCCGCGCCAGATTTTTACCGAGTAAAACGGCTTCCTATGCCGAGCTTTGGCAGTCTCCCATGCTTCGAGACTGATTAGGCTTGGGCAGCCAGTTAGCCAAGTATCATCGGTACCGAAAGGCCATTCCGCTGATCGCCGAGAAAGGCAAACAATGGCAATCGCTTGCCTGATCTGATGATAGAAGAGATCAAGTATCATCAGTTGGCCACGGACACGGCTTAAACCACAGTCAGCGGTTTCGTTTGACGGCGAGTGCGATCGACGGCGAATTTCCGCTTACCACAGCCGAACCATTCCCGCGCAAGAATAAACGCGTTCCCTCCCTTTATGTTTCCGAGATACGCCGCGGTTCGAGTCGCTAACCAGACGCGCACTTACAACCTAATTCGATCGCGTTTGACCCCTAAGGAACAGCGGGCGCCGCGCAAAGTGTGCCTGATAACATCGTTTACAGCGGACCAACCTGGCCGGTCCGTGGTGGGGTAGATCGGAAGTCGAATTCGGGACCGTTAGGTCTCGTGATGGACCCCTTCTTGGACATCAGACAATTGCCCTTTTTTTGTCGAAAGCAGCAAGTATCTGGTCGAAACGTCCTGCAATTGTGCTGCGCAACTCCGATTGTGTAATGATGTAGAGATCATTTTATCGGATTGCCTTCCAAATGCGGCGGCCCACAGGATAGATCCCGGCGTCAGACGGCAGAACTTTCCCGAAGTCAGATCGCGCTGAATGGTTTGATATCGAGTTCGCACGGACGAAGATGCTGTCCGGCAGGTAGAGCTTCTCGATCGTCTTTTGGCGATCGCGGGTGAGAGCGCTGGGTAATGATGTTCAGGATTGGAATTATTTCGGACACGCACGGCCTGTTGAGGCTCGAGGCGGAACAACGCCTGGCAGGCGTCGATTACATCGTACATGCCGGCGACATCGGGCGTCCTGAGATCGTCGACACGCTTCGCCGGATCGCGCCCGTCACCGCCATCCGTGGAAACGTGGACAATGGCGAGTGGGCCCGCGAATACCCTGACACGACACTCCTGCGACTGGCGGGAATGTCGATCTACGTTCTGCACGACCTGAAGACGCTGCAGGCCGATCCCGGCGCCGACATCGACGTGATCGTCTCCGGGCATTCCCATGTACCGAAGATCGACACGGTCGGCGGCGTTCTCTACCTGAATCCCGGCAGCGCGGGACGGCGGCGATTCAACCTGCCGATCACGCTTGCGACGCTTGAAGTCACGCCCGAGGGCATGCGACCGGAAATCCACGATCTTAGAGGCGGCTGAACGCGCCGCGACAGAGGGAATTCACAGCGGAGGAAGAGGCAGGTGGGGGCGCTCGGGAAGGATGGCGCGGATTGGGTCACCTGGTGATATCTCGCCTCCTTCAGCCACGACCGCCATGACACCGGCCCGGAAAGGCGGATTTGGCGTGGCGTCGAATAGCCGGCCTCTCAATCTGGACTTGAAACGATCGATGAGAACGCAGGGCGTGCGCAGGCCGGTGAGCCGAATGTTCGCCGAAGGGCCGATGCGAAGCTCTGTGTTAAGAGGCAAGGTCTCGAGATCGAGCCCCGCCGTCGTGATGTTTTCGCCCAGGTCGCCGGGACTAACGTCGAAGCCCGAGTTTCGCAGTGCATCGAACAGTTGGCTCGGCATGAGGTGGACCTGCCGCAGGTTAGGCGCCCGCGGGTTTCGGCGAGCGAGATATAGGTGACGGACGAAGGCCCCGTAATGTGCGTCGCCTTCGACCCCAAGTCCCGTCGTGAGAACGACGGAGAGCCGCGGACTCTTGCTGAACCGATGTTTGCCGTCGACCGCTACGGCGACAACCGATCCTTGCAAAACCTTGCGCCACTGATCGTCCGTTATGTCTCCGGGTTCTCCACCCTCGTGGACGCCAGCGTTATTCACGAGAACGTCCAACCGGCCGAACCGCTTCACGACCGTCGCGACCATCTTATCGACGGCGTCGGAGTTGGAGATGTCCGCCACATGGGCAAGGTCCTCTCGGCCGCAAGGTCTTTCGCGATCTTCGCGAGCCCGTTTTCTTCCCGATCGATGGCGCCGGATTCATGCAGCACTGCAATTGCCCATCCGCGAAGTGTGCGAGTTGCTGGTCGTCTCACTCCACTCATCAGCATCTAAATCTCTCGCCAGGGACGAATTCCCGAGCCCTCGAGTTGTTCCAGCTCTTGTGGAAAGAGCTCAACCCTCTCAAGGTTAAGCTCCAGCAAAATAGTTGTTGAACTTAAGGAGAAACTGTCGTCGAGATTGGCTCGGGGGAGCAGTGGGGGAGAACGCCGGAAGGACATTGCCTTGATCTGTCTCAGAAACTTTCGGCAGACCTGAACATTCTGTATTTCGGAGTCATCGGGTCGCGATATCCGCTTTATGTCCTTTCATAGCGGAAGTCGTCGTTTTAGTGTGTTTTGGCCGATGAGCGGTGCGATGACGATCTCTTGGAGCTAGGCGAGCAAGTCACTACTCGCGGCTCCGCCCCACGCCTCGCTCAGGTGATCGTCTTAAGATAAAGACTGGGATCGAAATATTTGCTCGCCGGCGTGAAGTCCTTGATGTTGGCGTTCGCCATGAAGAAATCGGTGGTCTGCTGCAGCCAGTTGGTGACCGTGCCGTCGGAATAAAGCCGCTTCCAGTCGCGTGATGTGAACATTTTCTGCGCCTTGAATGACTCGTTGATGTCAGACAGTGGCGTTTGGCTGTAATGGCCTTTCTGGAGCTTCTCCATCGCCTCGTTGCTGTTGGCGATAATGTAATCGTTGGCGTCGGCCCAGCCCTTGATCAGCTTGGCAAGGGTTTCCTTATTCGGCTCGTAATAATCGTTGGCGGCGGCCCAGCCGCCGATGATGGCGGCCTGAGGATAGTAGGCCGATGCATCGGCCAGCTTCACGGCACCCGGGACCTTGTCGCGTACCGTCACGTTGAAGGGAACCCAGAGCGCCACCGCGGGTACCGCACCGGAGATGAACGCCGTCACCGCCGCCGGCATCGTCTGATTGACGAGTTCGACTTCCTTCGGATCGATCTTGTTGGCGCGCAGCGCCTTGTCGAGGAACACATGTGCCGTGGTGCCGGTTGCTGTCGCGATCCGTTTGCCCTTCAGGTCTTCGAAGGACTTGATGCCCTGGTCAGATCGCACCCAGAGCTGCGCGGTCGCAACCTCGATGTCATTGATCAGGAATACCTTGCCCTGTCCGCGGGCCGGGAAATTCGAAAGCACCGCACCGGTCGCCAGCACGTCGAGGCTACCTCCGATCAGGGCCTGAAAGATCTCAAGCCCTGTGTTGAACTGGCGCAACTCGAGATCGAGGCCCTGTTTGTCGAAGCTGCCGCGGTCTATGCCGGTCCAGATCTGTCCGTCGACAGCGACCGTGTGCAGATAGCCGACGCGAACTTTGGTCTTGGCCTGGGCGATGGCCGGCGCGGAAGGAGTAACCCCGCTAAGTGCGAGGCCCGCGGTTGTCGTCAGGAATTGTCGTCGATCCATGGCATTCCTCCATACTGTGTTTTTGATTATCCCGAAAACGAGGTCGGCCGCAGCTGTGCCTGCTGCGCCCGGTATTCACTCATGACAAGCTCCCTGATGTAGCTTCGGAGGCCACCGAATTCCGGTCGTTCCTGCAGCAATTCATCACGCGGATAGGCGAAGGGTACCTCGATGATTTCTTTGATCCGAGCGGGCCGCGCCGTCACCACCACGATGCGCGAGGCGAGGTAGATGGCCTCGTCCACGGAATGTGTGATCAACATGACCGTCTTGCCTTCGGTGGCCAGCACCTTGAGCAGCAAATTCTGCATATTGGCCCGGGTCTGGGCGTCCAGCGCTCCAAACGGCTCATCCATCAGTAGGAACTGCGGCTTGACGGCGTAGGCGCGCGCGATCGCGAGCCGTTGCCGCATCCCACCCGAGAGATGCTTAGGATGGGAATTGGCAAAATCGGACAGGCCCATCAGTGCGAGATAATGGTCGCAAATCTGATTCTGTTCTCCGGCAGGAACATGATTGGCCTTGAGCTTGAGGCCGAACGCGATGTTCTCCTTGACCGTCAGCCAGGGGAAAACGCCGTATTCTTGAAAAATCACGCCGCGTTCCGGACCGGGTCCTTTCACTGGGCGTCCATCGAACAACACTTTGCCGATAGTCGGCTTTTGAAATCCCGCCAGCATACTCATCATTGTGGTTTTGCCGCAGCCCGACGGCCCGATCACGGCGATGAAGTCGCCATCGTGGATGTCGTAGCTGACGTCGTCGACGACTCTGCAGCTTGCCCTTGGGTGTATCGAAGGAAAGTGAGACATGCTCGAACTGCGCGCGCTTCGTACTTACTAAGCCAGTCATGCGACGGCTCTTTCCTGCCAGACCAGAAGTCGCGCGCTGATCCGGCGCAGGATCATGTCCATGATGAGGGCAATGCAACCGATGCAGATGATTCCGACATATATCACGTCGAGCAGGAAATAGGTCGAGGCGTTCTGGATCATAGCGCCGAGACCACGCTGCGCAGCGATCAATTCGGATGCGACCAAGGTTGCCCAGGCTACGCCTAAGGCGACGCGCAGCGCCGTGAGAATATGCGGCACCGTCAACGGGATAATGACTTTACGAAAAATCTCCAACTCGCCGGCGCCAAGTGTTTGTGCAACGCGAATGTACAGCGGCGTAATTTGCGAGACACCCTCGTACATCACGATTACACCAGCGAAGAACGACGCATAGAATAGGATGACGAGCTTAGCGAGTTCATCGACGCCGAAATACACGATCACCAGCGGGATCAAAGCGATTGGAGGCAGGGCGCGAAAGAAATTGATCATGGGGTCGGCGAAGGTTCGCGCAGGCCGATACCAGCCAAGCAGAAAGCCGACTGGGACGGCAATGAGGATGCCGAGTGTGACACCGAGAAACACACGCCGCGTCGAAGCAAAGATGTCGTACAGCAGGCCTTCGTGCAGCAGTAATTCGACAAATTTCGCCGCGACCTGATGTGGAGCCGGTATCAGGGAAGCATTGACGAATCCGCTCCAGCGCACTGCATACCAAAGCAAGACCGCTCCGACCCACGGCGCAAGTCCCAATAAAAAGCGTCTTGCGACACTTCCATTCATTCGACGTTCCGGAAGCGATTGCTGTTGATGTACGCTAGGTCATATTATAAATAGGATGACCATACAAGAGGCGGCGATGTTGCGCTGCGCTCCGGGTTCTTGAAATGATAACGCCGACCTTCATGATCCGCAGCGTCCAGGCTTTTTGTTATCGGTATCCATTGTCGACGCCAGTAGTCACCTCATTCGGCCGGATGCTGAACCGTCCGGCTGTGTTCGTCCGTGTCGAGGACGAGGACGGTAATACCGGCTGGGGCGAGGTCTGGTCGAACTTTCCATCCACAGGCGCAGAGCACCGTACGCGACTGGTAAATGAGGTGCTGGCTCCCGCGATATCGCGGGTTGCGGTCAGCGAACCTTCACAGATTTTCAATGAGCTTACACAGAGCACCGATGTACTTGCCCTGCAATGCGGCGAGCCGGGGCCCTTTGCGCAGGCCATCGCGGGCGTTGATCTCGCCGTGTGGGATCTGTACGCACGGCGTCGCAAGACCGCGTTGTGGAAGGTGCTCGGCGGCGCGCGCCAACAGATCAAGGTCTACGCCAGCGGCATCAATCCCACCGGCTCGCGGCAGATGGCGGAAGCGGCCTTGGATGGTGGGCACCGTGCGCTGAAATTGAAGGTCGGCTTCGAGCCAAGGAGCGACCGCGCCAATCTCGCATCGCTTCGCGACCTTGTCGGAAATGGCATGCTCGCGGCCGACGCTAACCAGGGCTGGTCGATCGAGCAGGCGATCGAGATCGTGCCGGCTTTGGCCGAATTCAATTTGGCATGGTTAGAGGAACCAATCCGCGCTGACCGGCCGTGGCAGGAGTGGCAGGCCTTGCGGAACAGCTCCGATGTACCGCTCGCCGCGGGCGAAAATATTGCGAGCCGCGAGGGCTTCGAGCAAGCGCTTGGCGACGAGGTGTTGCGAGTGGTTCAACCCGATATCGCCAAATGGGGCGGGCTGACAGAGTGCAGCGCCATTGCTCGCGGAATAATGAAATCGGGCAAGACGTTCTGTCCGCACTATCTCGGCGGCGGCATAGGCTTGCTGGCGTCAGCGCATCTGCTCGCCGGAATAGGGGGTGACGGCATGTTGGAGGTCGATTCCAATGACAATCCGTTGCGCGACCGGTTCTGTGGTCCCGTGGCAGAGGTCCGCGACGGAGCGATCACCTTGAGCGACGATCCTGGTCTTGGGATCGAGCCGGAGCTTTCCTCGATCGAACAATACCGGACGGCCTGACATGACAGCGAAAGGGTACGACTACATCATCGTCGGCGCGGGGTCAGCCGGTTGTGTGCTCGCAAACCGTCTGTCCGCCGATCCATCCTGCCGCGTATTGTTGTTGGAGGCTGGCGGCTCCGACCGAAATTTCTGGCTCAAGCTGCCGGTCGGCTACTACCGGACGATCTATAACGAGCGCTTTTCCCGCTTATTCAAGACTGAGCCGTGCGAAGGCACTGGCGGCCGCTCGATTGTCTGGCCCCGCGGCCGCGTATTGGGCGGCTCGTCTTCCATCAATGGCCTGATCTTCATTCGCGGCCAGCACGAGGACTTTGATGACTGGGAACGTCTCGGCGCGACGGGATGGAGCTACCGCGAACTGCTTCCGTACTTTCGGCGCTACGAGCGTTATTCCGGCGGAGAGAGCCAGTATCATGGTGGCCTCGGCGAGTTCGAGGTTTCCAACCTCCGGAATAACAATGCCGCATCGGCGGCATGGGTCGAGGCCGGTGCGGAATTTGGCCTGCCGCGAAACCCGGATTTCAATGGGGAAACGACGTTTGGCGTCGGCAGCTATCAGCTCGGCATCGGCAGGCATTGGCGCACGAGTTCTGCATCGGCCTTCCTGAAGCCAGCCGCACATCGGCAAAATCTCACGGTCATCACCAACGCACAAGTCAGCAAGATCACGTTTCGGGGAAACGTTGCCACCGGCGTTGAGTGGATCAGGAACGCTGGAACGTTCAACGCCAGCGCGGACCGCGAGGTCATCCTGTCAGCAGGCGCGTTGCAGTCGCCACAACTCCTGCAATTGTCGGGCGTTGGCCCGGCCGCATTGTTGCGCGGGCTCGGAATTCACGTAGTCGCGGACTCATCGGAAGTCGGACGCAATCTGCAGGACCACTATCAGGCGCGCCTGATTGTACGGTTGAAGCAGCGCATTTCGCTAAACGATCAGGTGCGTAATCCAGTGGAACTTGCCAGGATGGGGATGCAATGGATGTTCGCCGGTAGCGGACCCCTGACTGTCGGCGCAGGGCAGGTCGGCGGCGCCGCGTGCACTCAGTATGCGACCGGCGGGCGGCCCGACGTCCAATTCAATGTCATGCCGCTGTCGGTCGACAAGCCCGGCGACCCCCTCCACAGTTATTCGGGATTTACTGCGTCGGCTTGGCAGTGCCACGAAAGATCACGTGGGCAGCTTGCGATCCGCTCGAGCGATCCGTTCGAGCAACCGCGTATCGAACCCAATTACTTTTCCGAAGAGATCGATCGCAAGACAATCGTCGCAGGCCTCAACATTTTGCGCAGCATCTATCGACAGAAATCGTTCCGCGATCTCTGGGATGTCGAGATGGTGCCGGGCGAAGCGGCCAACAGCGATGCCGGCCTTTGGGATTTTGCGCGAAACACCGGGGGAACGGTGTTCCACTGTGTCGGTACCTGTCGGATGGGCAGCGATAAGACATCGGTGCTCGATCCGCAATTGCGAGTACGCGGTGTTGAAAGATTGCGCGTGATCGATGCTTCCGTAATGCCGCAGATTACATCGGCCAATACTAATGCGACTAGCCTGATGATCGGGGAACGCGGTGCGGCACTTGTGATGTCGTAGTCGCTGGCGGAGAACGTGCGATGGAGCTGATTTCCGATAGTCACGTCCCGAAATATGCACAGATTGCCGACATATTTCGGCAGCGCATCGCGCGCGGAATATGGGCGCAGGGCTTGCGGCTGCCGGCGAACGAAGAACTTGCTGCCGAATTCGGAGTATCCCGCGTCACAGTCCGTCAGGCGGTCGATCTTTTGGCCCGGGACGGGATCATCGAAGCCCAGCAGGGGCGCGGCACCTTTATCACCGGCATGTTGAAGCAGGATCGCTGGCTCAAGGTTGAAACCACACTGTCTGACCTTGCTGAGGTCTATCGCGATACCTCGCCGGAGATCATCAACATTTCGGAAAGCCGCACCGAAGCGCCGCTGCTACCGGAAGACGGCAATGCGGCCGCACATTATGTTTTCATGCGGCGCGTGCATTCTCGCGACAAGCGGCCGTATTGCGTGATCTCAATCTATCTCGATGAAAAAATATTCCGCAAATCGCCAAAACGTTTTCGCAAGGAAACGGTGATTCCGATCCTGAAGGACTTGCGCGACCCCGCGATCAGCAGCGCCCGGCAAACGTTAACAATCGGCACCGCCGACCTTGAAGTTGCGAAGCTGCTTCATGTGCCTTTGAATTCGCCCGTCGCTGAGGTCCGGCGGGTGTTCACCACCGCCGACCGAACGGTGATCTATCTTGGTGAGGTCACCTATCGCGGCGATTTCGTCCGTATCGACATGGATCTGCGACCGTAAGCGCGCTGCTCATCTGAAGAACAGTTCCTGATTGCGCCGCTCTAACTCCTCGCCATATGTCCGCAATACATTGGCCTCGCTGACGGTCCCGACGGTGGCGCGATGCTCGAGCCGATCGATGACCACCAGCACGTCGGCTTCGCTGCGCTCGAACGCGATCATAATCTCACGAATGGAGGCATCCGGAAGCAAAAACTCCTCCTTCTGCAGCGCTAGAGTCGAAAGGGGCTGATCGGTCTTAGTGGCGATCGAATGCAAATCGGCTGAAGATACCAACCCTGCATAGGTTCCGTTCGGATCGCGCAGCACAATCTGGCGGACGCGCGCAGGCGAGAACAGTTTTTGTGCTTCCGCGATCGGTGTCGAGCTCAGAGCATTCTCGAAATCGGCGCGCATCAACGACGAGGCGCTCAACTGCTGGACCCAGCCGACATCTTGCGGCCCCCGGATAACTTCGCCACGCAAATGGAAACGCCATGTTGCAAAGCTGTAGCCGAACATTTCGCGGACGATCAGCGCACAGACCGAGGAAGCGACAACCGCGCCGACGGTTACGGAAAAGTCGCCCGTGATTTCAAGCGCCAGACAGATCATGCTGAAGGGCGCGCCGAGCACGCCGGTGCCGAGCGCGGCCAGTGCCGCGATGGCCGCCGTTCCCGGCTGCAAGGCAAGATTGGGGAAGGGTACGGTCAAAACCACGCTGTAGAGCTGTCCGATCAGGGCGCCCAACATCAGCGAGGCGAAAAACAGGCCGCCGCGGAACCCTGAACCCAGGCATATCGCCGACGCCATCATTTTCAGGAGGATCGTCGTCGTCAGCAACAGCCATGTTGGATTGCTCACCAGCAGGATCTGCATCGCGCCATGACCGGCGCCAAGCACTGTGGGGGTAAGGAGCGCAAGACCACCGAGCAGGACGCTGCCGAGAACTGGCCGCAGAACACCACCGAAAATCGTTAACCGCTGGAAGCAACGCTCGGAAAAAGCGACCGCCAGCATCAGGATAATGCTGGCGAAGGCGCAGATGACGCCGATCAGAACGGTCTGCCCGATCATCTCCACCGAAACCGGGGAGGGGAAGCCCGGCACCAAAAGAAACTGCTGATGCGTCAGATGTCGGGCGACGAGCCATGACGTGACTGCACTTGCGATGACCGGCACCAATCCGGCGGAAGTGTAGGCTCCGAGAATGACTTCAAAGGCAAAAAAGGCCCCCGCAAGCGGCGCCGAGAATGCGGCGCTGATGGCGCCCGCTGCTCCGCAGGCCACCAGTAGCCGCATGTCGCTGCGCCGCGCGGCGAGCCGTTGCCCGATATGGGACCCGAACGCGGCGCAGATCTGCGTGTAGCCGGCCTCAAGGCCGACCGATCCGCCAAAGCCGTTCGAGAGTAGCGTCTGAATCGAGATCAGCAGGCTACCTCGAAAAGAAACGCGCCCGCCGTAAAGAGCATTGGCCTCGATTGCGTCGGCTAGTTGCTGTCCCTTGACCTTCCGGGCGAAGAACAGTCCGACAGCTGCCAGGACAGCGCCGCCAAGGATCGGAATGAGCAACGTGCGTTGCCAAGAGATGACGCCGGTGGAACTGAGATGTGCGTCGAAGGGGATGTCAAAAAACAGCGCATGGGCAACCTCGCTTAGTTTCGAGATCGCCGCGACCAACAGCCCGGCGAGCAATCCGACCACGATAGCAACCGAAACGACGCCGGTTTCACGGCTGCGTACGAAATTGCGTAATCCTGCCGGTAGCAGGTAATAGCCGGAGGCTGCCGGCTTCCTCGCGCTGTCGGTGGGGATGACAACTGTCATCAGGCCCGATGCCCTTCAATGTCGCATTCTTCGACACGAGACCCGATATTGCTGCTCGAATTGGTAGGCGCACGGGGGTTGCGCGCCGCGGAGATGCAGTGACACCGGGGCGAGAAATAATCATCGGACCAGCCCCCAATCTTGTTCGCCGCATTGTGCAGGCCAACGCCATTAAGCGGAAAAGCGCGAAATCGGCGCCGTTCCGACGTGACGGTGAGGTACGACGGTTCGGCTTAGTTCAATCGAGCGTGCTGTGGTACCGGAGTTTGCCGCTATCGGCGGCAGATCGTCGGCACGGTTGCGCGCCCAGCAACCCGAATTACTATCATTTCGGAATTCAGCGAAATGCGTATCGCGCTCCATTGTCCGGGTCCGACTGTCACAGACTATTTCTGCTTTTCTTCCTCCCAGAAGGCCGTACCGCCTTCCGCCCTCATCAATTCCAGAATCTTCTCGCGTGGGATCACGCCGCATCGCTTTGCCCAGGCAAGATACTGCTCGGTCATTTCGCGGACACGATCCGGATGCTGCGCGGCGAGGTCGTGCATCTCGGTGCGGTCGGTCTCCATATCATAGAGTTCCCATGGCCCCGGGTATTTGCGCACGAGCTTCCATTTGCCGACGCGGACCGCGGCATTGCCCTCATGCTCCCAGAACAGGGGACCGCGACCGCCATAGGCCGAAGCAAACGATGGCACTAGGCTCTCGCCCTCGCAGGGCAGGATGCTGTTGCCGTTGTATTCCTTCGGATAAGTTGCGCCGGTCACATCAACAATAGTCGCCATAATATCCGGAAGCTGACCCGGATTGTGGCGCAAGCCGCCTTTCTCCTTGATGCAGCGTGGCCAGTGCACGATCAGGGGCGTCGAAATGCCGCCCTCATGGATCCAGTGTTTGTAGAGCCGGAACGGCGTATTCGACAAGTTGGCCCAAGCGGTACCGTAGCTCTGATAGGTGTCTTCACCGCCGGGCATCAGGGAACGGTCGTTGCCGAAGCGAACCGGCTCGCCCTCGCGGGTATTGGCCTTAGCAATCATCAGCTGATCGACCAACTCGCGGGCGGTGACGCCTTCGGGAATGTCCTCCGCACAGGCGCCGTTGTCGGAAAGAAAGATCACCAGCGTATTCTCGAGTTGACCGGTCTGTTCCAGCGCAGCCACGATCCGGCCGATGCCCTGGTCCATGCGGTCGATCTGAGCCGCATAGACTTCCATGCAGCGCAAAGTCCACTCGCGATGCTCAGCTTCCGTCCACGGCGGCTGAGTCGGATCGCGATCAGTCAACTGCCAGTTCGGATGGATGATACCGTCTTCGACCAGGCGCTTAAGGCGTTGCTCGCGCAATTTGTCCCAGCCCGCGTCGAACCGGCCCTTGTATTTGGCTATGTCTTCTTCATGCGCGTGCAGCGGCCAATGCGGCGCGGTGTAGGCTACGTACTGAAAAAACGGTGCATCAGGATTAGTCTGCTTGTGCTGTCGGATATAGGCGACCGCCTGATCGCTGATGGCGTCGGTGTAAAAGAACGACGGATCGTTCTCGGCCTCGTGCTCTATGTTCTCATTCCCGCGAGTTAGCGTATTCGGATGGTAGAAGCTACCGGCGCCGATGATGGTGCCGAAGAAGTAGTCGAAACCGCGCTGCAAGGGCCATGCATCGGTGGGCTCGGTCAGGCTGGAAGAAATGTGCCACTTACCGCTGAGATAGGTCTTGTAATTCTTCTGCCGCAAAACCTCGGCGACGGTGACGCATCTTTTGTTCAAGTTGCCGGCATAGCCTTCCGGTCCATTACTGTAGGTAAGGATGCCAATCCCGGTTTGATGCGGGTGAAGGCCAGTCAGCAGGGAGGCGCGCGACGGACTGCAGCGGGCGGTGTTGTAGAATTGCGAATAGCGCAATCCGTTGGCCGCCAGCCGATCCAGATTTGGGGTCTCGATTTCGCCACCGTAGCAGCCGATATCGGAAAAACCCATGTCATCGTTGAGGATGATCAGGATGTTGGGGCTGTCAGTTGTCGTCTTACCATTTGCCATGGCTTGGTCCTTCGTGAAATGTCGCGGAATTGGGAGCGCTTAGGCGTGACGCCTCGTCAGATTGATGCTGAGACGAAAATAATTCGGCAAATAGACCGAGCGTAGAAGTTCGAGCGGTCGCTCGTCCTTGCTTAGTGTCAGGCGTTCCATAGACAGCAGCGGGCTGCCGGCCTTGACACCCAGCAGCTTGGCGCTGGTCGCGTCGGCAAGCGATGCGCCGATGGTTTGCCTGGCTTCTTTGATGGCATGTCCGAGCTCATCCTCGAACACGCTGTACATAATGATGGAAGTCAGATCGCGCTTCTCGAGTTCTAACCCTATATCCGGCGGGTAGAATGCGTGCTCGATGGCGATCGGAATATCGTCGGCCAAGCGCAGGCGCTTGAGCTGCCAGACCGCGCGCTCTTTCAATTGATCGCGAACGCCGGCATCGTGGCGATTGGTCATGCCCTGTTGCAGTACGGTCGCACCAGCATGATAGCCGGCGTCGCGAATGGTCTCTGAAAAGCCCATCAGCTTTCCGACCCAGTTTTCCGGCTGGTTAGAACGCAGGAAGGTACCGCGGCCCCGGGCGCGGGCGAACATGCCTTCCTCCACTAGCGGCGTGATGGCGTTGCGGATGGTGATACGACTGACCCCAAAATGCCGGCCAAGTTCTGCTTCCGTCATCAGGCGGCCAGTCTTGTCGATCAACTCGCCGTCCCTGACCTGGCGACGGATGGTCTCGCGGACCTGAATGTGAAGCGGCAGGGAACTTGCCGTCGCGGTCGGCCCTGTCTCGTTGATCGTGTCGACCTTCTTGCGTATGCGCGCGGTCATGATCTTACAGTCGCCTTCTTGTGGCGGGATCAAACAGATGAATGTCCTGGGGGCGCGCGCTGACCGAGATCACGGCGCCTTCGGGCGGGACGCTTTCGTCGCCGAGGCGAATTCGCATAGCGGTGCCCGCGCAATCGAGGTCGAGAACCTTGGTGTCGCCGAGGTCTTCGATGAGATCGACTCGGGCTTTAAGCCCATCCGGCTCGATTCGGAGCGCGCCCGGACGAATGCCGACTACGACATCGCGTTCGCCCGCGGCCTGCATAGTCGTCTTCAGTCGGTGACCGGCGATAGCGACATCTCCATCGGTAAATCGTGCCGGCAGCAGGTTCATTGGCGGGCTGCCGATAAAGGCGGCGACATCGATCGAGTTGGGTTTCGCGAATATTTCAGCCGGCCGGCCGACCTGCTGAATTTCGCCGGCCATGAACACCGCCATACGATCGGCCAGCGTCATGGCCTCTTCCTGATCATGGGTGACGTAAACGGCCGTGACGCCGAGCGAGCGTTGCAGTTTCTTCAGCTCGGCGCGCGTTTCCATGCGCAATTTGGCGTCGAGATTGGAGAGAGGTTCATCGAGCAGGAACAGGCGCGCCTTGCGAACGATGGCACGGGCCAGCGCACAGCGCTGCTGCTGGCCGCCCGACAATTGGCCGGGCTTGCGATCGAGCAGATGATCAATCTTAACCTTGCGCGCGGCATCCTTCACCGCGGGCTCTATCTCGGCCGCGGGCAGCTTGGCCATTTCCAGCGGGAAAGCGATGTTTTCGTGCACGGTCATGTGCGGGTAGAGCGCATAGCTCTGGAACACCATGGCGATGTCGCGGTCGCGCGCATCCGTGGCCGTGATGTCCCGGCCGTCGATGAACACGCGGCCCGACGTCGGCGCATCCAGGCCGGCCAGAATCCGCAGTGTTGTGCTCTTGCCCGAGCCGGAGGGACCGAGCAGCGCAAAGAACTCGCCGGGCTCGATTTCGAACGTTCACGCCTTTCAGCGCGCTGAACTCACCGTGCATCTTGACGATCTCTTCGAAACGTACCTGACCGCGACCGCTCATCGGCGCCCTCCGCCTTTGACCGCGCCGACCGTGAGGCCCTTGACGATGTTCTTCTGGGCGATAATCGCCGAGTATGACCACGGGCAGCATCGCCAGCACCGAGACCGCCGCGAGCTTGGCCCACAGCGTCTGCTCGACCGACACGAAATTGAACATGGCGACGGTGACCGGCCGCACCGTATTGCCGCTCAGCACGACCGCGAACAAAAATTCGTTCCAGGCATTGAGGAACACGAACACGATCGTGACCGCGATGCCGCCGCGCACCTGCGGAATGATGATCCGCCATAGCGTGCGCATCCGGCTGGCGCCGTCGAGATAGGCGGCTTCCTCCATCTCAAAGGGAATGTCCTCGAAATACGACACCAGGAGCCAGATCGCGAACGGCAGCGAGAACGACAGATAGATCAGGATGATGCCCTGATAGGTGTCGATCCAGCCGATATTCCGCAGAATCAGGAAGTAGGGGATGATGATGCCGACCGGCGGCAGCATCTGGGTGGCGAGCACATAGAAGCCGGCGAATTTCTTGCCGCGAAAGCGTAGGCGCGCCAGCGCATAGGCGGCCGGCACCGCCATCAGCATTGTGATGATCGTGGTACCGATCGAGATCACGAAGCTGGAGATCAGGTTCGGCAGGATCGATCCCGAACCGAACAGCACATCGCGATACGCTTCAAGCGTCGGCTGGAAGATCAGTTTCGGCGGATAGGCCAATACATCCTGATCGGTCTTGAGCGAGTTCAGCACACTCCAGACGATGGGGAAACACCCACGCCAGCAGAAAGATCAGTGTGATGATCATCGTCGCGATGAAGCGGAAGCGCTTTGCCGTCATTTTGCTCTCCGCATTGCGAACAGAACGCCGGAGATCAGGAGGGTGACGATCAGGAGCGCGACGGCGAGCGCGGAGCCGTAACCGATCGACAGTTCGGTAAAGGATTTTCGGTAGGCGTAGAGGTTCAGAATTTCGGTCGCGGTGCCGGGACCGCCGCCGGTCACCGTGAAGATCGCGGCGAACGCCGTCAGCGCCACCATGGTGCGCATGATCACTACCATGACGATTGCGGGACGGAGCAGCGGCAGCGTAATGCGCCGGAAGCGTTGCCATGCCGTGGCGCGATCCAGCCGCGCAGCCTCGTAGATATCCTCCGGCAGCGACGCAAGGCTCGCGAGCAGCACCATGAACGCAAAGGGCGTCCACTGCCAGGTGTGGATCACGATCACCGAGATCATGGCGAGCAGGGGATCGCCGAGCCAGTTCTTGCTGCCGATGCCGGCATTGATGGCGAGGTAGTCGACGATGCCGAATTCAGGCGCCAGCATAAAGGTGCGCCAGATCATGCCGACAACCGCCGGCGAGAGCACGACCGGCAGGATCGCTACGACGCGAAACCAGCCCTGGCCGCGCTTCATGTCCATCACCAGCAGCGCCAGCGCCAATCCCAGCGCGACCTGCAGCACCACGGTGGAGCCGGTGTAGACGAGACTGACCAGCAGCGACGACCAGAAACGGTCGTCGGTCAGCAGCGCGCGATAGTTCTCCACTCCGACAAAGCCGTCGGCGAATGGCATCGCGAGGTCCATCCGGAACGCGCTGGTCCAGATCAGGAATATCAGCGGAAACGTCGTCGTTGCCAGCAACGCCAGGAATGCTGGCGCCAGCAACGCGGCAGCGAACCGGCGCTCGCGTTGCGCCAGCACGCGGCCGAGATCGCCAGAGGCGGTCCCGGTCGCGATGCCTGCCGTCGCTGCGGCCGGCTTCACCAGGTCAGCCCCGCATCATTGGTTCGACACGGCGCTGGGCGTCGTCGAGCGCGGGCTTGATGGTGGCCTGACCTGATAGCGCCGACTGGATGGCGGTCGCCATGGTGTCGCCGATCGCCGGCCATTGTGGTACCCGCGGACGCCAGTCGACGTCGGTGTCGCTCTGCAGCGTGGCCATCGTCGCCTCGACGAAATTGTCGCCAAAGCCGTTCATCAGCTTGACGTATTCCGGGTCCCGCCAGATCGAGGTCCGGTTGACGCCCGAACGCTTGGTAGGGCCGGCGAAATGATGCGCGGTGCGTGCCTGGGTTTCCGCGCTCGCCGCCCACTGGATGAACAGCCAGGTCGCTTTCTTCTTCTTTTCGGTCTGAGCGGCGTTGATCGGGAAACCCCAGTTCCAGATCGAGCTCACGCGCTTGCCGGTGGGACCTTTCGGCCAACGGGCATAGGCGACCTTGCCGATCACCTTCGACTTCTCGGGATTGTTAACCACCGAAGCCGAGGAGTGCGCGTCGATGTAGCTTGCAAGCGTGCCTTGCGAGAACGCGTCGGCGATATCGGGCCAGTTCCAGTTGGCCGCAGCCGTTGGCGCGGACTTGCGCATCAGGTCGACATACCAGGAAAGCGCTTGTTCGGCTTCGGGGCCGTTCACCGTAAGCTTGCCGCCCTTGAACCATTCGCCGCCGAACTCGCGGAAGATCGAGGGGTAGATGTACATGTTCTGGCCGGCACCGGCGACGCCGCGCAGCGCCGTTCCCCAGACGCGATCGTTCGGCGTGTTCAGCGCGGCGGCATTGGACACGAAGGTCGCCAGATCGTCGGCGGGCTTCAGGCCCTTCGCGTCGTAGAGATCCTTGCGATAGACCTGAATGGTGACCTCGCCGTCGTAGGGCACGCCATAGAGCTTGCCATCGACGCTGTCGGCGGCGCGCCAGGCCGGAATGATGTCGTCGAACTTGAACCAGTCGGCATCGGTCAGCGATTTGTCGCCGAGATAGGTGTCGAGTGGCTCGACCCATTTGTTCGCGGCATAGAGCGAATAGTACATCGGGTCGGCGGCGTGGGTGGCGTAGGTACCGGTCTTCGAGGTGAGGTCGATAACCGCCTTCTGCCGGATCTGCGCCGGCGGAATCTTCTCGAAGCGGACGTCGATGCCGGTCAGCGCCTTGAACTGCGGCGCGATCGAAATCAGGTTTTCAAAATAGCTCGCCGGGATCACCGCAACCGTGATGGTTTCGCCGGAAGCCTGCTGCCAGTCGATCTTGGCCGCTTTGTAGGGCGCGAGATCGGCCTCCTGCGCCGCGGCGTGGCGCAGCACCGCGGGTCCGAAGCCGATCATGGCTGCCGCTGCCGTACCCGTCTTGAGGAAAGTCCGCCGTGTTGGTCCGAATGACTTCATTTCCGTCCTCCCTTGGCTCCAGCTTATGCCAGTTAAGTTAGGACATTTCCCCAAATGTTATAACATGTCAAACCGACCCAATATTGCGCCGACGCCCGTCCCACGGAGCGTCCAACTCGCGAACCGTAAGGTCGTCAGGGAAGCTGAGCTTCAGCTCAATAAGCAAGACCGTGTATATCGATCACTTTCTAACGCGGTTCGCAGCATGAGCGGCTTACGGCCGCTTTTTGGCGCGAAAGTGACCACCGGCGTAGAAGCCGGTGGTCGACGATTAGAGCTCAATCTGTTCAGCCATATTCAAGGCGTCGTCCACCTCAATTCCGAGATATCGGACGGTGCTATCTAACTTGGTATGACCGAGGAGAAGTTGGACTGCACGCAGGTTACCGGTCTTCCGATAAATCTGGGCAGCCTTTGTGCGGCGCATCGAATGCGTGCCGTAAGGTGCTGACTCTAAGCCGATGCTTTTAACCCAGCGATGCACCAGTCGGGCATATTGGCGGGTTGAAATGTGAGGACTAGCATGAATTCGGGTTGGGAAGAGGTATCGGCAACCGGTGGCCCGCAGCGTTGGTAGCCAAGCTTCAACTGAATTCCTCGACTGCTCGGTGATCTCGAACTGAACTGGTCGACCTGTCTTCTTTTGGACAATAGTAGCTCTACGCCGCACATTTGTTCCCGAGCAAATGTCGTCCAGTCGCAGTTTGACCAGGTCACAGGCGCGAAGTTTACTGTCGATTGCTAGGTTAAAGATCGCAAGGTCGCGCTTTGACCGCGCGATTTCTAGGCGGACTCGAATAGACCAGACATGTTTAGGCTCAAGAGGTTTCTTCTGGCCGACGAGCAATCCTTTGTTCCAAGGTCGTTGACGTCGGCCGATGGGGCGTGCGGGCATACGGGATCCTCCGCCATCCCTCCCTCCGCGTCGCTCTTTCGCGAGCGCATCACTTTATGCCGAGTGAACAGTATGCTTTCTCCCACGAAAGTACTCGCCACCGGCCGCTATTCTGGCGCGAAGCGGACGTTAGTTGCTTTCGACCGATAAGAACGTCGCAAGAGCTTATCGGTTCGCAAATCAAAGCAGGCCATCGGCTCGACGCGGCCGACTGCCGGCGTTGTTGACCAGCGTTCCGCTCGGCCGGCAGCTGAGTGTCTCTTCTTAGTCGGCACGCGCGCGGCCGTTGCCTCAGATTTTGCGATACTGATCCTCCGCGGGGCTGCTTCTTTATTTGGAAACGGCTGCCAAGTTATTGGAATTGCTAGAGGGTCTTTTGACCATTTTTTCCAAATGCGTCTTGAATCGCTGAATAATCGAGCGGATTCTATTTCGCCATTCGGAGGTTCGATCCCTCCCGCCCCAGCCAGCGCGCCGACCGCCCCTGAAAACATTGCAAAATCGGCATGGCTGGGGAGCTGATGCACAGCTCTGCGACACACCCCTGCTGCACAGGAAGTCGCGTTCTAATGGCTGTCCACATCTTTCGCCGCGAGACGACCTACTATTGGCGTCGCCGGACGCCCCGCGCGCTTGCCAACTTCTTGGGACGCCCGCATGTTTTTATGAGCCTGCGGACGACGAGCCTGGTGATGGCACGTCGGCTGGCAACCCAACTCGACGCCATTCTGGAAGATGCCGCGATGCTTACGATCGTGACGAAGGCGGGCGCGTACACCAGCCACGGCCATTTGAGGTAATCCTTGCCGATCGAGATCAGCAGGCCCCAGTCGGAGGCGGGCGGCGGATCGCCGTAGCCGAGGAAGGCAAGGCTGGCGATCACCAGGATCGACAGGCCGAACTGCAGCACCGCGAGCGGGAGCACCGAGCGCGACGCGTTCGGCAGCACGTGGCGCAACAGGATGTGCCAGCGCGAGCCGCCCAGCAGGAACGACGCCTCGACGAACGTCGCCTGCCGCGTCTTGATGACCTCCGAGCGCATCACCCGGGCGAACACCGCCACCGCCGAGACGCCGGTCGCGATCGCGGCGTTCGTGGTGTCGAAACCGATCGCGGTGACGACGATGACCGCCAGCAGGAAGTTCGGGATCGCCAGCAGCACGTCGACCAGGCGGGCGAGCACGATGTCCACCCAGCCGCCGAGGAACCCGGCCAGGAGGCCGATGAGCCCGCCGGCGACCACGCCGATGACGACGGCGATCAGCGCGCTCGTCACCGAGGAGGCGGTGACGACCGGGAGCGAAGACGGCTTGAGCAGGTGCTTTGCGAAAAGGCGCACCTGCCCGAGACCGCGGCCGCGCGCAACGGTGGCGTACTCCTGCCCCCAACTCCTTATCGAGGTTCGCGATCAGTACCTCGGCGATCCGTGCGGAGACGGGAATACCGAGCGCGATCGCCGCGAACAGGGTCGCCCAGAAGCTGTCCGGTGCGACCACGCGGAAGAGGCCGAGCTGGAAGCCGAAAACGTAAATCAGTACCAGGCCGATCACGAAATTGGGCACCGACAGGAACAGCGACGGGAAGCCCCGCAGCAAGCCCTGACCGAACCGTTTGGGAATAAATTGGGTGCCGAAAGCAATTGTCAGAGCCAGCAGCAGCGCGACACGTTCGCCAAGACGTAGAGATTCACACGTCTATTCCTCTGGCACCGCAGCCGGCGCTGTTTAGCCTCGCAATGACTTTGGCGGAAGCTTCGTCGTATCAAACCTTTTCCGATTCAGGCGCGGCTTTTTGATGTGGGTTAGGGTCATGCTGAGGGCTAGCTTCCTCGCCCAGCGGCGGCGCCTCGTGCTGGGGAAATTCGTGATGCGGCAGCTCGGTCGCGGCAGATGGGGCCAGCGGCGGCTCTGCTTGGGACGTCTTGGCGGCTTGCGACCGCTCCGCGGCGGCAGCTTCGGCTTTCGCCTGCTTCCTGGCGGCCGCAAGCTGGTTCAAGGTCAACTGACGTGCCAAAAAGGGACCCAGGACAAGAGCGGCGAGCGCAACGAAAAGCGCAAGGACTGGCGATATGTTGGATGCGTTCTGTCGATCCTCGTCGATGTTCTTCTTGACGTCGTCGATGTCCTTTTTTATCGCATCAACGCGTTGCGCCAGGGCTTCTGAGCGGGCGGTGTTGGCCTTTGCCGTATCGCCGACCTGGGCGACAAGCTTGGCCTGCGATGCCGCGAACTCCTGCCGTAGTGCCTGCGCTGCTTTGTCGTTGCTCTCTTTGGCGTCCTGCAGAAATTTGACCTGATCTGAGCGCAGCGCGTCGACTTGCTCAACCATGCTCTGCGCGGTCTTATCGCTGCTCGACTTGGAGTCTTGCAGGTCAGAGCGAAGCGCGGTGGCCTGGGCGATCTTGTCGCTGTTCGCTTTGGTATCGTCGGACAGCCGCTTCAGTTCGGCGCTGACGCTGTCGACGGTCTTGGCAAGCTGCTGCACCCGATCTGGCTCGGCTTTTTCAACGACGGCGACAGCGGGTTGCTGAGTCACTTCCTCGCGCGGGCCGGCGATGTCTGAGGGCGCATCGGGCGGTTGGGATGTGATGGAAAAATAGAAAAGGCCGAATATGAGGAGTGCGAGTGCAGGCAACGCAAACTTGGTCACGGCGAAGTCCTCCCATTAAGCGAGCATTTTTGTCTCCTTGCAGCCGGAATTGGGCTGCATCTCCATTCCGCCTCCTTGTAAGGATATCTTGACATCATGCAGCATTGACGTCAAATCGCAAAATTTGGAAGGGGCGGGAGGTCGCACGGAGGGCTCGAGAGGTCGAGCCAGCGTTTCCGGTAGTACAGAGTGACTAGCGCGACTGGCGTCCAGGGGTGTTCCTAACAGCGTCATGTTGGGTAAGCCGTTTGCGCCTGCGCAGCTCGTCACCGCCGTCTCAAATCTGCTCAATAGTGGTCTTTCGGCTTAGCGTGGGCATATATTGATGGCCTACGGTCGAGATGAGTAAATCGACGTGGTCATGGCTCGCCGGCATCGCTCCGATTTGAGCCCGTACTTCCAGCAACGCACGCCTGATCCATGTCTTTATGGTGTTGACCGGAACGCCATAAAGTTCGGAAAGTCGGTGCCGGCTTTCTCCATGGATATAGGCTGCGATAACCAGTTGACGCCTTAAGGGCTCTAGGGCCTGCAAGGCGGAGAAGATGCTATCCGTAGTTTGATGGTCTCGCTTTCGCTTTCGCGAATCTCGATGTTTTCGAGCGCTGTAGGGATCTCAGCGGGAAAATCCAGCATAACGGAATGGTCGGAATAGACTTCCAGTGTCGGCTTTCGTGCAACATCGATCGCAAGATTTCTGGCGATTGTTATCATCCACATCATGGGCGAGCCCATCGTTGAACGGTACGAAGCCGCGTTCAGCCAGATGCGGACATACGCTTCCTGGAGGATTTCCTCCGCCAGATGCCTGCGCCTGACGACCCGCAGTACTGTCGAGAACAGCTTTCGTTTGGTAGCCGCGTGCAGCGCTTCAACGCCGCTTCGTCCTTGCGGGACATCCGCAGCAGAAGCCGTTCGAGTTCGTTTGAATTGGACTGTGCTGCGGTGCCGGCCATTCGTCCTCGCCGTCGTTATCTGGAGCGTAACCGCGAAAGCATCGCGGGAATTCCAGATCGATAGGCTCCGCGAACTTTGCAAATATGTCAACCAATGTTTACATATAAGGATGTAATCATGGACGAAATTTGCAGTCGATCGAGACATTATCATTTAATATCAATCATTTATATGATTTTAACTTGGCCTCCCTGTCGGGCCCGAGCACTAGGAACAAACGCGAAGCTTCCAGCTTGTCATGAGAGTTTTACAACTGGAGGCTCCGATGCAAGGCGACAATCCAATTAGCTGGCTGATGTTTTTCACGCTAGTGGCCACGACGTTCATCATAGCCGGCTCATTCATCTACTTCCTCGATCTCGAACCAATCGAGAAATCGCTTCCGAAGCCCTGGAAGGCAACGGCTCGCGCGTCGGCGCGACACCGAATGGTGCCGGTCCGGAGCTGATCGGATTTGCAGTCATCGGTCTTGCTGTGATGGGTCTGTTGACGGCTGGCTATGCCAGCAAGTCGCGCATCGAGACGGCCGCCGCAACTACGCCGGTGGGGCAGACGACGGGTATGTCGCAAGGCATGGCGCAGCCAGCGGGCTCTTCCAATCAGCCCAAGATCTACCAGCCGGCGAACCCGCGCCGGACACGCGTTCCCACCGACGTCATCCGATACCGGTATTGGCAGTGAGAATGGTTCGACCGGTCAGCCGAAGTAGGACCTAAACAGCGAAGACACGATTTGATTTCACTATCTGGATCGGGAGCCGCCTCGGCTCCCGATCGCTCCTGGTCCAACTAGGCTGCGCTCACCGCTCGCCGCGTCCGGGCCGAATGCCATAAGGCTCGACCAGCGCCCAGACGTGCGCGGGCACCATGTTCTTCACGCGCTGCGGATATTGTCGGCGCAGGTGCAATACCGTTTCAACGGCCTTCATCTCCACGCGGGCGCGCGCGAATTCAAGGCCACGCGGTCCGACCCTGGGCATCAGCCAGCCCATGATCGGCCTTAGCCAGTTCGGCATGCTGCGGACCGGGAGCCCGCCCGCGGCGAGTTCAACGTTTTTCAGAAAGCCTTTGACCGGACCGGCGCGTTTGCCGGCGCTGCCGGGTTCAGAGATGCGGACTTCGCTTCCCAGCAGGTCGAGCAGTTCTTCGCCGCGCGGATTGCGCACCAGCAGCCACTGTTCGCCCTGGCCGCCCATGTAGCCGACGGTGATATCAGAGAGCACATTGGTATAATCCACGCAGGTGCGGCAGGTCATCGGAAAGAAATCCGGCGGGAGCTTGGATATCGGAAGCTTCAGGAAGGGAATTTCCTCCACCCGGCCGTCACTGAAACGCAGTTCGACATGATAATCCGCGCGAAACTCGAGATAAGTGATCGTGTCGGGCTGGTCGGACAGGAGTTCGAGGAAGCTATGGAAGTTTGCGGTAGTGGTATTGTCGGAGCAGGGCGTGCCCACGACATAAATCTTCTCGAAGCCGAGCCTGGCCTCCAGCGACCGTAGCGCATCGACCTGACGGGGATTCCTATTACCGCGATGCGTTTGAAGCCGCGCGCCCTCGCCGGTTCCAGCAACGCCAGCAGCGGCGCGTATCCGATCCGCATGCCGCGGCATTGCGCCATGCCTTCCGCGGACGTCAACAACACCGGCACCGGTTTCCACTTGTCGTCCGGATCCGGCGCCATCGTTAGCACGGCGTCGACGGCGCCGCTTTCCAGCAGGCGTTCGCCGAGGCGGATTGCGATGCCTGTCCACTGCGCGCCGTCACGCGGAGGCGCGAGCGAAGCGCGGACCATGCGACGAAACGGCCCGAAGAAGATTTCGTCGGTTCGCGCCGGATCCCGGGGGCGGCCGTGCGCGCGGGCTTCCAGCGCCGGATAGTCTGGCTTGATGAACTGGCATGCCTGACCGCACTGTTTGGGATCGCTTGAGCGCGAAACGCCGCAATCGGTGCAGAGGTCGCGCGGCGCCGCGGCCCCGAGTCCGGGGCCCAGATCGCAGAAATGGGATCGCCGCGATCTACCATCCTCGTGTTCCAGCGGCGCCCTTGAACGGGCCGACGATGCGGGAAGTTATCCAGCCGCCGTAGAAATCGCCTGCCTGCGCCTGCACGCGCTCCTCGTCCACCCAGCAGTGATCGACGCGGGAGGCGTAGGACGCCAGATAACCCGCGATCTCGATAAATGCGGCGGACGGCGAAGGATAGCTCCACGCCGCGTTCTCGGCGGTCAGGCCGCTGACCCGAGCGACCAGTATTTTGCGTGACCTTTGAATTCGCACCAGGAACCTCCCGATGCGGCAAGCAGATATTGCTGCGCGATATCGGCGGGCGGAATGTAATAGACCGGCGGGTGGCTGGTCTCCAGTACACGATAGGCGGTCGTCGTATCGGCAATCGTTTGACCGTTGAAGATCACGCGCAGGCGGGCGCCGTCTTTTCTAGCCGTGGCGGGCGCGGGTAGTCCCAGACCAATCCCTGTCCGGCCGATGGTTCCTTGCGCTTGGGTGGGAACATCTCTCCGACTCCGCTCTCTCTGCACGATCATTGGAAACGTTACAGCAATGCCCCATGCGAACACTGCGGCGTTGGCGAGTGCACCCGGCAGCGGATGACGTGTCGCCGCGTAGCTCCAGCGGCTGATCAGTCCGAACGCCAGGAACAGTAGCAGGATCGCCGGAACGATGATCACGAGGAAAAATAGCTTCATCGGGTTGAGCGCCACGGCAATCGCGAGCGACAACAGAAAGCAGAATTTTGTCAGAGCATATGCGCCGCGCCTGGCATCCGGGCCTCGGGTCAGCCATTCGTCGGCGACGAAGTAGGGCAGCGTTCCGCACGCGATCGCGGCTATCAGGGGAAGCCGCGCGGGGATCGGCAGGAAGGAAAATACGTAGGCGTCGAGGGGCAGACCGAAAGCGACAATGTTGTAGGCGGCCACAGCCGCGGTCGCGACCACGATGCTCTTCCACGAGATGGTAATCGCAGCATCCCGGAAATGGCGCGTTGCGCCAGGAACAGTATGGCGAGTGTCGTCAGTGCGCCATACAGCAGAAAGTGCAGCGTCAGGTAGTCGCCCAGCA
>CAWJYI010000022.1:0-151882 GCA_963847015.1 uncultured Alphaproteobacteria bacterium | reverse complement strand
CACGCCCGAGACCATTTTGGCGCTGCCGTATCCCGGCGATGCGATTCCCTATGTCAGGGCGATGTGGCTCTACGTGCGCGGCGTCGCGCTGGTGGCGAACCGTGACTTCGCGGGTGCTACTGCCGCAGCGAGCGCCATCGAGACGATCGAGCGCACCGCGGACTTCAAGCTGCTGAAAGATTTAGGCGTCCCGGCGCAGGAGGTGCTCCGCATCGCGCGCACGGTGATCCTCGCACGCGTAGCCCAGGCCAAGGGCGACTATCGCACCGCCATCATCCGGTTCGAACGGGCGGCGGCATTGCAGGACGCGTTGGCCTACACCGAGCCGCCCTATTGGTATTATCCGATCCGGCAGTCGCTCGCCGCCGCCCTGCTGCAGGCCGGCCGGTACGCCGAGGCGGAGCGGCAATTCCAGCGCGCCCTCAGCCGGGCGCCCGCCAATGGCTGGTCGTATTACGGGCTGGCGGAACTGCACAAGTCACGCGGTAATGGCTCCGCAGCCCGCAAGGCCGAGGCCGACCTTGCCAGAACCTGGATCGGCGACCGTAAACTGTTGCAGATTTCGACTCTGAAGCGTGCGCCTGACGCGTGCCGATGAAGCGATCGAATGAGGTCGCGACTTCCGGAATTGGCACTTTTGAGACATGCCGACCGGCCCTGACGATGTCCGTTTCCAGGGGAAGACCGGAAGTAGTCGGCCGAAATCCAATCTCCCTGCCCGGCGGGCAATCAGCTCGCCATCCTGGAAGACGCCGCGCGGTTGATCCAAAGGCTACCGAAGGCCGAACAGCGCAGAAATTCGTCGGCTTCGGCATTAACCATTCCTTAACGATTTTGCGCAGCACGGTTGCAGCTCTGTTCTCGCACTCCTATCGTCCGCCATGGGGAATTGCGGCGTTTTTGCCGGATGACCGAGGTAGTCGCGGCAGCGGGTGTCATTTTCAGCATCAGCATTTTCGTGGTTCATGCTTTCGACGCGTATCGGACGCGCTGATGGGTATTTTTATGGGCCGTACAGTACCGAGTGCCGATCCCAGCACCGTTTGGCTGGCGGATTTGATTGAAGCGGCGGAAGTGTTGGCCGCTTCCGCTGAACCATGTGACGCTGCCATAGTGAGGGCATTCAGCCATCGTTTGGAGATGCCGGGGCTGCCCTTACTGCCGTCAGAAGTGCCCTTCATAGGCTCGTCGCCCAAGTTACGATGAACCACCCGGCAGCGCCGTTTCAATTCGCATTTTCCATGCCCTCGCCCCAAGGGACCGCTGGAGTTTCGCAAGACTCGTGTAGATCTGCCAAAGAAGAAGTAATCTGATGGAAGGAAAAATATTCAACAGCGACGGACAGTACGTCGCCGACATCAGGGCAAACGCAATTTATGACCTAGCCGGCAAAAGGCTGTACCACCTCCGAGGCCAGAAAATTTACAAGCCCACGGGCGAACTCGTAGGTCACCTAAACTCGGTAGGTGGGGACAGACGGTTGGATAAATCGACCGACAGATTGTTCTCGAAAGTATAAATTCGCCGGCTTGTAGCAACGGTTTTTCGCTCCCCCGCCGCTCCCCTTGCGCAGCTTCCACGGCAATGCCGCCGGAGCTGCAGCAACTACTGCACTAGGCCCGAACCTTCACAGGGTTGAGCTCCGGCGACAGGTGCCACAATTGGGACATCCCAAGGGAAGTGGAGGCGGCGGTCTGACGTCCGCTCTCAAGCGAAATAGTCGACGCGTATGCCACTAACATGATGGCGATTGAGGGTACTTGGCGGCGGCCGTCACAATGCTGGATGTGCCGGATACGGGTCGAAAAAGGCGAATTCGCAAATGGGCGACGCTCTTAAATCGTTGTAAAACTCGGGTAGAGGCTCACCCTCCGAGTGAGACCAGCCTCCAACTTGGGCAAGGCCGTCCAGGCGCTTACGCCGACTCTCTGCATTGCGAAGGCCAACGCATCACTGCTTGGTACGGACGTAGGAGTTTGACAAGGGCCGGTTCGCAATACGCTTGCAGTCCGAGGCCGTCCCAGTCCGGCGGCATGAGGCGTTCCCGACGTCTAGCTCAGCTACGGCGGTCTTTTTTTCAGCCTGATTGGCGTCAATTGAGAGTGCGGCTTCTCAAGGCGTGGGCCAAGTCCGTGAACATGCAGAGGAGCTCGCCCGCGTCGCGATACTCGGCCAAACCGGCGGCGGCCATGCCGATTGCCGCCTCCACCACCGGCACGACGCGACCTTCCAGCAAGTCGTCCGCCAGAGCGATTTGCAGCAAGATCGATGTTGGTACCACATTGAGACTTGAAGCCAGCCTGGTCAAACATTCGCCCGCATTGTTGTCGGTCGGGGTCGCCGTCGTGAGTGCGTCAAGGAGGCGGGCGCGAGCTCGTCCGCAAGCTGCCCGACCTTCTTGAAGTCGCTTCGGCTTTCGCTGCTCGCGATCAATGTCCGCCCTCCGGGTGCGGCGACACCGCCGGGTCCCCGACGACTTTGTCGGGACAACGTATGTCGTACTGTCAACCCCACCGTTACCCGATTTAGCCGGTGGCGACCTTCCGTATTTCCACGGAGAACAACCAAACTGCGCGTCGCGATCAAGAGAAGAGGAGCAATTTCATCGGCCCTGCGAGCCTTAGCATCGAAGAGATTATCGGCAGCGGCCACCCACGAGCGCGAGGAAACGCACGAACGCGCCCTAATTCAGGCAAGCACTAGGACCACGAGAGACAGCGCCCGCTCGCAGTCGGAATGGAACCCCCGGGATGGGCCCAGGTGGCGCCTCGCTGAGGGACGGCTGACGACTTTCGCCGCCATCCTTGTTCCGGTTGCGCCAAAAGCTGTGGTTAAGGATTTATCTCTAGCATCGTCAACAATTTCAATGACGATAGAGATATGAGAAATCCAATGACGTCCGAGTCACCCGAGCTACGTCAGTTGCGCGAGTTCACTAGCAGGGTCTTGCTGGTGATCGTCTGGTTGCACGTACCTGTCGCATTTCTGATCGCCGCGATGCGTGGCCTGGATTGCTGACGCCCACGGCTTTTGCGGCGTCGATGGCAGTCGCCACATTGAGTTGGCGTAGCAGTGGGAACCGCGTCTCAACCCGCCTGGTGTTTGCCGCTGCCCTGATGGGAGGTGTTGCGCTCTTTACATTTGAACTGAATGGACATCCTTGGCAGTCGGACATGCACATGTATTTCTTCTCGGTCCTGGCTTGTCTGGTCGCCTATTGCGATTATCGGCCGATCCTATTCGGTGCTTTCGCAGTTTTCTGTGCATCATTTGATCTTGAATTTCCTGTTGCCCGCTGCGATCTATCCAGGCGGATCGGATGTCGGGCGCGCGTTTTTTCATGCGATTGTCCTCCTTATCGAGGCGTCGGTCCTTTGCTGGCTATCCGTTAAGTTGTCTCAATTGTTGAACGACGCGGAGCTCAAGACGCAACGCAAGCCAAGGCAGCGAACGAGGCTGAGCGACTGGCGAATCAAGAGCGAGCCAACGTAGAGGTAAAGGCCAAACACGATCGCGAATTAATTCGACGAGAGCTTGCTGACGAATTCAAAGAACAGATCGCTCGGATCGTCCATTCAGTCGCTCTGTCCGCCGAAGAACTTCAGACGTTGTCGTTGTCCATGGACCGAAGCAATAGCGAGACTGTTCAGAAGGTGGGCGCCGCAGCGGCAGCATCAGCTCGGCTACTGCGAACGTCGAAACGATCTCTTGTGCGACCGGTAACCTGTCTTCGTCGATCACAAGCATTTCGCAACAGGCGAGCCGTTCCGCTAAGAGTCGCGACCCAGGCGGCACAAGAGGCACGGCGCACCAATACGGTCGTCGAAGGCTTAGCCGATAAAACCCAAAAGATCGGTGAGGTCGTAACGCTGATACAGAGCATTGCGAGCCAAACTAACCTGCTGGCGCTGAATGCCACAATTGAGGCCGCCGAGCTGGAGAGCACGGACGCGGCTTTTCCGTAGTTGCGAGCGAAGTAAAGGCATTGGCGAACCAAACAGCGAAGGCAACTGAGGAAATATGAAGCAGATTTTCGAGATTTGCGGCGCTAGTGAACAGGCCGTCCATGTGATTCAGGCTATTGGCGGCACCATCGATGAAATCGACGCAATCTCTCGAGATATCGCGGGCGCAGTCGATCGACAGGAATTCGCGACTCGCGAAATCGTGTCAAATCTACAGCAGGCGTCAAACGGCACAGAGATCTTAACCAGAACATCCGGAGCGCGACAAGAGCGTCGGAGGAGTTGGGCGTTTCGGTATCCAAGTGAACAACTTGCAGATGGCCTTGGGCAGGCACGCTGGTCAGTTGAAGCTTGAGGTAGGAAAATTCCTGAATTCGCTTCGTGCAGCCTAGAACCTGCCTGTTCGTCGACTACGCTGGTTTGAAGCTTCACTACTGCATTGTCGCTTGTCGCGCGGATTTCAGTAGCGACTAGAATCATCGGAGGGTTGTAAGCAACATCTTTGCTCCGCGAGGGGTATCGACGAACAAAGGGCCAAGGGATGTTCGCAGGAATTAGAACATTCGAGCAGATCAGAAAGGATCTGGAGGACAGCATCGTGCTGGTCCAATCGCTCCTGGGTAGAGAGATCAACAATACATGCCGAGTAATGCTATACCTACAAGACGTAGCCGAACTTGAGCGAACGTGGCAGGTCGATTTCGGGGAAAGCGGCTATTGCCGAGCACGGTAATAGGCGCTTAGTCAATTCGACAATGGAGGCGGATGTCCTTGGATACGTGACCAAGTTGCTCGCCGATAAGATCAAGACTGATAAGCAGCTCTTGGAAAAATTGGAACAATGCTTCTATGGGCCGACGCAAGCCGAGGACGAGAGGCCGGGAGCTTCGATCAAGGCACGAAACTTCTTCTTCGAAATGAGATTACTCGGCCAGCTCGTTTCTGCAAAGCTGCCTGCGATTGCTGGAGAGCACCCGGACGTTCAAACTGAGATCGCTGGTAAGCCGGTTCTAATCGAATGCAAGCGAGCATTCTCCCGCAATAATCTGCGGTCGTTAGCATCGAAAGCTCGGGATCAGCTGAATTGAGAATTGGAAAGCGATCCAACGGCTACCGGCTTTATTGCGTTTGACCTGACCCGAATTTTACCGGACGATCGTTGGTACGTGTTGTATCGGGACCGGCTGGAATTGAATGCGTGGTTTGAAGCCACGCAGCAGTACATCAAGGAGACCTTTGAGCCCGATATTGTTAGTGCATTGCGTAACAAGACGCACCAACGGGCAGCAGGAATGATCGAGTACTTCCAGATCGCTGGGCATAATCTATCTACTGGACGCTGGGGCACGAGTTGGAAGCAGGAATTTGTGCCCTTCCGCGACAGAGGTTCCAAAACAGCATTGCGATGGAGTTTGCTCGTCTCATTCGCGAGGCTCAGCCGGCCACGCAAAGATAAACGACGATTGCTGTCACATCGACGGCCCCGGATGGCTACTCGCTGGGTTTGGCAAATGGACCGTGATGCGGCGCCCGCAGGCTAATACCATGGCTTTTGCAAGGTATGCTGAAACCATGTACTTGCAGAACTCAACCTATGCAGGGTTGAGGTTGCTGCACAAAGCTCGCCTCATTCTGCGGTCTTTTGACTTCAAAGCATCATTAGGGGAGCGTCAGGGGAGCACGAGCAGCCTAGGTCACGCTCGAATCTCAGTTCTTGGTTTGTCGGTTGTCGAGGCAATTGCGGACATCGACGGCCGATGTGCGGGTTTGAGCCATTGCCGACCTTAGCTAGCAGGAATATTCTCTAGTGGTCAGAATTGTTTTCTCGTTGTTGTCCCATTGCGTTATTTCGGTGCAAAGCAGCGCCTCGCCGCGTTCAGGTCTAAGCGGCAAGCAGCACTGGCGGCTTAGTCGGAAAAGGAGCCGTTGCGGACACTGCTTGTCGAGCGTCCCGCTTCGTCTCGCGCCGCAAAAAGTCGGGGTGGGCTACCGTTCCGCAGGCGAATGGGGCTCAGCCCAAGGGTGCGCATGAACATCCGTGGCGACCTCAACTCGTGCCGGCGAAAGTACGATGGTCTGCTTTCTTACAAGTTTGGCCTTGTAGGACTTACGATCCCTTGTATTGTGAAGCGAGGCATGCGGAATTCGTATGGCTGCTGACTGAAGGCGCAGGTCACTGGCGCAAACCAACTTTGGCATTTGGATGGGGGCCGATATGGCCGTTGGTGGATCGTTTGACACGTTCCCCAAGTTGCTCCTGCGAAATGCCGCGCAGTTCGGCAATCATGCTCGCGATCCGGCACAAGGACCTGGGCATCTGGCAGACATGGAGTTGGGCGCAGGTACTGGACATCGTGCGCGCTTACGCTGTGGGCCTGCAACGCCTTGGGCTGAAGCAGAGCGACACCATCGCCATCGTCGGCTCAAATCGTCCAAAAATGTACTGGACCATGATGGCTGCGCAGATGGTGCGCGCGATTCCGGTGCCGGTTTATTCGGACGCGGTTGCGGACGAGCTATCCTACGTTCTCGGCCACGCCGACGTAAAATTCGTGGCGGCGCAGGATCAAGAGCAGGTCGACAAGGTGTTGTCGGTGCTGGAGCGCTTGCCGCATCTGCAGACGATCGTTTACGACGAAGCCCGCGGCTTGCGCGACTACGATCACAGCCGCTTGATCAAGATCGAGGACGTCATTGCCGACGGCCGCGCGGCGCTTGCCGCAGACGGCTCGCTTGCTGTGAAGATCGACGCGTTGATCGACAGCGGTGAAGGGTCCGATACATCGATCATTCTCTACACCTCCGGCACAACCGGCGCTTCCAAAGGAGTTGTATTGTCTGCAAAGAGGTGTATTGACGCCGCAACCGACACTGTGAAATTCGATGAGCTCACCGAAAACGATGTGGCGCTTGCCTACCTGCCGCTGGCATGGGTTGGTGACCATTATCTGAATTACGCGCAGGGCCTTGTCGCAGGCTTCTGCCTGGCGTGCCCCGAAGGTCCCGAAACAGTCCAGCAGGATCTGCGCGAGATCGGGCCGAGCTTCTACTTCGCTCCGCCGCGCGTGTTCGAAACCATGCTGACCCGCCTGATGATCCGGATGGAAGACGCCGCCGCGATCAAACGCAGCATGTTTCACTACTTCCTGAAGATCGCCCGCAAGCACGGCGAGGCGATTCTCAACGGCAAGCCGGTGCCGCTTTCGGGTCGCATTCTCTACGCCATCGGCCGGATGCTGGTTTACGAACCGCTCAAGAATGTGCTCGGCCTCTCGCGCGTTCGCGTTGCCTACACGGCAGGCGAGGCGATCGGCCCCGACCTGTTCGTATTCTATCGCTCGATCGGGCTGAACCTGAAGCAGCTCTACGGACAGACCGAGGCGTTTCTGTATGTCACCTGTCAGCCCGATGGCGAGATCTTCGCAGACACCGTCGGTCCTCCCGCGCCAAACGTTGCTATCCGCATCGCCGAATCCGGCGAAGTGCAGTTCAAGTCGCCGGGCATGTTCGTGCAGTATTTCAAGGATCCGGCGAAAACGGCCGAGACGCTGACGCCGGATGGATTTGTGAAAACCGGCGACGCCGGCTTCTTTGACGAGAAGACCGGGCATCTGAAGATCATAGACCGCGCCAAGGATGTCGGACGCCTGAAGGACGGCACGTTGTTCGCGCCGAAATATCTCGAGAACCGGCTGAAGTTCTTCCCCAATATCAGGGAAGCGGTGACGTTCGGCGATGGCCGCGATTTCGTCTGCGCGATGATCAACATCGATCTCACGGCTGTCAGCAACTGGGCGGAACGCAACAACATAGCCTACGGCTCATATCAGGAGTTGGCGGCGCATCCGCTTGTCTACGACTTGGTCGGAAGGAACATCGCGGCGATGAACGCGTCGCTCGCTGAGGAAAAGGTCATGACCGGAGCGCAGGTGCGGCGCTTCATGATCCTGCACAAGGAGCTCGAGGCCGACGACGGCGAACTGACGCGGACGCAAAAGGTGCGCCGTAGCTTCGTTGCCGATCGCTATGCAGCACTGCTGGCGGCATTCTATAACGGCGCGAAGGAGGCAGATATTTCCACTGAAGTCACCTTCGAGGACGGGCGCAAGGGGCGGAGGTCAGCACGGCTGAAGATTTACGACCTGCCGACGACACAGACGCCGGCTGACTTGGAGAAGGCGGCATGAGGTCGCCCGGCGTAAACGACGTTCTGCTCATGGTCGAGGGTGTCTCGCTCGCCTTCGGCGGTGTGAAAGCGTTGACTGACGTCTCGTTCGACGTCCGGAAAGGCGAGATTCGCGCGATCATCGGCCCGAACGGCGCCGGCAAGACGTCGATGCTGAACGTCGTCAACGGCTTCTATCATCCGAACCAGGGCTCCATCACCTTCAAGGGCAAGACGCGCACCCGAATGCAGCCGTACGAGGCCGTCGCGCAGCGGCATCGCGCGCACGTTCCAGAATGTTGCGCTGTTCAAGGGCATGAGTGCGCTCGACAACATCACGGCGGGTCGGACGCTGAAGATGCGTTGCGGCATCTTCTGGCAAGCGCTGCGGTACGGTCCGGCACAGCGCGAGGAGATCGAGCATCGCCGCCGCGTCGAGGAGATCATCGACTTTCTCGAGATCGAGGCAATCCGCAAGGTGCCGGTGGCGCGCTTGCCCTACGGCCTGCAGAAGCGGGTCGAACTCGGCCGGGCGCTGGCGATGGAGCCGGAACTGCTGCTGCTCGACGAGCCGATGGCCGGCATGAACCTCGAAGAGAAGGAGGACATGTCGCGCTTCATCATTGACGTGAACGATCACTACGGCACGACCATCGCACTGATCGAGCATGACATGGCGGTGGTGATGGACCTGTCCAATCGCGTGGTGGTCCTGGATCACGGCGTCAAGATCGCCGACGGTTCGCCCGACGAGGTGAAGAGAAACCAGGCGGTGATCGACGCCTATCTCGGAGTCGCGCATTGAGTGATCTGACGAAAGAGCGTCTCCACTAGACCCTCCCCGCCACTCGCTTCGTGAGCGGGGGGCGGGGAGTTAGCTCCACGTTTTCTCGAAATGCATCCCGACAGGAGTTCATCGTTGATCGCGTTCGGACAATTCCTTGAAATCCTGATCGGCGGCTTGCTGTCTGGCGTGCTCTATTCGCTGGTCGCGCTCGGCTTCGTGCTGATCTTTAAGGCCTCCGGCGTCTTCAACTTCGCGCAGGGTTCGATGGTCTTGCTGGCCGGTCTTGCGCTGGTGCGTTCACTCGACGTTCTTGTCGCGAAGGGCTGGCCGCTCTGGAGCGCGATCATTCTCGGGCTGGTCTTCGCCGCCGCAATCATGGCGTTGATGGCCTGGCTGGTCGAGCGGTTCGTGCTCGGACCACTGGTCAATCAGGACGGCCTAACGCTGTTCATGTCGACCATCGGCGTGACGTTCATGCTCGACGGCACGTCGCAAATGATCTTCGGGTCGGATGTCTACCCGTTGCGGCTGCTTCCGACCGATGCCTGGTTCCTGTTCGAGAACCTGTTTCCCGGCGGCATTCTGGTGAATAAGCTCGATGTCTGGGGGGGATTGATTGCGGGCATCCTGGTCGCCGGTCTCGCGGTGTTCTTTCAGCGCACCAAGACAGGCCGCGCGCTGCGCGCGGTCGCTGATGACCACGCGGCCGCGCAGTCGGTCGGAATTCCGCTCTCGTGGATCTGGTTCGTGGTGTGGCTGATCGCGGGCCTGGTCGCGCTGGTCGCGGCGACCGTCTGGGGCACCAAGCTTGGTGTCCAATTCTCGATCACGTTTCTGGCGCTGAAGGCGCTGCCGGTGCTGATCATCGGTGGCTTCACGTCCGTGCCTGGCGCGATCGTCGGCGGTTTGGTCGCCGGCGCTGGTGAAAAGCTTGCCGAAGCCTATCTCGGGCCGTTCATCGGCGGCGGGATCGAATATTGGTTCGCCTACGTGCTGGCGCTGGCCGTGCTGCTGGTGCGGCCGCAGGGTCTGTTCGGCGAACGAATCATAGAGCGGATTTGAGTGGAGTTGAGAGTCGAGCGTGAAGAGTGAACGGGCAATCGTGAGTGGCGCATGGCAATGACAAGCCGGGACTGCCGCTTGCGATCCGCCATTCATCCCTCAGGCGCCCAAATGTGAGAAGCACAGAATGCTTTACCGCGAGGTAGGCCAGTTCAAGACGAGTTACGCCGACGACATGGCGATGTTTCCGATTCGCCAGGACAGGATAGCGCTGTGGTTGTTTCTCGCCGTGGCGTTTGTCGGCGTGCCGGTGCTCGATGCGCTGAACATCTGGCCGTTCGCAGGAGAGTACCTGCTGCGCGCCGTCCTGATTCCGTTTCTGATCCTTGCACTGGCGGCGGTCGGATTGAACATCCTGACCGGATACTGCGGGCAGTTGTCGCTCGGCAGCGGCGCCTTCATGGCGATTGGCGCCTACAGCGCCTACAAGTTCGGCACAGGGGTGACGATCCCGCTTGAGATATTCACGATCGCGATCCCGCCGCTGCCGGTGCTGCCCTCCATATTGCTTGGCGGGGCGATGTCCGCGGTGGTCGGAATCCTGTTTGGCATCCCAAGCCTGCGTATCAAGGGACTTTACCTTGCTGTCGCGACGCTGGCGGCCCAATTCTTCTTTGACTGGCTGTTCATCCGCGTGAAGTGGTTCACCAACTACACGTCGTCCGGTTCCGTCACCGCGCCGGCGCTCGATTTTTTCGGGTTCACCGTCAATACACCGATCGAACGCTATCTGCTGTGCCTGACCTTTGTGACGGTGTTCGCGCTGATCGCCAAGAATCTCGTGCGCGGAAACATCGGGCGGCAATGGATGGCGATCCGCGACATGGACATTGCCGCCGAACTGATAGGTATTCGTCCGCTCTATGCGAAACTCTCGGCGTTTGCAGTGTCCTCGTTCGTTGTCGGCGTCTCGGGAGCCCTCTGGGCGTATGTCTATCTGGGATCCTGGGAGCCGCTCGCCTTCAACATCGATCGCTCCTTCCAGTTGCTCTTTATGGTGATTATCGGCGGCCTCGGTTCGATCCTCGGCGCGTTTCTCGGTGCAGCATTCATTCTGGTCCTGCCGATTTTTCTGGATCAGGTGCCACATGCGCTCGGCATGCCGCTGTCGGTCGAATTCGTATCGCTGCTTGTGTTCATCG
Organism: uncultured Alphaproteobacteria bacterium; assembly: GCA_963847015.1. Classification (GTDB taxonomy): domain Bacteria; phylum Pseudomonadota; class Alphaproteobacteria; order Rhizobiales; family Xanthobacteraceae; genus Bradyrhizobium. Next base: position 140,761 of record CAWJYI010000022.1, on the reverse strand, counting down.
TGACCGGCGCATTGATTTGCTGGCTTCTGATCGTCGAACCGCATGGATTTGCCAGACTTTGGTCGATCGGAAAGGAGAAGCTGAGACTCTGGCCTTACCCCTACTGAGTGCGAATCTTTCAGACTCAGTACCGGCGCGGAAAATGGAGCGTACGCGTCGGCCGAAAGTTTCAAGGATCGTTTCACCACGCGCCGGCCGCGGCCGGAAATGAGGAGGAAACAATGAAGAAGGTCATATTGGCTTTCGCCGCCATAGCACTCTGCACTTCAGTCGACGCCGGGCCGGCGGCCGCACAGCAGAACGAACAGTTCCTGCCGGCGCTGGTTTACCGCACAGGTCCCTATGCCCCGAATGGAATTCCATTCGCCGACGGCGTCATTGATTACTGGACGTTGTTGAATGAACGTGACGGCGGCATCAACGGCGTCAAGATTACATTCGAGGAATGCGAGACCGGCTACGACACCGCCAAGGGTGTGGAGTGCTACGAGCGCCTCAAGGCCAAGGGATCGACCGGTGCCGGCTACTTCTCACCGCTCTCGACCGGCATCACCTTCGCGCTCACCGAAAAGGCTCCAGGCGACAAGATACCGCTCTTGACGCTGGGTTACGGCCGTTCGGAAAGCCGCAACGGCGCGGTCTTCCCCTGGAATTTCATTGCGATCGGCAGCTACTGGACCGCTGCGGACGTCGCTATCCAACACATCGCGAAGGAGCTCGGCGGTTTCGACAAGCTCAAGGGCAAGAAGATAAGCCTTGTCTATCACGACAGCCCTTATGGCAAGGAACCGATCCCCGCACTCGAAGAGCGCGCCAGGCTGAACGGCTTTGCCTTCAAGGCGATTCCGGTCACGCATCCCGGCGTCGAACAGAAGTCGCAGTGGCTGGCCATCCGCCAGGACCGGCCTGACTACGTTCTGCTGTGGGGCTGGGGCGTGATGAACTCAACCGCGATCAAGGAGGCTGCGGCGGTGGGCTATCCGCGCGACAAAATGCTCGGTGTGTGGTGGTCGGGCGCAGAGCCGGATGTGACTCCGGCCGGTGACCAGGCGTCCGGCTACAAGGCGCTAATGCTGCAACATCCAGGAGGCAAATTCGCGGTGCATCAAGATCTCGACAAGTTCGTCGTGGCTAAGGGCAAGTCGGTCTCCAAGGATGACTACGCCCAGGTATTGTACAACCGTGGACTGCTGAACTCCATGATTGGCACGGAAGCGATCCGGACGGCCATGAAGAAGTATGGCAACAAGCCGCTGAATGGCGAGCAGATTCGCTGGGGTTTCGAGAAGCTCAATCTGACCGCCGCCCGCATCAAGGAACTCGGCTTCGATGGCATGCTTGAGCCGCTGGCGTTCAGCTGCCAGGACCATCAGGGGGCTGACGTTGCGCGAGTGCAGCAGTGGGACGGCAAGGCATGGAAGATCATCTCCGACTACTATACTGCCGATCGCAAGATCCTCGATCCGATGGTCAAGGACGCTTCGGCCAAGTACGGTGAGGAGAAGAAGATCACCGCGCGCGACTGCACAAAGGAAAGCTGATCGCAAAGGGAGTCGCCGTCGGGAGGGCCTTGCGCCCCCCGATTTTTATCTTTGCGGGTTCGGAGGTGAACGCGTGTCGACTGCGACTGCTGCAACGGCCGCGCAACAAGCGACGCCGTTTCTCTCGATCAACAATATCGAGGTCGTCTACAGCCACGTCATCCTCGTTTTGAAGGGCGTGTCGCTGCAGGTGCCTGTCGGCGGCATTGTCGCGCTGCTCGGTGCGAACGGCGCGGGCAAGACGACCACGCTGAAGGCAGTGTCCAACCTGCTGCATGCCGAGCGCGGTGAGGTCACAAAGGGCTCGATCGTGTTCGACGGCACCGAGGTGCAATCGCTGTCGCCGAACGAGGTGGTGCGGCGCGGCTGCATCCAGGTGATGGAAGGGCGGCGCTGTTTCGCTCATCTCACCGTTGAAGAGAATTTGCTGACCGGTGGCTTCACGCGACGCGACGGCAAGGCCGCAGTCGCCGCAGACCTCGAACGTGTCTACGCTTATTTCCCGCGGCTGAAGGAGCGGCGCGACTCGACGGCGGGCTACACGTCCGGCGGCGAGCAGCAGATGTGTGCAATCGGCCGCGCGCTGATGTCGAAGCCGCGGATGATCCTGCTCGATGAGCCTTCGATGGGGCTTGCGCCGCAGATCGTCGAGGAAATTTTCGAGATCGTACGCGACCTTAATTCCAAGGAGGGCGTGTCCTTCCTGCTTGCTGAACAAAACACTAACATGGCACTGAAGTATGCCAGTCACGGCTACGTCCTGGAGAATGGCCGTGTGGTGATGGACGGCGAGGCCAGGGCGCTGGCGTCGAACGAGGACGTCAAGGAGTTCTATCTCGGCATCGCCGGGGACAAGCGCAAATCATTCCGCGATGTGAAGCACTACAAGCGGCGCAAACGCTGGCTTCTCTAGGCAATGCCGCTGAGTGATTAGTCCGGTGAGTGGTCTGTAGCAGATGTACACAAAGTACTCGGCACCTACCAGGATCTTGTCGACGGAGGCTGGGTAGTATTGCAGGAACGCGAAGGTTTACGGGTGCTGGTCGAAACAGGCGTGTGAATCGGCGTGCGGTCCCGACGCCGATAGGCACGATAAGCCACTGACATCATTGATCTGGGCGGGGTCATTCCATCGCGCCGATTCACACCCATCGCTTCCAACGAAGCGCAGTGTGCCCGCTCAAAGCGGGCCGATCACTGGGCAATTTTGCCTAAATAGCCAGCGTTTGCGCCGCTCATAGTGCTTCACATCGCGGAATGATTTGCGCTTGTCCCCGGCCACGCCAAGATAAAATTCCTTGACGTCCTCGTTTGCTGCGAGCGCCAGCGCCTTACCGTCCATCACCACACGGCCCTTCTCAAGGATACAACCGTGACTGGCGTATTTGAGCGCCATATTGGTGTTCTGCTCAGCGAGAAGAACCGAGACACCTTCCTTAGCGCTTCGATCCTTAACGATCTCGAAGATCGCTTCGACGATCTGCGGCGCGAGGCCCATTGAAGGCTCGTCGAGCGGGATCATCTTCGGGCGCGACATCAGCGCACGCCCCGATCACGCACATCTCCTGTTCGCCCCCGATATCCGGGAGAAGACGAACGCTTCTCCCGGATCACTGAGATCTAGTTGGACGCTCTACCCGATCTTGACCACTATCCGGCCGCGCACCTGTCCCTCGACGATCCGCTGACCGGCCTCGATCACCCCAGCCAGATCAATCTCGCTGGTCATCGCGGCGAGCTTGCCCGCGTCGAGATCGGATGCCAGTCGCTTCCAAGCCTCCCGTCGCTGTTCCAGCGGGCACATCACCGAATCGATGCCTATGAGCGATACCCCGCGCAGAATGAACGGGGCGACCGTTGCCGGAAAATCCATCCCACCGGCCAAACCACAGGCGGCGACCGCGCCGCCATAGCGGGTCATCGACACCACGTTCGCCAGTGTGGTCGATCCGACAGTATCGATACCGCCGGCCCATTGCTCTCGACCAAGTGGTTTGGGCGTGCCGGTGAGCTCCTTGCGTTCGATGATTTCGCGGGCGCCCAGGCTTCTCAGGTAATTTTCCTCGGTCGGGCGCCCCGTCGAGGCGATGACGGCAAAGCCGAGCTTGGCGAGCAGCGTTACTGCGACCGAGCCCAATCCTCCGGCCGCGCCGGTCACGATCACCGGCCCTTGTCGGGGCCTAACGCCGTGCCGCTCGAGCGCCATCACCGCCAGCATCGCGGTGTAGCCGGCGGTGCCGATCGCCATCGCCCCGCGCGCGCTATTGCGTTCGGGCAGCCGCACCAGCCAATCGCCATTGACCCGCGCTTTTTCCGCGTAGCCCCCGAGATGCGTCTCACCCAAACCCCAACCGTTGAGAATGACCCGGTCGCCCGGCCTCCATCGCGGATGCGAAGAGGACTCCACCGTGCCGGCGAAATCGATGCCGCCGATCATCGGAAAGCGACGAACGATCGGCGCTTTGCCCGTGACTGCAAGCCCGTCCTTGTAATTCACCGTCGACCATTCGACGCGGACGGTGACATCACCGTCCATCAGATTGGCTTCCTCGAAATCGGTGAGGCCGACCCTTGGCCCGCCATCACTCTTCTCGACCACAATAGCTTTGAATGTCGGCACGGTCCCCTCGGCGCTGGTGCACGTTGAGCAGGAAAACTTTATCGCGCTCCGTAGGCTGCGGCAACTCGGCGTCCGGCCTGCAAGACGGAACCGGTCTTGCGTGGAACCTCTTGATCTGGCACCGTCGGTGGTCCACTGGCCTAGTGTGAGGGACGAAATGACGCTCGACAGGTGGGTCCCATTTCGGAATGAAAGCCCTGCCGTTCGCTGCCGCCTTTTTGCCTTTCCGCACGCGGCGGGAAACGCCGCATTCTACGGAGCCCTGCTGCGCTGCATGCCCCCCGAGGTCGATCTCTGTCCGGTCGAATTGCCGGGTCGCGCCGCACGTCTCGACGAGCCCCCGCTTACGTCCATGAGCGCGCTCATGGAGAGGCTGCGTCATGCACTCCAGCCGCTGATGTCGGTCCGCTTCGGTTTTTTTGGTCACAGCGTGGGTGCCCATGCGGCCTATGAGGCGGCCCGCCAGCTACGTTCGGTCGATGGCCGTACCGCCGTGCATCTGTTCGTTTCCGGCCGCGAGAGCCCCGCTTCGGGTGATGCTCCGACTGTGCTCCCGCGGCCCGACCGTGAATTGCTCGCCATTCTGGATCGCTTTGGCGGTACGCCTTCGGCAATCATGCAGCGGCCGGAGCTGATGGCCGCGCTACTGCCCGCCTTGCGAGCCGATCTTGCGCTCGCGGACGGCTATACAGTCGATGCCGGGGATCGCCTGACTTGCCCGATAAGCGCGTTTGGCGGCGCTGACGACGTCGCTCATTCCGGCTCCCTCCAGTCTTGGAGCGAGCGCACGCACGAAAGATTTCGCACCTGCATTTTCCCTGGTGGACACTTCTACTTCTCGCCGGTGCCCGGGGCTCTCGCCAGGGAGATTGTCCAGGACTTGCGAGCATCCGTGGGCATGCACGTGGATGGTGCGAGGTCGCGCACATGACGCATCCCCGCGTGGATATTCGTGCGGGCTTGTCGTTCGGCGAGATCCATGTGTGGACTGCGCGCTTGGTCGACGACGATCGCGCAACGGCCGGCTGGCTGCCGATCTTGGACCAGGAGGAGCGGGCGCGCGCCGCGAAGTTTTCGTTCGAGCGCGATCGGACGCGCTTCATCCAGACGCACGGCATCGTGCGGCGGATTGTGGCCAGCTACGGGGATGCAGACGCAGCGGCACTGATCTTTGCTCGCAACAGTTTTGGCAAGCCATTTTTGTCATCGTGGGCGAACGGTCCCAATCTCCAGTTCAGCGTCTCACACAGCGGCGACTACTGCCTGCTCGCAGTCCGACGAGATCACCCTGTCGGCGTCGATGTCGAGAAGGTGCGTGATCTGCCGCAAGCCATAGACGTTGCGCAAAGCTATTTCACACCGAGGGAAAGCAGGGCCCTTGCTGCCTTGCGGGGAACGGCTCGGCGGGAGGCGTTCTTCGTTTTGTGGACACACAAGGAGGCGACGGTCAAAGGGTTGGGCATCAGCTTGGCGGCCAATCTTGGCCGCGCCGAATTTGATCTCGATGCGGCCGGGGGCCTGCGGTTCGTAGGATGGGACGGCGATCAATCCGCTGCACAAAGCTGGTCGATCCTTCGTCTCGATCCGGCACCGGGCTATATCGCCGCAGTAGCCAGTGCGCATCCGATTCGATCACTGACTTTGCAGAGTTGGGGCCGCTGCGGCGCTGATTGATGTCCGGTTCGATCGAGCTACTCGTACGATCACAAGCCGTGGACATCAATTAGGAACTGTGCGATGTTGCCCTGTGATCGACGAGCGATCCTGGTAGGACAGGAAAGTCGCTGAGGCTGTTGTCTGTAGAGGGAGCGTCTCATGTTTTCCGACTACGCGCATCCGTCAGAGGCCGATACGCCTGAATCCAGCCTCCGCTTCAGCATGATGGTTGCCGAGCTTTGGCACGATTGGTTCGATGCGATGTCGGAGTTGGCCTACCGGACGCACAGAGCGTGCGAATTTGTTTCCGAAAATGGTGGACGCCCGAGCGGGCGATATGGGCCTTTCGATTTCCGTCCCCCGCGCGGTCCATCCGAAGAACTGGATGGTTCAATCGACATGGACCGGCTCAAGCAGTGCTTGCAATCGATGGACCCGATGCAGGCGGCCCGGGTCATGCATGCCGTTCAGATGATGCAAGCCGTGGAGGCCATGGCGAGACGGCGAAGATCGCGTGCGGGTGCGGCGGAAGAGGCTGCTTGGTAGGTCTTGAATGGCAACGCCGGCGATAGGGGCAGGCGATCATGAACCATCATTGGTTAACTCGGCGATTGCGATCCTGGGGGGACCATCCAGCGCTGATCTGGCGCGACGAGCGCTGGTCGTTCACCCAGCTCTGCGAGGGCAGCGATGCCTGGCTCGGCGAATTGGCGCGACAAGGGGTCAAGCCGGGAGACACGCTGGCAATTTGTGGTGACTATTCGCCGAACCTGTGCGTTTTGCTTCTGGCCGCACTGCTGAACCGCAATATCATTGTCCCGTTGTCGTCGGCAACCGCATCGCGCTGGAGCCGGCTAATGGACCTGGCGGAGATCCGGTTTGCTGTTCGCTTCGACCGCGACGAACTCGTGGCATATCACCGGCTTCGACCGTGCCGTGAGCCATCCGCTGTTGCGGCAGATCGCGAAGAGCGGGGCATCCGGTCTGGTTCTGTTCAGCTCGGGCTCGACCGGCGAGAGCAAGGCTTCGGTGCTCAACTTTGATCGGCTGTTGGCGAAGTTCGAGACACCCGCGGCCGGGCTATCGCACGCTCATCTTCCTGCTGCTCGACCATATCGGCGGCATCAACACGCTGTTGCACGGGCTCTGTCACGGCGGGACTCTCGTCACCACGAGCGAGCGCAATCCGGACACCGTCTGCGCCGCGATCGAGGCGCATCGGATCGAGCTGCTGCCGACGACGCCGACCTTTCTGCGGCTCATGCTGATCGCCGACGCCGTCCGCCATCATGATCTGTCCTCCCTCAAGATCATCACCTACGGCACCGAGCCGATGCCCGCCAGCACGCTCGCGGCTGTCCGCGAAGTCCTACCGCGGGTGCGGTTCAAGCAGACCTACGGGCTGTCGGAGCTTGGCATCCTGCCGACCCGATCGCGCAACTCCGGCTCGCTGTGGCTCGAGCTCGGCAACGCCGGCTTCGAGCACAAGATCGTCGACGGTGTGCTCTGGATCAGATCGCCGAGCGCGATGCTCGGCTATTTGAACGCCCCGTCGCCGTTCGATCCCGACGGCTGGTTCAACACGCAGGATCTTGTCGAAAGCGACGGCGAGTACGTCCGCATTCTCGGCCGCAAGTCGGAGCTGATCAACGTAGGCGGCGAGAAAGTGCATCCGACCGAGATCGAGAACGTTCTGCTCCAGCTTGACAACGTCAAGGACGTCACCGTGCGCGGTCAGCCCAATCCGATTACCGGCGAAGTCGTTGCTGCCGAGATCACGGCGCTCGTACCAGAGGATCCGGACGCCCTCAAACGGCGAGCCCGCCAGTTCTGCCGCGGGCGTCTCGAGCCATACAAGGTGCCGGCCGTCATCGATGTCGTCGTGGAGGATCACTACGGTGCGCGTTTCAAGAAATCGCGCAATCGCACATCGGTTCTGCGTCGCGCCGGCACGGAGGCCGGATCATAAGTTTGACGAAGCGTGAGGTTACGACGACTATGCCACAGGCCAGGAAGGTCGCGCTGGTGAGCGGGGGCAGTCGCGGCCTGGGAGCCGAGCTCGTATCGGGGTTTCTCGACCGGAGCTACCGGGTCGCGACGCTGAGTCGGACGAAGACCGATTTCATCGCCGACATGCTGCGCGCCGGCAAGCGCCGGCATTTCCATTGGAGCGCGGTGGACGGACGCGATCACGACGCGTTGCGCGCCTTCGTCAAAGACGCCGGCGAGCGGTTGGGCCGTATAGACGTGCTCATCAACAATGCCGGCGTCGCAGCGGAAGGTGTTCTGCCCACGATGCGCCCGCGCGACATCGTGGAGGCCGTAGAGGTGAACCTCACCGCGGCGCTGGTGCTGGCGCAGGCCTGTTCGCGATTGATGCTGCGGCAGGGCTCCGGATGCATCGTCAACATATCGTCGGTGCATGCCGTCCGCGGCCATTCGGGCGTGGCCGTTTACAGTGCGACCAAAGCGGCGCTCGATGGTTTGACGCGCAGCCTCGCGCGCGAGCTCGGCCCCCGTCAGATCAGGGTCAATTCGGTCGCTCCCGGCTATTTCGAAAGCGAGATGACCGGTGGCATGGGCGAGGAGCAGAAGCAGCGCATCGCCCGGCGCACGCCGCTGGGTCGGCTGGCGCGCATCGACGAGGTCGCGAACGCCGTTTACTTTTTGACGTCGGACCAGGCGTCCTTCATCACCGGACAGACCCTTGTGGTGGATGGAGGCATTACATGCTGACCGCGCCGACGCTCATGCAGATCGAATCCATCGTGCATGGCAGGATCCGCGCGGTCCTGGCGGAGCGCGTCGGCGAGGTTGGCTGCCTGTCGGGCACCGACAAGCTCAGCGCTACGCTCGGACTGAGCTCGCTCGACTTGGCGGTCCTCGTGGCCGAGCTGGAAGCGGAGCTCGGTGTCGACCCCTTTGCCAAGCTCGTCTCGATCACCAGCATCCGCTCGGTCGAGGACCTCGTGAGAGCTTATCAGCAGGTGTTCTTTCCGGAGCTCGCGCGCGGCGGCGAAGACGCAGCGGTGACGGCGGCGGTCAAACGCGCCCAGATCAGGCGCGCGCGGAGTAAGCGCAGATGACTGACGAGAACGGTTCGGCAGGTGTTGCGATCGTCGGCATCGCCTGTCGCTTTCCCGGTGCTGCCGATCACCCCGCCTTCTGGCGAAACCTCTGCGAAGGCGTGGAATCGATCAGCATGCTGAACGACGCCGATCTTCTGTCGGCGGGAGTGCCGGCCGAGCTGCTGCGCGATCCGTCCTACGTCAAGGCTGCCCCGTTGCTGCCTGACATCGACCAGTTCGATGCCGCTTTCTTCGAGTATTCGCCGGAGGAGGCGCGGCTCATGGATCCGCAGCAGCGACTGCTGCTGGAAGTGGCGTGGGAGACCTTCGAGGACGCCGGACAACCGCTCGGACGCTCGGCTCAGCCGATCGGCGTGTTCACCGGATTGGGCGGCGTGGTGACGAGCTATCTCGTCGATCGCCTGCCTTTCAGCGCTGATCTGCCAGGCTCCACCGGCACGCTGACGCACCTCGGCAACGACAAGGACTTTGCCAGCACGCGGATTTCCTACAAGCTCAACCTGACCGGACCAAGCATCAACGTGCAGACCGCCTGCTCGACGTCGCTCGTCGCCGTCCATCTCGCTTGCCAGGCGATCCTAGCGGGCGAATGCGACACGGCGCTAGCGGGAGCCGCGACCGTGCGCGTGCCCCAGCGCACCGGCTATACCAGCGTGAAAGGCGGCATCCTGTCGCCCGACGGACATTGCCGAGCCTTCGATGCCGGCGCGCAGGGCACGATTTTCGGCAGTGGCGTCGGCGCGGTCCTGCTCAAGAATCTTGACGCCGCCGTCTCCGATAGCAATCACATCTACGCCGTCATCAAAGGATCGGCGATCAACAATGACGGCGCCGACAAGGTGAGCTACACGGCCTCGAGCACGGCAGGCCAGGCGCGCGCAATGATCGAGGCATTGCTCATGGCCGACGTGTCGCCGGACGACGTTGCCTATGTCGAGTGCCATGGAACGGGCACGGTGGTTGGTGATCCGCTGGAGATTGACGCATTGACCCGCGCGTTCCGCACCAGAACGGACCGGAGTGGCTTCTGCGCGATCGGCTCGGTGAAGACGAACATTGGGCACCTGGAACAGACGGCGGGGATTGCCGCTCTGATCAAAACCGCGTTGGCATTAAAGCACGGGAAAATCCCGGCGAGCCTCCACTTCCGGAGCCCCAACCCGAAGATCGACTTCGCCGCGAGTCCGTTCTTCGTCAATTCGCAATGCCGCGACTGGCCTACGGGCGACCGACCCCGGCTCGCCGCGGTCAATTCGCTCGGTCTTGGCGGTACGAACGCTTTCGTCGTGCTCGAAGAACCGCCGGCGGCGACCGAGATGGGGGGCGTGCCGGATCTGGCGTTGTTCACGCTATCGGCAAAGACTGACGCCGCATTGCGTGGATCGATCGAGCGTCACCTCGCTTGGCTTGCCCGTGACCAAGCGCCCTTGCCGGATATTTGCTTTACCAGCACCAGCGGCCGAACGCATTTCCCGATACGGTTTGCGGCCGTTGTGGGCTCGAAAGAGCAGTTGCGAGAAGCGCTCGTCGCGGGATCCGGCAACGGCAACGCGTCTAGACCGACGGGAGAGCGCAAGCTGGCCTTTCTGTTCTCCGGGCAGGCGTCGCAATACGCGCGAATGGGAGCGGAGCTCTATCGACATCAGCCGATATTTCGAAAGGAAATCGATTGCTGCGCCGAGATCGTGGGTAACCGCTGGGGCGGCCACTCAGAGACGCACTCCTCAGCGACGACGCGGATGCTCTGATTGACGAAACGGCCTACACGCAGCCAGCGCTGTTCGCCGTGCAGGCCGGCCTCGTCGCTCTGTGGCGGTCCTGGGGCATTATCCCCGACGTCGTATTGGGACACAGTGTGGGCGAGTTTGCGGCCGTCTATTGCGCAGGCGTGTACACGCTGGATCAAGTGCTCGGACTGCTCGTCGAACGTGCGCGTATCATGCAGGCTTTGCCGCGGGACGGCGTCATGGCTGCCATTTTATCGGACGAAAAGACTGTGGCGGCGGCGATCGAGCAAGGCCGTCGCACGGATGTCGCGATCGCTGCGCTGAATGCCCCGAAGAACACGGTCATCTCGGGCGCGCGTGACGCTGTGGCGGGTCTCATTGCGTATTTTAAATCTGTCGGCATTCCATGCCATTTGCTGACCGTTTCCCATGCCTTCCACTCTCCATTGATGCAGCCGGCGGCGGACGAGTTCGGTCGCATCGCTGCTGCGGTAGAGAGCCGGCCGCCGAAAACGGCATGGCTCTCGACGGTGTCGGCGACGCCGATGCAAAAAGCACCGGATGCGCGATACTGGTGCGACCACGCGCTCAATGCCGTGCGTTTCGCCGAGGGAATGCGGGCGCTGGTCGAGACCGGCGTTTCCGACTTCATCGAAATCGGGCCGGGCAACACCTTGCTTGCGCTTGGGCAGCAAATCGTGCCGGGAGGCGGTAACGCTTGGCTCGGCTCGCTCGGCAAGCGCGGCGAGTTGACCGAAATCCTGACGAGCCTCGGCCAGCTTTACCGGCGCGGTTACGATGTCGATTGGGACGGATTCCATCGACCATGTCCTTGCCGCCGCGTGTCCCTGCCGACCTATCCATTCGAGCACCGCCGCTTCTGGATCGAGGCCGACGCAACAGCGCGTTCGGCAGGACGTCCTTCCGACGGACTGACCGGCGTGCGCCTGCGCTCGGCATTGCCGGATGCCCAGTTCGAGAGCGACTACAGCCTGCAGCGTTTCGCCTACCTCGACGATCATCGCATCTATGGCATGCCGGTGCTGCCGACGACAGCGGGGCTGATGGCTTTGCGCAATGCGGCGCGCCAGTATTTCGGCTCCGACGCGGTCGAGATCGCCAATCTGCAGTACCGCGAAGCGATGGTCTTGCCGGACAGCGGCCACCGCACGGTGCAGTCGATCCTTACGCCGCTGGACGATGCGACTGCCGAGTTTCGCTTCGCAAGCATCGGTGCAAATGGCGCCGACGCATGGCGAATCCATATGGTCGGCGTGGTGCGCAGGGAGAACTCGGCGCTGAATACTCAGATAGCCCCAATCCAGCTCGATCACGTCAGGCAACGATGCGCGACTTCGATCCCGATCGAGCGCTATTATTCAACTCTACGCGTCTTGGGATTGGAATATGGTGCATCGTTTCGCGGGATCGAGATGCTGCAGCGGGGCAGCGGCGAGGTTTTAACGCGAGTTCGGCTGCCTCCGCACCTCTCCGTCGATGGCCAATCCGGTCTGCACCCGGCGCTTCTCGATGCCTGCCTGCATCTCTATCCGGCGCTGGTCGACGCCTATGGCGATTTCACGCAAGCGGCCCAGGGGCCGCGACGCACCCATCTGCCGGTTGGCGTCGAGCGCTTCCGCTGCGCCTGCGTCGACATCCCGGAGGTTTGGGCGCATGGCGTGCGCCGGCAGCCCGCAAACGGTGACGGGGAGATGGTCACGATCGACATCGCCATTTACCAGAACGACGGGCGGCTCGCCGCCGCAATCGATGGATTGTCGCTGAAGCCCTTGCCGCCGGAGGCATTGCGGCCGCAGGCGGCCACAGCAGCGGTAGAGCCGGCAAAGCGAGCAGCGGAAGCCGGCCCGGCAACATCGAGCGCGGGGCTCGGCGCCGATGCGGCGGCAACCAGGTCCCGATGGAGGGAAGCGCACGGGACAGAACGCCGAGAATTGCTGGTCGGGCTTGTCCGCCGGGAGGCGATGAAGGCGTTGGGCATTACCGAGACGATCGATGCGGCGCGCCCGCTTCGCGAGCTCGGGCTCGATTCGCTGATGTCAGTGACGCTGGCCAACCGGCTGGAAGCCGCGCTCGGGATCGAGGTCTCAACCGTGACGCTGATTCAGGGCCCGAGCGTCGACGAGCTCGTCGATGAGCTCCTGCCGGGGCTGCCCGGCAGCGAAGCCGCACGCCAGCCCGTCACGCTCCACCCCCAGCATTCCGCGAGCAGTTGGCCGCTCGCTCCAGAGGAGATCGCCGGCGATGACGTCCGGCCGCAGCCGATCATGATCAAGCCCCGTGGTTCCCCCGGAAAGGGTTCCCCCGACGGCTGGCTCATCATCGTAGGCCCACGTCCGGTTCCCCGGCTTCGGCTGTTCTGCTTTCCGTTTGCCGGCGGTGGCTCCGCCGTCTATCGCAGCTGGGCGCAGTTCATCGATCCGACCATCGAGGTGGTCGCCATCGAGCCGCCCGGTCGTCTCGGCCGTATCACCGAGGCGCCGGTCGCCGACATGGAAGAGTTCGTCGGACGGCTCGTCCCCAAGATGGGCGACCTGTTGGACCGGCCGTTCGCATTCTTCGGCCATTGCCTGGGCGCCTTGACCATGTACGAGACCGCACGCCGGCTCATTCATACCACCATGGTCCGACCGGACCACCTGTTTGCCTCGGGCGCGCGCCCCCCCGACCGGATTGCCGACCAGGATCGATTTGAAGAACGTGTGATGCATGATTTGCTGAAGCTCGCGGAATTCCGCATCAGTCTGCCTGCCTACGCCCAGCCCGACGACGTATTCGCGGAACTCATTCGCCATTTCAAAATTCTGGCGACCGAGCAGCTTCTCCGCGATCCCGAGTTGCGGCGGCTGATGCTGCCGGTCGTTCGCGCGGAATTCCAAATGGCGGCCAACTACGGATTCGTGCGCGAGCCGCCTTGGGAAATTCCGATCACCTGCTTCGCCGCCAAGGGCGATCCATATGTGTCCCGCAAGCACGCGCTGGGCTGGGGCCGTTTCACCAACTCGCGCCTGCAGGTCCACATTCGCGAGGGCACCCATTTCGCGGTCGTGGACGATATGGCCTTCATCCACGAAGTCATCAATCGCGAGTTGCAGTCCTGCCCCGGATCGGCGCGCGACACGGTCGGCGAGGTCCCGTGGTGACAGAATTGCCGTTCAAATCGATTGAACCTTGCCAGCCGGTGGAATAGCATCGAGGTTGTAGCAGATGGCGCGGGCAATCGCAGGATAGCCCGTCGGATGCGGGGGTACAGCCGCGATCAGATTGCAGGTGATGAGATCGCAATAGCGTGTGAATAGTGATGGTATCTGGCTCATGGAGCATGGGAGCATCGGATGAGTCCCTCCAAGCGCACGACAAGCGGCGAAGACAGCATGAGCGATAATTCGGGCGTCCCGGCCGCGCGCGAATTGTTCGAGGCGATTCAGGAGTGGGCCGCGCGCGACCCTGACGGCGCGCGCAAGGCTATTGAATTCATCAGGGAGCGCGAGAAAGGAGCGCCGGAGCCCCCTAAGGGCCCGCCGCCGAAGAAGAAGCGAGCGATCTGCCTGGCCGGGGGCGGGCCGGCAGCGGGATTACACATTGGCGCGCTAAAAGGCCTGCAAGAGAGCGGAATAACGTTCGATCATGATGGCGACGTATGGGCGCTGTCGTGTATCGGGGCCTGGGTAGGGATTGTCTACAACCAAGCCACAAAAGGCAGTGAGATTGAGGAAACCAAGAGATTTTTCTACGACGTCTTTCGCAATGATCAGTCTTTCAAGAGCTTCCCAGCCAATACCGTATTTACGCCGGACTGGGCCGGCAATGCCGAAGCCATGTTGGAGTTTCTGGTCGACCCGAGAAATTACAGGAATGCATTCGTGCCGCGAGAAATCGCGAAGTCCCTCATGCACACCATGTCAGCAATACGGCGCGGGTCTACGCTGAGGCGACACAGGCGTAGTAATGGAAACGAAAAATTTGCAGAATATGATTTTAAGGAGTTCAGCGAAGGAGATTTCAATCGCTGGACGTTGAATGACGTCCTGGCGGTGAACCCGACCGTGCGCTTTTTGACGGCCATGTTGTACAAATCGAAGCTCAACGGCCTGTCCAGGCTTTACTATCCAGACAGCAGCTTCTTGAATCAAATAAAGTTCGATGAGGTGCGGAAGAGGGCGCCGTTCATCTACTACAACGCCTGGAATTTATCGCAGCAGGAACTCGTATTGTTTGCCAACCAAGTGAAGAAGACTAGCCTCGTTCCAAGGCAAAGCTACGACGTCACAGGGTACAGGCCCATCGACGCGGCGAGTTTGTGTGCCTGTTCGGCTCTGCCGTTCATCGAGCAGACCGTAACGATCGGCGAGGATATCTATTGCGAGGGGGCTCTGATCGACACGGTGAATTTCCAGAATTTGTTGGTAGACCACCCTGACCTGGAGGAAATCTGGATCAGCAGAATTGTCGACGCAAACCAGGTTCTACCGCCGAGAAACCTCCATGACGCACTCGCCAATCTTTGCGAGCTGTTCTGTGCCACCGTTGGCGAAGACAACATCGAAATATTCAAGTGCCGCCTCCAACACGAAGACCCAGAAAGGTGGAAGAAAATCAAGATCATCGAAATCCCGGTAGACTGCACGATCAATTTCGAATGGTCGCATTCCAATCTTGAGCACGGAATTAAGGCCGGCGAGGCTGCAGCAAAGCGAGCGTACGACTACTATCTTAAAGTGAAGGATGACGAGGACAAAAGAATAATAACACCACCGGTGTCGGACGAAGAACAACGCCAAAGACAGCACAGTCGGCGAGAGCTGGCGAGAAAACGGCTTAGTGAAGCTGGACGAGCAGACTGTTAGCCTCTTTGAGATCCTTCGTGTCGAAGCCCTCCGTGAAGCGGCCAAGGATGGATGAGAGGACATCGCGCGCCTGAGCACGCTTGCCTTGGTTCAGCCAAATCCTGGCCAGGTCGGTCGCCGCACGAAGCTCAAGCGATCGCGCCTGTTGGCTGCGGGCCGTCCGCAAAGCTTGATCGAGCAAGCACTCCGCCTCGGCATCCGGTACACCGCGTATGATCAGTGCCCGAGCCCTTATTCGATACAGTTCGGCCTCAAAAAACCGTTCGCTGTTATGGCTGACGATCGAGAGCCCATGATCGATGATCTCCAGTGCTGCCTCAGTCTCGTTGCGGAGGAGCAAGGCTGGACACAGCAGCACGAACTGCGCCGTGAGGCCGAGCTGATAGCCAGCGTGCTGATACTCATCCAACGCAGTCTTTACCTCGTCGAGTGGGCTGCCTTCATCCAGCGACGCAGATGTCCCGGATCGCGCGCGACAATCCGAGCCAGTGCCGGAATCCATGTTGCTCCGATACGGCGAGACAGCGCTCCGCGTAGCCCTGAGCGATTGCCCGCTCGCCTCGCAGAGCGTGCAGAACAGATGCGTAGTACCAGGCGTAAGCGTGTGTGTGCGCATGTTGGATCGCATCGGCGCGTTCAAGCGCGGCGGCCATTCGCGAAACGGCTTCATCCACTTGGCCGAGAATCCAAAGCACCCACGCCATGAGAACCAGCATGGCCACTCCAGCGTCCTGGCCGGCTGCCCGGGCAGCCATTCTATCGGCTTCCGGACTTGCGTTGAACAGCTCGACGGCGCGATCGAGCGCCTCACGGGCTTCGACGAGGCGTCCCATGAACATGAGAATCATCCCTTGCCCTCGTATTCCGTTGAGCAATGCCGGCCGATTACCGCGCGCTTGCGCGGCACTCGGTAAATCCTCGATGGCTTCGAGCCCCTGCGGCAACTCGCCCCGTACAACGTTAACGGTCGCCAGCCAGAACAAGACCTGAAGGTATTCCGGCGGCTCGCCGAGCCGCTTGCAGAGCTCGCGCGCACGGGTGAAGGTGGCTACGGCCGTGCTCGCGGCCGCCCCGTGCGTGGCGATGAGGCACGGCCCCAAGACCAGCTGGAGATCGAGCTCCGACCTGTCTGTGCTTTCGCCGGCCGGCAGGCGGCATGTCAACTCGACGCCTCGCTCCAGGTGGGCAATTGCCTCGAGGTTGGCCGAGCGCAGGGCCGCGTCCTTGCCGGCCTGTAGCCAGTACCCGACCGCTTTTTCGATCAGTCCGGCTTCTGTGAGATGATGTGCCAAAGTTTCGGGTTGAGTTTGCACGATGCCAGGGAACTGCTGTTCGAGCGCGTGTGCAATGGCCGCGTGGAGTTGTCCGCGTCGGCTTTTCAGGAGGCCGGAATATGCCGCGTCCCGTACCAAGGTGTGCTTGAAGGTATAGACCGCGTGTGGAATCTCGCCCCGGCGAAAAATCAATTCGGACCCCACTAGTTGGCCAAGCGCCTCTTCCAGTTTTTCCCTCGGCAGCCCCGCGACGGCGTTCAGCAGCTCGTAGGGGAACTCACGGCCCGCGACGGCGCCGATCTGGGCCACTACCTTCGCTGGCGCTAAGCGATCGAGACGCGTCATCAGCGATGCGTGCAACGTCGTCGGGATCGCTAAGGACGGAAGCGGCTGCTTGAGGACATATTGACCATCCCGTTCCTGCAACAGCCCGCTTTCCAGCATCGTTTTGGTCAGTTCCTCGATGAACATGGGAACGCCATCGGTGCGAGCGAGAATCTCGTCCATCACTTGCTTCGGCATTGTTTTGCCGTCTGCCACCCGCTCAACCAATTGTGCGCCGGCGCGTCGGCCAAGGCGTGTGAGCGGGATCGTCGTCACATGCGGGTAGCTCGGCCAAGGCGGTGTGAATTCGGGCCTGGCAGTGAGTAGTAGCAGCACCCGGAGCCGCGGTACGCGCTCCACTGTGGCTGCGAGCAGATCCAGCGAGGTTGGGTCGATCCAATGGACGTCTTCGAATATCATGAAGACTGGCTGCCGTGCCGCCAGCCCGTCGAGCTGAGCCGACAATGCCGCCAGCGTCTTCTCCTTCCGTTTCTGTGGACTCAGCTCCTCCAGTCGGTAGCGATCGTCGGCCGGCAACGCCAAAAGGTTGGCCAGAGCCGCTACGTATTCCGGGTCCGCCGTGAAACGCGCAACTAGAGCGTCGAGTTTTGACAGCTTCTCCGTGGGCAAGTCGTTGCGCTCGAACTCGGCAGCGCGTTCGAGCTGACCCATGAATGGGAAGAGAGCACTGTTGGTATGATGCGCCGAGCAGAAATAGCGCAATGTAACATGCGACTCATTCTGGATCCGCTCGTCGAGCGCGAGCGCAATGTGGGACTTGCCGATACCCGGCTCCCCCGTCAGCACCACCACTCGGCCTTCCTCCGACGCGGCGCGCCACCGACGCAACAGCAGGTCTAGTTCCTCCTCACGCCCGAACAATGGCGGCAACTCGGTCTTGTGCATCGCGTCGAAGCGGCTCGCAACGCCACTCGCTCCAAGCACCTGCCAAACCGTTACCGGCTCTTTCAAACCTTTCAGCACGAAAGGGCCGAGACCGCGGTAATGGAAGTGCCCCCCGGTGAGCAAATGCGTTCTCGGGCAGATCAGTACTTTCCCCGGCTCCGCTAATGCTTGCAGCCGCGCGGCGACGTTCGGCGTCTCACCAATGGCTTCCTGCTCCGCTTGTGTTTCACGAATCAGGAGCTCGCCTGTGGCAATTCCGATTCGCACTTGCAGTCCGACGCCGACATGTGTCCGGACATTCGCAATGGCATCGACGAGTTCGAGCCCGGCGCGCACTGCCCGTTCGGCGTCGTCCTCTTGCGCGCTTGGATAGCCGAAATAGATGAGCGCGCCATCGCCCAGGTATCGGGCGATCGTGCCCTTGTAACGAACCTCGACGAGGTCATGGATGCAGTCTTGATAGGAGTTCCATCACCCGCAACAGGTCTTCCGGGTCGAACGACGCCGAAAGGTCGGTCGAGCCGACCATGTCGCAAAACATCACTGTCAGTTGACGTCTCTCGGCCTCGTCCGGCCGTACTGGTTCGGTCGCCGCTCTGTCCGCTGCAGCAGCCGCCCCATCAAGCACCGCGATGGCGCGCAGCATCTTGCGGCGGTGCCCCACCTTTTGGACGCCCAGGTCCTTGAGATCCTGCTCCGTCAGATCGGAGACCACCGATAGGTCAATGGCGTTCTCGACGAAACGTTGCGTGTACTCTCCCAGACCGATCGATGCTAACCACTCGGCAATGCCTCTCATGGCTCTTCCCGTCGCAGCGCCCGTGCCACGATAGCACAAGCAAGCGATTACCTCCCATGCGATGCAACCGACCGTAGTGCATCACGCCCAATCTGTCGCCTGCTGTGTGGTACCCGTGAGCGGGGATAAGATGAGCCGGTATCCCAATATTGCGGCCCGCGAAGACGCTGCCTCTCGTGCCATCGTTTGCGTCAATCCTGACTCGAATGGCGATCTCTCTATCGGCGATAGCGCGGCAAGGGTCGATCTTCCCTGCGTCTTCTGATGCGCCAGAAGCAATAACCCGCTTCAACGCATCGGCAAACGTCTCCCTAGAAAGGATTGGCGATGAAACGTGTGAAGAAAAACCGGCGGAAAGGGAAAATTCCCATCCGCCTCAAGCAGGCCAAGAAGAGCCTTAGGGAAGCTCGCCGGCAACTGAAGAGGCCAAAGCCACAGATTTCGGAGGTGCACGCCCAAATATTTGGAGCCGCCTCGCCGGGGCGTGGGGAACAGACGCGCCACAGACAATAAGCAAAAGAAAATTAGGTCGGGACTCACTTCAGAGCAGCTGGATGCCCGGCAATGAGGAGTCTGACCCGCCGCGCGCGATCCCAAGAACGAGGCGGACCAGCATTTAGGCGATTGGTGTAACGCTGCGCTTTTCGGAGACGTGGATGGCTGGAACGACCGCAGGCGACGGGCACAAGGTGAGTGATCTGTCGTTGTGGCCTCACCAAGCTGCGGCGGTCAGCACATGCCGACGGTATTTCACTGCCGGCGGAAAGCGCTGCGCTGGTGCAGATGTCAACTGGGACCGGCCAAGACCGGCGTCATGGCCGTTATTTCGGCCAATTCGAGCGTTGAACGGCCCGTTCTGGTGATTTGTCCTTCGCGAGCGCTCGTCAATCAATTGATCGCCGATATCGGCGGCGCGTTTTAGCGCGTGTAGCAGATTCAATGGGTTGATCGTTCGCGCCTCGGGACCGCGGGGACCGGGTGCGGGCTATTCCAATGGGTTAGGCGGGATGCACGATGTCGACGCAAGAGCGTGCAAAAGAGAACGGGCGCGGGGCTTCCCGCGTTCACGTCACCCGTGCAACAGGCATCAAATCCGCCGCTTCAACCCCGGGGGTCTTTCTTTGCGGTTGAATTAGAACGGGAACCTCTAACTCTCGCTGGATGTTGCCATCGACCGGGGCTCGCGTCCCCCATGTGTTTATGGGTACGTTTGGCGCCCGCGTTTGAGAGCATGTTTTCGTGTGGGCTGAGGCGGCCTTGAACCAACCGGCTAAATTGACCCGCCCGGACGCACCGGATTAACGCTTCGTTAACTGCTCCGCTGCAAGTTTAACGACATCGCGATGGCACCGGACACTGAGCCGGCAGTCGCAAGAAGAAGCCGACGGTGTAACGCCCGTCGGCTTTTTCTCTGGGCCGCCGAGACTGGCGCCCGCCGACCGCTAGAGCGCGAGATAAGCGTCGACTGCATGCGCTACAAAGATGGCGACGCAAAACACACCTAGGACGATCGCAACTCCTTCAATCATTTGACGCACCTTTGATATTGGCACGCCTATCAGTCGATCCTGGATTCATGTCGGCTTCTTCGGGGCCGGAAAATGGTTTCGTTCGCCCAGCCGATTAAAGTTCGGTAATAGCTAAGCGGTGGGCGCGAGCCGTGCGGCGACGCTCAACGCGGCCCCGGCTATCCGGACCGGCCAGCAGGCTCCCCAAGCTCGGGGAGGGACTTCGGTCCCGCGCCCGATAGGCGTTCGGCATCGGCGGCCGTCCCAAACTTAGGAAAAGCGCCACCCCAGTAACTTGCCAACCAATTCTCAACCATGTCGGGCTATCCTTCCAGCCATGGCAACTCGGACGCACCGTATAGGCAATCGAGGTATGAGAGCGCGTAAGCGACCCTCGGACCTCTTGAAGGTTTGGATCGATCTCTTCGCGAAGATCGAACGGCCTCAGCGCCGGCGCGAGACGGAGTTCCGACGCCGTCGCGACAATCCCGCACGGCATAGAAGTTCTCCGCTCCGGACTTTTTGTTCTTTTCGGTAATCAGCCCCGCGCCCTCAAGGGAGTATGACGTACCAGTGAGCCCGGCTGCTCCTGCTGAGCCGCGGCCTTCGCTTAGTGCGCAGAACTCGCTTTCCAAGTGTTAGGCGGGACGAAGCGCGCCCGTCAGGGAGCGCCATAGCGAGCAGACCGCCGAGCTACCTAAGCCTGCCAATATTGCGGCCTCGTGGTTGATTTGTCACATTCGAGCCCGAAACGTGGCCGGACTGTGACCTCCTGTTGTTCCGCCAATTTGCACCTGATAACTTGGCAAACATTAATACTGCGGTTGCTTATTTTTAGAGGGTTAAATAATGACTTTTTCCGCTCATTCTTGGTCGCAGAGGCCGCGGTTTGACGCAATTCGCAAATTATCACGTCGGCATCTACTCGCCAGTACAGCCCTTTTAGCCCTTAGCGTTCCCGCAAGTGCGCAGTCGATCGACACCATTCCGCTGTGGAATGGCACGACCTTCATCTCGTCATGGGGCGTGACCAACACCGCTACCTACGGCCAGACATTCACCCCGGGGATCCAGCAGACCCGATTAAACAGTTTCACAATGGAACTGGCGCAGACAAGCGAAACAGCTCCGCAATACCAAGCGTTCGTGTATCAGTTCACAAACAACAGGATCACTGGGCCGGCGTTGTTCACCTCGGGTGTGCTCACGGCACCCGCGACTGGCACTTTCTCGGCGGTTACGATCAACACCGGCTCCATCGTGCTGTCCCCAGGCCAGCAATATGTAGTGTTTCTGACGACGACGAACCAACAGCCCCAGCCTAACGCCAGCTATAAGTATGGCGCTCTCGCTACCAACACCGCGATTCCCAACGGTCAATTCGTGTTCATGAACAACGGCAGCAATTTTGGCCAATTGAGCACCAACCCCTGGAGCAACATCGCCGAAGATCTGGCGATTACGCTCGCGCTGAATGGCTTCCTCAGCCCGTTGTTGCCGGCTGGTGCGCCGATCAACCCGACCAACGTCGCGGGCGGCATCGACAGGGCATTAAGTGCTGGCATCACCTTGCCGACCGGCTTCAACAATCTCTTCACGCTGACGCCGGCACAGCTCGTCGATGCGCTCGGCGCAATGGCGGGTGAGAACCACACCCAGGCGCAGCAGGGCGCGTTCCAGTTGGGCACTTCCTATCTCTCCTTGCTAACCGATCCGTTCGCGACCAACCGCGTCGGGACGACCGGACCGCTGGGCTTCGCGCCGGAACGCCAGAGCATGCTGCCGGCCACGATTGCGTCGGCCTATGCGAAGTACACCAAGGCGCCCGCAATGGTGGTCTATGAACCGCGTTGGGACGTCTGGGGCGCAGCCTTCGGTGGCACCAACAACACCCGTGGCGATCCCGTTACGGTCGGCAGCCACGATGCCTATACCCGCGCCGGTGGCGTCGCGGCCGGCGCCGATTATCGTTTTTCGCCCAATTCGCTGGTCGGCTTCTCGCTGGCCGGCGGCAACATCAACTGGTCGGTGACCGGTAGCGGGTTCGGCGGCAATGGCGGCGGCTCCAGCGATGCGTTCATGGCCGGCATTTACGGAAAATACGTCGCAGGCGCCGGTTATGTATCGGGTGCAGTGACCTACTCGAACTACTGGATGTCGACCGCCCGCAGCGTGACCGTCGCGGGCCTCGACCAGCTCAAGGCGGACTTCAACGCCGAGAGTTGGGGTGGGCGCTTGGAAGGCGGCTACCATCTGCCGACCAATTACCTCACGCTGGCGTGGACGCCGTATGCGGCATTCACGGGCCAGAGCTTCCACACCCCGAATTATGGTGAAATCGCCACCTTGGGCTCCAACCAATTCGCGCTAAACATCGCAAGCCGCACGGCCACCGCCTACCGCGGTGAATTCGGCCTGCGCCTCGACAAGGTGGCGTCAGTCGATAATGGCGGCCAAGTCAGCTTGTTCGGTAAGGTCGCCTACGCCTATGACAGTATCTCCAATCCCGCCGCAGCGGCGAGCTTTGCTGCCCTGGGTCCCGGATCGAACTTCATCGTCTTTGGCGCAGCACCTTCGCAAAACCTCGCTCTGTCCTCGTCGGGCGTCGAGTGGCGGCTGGCGAGCGGCATCTCGTTCATGGTGAAGGCCGACAGCGAGTGGGGGACCGCTCGCATACCTACACCGGCACCGGACGTATCCGTTACACTTGGTAGCCTGCTTCTCGCGGCCTTCGGTCTTGGCTTTTGGCCCGCCCACAGCGAATAGAACAGCAGGGCAATAGATTGCTACCATTTTGCTACCCAAACTCGGTAGCACGGCCCAGTATCGGCTAACACGGAAGGGGTGATGGACGGGAGAATATCCTAACAAACAAGGACATTTCCAGACAGAAAAACCCGGGCCAGTTTTGCCGGACCGAACTCAACCGGAACGGTGAAAACCAGCCGCGGATGCCTCGATTGCGAGAGTCAGAGATTGCAGAGTCCGAGATTGCAAGCATCCGATCGCGAACGAGCACCGTGCCATCCTCGCCGCGCCGGGACGGTCACCCGACATAGCGGCGAGCGCCACACTTCCAAAAGAGGCCAGGTGGCGTTGTCGTCTAGCCGAACGCGAAAGCCAGCAAGCTCGAGCACAGCAGCACCAGGCTAGCTGTGGTCAGTGCAAGGAAGCCGTTGGAGACAAGGTCGTGGTTGCGCATGATACACCTGCCACTGCTGCCACTGCCGATGCTCGTCCGAATTTGTTAAAGCTTTCGTAAACTCCCGACTGAAAAGCGGTGTGCGTCTCTCAGCCAAAGACCCAAGGCCAGCCTTGAGTCTCTCAGTCGTCCAGTGGCTCAGGCCCTGGAACGAAAACCTTCAAAGGCATGGGCGAGGAAAATCGCGGCGCTCACCAGGCCCATTACAACTGTAACCGTCTCAATCATCGCAAACTTCCCTTTGCGCCCCTGCAAGCACCAAACGACTGCGCGATTGCACAGTCAAAAAGATTTATTTGTCTGAAAAGAAGATCGGGGCCGAGTGATGATTTGTTGCAACAGGTTGTCTGAAAGCGGGACAAAGCGGCCGGATCAGACCCCGTAACTCATCGGGCATCCAAGGCAACCATTGATTTACCACCCGGACGCTCTCCCCATTTCCGCCGTGTTCGGGTTGCGATATCTTCATCTCTTGGTGCGGAGGTGGGCCGTATCCTTGTGTATGCCGTATCAAGCCTCAACGTAGGCATGCGGCCGGTGGAATGGTAATTGGGGCGAATGGGGATTTGACGGTCAAAATCGATTGTCCGGATGGCGCGTGGTGCTGCGGCTGTCGCAACGTGTCTGGTCCTCGCCAATTGCGCCTCGTCGAACAAGTTCGCCAGCAGCGTCGATCCCAAATACGGCGTTTCCTCAAGCCCCCGGGTTGTAGCGTTCGGCGAACCCGTGCCGAAAGGCGGCGGCACCTATCGGGTCGGCAAGCCCTATACGGTGGCGGGCCGCGTCTATGTGCCCGAAGAGGATGCTGAATATCGCGCGGAGGGCATGGCCTCCTGGTACGGGGATGATTTCCACGGCCGCCTGACCGCCAATGGCGAAGTCTTCGACATGGGCTCGCTGACCGCCGCCCATCCGACCCTGCCGATGCCGAGCTACGCGCGCGTTACCAATCTGCGTAACGGCAAATCCCTGATCGTCCGCGTCAATGACCGCGGCCCCTACCACGGCAACCGGCTGATAGACGTATCGAACAGGGCCGCAGAACTCCTTGAATTCAAAGGAAACGGCGTGGCCAGGGTGCGTGTCGAATATGTCGGGCGGGCGCCGCTCGAAGGTTCCGACGACCGCCAACTGATGGCAACCCTGCGGACCGGCGTTCCCGCGCCGTCGCCATCCACGGTCCGGGTAGCCTCGGCCCGACCGTTCGTTCCCGAGATTCCGCTGTCCGCGGGCCGAATCCGGGGCGAAGTTCCGGTGCCGGAAGGGCGCCCCTATAGCCTCGGCAATACCTCAGCCGATTATGCCTCCATCAACGCCACTTCGGAAATGTCGGCCTCCAGCCGTTCCCGTGGCCGGATTACCGAAAATCCCCGCGCCGTGTCCTATGAGGCCGACCCTAGCTATGCGACCGGCCCGAGTTCGGCCTATTTGCCGATCGATCCGCGCGGGCCGAGCGAAGTGCTGAGCGGGCGCGGGCTCTACTGACCCGTCAGAAACGCAATCAAGGCGGCATTGACCTCGCCGGGGCGTTCCTGCTGCACCCAGTGGCCGGCACCGTCGAGGATAAGCTTTTGTCTTAGATTCGGCAGTATGCGCTCCATCTCCTTCACCTGTTTGGCGCCGATCAGACCGGTTATGACGCCATCGTTCGATCCCGCGATGAACAGCGACGGTTGATGGATCTGTGCGCCTTGCCACGGCGCCGTCAGTTCCCAGTTGCGATCGAGATTGCGATACCAGTTCAACCCGCCGCGAAAGCCGGACTTGCTGTAGATCTCGGCAAAGGTGGCAAGATCGGACTCGGTCAGCCAGTTCGGTAGCGGCCGATGAGGATCGCCGCCGGCGAGAAAGCCCTTGCCCTCCGGAACGAATTGGTGGGCCGACGGATCGGAGAACCCTCGGCCGGCCAACACGATCCGCATCGTCGCTACGACGTCGCGCTCGAATTCGGCTTCCGCCACGCCCGGCGCCTGAAAATACTGCCAGTAGAAATTGGTGATGCCGTTGTTGCGCAGGGTGTCGAGCGGCCGGCCGCGGCCGCGAAAGGGCGGCGGCACGCTCAGCCCCGCGACTTTCGTGAACACATCGGGCCGGAACATCGCCGCGTGCCAGGCGACGGGTGCGCCCCAATCATGGCCGATGATGACGGCCTGCTTCTCGCCCAACGCGGCAACCAGCGCGACCATGTCGCCGACATTGTCGAAGATGCTGTAGGCGCCGATATCTGCAGGCGCGCTTGAGCGGCCAAACCCTCGCATATCCGGGGCGACGACATGGAAACCGGCCTCCGCAATCGCCGGGATCTGGTGTCGCCAGGAATAGGACAACTCCGGCCAGCCGTGACAGAGCAGGACCAGCGGTCCCCGGCCTTGCTCAAGCACGAACAATTCAATCCCGTTGGCGGAAATGGTGCGTGAGGATGGCATCGTGTTTCCGCCCTGTTTTTGTACTTTGTCGAGAAATTGGAGCCTGCGCACGATAGGGTCGTTTGGCGGATGCGGCAATCGGATCGGCGGGGCGAGAAGTCCCAAAACCCGTGTTGTTTGCGATACTTCCAACTGTTAGAACGCCTGGATTTAGGACATCGCCGATGGCAACCGATACTCAAATTTCCCGCAAATTGAACGCCGCGGCCGCTTTTCCGTGGCGCAGATTGACGGCGGTCGCGCTCGCGCTCGCCGTCGGCTGGGGCGGGATCGTGTATGCCGCCAATAACAGCGTGCAGGGTGCCAAGAAGGAGGAGGGCGGTTTCGACGGCGACGCGCCGACCGCAATCCTGATCGAAGCCTCCAGCGGCAGCGTGCTGTTCGAGAAGAACGCCGACGAATTGCGGGCGCCGTCCAGCATGATGAAGCTGATGACAGCCGAAGTTGTGTTCAACGCCATCAAGAAGGGCGACGTCAAACTCACGGACGAATACCGGATCAGCGAGAACGCCTGGCGCAAGGGCGGCGCGCCGGCAGGCGGCTCGACCATGTTCGCCATTCTCAACAGCAAGGTGTCGGTGGACGATCTCCTGCATGGGGCGATCATCCAGAGCGGCAACGACGCCTGCATCGCGCTCGCCGAAGGCATGGCCGGCAATGAGCGCATCTTTGCGGCCGATTTTCATGACCAAGCGCGCGCGCGAACTCGGCCTGACCAAATCGACCTTCGGCAATTCCAACGGGCTGCCGGACCCCGCCAACAAGATGACGGTGCGCGAGCTCTCAAAGCTCGCGCGCTACATCATCCAGACCTATCCCGACATGTACAAACTGTTCGGCGAAAAGGAATTCATCTGGAACAAGATCCGGCAGCAGAACCGCAATCCGCTGTTGAACTCGCTCAACGGTGCCGACGGGCTGAAGACCGGTTACACCAAGGAAGGCGGTTACGGCATGGTCGGCTCGGCCGTGCAGAACGACACGCGGCTGATCGTCGTGGTCAACGGCCTCGAGGATCCCGACGATCGCGCGACCGAAGCCAAGAAGATGCTGGAATGGGGGTTCCGCAGTTTCGAGACGCGCACATTGTTCGCGGCCAATCAGCAGATCGGTTACGCCAAAGTGTTTGGCGGCGAGAGCCGGTCGGTAAAGCTGGCTAGCCCCGAGCCGATCAAGGTGATGGTGCCCAAGAACGGCAGCGAGAAACTGATCGCCCGTGTCGTCTACAACGGCCCAGTGCGCGCGCCGGTGCAGCCGGGCCAGCCGGTCGGCCTCGTTAAGGTCTGGCGTGGCGCCAACCTCGCGATGGAAGCGCCCGTCTATGCGGCGGAAGCGATCGCCACAGGCTCGACGATGCGTCGCGCGATCGACGGCGCCAGCGAGCTCGTCATCGGCATGTTTCGCGCGAGCGCAGAGAAGCTCTGACCATGGCCGAGACAGTGGTGAGCCGGGCTTCCGGACGCGGGAAGTTCATAACGTTTGAAGGCGGCGAGGGCTCTGGAAAGTCCACGCAGATCAAGAAACTCGCCGAGCGTCTTGAAACCGCCAAGCTGCGCGCCATCGTCACCCGCGAACCCGGGGGATCGCCGGGCGCCGAGATCATCCGTCATCTCGTATTGTCCGGCATGGGCAAGCTGTTGGGGCCCGATGCGGAAACGCTGTTGTTTGCGGCCGCCCGCGACGACCATGTGCGCACCGTCATTCAGCCGGCGCTCAGCCGCGGACTCTGGGTGCTGTGCGACCGCTTTTCGGATTCGACGCGCGCCTATCAGGGCAGCCTCGGGCAGGTCTCGCCCGGCGTGCTCAACGCCATGCAGCGCGTCACCATCGGCGATCTCAAGCCGGACCTGACCATTATCCTCGACATCCCGGTCGAGGTTGGCCTGCAGCGCGCCGCGGCCCGCCGTGGCAGCGGCGTGCCGGACCGTTTCGAGGCGGAAGACATCAGGTTTCATCAAGACCTGCGCGAAGCCTACCGGCAGATTGCGGCGGAAGATCCGCAGCGCTGCGCGCTGATCGATGCCAATGCCGATGCGGATACGGTGGCGGGGCGCGTCTGGAAGGCGTTGCGCGATCATCTGTTCGCCATTCCCACCACGGCCAGCACCGCATGAGCGCCCGCAAAACCGAGCAGGAGATAGCGGTCCGGCATCCACGCGAGACGTCCGATCTGTTCGGACATCGCGAGGCAGAGACGGCGTTGCTCAATGCCTATCGCAGCGGGCGTATTCCGCATGCCTGGCTGATCGGCGGCGCGCAGGGGATCGGCAAGGCGACGCTGGCCTATCGGATGGCGCGCTTCGTGCTCGCCAACCGTAATCCGCTGGCGCCGTCCGTTCAGCGCGCCCAAACCCTCGCGGTCGATCCCTCCGATCCCGTCGCGCGCCAGATCACGGCCGAGGCCCATGGCGGGCTTCTTGTGCTGGAGCGCGGCCTCAACGATCGCGGCACGTTACGGACGGTCATAACCGTGGACGAGACGCGGGAGACGATTTCGTTTTTCGGCTCGACCGCGGCGGTCGACGGCTGGCGAATCTGCATCGTCGATACCGTCGATGAACTCAATCCGAACGCGGCGAACGCGCTGCTCAAGATTCTCGAAGAGCCGCCGCAGCGATCGCTGTTTCTTCTGGTCAGCCACTCGCCGGCCCGCGCGCTGCCGACGATCCTGTCCCGCTGCCGCAAATTGCCGTTGCGGCCGCTCGCGACCGACGACGTAATCCGTGCTGCGATGCAGGCGACAGATATCGCAGCGAATGATCCTGCGCTGGCCGAAGCCGCCGAGGCATCCGAGGGGAGCGTATCTCGCGCGCTGATGCTGCTCGGCGGCGACGCGCTCAAGTTGCAGCAGCGGACCGCGGCGCTGCTGGCGACGTTGCCGCAAGTCGATCCGCGCGAGCTTCATGCGCTCGGCGATGCTTTGGGTACCAGCGACCGTGTCGCGCTCGCCGCCTTCATCGATGGTGTCGAGCGCTGGGTCAGCGAAAAGCTGCACGTTGACGACGCCAATGCAAACCTGCCGCGCCTTGCACGGCTGGCGGAGGTATGGGAAAAGATCGTCCGCGCCGCGCGCGACACGCAAGACTACAATCTGGAGCGAAAGCCGCTGGTTTTCTCGGTATTCGGGATGCTCGCGGAAGCAACCCGATAGCGTTCCGCCTGTTATCAATCCCGACAATCCCGTTTTAAGTCATAAAGGAATTTGTGGTGGCGACACCTAAGACGAAAGCTTCAAGGAAAAGCAAAGCGAAGAAGGTTCGCAAAGCGCAGCGTGCTGGCGCCAGCAAGAAGGTGGCCAAGAAGGCGGCAGTGAAAAAACGTGCGGCGAAAAGCAAGCGTGTCGTGAAGAGGGCCAAGAAGGGCGTCAAGAAGACTTCGAAGACAATTGCCAAGAAGACAGCCAAGACCACTGCCGGGAAAACGAAGAAGGCTGCGAAGAAGGCGCAAAAAAAATCCACGAAGAGAGCCACATCGAAGAAAATTGTTGCGGCACCGAAAAAACGAAGCGTTGTCGGACGGACGACTGGCAGAGAAGCGCCCCCAGGCTGCATCGCCGCGCGCGAAAGCCACCCTTGCCGCAAGGCCGCCGGCGACACAGGGGCGCAACACCTACTTCATCACGACTGCGATTGCGTATCCGAACGGCCTCCCGCATATCGGCCACGCCTATGAGGCGATCGCGACCGACGCGCTCGCGCGCTTTCAGCGGCTCGACGGCAAGGACGTATTCTTCCTGACCGGCACCGACGAGCACGGGCAGAAGATGATTCAGACCGCCGCGAGCGAGGGAATGGGCGTTGCCGAACTGGCTGCCCGTAACGCCGGCCGCTTCCAGGAAATGGACCTGCGCCTGAACATTTCGTTCGACCGATTCATCCGTACCACCGAACCGGCGCATCATCATTCGGTTCAGGTGGTCTGGAACCGGATGCAGCAGAACGGCGACATCTATATCGATACTTACTCCGGCTGGTATTCGGTACGCGACGAAGCCTATTACGCCGAAGAAGAGACGGGTGTCGGCGAGGACAATATCCGCCGTGGCCCGCAGGGCTCGCCGGTCGAGTGGGTCGAGGAGAAGAGCTACTTCTTCAAGCTCTCCGCCTATCAGGACAGGCTGCTCGCCCTCTACGAAAGCCAGCCGGATTTCATCGGGCCGGATTCACGCCGCAACGAGGTCATCAGCTTCGTAAAGGGCGGGCTGAGGGATCTGTCGGTGTCGCGCACCACGTTCGACTGGGGCATCAAGGTGCCGAACGACCCCGATCACGTGATGTATGTCTGGGTCGATGCGCTGACGAACTACATCACCGGCGTCGGTTTTCCTGACGAAGGCAGCGACAACTGGCGTTATTGGCCGGCCGACGTGCACATCATCGGCAAGGATATCATCCGTTTCCACGCGGTGTACTGGCCGGCATTCCTGATGTCGGCGGGTATTCCCGTGCAGAAGCGCGTCTACGCCCACGGATTCCTGTTCAACAGGGGCGAGAAGATGTCGAAGTCGGTCGGCAATGTCGTCGATCCCTTCAACCTCGCCGACCAATATGGCGTCGACCAGATGCGCTATTTCTTCCTGCGCGAGGTGCCCTTCGGGCAGGACGGAAACTACAACCACGAAGCCATTGTCGCGCGCATCAATGCCGATCTCGCCAACGATCTCGGCAATCTGGCGCAGCGCTCGCTGTCGATGATATCAAAACAGCTCGGCGGCGTGCTGCCGGAGCCCGGTGAATTCAGCGACAACGACAAGGCGATCCTTCAGCAGGCTGACGCCATGCTGGAGCTGTCGCGGACCGCGATGGCGACGCAGCAGATCCATCAATGGCTGAACGCGGTGTGGGCCGTGGTGGCCGAAGCCAACCGCTACTTTGCGGGCGAGGCGCCGTGGGCATTGGCCAAGACCGATCCGGCGCGACAGAAAACCGTCCTGTATGTCACCGCGGAAGTCGTGCGCCAGATCTGCGATCCTGACGCAGCCGGCGATGCCTGACGCCTCCGCAAAGCTGCTGGACAGTCTCGGCATCTCCGTGGATGCGCGGAACTTCACGGCCCTCGCTACGCGGATCAAGCCTGGCGCGGCCCTGCCGCCGCCGGTCGGGGTATTTCCGCGCTACGTCGAACCCAAGCCGGAGTGAGCGGTTCCAAAGCAATGCTCATCGACAGCCACTGCCATCTCGACTTTCCCGATTTCGCCGAGGACCTCGACGGCATCGTCGCTCGCGCCGAGACCGCGGGGATCGGACGCATCGTCACCATCTCAACCAGGGTCAGGCGGCTCGGCGGCCTGCTCGCCATCGTCGAGCGATTTCCGAACGTCTATTGCTCGGTCGGCACCCACCCGCATCACGCCGACGAGGAAGACGGCATTCCCGCCGAGGAACTGATCGAACTGACGCAGCACCCGAAGGTCGTCGCTCTCGGTGAAGCCGGGCTGGATTACTTTTACGACAACGGCTCGCCGCAGGCGCAGGAGCGGGGCTTTCGCGCCCACATCGCGGCTGCGCGCGCCACCGGCCTGCCGCTGGTCATTCATACCCGCGATGCCGACGACGACTGTGGACGCATCCTCGAGGACGAGGTCGCCAAGGGAGCGTTTCGTGCGGTGCTGCATTGTTACACCGGCGGGCGCGAGCTGGCGATGAAGGCGATCTCGCTCGGATTGTCGATCTCGTTCACGGGCATTCTGACGTTCAAGAGGTCCGAGGCGTTGCGCGAACTCGCGGCCGAGCTTCCGGCCGACCGCATCATGGTCGAAACCGACTCGCCATATCTCGCGCCTGGCAAATTCCGCGGCAAGCGCAACGAGCCGTCTTACGTCGTCGAAGTCGCAAAGGTGCTGGCGGAGACGCGCGGGGTCTCGTTGGAGGAGATTTCGCGGCAGACGACCGAAAACTTCTTCCGGCTGTTCTCCAAGGTGCCCGCGAAGGCGCTGGCATGACGCTGACCTTGACCATCCTCGGCTGCGGCTCCTCCGCCGGCGTTCCGCGCCCCGCACTCGGCTGGGGCCGATGCGATCCCAATAATCCCAGGAATCGCCGCCGTCGCTGCTCGCTGCTTGCCGAGCTGAGCGGGGACGGGGGGATCACGCGGGTCGTCATCGATACCTCGCCCGACCTGCGCGAACAGCTTATCGACACCAATGTCGATCACATCGACGCGGTGTTCCTGACCCATGAGCACGCCGACCAAACCCATGGCATCGACGATCTCCGGTCGGTGGTGCTGCACCAACGCCGGCGCATTCCCGTCTATTTCAACCTGTCGACCGCGAAAGACATCATGGCGCGGTTTTCCTATTGCTTCATCGCGCCCGAGGGCAGCGACTATCCTCCGATCCTCGACCGTCATTCGATCGAAGCCGGGGAGAGCCGCATCATCGAAGGCAAGGGCGGGCCGCTGGAGCTGTTCGCCTTCGACCTCCGGCACGGCAACATCCCGGCGCTCGGCTACCGTATTGGCGACGCCGCCTATACCCCTGATGTCAACGACATCCCGGCCGCGAGCTGGCCGCTCCTCGAAGACCTCGATCTCTGGATCATCGACGGGCTGCGCTACACCGGGCATCCCAGCCATTTCAGCGTCAATGACGCGCTGTCCTGGATCGGCCGCTTCAAGCCGCGCCGCGCCGTCATCACCAACATGCATTCCGACCTGGATTACGAGGCGCTGCGCCTCAGCCTGCCGCCGAATATTGTGCCAGCGTATGACGGCATGCGGCTGGTGTTGGAGAGGGCGGAGTGAAACGGGTGGCGGAGCTCCCGAAGCCCATTGCAGGCGCGGAGAAACTCGATGATTGCTCTGTTCTTTGAAGTGCAGACCAGGCCGGGACACAGAGATCAATATCTGGACCTCGCAGCTTCGCTAAAGCCCGCGCTTGCCGCCACGGGCGGCTGCCTCTTCATCGATCGCTTCCAGAGTTTGACACGGGAAGATCTGCTGTTGTCCTACCAGATATGGCAGGACGAGGGCGCCATGACCGCTTGGCGGGTCCATGGCTACCATCATGAGGTCCAGAAGACCGGCCGCGAAGAAGTGTTCTCGGACTATCGCATTCGAATAGCCCAGGTGATCCATGAAGCACGGCCGGGACAGCCGATCTGGCAACCCGAACGACGCACGCCCTACAATGATCCCGCAAGGCGTCCGCCGACCTATGTCCTCGTCGCGGAATCCAGGAATGCCGAACTTCCAGCGAAGGCGGAATGGCGCAGCGACACATTTGAGAGCGTCTATCGCGAGGGATACTTCGCGCACCTGATTGATTTGCCGGACCATCAGTCCGGACTTGAATTCGGCTCCCGGCTCTTTGCCGATCCGACGATTGAATACTTCCGCATTGTCGAGGTCATGCGCGACTACGGAATGTACGACCGAGCCGAAGCGCCGCAGTATTACCCTCCCGTCAAGAAGGCAACGGCCTAGACGCCGGCCTCGTGTCGATGACGCGCTGTCTTCGATTGAGCGCCAAGGGGCGGCGCGCCATCATCACCGACATGCGATGACGCACCAGCCCCTTGAAGTCGAGCGACGTCCGTCTGACAAACCCTTATTTTCTCTCCGCTGCCTCGCCGCCTACGACGGCCGATCCGGTGCCGCTGCAACCATCGGCGCCGTAGCGGATGAACTTCTGGATGCGTTTTCCGGTGTCCACCTCTGCCGTATAGATATTGCCTTTGCTGTCCAGGCTGACCTGATGCAGCCAGTGAAAGTCACCAGCCATCCGGCCGCCGCGACCCAGGCGTCCGAGTTGCTCTAAATTGCCGCGGTTCAGGATGTAGATCGTCTGGTTGGTGTTGTCTCCGACGTACAGACAGGTTTGCGCCTTGTCCCGGGAGAAGTTCATCGACACCGCCGTTCCCGGCATCACGGGCTGGGTATAGGTGTTGCCGCTGACCCAGCGCTCCGTCACGAAACCGCATTTGCCG
This sequence comes from uncultured Alphaproteobacteria bacterium, assembly GCA_963847015.1. Lineage (GTDB taxonomy): Bacteria > Pseudomonadota > Alphaproteobacteria > Rhizobiales > Xanthobacteraceae > Bradyrhizobium. The sequence goes on along the minus strand of CAWJYI010000022.1, from coordinate 106,896 downwards.
GCATCGCCGTTCGGATTGCTGCAGGCGGCGCCAAGCGTGGGATCCTTGCTGTCGAACACCTGGATGCGGTCATTGCCGCGATCGCAGACATAGATTTTGCCGTCGTCGGCGATCTTCACGCAGTGCACCGGATTGCGAAAGAACGCCGGCTTCTTGTCACCCTTTGCCGAAGCCTGCGGCCACGTACCGGCAGCAGCAGCGGCCGCGTCGTCGACCGGGTTATTTCCATAGGCGCCGAAATGGCCAATATATTTGCCGGTGTCGGCATCGACGATCAGGATGCGGCGATTGCCATATCCGTCGGCCACGTAAAGCCGATTGGTCTTGGGATCGACCACCATATCCGCCGGCTGGTACAACAGCGGCGTGCCGTTCATGCCGCCATCCCTGTTGTTGCTGTCAGGTCCAAGCGGCGTGCCACCGATCCGCATCTTGAAATTGCCGTTCATGTCGAACTTCAGAATGAAGCCGTCGCCGCCTGCCTTGTTGGTGGTCCAGGGAATGGTCTTGGCATCGGGCTTGGGAGCGGCAGAATTGCCCGCGATCCATACATTGTCCTTCTGGTCGACATAGATGCCATGCTCGCTGTTCGGCCAGACGCAGCCATCTTCAGGCTTGCATTTGCCGCCTAGAAATCCGGGGTCCGATGGGCCGCCCCATGAGCGCAGCAGCTTGCCGTCGGCGTCAAACTCGAGGACCGAAGGCGCCGCCCGACAGCAATCCGCGCCAAAGCCGTTCGCGCGCACGAAGCCCAACGCATTGATCGATTGCCCTTTTGCGTCGGTTACACCCGGCAACGCCTTCTCGAGTCCAACCTCGTCATCGTTCATCGTGCGGGGCCGATTGTAGACCCATACGTGATCGTGGCTGTCGACATAAAGCCCGCCGACCTGTCCGAGCAGCCAGCTATGGGGAAGGGGCCGTGGCCAGGTCGGATCGGAAACGAAATCCGGTGTCTTGCCGGTCTTCGACCTGTCGTAGACGCCGGTCTGTTTGATCAGCTGATCCACAATGGCGCTTTTCTTAAGTCCGCCGGCGTCATCAGCCATGACGGGCGCGATCGCGAGACCGAACAGGCCCGCAAACACCCACGACATCAGACGCACGATTTTCAGTGATTTTCTCATTTCCAGCCCTTTCTTTTCTTATTGGACGATCCCTATTGGCATCGCCTTCGTCAATCGCTGCCGTCGAAACTGGCAGTCTTCATTTCCCGAGTAGCCTAAGCCGAAATCGCTTTCGCCGAGTCCACCTGATTGCGCAGCAGGAATTTTTGGATTTTCCCGGTCGATGTCTTCGGGATCGCGCCGAACACCACGGCCTTGGGCGTCTTGAAGCCGGACATGTGACCGCGACAGAACGCGATGATATCGGCTTCGGTGGCGCGGGCGCCGTCCTTCAGCTCGACGAAGGCGCAGGGCACTTCGCCCCATTTCGGATCGGGTTTTGCCACCACGGCCGCGAACAGCACGGCCGGGTGCTTGTAGAGGACGTCCTCGACCTCGACGGAGGAGATGTTTTCCCCGCCTGATATGATGATGTCCTTGGAGCGGTCCTTGATGATGACATAGCCGTGCTCGTCGAGCACGCCGAGGTCGCCGGTGTGAAACCAGCCACCGGCAAAGGCTTCCTCGGTCGCCTTCTCGTTCTTCAGATAACCCTTCATCACGATATTTCCGCGAAACATCACTTCGCCGATGGTCTCGCCGTCGCGTGGCACCTCGCGCATGGTCTCGGGATCGATCACGGTGACGGCTTCCTGCAGCGGGTAGGGCACACCCTGCCGCCGTTTGAGCTGGGCGCGTTGATCGGCGGGCAGTTCATCCCATCCCGGCTGCTCCGCGCAGACGGAGGCTGGGCCGTAAACCTCGGTCAGGCCGTAGACATGCGTCAGCTTGATGCCGATGCGCTCGCCGCCTTCGAGCACGGCAACAGGCGGCGCGGCACCCGCGATCAACCCGACCACGGGCCGAGCCGTGACGCCGTCCTTGATACCGTCCTCGGCGCCCTTCGGCGCATCGGGCGCATTGATCAGCGTATTGTAGACGATCGGCGCGCCGCACATGTGGGTAATGCCGTGCTTTTGGATCAACTCAAAGATCCTGGCCGGGTCAACCTTGCGCAGGCAAACATTGACCCCGGCGGCCGCGGCAATGGTCCAGGGAAAGCACCAGCCGTTGCAATGAAACATCGGCAGCGTCCAGAGATAGACCGGATGCTGGCCGAGATTGCCGGCAAGGATGTTGCTGACCGCGTTGAGATAGGCGCCGCGGTGATGGGTGACTACGCCTTTGGGATTGCCCGTGGTCCCCGAAGTGTAGCTCAGCGCAATGGCGTCCCATTCATCATCAGGCAGCTTGCCGACGAAGCCGCGATCGCCCTGCGCGACCGCGGCTTCATATTCGAGCTCGCCGATGCGCTTGCCGCCCGCAAACGCCGCGTCGTCGACATCGACCACGAACGGTTTGGGGCCTTTCATCAACGTCAGCGCTTCCGCGATCACGCCCGAAAACTCGGGATCGACCAGGATGATCTTTGCGCCGCCATGATCGAGCTGGAAGGCGATCGAAGGCGCATCGAGCCGGATGTTGAGTGCATTCAACACGGCGCCGGCCATCGGAACAGCAAAATGCAGTTCGTTCATCGCCGGGATATTCGGCAGCATCGCCGCAACGGTGTCGCCGTGCCCGATGCCGCGGCCGGCGAGCCAGGACGCAAAGCGCCGGCAGCGTTCATAGCGTCTGCGACCAGGTGAAACTGCGGCCTTCGTAGACCGCGCTGATGTGATCGGGATAGACCGCGGCCGAACGCGCGAGGAAACTCAGCGGCGTCAGCGGCACGTAATTCGCAGGCGTCTTGTCCAATCCGGTGCTGTACTGGTTCTCGGCTGCGCTCATCGGCCTTGTCCCATCTGCAAACGTTAGACTACAGGAACCCGATCGAAATCCACGGGAAGATCGCCACGATCACGAGGCCGATCATCAGCGCCAGCAGGTAGCCCCAGATCGGCCGGATCCCCTCGGCCGGATCGACCCGTCCGATGGCGCAGGCGGCATAATAGCCCACGCCGAAGGGCGGCGCGAATAGTCCGATACCCATCGCGAGGATGATGATCATCGCATAGTGGACTTCGTGCACGCCGACCGCGCGCGCGATCGGAAACAACAGCGGCCCGAACAGCACGATCGCCGGAATGCCCTCGAGTACGCTGCCCAGAATGGTGAACGCCAGGATCGACACCGCAATGAAGGTCGCCGAGCCGCCGGGCAGGCCGGTCATGGCGGCCGCCAGCGCCTTCGAGAAGCCGGATTGCGTCAGGCCCCAGGCCATGCCGGTGGCGCAGCCGATGATCAGCAAGATCGCGCCCGACAGGCACGCGGTCTCGATCAGCATCGGCATGATCCGACGCCAGTCGAAATTGCGGTAGATCAACAGGCCGTAGATCAGGAAACCGACGACGAAGGCATAGACGATGCCGATGGTCGAAACCTCGGTCGCGGTAGCGATGCCTTCGACCACGGCGTAACGGATCACGAACGGCAGCGCCAATGCGGGCAGGGCGACGACCAGGGCACGGCCGATCTCGCCGCGGCTCGCCTTGGTGACATGCTGCAAATCCTCGCCACGATACCGCCACCACACCAGCATCGAGAGCGTGATCGCCAGCACCACGCCCGGCAGCAATCCGCCGGTGAACAACGCTGCGATCGATACGCCGGTGACCGAGCCGATGGTGATCAGCACCAGGCTCGGCGGAATGGTTTCGGTCTGCGCACCGGTAGCCGCGAGCAGGGCGACGAGATCGCCGGGCCGGGCGCCGCGGGCCTTCATCTCAGGAAACAGCACGGGTGCGACGGCGGCCATATCGGCAGCCTTCGAGCCCGATATGCCCGATACCAGATACATCGCTCCAACGAGCACGTAATGCAGGCCGCCGCGGACATGGCCCAACAGGCTCGCGAGGAACGCCACCATGGCGCGCGCCATGCCGGTCATCTCGATCAGAAGGCCAAGGAACACGAACAGCGGTACGGACAGCAGGATGAGGTGGCTCATTCCCTCGTCCATGCGGCCGACCAGCACCATCAGCGGCGTATTCGTCGTCAGCGCCAGATAGCCGTAGGTCGCAAGGCCGAACCCAAACGCAATCGGCACGCCGGCAAACACGCAAAAGCCGGCGACGCCGACAAAGAAAATGACCAGATTGATATTGCCGAGCGGCTTGAGCGATCCTTTCAGGAGCCAGAATACCGCGATCACCAGGGCGACCGACAGGATGGCTGCGAACACGTTGCGAACATTGCCGGCCCGCGCCAGCCGCAGGAACGCAAACAGCGCCATCAGCAAGATGCCGACCGGCAGCGCCGCTGCCCGCCAGATATTCGGGATCTGCAGCGCGGGCGTGGTGATGAAGCTTTCCTCGTAGGCGTATTCATAAGACGGCCAAGCGATCATCAGGAGGAACGCCAGCGCCGCGCAGGTCGCGATCAGATCGAGATAGGCGCGCATCGTTGGCCGTGCGTTGGCGACGATGGCCGTCATCCGCATGTGCTCGGCGCGGCGGAATGCGACCGCAGCGCCCAGCATCGCCAGCCACAGGAACAGGATCGAGGCCAGTTCGTCCGACCAGATCAGCGGCTGGTGCAGCCCGTAACGGGCCACCACGCCGGCGAACAGGATCACGATCTCGGCGACGACGAGCAGCGCCGCTGGAATCTCGACCAGCATGCCAAGCAGGTGTTCGAATGATGCCGCAAGCGAGCGGCGCCGAGGAGGGGCCTCAGCCACCTCTCCGGCCGCCGCTCGGGCAAGTTCCACATGAGCCATGATGGCCCCTCAGACGCTCAGGACAGCTTGCCGACGGACTTTTCCAGCAGCTCCCAGGCCTGGTCACCGTATTTACCCTTCCATTCCGCATAGAAGCCGGCGGAACGGAGTTTTTCGCGGAACGGCGCCACATTGGGCTGGTTGAATGTGAGGCCTTTGCCGGCCAGTTCCTGTTGCAAACCGGCGTTGAGCTTGGCGACGTCCTCGCGCTCCTTGATGCCGGCGGCGTTGATGTTCTTGGCGACGATCGTGCGCACGTCCTCGGGCAGTTTTTCCCAGGCGCGGCGGTTGGCCAGGAACCAGAAACCGTCCCACATGTGATTGGTCAGCGAACAGAACTTCTGCACTTCGTACAATTTTGCGGTCGAGATGATCGCCAGCGGATTTTCCTGGCCTTCGACGATCTTGGTCTGCAGCGCAGAATAGACTTCGCTGAAATTGATCGAGGCGGGGGCCGCATCGAACGCCTTGAACATCGAGGTCCAGAGCGGAGAGACCGGCACGCGGATCTTGAAGCCCTTGAAATCGTCGGGACCCGTGATCGGCTTGGTCGACGACGTTGTCTGGCGGAAGCCGTTATCCCAGATCTTGTCCATGACCACGAGATTGGCCTTGGTGATCTCGCCGCGCACATAGGCGCCCAGCCCGCCATCCATCGCCTTCCAGACCGTATCGTAATCCGGGAATGCGAAGCCGATGCCGCTGATGGAAGCCGCCGGAACCAGCGTCGCCAGGATCAGGCCTGACAGCGTGAAGAATTCGACGCCGCCGGAACGAATCTGGCTCAGCATGTCGGTGTCGGAACCAAGCTGGTTATTCGGGAAAATCTGCAGGTCGAACTTGCCGTTGGTTTCGGCCTTGATCGCCGCGGCCATCTCCTTGGCGCGGGCGTTCATGGGATGCCCGTCAGGAAGATTGTTGGCGTATTTGTAGGTAAATTCGGCCGTCTGGGCACGCGCCACGAACGGCGCGCCAATACCGCCCAAAACCGCTGACGCAGCGGATGCCTTCAGAAGCGTGCGTCGTGAAAAGCTCATCTGTTTCTCCCTTGAAGCTTCTTGTTCTTGAGATGCAATTCTATACGGACCCGACGCTGCGCGGTCATCAGCGATCTCGTTCTCATGCGGCTTATTGCAGTGGACGAAGGCTGCGGCAATATCGGCTTTAAGATGGAGCAAGACAGCAAGGACCGCTATGCGCCGCACGTGCCAGGCACAAGGTCGCATAGCGCGATACCGGTCCACGTTTAAGCCGAACCGACATCGCTTTACGAAGAAATCCAGTATAAATATCTGATCTAATTGGATATATAAATATTCCATAATATACCTTATGCGAATTACGGATATGGGCGTAAGGGAATTGAGGGCACGGTCAGAACCCGATCCTACCGCCCCCTGAACCGTGGCTTGCGCCGTTGCAGGAACGCCTCGACACCTTCCTTGTGGTCCTCGCGAGAGGCTCGCCAGCGCGAACTGGTCGAGGTCCATATGGCTCGCGAGATCGTCCAGCGCGTGCGCCAGCCGATTGACGGTCAGCTTGGTCATGGCGACCGACAGCGGCGGCTGGGCGGCCACTTTGGCGGCGAGCACCATGGCGGCATCGAAGGCCTTGCCGGGATCGGCGACCTCCTCCACCAGCCGCCATTCATAGGCCTCCGTTGCCGAGATGCGCTGGTCGGCCAGGATCACGGCCTGCTTGGTGCGGGCCGGTCCCATCAGGTGCAGCATGCGCGGCACGCTTTGCCAGCTCATGTTCATGCCGAGCCCGATCTCCGGTACACGTAGGTGGGCGTCGCGGGCCATGACCCGGAAATCCAGCGCCACCGCGAGCGCCACGCCGCCGCCGACACAAAAGCCCTCGATGGCGCCGATCGTGATCTGTTCCATCTCCTGCCAGGCCTGCGTCAGCCGCGGTCCGAGCTTTAAGTGCCGGCGCAGTGTACCGAGATCCATGGTTCGGCGCGCGCGACCCTCCGGGTCTTTCAGGTCGAAGCCCGCGCTGAACGCCTTGGCGCTACCGGTCAGCACAACGACCGAAGTCTCGCCGTCATCCTCAAAGCTGCGGGCGGCATTGGTGAGTTGGCGCAACGCCTCAGGCGACAACGCGTTGATGCCGTCGCCGCGGTCGAAGCGCACGACGGCGATCCGACCCTCGGGCCCGAGGCCCTTTTCTATTTTCACAAATCCGGCCAACGCATCGCCTCCCTGCCCGTTATTTTCCGAAACCTTAGCTCCGCTTGCGTTCCTGCCGCTACCTTCGCGATCCCTGAGCGGCCGCAGCCGGCCTGAACGCGGTCACAAATGCCCGGTGCGTTCGCGCGCGGGTTTGCCACCCGGTACCGGAAAGCGGATCGTGGTGCCGAGGGTGATCCAGTTGGCGCTTTCGCCTGATATATTGTGTCCGTAGATGAGATCGACCGAGAAAATCTCATTGGGGCGATAGCGGACGCCCGTCTGGAAGCGTGGCTGGATCACGCTCGGAATATCCGACTGCCCCGCCTGCCCGAACGCCTCGATGGTCCATTGCAAGGTCTCGGTAAATTTCCAGTCGAAGCCGATGCCGTAGGTCAGATAATGACGATCGACAGTGCGGTCCCACAGCCAGCCACCATTGACGTTGATGCGCATGGTTTCAGAAAGCCGGAACGTCACCGGGATTGTCGCAAAAGCCGAAGAGTTTTCTCCAGTCAATGCATCGGATGAGCCGCCAACCGAGAACGCAAAGCCGAGTTTCCCGACACCGGTAGGCACGATGTTGGTCTTGGCTTTTGGCGCGAAGCTGGTGCTCCAGTCGCCGCCGCTGCGCGCTCGGTGGAAAGCATGCTCAATTCGACCGGCCTGAACGGATCGACCACGCAAGAAGGGTTGGCAACCATCGTAAAATCGGTGTTGGTTGCGGCCTGCATCCAGGTCTCGACCTTGCACGATCCGACCTCGGAAATATCGGCTGAGTCAACCGCATAAGCGCCGTTGGCGGCCGATGCCTCGCGGGGCAAAAACCCCGTGAAAACAGCCGTCGCCGCCAGCCAGCCCGACGCACCCTGCCCTGATCCCCATGGGCGAATGCTAGCAGAGTCTTCGCCTCGACATAGCCGGGATTTTGCGACTATCCTGATCCCATGAGCGACCATGATCACGACGACCACGACCATCATCACCACCACGATCACGACCATTCGGATTTGTCGGAGACCGAGCTTCGCGTGCGCGCGCTGGAATTGATCCTGACCGAAAAAGGCTACGTCGATCCGGCCTCCCTCGATCTCCTGATCGATCTCTATGAAAAGAAGATCGGGCCGCGCAACGGCGTTCGCGTCGTTGCAAAAGCGTGGAGCGATCCGGCCTATCACGCGCGGCTGATGAAGGACGCAAGTGCGGCGATCGCCGAGCTCGACTATAGCGGCCGGCAAGGCGAGCACATGGTGGTGGTCGAGAACACCCCCGAGCAGCACAATATGGTCGTGTGCACGCTCTGCTCCTGTTATCCGCATCCGGTGTTGGGGCTGCCGCCGGTCTGGTACAAATCCGCCCCCTATCGTTCCCGCGCCGTCTCCGATCCGCGTGGCGTGTTGAAAGACTTCGGCGTCGAACTGCCGGACACCACCAAGATTCGGGTCTGGGACTCCACCGCCGAGATCCGCTACCTCGTGCTGCCGATGCGCCCGGAGGGTACCGAAGGCTGGAGCGCCGAGCAGCTCGCCGAACTCGTGACCCGCGACAGCATGATCGGCACGGGGCTGGCGAAGCAGCCCGGTGAGACCGCCTGATGGATGGCGCACATGACATGGGCGGCGCCAAGGGTTTCGGCCCGGTCTTGCCCGAGCCGAACGAGCCGGTATTCCACGACGAATGGGAACGTCGCGCCTTTGCGCTGACCATCGCAATGTCGCGCCCAGGCGGCTGGAACATCGACATGTCGCGCTTTGCGCGGGAAAACCGTCCGCCCGAAGATTATCTCAGCAAAAGCTATTTCCAGATTTGGCTCGCCGGGCTGGAAACACTGATGATCGAGCGCGGCCTGGTTTCGCGCGAGGAAATCGAAACCGGCAAAGTTTTGTCGCCGCCCAAGCCTGACGTGAAGATCATGCACCCGCACGAGATCGGGCCGGGAATCCGGCGCGGCGCCCCGACCGAGCGGGAAGCGAAAGCGCCCGCGATGTTTGAGGTCGGCGATACCGTGCGGATGAAGGATATGCACCCGCCGACGCATACGCGGCTGCCGCAATATGTCCGCGGGCATCTCGGCAGGATCGAACACAATCACGGCTGTCACGTGTTTGCCGATCTCAATTCGCTGGGCGTGGGCGAGAACCAGCAATGGCTTTATACTGTGCGGTTCGACGGGCCGGAATTGTGGGGCAAGGACAGCGATCCGACGCTCAGCATCTCCGTCGATGCCTGGGAATCCTATCTGGAGCGCGTTTGATGAATTTGACCCCGCAACAGGCGATGCGGGCGGCGGTCGCCGTCCCCGGCGTGCCGCGCGACGAAGACGGCCCGGTATTTCGCGAGCCCTGGGAAGCCCGCGCCTTCGCGATGGCGCTGGCGCTGCACGAAGCCGGCGTATTCAGCTGGAAGGAATGGGCGGAGACACTGGGCACGCAGATCAAGCGAGCCCAAGCCGCCGGCGACCCTGATACGGGCGAGACCTATTACCAGCATTGGCTAGCGACGCTGGAAACACTGGTGGCCGCCAAGGGCGTCACGACGTCGGACGTCCTGCTTCGTTATCGCGATGCCTGGGATCACGCCGCCGACCGCACGCCGCATGGCGCACCGATCGAACTGACGCCCGACGATTTTCGCAGCTAAGCGGTAGAAAACGCATCAAGACAAGAATCTGGAGGTCGGTTCCGATTCAATCAGAACCGAACCTCCAATCGACGATCGTGACAACTCAGATCAACAGCGGGCCGGCGACGACGCCGTTTGCTCAGATGCCGCGACCCCAATAACCGCACCAGCGGTGTGTGCTCCATTCAATATTCTGTTCGTAGCCCTGCAGCGTTGAATACTGCGGCAGCCGCACGTCCTTGGTGGCCGGATCGAAGCATTTGCCCGCGTCGGAAGCCTTTTTGACCTCGGCCGACAGCTCCGTCATGAAGGCATATTGCTGCTCCATGTCCTGCCGGGTGCCAAGCCGCCCGCCGGGCCCGGGATGTCCGGGAATCTGGCGGTCCCAGTTCAGCGCCAGCGTGCGCTTGAGCGAGGCTTCCCATTCGACCGGATAGGAGTCGTTGATCGCCAGCCGCGACGGCACAGCACCGAGCGAGTTGAAGTCGACTGCGAAGATTATCTTCTCCTTGGGCAAAAACATCACCAGCGACGAGTTGGAATGGTTTCGCCCGGCGTCGATCAATTCCAGCGTCGTGCCCCCCAGCTTGATCGTGCGTTTGCCGACCACCACCTCGTCGGGCATCACGACGTCGGGATTGTTGAGCGCCTTCAGGCGCTCCTTGGCGCGCTTGTGCGCAATGATCGTGGCGCCGGCATCCTTGAACGGTTTGCCTCCGGCTGCATGGTCATAATGGTGGTGGCTATAGATCAGGTATTTGATGGGCTTATCGGTAATTTTCTTGATCTCGGCGACATAGGTGACCGCCGCCTGTGGGCGTCCGTAGCTGATCGGGTCGGTGGCAATCACGCCGGCGGGCGTGACCACGAACATCGCCTGGTGATTCTGATAGCGGAAGACATAAACATTGTCGGTGCCCTCGACCTTGGTCGTCGCAAACAAGGGCGGTGCGGCAGCGGGTGCCGGAGCCGGTGTCTGGGCCTGCGATATGCCCGCGAAACCGATGGTCAGGGTCGCGGCAAAAAATTTGACGAGCGTGTTTGGTTGCATGTTTTGTTCCTCCCACGAGACTGACACCGCGAACCCGCCGGTATTCCCTCGATCGCTTAGTCCGGGAAACCCCGGCAGCCCTATTACCGCCGCTCCGCATATTCCCGCCAACCCTTCGCCCGTAACGCGCAGGCCGGGCATTCGCCGCAGCCATAACCCCATTCATGCTGTTCGCCACGTTCGCCGAGATAGCAGGTGTGCGAGTGCTCGCGGATCAGATCGACCAGCCCTGCCCCGCCCAGATCGTGCGCCAGCTTCCAGGTCGCCGCCTTATCCAGCCACATCAGCGGCGTATGCAATTCGAATGGTTTGGCCATGCCGAGATTGAGCGCGGCATTCAGCGCCTTGATGGTCTCGTCGCGGCAATCCGGATAGCCGGAATAATCCGTCTCGCACATCCCGCCGATGATGTGACGGATGCCGCGGCGGTAGGCCAGCGCGGCGGCGAAGGTGAGAAACACCAGATTGCGGCCTGGCACGAACGTATTGGGCAGGCCGTCCTCGCCCATCTCGATCGCGACGTCACGCGTCAGCGCGGTATCGGAAATCGTGGCCAGGGTCGGAATGTCCAGCGTGTGACTTTCGCTCAATTTCCCCGCCCAATCCGGCCGCAAGGATTTGATCCCGTCCAGCAGGCTGTCGCGGCAGTCAAGTTCGATGGCATGACGCTGCCCGTAGCTGAAGCCGAGCATTTCGACGCGCGCAAAGCGCTGCAGCGCCCAGGCGAGGCAGGTCGTGGAATCCTGTCCGCCGGAGAACAGCACCAGCGCGGTTTCGGTTTGGAATTGATCGCTCATGGGCACGCTTTACCACCCATCGGTATCGGGACCAATCGGTGGAAATAACGGCGATTCCGGTTCGTTTCGCTGGGATCGGCACGTCGCCTGCGGCATAAAGCGGAAACCTCAGAGGTTCCGGTATCCACATGACCCCTTCCCGCGACATTTCACGCCTGCTCGAAATCATGGCGATGCTGCGAACGCCCGTTACCGGTTGTCCGTGGGACCTCGAACAGGATTTTGCGACGATCGCGCCCTACACCATCGAGGAGGCCTATGAGGTCGTCGACGCCATCACGCGTGGCGATCTCGATGATCTGCGCGAGGAACTCGGCGATCTCCTGCTTCAGGTCGTGTTTCACGCCCGTATGGCGGAAGAGCAAAATGCGTTTGCATTCGGCGATGTGGTCGAGGCGATCACCAGCAAGATGATCCGGCGGCATCCGCATGTGTTTGCCGACAGTGGGGGGCGATTGGCCCCCTCGCACGTCGAGGAGGTATGGGACCGCATCAAGGCGGAGGAGAAAGCCGAGCGCGCCGCGCGCCGGCCGCCCGAGCCGGCCGGCCCCAAATCGCTGCTGGCAAGCGTCAAGGCGGGCCAGCCGGCCTTGACGCGCGCGATGGCATTGCAGCGCAAGGCCTCCACCGTCGGCTTCGACTGGAACGACCCTCGCGCGGTGCTGCACAAGATCCGCGAGGAAGCCGACGAAATCGAGGACGCGCTCGACCGCGGCGACGCCGGCGAACTCGCCGCCGAAACCGGCGATCTCCTGTTTGCGCTGGTCAATCTGGCGCGGCATGTCGGCGCCGACCCCGAAGCCGCGCTCCGTGGCACGAACGCCAAATTCGAGCGCCGCTTCGCCTACATCGAACGCGCGTTGGCGGCGCAGGGGCGTTCGCTCGAAGACGCTTCGCTAGCCGAGATGGACGCGTTGTGGAACGAGGCCAAAGTTGCGGAGTTGGCGACGGCGACCACGCCGGCGAGAGCGCAGGGAAGTCGAGGCTGAAACCGCGCTCTGATCAAATCGTCGCAGCGAACGTCGATATCCATATCGCGTGATCGTACCATCCTGGATGTGGCTGTTCGTCGTCTTTCCGTAGCCACAAACGCCTGCGGCCATAGGTTCCGGACTTCGCAGCGACGAAGCTACGCCACGTGCGGCACGGCGTCGAACCGTGACACCACAATATCGCGCTTGGTCTCATCGACGCGCACGGTCATATCGAACCGCCCGTCGTGGAGCTGCTTGTTGAGAACTTCCGAATTGCGATGCAGCCAGCTGATGCCGGCGCCGTCGGCGGCGTCGATGGAGAGGTCGAGCGTTGTCCGCGTCGCTGCCAAGCGATCCTCGATCGCAGTCAATAGCGCCTCGATCCCCTCGCCTGTCTCTGCCGAAACCAGAAAGCACGGCCGCTCCGGCGGGCGGCGGGCGGCGATATTGCGCAGGTTTTCGCGCTCCTCCGGATCGAAGCGGTCGATTTTGTTCCAGACCTCGAGGATGCGCTGCCCCGCATCGGGATCGATCCCGAGTTGACGCAGCACGGCATCGACATCGCGCTCCTGCGCCTCGGCATCTTCGTGCGAGATGTCGCGGACGTGCAGAATGATATCTGCCTGCAGCACTTCTTCGAGAGTTGCGCGAAATGCCGCAACCAGTTGCGTCGGCAGATTGGAAATGAATCCGACCGTGTCGGATAACATCGCCTTGCCGCCATGCGGCAAGGTCAGCGCGCGCAAGGTCGGATCCAGCGTGGCGAACAGCATGTCGGCGGCCTGCACGTCGGCGCGGGTCAAGCGGTTGAACAGCGTCGACTTGCCGGCATTGGTGTAGCCGACCAGCGCCACCACGCGGTAAGGCACCCGCTGCCGCCCGGCGCGATGCAGCCGGCGTGTCGCCTGAACCTTTTTGATTTCATTCTCGAGCCGGGTGATCCGATCACCGATCAGGCGGCGGTCGGCCTCGATCTGGGTCTCACCCGGTCCGCCCATGAAGCCGAAGCCACCGCGCTGGCGTTCGAGATGCGTCCATGAGCGCACCAGCCGGCTGCGCTGGTAATTCAAATGCGCAAGCTCGACCTGCAGCGAGCCTTCCTTGGTTTTGGCGCGGCGGCCAAAAATTTCCAGAATAAGGCCGGTGCGGTCGAGAACTTTTGTGTTCCAGGCTTTTTCGAGATTGCGCTGCTGGATCGGCGACAATGCGCAATCCATCACGACCAGCTCGATGTCGTGGCCGGTAATGAGACCGACGATCTCCTCGACCTTGCCCTTGCCGAGATAGGTCGCAGGCCTGATCTGGCTGACCGGGGCGATCAAGGCCTCGGCCACCGTCAGGTCGATGGCGCGCGCCAGACCTGCGGCCTCATCAAGCCGCGCCTCGGAATCGCGAACGCCATCGTTCGTTTGCGCATCGGCTTCGCCGCGGCGCACACGCACATAGGGGCCGATGACGATCACCCGCCCGGATTCTCGGCCCCCCGCCGACCGCGGACGGTCGGCGCCCCCTTCACGATTCAGGGGTTCCAATCAAGTCACTCTCAAGCCGGAGCATCCTCGCCGCCCTCGAACAACTGGATCGGAGCGCCGGGCATGATGGTCGAGATCGCATGCTTGTAGACAAGCTGCGAATGACCGTCGCGCCGAAGCAGCAGGCAAAAATTGTCGAACCAGGTGACAATTCCCTGCAGCTTTACTCCGTTGACCAGAAAGATCGTCAGTGGCGTTTTGGTTTTGCGAACGTGATTTAGGAAGGTGTCTTGTAGGTTTTGTGCGCGGTCTGCCGCCATTGTTTTTATCCCGCCGTCTTGGGTTTCTTTTTATTAAACCGGTTGTTGCTCTCTTACGGAGCTTCTCCCGGTCGCCGGCTTCCCCTGAGATCCCCCTCCGGTCGGCTCGGCAGTACGATTAGAGTGCAGGCGCGGTTTTTAGGCAAGCCAGTTCGCGCGTTACCGGCTCGGAACCCTGTAGCCTTTCGGCGTAAAGGCTCCGAAAGAGGCAAATATTCTCAAGCAAGTGCATGGATCGGCGCGGCAGGGGGTTTTCCAGCGAAACCGCGCCCCACGGACGGCGGCGCCGCCCAAGCCTGAAAACGCGCCAAACGGCAGACTTCAACCAACCCCCAGCGCCTTGAGCTTGCGATGCAGCGCCGAGCGTTCCATGCCGACGAATTCTGCCGTCCGCGAGATGTTTCCGGAGAACCGGCTGATCTGGGCGATCAGATAGTCGCGCTCGAATACCTCCCGCGCCTCGCGGAGCGGCAGCCCCATAATGTGCTCGCCATTGTTGCTGGTCGGCATCGCCGGCACCATGGAGCCGACATCCTGCGGCAGCATATCGGCGGTGATGATCGCCTCGGGGCCGCCGCCGGCCAGGATCATCACGCGTTCGACGTTATTGCGAAGCTGCCGGACGTTGCCAGGCCAGACATGGGATTGCAGAACCGCCATCGCATCCTGGCCGATCTGGCGCTTCGGTAGCCCGGTAGCCGCCGAAATCTGGTCCATGAAGTAGTCGATCAGTTCGGGAATGTCCTCGCGGCGTTCCGACAGCGGCGGTACCCGGATCGGTACCACCGATAGCCGGTGATAGAGATCTTCGCGGAAGCGCCCTTCCGCGATCTCCTCCTCCAGATTGCGCGCGGTCGAGGAAATGATGCGGACATCGACATGAACCTTGCTGGTGCCGCCGGAACGCTGAAACGTCTGATCGACCAGCACGCGCAGGATCTTGTTCTGGGTCTCGCGGGGCATGTCGGCGATTTCGTCGATGAACAGCGTGCCGCCGTGAGCTTCCTCCAGCGCGCCGGGCTTGCGTGCCTGCTCGCCGTTGGTCTGCTCGATCCCGAACAATTCGACTTCCATCCGCTCCGGCGTTATCGCGGCAGCGTTGATGACAACAAACGGTCCTTCGGCGCGCCCTGAGGCGTGGTGCAGCGTGCGCGCCGCCAGTTCCTTGCCCGACCCGGAGGGACCGACGATGAGGATGCGGCTGTTGGCCTTGGCGGCCCGGTCGATGGTCTGGCGAAGCTGGTTCATGCAAGCGGAGCGGCCGGTCAGAATGCTAGCTGCGGGAGCCAGTTGCTTGAGTTCTTTCACCTCGCGCTTGAGCCGCGAGGTCTCCAGCGCCCGCGTCGCCACCAGAATCAACCGGTCCGACTTGAAGGGCTTTTCGATGAAGTCGTAGGCGCCGCGTTTGATCGCCGCGACCGCGGTTTCGATGTTGCCGTGGCCGGAGATCATCACGACAGGCAGATCGGCATTGTCCTTCTTGATCTGCTCGAGCAGTTGCAGACCATCGAGTTTCGAGCCCTGCAGCCAGATATCGAGGAACACGAGATGCGGGCGGCGATTGGCAATCTCGGTCAGCGCGGAATCGCTGTCGCGCGCGGTCCGGGTGCTGAAGCCTTCGTCGTCCAGGATACCCGCAACGAGATCCCGAATATCTGCTTCGTCGTCGACAATCAGAATGTCACTGGCCATGGGTTACACCTGTCTTGTCAGTTGCCCGTTGCGGCTTCGATTTTGGTTTCATCATTGGTCGCGGATGCCGTCTCATTGGTTTCGGATTCTGGTGTTTTTGTTTCGACGCCCTGCTCTTTTGTCTCCTGCGACTGCTCTTTCACTTCCGGAGTAGCCGCCTTGCCCGAGACGGCAAACCGCAGCCGCATCCAGGCGCCGCGCTGTCCGGGGCGAAAATCGGAGGCATCCTTGAGTTCGATGCGGCCGCCATGGTCTTCGAGCACGCGGCCGACGATCGCCAGTCCCAACCCTGTACCCTTCTGGCGCGTCGTTACGTAGGGCTCCAGCAAACGCGCACGTGCGACCTTCGGCAGGCCGATACCGTTATCGATCACGTCGATCACGATGTCGTCGTTCTCCTGCGCGGCGATGACGTCGATGCGGCCCTTGCCGAGTTCTTCCGGAGGCACCTGCTCGATCGCTTCCGTTGCATTCTTGATGATGTTGGTCAGCGCTTGCGAGATCAGCCGGCGGTCGAACTGCGCCCGCATCGGGTCCTGCTTGATGTCGGCCTCGAAATCCAGGTCTGGATGCCCGACCCTCATCAGGAACACCGCCTGGCGCACGGTATCGGCGACGTCCTCGCCCTCCATCACCGGTTTGGGCATCCGTGCGAAGCGGGAGAATTCATCGACCATCCGCCTGATGTCATCGACCTGCCGCACGATGGTGTCGGTGCATTGCTCGAAGATGCCCTTGTCCTCGGTGATGACCTTGCCGAATTTGCGGCGGATACGCTCGGCCGAAAGCTGGATCGGCGTCAGCGGATTCTTGATTTCGTGGGCGATGCGGCGCGCAACGTCGCCCCATGCCGAGGTGCGCTGCGCCGAAACCAGTTCGGTGATGTCGTCGAGCGTGATGATGTAGCTGTCGCGCGACTGGCTGGTCTGCTCGGCGCTGACACGAACCGACAGGTTGCGCTCGTGGCCATCGCGGGTGATGGTGATCTGGCCCTGCACCAGCCGCTGCGTACCCTCCCGCGCGGTCTTCATCATGTCGTCGAGTTCGGGCAGCACGTCCGACAACGGATGATCCAGCGTCTCCGCTTCGGAGTGGCCGATGAGCTTTTCGGCCGATCGATTGAGGATGCCGACACTGCCGGAAGCATCGACGCCGATAATGCCGGCGCTCGCCGACGACAACACCGCCTCGATGAAACGCCGCCGGCTATCGATCAGGTCGCTGGCACTGACCAGTTCATCGCGCTGGGTGCGCAATTCCTGCGTCATCTTGTTGAAGGTCTGGCCGAGTTGGGCGAGATCGCCCTCGGATTTATGGACCGGCACCTGCACATTGAGGTCGCCGGTGGAAACGATATTGGCTGCGCCCATCAGGTTGCGGATCGGTGCGACCAGCCAGTTCGCAAAATTCAACCCGATCAACACCGATGCCATCAGGATCGTCAGCGCGATCACCGCGAACATCAGCGCGAAGGCGACCTGAATGCCGAGCCGCCGGGATTCGATCTGGGCGTATTCGGCGACGCTAGCCTCGGTCTGCTTGAGCTGCGCGACTACGCGGGGATCAAGCAGCCGCGCCACGTAAAGGAACGTGTCGTTGAAGGCGCGCAGCCGGATCACCGCCGCGACGTAGTTCGCTTCCGGAAATACCGCGATCTGCGGCTCGTTTTCGTCGACATCCTTCAGGAAATCCGGCGCCGGCGTCGTGAACTGCTCGCGAATACCGGTCTGCGCGGTCTCGAGCCGATTGCCATCCTTGTCGATCAGCATCGCGCCCGGCAAATTGCGCGAGGCAGCGCCGGCTGTCAGCAATTCCCGAAACGAGCGCCGATCCTGGTCGAACAATGGCCGGGCGTGGGCGATATCGTTGGCCATGCCCAGAATGTCGCCGCGAATGAGTTGGGCGTGCTCATAGGTATAGGCGCGCGCCACGATCAGCGAGTTCTGCATGACCTCGCGGGTTGGCCCCGAGAACAGCCGGTCGAGGCCGCGATCGATGGTCACGTTGGCGACGACGGCCACCAACACCGCCGGCAATACGGCAATGACCGAGAACAGGCTGACGATCTGGACGTGCAGCCTCGCCGCCGCCCGGCCTCGCCTTCTTGCCTGCACCATCTGCCAGACTTCGCGGACGATGATGCCGACCAGAAGCAGGATGGTCGCCGCATTGATCAGCAGAAACGAATAGACGACCTGACGCGTCGGTTCGATCGGCGTCAAACCGCTGAGCACCATGAAAGTCATCAGCGCCGACAGGAGCGCGATCCCGACGGCAAACGGCGCCACCAGCTTCCGCAGGGTTCCTCCTGCGGGTTCGGCAAGCGACGGGTCGAACGATGGTACCGAGGTCTCTGCGGTGGTCATTCCGGCAATCGGTGAGCTGAACGGCAATATTTGTCCGCCGGCCGCGGACTGATGCATTCATATCACAATGTTGCCGAATTGCGACAATTCCACGGCGCGTGGCCGTGGAATTGCTCAAACCCTAGGGGCTTTCCCCAACGAGCGCCGCGACTAACCGCCGCTTCGATAGACCTGAATGTCCAAATCCCTGATTTTCTTCCGCAGTGTGTTTCGGTTGAGACCAAGCAGGTCGGCAGCGCGTATCTGGTTGCCGCGGGTCGCCGCCAGCGCCGCAGTCAGCAATGGCACCTCGATCTCCTTGAGGATGCGATGATAGAGCCCCGGCGGCGGCACGCCGTTCGGGAAGCCAGAGAAGTGCGACGACAGATAGGCCTCGACCGCCCCGCCAAGATTCTCGACCCCGAGCGGCGCGTTACCATTCGATGCGACGGCCGGAGGCGCCAGTTCGCCATCGATCACCGAACCCGTGATCACGTCTTGCGGATAGAGCGCGGCAAGCCGGCGCGCGAGGTTTTCGAGCTCGCGGACGTTGCCCGGCCAGCGGTGCTGTTTGAGGCGCTCCAGCGCCAGCGTATCCAGCTTCTTCGGCGGCAGCCCGTCTTTTTCCGCGAGCGAGAAGAAGTGCCGGATGAGATCGGGCAAATCCTCGATCCGCTCGCGCAACGGAGGCAGCCGCAGCGGCACCACGTTCAGGCGGAAGAACAAATCTTCCCGGAACAGGCCCTGCTGAATCAAAATGCGCAGATCCTTGTTGCTCGCGGCAACGATGCGCACGTCGGTCTTGATCGGCGTACGCCCGCCGACGGTAGTGTACTCACCCTGCTGCAGCACCCGTAACAGCCGCGTCTGCGCCTCCATCGGCATGTCGCCGATTTCGTCGAGAAACAGCGTGCCGCCTTCGGCCTGTTCGAACCGGCCGGAAGCGCGGGTATTGGCGCCGGTGAACGCGCCACGCTCATGGCCGAACAATTCGGATTCGATGAGGTCGCGCGGGATCGCCGCCATGTTGACGGCGACGAACGGGCCGTTGCGGCGCTTGCCGTAGTCGTGCAGCGCGCGGGCGACCAGTTCCTTGCCGGTGCCGGACTCGCCGGAGATCATCACAGTGAGGTCGGTCTGCATCAGTCGCGCCAGCACGCGGTAGATTTCCTGCATCGCCGGCGAACGGCCGACCAGGGGAATCGAATCGAATTCCGATTCGTCCGCCGCGTGCGCGACCCGCTCCTTTGGCTCCGCCAGAGCGCGGCCGACGATTGTGATGAGCTCCTTGAGGTCGAAGGGCTTTGGCAGATATTCGTACGCGCCGCGCTCCGAGGCCCGAATGGCCGTCATGAAGGTGTTTTGCGCGCTCATGACGATGACGGGAAGGTTCGGCCGCATCTTCTTGATCCGCGGCAGCAAATCGAACGCGTTCTCGTCAGGCATCACCACGTCGGTGATGACGAGATCGCCCTCGCCTTGACTTACCCAGCGCCACAGCGTCGCCGCGTTTCCGGTCAAGCGCACCTCGTATCCGGCGCGTGACAGGGCCTGGTTCAGAACCGTGCGGATGGCGGTGTCGTCATCTGCGACTAGTATGCTACCTGCGGGCATTGCTATTCCTCATCTTGCACCCTGTGAGGCATGCGGCGGCGTACCCGGAACGTCGTCGCGATTGCTTTGGTCGAAATGTTTGGCGGAGTTGAACATCGGCAGCAGCACGCGGAAGGTAGTCTTGCGCGGCTGGGATTCGCATTCGATGATGCCACCGTGATCGCCGACGATCTTTGCAACGAGCGCAAGCCCCAGGCCGCTGCCGGTTTGCTTGGTGGTCACGAAGGGATCAAACAGGTTCGGCAGCAAATCTTCCGGCACGCCGGAGCCGTTGTCCTTGACGCAAAACTCCAGCGGCAGCGACACGCGCGATTTCTTGCCCGGTACCGACAGGCGGACACCCGGACGGAATGCGGTGGTGAGCTGGATTTCCGCATCGCTGCCGAGATCGGCGACGGCTTCGGCGGCATTTTTCACGAGATTGAGGAACACCTGGATCAGCTGGTCCTGGTTGGCCAGGACCGGAGGCAGCGACGGATCATAGTCTTCGATGAAGCGGACGTTGCGGGCGAAGCCGGATTGCGCCAGCCGTTTGACGTGGTCGAGCACGGAATGGATGTTGACCGGGCCCCGCGCCACCGGGCGGTCGTCGCCGAATACTTCCATGCGGTCGACGAGCGTGACGATGCGGTCGGCCTCGTCGCAGATCAGCCGAGTCAGCATGCGATCTTCGGATGAGGCCGCCTGCTCCAGCAATTGCGCCGCGCCGCGGATGCCCGACAGCGGGTTCTTGATTTCATGCGCCAGCATCGCTGCCAGCGCGATTACCGAACGCGCCGCGCTTCGGTGCGTCAGTTGCCGGTCCATCTTGTCGGCGATGGTGCGCTCCTGCAGCATCACGACGATATGACCAGGCCGCTCGGTCAACGGGGCGACGTGAAGATCGACCTGGCGATCGCCACCGATCCGCGGCGTGCCAAGATCGACCTTGTACTCGTTGACGGGCGAGCCGCTCGAGCGCACCTGATCGATCAGTGCCAGCAGCGGGCTGCCAAACGGCACCAATTCCTTCAGCGACTGCCGGCGCAGGAATTGCGTCGAAATCTCGAAGAAGGATTCGGCGGCGATGTTGGCATCGACGATGCGGCCGTCGGGCGCTACCAGCAGCACCGGATTGGGCAATGCGTTGAGGATCGCCTCGCCATCGGAGGGCACCGGGCGGCGATGTTCGGCGGCTGACGTCATGCAGCAGCACTCCATGCAAAATCGTCGAATGCGTCCTGGAGCGACCGATGCACCCGGTGCGGATCCTCCGACGTCAGAACCTTTTGCCGCCAGCCTTTCAGCGTCGCGGCCGGCGCGCGGCTATATTGCGCTGCGATCTCCAGCGCCCAGCCGAGATGTTTCCGGGCATGCTTGAGCCCGATGCGCAGTCCATAATGACGGCAGACTTCGTCATAGAGCGCGCGGACATGCGCGAGCTGCTCGACCAGGTCAGGCGCGGATTCGATTCCGCCGGTTTCGAGCCGGCGTCCGATCTGGCCCGGCAACCACGGCTGCCCCTGCGCGCCGCGCCCGATCATCACGGCATCGGCGCCTGACATTTCCAGCGCGCTGACCGCCTTCTCGAACGAGGTGATATCGCCGTTGACGACAAGCGGCACGGAAATCGCGTCCTTGACCGCGCGCACCGCCGACCAATCCGCTTCTCCCTTGTAGAATTGGCAACGCGTGCGCCCGTGCACCGTGATCATCTGCACGCCGGCGGCTTGCGCGCGGCGCGCCAGCTCCGGCGCGTTGAGCGAGCGATCGTCCCAGCCGAGCCGCATCTTCAGCGTCACCGGCACTTTCACGGCCGCGATCGTCGCTTCGATCAGCTTCACCGCATGGTCGAGATCGCGCATCAGCGCCGAGCCGGACTGGCCGCCGGTGACGTGGCGCGCCGGGCAGCCCATGTTGATATCGATGATGTCGGCGCCGGCGGCCTCCGCGACCCTGGCGCCCTCCGCCATCCAGTGTGTCTCGCAACCCGCGAGCTGAACGACATGCGGCCCAATGCCGGCGGCTTCGCAGCGCAGCTGAGACATCGGATGGCCCCGCACGAGATCGTCGCTGGCGGTCATTTCTGACACGACCAACCCAGCGCCGAGGGCGGCCGAAAGACGTCGGAAGGGAGCATCGGTAACGCCGGACATCGGCGCCAGAAGAACCCGGTTAGCGATAGTAATATCGCCTATTTTCAACGGCTTAGAGCGTGAGCATTCCAGGCCGGTCACGGCATTCTCATGGTTGGGACGGCAGCGTCATTGCGACCGTCGGCGCATATTGTGAGCACAAATCTTGTGCAGTCAAGCTTCATGCCTACACTTTAGACAGTTCTATCATTTGTGCAAGTGCACTGCAACAAAAACTGCTTTTCCCACAGCTATTGGGAAACGCTCTGTTTTTACGCATTCGGCATGGTAAGGGCTGTGCGCCAACCACCCCTCCTCAACCCAGAATCCTCCCGTATTTGAGTCCCAATGCCGAGACCTGAGCGCACAGCAGCCATCCTCGTCGCAGCCGGGCGTGGGCTTCGCGCCGGCACCGGCGGGCCGAAGCAATATCGCATGATCGGCGGGCAGACCGTGATCTTCCGCGCGATGCAAGCGTTTTGCAGCCATCCGGACGTGTTTGCGGTACAGCCGGTTGTGAATCCCGATGACGCCGTCATGTTCAGCGAAGCCGTCGCAGGGCTGCGTCATCAGCCACCGACCAATGGCGGCGCGACGCGTCAGGCGTCGGTGCATGCCGGGCTGGAGGCGCTGGCAAGCGAGAAGCCCGATATCGTTCTGATCCACGACGCCGCGCGGCCCTTCGTCACCTCGGCGGTGATTTCGCGCGCGATTCAAGCTGCCGGCCGTACCGGCGCCGCCGTGCCCGCCATCGCGGTCACCGACACGATCAAACAGGTTGGCGATAGCGGAAACGTCGAAGCCACGCCGGATCGCGCACGGCTGCGTATCGCGCAAACGCCCCAGGCCTTTCGTTTCGACGTGATACTCGAGGCCCATCGCCGCGCCGCGCGCGACGGCCGCAGCGATTTCACCGATGATGCGGCATTGGCGGAATGGGCGGGATTGACGGTAGCGACCTTTGAAGGCGATCCTGCGAACATGAAACTGACCACCCCTGAAGATTTCGTCCGCGAAGAAGCCCGCCTCGGCGCCATGCTTGGCGACATCAGGACCGGCACCGGCTACGACGTGCACGCTTTCGGCGACGGCGATCATCTGATGATCTGCGGCGTGCGCGTGCCGCACACGAAGGGCTTTCTCGCCCATTCCGACGGCGATGTCGGGCTGCATGCGCTGGTCGATGCCATTCTCGGCGCGCTGGCGGACGGCGATATCGGCTCGCACTTTCCGCCCAGCGATCCCACATGGAAGGGCGCGTCCTCGGATCGCTTCCTGAAATACGCGGTCGATCGCGTCACCGCGCGCGGCGGCCGCATCGCCAATCTCGAGGTCACGCTGATCTGCGAACGTCCCAAGATCGGCCCGCTGCGCGACACCATGCGCGCTCGCATCGCCGAGATCACCGGGCTGAATATCTCGCGCGTTGCGGTCAAGGCGACCACCAGCGAGCGGCTGGGCTTTACCGGACGCGAGGAAGGCATTGCGGCAACCGCGAGCGCCACCATCCGCCTTCCCTGGAGCGAATAAAATGAGCGGCAGCGACGCCCGCGCCCTCTCCCGCTCGCTGCTCGATCTGTGCCGGATGCGCAAGCTGACGATTGCGACCGCGGAATCCTGCACCGGCGGTCTCGTCGCCGGCGCCCTGACCGACATTCCCGGCTCTTCCGACGTGATCGACCGCGGCTTCGTCACCTATTCCAACGAGGCCAAGCGCGCGATGCTCGGCGTCAAGACCACGACGCTCGCAACCTTCGGCGCCGTGAGCAAGGAAACCGCAACCGCGATGGCGGTCGGCGCGCTGGAGAAAGCCGGCGTCGATCTCGCGGTCTCCATCACCGGCATCGCCGGCCCCGGCGGCGCGACGCCGGGCAAGCCGGTTGGTCTCGTGCATTTCGCCGTCGCAGCGCGTGACGGGCGGATACTGCATCGTGAATGCCGCTTTGGCGCGATCGGCCGCACGACGGTGCGTCAACGCTCGGTGGTGGAAGCGTTGCGCATGCTGATGGAACTGGCGCGCGGACCGCAGGCGACGGCCAAGCCGCGCCGCGAATCCGCGAGCCGGTTGCGGCCGCGCGTCGCCCGCACGCCACGGCGCAGCGCGGTCAAGCGACGCCGGCCGTCGCGGACGTAAAATTCACGCTAGGCCTTCCCATAAACCGCGTCCGCGCGTTTCTCGAACGCAGCTGAAAAACGCTGGAAAGCGGTGTCGAACATCGTGCCCATCAGCATCGCCAGCATCCGGCTCTTGAATTCGTAGCTGAGAAAAAATCCGACGTCGCAGTCGGTTTCGGATTTGGGCTCGAAAGTCCATCGGTTTTCGAGATTGCTGAACGGTCCCTTCAGATACTCGACCATGATCTTCAAATTCGCCCGGTCGAGCGTCACCCGGCTGGTAAAGGATTCCCGCACCAGCTTGAATGACACCGTCATGTCGGCAACCACGATTTCGGTGCCGTCAGGCTTCGGCGTGCGCTGGCGTATTTTCAACGACATGGCACAGCGGCACGAATTCCGGATAACGCTCGACATCGGCGACCAGATCGAACATCTGCGACGCGGTGTGATGAACCCGGCGTTTGCTGGAAAACCTCGGCATCGGCGCTTCAGCGAACGAGCGCAGCCCGCGCCGCTCTGAGTTTGGTGAAATCCTCGCCGGCGTGATGCGACGAACGGGTCAGCGGGCTCGCCGAAACCATCAGGAAGCCCTTGGTATAGGCGACCTTCTCGTAGCCTGCGAATTCATCCGGGCTGATATAGCGCATCACGGCGTGATGCTTGCGGGTCGGCTGCAGATATTGCCCAATGGTGAGGAAATCGACATCCGCCGAACGCAGATCGTCCATCACCTGCAACACTTCATGCCGCTCCTCGCCGAGGCCGACCATGATGCCGGATTTGGTGAAGATCGTCGGGTCGATTTCCTTGACCCGCTGCAGCAGCCGGATCGAATGGAAATAGCGCGCGCCGGGACGCACGGTGAGATAACGCGACGGCACCGTTTCCAGATTATGGTTGAACACATCGGGTTTTGCCGCGACGACCTTTTCGAGCGCGCCTTCCTTGCGCAGGAAATCGGGTGTGAGGATTTCGATCGTGGTAGTCGGGCAGCGCGCGCGGATGGCGCGGATGGTTTGCGCGAAATGCCCGGCGCCGCCATCGGCGAGATCGTCTCGATCGACCGAGGTGACGACGATATGGGCAAGCCCAAGCTTGAAGGTCGCTTCCGCGACATGTTCCGGCTCGGCGGCGTCGAGCGCGCCGGGCATCCCGGTCTTGACGTTGCAGAACGCGCAGGCTCGGGTGCAGGTGTCCCCCATGATCATGAAGGTGGCGTGCTTCTTGTCCCAGCACTCGCCGATATTCGGGCAACCCGCCTCCTCGCACACCGTGACGAGGCCGTTTTCCTTGACGATTTTTCGCGTGTCGGCATAGCCGCGGGTGTTCGGCGCGCGCACCCGGATCCAGTCAGGCTTCGGCGGCGACAACGCATCCGGCCGGTTCACCTTTTCGGGGTGGCGCGGCCGCACCTGATTGGTTGAGACGGTATCGACGAGGACGACCATGCTAAGTCCGGAAATTGCAAGAACAGCCCTTAGCTAAGAGCCTTAGCTGACAAGAGCCTTAAGCTAACAAGAGCCTTTAGCTAATCCGTGTCGCGACAGGCTGCAACCCGGCTCGCCGAACCTAGCAGAAACGTGCAAGGTATTGGCAGTTTTCACCTGTTCCACCCTGATTCCCACCTCAAAATGGTTCAAAACTCAAAGCCGGCCAGCGCGGCCGTCCCCCGCCTCGGCAAGCCGTTGAAACGCTCGTTCTTTAACCGCAGCGTGCACGAGGTCGCGCCCGACCTGATCGGAGCGACGCTGCTGGTCGACGGCGTCGGCGGCATCATTGTCGAGGTCGAGGCCTATCATCACACCGAGCCGGCCGCGCATTCGTTCCGCGGTCCGACACCGCGGAACATGGTGATGTTCGGTCCGGCCGGCTTCGCTTACGTCTACCGCTCCTACGGCATCCATTGGTGCGTCAATTTCGTTTGCGAAAAGGAAGGTTCGGCCAGCGCCGTCCTGATCCGCGCGCTCGAGCCGACCCACGGCATTCCGGCGATGCGCCGGCGTCGCGGACTGCACGACGAACGCAATTTGTGTTCGGGACCGGGGAAGCTGTGCGAAGCGCTAGGCATCACCATCAAGCACAGCGAACTGCCGCTCGATCAACCGCCGATCGCGCTGCATGCGCGCGTCGGGAAGTTCGACATCGTCTCGGGTCTTCGAATCGGTATCACCAAGGCGGTCGATCTGCCCTGGCGGTATGGATTGAAGGGATCGAGATTTTTGAGCAAGCCGTTCCCGGCCTAGACGGCGTGATGGCAGACAGCTTCGATGCGGTTGCCGTCGGGGTCCCTGAGGAACGCGCCGTAATAGGACGCGTGATAATCGCGCAGCCCCGGAGCGCCGTTGTCGGTGCCACCGGCTGCGATACCGGCGTCCCAGAACGCATCGACTTGCGTTCGCCACTTCGCCTTGAAACACCAATGGCGGCCTGCGGCGTCCTCGGGCTTCGGGCCCTTGCGGATGGTGAGATAGATCCGCTCCGGATGGGCGGAGCGCGCCCGCTCGCCATAACCGAGCCAATCGTCGCGGCGGCCGACCTTGACGACGTCGAGCGTCTTCATGATCGCGTCGTAGAACCGCTCGGCGGCGGCAATGTCGGATACGGTTATGGAAACGTGGTCCAGCATCGATCAACTCCTCAGGAGCGTTCTTCAGCCGCTCCAGCGCTTCGAGAATCTTTTCCTTCCGCGCCACAGCCGCCTCGCGTTTTTCCTTTTCTTCCTCGACGATCTCCTCGGGCGCGTTCGCCACGAACTTCTCGTTTCCTAGTTTGGCGTCGACGCGCTTGATATCGGCGTCGGCCTTGGCGATTTCCTTGTCGAGCCGCGTCCGCTCCGCCGAAAGGTCAATCACGCCTTTCAACGGCAGAGCGGCGACTTCACCGCGCACCAGCAACTGCACGGCACCTTCCGGCGCGCGATCGGCGAAGGAAATATCGGCAAGCCGGGCCAGCCGCTTCATGACGTCGTTCCAGCGTTGGGCGCGATCCCTGGTCTCGGCGGATGTGCCTGCCAGTACCAGCGGCATCAGCGTTGCCGGTGGAATACCCATTTCCGACCGCACCGAGCGTATCTCGGTAATGAGATCGACCACCCAGCCGATTTCGGCCTCCGCCGCAGGATCGCTGAAATCACCGGCGTCGAGGGCGCGGATGACGGGCGGGATCAAGGCATCGTTCGGACCGGCCAACGCCACCGACGCCAGTTGTTCGCGACGTCGAGCGCGCCAGCCTTGCGCGGCCATGCGGCCAGCACCAACAGGCCGTCGCGCCTGGCCGTCACCGCCCAGAGCTCTTCGGTGATGAAAGGCATGAACGGATGCAGCAGTTTGAGGATTTCGTCGCGCGCCCACGCGATCATGGCGCGCGTCTCGGCCTTCGCCGTCCCCTCCTCGCCGAGCAACAAGGGCTTTGCGAGTTCGAGATACCAGTCGCAATAGACGTTCCAGACGAAACGGTAGATCGCGTTGGCGGCGTCGTTGAAACGATAGGCTTCGATCGCGTCGGTGACTTCGCGCGTCGCGCGCGAGGTCTCATGCGCAATCCAGCGGTTCAGCGTCTCCTTTGCCTTTGCCGGATCGAAATCGGCAGGCTTTTCGCAACCGTTCATTTCCGCAAAGCGGCAGGCGTTCCAGAGTTTGGTTGCGAAATTGCGGTTGGTTTCGACCAGTTGCGGCGAGAGCTTGATATCGTGGCTGTGCGCGGCGCCGCGCGCCAGCGCAAAGCGGAGCGCGTCGGCGCCAAAATCGTCGATAACGCCGAGGGGATCGATGACGTTGCCTTTCGACTTCGACATCTTCGCGCCCTTCTCGTCGCGAACCAGGCGGTGGATGTAGACGGTCGAGAACGGCGCCTCTTTCTTGAAATGGAGGCCCATCATCATCATCCGCGCGACCCAGAAGAAGATGATGTCCCAGCCGGTGACGAGCACATTGGTCGGATAGTAGCGTGCCACCTCCGGCGTTTCGTCGGGCCAGCCCAGCGTCGAGAACGGCCACAGCGCCGAGGAGAACCAGGTGTCGAGCACGTCTTCGTCGCGCGTGATGAAGCCTTCGCGTTTGGCCGGATCGAGCGCCATCTCGCGCCCCTGCTCCTCCGTGATGACTTCCTGCTCGACGTAATAGCCGAGCGCGTTGCCGACCGCTTCTTCCTCGGTTTCGGCAACGAACACTTTTCCGTCCGGCCCGTACCATGCCGGAATCTGATGGCCCCACCAGAGCTGGCGCGAGATGCACCAGGGCTGGATGTTCTCCATCCACTCGAAATAGGTTTTTTCCCAATTCTTCGGCACGAATGATCGTCGCACCGCTTCGCACCGCCGCGATCGCGGGCCGCGCCATGGTCTTGGCGTCGACATACCACTGGTCGGTCAGATAGGGCTCGATGACCGCCCCGGAGCGATCGCCATGCGGCACCATATGCGTGTTCGGTTCGATCTTCTCCAGGAAGCCGAAATCTTCCAGCCGGGCGACGATCTGCTTGCGGGCCGCAAAACGATCGACCCCGTTCAATTCTTCCGCAAGCTGCGAGGCGCCTTCGGGCAGTCCGCGCAGATAATCCTCGTTATCGACGAGGGCGAGAGAACCCTCTCGATCGAGCACGCTGATCTGCGGCAGGCCGTGCCGCTTGCCGACTTCAAAATCGTTGAAGTCATGGGCCGGCGTGATCTTGACCGCGCCGGAGCCTTTTTCCGGATCGGCGTAATCGTCGCCGATGATCGGGATGCGGCGGCCGACCAGCGGAAGAATGACATGCTGGCCGATCAGATGGCCGAGGCGCTCGTTCTCCGGATGCACCGCAACCGCGGTGTCGCCGAGCATGGTTTCGGGACGTGTGGTCGCGACCACGATGAAGGTCGAGGGATCGTCGGGGTTGAAGCTCTTGCCCTCGATCGGATAGCGCAAATACCAGAGGTTGCCCTTGACCTCGGTCTGCTGCACTTCGAGGTCGGAGATCGCGGTGAGCAGCTTTGGGTCCCAATTCACCAGCCGCTTGTCTTTGTAGATCAGGCCTTCGCGGTGCAATTCGACGAACACCTTTGCAACCGCGCGCGACAGGCCCTCGTCCATCGTAAAGCGTTCGCGCGACCAGTCGCAGGATGCGCCAAGCCGCTTCAACTGGTTGACGATGACGCCGCCACTTTCCGCCTTCCACTGCCAGACCCGCTCGAGGAATTTGGCGCGGCCCATGTCGCGACGGCCCGGCTCCTGCCGTTCCATCAATTGCCGTTCGACCACCATCTGGGTCGCGATCCCCGCGTGATCCGTGCCCGGCTGCCACAACACGTCGCGTCCGCGCATCCGCTCGAACCGGCAGAGAATGTCCTGCAGCGTGTTGTTCAGCGCATGCCCCATGTGCAGCGAGCCCGTCACGTTCGGCGGCGGGATCACGATGGTGAAGGGGTCGGCGTCCCGCCGCTCCGGGCGGCCAGCCTTGAATGCGCCGCTCTCCTCCCAGATCCGGGACATGCGGCTTTCGATATCGGCGGGCTGGTAGTTTTTTTCGATCATGACAATGCTAATGGGAGTAAGGAAACGGCTAGAAAGCCGCCGGATCGCGCCAAGTCAACCTGCAAGTTCAACCTGCAAGGTAACCTGCAGGTCAACCGAGAGACGCGTCAAAATGCGATTAAGCCGGTTTGGGTGGCTGAATCAGGGCCGGACGCCGCTCTTGGCGGCCCTTGACGGTCCCGGTCTCTTGGCGCTGGTCCCTCTTGGCGCTCCCCTCGGGGATCAGCGCCCGCGTGAAACCCGCTCGATTTCGGCCTTGACGATGCGTTCCACCAGTCCCGGCAGATTGTCGTCGAGCCAGGATTTCAGCATCGGCCGCAGCATTTCCTTGACCAGGTCTTCCAGCGTCCGCGCGTTGTTGCTGAGCACGGTATTGGCGAGCGAATTGAAGGCGGATTTCGACGGCAGACACGGTCGAGCGCGACAATATCTGCTGCGCCGGCGCGGCGCTCTCAAACGGCGGCGGTTCATAGGATGGCGGCCGATTCAGCGCCCTGGCGGCGGCGTTCTCGGCAAACTCGAGATCGTCCTGCGGATCGATCTTGTGGAACGAAGATGCTGCGGGCGGGTCCGGCAGCGCCATCTCGTCGGTGAGATCGAACACGTCGGCGTCGGGCTGCGCCGGCCTTATCTCCTCCTCTGGCGTCGCTGCGTCGAGGCTCGCCAGCATGGCGTCGATATCGTCCTGGCTGTTACTGACAGCCGGCTCCGGCGCAGGCGGCGGGGCCGGCTTCGCGGCAGCGGCCGGTTTCGCCGCGGGAGCAATCGCCGACGGCGGAATGTCCTTCATCGCGGGGCCTTGGTTGCAGGTTCCTTGGTTGCAGGTTCCTTGGCTGCAGGCGCCTTGGCGGCGGGCTCCTTGGCAGCCGGAGGCTCCGGCTTTGCCGGCGCCGGCGGGCTGGCAGGCTTCTCGGCGACCGCAGGCTTGGCCTCGTCGTCCGCGATGATGCGACGGATCGACGCCAGAATCTCCTCCATCGAGGGCTCTTGGACCTTTGCAGGTTGCGTCATCTCCGACTCCACATCGAAAGCATTTTACACCAAGCCGCAAGGAATTTACCGGTTCCGGATATGCAGGCCTGGATTTTCACCGCAGATGCCCGACTTGTCCCCAGATCAAGCCCGCCCGATGGATCGCGCAGGATCCCGCTTCCCCCAAAGAACTACCGAAGAGAGCTACCGAACCTCACAACCCAACGTCGCCATCGATGGATGCAAACGACGGCGCGAATCGCTGAGCTACGTCAGGAAAAGGTACGTCACGGCAATAAGTGATTGCAAGCAACGCGCCCGGCACATCATCACCGGGCGACGATATTATCCCGCAGACATGATTATCCCGCGGATTTGGCGGAGGTGCCGATATCAGCGACCGTCGGGCGTGCGAACACCGGCCCAGCTGTCGCGCACCTGATGATAATGCACGCTCGGGTCATAGGTCGTGGTCGGGAGTTTGAGCACTTGCGGCGACAGCCGGCCGACCGAGCTCAACACGGCATAGGACGCGACCACGCGATCGTGCTGCGCGGTAACCAGCGCGACGCGCGCGTTGACCAGCGCCTGCTGCGCGTTCAACACGTCGAGCGTGGTGCGCTGTCCGGCCTTGGCTTCCTCCCGCACGCCGTTGAGCGCGATTTCCGATGCCGTCACCTGCGCCTGGGCGGATGCCACCTGCGCCTTGCCGGCCACCAGCTGTCCCCATGCGGTAACAGTGTTGGCACGGGTCTGGTCGCGCACCTGTTCAAGGGCGAGGCGTTGCTGGGCCAGCGTTTCCTTGGACTGACGGATCAGCGAGTATTCGGCGCCGCCCTGGTAGACGGGACCGTTAGCTGCGCGATCGCGGACGCACCAAACGTCCTGAAAATCGTCAAGGTCTGTTCGTAGGACTGCTGCACCGAGGCCTGCAAGCTCACCGTCGGCAACAGCGCGCCTTCGTTCACCTTGACCTGGAGATAGCTGACATCGATTCCGAACATCGCAGCGGTGACATTCGGATTTTCGATCAGGCCTAGTTCGACCGCGCTGGGCAGCGTGCCCGGCAGGAAGCGATCCACCGGCGATCCCGGGGCCAACGCTTCGGGCTCATTGCCGATGATGCGGCGGAAGTTCGAGCGCGTCGTGGTCAGGTTGGCCTCGGCGGTCAGCAGTTGCGTCTTGCCGGCCGCGAGCTGCGCCTCCGATTGCGCGACGTCGGTGCGCGTCACTTCGCCGACATTGAAGCGGTCCCGCGTCTGCTTCAGCGTCTGCTCGAGCACCCGAACGTTGCTGCGCTGAACCTCGACGATCGCCGCGTCCCGCAGATAGTCCATGTAGATGGTAGCGGCCGACAACAGCACGGTCTGCTCAAGCACCCTCAAACCTTCGCGCGCGCCCGAAACCTGGCTCTCTGCGGCGCGGGTCCTGTTGGCGGTTTGCTGGCCGTTGAAAAGCGTCTGTGAAACGGTGGCGCCGACGCTGCGCGGCGCGTTGGCGCCGTGAAGTTCGGTGCGCACAATTTGAGTTCGCGGTACCGCCGGCGGTGCCGAGGCTGTCGAGGTATTGGTAGCCGGCGCTCGCGGTGATCGCGACCCTCGGGCGATAACCCGATAGTGCCTGCGGCACGTTTTCGTCGGTGAAGCGCACCTGGGCGCGCTGTGCATTGAGCTGCGGATTATTCTGATAGGCGCGCACCAGCGCTGCCTCGATCGTATCGGCGAGGGCGGGCATCGGGCCCATACAAACTGATAGAAGGACCGAAACCGCAGCTCCGGTAATAACCCTCACCCCATGCATCCCAGGTAATCCATTCATCAATTCGCCGGCGCATGCAAAAAAACCGGACGTCGCTTCAGTCGCAGTGAGTCCCGGCTCACCTTATTCCGCACCCAAGCCCGACGGAACTACCGAAACGGGTAACCCGGTCGAAACTCTCCACGTGGGGCAAACGGGCCACACTTCTGATTTAGAACAGGATTTTAACGGCCTGAGTAAGGCGAGCGTGGGGGTCCGATCGGAGCCGGTTCCGAGGCCATTTTTACCGGTTTCGCCATGTTTATTGCGCGAACCGGGACCACCGTCGGGCCTTTAGAAAACGAAAGCGGGCACCCGTTCCATGCCGGGCAGCACCGGTGCGGCGGCGTCGAACAGCGCCCGGTTCCCGAAATCGCCATGGGAACGCGTCACAATGGTAGCCCGCTGCGGTTGGGACATCGAGAAAACGCCGACCAGCCGGCCGCCATCCCGGAGCTGGCCACAAAGCCGTTCGGGAATGATCTCGGTCGCGCCGTTGAGGACGATGACGTCAAAAGGCGCGTTCGCCGAATCGCCCTCGGCGGCCGCGGCGGTCCGGACCGTTACATTTGCAGCGCCGACCTGCGAAAGGATGTCGCCGGCCTTCGCGGCCAGCACTGGGTCGCTCTCGGTCGCCGTCACCTGCCCGGCATATTTGGCGATCACGGCCGCCGCGTAACCGGTGGCGCAACCAACGACCAAAACCCGGTCGGTCTCCTTGATCTCGGCCGCCTGCAACATTTTCGCCAGCACCACCGGCTTGATCAGGTACCGCTTGACTGCGCCGCCTTCGCCGACATCGAGATCGAGGTCCAGATAGGCCAAGGCGCGCTTGTTCTCGGGGACAAAGGCCTCGCGCGGCACTTCCAGCATGGCGTCGATAATGCGGATATCGGTGACGTCGCTGGGACGCACCTGACCATCGACCATCTTCTGGCGCGCGGTCGAAAAACCGGACATTGGCAGGACCCTGAAAGCAAGCGGCGTTGGCGCCGGAGAGCTGAAACCGGGTCATCTTTGGTACAAGCTCCGGAAAAACGCAACACGCCGATAGCGCTCGCCGGACCGGCGCAAATATCCGCGTAAAAAGCGCTCTATTCGATCGTGACGGCGAGCCGGCCGATCAGCCGGGCAACCTCGTCGAGATGCTCGGAATCATGATCTTCAATGGCCTGCGCGAGCCGAAGCAGGCACTCGTCATCGCTCATGGTGGGAATATCGCTCGGGACGATCGAAGGCACCGTTCGTATCAGGTCGGTCGCAGCTGCTGGCATCGAATCAGCTCCTCATGAATCCTGGCAGCCACAAGGCTCATGGCTGAATAAGTCGATTTGGCGGCTTCGCTCCATGACGCCAACGGATGGCGGGATTGCGCCCGCCAAGGTGCGGTTTGCAACGGTTACGGGCGCAAAAATGACAGGCAAATCGTTGTGGCGCAGAGAGTTTTCGGTCCCGCTTGATGTAACGCTCAAACCGCTATTTGGTCCTTTGCAAGCACGGAAGGCTTTGTTATACGCTCCCCGCTCGCGAACATTTGTTTCGCCTGTTCCTCGGTAGCTCAGCGGTAGAGCATTCGACTGTTAATCGAATGGTCGCTGGTTCGAATCCAGCCCGGGGAGCCAAAAATTCCAGTAAAATCAGCGATAATTTTCGCAGGGCACAAGCCCAACCGAAAATCGTTTAGGGGCGTGCGCCAGGGCACCTCTCTCGAGCGACCCCTCTCCGGGTTTCGTTAGATGGTTGGCGGCCGCACCGGAAGCTATTGCTTATTGAGCCCCAAATTCTCGGAACGTCCGTTTCCCCATCGGCTCCGGTATCCGCCTGCACCCCCAGTCTGAACCCGCCCTTGCTGCAAGGAGATCAACGTTCCAGCCCATCATCCTCCTATACAATTGTTCGAGGCCTATCTCGGCGCCGCCGCACCGCGAGTTATGGGAACACACACCTCGAGTTCGGACCCGACCACGGCGTCGACAGCCTTGCAGTCCGACTCGCTAAAATCGCGTTGCTCATACGTTACACCACCGTCCCGTAAACGCTGAAGCGTTCCGAACCATCCAAAGTATTTCGGTTCGCGAACGTATACTGGGCCCACGTGGGTCAGGGTCTCTATCTGACTGCGGGCCTTATGAGTCCTGTACGCTGCATAACCTGAGGCAATCGCCGCCATGAAAACTGCATCGGCGATAAGCACGATCAGCAGCGCGACAGTGACGGCTCGTGCGGCCCGCGACAGCTTGGCTGAATCGACGAACATAACGACAGTCAAGGGAACCAACCAAAGCTGAGGAGCGTATCGTGCCCACCAAGCTTCGGGGTTGATGAGAACGGATCCGATCAGAAGCGCTAGTGAGGTCACCAGCGTGGCTGATATCGCTCGGGCTCGAGCCGCCTGAATCAATAGCGTCGCCGCAAGTAATAGCGCCGCGGAAAAGAGGGGACCAAATCCACCCGTCCGAGGATCCGGGAACGTGGCGCCTCGTGCTTCGGCAAACCGAACCGTGAATGGAATTTTTAATTGAGCTTGTTCGCATTTCTGGCAGGAGTTGGCCGTCTCCGCCCCCAACGAAAGCGCCAATTTCGCAATTGCCGAATGCCCCTCCAAGAGGCTTGGAGACATGCGAGCCAATAAGTCCACACGTCCTTCCCCCATTATGGGGTAAAATACATGTTGGCCTTGAAGCAGATTTGTCATGTAGGGCGTGTAACCGGGCCCGGCCAACGCGACCATACACGCTACCAATGGCATGAAGCTACGCCACCGCCGACCACGCAGCAGGCCGATCACTGCAATTGCAAGCGCGAAGAGACCTGCGTACACCGCGCCCGTGAACTTAATATTTACAAGGCAGATCGCGGCCGAGCAGGCCATCAGCAGTCCAAGGCCGGACAGGCGCACAATCCAAAGGATCGCCCCCGCTGCCATGATTGTCAGCAATGACGCAAGCTGACCGTCCACATACATCGTTGGAAATTGAACCGAGGCGACGGGATTCGCGGCGGCCAGCGCTCCGAAAAGAAGCGAGCGCCCAAGTGACGCTTGCAACACGGTCGAAGCGACGCAAGCCACGGCAGCGCCCGCGCTCACCGCCAAAACCACATTGGTCCCTTTGGCGGCCTGGAAACTCCCAAACATCGCATCAATACCGGCTGCCCAGATCCACGGTCCCTTCGGATAATAATTCAACCACAGCCGAGGATGGATGTCGGGCGTCAACAAGGAACGAAATGGGTTCCAGCCCTGGCGCAATTCGAGCAGGGCAAGTGCGTGGTAACCCTGACCGTCAACAGAGAGGTCGTCCAGCAGGTGAGCATAGAGGAGCGCCACCCCCCAAACCAGGCCAAGCCCGAGAACCGCGACTACGGATGGAACCGAGCCCTGATTGTGGTCCGAGCACGCGCCTATCACGACCACCGCTATCACAAACGCCAGAATGGGAATGATCGTGTACGAGGGCACGCCAACCGCGATCCCTAACGCGCCGATTGCAAGCCATATGGCAAGATGAGTTACTGCCAATGCTGCCAAACTTGTAAGCGAAGCACTTAGCAATTCGCGTGACAGGGTCACTCTTGTTGTCGCTCGGTGGAGAGCAGCAAACGAAGGAACCAGCTTGAGAGGGGCGCTACCATTCATTGACTGACCTTACGCATGCGGAACGTCACGTCCTCGCTAGGATAGCGATGCCGAACAATATAATGCAGATTCCTTCAACCCGCTAAATTCATGAAGCTTAGTTGAATGTTATGCCGGCTGAGGCTGCGAACATTATGAGGAGAATAGTGGCGCCGACGATCCAAGACACCCAGTCCCTAAACGTGTACACGATCGGATCGTCATGCATATTTCCGCGTACGGTCGCCAACCAAAGTCGGCAGTGCCAAAGAATGATGATAGGTACAATCAACCACAATACTTCGGGCGCCCTATACTGCTGAAAGGCCGAACTGCTACCTACAAACAGCGCCAAAACCACACCCGATGAGAACGCCGACGCACAACCAAACATTTGAATAATCGCAACGTCGCCGGGTTGGTAACCGCGACGCGCATTACCGCGTCTATCGTTTGATCGCTCTATGCTCAGTAATTCTCCGGATCGCTTGACCAGGGCTAAGCTCAAAAAGGTGAACCCCGCGAACGCAAGTAGCCATAGCGTTGCACGGTGCCCTGAGGCGACACCACCCCCAAGGACCCTCAATGTATAGAGACCGGCAAGCACGAACACATCGACTAGCGGGAAGCGCTTCAGAACAAGCGAATACGAGAGGGAGGCCACGGCATATGTGAGGAGTA
This sequence comes from uncultured Alphaproteobacteria bacterium, assembly GCA_963847015.1. Lineage (GTDB taxonomy): Bacteria > Pseudomonadota > Alphaproteobacteria > Rhizobiales > Xanthobacteraceae > Bradyrhizobium. The sequence continues at coordinate 70,203 of CAWJYI010000022.1, read as the reverse complement.
TGACGATCGTGCCGGAAAGCCATCCAAGGCCCATACCAAACGAGACAAGAACTACTGCCAACCAAACTGCGATGGGGATCGGTAAAGCACCGCTTGCTAATGGACGCATTCGCTTTCGCGGATGACGGCGATCCGAACTGAGGTCCAATAGGTCGTTTACAATGTAGAGGGCTGATGCTGTTGCAGAAAGGCTCAGAAACAGCCCAAGCGCGCCTATCCACGCACTGGCTTCGCTCACGGCGTGGGCCATGATCATGGGCACGAATACCAGCACATTTTTTGACCACTGATGTGGGCGCATCGCGCGCACAGCGGCAGAGATCAGGGCCGGGCGTGTCTCAAATGTCGTTGTTGGTAACCCGAGCCGACGCACTTCATGCATAACAGCTCGTGGTGCATTGACTGTAACGACGCTTGCCGCTGCACTCCAGATCGGCAAGTCACTTAGATCATTGCCAACGTAGTCGAACCCTTTCGAACCGAAGCGTTCAATCAATGCGGCCGCTTTTTCGTCTCCCTTCAAATTGCGTATTCCGTCTGAACAAATTACCTCGTCAAATAACGCTAAATGATCCGCGACAGCGTGAGCAACTCGCGCATCGGCTGCGGTAGCGAGCACGAGTTGATGCCCTTCCTGACGTTTTTTCTTCAAATATGAGATTAGCTCTGTGTTGTAGGGCAACAAATCGGGCGTGCACCCGGCAATCTCGGCAACTCGCCGCTTTAACGTTGCCCTGTTTGAGGTCACCAAAGAGCTTAGATGCGCTATTCCACTGCGAGAGGAAAAAATCGCGACGAGCCCCTCCACTAACGTATCTGTTTTTATCAATGTACCGTCGAGATCGACGCAGATAGGTCGTTTTTCGGCCGCCAGTTTCCTGGTCGCCCCATCTGGAATTGTTAATTCGACGAAGTGGTTTGGTTGGAGATTTGGTGCGAGCCGCGAGTTTAAAATGCTCATTACTCCCCCAACAAAGCTTTGAATAATTTAGGAAGTTTGGAATTTTAAAGAATTACCGTCTCGCGATAAGGTTGAAAAATGCGCTTAGGGAGTACTCCAAAATATCCACCCACGAAGGACGTAAATACGCTGCCTGTCGATCGTTAATTGGTCGCCGGTTCGAAGCCTGCGCAGGGAGCCATCCCAGGCTACTAATTCCTCCGACACACCAGATCGATCTCGATCAGCGCGTCATAGGCCAGCCCTGTCACCCCGACGCACGTCCGTGCCGGCAGACGGGCGAATGGGAAATAGCTCCGGTAAGTCTCATTCATCGCCGCGTAGTCCTGCTTGAAGCGCGTCAAGTAGATCCTCGTCATCACGATATGCTCGAAGCCGAGACCGATCCCCCCAAGCACGATCCGCAAATTTTCCATCACGGCCTTGGTCTGCGCGACGATGCCGTCCGACAGGATACCGGGTGTTTCGGGACTATCCGGCATCTGGCCGGTGACGAAGACAAAGCCGTCGGTTTCGACGGCGTGGCTGAATGGCGCCACGGGTTTTGGCCCGCCAGCGATCATGTGAAATTTCAAGGTTGGGATTCCTTCTTTGTGGCGTTTCGAGCGAAGTTGAAGAACACGCGTCAATTCATAGCGGCATCGCAGTTCATGCCGCACCCTCGAACAGCCGTTTGCTCAAGATCGCGTGCACGCCCCAATTGCCATCGACGACTTGCGTGACGCCAAAATCAACCGCGGCCGACATTAGCGCGATCGCTTCGTCCTCGCTCACGCCTTTTACGTTCATCAGGAAGCGGCGCATCTTGCGGAACGCGTCCTTCATCGCAAGATCGAGCGAGGATGTCGCATAGACTTCGCTTTGCCCCTGGGCGCCGAATTCGGCGAGGTAGTTCGGATGGCTGAATCCGGTCAACACCCAATCGGTTTCGGTCTCGATCAGGGGATAGCTGAGATCGGCGAACGGACGTCCCGCCAGGTTGCCCTTCTTGTGCAGGATGATCTGGAACGTGCCGGTCATCGAACATTCGATCGCCGTACCGCTCAATTCGCCGTCGCCCTGGGCCGCGTGGGGATCGCCGACCGACAATAATGCGCCGGGCACCGAGACCGGCAGGTAAATCGTGGCGCCCTTGCCGAGCCGCCAATTGTCGAGATTGCCGCCGAAATAGGACGGCGGTACCGAGTCCACCAAATCGGTCTCGCGCGGCGCCACGGCAATCACGCCGAAATGCGGGCGCAACGGGATGCGAATGCCCTCCAGCACCGCATGCCGACGCTTCACGCTGCCGGCCGCGACGGGTACGCCAGGATAATCATAGGTGGCGTGGACGACGCCGAACGGATCGGTCTGCGGCTCCCAGCGGTAGGAATACAGCGCACGCGCGTGCGGCCTCTCGCCGGAACTGAAAATCTCGTAGATGGTCACGACCTCGCGCGGCATCGGACCTCCGAGAAACTCGTTGTAGTGATATCCCCACCATGCAGCGACGCTGGAGCCGAACACCCGCCCCTCATATAGCGGATTGCGGCTCGGTCGCGGCGCGATGTCGAGGATGCGAACCTCGAGCACATCGCCGGGCTGTGCATCCTTTACTGCGACCGGGCCGGTGCAGATATGCACGCCGAACCCCTCACCTGCACCACGGCCGAACACGGAAGCGTCCATCGGACCCGCGCCGCGACGATCCACGTTCTTGCCATCCCTGGTCCAGGCGAACACGCTTTCCGCCCCGGCATCTGCCGCGATCATCCGTTCTGGATCGTCGGAGGCATGTTGCGTCAGCGTTTCGATGGTGATGGTGTCACCGGAGTTGATCTCGGATTGCGGCGGCAGCCCGCGGCTGAAATAACCCCAGTGAACCCTGCTCGCTTCCACCGCGAGATGATGATGGGTTTGATCTGCCTCCCTCGCGCATTCATCGCTTTTCAAAGCCGTCAATGCGGCGATCTTCCTTAGCCCGCCAGAGGACGGATGCGCGCGCAACTGGGCCAGCGCGTCCTGCGGCCAGCCGCGTTGCCCTGACGCCGTCAACGACGGCGTCGCCCTCCCAACCTCCTGCTGACGAAATTCACGCGGCGGCAAGCCGAAGCGATGGCGAAAGGTCCGGCTGAAATGCGAGGAATCGCCAAAGCCGTAAGCGTAGGCAATCTCCGAGATGGATCGATGCGCCTCGGCGGGATTCGACAGGTCCGCCCACGCCCGCTGCAGCCGGCGCTCGCGAACATAATGGGTAAAGTTGTCGCCGACGCCTTCGAACAGTTTTTGCAAATATCGTTCGGAAATTCCCTCAGCCTGGGCGACGCGCGCCGGCGCGAGTTCGGGATCGTCGAGGCGGCGCTCGATGGTTTGGCAAATCCGGTGCAGGATAGCGGCCTGCGTCGCCGTCGTGCTGGTATCAGACGCAGGTCCGGCGAACTGATGCGCCAATGTCAGCAGGAGATCAACTAGGCTTTGCGCGACCGCAGCCCATTCTACGTCGGCGAGGGTTTCCAGCGTTTGTGCCGTAGCATCGAGCATTCGGGAGAACACGTCGGCGAGGCCGCCCGGCGCCACGACACGCGGCGCGTTGAATCCTCGTTGGCCGCCGATGCGGCCGTGCAGCGCCTCCGATGTGATCGACAGGACGATCGCGCGCATGTCACGTTGGAACACGACGCTCCAGTCGCCGTTGCGCGGCAACAGTAACAGATGGCCGGCCGGAATAATCCGGTGGCTCGTCCCCTCCCGCAGCACCACGCCTTCTTCGATCGGCAGCAGCAAAATCGGCAGGCCGTCGCCGGACTGCGGCAGCGGCGATATGCCCTGCGATCCCGCCGAAATCCTCGTCAGTGCCACGCCAACCGCATTGCGGTGCGACGCCGTCGCATGGCCATCGTAGAAAGTGCTGGTGGACGCGGGTTGCAGGCCGACCGCGCTCAACACGTCCCGCCAGGCTTCTGGGCGGTCGTCCTGCGCGTAGGATTCACTTGTGAACGGACGGAAACTCATCGCATCGACCCAGTTAGGATCAAGCGAAGCAACCGCCGTGCCAGACGCGCGCGTCTGCTCGTTATGCCAATGGCAGCCAAGCCCTGACAATTCTGGGCCTTCCGTCAAAAATAGCTTTCGATCAATGCATTAGTCGCACCTGAAGACGTTTTTCCGGATTGTGCCGTGAACGCCCCAATTGGCGTCCACGACCTGCGTGACGCCAAAATCCGCCCCCACCGACATCAGCGAAATTGCCTCATCTTCGCTCAATTTGTGCACGGTCATCAGGAACCGGCGCATCTTTCTGAACGCGTCGCGCATCGCGCGATCGAGACTCGAATGATTGGCGATCTCGGTCTGCGCGTTGGCGCCGAGTTCGGCGAGGTAGTTCGGAAAAGTGAAGCCATAAACCGACCAGGCATGGTCGGTTTCGAGCATTGGATGGGTGAGACCTTCCAGGGTTGTCCCGCCGAGGTCGCCTTTTTTGTGCAGGACGAATTCGAAGTCACCGGTCAGCGAGGTCTCGATCGCAGTGCCGCCTAGTTCACTGTCACCCTGGGCGGCATGGGGATCGCCGACCGAGAAGAACCCACCCGGTACAGCGACCGGATAATACATCCGCGCGCCCTTACCCACCCGCCAGTCGTCGATATTGCCGCCGGTGTAGCTCGGAGGGATCGAACTGACGAAATCCGCTTCTGACGGCGCCAGTCCCATGGTGCCGAAATGTAGCCGCGCCGGCACTTTTACGCTGGTCAGAATATTTTCCCGCTTGCGGATGGTTGCGTGATCGACCCGCACGCCCGGATAATCGATGGTCGCATGCACGATGCCGTCAGGATCGGTTTGCGGAGTCCAGACGTAATTATAGACCGCCTTCGCGAACGGCTCGCCCGAGGTGTCGAGTTCGAAGATGGTGATGACTTCGCGCGGCTTCGGCTCCTCGATCATGTCGTGATAGTGAAAGCCCCAATTCGCCGCAGCATTGGAACCAAAACAGCGGCCGGCGTGGCAGGCATGGCAGCTCGGCCGCGGCCGCACGTCGAGAATGCGCACTTCCAACACGTCGCCTGGCTCGGCGTTTTCGATAGCGATCGGTCCGGTCAGCAGATGCACACCGACGCCTTCGCCGGATCCGCGAATAAACGGACCTTCGGTCGGACCGGAACCGCGCCGCGCCACCGCCTTGTGCTCGCGGCTCCAATGGAACACACTTTCCGCGCCGGGATCGTTCGCTATCATCCGCTCGTAATCATCGTTGGCGTGATGGGTGAGCGTCTCGATCGTTGCGCGGTCCCCCGAGCGCAGCGTCAGCGCAGGCGAAACCTTTTTGCTGAAATAACCCCAATGAACGGTCGCCGGTGAAACCGGCAGGTTGAAGTGCCTCATCAAAGTGCCTCACTAAGTGTTTCTGGACGCGGTCGGAAAATGACGGAAGGTCGCGGGCCGGTCATCGCACCACCTCCGGCGCCTTGTCGGCTTCCATCACGCTGAGAAAGCGCGCCGTCAGAGGGTTGCGTGGATTGGTGAGGACCTCATGCGCCGGCCCTTCCTCGATGATTGATCCGCCAGAAAGAAATGCGACGCGATCGGCCACTTCGTCGGCGAAGCGGATCTGATGCGTCGAAATGACCATGGTCAATCCGTCGTCGATCGCCAGCCGCCGGATCACCTCCAGCACCTCGTTGACGAGTTCGGGGTCAAGCGCCGAAGTCGGTTCGTCCAGCAGCAGCACACTCGGGTTCGGCGCCAACGCCCGCGCGATCGCGACCCGCTGCTGCTGGCCCCCGGAAAGATGCCGCGGCAACGCATCAGCGCGGTGGCTGAGGCCGACCCGGTCGAGCAGTTCGCGCGCGCGGCGGTCGGCATCCAGCCGTCCCAATCCGTGCACCCAGCGCAGCGGGCCCGCGACGTTCTCCTTCGCGGTCAAATGGCTGAACAAATTGAATTGCTGGAACACCATGCCGACGCCGACGCTGGCGCGCTCATTGGCCACATCGCGCGGCGACAGCGGCCTACCGTCGTCGCGGAATCCGAGACGACGACCGCCGACGCGCACGGTACCGGAATCCCAGTTCTCCAGATGGTTGATGCAACGAAGCAGCGTGCTCTTGCCCGAACCGCTGGGCCCCATGAGGGCAACGACCTCGCCGATACGGACGGTCAAATCGAGCCCGCCGAGCACAGTCTGCGGACCATAAGTCTTGCGCAGATCCCGGACCTCGACCGCGACATTGTTGCGGGCGATTGTAACGGCCCGCCTGGTGCGCTCTTCCCTCGTCAACGACGGCGGCGAGGGCAGCGTCGCGATATCGGGCGCGGGGTCGGCCTCAAGCTTGGGCGCGGTCCCCTCCGCAAGTTCGAGCGCGGTTGCGAGATCGACGCGGCGCCACGGCAGGAAATCGCCGAGGCTGCGCTCCTTCTTGGTGCGGTCGAGATCGAGCAGCCATTCCAGAAACAGCTGGATCAGGCTGACCGCACCCGTCAGCAACAGATACAGCAGGCCGGAGGCGAAGAAGATCGAGAAGAAGTCGAAGGTTGAGGACGCGAGCTGCGTACTGCGCAACGTCAATTCCTGCACTGCGATGACGGAGGCGAGCGAAGAATTCTTCAGCGCGCTGACCGATTCATTGCCGAACGCGGGAATCATGGTGCGGATCGCTTGCGGCGCGATCACCCGCCGCATCAGCACAGCCGGCGTCATACCGAGCGCCTGCCCGGCCGACAGCTGCCCGCGATCGACGCCGAGCACGCCGGCGCGAAGCATTTCGGCGATGAACGGCGCCTCGTTGCAGGCCAGCGCCAGTCCGGCCGCGATGATCGCGGGAAGCTTGATGCCGATATGCGGCAGCGCGTCGTAGGCAAACACCATCTGCAGGATCAACGGCGTGCCGCGGAAGATCACGGTGTAGCCCCGCGCGACCGCCGCAAGCAGCCAGAACCGGCTGAGCTGCATCCACGCAAGGATCAATCCAAGGATCAGTCCGCCGCCGAGCCCGAGGGCGGTCACCTGAAGGGTGACCTCGATGCCCTCGAGCAGATACGGCAGACTGAGATAGTGCAGAAACAGCGACATCAATTGACCGTCAGGAGACCGGGTTCCTTCAGGTTGGCGGGATCAAGTCCCCACTTCTTGAGCAGCGCAAGCTGGTCGCCGGATTTGTAGATTTCCATCATCGCGGCCATCACGGCGTCGCGAAATTTGGGCTTGTCCTTGGGCACGGCGATACCGACCGAATACGGGATCGTCACCGCGATCGCCTTCTCCAGCTTGTCCGGATAAGCCTTCACCGCGTTGTCGACGGTGTTGACGTCGTTGACATAGGTGTCGGCACGGCCGGCCAGGATCGCCTGGATGCAGTTGGCATTGTTGTCATAGAGCTGCAGCGTCGGCTCGGGCTTGCCCTCGGCCTTGCATTGGGGAATCAGCGCCTGCACCAGCGGCACCTCGACAAAGCCGGTATTTTCCGCTGCCGCCGCACCGCACATCGATGTGTTGATGCCGGTAATCTTCTTCGGGTTGCCCTTTGCGACCAGCACGCCATCGAACACTTTGGAATAAGTGATGAAGTCACCGGCCTTGGCGCGTTCCTCGGTCGCATAGATGTCGGAGATCACGATATCGGCCTGGCCGCTGGCCAGCGTGGTCAACAATGCCGCGAACGTTACCGCCTTGTAGGTCAGCTTGAAGCCCAGGCATTCGCCGATCTCCTCGCCGAGATCGATATCGAAGCCGACATATTTGCTGGGGTCCTTCGGGTCGATCGCCTCATAGCCGGGTGTATGCGGGTTGATCGCATTGACCAGTGTCTTGCCTTTCCAGTCCGGATATTTATCCTGCAGCGCCGCGCAGCCTGCGGGCGCCGCCTGTGCGCCAACAGGTGCCAAAAATCCGGCGGCGACGATCGCTCCCAAACGCGGCTCTGCGCCATGGAAGTGACGCCCGCTGTGCTTCGCCAAAAAGCCCTTTATGCATGTTGCCAGTTCCTTCGAATTTGTCATGGCGCCTGCCATGTTCCAAAACTCGAAGGAAAGGCTACGGGGAACAGACCGCGAAAAGCTTGTCCGTGGGCGTACAAAAAATTGGATTGGAGGGGCCTGAGATTTAGGCAGGGGTGCACAAAAATTGTTCGGACTTAAAGGAGATTCGATAGCCGCTCATGTAGCCGCGGCATCCTCGGGAGTTTACGCGTGAAAGACAGGTTACGTTATTAATCAAAGTCCTGAGCTGCGCGTAGACGGGAAAGTCGAGATGCGGCGCGCGCGCACCGAGCCAAGGGGCCGGATCGTTGCCAGCACGCGTCACGAGCTCGTTGTCCCCTGCCCATTCAGCAGACGAGTGGAAAGATGCGTAAACCTCTGCCAACGCAGGATGCGAACGTGGGGTCGGATCATTTGTCAGACGAAACGTATTGGACGTCGAGGTTGGTAGCGCCCTTTGCCACTCTTCCGGTGACTTGGCAGTTCCTAAATACGTTTCGACCTGCAGCAACCAGGCCGCGACTTCCTCGGGTCCGTAAAGACCCGGCAACATGAGAATTCCATCTCGCCTGAAGCTATCGATCTGGTCTTGCCGCAACATACAACAGCTTCGGTATTGTTAGTTCAGTCGAACTGGGATCAATGGACGTACATGCCGACACGATTCGATGAACAATCCGACCCGGTCAGCTAGACGTCGCGGCGGCCTGTCGATCCCCGACATTTTTCTTATGTTGTCACAACGCTTGCACGCCAAACGCACAGAGCTTGTCTTCATGACCGCGTCTCCAACGCTGGCGCCCACCTCGAGCGGGCGTTATTGGGAATTGTGCGAAAGATTTTTCTTCAAGTGTGATTTTTCTCACATCTTACCTGGTTGACCCGGGTCTAGCGTCTTGGTCCGACAGTCAGGACTTTCTTAACCAAAACGGCTGCGGTCGCCCGATCGTTAAAATTGGAGCGATCCGTTCAATCGGAAAACAAAACACATTTGAGATCGTGCGCTCTCGAACCCCGGAGAGCGCAATGAGCGAAATTGAATTCGACCTATTGCTGGATGCCGTGAAAACGGCCATTGCGCCCGCGCCCGAGGAGGATTTTTTGGCCCAACCCTCGCCCTGCTTTCTGCCACCGCCGCGCGCCGCCAATGACAACCGCGCCCCCTGGCCGCTGGTTCCATTTCCTGAAGGCTGGTACGCCGCCTGCTAACGGCCGGCCACGTCCCGCAGCCCGTCAAATAATCGGTCTAAGCCATTGATTATATGGATGGAGGCCACGCCCGGAATTGAACCGGGTTAAACGCTTTTGCAGAGCGGTGCGTAACCAATCCGCCACGTGGCCCCATCGGACGCTCTCATATACGCCCTCTCCCGGATAGGCAACCAAGCTTCGCAAAGCGTATTTTGGGCGGTAGCGCGGCTATTCCGACGCACGCTATTTTGAACTTTTGGCGCTCGCCGGTCCGGTCCGCTTGCGGCGACGATAGTCTTTCTTCTTGGGTTTTGGCGCGAGTTCGGGCATTTCGGTCTGCACTTGCCGATATCTCGCCAGCATCCGCTCAAAACTGCCGTTCAGGGTCTCGGCGATGTCCGGCCGCTTCTCCAGCCCCGCCAGCAACATTGCCGCCGCCTCGATGGTCGCCAGTCCGTCGCCGCGCGGCTCACGGCGCAACTGCCCGTAGCGTGACGCGCGCTTGGGGCCGAGAATGACCCGCTGGCACTTCAGCATCCACGCATTGCGCCACCACAGCGCCTTGGCCTGACTCCAGGTCCCGTCCAGCAGTACGATTCCCTCGATGTCGCCGAGGATCGCGCGCTGATGCGGCTCAATTTCACCCTTGCGGTTGATCGCGACGATTTCGTTGTCGGTATCGAGTTCGCTGACTTTGGCGGAACCGAGATAGAGCACCGCCCAGCGCGAGGGATCTTGCACCGTCCGTCCCAGCGCCTTGGAAAGGCTCGGCCACGACAGGCCGATCTTGAGGACGGCATCCTTGAAATGGAGCGCGGTCAGCGTGGCGGTGCCGAGCGCCCTGTCCTGCTCCTGCGGATGCTGCAAAATCAGTAGTGAAATGCGGTTCTCGACCGGCTCAATGCTGTCGCAGATGCACAGCGGCAGCGGCTTGCCGCAATGCGGACATTCCGGCACCGCGTCTGCAACGGCGCCGGCCTTGGGTTCGGGTTGTTTTGACATCCGCCCGCTATACGCTACGGGGCCAACAATTCAACTACTCCGCGGGTGCGACCAGGCCTGCGGGTTCGGATCGCCGCCGGCGCAGCCGGTCGATCAGGAGATAGATCACGGGCGTCGTGTACAGCGTCAGGATCTGGGACACGAACAAGCCGCCGATGATGGTGATGCCGAGCGGCCGGCGCAGTTCGGTGCCGGGGCCGGTTGCAATCACCAGCGGAATCCCGGCGAACAGCGCCGCCATCGTCGTCATCAGGATCGGCCGGAAACGCACGCTGCAGGCCTCGAAAATCGCGTCAGCCGAGGACAGACCGCGCTGGCGCTCCGCATCCAGCGCGAAATCGACCATCATGATGCCGTTCTTCTTGACGATGCCGATCAGGAGAATGATTCCGACAAAGGCGATCACGGTCAGCGGCGTATTTGTCACCTGCAGCGCCAGCAGCGCGCCGAGGCCCGCCGACGGCAGCGTCGAGATGATGGTCAGGGGATGGGCGAGGCTCTCGTAGAGCACGCCGAGCACGATATACATCGCCACCAGCGCGCCCAGGATCAGCAGCGGTTGCCGCCCGCTGGTCTTGTTGAAATCGCCGGCATTGCCGTCAAAGCTGCCGCGGATGCCTTCCGGCATATGCAGCTCTTCAACCGCACGCTGGATATTCGACGTCGCGATCTCCAGCGGCACGTCGGGCAGCAGGTTGAACGAGACCGTCGTCGAGGGAAAGGACTGCGAGTGAAAGACCGCAAGCGCCGACAGATCGCGCTTGGTGTGCACCACGGCCGACAGCGGCACCTGCGCGTCGTTGGCGCCGGCTACGTAGATGTGTTCGAGATTGGAGGGATCGGCCTGGAATTTCGGATCGATCTCCAGCACCACCATGTACTGGTTGCGCTGGGTATAGACGATCGAAATCTGCCGCTGTGCAAACGCGTTGTTCAATGCATTGTCGATGTCCTGCACGCGCACACCGAGGCTCGAGGCGGTCTTGCGGTCGATGACGAGCGTCAACTGCAGTCCGCCGGGATCGCGGTCGGCTGGAGACGTCGGTAATGCCCTCAACGGTCTCCATGCGCTTGGCGACCAGCGGCGCCCATTTCTGCAGGAGATCGAGGTCGGTACTCGACAGTGTATATTGATAATCGGAATCGCTCTGCCGACCGCCGGTGCGGATATCCTGGGCGGCGAACATGAACAGGCGAATGCCCGGAACCGGGAACAGGCTTCGGCGAAGGCGATCGATCACCTGCGCGGTGGACAGTCCGCCCCGTTCTTCCGGCGGCTTCAGGCTGATGAACATGGTGCCGCGATTGGAAGTCCCGCCGCCCGGACCACCCGCACCGCCAAGCGAGGAGCCAATGCCGGCCACCGCCGGGTCTGCCATCACGATATCGGCCATTCGTTGTTGCAATTGCAGCATGGCCTGGAACGAGATGTCGGGGGAAGCGCGCGTCGCACCTATGACGAACCCGCTGTCGTCGGTCGGGAAATACCCCTTCGGCGTCTTGATATAGAGCACCACCGTCAGCGCGATGGTGGCAAAGAACACGATCAGGGTCAGGAACGGAAAGCCCAACACGATCCGTAACGTTCGTTCGTAAAACCGCACGATCGCCGACAGCGTGCCCTCGACCAGGCGGTCGAGCCAGGTTGCACGATCCGAGGTCGCCTCCTTGATGTAATGCGCACAGATCATCGGCGTGATCGTGAGCGAAACCACCGTCGACACCACGATTGCGAAAGTCAGCGTCAGCGAGAATTCACGCAACAGCCGGCCAACGATCCCGTCCATGAAAATCAGCGGCGTAAAGGCCGCGACCAGCGACAGGCTGATCGACAGCACGGTAAAGCCGATCTGCTTGGCGCCTTCCAGCGCCGCCGCGAACGGAGCCATGCCATGCTCGAGGTTGCGGTACATATTTTCGATCATGACGATGGCGTCGTCGACCACGAAGCCAACGGAGATCGCGAGCGCCATCAGCGAAAGATTGTCGATCGAGAAGCCGGCCAGCCACATCCCCGCGCAGGTACCGGCCAAAGCCAGCGGCACCGAGACACCGGCCGCGATCGTCGGCGTCAGCCGGCGCAGGAATGCAAACACCACCACCATCACCAAAAACGCGGTGGCGAGCAGCGTCAGCTGCATGTCCTGCACGCTGGCACGAATGGTTCCGGTGCGATCGACCAGCGTCGAAATCTCGACGCCGCCGGGCAGCCATTGCTTCAGTTCGGGGATCAGCGCACGCACCCGGTCGACGGTATCGATGACGTTGGCATCGCCCTGCTTGGTGATCTGGATCAGCACCGCCGGCTGCTTGTTGAACCAGGCGATCGAGCGGCTGTTGCGGACGGAATCCTCGACCTCGGCCACGTCGGAAAGGCGGACGAAATTGCCGGTCGAACTCTTGATGATGATGTCGCGGAATTCGGCCGCCGTGCGCATCTGCTTGTTGATCGAGATCGTCTCGCTCTGGCGGCCGCCATTGAAGATTCCAACCGGGCCCAGCGGATTGGCGTTGATGATCGCAAGCCGGACGTCGTCGGTCGCGATCCCCGCATTCGACAGCGCCACCGGATTGAGCGCGATCCGTACCGCGGGCTGGTCGGCGCCGCTGACGATGACCTCGCCGACCCCCGGCACCTGCGAGATGCGCTGCGCGATCACGGTATCGGCGACGTCGTACATCGCGCTGGTCGTCAGCGTCTTCGACGTCAGCGCCAGCACATAAACCGGCGCCGCCGCGGGGTTGGCCTTGCGGAAGCGCGGCAATGACGGCAGATCGCTCGGCAGATCCGCCAATGAGGCGTTGATCGCGGCCTGCACGTCGCGCGCGGCGCGGTCGATGTTGCGCCCGATCGAGAACTGCAACTGGATGCTGGTCGAGCCGAGCGAACTGGTCGATGTAATCTGGTCGATGCCCGCGATCTGGCCCAGCCGCCGCTCCAGCGGGGCCGCCACCGTTGCCGCCATCACCGAGGGGTCGGCGCCCGGCCGCGTCGCGGAAACCCGGATCATCGGAAAATCGACATTGGGCACGGCCGAAACCGGCAGGAACACATAGGCGACCATGCCGACCAGAAAGAGCCCGATCGCCAGTAGCGTGGTGCCGACCGGCCGGCGGATGAAGGGCTCCGAGATCGATGCCATTACTGCATCCCCTCGGTGGCTCCCGCGACCGGCGGCCCGTGCGGCCCCGGCTCCGGAACCGCTTTTTCGATTTTGCGATTGAGCCGGTCGAGCGCCAGGTAGATCACCGGCGTCGTGTAGAGCGTCAGCAACTGGCTCAGCAGCAAGCCGCCGATGATCGAGATGCCCAGCGGGAAGCGCAATTCGGCCCCGGTGCCGCTCTCGATCGCCAGCGGCAGGGCGCCGAACAAGGCCGCCAAAGTCGTCATCATGATCGGCCGGAAGCGCAGCAGACAGGCCTGCACGATCGCATCGTTCGCCGACATGCCCTGATGCCGCTCCGCTTCGAGCGCGAAGTCGATCATCATGATCGCGTTTTTCTTGACGATGCCCATCAACAGGATGATCCCGATCAGGCCGATGACCGACAGATCCTGGCCAAACAGCATCAGCGCCAGAATGGCGCCGACGCCCGCGGACGGCAGCGTCGACAGAATCGTGATCGGGTGGATATAGCTCTCATAGAGCACCCCCAGCACGATGTAGATCGTGACGATGGCGGCCAGGATCAGCCAGGGCTGCCCGGCCAGCGATTTCGAGAACTCGGCCGCATCGCCCGCATAGACGCCGACGATGCTGCCGGGCATGCCGATCCTGGTTTCAATGCTTTTCACCGCCTCGACCGCATCGCCCAGCGCCTCGCCGGGAGCGAGATTGAAGCTGAGCGAGACGGCCGGGAACTGCGCCTGATGCGAAATCGCCAGCGGCGCCGTGGTACGCGTCAGCGTCGCCACCGCCGAAATCGGCACTTGCCCCGCAGGACCACCGGCAACAGGCGCGGCGCCGGGCACGTAGAGCTTCGAGAGGATCGACGGATCGCGCTGGTACATCGGAAGCGCTTCCAGCACGACGCGATACTGATTGGCCTGCCCGTAGATGGTCGATATCTGGCGTTGGGCGAAGGCGTCATTCAACGTGTCGGTAATGACCTGAAGGCTGACACCGAGTTGGCCCGCGCGCTGACGATTGACGTCGAGCGCGGCGCGCAAGCCACCCTCCTGCGCTTCCGACGAGACGTCGCGGAACAGGGCGTTCCGGCGCATTTCGGCGACGAGCTTGTTGGACCACAACGTCACTTCGGCGGCATCGGTGCCGGTCAGCGTATACTGATATTGCGAGCGGCTGGACTGGGTCGAGATCTGGACGTCCTGCACCGGCTGGAAATAGATGGTCATGCCGGGGATCGAGGCCGTGCGCCGTTTCAAGCGGTCGACCACGACCGCAATATCATCGCGCCGCTCGCCGCGCGGTTTCAGCGTCATCACCAGACGCCCGACATTGGTGGTCGGATTGACCGATCCCGCCCCGATCACGGAGACCACGCCGATGACATCAGGATCGGCCTGGATCGCGGCGGCCGCCGTTGTCTGCCGGCTTTGCATTTCGGCAAAGGAAACGTCGGGTCCGGCCTCGGTCACGGCCGTGATCGAGGCGGTATCCTGCAGCGGCAGAAAACCCTTCGGCGCGACCACATACATGAACAGCGTCAAGGCGATGGTGGCGAACGTCACCAACATGGTCGCGCGTTGGTGCCGCAGCACCACCAGCAGCGTGCGATGGTAGAAGGCGACCATACGGTCGATGAAGCGGCTGATCGCGGCCAGCCCCGGAACCGTCATCTCCTCGCCGACATGTTTCAACAGCCGCGAACACATCATCGGCGTCAGCGTCAGCGACACGATCGCCGAAGTCACGACCGCGATCGTCAGTGTCAACGCGAACTCGCGGAACATGCGGCCGACCAGTCCGGACATGAACAACAGGGGAATGAACACCGCGATCAGCGACACCGTCAGCGAAATCACGGTAAAGCCGATTTCGCTGGCACCCTTCAGCGACGCTTCCATGACGGACTCGCCGTCTTCCATATGCCGGACGATGTTCTCGATCATCACGATCGCGTCGTCGACCACGAATCCGGTGCCGATCGTCAGCGCCATCAGCGACAGATTGTCGAGGCTGAAGCCAGCGAAATACATGATGCCGAAGCTCGTGATCAGCGACAGCGGAAGCGCCACGCCGGCGATCAGGGTCGCGCGCAACGAACGCAGGAACAGCAGCACCACCAGCGTCACCAGCACCACGCTGAGAATCAACGTGAACTGCACGTCGTGCACGGAAGCGCGGATCGTGACGGTGCGGTCGCTGACGATGGTCAGGTTCACGCCGGCCGGAATGGCGCGCTGCACCCTGGGAATTTCGGCGCGGATTTGCCGGACCACTTCGATCACATTGGCGCCGGGCTGGCGCTGGATGTCGATGATCACGGCCGGCGTGCCCTGGTACCAGCCGCCGGTGCGATCGTTCTCCAACCCGTCGACGATGACAGCGACGTCGCCGATGGTGACGGGCGAGCCGTTGCGATAGGCAATGATGATGGGCTTGTAGGCCTCCGCTGCGGCGATCTGGTCGTTGGCGGCAATGGTGTAGGCCTGCTGCGCGCCGTCGAGCGATCCCTTGGGGCCGGAGACGTTGGCTCCCGCAATGGCGTTGCGCAAATCCTCCATCGCGATGCCATAGGCGGCGAGCCGCGCCAGATCGGCCTGCACCCGCACGGCGGGCTTCAGCCCGCCGAGCACCGCGACGCGGCCGACGCCGGAAATCTGGCTGAGACGCTGGCCGAGAATTGTATCGGCGATGTCGCTCATGGCGCGCAGCGAAATCGTCTCCGACGTCAGCGCCAGCGTCATCACGGGCGCATCCGCCGGATTTACTTTCGCATAGGTCGGTGGATACGGCAGGCTCTTCGGCAATATTCCCGCCGCCGCATTGATGGCGGCCTGCACGTCCTGGGTCGCGCCGTCGATGTCGCGGTTGAGATCGAATTGCAGCGAAATCTGGCTGACGCCGAACGAACTTGTCGACTGCATCGACGACAGCGACGGTATTTGCCCGAGCTGGCGCTCCAGCGGCGCGGTGATCAGCGACGCGATCACGTCGGGACTGGCGCCGGGCAGTTGCGTCGTCACCTGCACGGTCGGGAAATCGACCTGCGGCAGCGCCGACACCGGCAGCGCCCAATAACCGAGCGCGCCGCCGATCAACAGCGCAATCCCCAAGAGCGAGGTCGCGATTGGCCGCCGGATGAACGGTTCAGAGACGCTCATGGTTGCGTACTCATGGTTTGCGAAGTCAGATCGAGTGACAGGGGGTCATGGCTGCGACTTCGCTGCGCCGCCCGATTGTTCTCCTGCTGGTGCCGATCCGGCTTGACCCTTGTGATCGCCCTCACCGCGCTCGCGCCTGCCGCGGTGCTCGCCATCCTTGCCTTGAGCGTCCTTGCCTTGACCGTCCTTGGCTTGCCCGTCTTTGGCTTGCCCCTCTTTCGCCTGGCCGCCCCTTCCATCGGGGCTGCGGCTGCGCTTGCGCGGCGCGAGATCGGCGGTCGGCGCCTGCTCGTCCTTGCCGACCAACACCTTTGCGCCGTCGGACAGATTGGCAAAACCCGTGGTCACCACGCGGTCGGACGTCGTGAGCCCGCTCGCAATCACCGCATCGTTTTCGTTCTGCTGCGTCACCACGACCGGCTTCGCCGTGACGATATCGCCATCGCCGATCACGTAACTGAACGTTCCCGCAGGCCCGCGCTGAACCGCCGAGGTCGGCACCACGATCGCTTTGTCGATCGTTTCGACCTTCAGGCGCACATTGACGAATTGCCCCGGCCAAAGCTGGAACTTGCCGTTGGGAAATTCCGCCTTCAGCTTCAGCGTGCCCGTGGTCGGATCGACCTGGTTGTCGATGCCCTTCAGCGTGCCGGTATCGATCACCGTGACGCCGTCATTGCCGAACACATCGACGGCCAGCGCACCCTTGTCGGCCGCGGCATTGACCCGCACGATCTGCTGCTGCGGCAGGCTGAACTGCACCGCGATCGGCTGCAACTGCGTGATGATGACGAGACCGGTCACGTCGGCCGCGTGGATGATGTTGCCCTGGTCGACCTGACGCAGACCGGCGCGTCCTGACAACGGCGCAATGATCTTGGTGTAGCCCAGCGTTGCCTTCGCATTGTCGATCATGGCCTGGTCGGCCTGAACAAGTGCTTCCTGTTGCGCGACGACCGCGCGCTGCGTATCGGCTTGCTGCTTCGATCCCGCATTTGATGCTGCGAGTTGCTGATAGCGGGCGAGATCGATGCGCTGATTGGCAAGTAGCGCCTCATCCTGCGCCTTCTTGGCCACCGCCTGATCATATTGCGCCTGATAGATCACGGGATCGATCTCACCGAGTACGTCGCCTTTCTTGACGTCCTGGCCCTCGGTGAAATTCACCGCGATCAGCTTGCCGTCGACCTGGGCGCGTACGATCACGTTGTTCAAGGCGCGAACCGAGCCGACGCCGTCGAGATAGACCGGCATGTCCTGGACGCGGGGTGTCGCGGCCAGTACCGGCACCGGAAGATCGGGGCGGCCATTTGCACCGCGATTGCCGCCGCCCGCTTTCGGCTGAAACGCGTACCAGCCGATATAGGCGAGACCGCCGAGGATAATGAGCGTAACGGTCAGCGAGACCATGCGCCTGAGAATGCGCGACAGCAGGCTCGGCTTGCGCAGGTCAGCCGTCTTCGTTTCGTCCTTTGACTCCGGCTTAAAGAGCATTGACCGGCTTCTCCATCCTCGGCTCCCAGCCGCCCCCCAGCGCCTGATAAAGGCTGACGATCGCGAGCAGCCGGGCCAGTTGGGCCTGCCATAGCGAATCTTCCGCCTGGAATAGCGTCAGTTGCGTATTTAGCACAGTTACGATGTCCGCGGTTCCCGCCCGCAACTGCTGCTCGGACAATTGAAAGGCCCGCCGTGAAGCCGCCAATACATCGCCCTGCAGCCGCAGTTTGATGGTGGTCTGGCGGATCGACATCAGGGCGTTGTCGACGTCAGCGAACGACTGGACCACCGTCTTGCGGTAGGTCTGCAGCAGTTCGTCCTGCTTCGCCTTGGTGAATTCGAAATTGCCGAGGATTCTTCCGCCGTCGAAGATCGGCTGCGTCGCGCTGCCGACCAGGCTGAAGAACGCGGCATGGGGCTGGAACAGGGCCGACAGCGCCGAACTCTGATAGCCGCCCTGCCCGGTCAACTGAATGCTCGGGAAGAACTGCGCGCGGGCGCTACCGACATTCGCCGTGGCCGAAGCGAGTTGCGCTTCCTGCCGCCTGATATCCGGACGCTGCGTCAGCAATTCAGACGGCAAGCCCGGCGTGACCCGGGGAATTGCGATCTGGTTGAGCGTGCCGCCAGTGACGCGCACGGATTCCGGTGGTCGCGACACCAAAGTTGCCAGCGCATTGATGTTCTGGTCGAGCGTCTGCCGCAGCGGCGGCACCGACGCACGCTGATTGGCGACGATGGCTTCCTGCTGGGCGACATCGAGATCGGTTCCGGTGCCTGCCTTGAAACGTTGCTTGATGGCCTCGAGGATGCGCGAGGCGCTGGCGATGTTCTGCGCGGCGGTACGAAGCCGGTCCTGCGAAGCCAGCACCTGAAAATAGGCAGTGGCGACACTGGTCAACGTGGTCAGCGCCACCACGTCGCGATCGAATCGGTTGGCGACGGCGGTCTCTTCCGCTGCCTGCGCCGCGTCGCGGTTCTGCCCCCAGAAATCGAGTTGATAGCTGGCGCTGAGCGAGGCCGAATAGTTGACGACCTCTCGTCCGCCATTGGTCAAGCCGCTCGAGCTCGATCCGGAGTTGCGTGAATAGGTTTCCGAACCGCCGCCGGAGAGGCTCGGCAGCAGCGCCGCGCCCGCGATTTGTGCCTGCGCGTCGGCCTGGACGAATTGCGCGGTGGCCGCGGCGATGTCCAGATTGACGGTCTGGGCTTCCTCCATGAGCGTAGTGAGCTCCTTCGAGCGAAAGGCGCGCCACCAGTCCAGCGTCGGCGGCGCATCGGTCGCCGTGGCCAGGCGGGCAGCCTTGTAGCCGTCGGGAACATCGAGCGCCGGATCGGGCAGATCCTTGGTCAGAATGCAGCCCGCGGAAGTGGCGACAAGGCAAAGCACCACAAACGATCGCGCCAGACGGCTCCCACGGGGAAACAAGTGGCTCCCACGGGGAAAGAAGGCACACCAGCCACCGACCGCGCCATCCGGGATAGCCTGGGTCACACCCGTTCTCCGGCGCGCAAATCCCTGCGCGGCGCGCGACGTACGCTTCTTTGCGTGGCCTGTGACACGTTCACGGGGTGATGCTTCCGTTGGAACCGGTAATAATTAGCCTTTTGCATACTAGCCCTGGGAACAGGACGCGGACAGCCCCGTAACCCCTTGGGCGGCCTTTCGTACACAAGCACTTAGCGGCGACAGGAAAGCTCAATTTCCCTTATTTCATCGGCCTTCGAACAAGGTCCGGCTGATGCCGGACAGCCAGAATCTTACGAAGATTTCATGCGGTTTTTCCCCTGTTCTGAGGGGCCGAATCTGCGCTTCCCCGCATCAACCTCGCCTGCGGCCGATTTGAAGCTCCGGGAACTCCGATCGTAGCTTGGGGCGCAACGGCGAGGCTGAGATTCGGCGTCGCCTTCATCGGAACGGGAATTGCCGGCAATGCCGCGGCCTGGGTGCTCCGCGCTTGCTGACCGACTATTTGACGCCGATGACAGCTTGATCGAGACCTGCACCGCGAAGTCGATTTCGTCCAACGTTACTTTTTCTGGCGGCATGCCGCCCTCGCCGCAGATACTGAAGGCGCTTAGCGAGAGGTTCGGTGCGTCTGTCATCCGCGAGCGCATTTTCGTGCAAGATTATGCCAAGACGCTCGCGGTCTGGCGAAGTAATTTCCGCACGGCCTGGCCGCACCTGATGCCGCAGGCTTTGACGACCGCTTCAAGAGGCTATGGGAATCTTACCTCGCTTGTTGCGAGGCCGGATTCTTCTCGGGAAATATCGACGTTCGTCAGATGGTGTCTGCGAAGTCCGGCCGGCTGCTGCTGAGATCGCTGGCTTGTATGCCCTGTTGCGGTCCTCTAAAGTCGCCTGAGATTGGGCAAGCAAATCGGCAATTTCCAGACATGACCATCAACAAAGACGTCGTCGAAGCGATCGGCAACACGCCGCTGATCAAATTGAAACACGCATCTGACGCGACCGGCTGCACCATTCTCGGCAAGGCCGAATTCATAAATCCCGGCCAGTCGGTGAAGGACCGCGCCGGCAAGTGGATGATCCTCGAGGCCGAAAAGCGCGGCGACCTCAAACCCGGCGGCCTCGTCGTTGAAGCGACCGCGGGTAATACCGGTATCGGGCTTGCCGTCGTCGCCAATGCGCGCGGATACCGGACCTTGATCGTCATTCCCGATACCCAGAGCCAGGAAAAGAAGGACATGCTGCGGTTGTGCGGCGCCGAACTGGTCGAGGTGCCGGCGCTGCCGTTCTCCAATCCGAACAATTACCAGCATGTCGGCCGAAGACTGGCCGACAAGTTGCGCAAGAACGAGCCGAACGGTGTGTTATTCGCCGATCAGTGGAACAATCTGGATAACGCCAAGGCACATTACGAATCGACCGGTCCGGAAATCTGGGAACAGACCGGCGGCAAGATCGACGGCTTTATCTGTTCAGTCGGAACGGGCGGAACGCTGGCGGGCACCAGCCGGTATCTGAAGGAAAAGAACAACGACATCGCGACCGCCTGCGCCGATCCACACGGTGCGGCGATGTATGAATTGTTCAAGAACGGTGTCGCCAAATCGACGCCGGGCGGATCGATCAGCGAAGGCATTGGCCTTGGGCGCGTCACGTCGATCATCGAAACCGCCAAAGTGGACACCGCCTTCCTGATCCCCGATGAAGAATGGGTTCCCGTGATTTACGATCTGCTCGAACATGAGGGGCTGTGCCTCGGCGGCTCCAGCGGCGTCAACGTCGCAGGCGCGATCCGGCTGGCCAAGCAGCTTGGGCCCGGCAAGACCATCGTGACCCTGCTCTGCAATTCCGGCAACCGCTATCAGTCAAAGCTGTTCAATCCGCAGTTCATGCGCTCGAAGAATCTTCCGGTGCCGGCATGGCTGGAGAAGCGCAGCAAGATCGACGCGCCGTTCGAGAAGGTGTGAGCCAATAGGAGCAGCGAATAGGGAACCTTTCTATTCGCTACTCGCCATTCGCCATTCTAATGCCGCAGGATCTGGCTGAGGAACAGCTTGGTCCGCGCGTGCTGCGGATTGGCGAAGAAGTTTTCGGGCGTATTCAACTCGATCACCTGCCCGGCATCCATGAACACGACCCGGTTGGCGACTTCACGCGCAAATCCCATTTCGTGGGTGACGACCAGCATGGTCATGCCTTCCTTGGCGAGATCAACCATGGTGTCGAGAACCTCCTTGACCATTTCGGGGTCGAGCGCCGAGGTCGGCTCGTCGAACAGCATGACCTTCGGATTCATGGTGAGCGCCCGCGCTATCGCGACGCGCTGTTGCTGTCCGCCCGACATCTGGCCCGGATATTTGTTGGCCTGATGGGGAATCTTCACCCGATCCAGGTATTTCATCGCGGCCGCCTCGGCATCCTTCTTCGGGATGTTGCGTACCCAGATCGGCGCCAGCGTGCAGTTCTCCAGGACGGTCAGGTGCGGAAACAGGTTGAAGCTCTGGAACACCATGCCGACTTCGCGCCGCACTTCGTCGACCCGCCGCAAATTCGGCCCGAGTTCGATACCATCGACGACGATATGCCCTTCCTGGAATTCCTCCAGCGCATTGATGCAGCGGATCAGGGTCGACTTGCCCGAGCCGGATGGCCCGCAGATCACGATGCGCTCACCTTTGGCGACATCGAGATTGATGTCGCGCAATACGTGAAAGTCGCCGTACCATTTATTGAGGCTGTTGATGGCAACGATCGAGTCTGTGGTCATGGTCATTTACTCAGTTGCGTCGATGCGCGTTCAGCCTGTTCTCGACGAACAGCGAATAGCGCGACATGCCAAAGCAGAAGACAAAATAGATGATTCCGGTAAAGGCAAAGCCGGTGAACAGCGTCGTCGGCGTTGACCAGACCGGATCGGAGAACGACGCCCGCAAACTTCCGAGCAAATCGAACAGCGCGACGATCGAGACCAGCGAGGTGTCCTTGAACAGCGCGATGAAGCTGTTGACGAGGCCGGGGATGACGTGGCGCAGCGCCTGCGGCATCACGATCAGCGCCGTGGTCTTGGCCCAGGACAGACCAAGCGCGCTCGCGGCTTCTCCCTGCCCGCGCGGGATCGCCTGCAGGCCGCCGCGGATGACTTCGGCCTGATAGGCGCCGGCAAACAGCGCAATGCCGATCAGTGCGCGCATCAATCCGTCGATGGTAAACCCGGTCGGCACGAACAACGGCAACATATAAGTTGCGAAGAACAAAACCGTGATCAGCGGGACGCCGCGCCAGAATTCGATGAAGGCGATGGAGAAAATCCGGATCAGCGGGATTGTCGAGCGCCGCCCGAGCGCCAGGGCGATGCCGACCGGCATCGACGTGACGATGCCGGTGACCGACACCACCAGCGTCACCAGAAGGCCTCCCCACAGCCGCGTATCGACGACAGGCAATCCGCCGCGGTCAAGGCCCATGACGGCAATGACGATGCCGATGCCCGCAAAGATCGCGAGGCACGTGATCAGGGGACGCCAGCCGGCGCGCGCGCCGCCGCTCAACCAGAACACCAGGCCCAGGACGATCGCGGCCGTGGCCACAAAATCCGCCCACACCGGACGGCCAAAAGCCTGGATCTGATCGCGTAGCCAGGTCAACGGCGACAACACCCAGGAAATCAGCGTGCTGATGAGGACGATCAATTTTCCGAGCAGCCACAGCAGTGGTCCGATCACAGCCGTCGTCTCGCCCGCGGCCGCGAGCTTTCGCCCGCCCTCGCCGATGCTGTCGTTGAACCCCGACAACAGCCCGGCCGTCCAGCTTACGCCGAAGCCGCTGAGGCCGCCGCCAAGCAGCAGGAAAAAGGCCACGACGGGGAACGCGAGGAAAAACAGGATGGCGTTGGGGCCCTTGGCCGGCAGCCTCGGAATCAGCAGCGGGATCAGCAGGATCGCCGCGAGAATGAAGGTCAAATTGACCCGCCAGCGCTCCGGCTCCGGATAGAAGCCGTAGATGAACTGTGAAAACTTCGCCTGAATGAACGGCCAGCACGCGCCGACCACGTCTCCGGGGTTCTTGGGGAGGCAGGCGGTGCGATCCTTGCCGGTCCAGACCGCATCCACACAGCATGAATTTCAGTGCGGGGACCACGATAAACCAAAGCAGCAATACGCTGACGATGGTGATCAGGATGTTGGTCGGCGAGTTGAACAGGCGGGTACGCAGGAAACCGACAAAGCCGGTGGTCTTCACCGGCGCAGGCCGCTCCGGCACGAGGTCCTGACGGACGAAAGCGGATGAAGTGGTGTCGCTCATCCCATGCTCCGCCCGATCCGCCAGCCATAGAAACTCATGATCGCGCTGGTGACGAGCGAGATCAGGAGATAGACGCCCATGGTGATGCCGATGATCTCGATCGCCTGCCCGGTCTG
Source organism: uncultured Alphaproteobacteria bacterium (assembly GCA_963847015.1). Taxonomy (GTDB): domain Bacteria; phylum Pseudomonadota; class Alphaproteobacteria; order Rhizobiales; family Xanthobacteraceae; genus Bradyrhizobium. The sequence goes on along the minus strand of CAWJYI010000022.1, from coordinate 46,420 downwards.
GCTCAGCGTCGTGCCCGCGAATACCGAAACCAGATCGGGATAACCGATCGCCACCGCCAGCGAGGAGTTCTTGGTGAGATTGAGATATTGGTTGGTAAGCGGCGGCAGGATCACGCGCATCGCCTGGGGGATCACGATCAGCCGCAGCACCGAGCCACGCTGCAGCCCGAGCGAGGAGCCGGCTTCCATCTGGCCCTTGTGGACCGACAAAATGCCGGCGCGCACGATCTCGGCGATGAAGGCGGCGGTATAGGTCGAGAGCGCCAGCGTCAGCGCGACAAATTCCGGAATGACCCGCGAGCCGCCGGCGAAGTTGAAGCCCTTAAGAACCGGCACCTCGAACGTCACGGGCACGCCGAAGATCAGCGTGCTGAGCAATGGCAGGCCGATCAGGAAGCCCAGCGCATACGGCCAAACCTTGATCACCTTGCCGCTCTGGAACAGCTGCCGGCGAGAATAACGCCACAACGCGATCGCGGTCACGATCGCGATCAGCAGGGCAAACACAAACGGCTCGAAACCGGGAGTGCCGATCGGTTTCGGAATCACCAGCCCGCGATTGGAGAGAAAGAAGCTGTCGAAGATGGAAATGCTTTGCCGCGGATTGGGCAGCGCGGCGAGCACCGCGAGATACCAGAACAGAATCTGGAACAGCGGCGGCAGGTTGCGCACCAGTTCGACATAGCCTCCGGAGATGCGCGACAACAGCCAGTTCGGCGACAACCGGCCGAGCGCGACCGTAAATCCGATCAGGGTGGCAAAGAAGATGCCGATCACCGAGACCAACAACGTGTTGAGCAGGCCGACAAAGAATACCCGGGTGTAGCTATCGGATCCCGAATACGGAATCAGGTTCTGGCTGACGTCAAAGCCCGCGGTATTCGCCAAAAACCCAAAACCCGCGGTAATCCGCTGCGCCTGCAGATTGGCGCGGGCATTGGCGACGATCTCGTATGAAATCCAGGCGAGCGCGGCGACGAACAGGAGCTGGAGCACAAAGCCGCTCCAGCCTGCCCGGCCTCCAAGCGCACGCTGCAATTTCGCGACAAGCTGCGGCGGTGGTTTTCGTTGTTCGATGGCCATCGCCGCAGCCCTTGGCTGGCGATCAGCGGATCGGCGGCGCGTACTGGATACCGCCCTTGTTCCAGAGATTGTTGAGACCGCGGGCGATGCCGAGCTTGGAGCCGGCGCCGACGTTGCGATCGAAGGAACTCGCCGTAATTGCCGACGGCCTTCACGATCCGCGACATCCAGTCCTTGGTCAGGCCGAGCTGTTCGCCGAGATTGCCGTCGGTGCCGAAGGCGCGTTTGAGCTCCGGTTTGTCCGATTTCGCCATTTCGTCGACGTTCTTCTGGGTCACGCCGAGTTCTTCCGCATCGACCATCGCAAACAGCGTCCACTTCACGATGTCGAACCACTGGTCGTCGCCATGGCGGACCATCGGCCCCAACGGTTCCTTCGAGATCACCTCGGGCAGCACGACGTGATCGGCGGGGTTCGCGAGCTTCAGACGCTCGGCATACAGCTGGGACACGTCCGAGGTGAAGACGTCGCAGCGGCCGGATTCATAGGCTTTGACGGTTTCGTCGGCGGTGGCGAACGCGATCACCTCATACTTCATGTTGTTGCCCTTGAAGTAGTCGGCAAGATTCTGCTCGGTGGTGGTGCCGGTCTGCACGCAGACCGACGCGCTGTTCAATTCCAGCGCCGAATTCACCTTCAGCGACTTCTTCACCAAAAAACCCTGTCCGTCATAATAGGTGACGCCGGTGAAGTTGGCGCCGAGCGAGGTGTCGCGCGACAGCGTCCAGGTGGTGTTGCGCGAGAGCACGTCGATCTCGCCCGACTGCAGCGCGGTGAAGCGATCCTTCGCCGACAGCGGTACGAACTTGATTTTGGTCGCGTCGTTGAAGACCGCCGCCGCCACGGCGCGGCAGAGGTCGACATCGAGCCCGGTCCAGTTACCCTTGTCGTCCGGCGAAGAGAACCCCGGCAGGCCCTGGCTCACGCCACAGGACAGCATGCCACGGTCCTTGACCGTCTTGAGGGTTTGCGCGGAGGCCGCCTGGGCCGAGAGACCGGCGGCAACGGCAAGGGTGAGAACCAGAGATACGCGTTTCATGGGTAAGGCCTTTCAAGGGGTCGTCCGAAATGTTTGCTATTCATCGCCGTATGCTGCTGGGCCAACCCCATGATCCCTTGCTGAAAAGCGCCGATCCGACCGGCAGTTTGACGGGCGGTTCGGTCAGGCAATGGATCGAAGGTCGCGGCAGGCCCCTCAACATGCGGCGACTGGATAGTTGCGGCGCATCACAGAACGACTGGCGAGCCGGGTCAAGGGGTTGACGGCCGTCTTCTGTGTCCTGTTATTAACAAACCCGGCCCCGACCCGCCGTCCGGCGGTTTTTCCAGGATACGTTGCGGCTGCGGCAAAAAGTCTTTGGGTGGCGGCAAACGCATGAGCTCTTCGAAAGACGGAACGTCCAATCCACAAAAAACCGAAACCAGACTGGTTACGCGGGGGCGCGACACCAAGGCCCAGAAGGGTTTTGTCAATCCGGCGGTTTTCCACGGCTCCACCGTGCTTTATCCGACCGCCGAAGACCTCCACGCCCATCGCAGCGAGTTCCAATACGGCCGCCATGGCACGCCGACCACAAGGGCGTTGCAGGATGTGCTGATGTCGCTGGAAGGCCCGCAATGCGCCGGCGTTGGGCTGGCGCCATCGGGCCTTGCCGCGGTCACGACCACCCTGCTCTCGGTGCTGAAGGCCGGCGATCATTTGCTGGTCACCGACAACGTCTACCGGCCGTCGCGCAATTTCTGCACCGGCATGCTCGCCCGCTATGGCGTCGAGACAACCTTTTTCGATCCCCTGATCGGCGCCGATATCGAAAGATTGTTCAAGCCGAACACCAGGGCGGTGCTGGTCGAGGCGCCCGGCTCGCAATCGTTTGAAATGACCGACATCCCCGCCGTCGCCAAAATCGCCCATGCGCGGGATGCGCTCGTGATCGACGACAACACCTGGGCGACGCCGCTGTTTCACCGCTCGCTCGATCAGGGCGTCGACATCAGCATGCAGGCCGCCACCAAATATATCGGCGGCCATTCCGACATCATGTTCGGCACGATCTCGGCCAACGCCAAAGCCTGGCCGCAGCTTGCCGAGGGCATCCGCCTGCTCGGCGTGTGTGCCGGGCCGGATGACGTCTACCTCGCGCTGCGCGGCACGCGCACGCTGGCGGTGCGATTAGCGCAGCATTACCGGTCGGCGCTCGAGATGGCGCGCTGGCTGGCGAACCGCCCCGAAGTGTTGCGGGTCTTGCACCCGGCGCTCGAAAGCCATCCCGGCCACGCGATCTGGAAGCGCGACTTCACCGGCGCGTCCGGGTTGTTCAGCATCGTGCTGAAGCCGGTGCCGCAAAAGGCTGTCGATGCGCTGCTCGATAGCGTCACGCTGTTCGGCATGGGCTTTTCATGGGGCGGCTTCGAAAGCCTCGTGATTTCCTTCGACTGCGACGCCTACCGCACCGCCACCAAATGGGCGCCGGGCGGTCCGACGCTGCGTTTTCATATCGGACTGGAGAATGTCGAAGACCTCAAGGCCGATCTCGATCGCGGATTTGCGGCGTTGAACGCTGCCTAGGATCCGAGCTCAACAGACTTGATCCATTGCATCTCTGCAGCTTGCAGAGCTGCGGACGCTGTCGCGCGCGGATCTGATTCAGCTTTGCTTAAGACTTAAAAAGCGGACGTCTCATCTCGGGCATCTCCGGATCTTTGCGGAGCCGAACGATAACCACCCGTTCACCATGCCGACGAATCCACCCGCCCGGCTTGCCCAAAAACTCCCCGCCTCAAGTTCCCTTATACCATTGATGCTTAGTCATGGTGGTGGGGAAGGCTGTCTCACCACCGTGCAGTTCAGGCATCCCGGCGGAAGAGTAGATCGTAAAGCGTATGAGTACCGCACGGACAGTAGCGCCTGAATTGAAGCCTGAGCAGGCCGGTACAGTCGCGCATACGCGCCAGCACGGCCGGCTGTCGCCGGCGCTACGCTTCATCACCAATCCAGACATCGTCGAGCGCGGGTCCGAAGACCTGCCTCGCAAGTGGGGCGAGAACGTCCACGTGGTTCGCCACGAGGCGTGCACTCAATGACGGCACAGAAGTGACCAAGAGGACGTTCGTAATGAAGTGTGGGGAAGATCAGGCGATGCGGACCGTTATCGTCCGGGCGCTGTTGTTTACGGCCGTCGCTGTGCTGACAGTCAATCCGGTGCTGACGCCCGTCATCGCGGCCAATTCCGATTCTCTTCCCCCGCCACCCGCTCCGTCGCCGGATCGGCCAAGACTCGCTTTATTTCGCTCGGCATCGGCAAATCCATGATTGTCGATCTGCCGCGCGATGTGAAGGATGTGCTGGTCGCCGATCCCAAGATCGCCAACGCCGTGGTCCGCTCGGCGCAACGCGCCTATATTATCGGCGCGGCCGTCGGCCAGACCAATGTAGTGTTTTTCGACGCCGACGGCCAGCAGGTCGCAGCCTACGACATCGCGGTCACCCGCGACCTCAACGGCGTGCGCGCGGCGCTGCAGCAGACGTTGCCGGGAATCAAAATCGAAGGCGTCGGCGACGGCGTCATCCTGACTGGCTCGGTATCCAGTCCGGTCGAGGCCCAGCAAGCCGGCGATCTCGCCGCACGGCTGGTCGGCGGCCCCGAAAAGGTCGTCAACTCGATCACGGTGCGTGGCCGCGATCAGGTGATGCTGAAAGTCACGGTCGCGGAAGTGCGACGGGACATCGTCAAACAGATGGGCATCGATCTCAGCGCCAGCATGAATGCCGGCAACACGATCGTGAAATTCAACAACAGCAACCCGTTCACCGCAAACAATGCGCCGCTCGTCCCGGGCAATGGCCTTCTCACGTCGTTCGGTTCGATGCCGTCGGTCCAGGCGACGCTTCGCGCGATGGAAACCGCCGGTGTCGTGCGGACGCTCGCCGAACCCAATCTGACAGCGATCTCCGGCAAGTCCGCGACATTTATCTCCGGCGGTGAATTTCCCATTCCGACCGGCGTGACCTGCCAAACGACGACCGCAAACACTATCGGACAATGCGTCCAGACGGTCAGCTACAAGAAATTCGGCATCTCGCTCAATTTCACGCCGGTTGTGCTGGCGGAAGGGCGGATCAGCCTGCGGGTGATGACCGAAGTGTCGGAAGTCTCGCCCGAAAACGCTTTGACTGGCGGTCAAAATGGAACGACAATTCCCTCCATCAAGACCCGCCGCGCCGAGACCACGCTGGAAATTCCATCGGGCGGTTCGATGGCGATGGCCGGTCTGATCCAGCAGCAGACCAAACAGGCCGTCAACGGATTGCCGGGCGTGGACCAGTTGCCAATTCTCGGCGCGCTTTTCCGCAGCCAGGACTTCGTCAACAACGAGACCGAACTGATGGTTCTCGTTACGCCCTATGTGGTTCGCGCCGTGGCGCAGAAAGAGCTGTCACGCCCGGATGACGGTTTCGCGCCGGCCTCCGATTCCCAATCGACGCTGCTGGCCCGCATCAACCGTATCTACGGCGTCGCTGCCCGCGTCGAGTCCGTTGACGGCTATCACGGCAATTTTGGCTTCATCATTGACTAACACAGCTCTTCCCGACCGATGCAAGACGAGGACAGAACGATGACAAGCAGAACACCGGTCGACCGCATCAAAAGCTTGCGCCTGCTCGGGGCGCTTGCCGCCCTTTCAGTCGTGCTGGGCGCGTGCAACCAGACCACGGAGATCGCGACCGCCAGCGTTCCCAATGACTATCGCCAGCGCCATCCGATCGCAGTGACCGAAGCCAACCGCTCGATCGTCGTTTTCGTCGGCCAAGCACGCGGCGGCCTGACGGCGCCGCAGCGCACCGACGTCATGGGACTGGCGCAGACATGGGTCCGCGAAGGCACCGGCTCGATCGTCGCCGACGTGCCGGTCGATACGCCAAATGCGCGCGCGGCGGCGGCTGCGTACCGGGAAATTCAGGCGACACTCGCGGCGGGCGGCGTGCCTTCAAACGCCATAACCCTGCACCACTACCGTCCGGACGATCTGCGCGCGCTCCCGACCATCCGCCTGAGCTATCCCAGGATTGCGGCAGTCGCCGGCCCTTGCGGCCTGTGGCCGGACGATCTCGGGCCCAATCTTTATGACAGTGGCTATAATGAAAACAAACAATATCACAATTTCGGCTGCGCCACCCAACGCAACCTCGCAGCGATGATCGACAATCCGGCGGACCTCGAACAGCCGCGGCCAGAGTCGCCCGCCTATACCGTCCAGCGCACGGCGGCGTTCGAGAAATACCGCAAGGGTAACAGCACCGCGACCACCTATACCGAAGCCGACAAGGCCAAACTCAGCGATACAGGCAAATGACCAGCCGCGACCGTCAAAATCACGAAGAACAATACGCAGACGTCACACCGCCCGCCGACGATTATATCTCGCCGGCGCCGCGGGTATCCGTGCAGGCCTTTTGCGCGACCGTTGCCACCGCCGCCGCGGCGCGCGCGGCGAGCGAAGACCGCCGTCTCGCCAAGGCCCATCTATCGGTTCACATGGGCGGCATCGCTGCCGCCATCGATACCTATCACACGGCGCCTACGCCGAACGTGATCATGCTCGAAACCGAAGCGGGCATCGACATCCTCGCCGGCCTCGATGAACTCGCGACCGTCTGCGACGCCGGAACGCGCGTCGTCGTGATCGGCGGCGCCAACGATGTTGCGCCCTATCGCGAACTGGTGCGCCGGGGCGTCAACGACTACGTCATCGGGCCGGTCAAGCCGCTCGACATCGTGCGCACGATCTGCAGCCTGTTCGCGGCGACAGAGGACGTCCCGGTCGGCCGCATCATCGCCGTTGTCGGCGCCAAGGGCGGCGTCGGCGCATCCACCGTCGCACACAACGTTGCCTGGACGATCGCGCGCGATCTGGCGCTGGATTCCGTCGTCATCGATCTCGACCTCGCCTTCGGCACCGCCAGTCTCGACTACAATCAGGACCCGGTACAGGGAATTGCGAACGCCGTGTTTGCGACGGATCGGCCCGACACCGCCTTCATGGAGCGCCTGCTGGCGAAGTGCAACGACCGCCTCAGCCTGTTGGCCGCGCCCGCGACGCTCGATCAGGTCTATGATTTCGGCGCGGATGCCTTCGACGCGATCTTCGATACGTTGCGCATGACGACGCCCTGCATCGTGCTCGACGTGCCGCACCAATGGTCGGCATGGACCAAACGCATACTGGTCGGCGCCGATGACATCTTGATCGTGGCCGAGCCCGACCTCGCCAACCTGCGCAATGCCAAGAACATGCTGAACATACTGAAGGCGGCGCGGCCCAACGACCGGCCGCCGCTGTATTGTCTCAACCAGGTCGGCATGCCCAAGCGCCCGGAGATCGAGCCCCGCGGGTTCACCAAGACCATCGAGAGCCCGCCGATCGCTTCCATTCCGTTCAACTCGCGGATGTTCGGCACCGCCGCCAATAACGGCCAGATGATCGCGGAGATCGCCGCCAATCACCGCACCACGAAGATGTTCATGCAGATTGCGCAGCGATTGACGGGGCGCGAAACCAAGAAGCCGAAGGGCTCGTTCCTGTCGCCGATCATCAAAAAATTGCGGGGCGGCCGCGGCGCCGCGTAAATCGCTACCGATCATCGGCGATGGACCCCATCGCCTCTGCCCCGGATCTGGTCCGGGACAGACGTTCGCTTGACGGCGCTTTAATCAGAACGTCCAGCAGCAGCGATTGGCAATTTTTCCACCTCGGCCCGCGCGTTCTCTTTTTCCTTCCGCGACAATAGCCGCTTCAAATCGGCGACGTTGGCGGCGGCCTCCTCCGGCGGCAGATCGGCCTTGGCGATGGTTTCGGCCTCGGCCATCCGGCCCTCGAGGCCAAGCACCATAGCCAGATTGGCCCGCACGCGCGCTTCGGCGGGCGCGCGGGTATAAGCGCGGCGCAATGTCTCCTCCGCCTTGGGCAGGTCTTTGGACAGGACGTAGGAAAGTCCGAGATTGGACAGCACCGACGGTTCTTCGGGCGCGATCTTCAGCGCGCTCGCATAGTACTGCCGCGCCTCTTCAAAGCGACCGAGTTGGTCGAGCGCGGTTCCCTGCACCGAGAGGATTCGCCAATCCGGATCGTCGGGCGAATGGGCGCGGCCGAGCACATCGAAGGCCTGCTGGAAATTGCCATTGTCCGCCAGCGCCCGGCCATAGCCCGCCAGCAGAGCCTTGTTGCCGGAATGGGCGATGGTCGCCTGTTCGAGCACCGCAACGGCCTGCGCCTTCTGCCCGGTGGCGCGGAGCGCCTTTCCGTATTGCAGCGCCGCGTTGGCGTCCTTCGGGTTCGCGCGAAAGCGCTCCTGGGCAAGCTCGACCTCCCGCCGCGGATCGGCGGCGGGGCGGCTGGTTTCGGCCTTTTCGCCGAGCGACCCCGTGATGTCGGAGACGCCATCGGTCTGGCAGCCGCAAAGCCCCAACACCAGGATCGCGGACGTTGCCGTACACGCAAGAAGTCGCGTGAAGCGGAATGGATGGAGCAGGTTCTGGGGCATGTATCTGGACTCGCGACGACGATTGTCCAGAAATGCTCACAGCTTAACCCTAAGTTCCGGTTAAGGCGGCAGTCTTTTACCGCTCACAGGCGACTGAGGCCGGCTTTTTGGCTTCGGCCAGGCCCGCCTTCCGGCCTAGTCGACGAACTGAGCGCCGAATTCGTGGCCGATCCGCCATGCCAGCTTGCATTGGCGGGGCCGGCCCGCCGAGAAGATGACGGTAAATTCGGAGGGAATTTCAGGGTATTCGGCGATGATCTTCACGCCGCCATCCGACACGTCCGTGATCATACAGTCGCGCGGCAATCCGCCGGTCGCGAACTGTATTTTCGCAAAGCTTCTGCACACACGACGTTCGCTTGCGCGTCGATTAGCTAACATGTCGACCCCTGACTTTGCCCGGTAATGATCATCCGGCGATGTATTCGATTTACAGAAGAATTATTTGAATCTGCCTAGCGCAACCGCTCGCATTCTATTCGTTGGTTTTGCGCTCTGTTTACTGGACCGCGCAGGCATTGCCGGAAATGGGCGATGGGCCGCGCAAAATGTCGACAAATGGCCTATGCGCCGCGCTTCCGCTCCAGCTATTTCGCGCGATTAAAGGGTTGATCCGCGGTCATTTGGCGATAGCCTGACTTTCGATTCAAATTGTCGGAAACCGCGATCATGGGAACGATGGTTCTTCTCGACCTGATGGGCGGCGTCGCGCTGCTGCTGTGGGGCCTGCATATGGTCCACAGCGGAATCCTGCGCGCGTTCGGTCCCGACCTACGTCTGTTGCTGGCGAAAGCCCTGAGCAACCGCTTCACGGCCTTTGCGGCCGGCCTCGGCCTGACGGCCGTGCTCCAGAGCAGCACCGCGACCGCGCTGATCACAAGTTCGTTTACGTCGGAAGGCCTCGTCAGTCTGGTGCCGGCGCTAGCGATCATGCTTGGCGCCAATGTCGGCACCACGCTGATCGTGCAGATCCTCTCGTTCAATATCGCCGCCGTCGCTCCCGTGCTCTTCATCATCGGCCTGGTCGCGTTCCGCAGCGGGCCGCGTTCACGCATCAAGGATATCGGGCGTGTCTCGATCGGGCTTGGCCTGATGCTGCTGGCGCTTCACATCCTGCTCGATACCCTGGCGCCGGCGGAGAACGCGCCGGGTGTACGCGTGTTTATGAACGCCATCACCGGCGATCCCGTGCTCTGCATCCTGTTCGGCGCTGTCGTGACGTGGGTCGTGCATTCGAGCGTTGCCAGCGTGCTGCTGGTAATGTCGCTGGCCTACGCCCATTTCATTTCACCGCAAGCCGCGCTGGCGCTGGTACTCGGCGCCAATCTCGGCAGCGCGATCAACCCGATTTTCGAGGGCGCTCGCCGCGACAACCCCGCGAGCTACCGGCTGCCGCTCGGCAACCTCGTCAACCGGCTGGTCGGTATCGTGCTGGTGGCGCCATTCCTGGTCCCGATCTCGGCGCATCTGCAGGCGTGGCAACCGGATGCCGCCAAGGCGACAGCGCTATTCCATATTGCGTTCAACGTCGCGACTGCGATTATCTTCATCGGCCTGCTCGACGGCATGGCCGGTCTATTGAAAGCGCTGCTGCCGAAACGGGTGCAGGAGACCGACCCGTCCCGGCCGCGCTATCTCGACGAGAGCGCGCTGGAAACCCCCTCGCTCGCTTTGGCGGACGCCGCGCGCGAAACGCTGCACATGGGCGATCACGTCGAAATCATGCTGCGCAAGGTGATGGCGGCGATGATGACCAACGATCGCGCGCTGGTCGACCAAGTCTCGCGGATGGACAACAGCGTCGATGGCCTCGACGAGGCGATCAAACTTTATATCACGAAACTCACCCGCGGCAGTCTCGATGAGCGCGAAGGTCAGCGGGCGATGGAGATCGTCTCCTTTGCGATCAACCTCGAGCATATCGGCGATATCATCGACAAGAATCTGAGCGAACTCGCGACCAAGAAGATCAAAGCGCCGGTTCCAGTTCTCGGCCGAAGGCGCCGAAGAGCTTTCAGCCTTCCACAAGCGCACGATGGATTCGTTACGGATCGCATTCGGGGTCTTCATGTCCGGCGACGTCAACGAAGCGCGCAAGCTGCTTGCCGAGAAAGCCTCGCTGCGCAACACCGAGCTTGCCGCCACAGAGCGGCATCTGGACCGGCTGCGGGAGGGCCGCCCCGAGACCGTCGAGACCACGTCGCTGCATCTCGACGTGCTGCGCGACCTCCGGCGGATTCACTCCCACATCTGCTCGGTCGCCTACCCCGTGCTCGATGCAGCGGGTGAACTCGCCGCCTATCGCTCAGCCGAGAGCGACGTCGCCGCGTTGTCGGCTCCCGCGGCGGGCCAAAGCGGCTAACGATCCAGCGTCTTCGACGCCTTACCGTGGTTCTTCACGATCAGCATGATGTTGCGGATGTAGATGATGGTCGCCAGCGACTGGCCGATGATGATGACGGGTTCGCGCTTGGCGATTCCGTAGACCAGCGTCATCAACCCGCCGCCCATCGAGAAGAACCAGAACGCCATCGGAACCACGCTCTGTCCGGCACGTTCGCTTGAAATCCACTGCACCAGAAAGCGCGCGGTGAACAGCAATTGCGCGATCAGGCCGAACGCGAGCCAGAAATCGAACTTGGCGACGAATACATCGTAGAGATAATCGCCGAGGGCCTGCCCATATTGAATCAACATCAATTCACCTCGGTCGCAACGGGCGTCGGCTTCTTGCGGCGGATCAGCCACCATACGCCGGCCAGATCCATGATCCCGATCCATAGCCGGTCGAAGAAGCCATAATTGGACACGCCGGATTGGCGTGGACGGTCGACCACGTCGACATAGGCGATGTCAAAGCCTTCGCGACGCACCAGCGCCGGCAGGAACCGATGCAGCCCGTCGAAATAGGGCATCGACAGGAAGACCTCGCGCGGGAATGCCTTCAGCCCGCAGCCGGTGTCGCGGGTGCCGTCGCGCAAAATCCCGTTGCGCACGGCGTTGGCGATCCGCGACTGCATTTTCTTGAAACCGGTGTCCTTGCGTCCGACCCGTTGGCCGGCAGCGAGGCCGACGCGTCCGCCACCCGCCTCGACCGCGGCAATCAGGTCCGGCAGGAACGCCGGATTGTTTTGTCCATCGCCATCGAGTGTCGCCACGATGGCGCCGCGCGCGGCCCGGACGCCGCTGCGCACCGCCGCCGATTGACCGGAAGATTTTTCGTGCCGCAGCTGCCGCAGATTGTTGTGCTGCTTCATCAACCCGGCCAACCGCTCGGCGGTGGCGTCCGTCGAGCCGTCATTGACGTAGATGATTTCATAAGCCCAGCGGCCGTCGAGCGCGCTCCTGATCTCGGCAATCAACGGCGCAACGTTGTCGGCCTCGTTGCGCACGGGCACAACGATGGAAACCGCGGCACCGCGGTCTTGTCGGAAGAAGGCAAATCGACGCTCATGGTTGGAGTGGACCTGTCGGCCGGAACCGGCGCTCAGTCCGGCGCTTCGCGGCGTCCGCTTCTTATGGGGCGAATGCGCCCCGGGCAACCCTTTTAAGGCGTCCCGGCGAGGGCCGGCGAGCGACACGATGGTGCCGTCGCGGTGGATCGCGAACCCCAGCCGCCGCGCCGCAAACCAGTACCGCACGAACATCGCGCCGATGATGCCGACCAGCGCGCCCGCGACCACGTCGCTCGGGTGATGGGCCAGCAGCACGAGGCGGGTGGCCACAATGACAAGCGCATAGACAATCATCGGAACTCGCGCCTTCGGCCAAACCGCCGACACGGCGAAGGCCAGCGCAAAGGCCGTGATCGAATGCCCGGACGGAAAGCTGGAATAGGCCTGTGTTCCCGCGAAATGTACGAAGTGGAAGACATTGCCGTCACCGCCGACAAACGGGCGGCCGCGGCCGACGACCCATTTGATTACTTCGCCGACGAGAACGGACACCAGCACGGCGAAGAACATGAACTGCAGCCGTGTTCCCAGACCGAGCAACAGGGATCGCTGGATCCCGCGCAAGGCCGGTGAAACAATCGCGACCGCGATCAGCAGCGCCGCCAGCGTCCCCAGCACATATTCGTCCTTGCCGAAATCGGTGAGGATGCGCACCCACCAGAGCGACGCCGTGCCGCGCGGCGGCATCAGACCGATTTCCCATGCATCGAGCGCATACATCAGCGCAATGATCGCAATACCGATGACGGAAGCGAGCAGCAGGATATGACGCGACGCGCGGCGCGCCGCCTCGGCACGCCGCGAATGCGACGGCTGGCGCACGAGTTGGGCCAGCGACAACCACGTCAGCACCAGCAGGCGCCAACCATAACCATGGGATTCAACAACGGCCGGAGTGGACATTACTCCGTCCCCTCGGAGCGGAAGATCGCGATCGAAACCGCTCTACCCTGCGAGATATTATAGCCGTCGATCCGCGTACCTACCTTGTAGCGCAGCCCGATGGCTTCGGCGCGCTGGACAAAACTACGTTCCGAGCGGGATTCCACCAGCGCAAAGCGGCACGTGCCCTGCCCGAGGAAATCCGCAGCACCCGATCCATCGGTCAAGAGCGTGTCGGTGCCGGTCATGAATACGAGACTGGGTTCATGGAAACCCGCGGCGACGGCCTTTGGTCCGACACAGACGACGTTGCGCAACGCGCGCGCGACCTCGGCGCTTGGAAACAACGTCGTCAGCGACGGCACCACGACGCCATAGATGCCGGCGGCCAGAAACGCGGCTGCGATCACCACGTTCAAAAGCGAGCGCTCGGCACGGCTGTCTTCAAATAGCCACCAGGCGATCAGACCGAAAATCATCGCCACCGCCAATAGCGGCCACGCCGGAAATACCGGCTGATGCGTCAGCTTGATTGCGCCGGCAATGGCGATGACGGAGGCGATCGCAGGGATCGCAAACCACCAGGCCGCGCCGCGCCTCAGCCAGGACCGCGACAGCACGCGGCGTTCCAGCGCACCCACGGTAAGGATCGCGATCGCCGGATAGAGCGGCAGCACGTAATGCGGCAGCTTGGTCAGCACGAGTTCGAATACGATCCATGACGGGATCAGCCACGCCAGCAGATACTGCGCGCCGGGCTCGCGCCGGGCCCGCCAGACCGCAGGCGCCGCCATCCCCGCCAGCGCCGCCCCCGGCCAGAACGTCACCCAGAACAGCAGCAGATAGAGCCCGGGCGGCGCGCCATGGGACTCCTGGGCCGCGAGCTTGCTCAGCATGTCGCCGCCGATCGAATTGGCGAAAAACGCGTCTCCGGCGCGCAGGAAGATCAGGACGAACCAAGGCAGCACCAGCACCAGCATCCACATCAGGCCCCATAGCGGGCGCAGGCGCCACAACCAGACCGCCGAACGATCGAGGATCGCCAGAACCAGGATGGTCAGGCCGACGAACATCAGGATCAGCGGCCCCTTCAGCAGGATGCCGCCGGCCAGCGCGGTCCAGAAGATCGCCGGCGAACTCCACGGCGGATGCGCCGGGTCCTCGCCGCGTTGCCAGGACAGATACACCCGCGCCATCGCGCCCATCGCGGCCACGACGGTGAACAACAGCATCGCATCGGTCTTTGCCAGCCGCGCCTCGGCGCCCAGCAGGACGCAACTGCACATCATCAGCGCGGCGAGCGCGGCCGCGGGCCGCGGCACGAAAGCAAGCGCCGCCCAATAGGTCATCAACACCGCGCCGATGGCGCCGATCAGGGAGGGAACGCGGTAGAGCCAGATGCGCAACTGCGCCCGTGGCAGGCCCAGCTTCGAGGCACTCTCGACCACGGCGGATTGCAGCCAGTAGACGCCGACCGGCTTCTTGTAGCGGACGTCGTCCTGGAAGCGGATGTCGACGAAATCGCCGGTTTCGACCATCTGCTTGGTCGCCTGCGCAAACCGCGCTTCGTCGCGGTCGATCGCCGGAATAGTGAAGAAACCAGGCAGGAAAAATATCATTCCGCACAGCGTCAGAAAGACGAGCGCGCGGAAATGACTGGCCGTCGCGAAGTCGAACGCGGCGACCAACCTGCGGCTGGAATTCGCAGGTTTCACAGGCTGTTGGCCTGATCCAAAACGCCTGACCTCGACGGTTTCAACCATCTTGTTCGCATACGATGAAACCGCACTGCAAACAACACCAAGTTCCGTCCATTCCGGGCTCGCCGACCTTGTCCGCTCTTCGGGGAAGTTGGGCAGCCACCGCCCGGTACCGCGATCAAAACGGCAGTTCGGCCCTTGGTGACTATCATCAAGACCATCGCGGTGTCGGTGTTCAACACCCGCGAAAAGACCTCGTAGCATTTCGGCCCGCTGCGCCCGACGTCCGCTTATCCGTTGAGCTTCACTGCACGCGGATGACGACGGTGTCAGCCGCCCCGGTCGCGTCGATCACCGTCAGTCTGCTAAATCCCGGACCGGGTGGATCGATCAGGCGCTGCCGCCGGCTGCCGATGTCGCCGACCGATATGCCGTTGACCAGCATGGTCAGCGGCAGCACGCCGCCCGCGACCTTGACCGGCATCGCCGAGTTTTGGCCGTTGTTCGAGCGGTCGACGTCGATGCGCGAACCGTTCAGCGGGAACTGGATATGCGGCGCGGAATCGCTGCCTGTCCGCACCAGTTCACCCACAGGGCGGAAGCGCCGCAACGGCAGCGGCAGTCGGGCGTTGCTCGCGAGCAGCGCCCCCTTCGGCGGCTTCGACAAGCCGGCAGGGATTTTTCCGGTGCGGGCAAAAGCGTCAAACAGAATGGGCGCCGCGGCCGTGCGGCCGACCAGACCCGGCACCGGCGCTCCATCGGGACGCCCGACCCACACGGCGATGGTGATGCGGCCATCAAAACCGACCGACCAGGCGTCGCGATATCCGTAACTGGTGCCGGTCTTGAACGCGATTCTGTTGTGCACGCCGTTTTCGGGGGGCGGCGTGCCGAGCAGGACGTTGCCGACCTGCCACGCGGCAGCCTGATCCATCAGCCGCATCGGTTCGCGGTCGTCTTTGGCCATCATGATCTCGCGCAGCGGTTTGGTGGTGCCGAGCCGCGCCAGCCCGGCATAGAGCTGCGCCAGATCCTGCAAGGTCACGCCGACGCCGCCGAGACCCATCGCAAGCCCCGGCGCTTCGTCCTTCGGCAGCACGAGATTGCCGCCGGCTTGTTTCAGCCTCGACGACAGCCGGCTGGCGCCGACACGGTCGAGCAGCACGATCGCCGGCACGTTGAGGGAGAGCTGCAGCGCCTTGCGCACCGGCACCGTGCCTTGAAAGGTCATGTCGAAATTTTCCGGCGCGTAGGAGCCGAAACGAACGGGCCGATCGTCGATCAGGCTCTCGGGGTGAACAAAACCGTCCTCAAAAGCGAGGCCATAGATGAACGGTTTCAGCGTCGATCCCGGCGAACGCACCGCGCGGGTCATGTCGACCTGCCCTGCCCGCCGCTCGTCGAAATAATCGGATGAGCCGACGCGTGCCAGCACGTCGCCGCTTTCATTGTCGACAGCGATGATGCCGACCGAAATGTTGGCGCCTTGCGCAATCGCGCGGTCACGCGCCAGGGCTTCGAGGGTTTTCTGCAGGCTCGAATCCAGTGTCAGTCTGACGACGGGCGTATCCTTCACTGTCGCCAGAGCAGCATCGGATGAATGCGGTGCGAGGATTGGCATCGGCTTGCGCAGCCGCGGAACCGGCGCCGCTCTTGCCTGAATCGCATCTTCTTCGGAGATGCGATGATCTTCCACCATACGGTCCAGCACACGGTCCCGAGCGGCACGCGCAACATCCGGATAGCGGTCGAGCCGGCGCGTTTCGGGCGATTGCGGCAGCGCCACCAGCAACGCCAATTCCGCCAGCGACAGCCGCTTCGGCTCCTTGCCGAAGTAAGCGATCGATGCTGCGCGGACGCCCTCGAGATTGCCGCCGAACGGTGCCAGCGCCAGATAGAGATCGAGTATCTCGTCCTTGCTGAACTGCCGCTCGATCTCAATCGCGCGCACCATCTGGCGTAATTTTGCGTGGACCGAACGCTCGCGCCGCGGCTCCATCAGCCGCGCCAATTGCATCGTGATCGTCGAACCGCCGGAGACGATGCGGCCGCGGGTCACAAGCTGAAATGCGGCGCGGCCCAGCGCCAGCGGATCGACGCCGCCATGCTCGCGGAAACGGCGATCTTCATATGCCAGCAGCAGCTTTATGTAGGTGGGATCAACTCCGGCCCTCGCATCGACCGGCAGCCGCCAGCGGCCGTCGCCCATCGCATAGGCGCGCAGCAGCTTGCCGTTGCGGTCGACGATGGTAGTCGACACTTTTCGCGCCTGCTCCAGCGGCAGCGGCCCGAGCGAGTAAACCCACGCCGCGAAGGTACTGGAGACGACGATGGCTACGAGGGCTAGCGCCGAGACCACGCGAAGGAGGCGACGCTTGCGCCCTGCCGTCATGGCCGGGCTTGTCCCGGCCATCCACGTCTTCCTTTTCGGCGACAAACGTCGTGGATGCCCGGGACAAGCCCGGGCATGACGGCGGAGAGCTCTTGCTGACCGAAGCGCTCATTTTGCCGGACGCACCTCAATGGTGCCGGTGCCGGAACGGCCATAGCGCGAGGGGTTGTACATGTCCTCGACATAGGCCTGCGGCAGCACGTATTTGCCCGGGGATACCGCGCGCACGACGTAGGCGACGGTGAACACCGCCTTGTCGTCACTCTTGCGATCGATCGCCGCGGTGAAGCGGTCGTCACGGAACTCGGTATTTTCGGGCTCCTCGCCATCCTCGATCCAGTCCAGCGTGTTCTTGTCGCCCGACGACACCAGATGAGGGTTGTCGATCTCAAGCCCTGCCGGGAGATAGTCGGCCACCATGATGTGTCCGTATTCCGGCTTGGCCTCGGTGATCTTCAAGACGACCGCGAAGCGATCGTTCTGCTTGGCCTTTGTCACGTCAGCCGCCTTGCCATCGAGCGTGAAGTAATTGCGCTCGATCTTGAAACCGTTCGAGGCCGCGGGCTCCGGCGTGATCGGCGACCCGGAGACCGAGACCACCGCCTGCACCGGCGCATCGCCGGTGTTGGTGATCTTGACCGGCTTGCCCGTCATCGCGTCAGCCTTGTAGCTGCGGTAGACCGCCGTCCTGGCCGGCGAGCCATCGACATCGAGCGCCATCGTCTCCTTCGATAACGCCCGCGAAGCCAGCACCAGCCACGCATTTTCCTGGGTCGAGGTGTAGGGCGTAAGCCCCCGGGCCACTTCGACCCGCTGTACGGCTTGCGTCAGCGTCGCCCGCGGGGCGTTGCCTTCGCTCGCCAGCGACACCAGCGCCGCCGCATCGCGCAGCGCCGAGCCGTAATCGACCCGGCCGAACTCGATCACGGGCTTTGGTGCCAACGCATCGAGCGCGGCGCCGTAGACCCGCTCCGCCCTCGCCTTGTCGCCGACCAGAGCCAGCGCCGCCGCCAGTTGCGACTTCGCAATCGGCGTCGACAGATTGTTCAGCTTGGTGTCGGCGAGGTAACGCAGATCGCCGATCGGGGCCGCGCCGTTGCGGGCGAGCACATAGAGGCCGTAGGCCAGATCGCGGCCGCCGTCCTTTTCCGGCTCGTTGGCGTTGACGACCGAGTTGCGGATCCGGTCCAGCGCGTTCTTGAACAGCACGTCCGGCACCGCAAATCCCTTTTCGCGGGCGCGGGTCAGGAAGTCCGTGACGTAGGCATCGAGCCAGGCGTCATCGCCGCCGGCCGACCACAGCCCGAACGAACCGTTCGAGCCCTGGCGCGCCAGCAGCCGGTCGATGGCATCCCTGATGCGTTGATCAACCGCCGTGTCCATCGCCAAATGCGCGCCGGCCGCCAAATCGTTGACATAGAGCAACGGCATCGCGCGGCTGGTGATCTGCTCGGAACAGCCGTGCGGATAGCGATCCAGCGCCTTCAGGATGGTCGCGGCGTCGAGCGCCGTAGACAGACTGACCGACAGCGACACGCTGCCGGTGCCCGACACCAGGTCGGAGAACATGTCCGAGGTCAGCGTCAGGCTCTCACCCTTGGCCAGCGTCCGGATCGAGCGGCGCGCCAGGATCTGCGTCGCCGCCTTGACGTCGATCGCGTAATGCCGCGCCAGCGCCAACCCGTTCGGACCCTTGATGTCGACGTCGAGATTGGCGGTCCCGGCGCCGCCGGCGTCGAGCGCCAGCGCCATCGAAGTCCGTTGCTTGGCGGCCAATTTCACCGTGGTCGAGGGATTACCGGTCACCTTCAGCGGGCCCGTTGTCTTGACGTTGATGGTGTAGTCGCCAGCCGCGCCCTCGACATTGTCGAGGTCGAAGCTCATGGTGCCGTGGTCGCCATTGAGCAGGAAGCGCGGCAAGGTCGCCGTCAGCACGACGGGATCGCGCACGGTCACATCGGTGGTGGCCCGGCCGAGTTTGGTGGAGGTCCAGGCGACTGCCATCACCCGCGCGGTGCCCGCGAATTCGGGAATATCAAAACTGACCTCGGCGGTCCCGTCGGGACCGACCGTCACAATGCCGGAATACAGCGCCAGCGGTTTTTGCGTGGGCGGTGAGCCCTGCAGTTCCGCGCCGGCGGAATCACCGCCGGTCTTGATCTGGCCGCGCGTGCCCTGCATGCCGTCGATCAATTGCCCATAGAGGTCACGGATTTCAGCCGTGAGCTGACGCTGGCCGAGATAGTAATTGTCAGGCGCCGGCGGCTTGTAATTGGTCAGGTTGAGAATGCCGACATCGACCGCGGCAATCACGATCTTGGCGTCT
Source organism: uncultured Alphaproteobacteria bacterium (assembly GCA_963847015.1). GTDB lineage: Bacteria > Pseudomonadota > Alphaproteobacteria > Rhizobiales > Xanthobacteraceae > Bradyrhizobium. The sequence goes on along the minus strand of CAWJYI010000022.1, from coordinate 27,041 downwards.
TCGCCGGGATTGAGCCCGCCGAGCTTGACCGGAATTTTCAGCGCCGTGCCGGGACGGACCAGCGGCGGCGGGGCCAGATTGACCTGCAGCGTGCGGCCGTTCTTGTCGATGCCGAACCATTTGAGCCCGATCGCACGACCGGGCATCCGCTGGGCCGCCGCATCGAGCGGACGGCGCAAGGTCGCCAGCACATAGGCGCCGGTGCCCCAATCCTTGGCCACCGTCAGCTTGACCTGCTGGGTGCCTTCCTTGACGTCCACGGACTGGGTGGTCAGCAGGCGGTCGCCGAGCACGTTGATGGTCAGCTTGCCGGCGGAACGGGCATTGACCGACACCGTCATAGTGTCGCCGGACACATATTCCGGTTTGTCGATCGAGGTTTCCAAAAGGTCCGGCGTGTCGGCGCTGCCGTCGGAATACCAGCCGACATCGAACTGCACCGATGTGACCGGCCCGTCGGCCTCGGTCGATCTGACGTCAAGCCGATAACGGCCCGGCTGCGGCGCCAGGCTGACCCGCGCCGGCTTGTCGGCGGGGAGCGTCAAATCACCATCGGCCACACGCGAGGTCGATTTGACCGGCTCATATTCCCAGGACGAATTCTGCCGATACCACTGGTAACGGGATTCCATCTTGAGCAGCTCGTAGCGCAGCCCATCCCGCGGCAATTGCTTGCCGTCGGGGGCGACGAACACCACGTCGAATTCGGCCTTGTCGCCTTCCGCAACGCTCTTGTCGCCAAATAGCGGCTTGATGCCGATCAGCGCTGTAGCCGGCGCCACCGGCAGCACCAGCTTGCGTTCGACCGCGCGGCCGCCGGCCTCCGCCATGCGGATGAAGAACTGCGCCTCCTGCGGACGGGTCGAGGACGGCGGCTTTGCCAGCGAGACCGGGAAGGTCGCGACACCATTGGCGTCGGCCTCGGGCAGGTTCTCGATCGCCGTCCGTTCGTTGCTGGCGGTTTCCTCATCGGCGACGCCGAATTGATAGCCGGGATAGCCGGGCCGGCCGGAGGCCGCAGGCGCCACCAGCATGTCGCCTTCGAGTTGCAGGCCGGAGGCCGGCGCACCGTAAAGGAAGTGTCCATCGACCTTAAGTTCCACTGGAACCTCAGCTTTGATCGCCTTCTCTTTGCTGGAGAGGTCGAATTCGATCCGTTCGGGGATGTAATCCTCGACCATGAAGGTGGTTTCGCCGACCGAAGACCCCTTGGGATCGGTATAGGCGCGCACCCGCCATGTCCCCGTGGGGACTGCTGAATTGAGCGGTACGGTCATGCTTCGGCCGCCGGCCCCCTGGTCCGGCAGCGTGGCCCGCCGAAATTCGACGCCGTCCGGCCGTTCGATGACCAGGGTCAGCGGCCCGCCGGTCATGGCATTGCCCTGCCCGTCGCGCAGCAGCGCAGTGAGATAGACGGTCTCGCTGGAACGGTAGACCCCGCGCTCGGCATAGACGAAGGCGTCGGCCCCGGCCGGCACTTCGCGGCCGGATACGCCGCGGTCGGTCAGGTCGAACGCGCTGGTTTTCAGGCTGAGGAAGGCGTAGTCCGCCTTCTCGCTCATGACCGTCAGCAAGGCCGGCGACAGCCCGCCCTCGCCGCGCGCCAGCCCCGCCTCGAACAGCACGTGGCCGGACTCGTCGGTCTTGCGGGTGGCCAGAATTTCGTTGTTGCGCGCGACCAGTTTCACTTCCGCCTTGGCGACGGCCTCGGTCGACGCCAGGGAATTGACGAACACATGGATGCCGTCGTTGCCGGAAAACGCCGTCAGGCCCATGTCGGAGACGATGAACCATTGCGTCGCCAACGTACCGTCATCATCGCTGCCGGGGCTCTTGGCCGCCGCCGTCATCACATAGACGCCCGGCTGCAGGTCACCCAGCGCCTGGTCGACCGGGAATGCGGTAATGACGTCCTGATTGAGCGTGGTGGCGGTGGCGAGTTCGCCGGACCAGACCTTTACGCCGCGCTCGTTGCCGAGATCGGTCAACTGGTAGCGGGAGAGCGTTTTCTGAAAATCGCTGTCGATCACGGTGCTGATCAAATTGCGATCGCCGATCCGGAACACGTTGATGTTCACCGCCGGGGTATTGACGCTGACCAGGGGGATGCCGCGCTGGCCGGTGCGCGGCAGCACATAGGCCCGCCCCGTGAAGCGCACGAACGGCTTGCGGTCGCGGACATAGATGTTGAATTCGGCCGATTTCGGCAGGCTTTCCTTGACGGTCGACGGCAGGCCGGCGCGCAGATTGAAATTGTACCGCTCGCCATGTTTCAGGCCGTCGACGCAGAGTTGCTTGCCCTCGGCCGACAGCGCCGGCTTGTCGGTGCCGGCGAGCGCGAGGAACGGCGCGAAATCGACCCGCTTGGCGAGGTCTTCGGAGAACTGGAAACAAGCCCGCGGCGATGCCCCGTCGGAATCGACCGTGTAATCCAGCAGCCGGAAACCGTGCTCGTCGCGCATTTTCTCGTATTGGCCGCGGACCTCGGCGACCTCGCGCATGTCGAGCGACAGCCTCAAGCTATCCAGCGCCGGCCGCCACAACTTTCGCTCGGACATCGCCCGGCCCAGCACGGCCAGCGCGTCGGCTTCCTCTCCGGCGTTGCCGGCGCGCTGATAGGCGATATAGGCGGCGGTCGACGCCCGCTCCAAAAGGAAGGTCTGCTCGCTCGAACTGGCCGAACGGATCTGGAATACCGTCTTGGCCAGCCGCAGCCAGTTGGCGCCGTCCTCGGGCGTGGTGGCGGCGATCTGGCCGAGGATCTGCAGGCCGGTCCGGAAGTCGAAACGCTTGAAGGCGGTATCCGCATCGGTTCGCAGCGCCGCGGTGGACTTGGTAACCGGGCCTGCCTCGCTCTTGATCTGGGCCTCCAGCTTCACGGCCGAATCGGCGAGATCATCGCGTTTAAAGGCCTTGTCCGCGGCCAACGCCGGCACCAGGCCAAGCGCCATCGTGGCGCAAACGACAACGGCGCGAACCAAACCGATCATGACGGGACTCCCTGCGCGGAATTTTCGCCGCATAAGTTGAAAAAGGGCGCGAAAAGGTGACGGGCTGATGGCGCTGGAAGGGGCTTGCGAGAAAGTCGCATGCGGCATCGCGGAAACGAGTCCTTATGCCCGGCCGGCTGGGGTCACCGGCGCGGCATCGCGTTAAGGGTGGGCCCGAGGTCCACGCCAGCTTTTAGTCGCCGCCCGGAGGAAATCGGTTCGGACCGGACTTGGCTAGGAAGCGGATTTTTCATATTGGCAGTGCTAGAAAGACCGGACCGGAAACCGGCCAGACGGTCCCATAGCTCAACTGGATAGAGTAACGGATTTCTACTCCGTGGGTTGCAGGTTCGAATCCTGCTGGGATCGCCACATGAAGTTCCCTGCGTCGCAGCGACTTTGTGCATTTTCCGCTTTGTTCCTGAATGGATTCCGTGTTGCGGGCGGCTTTTAGTCCCAATGATTTCAAGCAGTTACCCGCCGCTACAAATGGCTCCTCGCAACACGGGCGCAACGCAACGATTCGTCTTTTGTTCGTTTTCAGATTGTTGGGATAGGACACCCGGTGACCGGCGCAACCCGCGCCTCTTTCTCGTATTCAAGCCGTCACAAACCCACGGCAGGCTTAGCAACGCTTCCGGTCCATTTGTCCCCCAAGCCCGCCGGAAGTAAACCTCCCCATGGTTGGCGGCCCCAGGTGATGCTGGGGCCGTTTCCGTTTCAAGCGACGGCGCACGAAACCATTTTCCCGGATTTTGAAATCATCCTGAAACGAACCGGTGCTGTGATTCTCTTTGATCAGTAACGGGGGCGTACATGTTGCAACTAATTCTCAACACGATTTATCGCCAGTTCCTTCGGGCAGCCGTTCCCGGCGTCGGAAGCCAGGGAGCAAGGTTATGATCGAGATCGTCACCGCGGTGGCGGGATTTTTCAGCGTCAGCGTATTTCTGGCCCATGCTTTTGACGCGTATAGGACACGCTAATGGATCGCCCTGCTTTACCAAGCACTGTTTGGCTGGCGAATTTGATCAAAGCGAGCGAAGTGTTAGCCACTTCGGGAACGCCATGTGATCCTGCCGCTGTGAAGGCATTAAGCGATCGTCTGGAGATGCCCGCCGATGTCCGGCCGTCATTCCAGCTTTGGCGCGGGAGCACGGGAACTTAAGCCCTAATCTGTGCTAGCCGTGTTGAGTTCAATTATCAATTTGCCGGAGAAACGAATATGAGGGCGATCGGGCTTCTATTTTTGCTTAGCACGCTTTCTAACGCTGCGATGGCGCAAACCTCGGAATGCGACTGGATATCGAAGGCCAGCGACCGGCAAGCTTGCCTGGACAGGGCCCCACTGGCGCGGCCTGGACACCCTGTATGGTATCGAGGTCCGGCGGTGCCGGAGCCCGTGGCCGCAGTGGCCAATACTCCGAGCGAGACACCGCTGCAAACCCCGGCATGTGAGTCGATATCGAAGGCCAGTGATCGCCAGGCTTGCCGTGACAAGGCCCCGCCGGCCTGGGTGGCACAGCACGCAAAGCGGTCAGGGTCCAGAATTTCGGCACCGTCGGACCAAGATGCCGCTGGACCTGATACTCCGAACAAGACACCGCTCGCCGATGTGCTCGCCGAGGAAAACGCGAAACTAAACGCGAAGACAAAGACTATCTGTCGAGGATGCTGAAGCGCGGGACGGCCGCCGCGGCGTTCAACAAGCCCTCATGTCACGAACCTGGATGATTACTCTTGGGCAATGCGGTCGTGCGCTGGCCGGCGCTTGGCATGAAGATTGCTTTTAATCAGCTAGCTGGGGATTTTATGTCTCAGTTTAGGACGAAGCGCCGCCGGGCAGCGTATTTTGATCCCGGCGGCGTACTTTTTTGGGCAATCAATGCCGGCGAGCCCGCTCGGAAGCAATTGGGAAACAATCCAGGGCAACAATCCAAGGCTCCTCAGTCCGGCACACGGCGGAGCGCGCCGTCGAAGCCCCCAAGGTTGCCGACCGGCGCAGTTGTGAAGCCGTAACAAGCTGCCGGATACCGCAAAATGAACCCGCCATTCGCGACGGGTCCCAGTCTAGGGAGAAGCCGGTAACGTAAGCTGATTCGTGGCCTCGCTATGTATCTCAATTCACACGCCACCCGAAAAACATGTGGCTATGAGCGGCCCTCGATCATCCTGAGTTTTACGGTCTCGCAGGTCTTGCGCACGCTCTCGGTAAAGATCGCGCACTCCTCGATGTGCTTGAAAATCTTTTTGGCTTCTTCCCGATACGATGCTGCGGTATCGCGCATGAAGGCAATTGCATTATGCACCTCGGCGGTCATAGCCTCGCATTTCTTCGCCGCGCTGATCAGCTCAGCTCCCATTGCTTCGATTTCCCTGGCAGCGGCTTCATAGTCGCGTACCACGGCCTCGGCCGTGAGCGCGCCGACACGCGTGACACCCTCTTGATGCTCGACATAGTCCGGCATTGGCTCCGGTGGTATCCCCCTGATCACGGGAAGGCTCGCTATCACATCATTTTCAAGTCTAGCTAAGTCCAGTGGCGCGGTTCTCTGAATTCGTTCGATACTCGCCATAGGTCAATCCCTCTATAACTTGATGAACTAACCCTCACCGTGAGCATAGCCAGCGATTCGTGGCGGAATCTGCATCGAAATAGGGAGAACGGCCACGACGAGAAGTCGCGCGCGCATGCATGCGTGCACCATGAGGCCAAGTCATTAAGAGGCCAAGTCATGGGAAGACGCCAAGTCAGGGGATCGGCCAAAGTCACCATGCGCGGCGGCGGGGCGGGTGGTAGCCAATGAGCAACAGGTGCAACCAGAAAAGTCGCAGAACTCCCGCGCGGCATGGTGCGCACGCGGAGGGATTCAGGCCGCCTTCTTCACGATCTGATATCCGTTGGCTGAAAGCTCGCGAAGAATCGCCTTGGTGATATGCGCGCTCTGATCCGGCGCGATCCACTCATAGTCCAGGTTTGGACCACCGTCCCCCTCGGGATATTTGATAAACGCCGAGTGAATGGCATTTGTAATCAAAATTTCCACGGCCTGATCCGACATGCTGCCTCCTGCCCTTTGCGGCGAACATAGCAGCATTTTGAACAACGCGTCGGCACAGGAATTTCTCTCGACGAGATGCAGGAGGGCGTTTGTGCGTTCCTGAAGTCTCGCGCTCGGATGCCAAACCGTCATCCGTCGATTTTGCTCCTACGAAAGTATCATCAAGCCAAAAAGGGAGTGCCTGCAAAGCGAACTGCCACATGCGTGTTAAGCTTGGACACGAATCAGGGGAGTTCCATGCCTGCAGACAGTGACAGCACGATCGCCTGGCACCGTGCCCAGCTCAAGAAGCTCCGTCAGGCCTTGAAGGATATAGAGACATCAAGGTTTACGGTCGGCGAGTCCTCTCATGCCAGCCGGAGCGGCAAGACGCAGCGGACCATTGCCGGTCTGCAGCGAAAGATCAGCCAGTCTCTGCAAATCATCGCAGTCTATGAGCGGCAGACCCGACGGCCGCTTGCGACGGACCAGCAAAGTCTCGCCAGCGTCAGCTGGAGCAGTTGGACCCGAAATGCTCATACCCGCAGCAAGAGCTCTGGTTAGATCCTCCTGCAAACTCCGGGCATTGCCCCGAGCGCGAGTGATTACCCGTTTGTCGAACGAAGTGCATGCCGGCGTTCCCGTTGCCGGCGCGGCAGGCTGAGGCCGACGACGTTGCATGCAATGCATTCTGCACTGCCCACAAAATCGTCTTGCCGGAACTTGATCGCGGGCGTTTGATTTTGGCGTGGGTCCTTGGAGCGACACCTCGGCACCGCCTAGCCTCGCACCATCTTTCCCAACGCCCCCGCCGATGCCCAAGCCCGGCGGGGGTTTATTTTTGTCGGGCCGTCCAAATGCGGAGCCGCGCGTGCGCGCGGCTTGCGGGTGGTGGCGCAAGGCGTTCCAGCGATTTTGACTTCGCGTTACAGCCGCTTTTCGTGTTGCAAACGATCGCAAACGGCTCAAACTGGAATCGGGGGTGACAGCCTGTGCCAGCTCCGTTGCGACACGGGAAGAACGCAGGAATGCTCTGATGCCGAGAAAGGGAATCACGGGCCACGACGAATGGGTTGTCACGGAAGCATTGGCGACGGCGCTGGTCGCGCTGGAGCAGCTTGAACCGATACATCAGCCGCGCAAGCATATGGACGATATCAGGAAGCTGCTGCTCGCGGGTTGTCAGCCCGGAACCGCCAACCTGCATCTGGCCCAAGCCAAGTGCAGGTTATTTCCCAACGACGATCGAGCCGCCATCTATCGCGAATACGGGCTCGAGGATACGGAAGTATAGAAAACCCATCCGGGATCGGCCACCCGATCGGCGCAAGCTGCGGCCCGATGACGGGCTTCACGACATCCTGATTTGAATTGCCTGGTTACCTCGTGTCGCGGCGCGGTTTCACGGCTGGCGCCGCTGCCTGGATCGACCCTAAACTCGACGCCAGCACGGCACGATCTTGCGTGCGCTGGTGACCGCCGGCCTCACCTGGGCCACCCTGCTGCATATCGTGAATACGAAGGCCAGGCGGCTGCACTGCCAATCCGGGCCAAGGGCGCCGGCGGTGACCGGTCCCGGATAGACGAGGCCAACCGCGAGAGCCGCGACGGCGCAGGCGAGCAACACGATGGCAGCGGTGAATGCGAGCTGTTTGCGATTCCATAGATTGCGAATCATGGCGGACGCTCCTGTTCCGACGCGACGGAGAATAGGACCGGCGGGCCGCTCTTTGTATGAGCGAGTTCACAATCGTTCGACATTTGCGGCCGGCCCGGGCGGCGGCGTCTTGCGATCAATTCCGCAACACTCGCCCGCCAAAATGCGAATGCGCGGGATGGATGGGTATAAGTGCCGCAAATCCGTTGCACTCGCGTTTGTGTTGAGAAACAGTCCTCGGCTTGAGAGCGCGTGCGGCGGGGCGTGCGATGAGCGAGCAGCAAGTGGGCTACGACTACGATCGTTATCGGAAATTACTGGCTGAAGCAGTTGACGAGACCAAGCGGCTCGAACTGATCGATCTCATGATCAGGGAGGGCGCGCGCGACAAGCTTGAAGCGCAGCGGACTTCCGATCGCGTGGCGATGACGGCGGTGACGGTCGCCAAAATTCTTGGACCAACCGGGCGCCGCAATAATTTCAATATCGATTAGAGCAAAATAGATTAGAGAATGGTTTGCCTCCGACGGTTGCCGTTAGCCAATCAGCCCGATCAACGCGCCGGCAAGCAGGCAGTACTGTATGACCGCGACAGCCTGCCGCGGGGTTTCGGTCGCGGTCGGCAAGTCATAAAGCGGCTCAGGTCATAAAGCGGCCAGTGCCATAAAGCCGCGGGGCCGAAAATTGCCCCGCTCATCGGCACCGGTTTCTGCCGTTTGCGACCCACGCAAGTCTCCCCTGCTTTGCCACCCCGCCTGGACGCTGGTATTTTGCCCTGGGTTCACCTAACCAAAGCGCGAAACCGACCAATCCCGCGTCTCACATCCGATATGAAAGCGACAAGGCCTCTTTTATGAGTGGATTCAAGGAACCGAATTTCGCCGACCGTCAAAAGGCCGCCCTGCAGGCGAAGCAGAACATCCTGAACAAGTTTCGCGCCCAGCCGGGACCCGACGATCCCGAGGTGAAGCGGCGTCAGGCTGAACGCGAGGCGCAGGCGGCTGCGCGCGCCAAGGCCAGGGAAGCCCGCGAGGCCGCCAAGGCCGAACAGGAGGCGCGCGAGGCCGAGGCGGCGGCGCAAGCCGCAGCCCAGCTCGCACGCGAGAAGGAAGAGAGAAATCGCCCGGCTGGCCGCTCTTGAGGCCGAACAGAAGGCCAAGCGCGACGCCCGTTACGCCGCGCGCAAGGGCAAGAAGAAGTAAGGCCACGCGGGGCGAGTAGCGTCGCAGAAAAGGCCCGCCTCGGGATACGAGGCGAGCCTTCCAGAATAGGAGAACGCTGAAATACGAGAACGACGGCTTAGTTCTTCTTCATGCCGTCGTCTTTTTTCATGCCGTCCTTCATCATCCCGTCGTCCTTCTTCATTCCGTCCTTCTTCATGCCATCGTCCTTCTTCATGCCGTCGTGGGACATGGCATCCTTTTTCATGCCGTCATCCTTGCCCATCTTGTCCTGGGCGAAGGCGGCAGGCGCAAACGCCAGGCTGAGCGAAACAAGCGCGGCAGAGAAGCCGAGGCCGATACGGGTCTTGGTGGTCATAGGTTGGTCATCCCTTCATTGGATCGTTTTCGAAAGCGACTTCTGCCGCCTTCCCCACGACGATCCCGGGATACCGTTTGTTACGGGCCACCTCCAAGAATTAGCTATTGTCACGGCAAGTTGAAGTAGGCGATTTAAGGGCAGCGGCCGATCACTTGGCACGCGGGGTTTGACGTATTGTTGACTGAGTCTTCTGCGAAGGCCCTTCCTGTGCGCTGCAGCAACGGGAAGTTTCAATCAGGGCTTGCCGTCGTGCGCAACCTCAACCTATTTGGCCTCTGACTACGAGACGGCCTCGAACTATCAGACTAGAGAAACCCAGGGCGAAGACCGGCTAAGATGGGCCCAACGCCGGCCTCGAACCGCCGATCACCAACAGTTTTCAGGGGAGAAACCATGCTCACACGCCGCCATGTCATCGTATCCGCGCTTGCCGCGCCTGCCATTCTCCGTTTCGGCACCGGGACCGCCCACGCCGCAACGACGCTCAAAATCTCGCATCAGTTTCCGGGCGGCACCATCGACAAGGGCGATTTCCGCGACCGGCTATGCCGGATGTTCGCAGCGGAGGTCACTAAACGCAGCGGCGGCGAGATCGTGGGCGAGATCTATCCGAACTCCTCGCTGGTCAAGACCAACGCGCAATTCTCGGCGATGCGCAAAGGCGCGCTCGATATCAGCCTCTATCCCCTTCCATATGCCGGCGGCGAAGTGCCGGAAACCAATATCGGGCTGATGCCCGGCCTGGTCGCGACCTATGATCAGGGCCTGCGCTGGAAGAAAGAGCCGGTCGGCAAGGCTCTGACCGACTTCCTGGCCGACAAAGGCATCGTCCTGCTCTCCTGGATCTGGCAGGCCGGCGGTGTCGCCAGCCGCTCCAAGCCGATCGTGGCGCCCGAAGACGCCAAGGGCATGAAGATTCGCGGCGGGTCGCGCGAGATGGACATGGTGCTGCAGACCGCGGGCGCTGCCGTGCTGTCGGTGCCCTCCAACGAACTCTATGCGGCGATGCAGACCGGCGCCTGCGATGCCGGGCTCACCTCCTCCACCAGCCTGATTTCATTCCGCCTGGAAGAAGTCGCGAAATCGCTCACCTCGGGCGCGGGCGCGTCCTATTGGTTCATGCTGGAGCCCTTGATGATGTCGAAGGCAATTTTCGACAAATTGCCGAAGAACCAGCAGGACATCATCCTGGCCGTCGGCGCCGAGCTCGAAGCCTTCGGCAAGAAGGGCGCGCAGGACGACGATGTCGAGGTCGCCAAGGTCTATGAGAAGGCCGGCGCCAAGGTCGTCCCGCTGGATGTGGCGACTGTCGGCAAGTGGCGCGACATTGCGCGCGATACCGCATGGAAGGACTATGGTGCTAAGACGGCGACGGCAGCCAAGTTGCTGAAGCTAGCGAGCGACGTCACCGCATGATGCATGGTCCGCTTCCGGATCAAAATGACCGTTCCGACACCGTCACGAGCAGTCCGCTCGTGGCGGCGTACGGTCACGTGCTGGCCTTCTGCAACAACATCATCGTCGTCTTCGCCTCGGTCGCGCTGGTCGCGGCGTGCGTGATCCTGAGCTACAGCGTGCTCGGCCGAGCCTTGTTCCACAGCGCAAATTACTGGCAGGACGAGGCGGCGGTGTTTCTCCTGGTCGGCGCCACGTTCATGACGGCGGCCTATGTGCAGGACCAGCGCGGTCATATCGGAATCGAGGCGTTTGTCGGCATGATGTCGCCGTTCGCCAACCGTATTCGGCTATGGCTGGTCGATCTCGCGAGCCTGTTGTTTTGCGCGTTTTTCTCCTGGAAATCCTGGACGCTGGCGCATGAGGCCTGGGTCGACGGGCAGGTGTCGAACTCGATGTGGTCGCCGCCGCTGTCAATCCCCTATGTGCTGATGGCTTCAGGCATGACGCTGTTGTGCGCGCAGCTCCTGCTGCAGATCATCGCTCCCCTCATTGGTGCGGCGCGCCGATGACCGTGCTTGGCATAGGGATCAGTTACGGCGTCGCGACCCTGTTTGCGATGTTTTCGGGCATGCCGATTGCATTTGCGTTGGGCGCGGTCGCGGTCGTCTTCATGGCGATCTACATGCCGGCGGCTTCGCTCGATACCGTGACGCAGAACGTCTACGAGGAAATGGCCTCGATCACGCTGCTGTCGATCCCGCTGTTCATCCTCAAGGGCGCGGCGATTGGCAAATCGCGCGCCGGTCAGGATCTCTATTCGGCGCTGCATGCCTGGCTGCACCGCGTGCCCGGCGGCCTCGGCGTCGCCAACGTGTTCGCCTGCGCGCTGTTTGCGGCGATGGCGGGCTCTTCGCCCGCGACCTGTTCGGCGATCGGTTCGGCCGGCATCCCCGAAATGCGCAAGCGCGGCTATTCCGGTGGTTTCGCCGCAGGCATCATTGCCGCCGGCGGTACGCTCGGCATTCTGCTGCCGCCCTCGATCACGATGATCCTGTTCGCGGTCGCCGCCGAGAAGTCATTGGGACGGCTATTCCTTGCCGGCATCGGGCCCGGGCTGTTGCTGGTGACGCTGTTCGGCACCTATGCCGTGTTCCGTTTCCGCAAGGAGTATGCCGCGGCAAAGGCGCTATACGACACGACGGGCGCGGATGCGGCCATCCTCAAGCGCGACGATTTTACCATGGCCGAGCGGTTTAGCGCGCTGCCTCGGGTGCTGCCGTTCGTGCTGCTGCTCACCGGCGTGATGATCGCGCTCTATGGCGGCTACGCCACACCCTCGGAAACCGCGGGGCTCGGCGGACTATTGGCGCTGGCGCTGATCGCGCTGATCTACAGCGTGTGGCAGCCGAGCGATCTGGCACCGATCCTCCAATCCACCATCCGCGATTCCACCATGCTGATGATGATCATCGGCATGTCGCTGCTCTACACCTACGTGATGAGCTACCTGCACATCTCGCAATCGGCGGCCGAGGCCATCGTCGCCATGCACCTGCCGCGCTGGGAATTGCTGGCGGCGATCCTGGTCATGGTCGTCGATCCTCGGCTTCTTCCTGCCGCCGGTGTCGATCATCCTGATGACCGCGCCGATCATCCTGCCGCCGCTGCGCGCTGCCAATTTCGACATCATCTGGTTCGGCGTGGTCATGACCATTGTCATGGAGATGGGGCTGATTCACCCGCCGGTGGGCTTGAACATCTTCGTCATCCGCAACGTGGCGCCCGATATTCCCCTGAGCGAAGTGATCTGGGGTACGCTGCCGTTCGTATTGCTGATGATGCTGGCGGTGTTACTGCTGTGCTTCTTCCCGGGGATTTCGACTGCCTTGCCCGATCTGGTGATGGGGCCGGACGGGGGGAGATAATGTTGGGTGGGCACGTCGCAAATACGCCTTTGTCCACTGGCCTTTGTCCACCCTATGATTTCACCCGCATCTTCGCATTCAATGCCGCCGCGACCCGACTGACCGGCGGCCGGCCGATCAATTGGCTCACGACATTCGTCGCCGCGACCAGCTTTGCCATATCGACACCGGTCTTAATCCCCATGCCCTCAAGCATGTAGACCACGTCCTCGGTCGCGACATTGCCGGTCGCGCCGGGGGCATAAGGGCAACCACCGAGGCCGCCGGCGGCGGAATCGATCACGCGGGCGCCTTCTTCCATGCCGGCGTAGAGATTGGCCAGCGCCTGGCCGTAGGTGTCGTGGAAATGCATCGCGAGGTTCGCGATCGGGATAGTGCCCGCAACCGCTCGCAACAATTGCCGCGCCTTCACCGGCGTACCGACGCCGATCGTATCGCCCAGCGAAATTTCGTAGCAGCCGAGGTCCCACAATACCCGCGCCACATCGACGACGGCCTGCGGCTTGATCTCACCCTCATAGGGACAGCCGAGCACGCAGGAGACGTAGCCGCGCACCCGGACACCGTCCGCCTTGGCGCGGGCCAGCACGGGCTTGAAGCGCTCGATCGATTCCGCGATCGAGCAATTGATGTTGGCGCGGGAGAAGGATTCCGAGGCCGCGGCAAACACCGCGATCAGCCTGGCGCCGGCCTGTTGCGAGGCCTCATAGCCCTTTTCGTTGGGCACAAGCACGGGGAATTCGATGCCGGTGTAATGGCTGACGCCGCGCAGCACCCGATCGGAATTCATCATCTGCGGGATCGCCTTGGGTGAAACGAAGGCGCCGACCTCGACGGTATCGAGCCCGGCGCCGATCAACGCCTCGATGAAGCTGATCCGGTCGGCCACGCTGATCGCGGTCTTTTCGTTCTGCAGGCCGTCCCGCGGACCGACTTCGACGATGCGGACGGCGTCGCTCATCACGCCGCCGCAGGTTCGACTTCGGCGAGTTCGACGCCCTCGCCGACGATATCGCCGACCTTGCATTTGATCTTCTTCAGCACACCCGCATAGGGCGCGCGCAAAGTCTGCTCCATCTTCATGACCTCCAGCGTCAGGATCGCGGCGCCCTTCTCCAGCGTCGCCCCCTCCTCGGCCAGGAGCGCCACCACCGTGCCCGGCAACGGCGCGACGATCTTGTCTTCGCCGACCTGCTCCTCGGTTTCGCCGCCGAACGGATCGATCCAATGCAGGTCGAACCGGCCGTTGCGGGTACGCAGATAGAGTTCGTGCCCCTCGATCACGGCGACGACACTGGATTTCATCCCGTCGAGGGTCAGGCCGAAGCTGCCGCCGTCATCAACCGGCGACGTCATGAAAACCAATTTGCGATCGGCGATTTCCAGCGTCGATGGCCCATTGCCATAGTGCAGGCTGACCTTCCGCTCGGCGCCCTGCCCTTGCTGACCTCCTTGCCGGAACGAAAACACCCGCTGCCGCCGTCCGACCGGCATCCAGCCAAAGGTTTGCCACGGCGAGGGCGCTTCGCTGAGCGCTGTCTTCTGTTCCTCACCGACAATGGCCGCAACCGCTGCACAGAGTTCGAGATCGCCGGCAGCACCCGAGGATTCCGTCAGGCCTTTCAGATTGCGCTCGATAAAGCCGGTGTCGATGGCGTTTGCCCGGACGTCCGGATGCGTCACCAGCGCCGACAGGAAGGGAATGTTGGTGACGATGCCGCGAACGTCGGTCTCTTCCAGCCCGCGGTTGAGCCGTTCGATGGCGGCCTGCCGGGTCGGCGCCCATGCGATCACCTTCGCCAGCATGGCGTCGTAATAGGGCGACACCGCATCGCCGCTGCGATAACCGGCGTCGATCCGCAAGCCGTCAACGGCCTCGGGTGTGCGCCAGGTCTTGATGCGGCCGACCGAGGGCATGAAGTTCTTCTGCGGATTTTCCGCATAGACCCGCGCCTCGATCGCATGGCCGTTCAGTTTGATTTCATCCTGCGCAAGCGGCAGTTTTTCGCCGAACGCCACCCGCAACTGCCATTCGACCAGATCGACGCCGGTGATCAACTCGGTGACGGGATGCTCGACCTGCAGGCGGGTATTCATCTCGATGAAGAACACGTCCTTGCCGTCGGAGACGAATTCGATCGTGCCAGCGCCGACATAATCGACCGCGCCAGCCGCCTTCCGCGCGGCGGCGCAGACGGTCTCGCGTTGAGCCGTGTCCAGCGTCGGCGACGGCGCTTCCTCGATCACTTTCTGATGCCGCCGCTGCAGCGTGCATTCGCGTTCGAACAGCGACAGCAGATTGCCGTGGCTGTCGCCAATAATCTGCACCTCGATGTGGCGCGGATTCTGGACGAATTTTTCGATCAGCATGCGGTCGTCGCCGAACGCCGCCTTGGCCTCGCGTTTGGCGCTGACGATAGCGGCTGCCAGCTCACCGGCCGAATTCACCACACGCATGCCGCGCCCGCCGCCGCCGGCGGAGGCCTTCACCAGTACCGGAAAACCGATCCGGTCCGCGGCCTGCGCCAACGTCGCGTCGTCCTGGGCCTCGCCGTGATAGCCGGGCACCAGCGGCACGCCGGCCTTCTCCATCAATGCCTTGGAGCCGGATTTTGAACCCATCGCCGTCATCATCGCAGCGGTGGGGCCGACAAACACCAGACCGGCCTCCAGACATGCCTGAGCGAATTCGGCATTCTCGGACAGGAAACCGTAGCCGGGATGCACCGCCTCCGCGCCGCTTTGGCGTGCCGCCGCGATCACGCGTTCGATGTCGAGATAGCTGTCGCGCGCCCGCGCAGGGCCAAGCAGCACGGCCTCGTCGGCCATGGCGACATGCATGGCGTCGCAGTCCGCCTCGGAATAGACCGCAACCGTGCGCAACCCCATGGCGCGGGCGGAGCGGATCACGCGGCAGGCGATCTCGCCGCGGTTGGCGATCAGGAGCGTGCGAAAACGCCGGTACAGTCTCGAACGATCCATCGTCACATCCTGAACAGGCCGAATTTTGTAGGCTCGATCGGCGCATTGGATGCGGCCGACAACCCGAGACCGAGTACCAGGCGGGTATCGGCGGGATCGATCACGCCGTCGTCCCAGAGCCGTGCGGTGGCGTAATAGGGATTGCCCTGATGCTCATATTGCGCGCGGATCGGGCTGCGGAACTTGTCCTCTTCTTCCGCCGACCACGTATCGCCCTTGGCCTCGATATTGTCGCGGCGGACTTGACTGAGCACCATCGAAGCCTGTTCGCCGCCCATCACGGAGATACGCGCGTTCGGCCACATCCAGAGGAAGCGCGGGCTGTAGGCTCGGCCGGACATGCCGTAATTGCCGGCGCCATAGGAGCCGCCGATCACGACGGTGAATTTCGGCACGCCCGCGGTCGCCACCGCCGTCACCAGCTTGGCGCCATCGCGCGCAATGCCGCCGGCCTCGTATTTCTTGCCGACCATGAAACCGGTGATGTTCTGCAAGAACACCAGCGGTATATTGCGCTGGCAACACAGCTCGATGAAATGCGCGCCCTTCAGCGAGCTTTCGCTGAACAGAATACCGTTATTGGCGATGATACCGACCGGATAGCCCCAGATATGGGCGAAGCCGCAGATCAGGGTCGTACCGTATAGTTTCTTGAATTCGTCGAATTCCGAACCGTCGACCACCCGCGCGATGATGTCGTGGACGTCGAACGGCTTGCGGCCGTCGGCGGAGACAACGCCGTAGATTTCCTCCGCGGGGAACAGCGGCTCGCGTGGTTCGCGCATGTTCAGCGCAGCTTTCGTGGGCCGTTTCAGCGTTGCCACGATCCGTCGCGCGATCCCGATCGCATGCGCATCGTTCTGCGCATAATGGTCGGTAACACCGGACTGCCGCGAATGCACGTCGGCGCCGCCTAGTTCTTCGGCGGTAACGACCTCACCGGTCGCGGCCTTCACCAGCGGCGGCCCACCGAGGAAGATCGTTCCTTGGTTGCGCACGATGATGCTCTCGTCCGACATGGCCGGCACATAGGCGCCGCCGGCGGTGCAGGAGCCCATCACGATCGCGATTTGCGGAATGCCCTGTGAAGACATCTGCGCCTGATTGTAGAAGATACGGCCGAAGTGCCGTTCGTCGGGAAATATCTCGTCCTGCATGGGCAGGAACGCGCCGCCGGAATCCACCATGTAGACGCAGGGCAGATTATTCTGCCGCGCGATATCCTGCGCGCGCAGATGCTTCTTTACCGTCATCGGATAATAGGTGCCGCCCTTGATGGTGGCATCGTTGGCCACGATCACGCATTCGCGGCCGGAAATGCGCCCGACGCCAGTGATCACGCTGGCGGAATGGACGTCGCCGCCATAGAGCCCATGGGCGGCGAGCGGCGATAATTCGAGGAATGCAGTGCCGGGATCGACCAGCAAGTCGACGCGTTGGCGCGCCAGCATCTTGCCGCGCGACGTGTGCCTCTTGCGCGAAGTTTCGCCGCCGCCGCCGGCGACCTGCTTGAGCTTTTCACGCAACTCCGCGACGAGCCCGCGCATGACGTCGGCATTGCGTTCGAATTCCTGGGATTTGGGATCGATCGTGGAATGAAGCGGCATGGGTTTTGATCGGTTTATGGTGCGCCGCAATCCGGCATTGAGGCTGGCATCATGGTGTCACTAGGCCGCGGTCTAGCGCAACCTCATCCTTCGAAATGTCTTTTCCCGGACATTCCCTCGCGCATTTTCGCCAGCGCCAAGCGTTCCGACGCGGGAAATGCCGCCGCTGCCGCGCATCCAAAGCCCGCTGCATCCGCTTCCGGGCTTGCCGGACGGAGGGATCAGTGGGTCCAGGGTTCGCCGCGCCGGAATGCGAAATTGTCGGCATAGGCGATCTGCCGGTGCAACGAATCCTTCGGCTCGATCACCTGATAGGCGATGCCCTTCCGTTCGCAATAAGCCACCGCCTCTTCCTTGGTCTCGAAGTGCAAGGTGAGCTGCTGCTTCATGTCGCCGGAAGAGGTCCAGCCCATCAGGGGCTCGATCGCCCGCGGCTGCTCGGGCTCATAGTCGAGCTGCCATTCCTTGGTCTTGGCCCTCCCCGATTGCATCGCGTTTTTGGCGGGCTTAAAAATGCGTGCGGTCATGGATAGTCGGATCCCCTGAGATATGCGACATGGAAGCGTTTGGCGGAAACGTCCGGGATAGTATAGATACAACTTTCAAGGATTTGATCGGTGATTCCATAAACCCGGATGTACCATTTCCGGGACCGGTATAGTCGTTATGCTACACTGTGACAATCTTGGGCCACCCGTCGGCCGAGACGTGGTTTTGCGGCGGGGCTTGGTTTTGCGGCGCGGCTCGGTCTTACGGCGCAATCTTTCCGAAAGCATCACTTCGAAACGGCACCCATGAAAATCAACGCCACCCTGCCAGAAAAAGGACGTGACCTCCGGCTCGACCTGTTTCGCGGGGTCGCGAACTGGGCGATCTATCTGGATCATATTCCAGACAATGTCGTGAACTGGATCACCACCCGCAACTACGGATTTAGTGACGCAGCCGATTTGTTCGTCTTCATTTCCGGATATACCGCCTCCTTCGTCTATGCCCGGATGATGCTGGAACGTGGCTTCGTCGTCGGCGCCACCCGGCTGACCAAACGGGTCTGGCAGCTCTATGTCGCCCACATCATCCTGTTCGTGATCTATATCGCCTCGATCAGCTATCTCGCGTTGCGTTTCGGCGATTCCGAACTGGTGAACGAGTTCAACGTCGTCGGCCTGGTCGATAATGCGACCGAGACGCTGCGGCAGGGCCTGTTCCTTAAATTCAAGCCGGTCAATCTCGACGTGCTGCCGCTCTACATCGTGCTGATGGGGCTGTTTCCGCCTGTCTTGTGGATCATGCTGCGCCAGCCCAACTGGACGATGGCGGCATCCATCGTGCTGTGGCTGGTGTCGCGGCAAACAGGTTGGAACCTGCCCGCCTACCCCGCCGGAACCTGGTACTTCAATCCGTTCTGCTGGCAGGTGCTGTTCGTGTTCGGCTCATGGTGCGCGCTCGGCGGTGCACGGAAATCGATGGCGATCATCAATTCGCCGATCACACTCTATTTCTGTATCGCCTATCTGCTCCTGGGACTGGTCATGACCATGGCCGGCAAATTCCCGGATTTCGGCGCCATGTTCCCGCACTGGCTCTATTCGACCTTCAATCCGAACGACAAGACCAATCTGGCGCCCTACCGTTTCCTGCATTTCGTTGTCATCGTGATCATGGTCATTCGCTTCATACCGAAGGACTGGCCGGCGCTGGAATGGAAAGTGTTCGATCCGCTCATCGTCTGCGGTCAGCAATCGCTGGCCGTATTCTGCGTCGGCGTGTTCCTTTCCTTTGTCGGGCATTTCGAATTGTCGATGAGTTCCGGCTCCCTGTTCGCGCAGATATTCGTCAGCGTGACCGGCATCGCGATCATGACCATCGTCGCCTACTACATTTCCTGGTCGAAACGGCAGGACAAGCCGCTACCCAAACCGGTGACGCCCAAAACTGCCTGATCCAAGCACCCTGATCCAAGCACCCCTGATTGAGGCACCCTGATCAGGACTGCCGGTACATTTCAACCGGCCACTGTTCAGGCCGGTTGAATGGCCGATCCGACCAAATTCGCCACGTCGGTATAGGTCCGCACCAGCGGCGCGACGACCTTGTGCATCGCCGCCTTCGATACCACCATGTCGTGCATGACCAGATTATCTATGCCTGTGTTGAGAAAACAGTTCACGGCATCGCGCGGCGTTTCCACGATCGGTTCGCCCTTGATGTTGAAGGATGTGTTGATCAGCACGGGAACGCCGGTCAAGGCATCGAACTCCTTCAGCAGCCGGTAGAGCATCGGATTGGTCGCCTCGCGCACGGTTTGAATGCGTGCGGTGCCGTCCACATGCACAATCGCCGGAATCCTGGCGCGCCATTCGGGGCGAACCGGCTTGGCGATCAGCATGAAGGGCGAGTCCTCGTCGCCCTCGAAAATCTCCTTCATGCGTTCGGCCAGCACGATCGGGGCGAACGGCCGGAACGCCTGCCGGTGTTTGACGCGGCTGTTGAGGATGTCCTTCATCTCGGGCTTGCGGGGATCGGCCAAGAGGCTGCGGTTGCCGAGGGCGCGCGGCCCGAATTCGGAAGCGCCCTGAAACCAGCCGATCACCCGCTGGTCGGCGAGCAGTTTTGCGGTGTCGCGGCAAACATTGTCGCTACGCGCAGCATCGAGCTGGATGCGGACGAGAAACTTCTGCAGCGACGTGGCGACTTCCTGATCGCTGTAGGGCTTGCCGACATAGGAGTGGTCCATGACAAAGCCGCGGCGCCCTCTCAGGATTTCGAGCCAGCCATAAAGGGCACAACCGATCGCAATGCCGTCGTCACCGGCCGCCGGCTGGATCCAGACATTGTCGAAACCTGATTCACGGGCGACCCGGCCGTTCGCCACGCAATTCAGGGCGACACCACCGGCCATGCACATATTTTTGGCGCCGGTGGTTTCGCGCAGCCAGCGGGCACGGGCGAGCAACACGTTTTCGGTGTCGTCCTGCACCCGCCAGGCGAGATCCTCCCAGTGGCGCATCGCCGGGCTGCGTTCCCAATCGCTGCCGTCCATGACGTAAGGTTGTTTCAAATCGGTGGTCCAGTGCGGCACGTGTAATTTGCCGTTGTCGAATTCAAGCAAACGCTTGACCTGTTCGCGGCGGCCATAGGGCGCGAGCCCCATCAGTTCGCCGCATTTATTCCAGTCGCCGAAGATGTAGGTCGAAGCGCGGCTGTAGAGCGCGCCCAGCCCTGGCATGGTGTAGAATTCATCGCTCAGGAAACCGCGGTCCGGCTCCATCCAGACCTTCTTCAGGCATTCGAGTTTTGATCCGCTGAATGTGTAATAGCTCTCGGATTCACGGGCGAGCGGTGTCGCCGTATCGGTCGATGGAAAGGGCTCCATGACGTCGGACCGATAGCTGCCGACGCCGTCGACGATCATCACGACGCCCTCGTCGAACGGCGATGCCGCGAACGCGCTGTAGGCGTGCGCCAGATGGTGGGAGATCGTCACCACTCTATCCTGAACGCGATAGATATAGCGGATGCTTGGCCGCGTCGCCGCGTTCGAATTCGGGCAAGAAGCCGGGCGCGTCGAAGTAGACCAGCCGCTCCTCCATTTCCGGAACCGGCAGCACGTAGCAATTGCGCACGATCAGATCCACATCATCCAACGTAATGCCTTCGGCTTCGAGGCAATAATCGATCACCTCCTTGTAGAAACCGGACGCGTGCTTTGCCCGCGTGATCCGCTCCTTGGCGATCGCAAACGCAATGGCGCCATCGCGCAACAGGCAGGCGCTCACATCATGGTCGTAGGTGTTCAGGCCGAGGACATAAGTGTGTTGCTTGGGCATGGGTACTCTTCAAGGCGGGGGAGATCTTGGGGCGCGCTCAAAAATCGGGATCGTGTCGACTTCACGTTGTTGGCATGGCGTCGTTGTCATTCTTTCCACTTGCCGGAATTCTGCAGTGCACAATCGCCGGAAAGTTGAATTATGAACAACACGGGAATTATGAACGACACGGAATTTGTGAACGACATGGTATGAAGACATTATGAACGACACGGCGTGTGAATTGGTCCCACGTTGACTGCAACTTGACCTTATCTTTCCTTCTCAATAATGTCGTTAAGCCCGCAAGAACCTTAGTAAAAATTATTGTCTCGCGCATCTGAACTAAAGACCTTCTCCAGCGTCTAAGTGAGATAGTGCTGAAGTCCAGGTGTCTTGAAAGTCCAGGTGTCTTGAAAGTCCGGGTGTCTTGAAAGTCCAGGCGTCTTGGACACGTGTCTTGGAAGTGACCGGGAGATTCTCGAATGGGTAAACGCTACAATATCCTGACGCGCTGCCTCGCAGCGTTGGCTTTGTTGTTCGTCTACGTTGTCGGCACGTCTGCCATCCTCGTAGGCGCGACGACCTCGCCGGCGCAGGCCTGGCGTGGTGGCGGCAGAGGCAGAGGCTGGGGTGGCCGCGGTTATGTTGGACGAGGCTACTATGGTGGCAGAGGCTGGGGACGCGGCTATGGCTATTACGGTGCCCCCGTCGTTGTTGGTCCCCGATGCTGGTGGAACGCTTACGGCGCCCGCGTCTGCAGGTGGTGATACCCACGAGATAGCCGTAACCATACGTACGATCGAAGATCAAAATCAGGTGTGCCGGGCAACCGGCACATCTTTTCATTTTGCGCCGGCTTCATTTTGCGCTGGCTTCACTTTTACGCTGGTTTGAAATTCCCGGAGCGCACTGGTGAACGACCAGCCTCGGCGGCGAACTAGCTTGCCAGCCGCGGTATCAGCTTGAGTGCGTTGCCGCGCTCGATCGAGGCAATCTGTTCGTCGGTGAACACTCCCGCCTCGCGCAGCCCCTTCACATGATCGATGCCGCTCCGGTACGGGAAATCCGTTCCGAACACGATCTGCGACGGCGGGATGATCGCGGCCAATGCCGACATCGAAGCCTTATTCGACGTCTGCGCGGTATCGTAATAGAAACGCTTGAGTTCGGCCAAAGTCCCGTCCGGCACGGTCGGCTTCGCCTTGGCATCCAGCAGCGGATTCCGCACAAAGCGCTCGATCAGGAACGGCATCGTTCCGCCGGCATGCGAGAATATCCAGTTGATGTCGCGAAACTTCCGCGCGTTGCCGCTGAAGACGATGTCGGCGATGGTGCGCGTCGTATCGGTGCCGAACTCGATCATCACCGGCTGCTGCGTCGGCACCAGGTTCACGCAGCAATTGGCTGCGGTCGGATGGGTGTAGACCAGCGCCTTGCGGCGGTTGAGCTCTTCCATGACCGGCAGGAACAAGGGATCGCCGAGCCATTTGTCGCCGTAACTCGTCATCAGCGCAATGCCATCGGCCTTGAGCGTATCGAGCGCGTATTCGATCTCACGCAAGCTGCCTTCGGCATCCCTCAGCGGCAGCATCGCAAAATTGCCGAAGCGCCCGGGATGATCGGCGACCAGCCTCGCGGCGTATTCGTTGCACTCACGGCAAAGCCGCCGCGCCAATTCGGGCTTCATGGGATTCACGGCCGGCGTGGTAACCGACAGCATCGATGTGGCGATGCCGGCCTTGTCCATATCGGACAGCGATTTCTCGATGGTCCAGTTTTTCATCAGGGGATCACCAAACCCGATCTCGTTTGACGCCGTCACGTAGGTCGGCGGCGAGAGATGGTGGTGAACGTCGATGCGAAACGGCTTTTCGGGAACGGCTTTTCGGGAAGCGGCTTTTCGGCCTGGGCTTGCGCGCTCGCGCGGCCGCCTCCCACGGCCGTCGTCAGCGCCAGCGCGCCGGCACCGCGCATGAAGCTGCGCCGGCTCGGCGCGGCGATCGACGAAACCGCGTCGGTGCAACAGATGCATCCGCGCAGCGGCGGCGTGCGTGGTTGGGTCATAAATTATTCTCCCCCAGGTTCCAGCTTGCTTGTACGACGTCTCTAGCCGTCGAGAATGGCGACCGCCCTCGTCCAGCCCGCCGAGGCGCGCTCGATCTTCACCGGAAAACACGACACCGTGAAGCCGGTCGAAGGCAGTTGCTCGAGATTGTGCAGCTTCTCGATATGGCAATAGCCGATGTGGCGGCCGGCCTTGTGGCCCTCCCAGATCAGGCTGGCATCCCTGGTCTCGGCATATTTCTTGGCGGTATAGACGAACGGCGCGTCCCAGCTCCAGCCATCGATGCCGGTCAGCCGCACGCCGCGCTCCAGGAGATACATGGTTGCCTCATAGCCCATGCCGCAGCCCGAGGTGACGTAATCCTGCCGGCCATATTTGGCGCCGGCGCTGGTATTGACCACCACGATCTCCAGCGGCGACAGCGTGTGGCCGATCCGCTTGAGTTCGTTCTCGACATCCTTGGCGGTCGCGACATAGCCATCGGCAAAATGCCGGAAATCGAGCTTCACGCCCGGCTGCAGGCACCATTCCAGCGGCACTTCGTCGATGGTCCATGAGCGCTCGCCGCGGTTCATGGTGGGATGAAAGTGCCAGGGCGCGTCCAGATGCGTGCCGTTGTGAGTGGAGAGTTGCACCTGCTCCACCGCCCAACCCTGCCCGTCCGGCAGCTCTTCAGCCTTCAATCCTTCGAAGAACTGCAGCATGCGCGGCAGGCCCTGCTGGTGATCGATATACTGGATGGTCGGATGATTGCCCGGCGGATCGGCCGGCACGTCGTTTTGCAGGGGGACGGAGATGTCGATCAACTTACGCGCCATGGCGTTTCCTCACTGATTGTTCTTCTTCCGGTCGTGTCAGAACGCATTCCGCCGTTCAACCCGGTTCTTCAAGATACCGATTTTTTTCGGCTTCGGGTTCGATGCTGGCTGCGGGCTCGAGCTTGGCTGGTATCTCGAATTGCAAGCTCGGCCGCCGCAGGGCCGCCCGGACCGATCCACAAGCGCCCGCCCCACCAGCGCCATTGTGATCCGACAGCCCCAAGAATACGTGAAGGATACTGTTGCACTGCACCGCTCCCGTCTGCTCAATTGACGATCAAGGCCACCTGCAGCACGCGAGCATCGTTTTGCCCTCCTTTGCGCCGGAAATTGCCAGACGATGGCTCGGGTGGAGTTTCGCTGGGACAAGGGTCGGATCGCACTATCTCCCGTTTGCGCTTCTCCTGCTTTCGCTCGGCGCCATTGTCGTCACATGGTCCTTCCTGGCCGCTCCGGTACCACTGTCCGAGCTATCCAGCGGACTCGAACGAAAGCTCGACTGCATTTCCTATGCGCCGTACAGGGGTGCCCAGAATCCCCTGACGCCAGGCCTCATTGTCCGCGAGCAGGAAATTGCGCAGGATCTCGCCCAACTGGCACGGATCAGCAACTGCGTCCGAACCTATTCGACCGGCAACGGAATGGACAAGGCCGTCAAGCTCGCGCAGAGCGCCGGCTTGAAATCGTTTCTGGGGATCTGGATCGGCACCAATCCGGCCGAAAACCTTCAGCAGATCGAAACCGCCATTGCCCTCGCCAATCAGTATCCCGAAACGGTCGGCGCCATCGTCGTCGGCAATGAGGTGATGCTACGCGGGGAAATGACCGTAGAGGCCCTCGCGAACATCATCCGGTCGGTCAAGGCCAGGGTTCGTGTACCCGTCACTTACGCCGATGTATGGGAGTTCTGGCTGCGCTCGCGCGCGCTCTCCGACGCCGTCGACTTCATCACCATTCATGTCCTGCCGTTCTGGGAGGATGCTCCGGTCAAGGCAGAACAGGCGGCCGCGCATCTGGATTCGATACGCCGGCAGGTCGCTAGCCGCCTTTCCCGGCAAGGAAATCCTGATCGGCGAAGTCGGCTGGCCCAGCGCCGGCCGGATGCGTGGAGGCGCCCTGCCCTCGCGGGCCAATCAGGTGCGCGTGATTTCGGATGTGCTGGCGCTTGCGCGGGCGCAAAATTTTCGGGTCAACCTGATCGAAGCCTACGACCAGCCCTGGAAGCGCCAATGGGAAGGCACCGTCGGCGGCCACTGGGGTTTCTTCGATTCGGGCCAACGCGCGATGAAATACCCGGCAGGTGAGCCGGTCCGGAACCATCCGTTCTGGCGCTTTCAATTGGGATGCGGATTGGCGTTCTGCCTTGCGATATTTGCCGCGGCGTTTCTCGCGTTGCGCGGACAATTCGGGCAGTTACGGCCGGCCGCATGGTGCGCCGTTGCGCTGTTCGCCACCGTCGGCGGCGCGTTGGTGGGCCTGTTGATCGAGCGCGTGGTTATGGAGAGCCTGTCCATCGGAGACTGGGTACGCGCGGCCGCGCTGCTTGCAACGGCAATAAGCGCGCCGGCGCTGTCCACCCTTGCGCTGATATCGGGACAGACGCCGCCGGCATTCTCCGATCTGATGTCGCCGCGCGGCGGGAAGAAGCGCGCCGGATTGGAGGTGGCGCTGGGCGTCACGCTTCTGGCAACCAGCCTGATCGGATGTGTGACTGCGCTTGGTCTGGTGTTCGACCCCCGATACCGCGATTTTCCCTTTATCGCGCTGACGATGTCCGTGCTTCCCTTGCTGGTCCTGAGGACAATCCACCGCGCCCAGGCAACGGAGCAACCGATCGCCGAATGGGTCTTCGCGGGCCTGTTCGGACTATCGACGGTTTATATCGGATTCCATGAAGGTCCGGACAATTGGCACTCGCTGTGGACTTGCTTTGCGTATGGCCTGCTCTGCCTCACATTGCTGCAGGTTCGGGTCACGGCCTCGATACCAAAACCCGTGATGTGGACGTCTGAAATCGCGGATGATGGCGGGGCAGGCCTCGCGACCGGAAATTCAAGGCCGCAGCGTTCGCAAGATCGGCTGCTTCATGACGCCACCGATTGAGATCGCCGTGGCAGACGCCCGCCAGAATTTCGCCCGGCGTCTTGTTGCAACCGCCCGGGACAGGTTTAATGCGATCGGCGGCCAGGCCGGATAGCTGGGAATAGCGATGCGGGATTCCCCGAAATCAGCACGCAAAGCGGCGTCACCCGCCGCCGGGACATCGTTGCATCAGCGCCTCAATCCGGCGATGGCCTGCGACACCGCGTTTCGAATAATCGCCCGTCACTGCCTTGCGGATTTGGCGGCAAATCAGCCCGCGACATGCCAGGGCGATCCCGCAGCATTGCACCGAATGCGCATTGCGCTGACGCGCTTGCGCACGGCGATCGTTTTCTTCTCGCCGATGGTCGCTGACCGCCAACTACCGCAAATACGGCGCGAACTGAAATGGCTGAATACGCACCTTGGCATGGTGCGCGATCTCGACGTTGCCGTCGAACGGCTGCCTGCCGCAGGCAATGGCCAACGATCGGCGCTGCAACGCCGGGCGAGAAACGATCATGCACGGCTCACGCGCACGCTCAGTTCGGCAAGATATCGGCGGCTCATCGACGGCACGTCCACATGGGTCGAGAATGGGTCATGGTCCACCACCCGGCGCAAACGGGCCGCGCGAATCCGCGCCTTCCCGATCGCCGCCTATAGCGACGACAAACTGGCGCGCTGGCAGCACAAACTCCTGAAGAAGAGCCGCAAGCTTGCACGCATGTGTGGCAAGCGGCGGCATCGGCTGCGCCTGAAAACCAAAAGGCTCAACTATTCGGTCGAGTTCTTCGAGGGCCTGTTTCCGGGCAAAATTCATTCGCGGCAGCAACTTGCGTTGAAGCATCTGCGCAAGGCGCAAAAATCGCTCGGGCAATTGAACGACGATGCGAGAGGCCGCTCGCTCGCAACCGCTTCCGGGTCATCGCTGCGATTGCTGGCGCCAAAGCACAGGAAGCGGCTGATCAAGGCAACGGCCAAGGCCTATCGGAAGCTGGCCGCGCTAAAGCCTGCCTTCAGGCCCAGGCCGAAGGAGACTCCAGTAGAAGAAGCGCGGATTTCATATTGAAAGAACAAGGAAATTTGGTCGGGGCAGCCTGGATTCGAACCAACCATTTG
>CAWJYI010000021.1:55000-201614 GCA_963847015.1 uncultured Alphaproteobacteria bacterium | reverse complement strand
CCCCCCGTGTCGTCCCGGCGATATTGTTGAGCGGGAACTTCGATCGAATCCCGAAGCGGCCTCGCAAGCGAGCGACTTTTTCTCGATCGCCGTATTCTGCGGGTTTGGCTTACTCGTCTCCTTGTCGGTCTTGCTTCTCGATCAGTACGTTCCGGGTGACTGGTTCTAAAACCTCACCGTTCCTCGTCCGGATGATGCCAAACTCTTGCGCCAAGCGCGCGGCTCGCCCAGCGGGAAGCGACGCGTTCACCGAATTCAGGTCCTTCTTCCGCGCACCGCAGCCACCGGCAACACAGGGACAGACAAATGAGCTTGCTTATTCTTGTCGTTGACGACGAGCCCGATGTTGAGGCGTTGTTTCGCCAGCAATTCAGACGCGACATCCGCGACGGCCGCTTCACGATGGATTTTGCGCAATCGGCAGCCAGCGCACTTAAACTGATCAGTGACGCTTCGGGGGCCTCATTGATCTTGATCCTTTCCGACATCAACATGCCCGGGATGACCGGTCTTGAACTATTGCCGAAGGCCAAGGCGGCACGACCGGACGTCCCAGTCATCATGATCACGGCCTATGGCGACCCCGATACCAGGCGAAAAGCCCTGGAAGGCGGCGCGGACGCGCTCCTCACCAAGCCCATCGATTTCGTGGCGCTTCGCTGCGAGATCGACAGCCGTGTCGCAGGGGTCGGAGCCGAGGTCCGTTAGGTCCGACCCCTTTGAACGTTCAGACCAAGAATTTCAGCATTGGGGAAGCGAGCGGCAAAGGGATGACTAATCGAGCAGAGCTGGTCAACGGCGAGCGATCCGTCGTCGATGTTTTTTTGTTCGCGACGAAGGCGGCCGATTAGAGTGGCCGCATGGTCCATAAATCCCCACAGCAGGAAGCCGATGAATACGTTGACCTGCTGGCGGCCGTCACCGATTGGCTCGGCATTCAGGTCGAGCACTACCCGGCATGGACCGTGGCCGCGCTGGAACGCGAGCTTGCGTTGATAAACAGGCTGGCGAGGCCGTTTCGCAACCGCGGGGACGAGAAAGCCACCGCGCTGTTGAAGCAGATCGACGCGCGCAGCGCCCATTTGCGGAGACTGATCCAGCACTGGTCGAACGTGGCAGCACGGCCGCGCTCCCTCTCGTGGTGATGGGAGAATTGATCCAGATCAAGGCGGTCGCTCGAAAGCCGCCAAAAAGTCGCGCATGGCAGTTGACCGACAACGGGCTTTCAACATCGAGGTGGCAAGGACCGCCGCCTTTGTCCTCAGCATTGGACTGCTCGCCTATATCGTGTTTTCCGTTTGGTGAACGCGAGCAGCGAGGGCGGGCACTTCACTAGCGCCAGCTGATGCTCCCGGCGCATCCCCTCGCTGACCGGGTTCTTCGACTTGAGCCAAGTCTTCATCTGATGGCGGGGCGAGAGTTCAATCGCCATCAACTTCACCACGTATACCGCACACCAGCGGCGCCGCGGACGCCGTTGCGCGTACCGCCGTCGGTGTTGCCGACGGCGAACTGGTAGTCGGCATTGGCGTAGAGGCTGACATTGGTGTTCACCCTCACGCTCAGGCCACCGCCCAGTTGCAGGCGCGTGGCCTGTTCCAGCAGCGGCACCAGATCGACGCCGGAATACACAGCCGTCGCCTGCGCCCCCCAGTCACGCCACAGATTGGCGCGCACATAAGGCTGCCACACCTGCCCGCTGTCGCTGACGATGGTCCATTTGCCGCGCAGGCCGATCCGCCCGCTCGCACCTGACGTGGTGCCCAGCCCGACCACGCCCAAGCCGTCATTGGCGTCGTCGAACGACACGCGTTGCCAGACGATCTGCGCCTGCGGCTCCAGCACAAAGCCCGGTCCTAAGACCGGCAGATGGATCGGATAGCCCGTCTCCAGCGACGAGAGGAAGCCGAAGCCGGTGGTCGCAAGCCTGGCGAATTGAGTGGAGGCCGCGCCTTCATAGTGCGTCGCCTGCGCCACCGCGTCGACGTACCAGTCGCCCGGACCGTAATGCGTCCAATAAGCCGCGCCCGACCAGGCATCGAGATTGAGGCCGCCGGTCCTGCGCAGCACAAAGCTGGTCGCCGCCTCGTTGGTGACGAGACCGTTCACGTCGACATTGGCATTGGCATATCCGACATAAATGCCCGCCGCATCGCGATGGCCCGGTATCCATTCGCCGCGCCACAGATCGATGCCGCTCTGAAAGCCGAGCAACTGGCCGGAAGCGCGCGGATCGGCGAACGCCCGGTAATGGTTGTCGATCTGCTGGCCGAGGACCCGGCCCCAGACCGAGGGTCCCCAGCCGGGGTTCAGGCAATCGGTCGGCGCCTTCACCGGCGCCTTGCGGTAGATCCCGTTCCCCGTGTCGACGCCGGCCACGCATGGCGTCCCTGTCATTGCGGCTAGCGAAGTATCGCCGGTGCGCTCATGCAAGGTGCCGAGCGTCGTCATCCCCAATTGCCGGGCGATCGGCTGGACCACGCCGTAGGTCGCGATTTCCGGCCCGATGATCGGGAACACACCCGGCGGCAGCGGCTCCGGCGGCGGATTGGTCGGCAGCGACGGCCCGATCGGCACGAGCGGCACCGACGGATCGACCGGTCCGACGAGGAAGGACGAGCGGAGGAACCAGTCCTTAGGATTGCTGCCGCTGAGACCGCCACGGAAGAGACGATAGTCGAAGGCGCCGGCGCGCAGCTCGCCCGGGAGCGTGAAGGCGCCAGGCGCCGTCGTGCCGGTGCCCATCACCTGCACCACCTGGATGCCATTCGCCACCGTCTCGGCGCCGGGGCCGCCCGCATTGGTGATGCGCAAGAAGGAATTGCCGGTCGCGCTGCCGCCGTTGGTGATGACGAGCTTGTCCGACGGCGAATTGTCGGCGCCCAAAAAGGTGTTCAGTGCGATCGTTCCGCCAGCCCCGATGTAGTTGGTCGTCGTCAAGACCGTGCCCGGGCCGGTGCCCGTGCCCATGTTCACCAAGCCGGCATTGGTGACGCTGGGTACGGTCTGATTGAAGCCGTTGAGATCGAGCGTTCCGCCGCTCGCGACCGTCACTGGCGAATTTGGGCTGAACGTGTTCAGTGCGCCGGCTCGCAACGTACCCCCGATGATATTCGTCGCTCCGCTGTAGGTGTTAGCACCTGTGAATATGGTGGTGCCGGCGAGCACATTGACGGTGCCGGTGCTGGACCGCTGATCGCTGGCGCAAACACGTAGTCGGCGGATGTGTGATTGAAGTTGATCGTACCGGCGCCGGCGCCAAATGCGACGCGTCGGCGCCGTGAGCGTGCCGGGTGCCGCCGCCGGATTGCCTGCGCCCGCGCCGATGTTGAGTGTTCCAGTGGCAGCTGGAGATCCGCGCAATCGCAACAGAAGGCGCGGTAACGGTGGCGCCGTCCGCAATCGTGAGCGTGCCGGCGCCCAGGTTGCCAATGTTCACACCTGAGGTGTTGCTCCAGGTAGAGCCCGGGCCGGTCACCGTCACCGTACCCTGCGAGCCAACACGCGTTGCCGATGTTGGCGGCGACGGCCGGCTGTATTGATGACCTCCCACCGGTCGCGATCGTGAGTGTGCCGGTCCGTGCCAAAACTGCCGATATTGAGCCGCTGCCGATATCGAGCCCGCTTGCCGGACCGTTATTCCAGGTGGAGCCCGCGCCGGTCACCGTCACCGTGCCGTTCGAGCCGGCAGCCAATTGCCGACAACCCCGCCACGACTGTTCACCACACCGCCGTCTTGGATGGTCAGCGTGCCCGTGCCCTGGCCGCCGACCACGACAAATCCGGCATTCGACCAGGTGGAGCCCGCTCCGGTCACCGTCACCGTGCCGTTCGAGCCCGGCAAATTGCCAACAATCCCGCCTATATTGGTCAATGTCCCGCCGGTCTGGATTGTAAGCATCCCTGTCCCGGTTTGACCGACGGACAAGATTCTGGGCTGTTGCGCCCGGTGTCGCAATCACGGTCGGATTTGGCGTCACAGTGTTAATGGTTGCGGTGAAAAATCGGGAGTGGAACACCGCCGGTCCAATTGAAGAGTCTGAAACCAATTAGAAGTGAACTCTCCCGTCCAGTTGGACTGGGCGTATGTCGAAACCGTAGATGTAGCCAAGAGCGCGATTATCGCCAGCAATGTGGACCAGACAAATTTGGCTCCGGCCTGTAGGGATGGTGTTGTACCGCGGCGCGGTCCTATGGATCGACAATCGATGTGGTTCGCACCCCATATCAGTCCCTTATCAATCAGCAAAACTGGGCCTCCGCCGGCCCACCTACAAACCGAGCTCGCAAAAAGTAGCACCACAATCGCGACTTAAATCGCCCCGATTGCTCGAAGGCGAGCTGTAGTTGTATTTTTCTGATTGCTGATACTTTTGGGCCACATAAAAAGGCAGCAAACTCTGACCAATCCGGTGGGTAACCAGCTGGGGCTGATTGCCGTTCGTCGGCTTTAGCGAAGTGATGTCCGATCGAGTTCCGCTCAGTGGCCGTAAGCAGGTCGGATCGTTTGCTTCCAAAATTGGTGGGCCGCCGGTGGTCCGGCACAACCCGCCGTCCACACGCTCCAACTGCTTCAGCACAGCGTTCCGGCGTGGCCTCGATCGACAAATTCGACGCCGCACGTGTTCCCGTCTCTCCACACCACGTGGCAGTGCTTTGTCGTTTTGAAACCATCGAGCGAGAGATCAAATTCAAAAGCGGCAATGTGAAACGTGGACGAACGAAGCCTAGCCCCTCGATCGTGGAAATTCATAACAGCGCAGGGATGGACGCCGGGAACGCCGTCAAGGTGAAGCAATGCGAGCTGAATAATTTCAGTGCGCTCCAGGGCTCGATGCTCAATCACTAGAACATCCTCAAAAAATTAAACGGTTCCAAGCAGTAACTCGGCTCTCAATAACGCTCGTCAGAACTTTACGTTTTGTTAACCACGCGCGGGAGGCCCGCAAACGCCAAACTACGAGAGGCCTGTTTCCAGGACTATTGTCCCTAGGGACAAGGGGAAACTGACGTAGTGCGGGCGACAATAACCGGCGACGCCATGATCGCGTGACAAACTCGTCGTTAAGGTTTGTCTCCGCTGTTGGGGTTGCCTTCCTGCTCTTTTGAGCGGCACGATCAGTTCCTCAACTGAAAATGGCTTGGTTAGAAACGCTACACCCGGAGTCCAGTGCAACCTCGCGTTTCAGGCCAGATTGATTTGTCCACTGCGTTTAACAGGCGGCGTACCAACCGCTAGGAAAGGGAATAAATGGCCACGCCAGCCAGTTGTCGTTCGCCGCTTTGGCGGCCGGCGCATTTGGGGTCCTCGCGCGGCCGGGATAGAACCCGCAATTCCAACCCCATGGGTGAATGGCTTGGTGTGGGATTTCAGTGCAAAGCCCGATCGTGCCGATGCGCACACTGCGATAAAAGACAAGCCAGCATTCCGCAGGGACGCTGGAATTGCGGCGGTAGCTGATCTCGGGCATGACCATCACTTTCGCTTGGCTTGCCTACAGTCACTTACTCCCCCAAGTTCCTCTCGTCCCAAGCATACGCCCGAAGTCCCCGATCGCCAAACCATGAAAGGCGCGTTCATGCGGGAAAGCAGCTGTCATCGCACTGGTCTGACGATCCTCAATCGTCTTGGTCGTCGCGGGCGTTTTCCGCGGGTCTGACGCGGGCACGAAAATAACGCGCAGGCGACTCCCGCACAGGCCACTCCGGAGAGTGACCGCCCACCTGCGCTGGGGGAGCGTTGGGGGTCCCGACGAATAAGTTCATAGCACGGAAATTTTGGCGAGGGGTTATGCGTCCGCCGGCGCCAGTTTGATCGGGGGCAGCCAGGGGGCGGGTTCGGGCTGAGGTCTCCACATTGCGACCGTTGATTTCAAGACCGGCCAAGGCAAGCGCGGATCATGGCTACACGCGGGAACGACAATTATAACTCGAGAAATACAAAAGACAGGGCACTAATGAGTTAATTTGACTCACGTCCGACAATCACAATTCGTCTGGATCAAGATCGTGTGACAAGCTTCTTGTCACGCTCGATCGAGGAAAGATGTCAACGTCGTCAGCCTGGATTTCCTCGCACGGAATTCACTGCGTAACCCTGCGACATACCAACCTGCATGCTCAAGCGCGAGAACATGTGGCAATGACCGGTAGCGGTACCCGACGCCGTATAAATCCCGGCATACCGCCCCGGGGGACTCCCCACCCCTTGCCGCTCGCGTGCCCTATGCGCCTTTGTGATCGCATCCGCGATGCGCCTGCGGCCGATGTCATGCAGCACGCTCTCCATCGCCGCTGTTCGCTCCTCGTCGGATGTAGGACGTATGCCGGAGCTGCAGCACCAGGAATTGGTGAGTGCGCCGTAATTGTAATTGCAAGTTAGGAAGGACTCACTCAAATTGATCTAACGAGCGTTACATCAATTCGTGTTTTAGGACTTTCGGTCATGACTGAGGGAAAATTCATCTCCTACCTGCGTGTCTCCACTGACAAGCAGGGCAAGAGTGGGCTTGGCATAGAAGCCCAGCGACAAGCCGTTGAGCGTTACCTGAACGGTGGCCGCTGGACCATCGCCGCTGAGTACGTCGAAACGGAGAGCGGTCGGCGGTCAGATCGTCCCAAGCTCAAAGCCGCTCTTGCACACGCCAAGGCGATTAAGGCCAAGCTGGTATTTGCGAAGTTGGACCGTCTGACCCGCAACGTGGACCTACTACGGTCCCTTGTGGCGAGCGACGTGGACCTCGTCTTCTGCGACCTTCCGAATGTCCCTCCCGGGCCCATGGGACGCTTCCTGCTTACGCAGATGGCCGCTGTAGCGGAGTTGGAGGCGGGCTTGATTGGTGAGCGCACCAAGAACGCGTTAGCAGCCGCAAAGGCCCGTGGCGTGAAGCTAGGTAATCCCAATGGGGCGCGAGCGCTCCGGGGCAAACAAGTTGGTAATGCGGACGCCATTGCGTCCATCAAAGCCAAGGCTGCCCAACGTGCCGCGGACCTGCGGGGCATCGTGGACGACATTAAGCACTCAGGGATCACCACGGTGCGGGGCATTGCAGACGAGTTGCAGTCCCGGGGCATTCGGGCTCCT
The DNA here is from genome assembly GCA_963847015.1 of uncultured Alphaproteobacteria bacterium. Classification (GTDB taxonomy): domain Bacteria; phylum Pseudomonadota; class Alphaproteobacteria; order Rhizobiales; family Xanthobacteraceae; genus Bradyrhizobium. The sequence goes on along the minus strand of CAWJYI010000021.1, from coordinate 194,530 downwards.
CGGGGTGATACGTGGCATCCGACCGCAGTTGCCCGGCTGCTCAATCGTCTGAACAACACGACACATACGGACTGAGGGGAGAGTGCGAAGCTGGCGACTATTGGTTCCTCGCACGACGGCCCAGCTGGCGAGGCATAATCCTAGCCCTCATCGTCATCTTCGTACTTTGCTTCCCGCAGGAGCAATTGAAGCGTTCGCATTGTGCGACGCGCCTCTACCCGTGCGGCTTTCGCTTCCGCCGTGTAGTAGCCATGCACGAGGCGAGCCCGTCGCGACCGTTCGAGCCCTTCCGGCGTGCGCGGCCCGGTGCTTTTGCCGCCATGCAGCCGACAGCGCCCATTCGCCATGGCCGGAGCCCTGCACGTTTTTCCTCCGCCTCTGCGTCGCTTTGCTCCGCAGCGAGGGCATGCATCGGCGACTGCAAGACCCAGTTTCCATGAGGGAAGAAAGGGTTCATCGCACATTTTGACTACCTTCCCCCGCCGTTGCGCACCCCACCCCGGGTCCGCACCTTCGGACCGATCACCGCTTGGCCGCCGTCCTCGACCCTGGTGACGTACTGGTGTTGCTCGACCACAACCCGCTGCTCGCCGCCGGTCCGCACCCGCTGCAAGGTCAGCATGCCCTGCTGGAACGTGTTCATCATCCGCGTCGCCGTGCCGGCTAAGCGGCAGGTCTCAATATTCAGCCGCTAGTACATGCCGCCGAGAAGGAGCTGAAGAAAACGCTCGCAAGATCGACGTCCGAAGCAGCCCAGTGGTAAAGGGGTTTAGCGCCGGTATACACTCGTGATTTTGCCAACCAGGTTCGCATTTCCTAACCCCAGATAAAGTCTGATGGGATAGGTAGGACGCAGCGGCGACCTTGGTCTTGTCCGTTTCAGCCAAAGCTTTGCGAATTATTGCCGCAGCGAGGTAGCACGGAAAGCTATTGCTACACGGTCGGGCGAACGCATTGAGAGCCGCTCAAGATGGGAAGACCACAAAACGGAAGTAAGAGTACAGTGACCAGCCTGACCACAGGCGGCACGCCGCGGACCATGGATGAAGTAGCGCTCACCGCCCACTATCAACACTCTCACTGCGCAATTTTGATCAATGTCCGAAAGGCCTCGAGGTCGCTCGGCTTGTCAGTGCGATGTATCATTCTATGGCAGTTCGAGCACAGGACTGCAAAGTCGGATGCTAAGTCATACTTTACCGGCACCCCTTCTTCGAGGGACGAAATTGGTTTGAGATGGTGGGCTTCGATAAAGCCTTCGCCGATGCTGCCGTAACGCGTTACGAAATCCAGCGCGCACGCCTGACATTTTGTGCCATGAAACTTCTTGGCGTTTTTCGCCGCGGTACGATTTCGTTCAATCTTGCGGTGATAGATGTACTTGCGTGTCTCTGTGATGGAGAGGCTGTCGGGAACGTTAAACTCCGAAGCAACCTCGCCCGAGGGCTCGACATCGGTCTCGAGCCCGCCGCGAAACGTAAGTGCGCGATACGCGCGCACGGTCTCTCTGAGGTCATCCACAAGCGTTTTTTCGTCAGGCAGATTTGTCGTGTCGTAGGTGACGCCCATTGCGTGACCCGCAGCGTAATCCCCCGGCAGGCGTGCGTCGGAGCCGAGCTCAATCGTCGAGATGTTCAGACGAACGCCAAAGTCCAGCAGACGCTTTCGCATGAACTCGGCTCGGTCCATGAGGACTTCGCGCGTCTTCCCCTTGAACTCTTCTCGAACCGTGGTTGTGCCCTGATTGAGAGAAAGATGAACGGTCGGTTGGTTAGCGTGGAATAAGTACACAACGTAATAACCCTGTGTGGCGCTCGTCGTGATCGTTTGATCGAAAACCGAAATCCACGGTACTACCGCCCAGTTTCCTTGTCCCGGGCTGCCCTGAACGACAGTCCCGGTCTTGCCGCTGCCGAGCGCATCCGACACAGCGTCCGCTGCATCACCACGTATGAACTGAGCGAGTGGGTGGGCCTCTAACGGGGCCAACTTGCTTGTGGCGAATCGCTCGAAATTCGAAGAATGGTTTCCCGCAGTGGCATGTTTAACTCCCCAAAATCTGGCTGATTGAGTTGGCCGACAATAACATGTTCCCAACTCGGGTCTTGGGCGTAGCGCCGCCCGCTTGCTTCGCTGCAGCAACGGCCTATCGCCGCCAACGCGCCGCGCACGCCTCGACGTGATCGACGTTCCACATCCAAAGAGCAGCAGCACGGCCGCCTGCCAAGCGGATACCTCCAGTGCTGGCGGCGGGGGTCGCTCTTGGCCTGCTTGCGTGGAGACGATTGCAAAGAATCCGTCTAGCACGTATTTCGTTCACGGTCAGCCGATCAAGGCGATATACCGTGATCTCGGTGTTTCCCGGAAGGTCGTGCGGAAGGTCATCCGTTCGGAGGCGACTGTGTTTCGCTACGAGCGAGAAGCGCAGCCGCTTAGGAGATCGCGGGCCTCGGAGCGACAAGCTCGATCAACTGCTGTCGGTTCCTTCAGTTATCTCGCCTGCCGCGACACAAAAGCTCGCCCGTGATACTTCTATCTCCCTAAGCCGCGTGCAATTCCGCCATCGGGCGGAGCCCGATGGAGGCCAAGGAAGGTACGTGTCAGATCGCAGCCACCTCACGGTTTCGAAGCCGAGCCCACTGAACGCCCGACAGGAGGCGTTCGCCCGCAACATCGCCGAGGGTCGCAGCCAGCGCGAAGCCTACCAATGCGCCGGCTACACCCCTGCGAGCGACAGCGTAGCCGACGTCAATGCGTCGCGCCTGCTAAGGCATGCTCAGGTGCAATCGCGCGTCCGCGAGCTCCAGGCGGTGCAGGCGGAAGCTTCCCAGATCACGGCCGAGAGGCTTCTGGCCGAGCTGGAGGAGGCCCGTAGCCTGGCGCTCAGCCTCGGCCAGGCGGGCGCCGCGGTGGCCGCGTCGATGGGACGGGCGAAGCTCTGCGGCCTGCTCATCGACCGACGGGAAGACGTGACGCGCCGACCGACGCGCGATCCCGACGCCCCGCCGAAGTTGCGGTCGAGGTCTGGCTACGCGAGATCGCTCCGCCAGCGGGAGATTGAGCGGTCCTTTGCGAGCGTTACGAGGTGACAGGACTTGCCGCTCTTGGCTGTGCGGGTGGCGCCTGCAGCCTCAGCCCTGGGGCCAGTCAGCGGCCCAGTCACACATTTGAATGACGTTAATTAATTCAAGCGCGGAATGCCGGAGACGAGGAAGCTTCCTCGATTATTTCAAGCGGCTCGTGGCTAAATAAAAACTAGCAGCGATGCGCCTTCGGCGCCGACCCCGTGCCGACCGGCTCCACATATGACGTGCGTCTGGTTTAAGCTGGGCTCGCGATATATGCTTGAAATCATCGCGGAAATAATGATGCCCAAGAGGAATTCGAACCCCCAACTCCGTCATTGCGATTACGCGTAGAGGCCTCCTGCGTCGGCGTGACGTCGGCAACGGCGCCGAGTCCACCTCCGGTTCGATATGCCGGCACGGCTGATGGCACGGGGCAAAAATCGCGCAAGAATTCTCTAGCCCGGCCAATGTCTTAGGGGCTAAGCGTTGTTCCGCCCCTGGGCACCATTTTACTGAATTAAATCAATATTCAATATATCGCCACTTGGGGGCGTGTCCTTCGCGTGTACCGTTGCGTTTGGGGGCGCACTGGGGGTGCATTGCTGCCATTCGACCCCCTTCGGATTTCGTTGGATCGGGCATCCGTCGCCTTGCTCGGCCAATTTGTCCGCGACGATCCGCGCCGACGGCCTCGCCGCGGTTAAAACGTTGACTTGGATCAACGGGGTGAGCGCATCAGGACACCACGGTCCCGCATTAGGTCACATCAATACTTCAGTTTTTTGGGAGGTACGGTGAGAACGAGCAAGCAAATCGCTGCGGCTGCGCTGTAAGCAAATATGGAATACCCACACTGGCTCATGATCGGCGGCGCCTTGCTCTTGGTCGTCGGGTTAGTCGGCACCGCGCTTCAAAGGAGACGGGCGGCAGCGGACCCGTCAAGCTTGGAGCAAGGTGAGGTAACCGATGGGCAACCGGTGTCCCAGCCCAAGTTCCTTGAATAGGGCGGATCGCGCGGTAGTTGGCTCTCGCGGCGACAGGTCTGCGCCGATCTAGACGAAACTATTCCATGCTGCTTGCATGTGGATCGCGTCGAACAGCCTTCTGCGTCGGACTTCCGCCTGCCCATCCGACGAGGCCTGCTGGCTCGTGCTGACAGAAATTCTAGTGGACCCAATTGGCCATCAGCGCACAAGCGAAGCCTACCACCAAGACGCTCGAGGCTGTGACGGAGACAAGGTCTATTGACCAAGGATGGCCGCCTCCGCCGATCAGATCGAAGTGTCGGGAGTGGCTTTCGTCGCGATATGAATGAAGACGCATGGTAATCGCACTCCTCATGCGCAGCGGGACTATCGGCGTCATATGACCGACCGCGAAACGCAGGATGTTGATCCACATCAAGCCTCCTCGGGGTGGGCAAAAAGGCAAACCAACCCCCGGAAGAATGCGACCAATTGGCACACTCGAATGTCATATAGGACGGAGTGTCGTCATTAAGGCACTGCATTTGGGCCCGAGGGTGCGTGCCAGCTCGCGCCAAGAGAGCGCGTACAAGTTGAGCCTCGGTTCTGATCCATTCAGAGCCGAGAAAGATTGTACTCAACCTTCCGGCTTTGCTGCGCCAATGCGGTTGAACGTCCACAGCAGCAGCGGACAGGCGAGAAGCGCGACGACACCGAAATCGAGAGCCGCCGCGGCGCTGCCGGTCCATTTGGCGCAGGCGCCGCCGATCACCGGGCCGAGCATCATGGCGATATAATAGATGGTGAAGAATAAACCCATCCCGATCGCCCGTGTCGTCGGCGCCAGCACACGGGGAGGAAGGCTCATGATCGATCCGGCGGGCAGGCCGATAAATACTCCGAGCGCAACGATAATAAACGGCACCGCATTGGAGTGCGCCAGCGCCGCCATCAGCGCGGCGAACACTAGACACCCGCCGCCGATGAAAATGGCTTCGGGACGCTTGAGCCGATCCGCCAGATATCCGGCCAAGGGAACGAAGGGGATCGATACCCACAACACGATGCTGATCGTCGATCCCGCAGCTGCAATCGACCAGCCGCGCTCGACCAATAGAGCGGGGCCGAAACTGAAGAGCGTGGCGGGGCCGACACTATAAAGGCCCCAGATCAGGCCCGCCACCATCAGCGAGAGCGTAGTGCGGCGATCGAGCCGCTCTGCTTTCCCGGTAGCGCGGCTCGCGGTATCCGGCGATCGATAGCCGCCCAGAAGAAGGAGGAGCGTCGTGCCGATCAGGGCCGCCACCGTGACATAGACAGTGGCCACCCCGAACGTCGTGCCGATCACGGGCAGTATCAGCAGCGACAGCCCGAGGCCGACCGGCCAGGAATTTATAAAGATCGCCATGGCGGTAGCGATCTCGCGCCCGGCAAACCAGTCGGCCACCATCTTGGTCATCTGCACAGTCTGCAGCACGCCACCGGCGCCGGAGACCAGCCGCCCCGCGACCTGAAGACCCCAGGCGGGCGAGGACGCCATGGCAAGTTCACCGATCAGCATCAACACCAGCCCGGCAACCACGGTTTGCTTGTCGCCGAATCGCTGCCCGAGTCCGCCGCCCGCAAGCGCCAGCGCAACGCCGGGTGTGAAGTACAGTCCGATCAGCAGGCCGATGTCGGCAAGGCTCATGCCGAAGTTTGAGCCGAGCAGTGGCGCCACCGCCCCGACGCTTTGGAATTGCAAGGGCATGGCGAGGCGAACAAGGAACAGGATGGCAAGCATGCCCCAGCGATTACTCAAGCGTCGTTCTCCCTCTGGCGGTCCAAAAGTTCTCTTTATTGTCGGCGCGTCCCCCGAGCGTCCCCCAAAGTTGAAGTCCTTGAAGGGTCCCTGAAGAGTCCTCGAAGAGAACTTCTGGACCAAACCACACCGGAATCTTGGGTTTTCTGGTGTCCTTTCGAATCCCAAAGTTCACTCAGGCGGGTGCGGCAGGGTTCGTCGAACTTCGGATTCTGGACGCCAGTTTCTGATTCAATCGGAACCGATAATGCTCTGGTGGCTTCCGCTTGCGGCACAAAACGGACCTCGTCTGTCGGACGTTGATGCGCGCTTTAGCCCCTATCAACACACTCGCGCGAGCCGCTAAGATGCCACCTCCCGAGCTTGGGGTTGGCGATGAAGCGGCGCGAGTTCATCACACTGGTCGGCGGTGCGGCGGCTGCGTGGCCGCTCGCCGCTAACGCCCAGCAGAAGGGAAAGCCCCCGCTTGTCGGCGTATTGAATCCCGGCTCGACCGATCCGCCAGGGACCGTTGGATTTTACGAAGGGCTGCGGGAGCTCGGTTATACCGAGGGTTTGAACATTGCGATCGATCGTCGCTACGGGGATTGGAATACAGATCGATTCCAGCAACTTGGCGGCTGATCTGGTTCGGCTCAAGGCTGACGTCATCGTCGTGGTGAGTACGTCACCAGCTCGCGCCGCCAAACAAGCAACCAGCACAATCCCTATCGTGGTGGGCGGCATGGCCGATCCTGTCGGCGATGAATTGATTGCCAGCCTCGCCCGACCAGGCGGGAATATTACAGGGAATACTTTTCTCGGTCCGGAATTGATTGCCAAACGCTTTGAACTGCTCAAGTCCGCCATTTCCGGACTCTCGCGCGTTGCTGCCCTGTGGCATCCCGCAGCATACGGCAAACGTACGATGGATGGCATCTTGAAGGAAACCGAGTCCGCGGCCCAGGCATTAGGATTGCAGCTTCAAGTCGTGCCGGCCATTGGCCCGGGCGACCTCGACGGCGCCTTTATCGCAATGACCCGAGAGCATGCCGATGGTGTCATTCTGCTGCCTAGCCCGATGTTATTTGCCGAGCACAAACGCATCGTGGAATTGGCCGCGAAGAGCCGGCTCCCGGCAATGTACGCCGCAAGGGAGTTTGTGGAGGATGGGGGCCTGATGTCCTACGGGGCGAGCCAGCGTGATCTGTTCCGACACGCCGCCACGTATGTGGACAAAATCCTCAAGGGGGCCAAGCCGGCCGACCTGCCGGTGGAGCAGCCGACGAAGCTGGAGTTCGTCTTCAATCTGAAAACGGCGAAAGAACTGGGGCTCGTAATCCCTCGCGAATCCCTGTTGGCGGCCGACGAGGTCATCGAGTGAGCTGCGCGATGTCTGTTCATGGGCCACAAGCGGACCCCCGTCAGATATCCGCGTGACTGCGGCCTTCAATCAATCGTGGCTATGGACCGGGAAAAAACGCGCGGCGGTGTGACTTCACTCACGCTGATGTCCGTGCGCGCCGTCCCTCGATCGGATACGCGGGATCGTTGAACCCCGGCGTTGACGGATGCCCGCTCGTCACCAGGCGGTCGATCAGCGCTTCGTCCTCGGCCGTGAAGCGATAGTCGAGCGCCTTGAGGTAATCGTCCCATTGATCTTCGGTGCGGGGGCCCGCGACCACGGCGGAGACGAAGGACGAATTCAGCACCCATGACACCGCGAACTGTCCGGCGGTGATACCCCTTGCTTCCGCGTGCTGCTTGATTTGCTGCGCAAGTTGCAGCGATTCCGGGCGCCATTCGGTTTGCATCATGCGCTTGTCGGCGCGGCCGGCGCGCGTCTCCTTGTCGGGCGCGGCATCCGGGCTGTATTTGCCGGTCAGCACGCCGCGCGCCAGCGGGCTATAGGGCACGATGCCGAGGCCGTAATAGCCGCAGGCCGGAAAATGCTCCACCTCGGGCATGCGGTTCATGGCGTTGTAATAGGGCTGGCTGACGACCGGGCGGTCGATGCCGTTGCGGTCGCAGATGTTGCAGATCTCGGCGACGCGCCAGGCGCGGTAGTTCGAAACGCCGAAATAGCGGATCTTGCCCTGGCGCATCAAATCGCCCATCGCGCGCACCGTCTCTTCCAGCGGCGTCGAATGGTCTTCCTTGTGCAGATAGTAGATGTCGATGTAGTCGGTGCCGAGGCGCTTCAGGCTTTCCTCCGCCGCCTGCAACACCCAGCGCCGCGACAACCCGCCATGATTGGGATCGTCGCCGATCGGGTTGGCGAGTTTTGTGGCGAGCACCCAGTTTTGCCTGACGTTGGAAATCGCGCGGCCGACCACCTGCTCGGACTTGCCGCCATTATAGGCGTCGGCGCTGTCGATGAAGTTGATGCCGGCTTCACGCGCTTTCGCCACGATCCGCGATGACGTCGCCTCGTCGGTCGGCCCGCCGAACATCATGGTGCCCAGACAGATCGGCGAAATCTTGAGGCCGCTGCGGCCGAGGTGACGATATTGCATTGGAATGGTGGTCCTTCATCGGTGCTGCCGGAAGTACAATCTGCGAGGGTTTGGTATCGAATGATGCCGATCCCGGAATGACAGCGTCTATCAACTTTCGTTCTTCAATATCTTGAACACCCCTGACGCCATCGCGATACAGCGTCTGTCGACGGTGACTTCGGTGGTGATGAATATGAGGCTGCGGGTGGAGCGCACCACGTGCGGCTTCGACACCAGCACCTCGCCGATCTTGCCGGCCTCGACGAAATGCGTATCGAGCTGCACGGTCGCCAGCGTCGGCCTGCCCGAGACGTAGCGGGCGGTCATGCCGCAGGTGCGGTCGGCGAAGGTCATCAGGACGCCGCCCTGCACGAGGCCCCGGCGGTTGTGATGCTTGTCCTCGGTGATCAGTGCATATTCGTGCCCGTCATTGACGAGGCGCTGCCACAGCGGCCCGATCAGGTGCAAAAACCCGGATGTTTCGACGATCTTCCAGCCGTCGGATTTGAGTTTGTCCGCGGCCTTGGTCATTTCGGTGCTTTCCGTTCTGTGCGGGCGGGCATGTTATTCTCCTCATTTCATCGGGCGCGCTTGTGTTGTAGTCAAGCGGGATGCTCAGGTCATTTGACGATGCCACCCGGCGGAATATTGCAGAGCTCTGTGCCGCGTTTAAGCGCGCGCCGGCCGATGCGGTCGCGCCGGCGCTGAAGCGTGCCGCGGTGGCCATTGCGCTCACCGGGGCCGAAACCGGCACGGGAACGACGTTTCTCCTGACCCGCCGCGCGGCGAGCCTGCGCTCCCACTCCGCCCAATGGGCCCTCCCGGGCGGGCGCTGCGACCCCGGCGAGACGCAGGCGATAGCCGCGTTGCGGGAGCTGCATGAAGAGCTTGGCGTCGAGCTGGGCGAGGGCGATGTGCTGGGCCTGCTCGACGATTATCCGACCCGGTCCGGCTATCTTATCACCCCGGTCGTGGTGTGGGTCGGCGCCAACGCCGCGATCGCGCCGAACCCGGCGGAGGTTGCGTCCGTGCATCGCATTGCGCTGGAAGAAATCGAGGTGGAAGATGCTTTCAGCTTCACCTCGATCCCGGAAAGCGCGCGGCGCGTGATCCGCTTTCGCTTTCGCGGTCAACATATCCACGCGCCGACCGCGGCGCTGATCTATCAATTCCGTGAAGTGCTGGCGGGGCGCAATACCCGCGTGGCCGAGCTGGAACAGCCGGTCTTCGCCTGGAAATAGGGAGATTTTGCAAGATGCGAGTTTCAAGGATGTGGGTTGCCGCGGTCGCAGCGCTCTGCATAAGCGCGGGCTTTCAACGATGCGCGTGCGCAGAATTATCCCACCCGGGCGGTCACGCTGGTGATCCCGTTTGCGCCGGGTGGCAGCACGTCGATCGTCGGCCGCGGCATCGCCGACAAGATGAGCGAATTGCTCGGCGAAAAAGTCGTGGTCGACAACCGCCCCGGCGCCGGCGGCACCGTCGGCACCAAGGCGGTCGCCAAAAGCGATCCTGACGGCTACACGCTGCTGCTTGGCTACACCGGCACGCTCGCGATCGGGCCCTCGCTCTACAAGAATGTCGGCTACGACCCGCGCAAGGATTTTGCGCCGATCGGCCTGATCGGCAACGCGCCGAATTCGCTGGTGGTGCATCCATCGTTTCCGGCCAGGACCGTGGCCGAACTGATCGCCTATGCGAAGGCTAATCCCGGCAAGGTCAATTTCGGTTCGGCCGGCGCCGGCACGGCCAGCCATATCACCGGCGAATATTTTGCGCGTTTCGCCGGCATCACCCTGGTGCACATCCCCTACAAAGGCACCGGTCCGGCGCTCACCGATCTTCTGGGCGGCCATATCCCGATGGCGTTCGCGCCGATCCCGGCCTCGCATCCCAACATTTCGGCCGGCAAGTTGCGGGCGCTGGCGGTGACCAGCACCACGCGCTCGGGCCTGTTGCCGGACGTGCCGACGATGGTGGAAGCGGGCCTGCCGGCCTTCGATGCGTCGCTTTATTACGGGCTCGTGGCGCCGGCCGGCACGCCGAGGCCGATCATCGACAAGCTCAACAAGGCGTTGCGCGAGGCGCTCGCTTCCGACGAGGTGAAGAAGCAGTTGGGCAATGACGGCACCGAGATCACGCCGGGCACGCCGGAGGATTACGCCGATTTCATCGACAAGGATGAAAAGAAGTGGTCGGGCCTCGTCAAGATCAGCGGCGTCGAGCAGGAGTAGGCGGGTTCTTCCTGCTCCCGCAGGGGGAGAATAGGGCGAAGTCGCGCCGTTTCGAGGCTGACATTTCAGGGCTGACATTTCAGGGCTGACTTGGGCCCCCCGCTTGCTACAACGGAGCCATGCGCCGGCAATTGATTCGTATCGGTTTTGGAACGCTCGTTCTCGCGCTGCTGCCGAGCGCGCCGAATGCGGTTGCGATGGATGCGTTTCCACCTTCCGCCGCCGACGCGATGGCCCAGGCGGCCTCGCCGCAGGCGATCGCCGAATATCGCCGCAAGCTCAAAGAGTACCAGGAAGCGCGCGCGGCGTTCGAAGCGGAGGCCGGCCCCTATTGGGCATCGATCTCGGAGAAACGAAAAGGCCGTAATGCCAAGCGCAGGGAGCGCCAGACCATTACCCTCGACGACTATGTGCTGACCCACCCGCCGCTCTATAGCGGGCCGAAGCGGCCGGTCGATCCGGAACCGGAATCATCAGAGCCGCGTGAGCGCAAGCCGATACCGGTCGTCGCCGATTTGATGAAGGCGGCTGCCGAAGAGTTCCAGTTCGCGCCACAACGCCCCGCGACTGAAGTCGAGTTCAAGCGCGCCTATGCCCGCTACGCGCTGGCTTCGGGCCTGACGCGCGAGCAGGCGGTGCGGGTCTATTCGTTCGAGACCGGCGGCACCGGCAATTACGACGTGCAATCGGGAATCGAGCACGGCGGCAAGCGCGCCATTTCCACCGCGATCGGCTATAACCAGTTGCTCACCACCAACAGCGTCGAACTCATGGCCGAACAGGGCCACGAATTCGTCAAGGAGCTCACGGCGAGAGCCGCGACATTGTCGGGCCCGCCGCGCAAGGCGATGGACAACAAGATAGCGGTGCTCAAGAAGATGGTGGCGTTCACGCGCACCGTGCCGGATGATTGGTCGGCGCACGAAAAACTCGCCAATACCCCGCAGGGCTGGGCGGTTCACGCCATGGTGCTGGACATCGACGTCGGGCCGATGCTGCAGACCCACAAGCTCCTGACCTCGGTGATCTTCGCGCGCGCCAAGGGCTACAATCGCCCGCTGTCGGCGGCCGAACTCGAGATGATGAACCTGACCGGCGACGGCACCGGGCTCGACATGGTGACGATGCCGCAGGCGATGCGCGAACAGGTGCCGACCTCGAATTTCTTCCAGCGCGGCGGCTACGAGCGCAACCCTGTGGCGATCCGCCACAACACGGTGGCAAAGCTGCTGGCGGTGACCGACGAGCGGATGGACTCTAACAGCAGCAAGCCCGGCGCAAAGGAACTGGCGGCCGCGTTCTAGAGCGCGTCCCGCCGCACCGTCGAGGCCGCGATTCACTCCGCCGTAACTCAACGAGCGGCACGCGGAAGCACGAAGAAAATCAGTTGGTCCCGAACATGAACTTGCCGTCGCCTTCGAGATACGGGCCGGTCCGCATGTAGAGCTGCCCGTTCTGGCCGATGAAGAACAACGTGCCCTTCGGCACCTTTTTCGCGCCCTTCAGGAGGATGTTGGCGTTTTTGGTGCCCATTGGGTAGGCGAAGGTCTTGCCTTCCTTGTCGTAGCCATAGCCGATATCCGGCTTCATCTCCCACGGCGTCGGCGCGGCGGCTTGGGCAAATGCGCAGCTCGTCATCGCGCCCAGCGCGGCTGCTACCAAAAAGATCTTGTTCGAAAATCGCGTCATCATCCTGCTCCCGGTAAAATGGAACGGCGCGCCCCACGAGTTCTTGAACAAATCACGAACGTCGATGCAGCGTCAATACGACGAAGTGTCCGCACCTCGCGCTTGCGCTTAAGACTTTGTGATTTCCCGCACCCCGCTTCGCGACTATGTTCGCCTTTTCAGCTACAAGCGATTTATTGCCCGAGAATATCATGGGGATGATTCGGATGAACCACGTCGTGAGGATCGGTTTTGGTGTTGCGCTGTCATTCATGACGCTGGTTTCCGCCGCGCAGGCCGACGAATTCAAGCTCAGCAACAACCAGCGGATTGCCTGCAGCCGTGGCCTCGCCGCCGGCAAGCTCAATACCGCGACCTGCAAATCCTATGCGTATGTCTTCAACGTCAAGACATCGGAATATTTCCGCTGCCAGGTTTCGCTGGCGCTGACGCGGGACAACAAGGAAGTCATCAACGTGCAGACCGACGGCGGCTGCACCAAAAAGCCCCGCGTCTTCGAGAACGATTCAAGCTATTCGTTCGATGCCACCGAGACCGAGCCGCCGAACACCAACTCGTTCTTCGGTACCGGCGGCTATGCGATGTGGGCCAGCGACAACAACGCGCTGAAGGTGCGCGGCTGCATCACCATCTCGTCCGGCCTCGGCTCCGACATCTCGAAATGCCTCGACATGTCGTTTCAGTGAAGCTCGAACGCCCGCTCACGGCTTCTGGTCGGAGGGGGAGGCGGGCAGCGTGCGCGCGCGGGCAAATTTCTTGACCCCCATCGGCTTGTTGAACAGATAGCCCTGCACCAGGTCGAAGCCCATACCATGCGTGGTGACGAAATCGGCGCGGCTTTCGACGCCCAAGGCGAGGGCGCGCGCACCGTGGTCGTGAGCCAGTTCGATGACCCGGCGGCATACGGTCTGCTTCAGCCGGTCGTCGGCGCAGCCGCCGACAAACTGATGATCGACCTTCAGTTCGACGAACGGGAAGCTGCCAAGCCCCATCAGGGACGGCCACTCGGCGCCGACATTGTCGATCGAGATCGCGATATTATGGAGGCGGATCTGTCTTGCGACATCGATCACGAGATCCAGATTGTCGATCACCTCGGCGCTGTCGATCTCGATCAACAACCCGCCGAACGCAGGGTGGTCGGGCACGGCGCGGCACAGGTCGCGCACCAGCTGGCGATCCCCCAGAAACGAAACCGGCAGATTGATCGAGAGGTCGACCGGGCCCCGGCTCTCCAGAAGATAGCGCCAGTCCTCGATGGCGCGGCCGACCACAAACTGGGACAACGCCCGAAAATGCGGGTCTTTTTCATCGCGGATGAAGTAGGCCGGTGGGACCACGCCCCAGGCGGGATGCCGCATCCGCACCAGCGCTTCCGCACCACGGGGAACCAGGGTGTGGATGTCTATCTTTTGCTGATACCACAATTCGAGCCAGCCGGCCTTCAGCGCCTCGGCCACATCCACCGCCGGGCTCGGCGCCGGCTCGGCGGGCAGCAGCGTCGCGAGGCTGTCGCGGAGCGTCCCGGCGCTGAACGGCGTCGGCAAGGAGGGTAACATCGAGATACCGTATTCCTCGCCAATTTGTCGGACCGCCTTTACCATAATCGAGTCCGGTTGGCCGATGACGAGAACCTTGCCGAGGTAGTTTTTCCGTACGAGCGTCTCGAGAATTTCGCCAACCTCGATTCCATTGACGGACACGCCGAGAACGACCAGGTCCGGCTGTTGCGCGTCCAGCAGCCCGGCCAAATCGCTGGCCTGACTGCATTCGCTGGTGATGAACCCAAGATCCTCGAGAATGTCGGCGAGGAAGGTTCGAAGGTGCTTTTTGCCATCGGCGACACAGGCCCGAGGCATCACTTTTCGATGCCCGAAATAGCCCGCGCGCGCATGCTCGTGAGGGTTGATGTGGTTCATGCGCCGCCCTTTCAACAAATACCCCGGCTACAGTCGTACATCCGCGCGGCGGCTCTAATTATGGAAATTTGTGGATGTGCCCATGATTGCTTTGGTAGGGTTAAAGCGGCAAAAGAAAATAAAACTGTAACGAAAAGAACCGGTGCGCCCGGCAATAACCGTCGCTTCCACGGCTGTCGGCCGCAGCGTCGGGCTTGTTCAAGCTTTTAGCGACGCGGCTGTGCGATGCCGCATCTGCTGTGCGATGCTGCATCTGCGTTGCTGTTAACGTCTGCGGTCGCTTGTCGGCATCGCCACGGCTTTGATTGCCGGGAAGCATTCGGTGTCGGCGGCCCCTCGGCATATTTCCGCTGCCGCGGCGAATTCGACGCGGGATGAATCGCGCAAGCGAGCGAGGACGGAGACCGATCGTCAGGTTTCGATCATCACTCCGGCTTGATGCCGGCGAATTTCGCGACCTTGCCCCACTTCTCGGTTTCCGCGAGCACGTAAGCCTGCATGTCCTCGGGCGATCCGCCGGCGGGCTCGGCGCCGAGCTTGCGCAAGCGCGCGATGCCGTCCTCGGTCTTGAGGAATTTGTCGACGCTGGCGTTGAGCCTGGCGATGATCTCCTTCGACGTCTTCGCCGGCGCGCCGATGGTGAACCAGGACGACGGCCTCATAGCCGGGCACGCCGGCTTCCGCGATGGTCGGAAGATCCGGCAATCCCGGCCAGCGCTTTGCGGAGGAGACCGCCAGCGGACGGATCGAGTTGGATTCCGCGAATGGCTGCGCCGCCGGGAGATTGTCGATCATCAAGTGCACGCGGCCGGCGATCAGGTCGGTCAGCGCCGGTGCGCTGCCCTTGTAGGGTACATGGGTGATCTCGACGCCCGTCATCGACTTGAACAATTCGGTCGAGACATGGGCGGTGCTGCCGAGCCCGGGCGTGCCGTAAAACAATTCGCCCGGCTTCGACTTGAGCATAGGCGATCAATTCGGCGACCGATTTCACCGGCAGCGAATTGGTGACCGAGCACAGGTTCGGCACCCGCGCGATGATGATGACCGGCGCGATATCCTTGGCCTGGTCGTAGGTCATGTTCTTGAACACGAACTGGTTGATCGCGTGCGTGCCCGGCGTGCCCACCACGAAGGTGTAACCGTCGGGCTCGGCCTTCGCGACGTAATCGGCGGCGATGTTGCCGCCGGCGCCGGTCTTGTTCTCGACGATGAATTGCTGGCCGAATTCTTCCGAGACTTTCGCCGCGACCACCCGCGCCAGGATGTCGGTGGTGCCGCCGGCCGCGAAGGGAACGACGAGCTTGACCGGCCGCGTCGGCCATTGATCGGCGCGCGCCCGCCGCGGCAGCAGCGACATGCCGCCAAGCGCGGCGGCGCCGGTCAGAATGGAGCGGCGGCTGGGATGCGGCAAAAGAACGGACGATGAGCGCATTTGAAGTCCTTGAACGATGCGAAACCAGCGGGCGCAGGGATGGCGCCGCCTGGCGGAGAGCCGTGATGGAGTCGAGGCGGAATGGAGTTGGGGCGCGTTACCCGCCGATACCTTTTTCCTTGAATATTTCAGCGCGCCGGGATGGAACGGGATCGGCGAGCGATCCTGCACCTGGTTGTCGAGCGAGAAGCTTTCGGCCTCCTTGTGCACGGCGACGATGTCGGCCTTCTTTTCCACCAGCGTTTTGACGATGGTGTAGGCGTCGTCATTGCTCATCTTGTCGCCGGTGACGATCAGGTTCCAGACCTCGGCGATGGAATTGTCCTTGTCGTAGCCGGGATACGAGCCTGCCTTGATCTTGCTGGAGGTATAAAGCTTGCCGTATTTCGCGTTCATCTTCTCGGCCAGATCGCCGTGGTCGATCAGCTTCATCTTCATGCCGGGGGTTGCCGCGAGATCGGTTACCGCGGCGGTCGGGATGCCGCCGACCCAGAAGAATGCGTCGATCTTGCGATCCTTGATGGCGTTGACGGATTCGGCGACGCCAAGCCGCTCGCGCTTCATGTCCTTGTCCTTGTCGAGGCCCGCGGCCTCGATGACGCGGAACGCCATCACTTCGGTGGCGCCGCCGGGCGATCCGGTCGAGACGCGCTTGCCCTTCAAATCAGCCATCGTCTCGATGCCCGCGCCTTCCACGGTCACCACATGCATGCGGTTCGGGTAGACCACGAGCAGCGCCTGCAACGGCACCTTGCCGCTCTTGAACTTGTCCTGGCCCTGCATCGCATCGAGCGCCGCGTCCGCCATGGTGAATCCCATCTCGCTCTGCCCGGTGCCGATCAGCTTGAGATTGTCGATCGAGCCGCCGGTGACCTCCGCCGTGGCCTGGACGTTGGGAAGGGTCTTCGAAAGCACGTTGGCGACCGCGCCGCCGAGCGGATAATAAACGCCGCCGGTGCCGCCGGTTCCGATCGACATGGTTTTCTGCTGGGCATGCACGATCCCAGCGAGCGCGAAGCCTGCGGAAATCGTCAGAGCCAGCACCGCGGCGGTCTTTTTCATTGTCATCATCCTCGATCGTTTCCTGACTATGTTGTGAGCGCCGTTGGTTTTGGCGCCGGCGTTCTGGAATTGCCACAGCAATACGCCGAGGCCGATGATCAGGCCGGGCACATAGGTGTAGCTGATATCGCGGCCGATGATCCATTCGACGATCGCTTCGATCAGACTGGGAAACACCAGCAGCAATCCCGATAGCAGAAGCAGGCCGCGCTCGACCGGCGTATTTTGTCGCAGTGCCCAGTTCTGGGCCACCGCGGCCAGGGCCAGCAGCCCGAAGGTGGTCTTGATCGTGATTTCGAGGATATCGACCCATGATCCGCCCTTGGGGATCGACAGCAGCAGGCCGACGCCCTGCGGGTCGAGCACGAATACGAACGGCACCAGGAACGCCGGCAGGGTGTATTTCCACGATTGCAGCGTGGTCTTGTAGGGATCGCCGCCGGTGATGGCGGCCGCGGCGAACGGGGACAGCGCCGTCGGCGGCGACACCTCGGACAGTACGGCGTAATAGAAGATGAACATGTGCGCGGCGTAATCGGGCACGCCGAGCTTGATCAGCGCGGGCGCCGCGATGACCGCGCAGATGATGTAGGAGGCCGTCACCGGCACCGCGAGGCCGATGATCCAGACGATCAGCGAGGTGTAGATCGCGGTCAGCAGCAGGCTGCCGCCGGCATAGCTGATGACGATCGCCGAGAATTTGAGGCCGAGACCGGTCAGCGTCACGACGCCGACGACGATGCCGGCGCAGGCGCAGGTGGTCGCGGCGTTCAGCGCGCCGATCGAGCCGTCCGCCAGCGCCTTGACCAGCTTGGTCGGCACCAGCGCGGTTTCCCTTCGCAGGAAGCTCAGCACGAAGGTGACCACCGTGGCGTAGAACACCGACAGCGACGGCGAGTAGCCGATGATCATGAAAACGACCACGGCGAGCAGCGAGACGAAGTGAAAGCCGTAACGCTTCGTCATCTGGCCGAGCGTCATTTCCGGCCTGAACGTGACATCCTTCGCGCCGAACTTCTTGGCATCGAGTTCGACCATGAACAGCAGCGACAGGTAATAAAGACAGGTCGGGATGGTGGCCATCCAGATCACGTCGAGATAGCTGATCTTGAGAAACTCGGCGATCAGGAACGCGGCGGCGCCGAGCACCGGCGGCGACAGGATGGCGCCGAGACCGCCGGCGGCCAGGAGCCCGCCGGCGGCGTTCTTCTCGAAACCTGCCTTGGCCAGCATCGGATAGGCCACCGTTCCGATCATGACGGTGGTGGCGACGCCCGATCCGGAGGGGCCGCCGAGCAGGAACGACGACAGCACCACGGTGCGGCCGGCGCTGTTCGGTTTGCCTCCCATCAGCGCCAGCGAGAAATCGATGAAGAATTTTCCGGCGCCGGATTGCTGCAGGAAGGCGCCATAGATCGTGAACAGGATGATGAGCGTCGCCGATACGTCGACCGCAACGCCGAAGATGCCCTCCAGCGTGATGAAGAGATGGCCCACCAGCCGCGGCAGGTCGTAACCGCGATGGGTCCAGGGTGCCGGCAAATGCGGTCCGAGCATCGCATAGGCGATGAACAGCAGCGACACGACCGGCATGATCGGACCGGTGGTGCGGCGGGTCGCTTCCAGCAACAGCACGATGAACACCACGCCGACGATGACGTCCCAACGGTCCGGCGAGGTGGCGCGATCGGTAAAGTCGTCGCCGCCCCAGAGCGCATAGACGATGGTGGCGACCGCGAAGATCCCGGGAACGATGTCCCACCAGCGCACGCGGTTGCGAAAGCGCGCCGCCATCGGGAAAAGCAGGAAGCTCAGGACCAGTGTGAATGCGACATGGGTGTAGCGCAGTTCCTGGGTCGGAACGATCGCATAGGCGGCATAGAGGTGGAACAGGCTCATGACCACGGCAATCGCCGTCGAGATTCTTCCTGCCCACCCCATCAGGCGGTTGGCCGCGCCTTCTTCCGCCTCGACGAAGGATTCCGCCTTCTGCAGTGCTTCGTCCGAAACCGCGACGATCTCGTCATTGGGCGGCGTTGAATTGTTTGCAGTCATGCTCCCCTCGGGCCCCGTTAATTCCCCGGCCGCACTTCGGCGGCCTTTGTTCGCGGCGCATTCAGTCCGGTTTGGGTGGCCGTGGCAAGGGGGCTTGTCGGCGCATGTCAGGGTCACCCTGTTTTAGCTTATCGGATAGGTTGACCCGGAGCCTCTGCCCGTCCACTTTCCCGGCCGAAATTTAGGGGAGAATGAGGCTCATGAATTCGAAGTTGATGGCTGCCGCCGTTGCGGCGGCCGCGGTATTTTCGGCACCTGGCGCGCACGCTCAGCAATTCATCAACGTGCTGACCGGCGGCACATCCGGGGTTTATTACCCGCTCGGCGTCGCGATTGGAAAAATCTACAGCGACAAGATTCCGAACGTGAAGACCCAGGTGCAGGCCACCAAGGCGTCGGTCGAGAATCTGATCCTGCTGCAGCAGGGCCGCGGCGAGATCGCGTTCACGCTCGGCGATTCGCTCAAGGCGGCATGGGAAGGTGACGAGGAGGCGGGTTTCAAGTCCAAGCTGGACAAGCTGCGCACCATCGGCGCGATCTATCCGAACTACATCCAGATCGTCGCGACAGCCGAGAGCGGTATCAAGACGCTGGCGGATTTGAAGGGCAAGAGCCTCTCTGTGGGGGCGCCGAAGTCCGGCACCGAACTCAATTCGCGCGCGATCCTTGCCGCCGCCGGGATGACCTACAAGGACATGGGCAAGGTCGAATATCTGCCGTTCGCCGAATCCGTCGACCTGATGAAAAATCGCCAGCTCAACGCGACGCTGCAATCGGCCGGCCTCGGCGTCGCCTCGCTCAAGGATCTCTCGACCTCGAGCGAGATCACCGTGGTGTCGGTGCCCAAGGCCATCGTCGACAAGATCGGCCCGCCCTTCGTGTCGGTGAACATTCCGGCCAACACCTATACCGGCCAGGACAAGGACGTCCCGACCGCGGCGGTGATCAACTATCTCGTGACAAGCTCCGCGGTTTCCGACGACCTCGCCTATCAAATGACAAAGCTGGTCTTTGAATCGCTGCCGGAACTGGCCAATTCCCATGCGGCCGGCAAGGAGATCAAGCTCGAGACGGCGGCGGCCGGCAGCCCGGTGCCGTTGCATCCCGGCGCGATCCGCTATTACAAGGAAAAGGGACTGATCAAGTAACCCACACTGTCGTGGCCGGGCTTGACCCGGCCATCCATCCCGTCAAAAGAGCTTCTTTGGGCGGATGCCCGGGTCATCTGGCGCGAAAACGCGCTACTGCCCGGACATGACGAATTCGCGGGGCGATGCTAAGACGCCGCGCGGGCAGGGAATTGATCAATATGCAGTTGCAAGCCGAGGGCGCAGAAGCGCCCATCAAGGTTGAATTCGACAATTTCGAGCACGGTTTTCCGCCGGATTCGGCCCGGGCGGCTGGGGCTATCTGGCCTATGCCATCGGCATCGCCTTTGCGCTGTTTCAGCTCTACGTCGCAGCCATTCCCGACCTGCCGAGCCAGGTCGTGCGTGGCGTCCACGTCGGCTTCCTGATCCTGATGACCTTTGGCCTGATCGGCAATTTCACCGCGAAAAGCGATTTCGGCCGCGCACTGGGCTGGCTGGTCGGCGGCGTCGGATTCCTGTGCGGTCTCTATCAATGGATCTTCTACGCCGATCTGATCGTCCGTGACGGCGATCCGACCCGCACCGATCTCGCGGTCGGCACCGTGCTGGCGATCCTGATTTTCGAGGGGACGCGGCGGCTGATGGGCGCTCGCGCTGCCCTTGATGTGCGGCGCTTGCCTTCTTTACTGGTTCTTCGGCCAGTATCTGCCTTCGCCGTTCAACCATCGCGGCTATGATTTCGATCAGATCGTCACGCATCTGTCTTTCGGCACCGAAGGATTTTACGGCGTGCCGATCTATGTGTCGGCGACCTACATCTTCCTGTTCATCCTGTTCGGCTCGTTCCTCGAGCGCGCCGGGATGATCCAGTTATTCACGGACGTCTCGCTCGGCCTGTTCGGCCGCACCCGCGGCGGCCCGGCCAAGGTCGCGGTGTTCGCCTCGGGCATGATGGGCACGATCTCGGGCTCCGGTGTCGCCAACGTCGTCACCGTTGGCCAGTTTACGATCCCGCTGATGATCAAGTTCGGCTACCGCCGCGCCTTTGCCGCCGGCGTCGAGGCCACCGCCTCGATGGGCGGGCAGATCATGCCGCCCGTCATGGGCGCGGTCGCCTTCATCATGGCCGAGACGCTGGGCGTCCAATATTCGGAGATCGTCAAGGCCGCGGTGATCCCCGCGATCCTCTATTTCGCCTCCGCGTTCTGGATGGTGCACCTGGAAGCCGGCAAGCACGGCCTCGTCGGCATGAAGCGCTCGGAAATTCCGAGCGCCTGGAAGGCGCTGGTGTCGCGCTGGTATCTGGTGTTGCCGCTGGCCGCGCTGGTTTACATGCTGTTCGAAGGTTTTACGCCGCTTTATGCCGGCAGCATGGGTCTGGCGCTGACGGTCGCGCTGATCCTCGGCGCCAGCATCACGCTCGGTTTCTCCAACACGGTGCTGCGATACATTTTCTGGATCGGGCTTGCGCTGGTCGTCGGCGCGGTGTCGCGCACCGGCCTCGAGATCGTGCCCGTCACATGCGTGGTCGGCGGGTTGATGCTGATCGCCGCGATCACGCGCGGCGGCCGGGCGACGCTCGCCGCCTGCCGTGACTCGCTTGCCGAAAGCGCCAAATCGGCGCTGACGGTCGGCATGGCCTGCGCCATCGTCGGCACCATCATCGGCATGATGACGCAGACCGGCGTCGGCACCATTTTCGGCGGCTGGATCATCGGGCTCGGCGCCAAAAGCCTGTTCCTCGCGCTGATCATGACCATGCTGCTGTCGATCCTGCTCGGCACCGGCATTCCGACCATACCGACCTATATCATCACCGCCGCGCTGGCCGCGCCGGCGCTTGCAAAGCTCGGCGTGCCCCTGATCGCGAGCCACATGTTCGCGTTCTATTACGGCATCATGGCCGATCTCTCGCCGCCGGTGGCGCTGGCGGCATTGGCCGCGGCCCCCATCGCGAAGGAGAACCCGGACAAGATCGGCTGGGAAGCGATGCGCATCGCGCTCGCGGGTTACGTGATCCCGTTCATCTTCGTGTATTCGCCGGCGCTGATGCTGCAGGCCGGCGATCCCATGGCCGCCAAGATCGGATTCTATGGCGCGGTGCTGCTGGCGACCTTCAAGGCGCTGGTCGCGATCGGCCTGTTCGGCATCGTCGCGATCGGATTCCTGTTCACGCGGCTGACGCTGGCTCGAACTCGCCGTCGCATCGATTGCGGCGCTCTGTCTGCTCGGCGATTTCCCCTTCAGCGACATCCTGGGCTTTGCGCTGGCGGCGGCCGTCGTGCTCTGGCAATGGCGGCAGCGACCGCGCAACGCGGTGGCGGCGGCTTGAGCCTTTGCCTTGCTTCCGCCGGCGTCGTGAAGACGCTGTCGATCGCGGCGTTCACGCTGGTCTGGACCCATTCGATCGAAAAGATCGACTGGCAGGAAGACTGGCGCATTACGCCGCAGGGGCTTGAGCTGGTGCAGGCGCGCGTCAAAGGCTCGGGCGCCGGGATGGAGCCGCCGCCGGATGCGCGGCTGGTCGACGGCTGGTTTCAGTGGCAACCCAAACGCGCGGCGATGCCGGAAGTCGTGTTGGGCAATTCCGGCGCTGCCGGCGAATGGCGGCTGTGCATGGACGGAAATTGCCGCACCTTGTCGGATATTTTCGGCCATCCGGTCGGTGCTAATGTCACGAAGATGAGCGTCTGCGGACGATAACAAACAGAGACAGGGAGAAGTCGATGGAACGGCTCAAGGGCAAGACGGCGATGGTGGTGGGCGCCGGCTCGATCGGCCCGGGTTGGGGCAATGGCAAAGCGACGGCCGTCACCTTTGCGCGCGAGGGCGCGCAGGTGTTTTGCGTCGATCGCAACACGGCTGCCGCCGAAGAGACCGTGAAGATCATCACGGGGGAGGGCGGCAAGGCTATGGCCTTCACCGCCGATGTTTCCCGCGCCAGCGAGGTCGAGGCGATGGTGGCGGCGTGCCTCAAGGCCTATGGCCGCATCGACGTGCTCGACAACAATGTCGGCATTGCCGAGATGGGAAGCGTGGTCGAGGTGAGCGGAAGCCGAATGGGATCGCGTGTTCGCGGTCAATCTCAAGAGCGCCTTCCTCTCCATGAAGCACGTTATCCCTGTGATGCAGAAGCAGGGCGGCGGTTCGATCATCAATATTTCCTCGATCGCCTCGATCCGCCATGTCGGCATTTCCTATGTCAGCTATGGCGCCAGCAAGGCCGCCATGAACCAGATGACGCGCACGACCGCCGTGCAATTCGCGCGCGACCACGTCCGCGTCAACGCGATCCTGCCCGGCCTGATGAAAACGCCGATGGTCGCGCATTCCGCGGGGCTGGCGGCGAGCTATTCGGGCGGCGATGTGGAGGCGATGTGGCGCGCACGCGACGCGCAGGTGCCGATGGGATACATGGGAGATGCCTGGGACGTCGCCAACGCGGCGCTGTTTCTCGCGTCCGACGAGTTGAAATATATCACCGGCCTCGAACTGGTGGTCGATGGCGGCATTACCGTGAAGTCGACGTGATCTCTTTTGCCGCAAATTGGCCGCTGTCGGAACGGCAGATGCCTTGCTACGATCGCTCCACTCTCTGAAAGGTTGCGCCGGATCCATCGATGCGAGTCTGTCTAGACATCCGCAACATTGCCGCCGCTTGCCTGCTGTGGACGGCATTTGGCCATGCTGCATTTGCGACCGGCGTCGAGCCCGCCAAGGATCCGCAGACCGACCCTGCGCCATGCCTGGCGGCGGTGGCTGCGAATGACGACGACAAGACCATCAGCGTTTGCGGCGCGCTGATCGACAACGAAAAGACCGGTCGCACCGACCGCATCAAGGCGCTGGTCGCGCGCGCCGGCGCCTATGACCGCAAGGACATGGCCGATCGCGCCATCGATGATTATGACGGCGTGCTGCGGCTCGATCCGGCCCAGGCCGATGTCTTCAACGCGCGCGGTGAACTCTGGCGCAAAAAGGGTGACCGGCCCAAGGCGCTCGCCGATTTTGGCGCCGCGATCAAGCTGAAGCCCGATCACGCCGTGGCCAAGGCCAATTACAAATCGCTGGCGCAGGAGCTGGAGCGGCTGGGCGCGCTGAAGGCGGTCGCGGGCAAGCCGAGTTTCAATTGCCGCACCGCCCGGCGGGCGGTGGAAAAGGCGATCTGCGCCAATCCGGAACTCGCCGATCTCGACCGCGAGGTCAATGCGGCCAATATCAGGGCCGTTCACGAAGCCCAAAGCCCGCGCGAGGCGCGTGCCCTGCAGCGCGAGCAGGACGAATTCCTCTCCCGCCGCAACGCCGACCTTCGGCCGGCCCGGCTACGATTTGCAAAAGGCGATGCGCGAGCGGCTGGACAGGCTGAATACGATCGCCCGGCAACCAGGTTTGCAATAAGCTTTAGCCGAACGGCCAAGCTGTTCCGGCTTGATCTGCCGCCGCTTCCCGTGACAATGGCGGGAAAGAAGTGCCGGGAGCACGCCATGAACATCCACGAGAAAAGCAGGTACCATGAGGTGTATGCCCGCTCGCTCCGGGATCCCCTGGGTTTCTGGGCCGAGGCGGCGCGCGAGATCGACTGGATCGAGCCGGCAAAAAAGGTCTTCGATCCCGGCAGCGGACAATACGGCCGCTGGTTTGCCGGCGGGGTGGTCAACACCTGCTACAACGCACTGGACCGCCATGTCGCGAACGGGCGTGGCAGTCAGGTGGCGCTGATTCACGATTCGCCGCTTTCGGGCGGCGTTACCAAATTCACCTACGCCGAGATGCTCGACGAGGTGAAGACGCTTGCCGCCGTCATGCAGGATTTTGGCGTCATCAAGGGCGACCGCGTCATCCTCTATATGCCGATGGTGCCGGAAGCCGTGGTCGCGATGCTGGCTTGCGCGCGGATCGGCGCGGTGCATTCCGTGGTGTTCGGCGGTTTTGCCGCCAAGGAACTCGCCACCCGTATCGAGGACGCCAAACCAAAACTGATCTTCTCCGCAAGCTGCGGGCTCGAGCCCGGCCGTATCGTGCAATACAAACCCCTGCTCGACGAGGCGATCAAGCTCTCCAGCTTCAAGCCGCAGGCCTGCATCATCCTGCAGCGGCCGCAGCAGACTTGCGAACTGACCGCCGGGCGCGATCACGATTGGGCCGCGCTGCGCAGCGCCGCGTTCGATGCCGGCAAGGCGGCGCCTTGCGTGCCGGTGCTCGCGACCGATCCGCTCTATATCCTCTACACGTCAGGCACCACCGGAATCCCCAAGGGCGTGGTGCGCGACAATGGCGGGCATCTGGTCGCGCTGAAATGGTCGATGTTCAATCTCTACGGCGTCGAGCCCGGTGAGGTCTGGTGGTGCGGCTCCGATATCGGCTGGGTGGTCGGCCACAGCTACATCATCTATGGGCCGCTGATTCATGGCGCGACGTCGATCATGTACGAGGGCAAGCCGATCGGCACGCCCGACGCCGGCGCATTCTGGCGCGTCATCTCAGAACACAAGGCGGTCGCCTTCTTCACCGCGCCGACTGCGTTTCGCGCCATCAAGAAGGAAGACCCGGAAGGAAATTTCATCCGGAAATACGATCTTTCGAAATTCCGTACGCTGTTTCTCGCCGGCGAGCGCGCCGATCCGCCGACGGTGGAATGGGCGGAGGCGCAATTGAAGGTGCCGGTGATCGATCACTGGTGGCAGACCGAAACCGGCTGGTGCATTGCAGGCAATCCGATTGGCCTCGGCATGCTGCCGGTCAAGCATGGTTCGCCGACGGTGCCGATGCCGGGCTATCAGGTCGACGTGGTCGATGAAGCGGCAAAGCCGCTGCCCGCAGGCACCATGGGCTCGATCGTGATCAAGCTGCCGATGCCGCCGGCGTGCCTGCCGACGCTGTGGGAGCAGGACGCGCGTTTCAAGGAGGCATATCTCACCGAATTCCCCGGCTACTACAAAACGTCGGACGCCGGCTACAAGGACGAGGACGGCTACGTCTTCGTGATGGGCCGCACCGACGACATCATCAACGTCGCCGGCCACCGGCTCTCCACCGGCGGCATGGAAGAAATCCTTGCTTCCCATCCCGATGTTGCCGAATGCGCGGTGCTCGGCATCAAGGATGCGATCAAGGGCGAGGTTCCCTGCGGCTTCCTGGTGCTGAAGGCCGGCGTGACGCGCAGCCAGGCCGATGTCGAGAAAGACGTGGTGGCGCTGGTGCGCGAGAAAGTGGGCCCGGTCGCAGCCTTCAAGCTGGCGATCACGGTCGGGCGTTTGCCGAAAACACGTTCGGGAAAGATCCTGCGCGGCACCATCAAGAAGATCGCCGACGGCGAGTCCTGGACCATGCCGGCGACGATCGAGGATCCAAAAGTGCTGGATGAGATCGGCGAGGCGCTGAAGGGCAGGGGGTAGGTTCCCCCTTGATAAGGCCGTATTTCTCTGGACCTCATCCTGGGAAGCGGCGTCGAACTGCGTCTCGAAGGATGATTGGCGCGACCGGGGCCTCGTGGTTCGAGACGCCCGCTATGCGGGCTCCTCACCATGAGGGTTATAAGAGGCTAGGCATGAAAACGAAATTTGCGTTCGCACTCCTGCTTGCAGCTCCACTGCTCGCGGGCTGCCTCGAGCGGGGACAGCCGACCATGGTCGATTCCAGCGGCGACGACGACGCGTTCTGCCGCGCCAATAATGTCGCGGCCGGCTCGCCGGAATATGTCGCCTGCCGCAAGGACCGCGACGTCCAGCGCAACAACGCCAACGCCCGCGCCGACCGCCGCCAGCGCAATCTCGGCGAATACATGCTGAACAATCCGAGCCGACCGTAATCGGGAGGCCATCGTAATCGGGAGGCCATCATGAACGAAGACGTCTTCAACACCAGCCTGCGCGGTTTGCTCAAGAAGGTCGGCATCACCTCGCAGCGCGAGATCGAAAAAGCGGTGCGCGACGCCATCGCCAGCGGCCGCCTCAAGGGCCATGAAAAATTGCCGGCCAAGGTGACGCTTACCATCGACGGCGTGAGCCTCACGCACGAAATCACGGGCGAGATCGAACTCGGTTAAGCCGGGCTCGGGTTAGCTCGAGCGCGGGATCCCAGAACGGGCGTTACCGGCCTCTTCCGGTATCGCTATCTGAGTTGTTACGATGACCTTCGGGGGTGGCGAGCATGAAGTGCCGCGGGTTCATTTGCATTCTCGACGCGTATCGCTGTGGGACTTTGGCCCCGCCGTTGCACCATCATCGCTGCGATGGCCGCAATGGTGCTTCTGCCGATAGAGGTCAGCGACGCCGGCTGGCTGTCCGATGTCTTCAAGGGCTCGCCAAAGCCCGGCAAATCGCCGAAGCATGTCACCTCGCCAAAACGAGCCACGCTGGCGAAGCCTGTCACCTCGCGAAAGCCCCGCATGGTAAAGCTTGCCGCCCTGGGGCCGGTCGCCTTGAACCCTTCCGCTTTGAACCCGGGCGCGGCAATTTGCGATCCCTCGAAATTCCGGATCGTTCTGGATGTAGGACATACCGCCGCATCGGAAGGCGCGATCAGCGCCCGCAACGTCGCCGAGTTCGTCTTCAATCTGCGCCTTGCGCGGCAGATCGAGGAGAAATTGAAGGCCGACGGCTTTGCCGAGACCCGGTTGCTCACGACAGAGGGCAAGGCCAGGCCCAGCCTCTTCAAGCGCGTCGCCGTCGCCAACAATCTGCACGCCAATCTCTTCCTGTCGATCCACCATGACTCGGTGCCCGACTCGTTCCTCGAGAACTGGGAATTCGAGGGCAAGAAAAGCCATTTCAGCGACCGCTTCAACGGTTATTCCGTCTTCGTCTCCCGCAGAAATCCGGACTTCAAGACGAGTCTCCTGTTCGCCGAACTGATCGGCAAGCAAATGAAGGCCCAGGGCCTGCAATATGCCCAGCAATATACCCAGGCCATCATGGGCCGGTACCAGCACCCGCTGCTGAACAAGGAGGCCGGCGTCTATGGCAACGATAAGCTCATCGTGCTGAAATCGACCCAGATGCCTGCCGCGTTGCTGGAGGCGGGCTCGATCATCAACCGGGACGAAGAGCTCCAGATGAACTCAGCCGAACGCCGGGACATCATCAGCACCGGTGTCACCGCGGCCGTGAAGGAATTCTGTGATTCCCGATGGGCCATCCTCGGGCCGCTCTGACGGCGCGGCCTTGTTGCAGAAGAAAAGATTGGTTCCCGGGCGAAACGCGGTCCGACTGGCACAGGCTGACTTCAACCCTTCTGCTGCATCTTGGTCCGGTCGAACTCGGAAAGTGCTCGTTCAAATTTGGCATTGAAGAGCCACATCGCATCGAGAATTTCGCGAAAAGTTGCAGATGTTCTTGCCCTGTCAGCCTGTCCAAAAGCGAAGATGCTGTTGTTTCGCAGATATCCCATGATCGTCGGGTCGGAAATTCTGTAGTGGAGCAGTTCGCCTGACCTGAGTGCGGACCTGGTCGGAGTAGGAATAATCTGGATGAGTTCAAAGAATTTCATCTGATCGATCGGATTTGGCAGTGTTTTCACGATCGCCGGTACTTGCGGGAAAATATCCGCGTGGGCGTTCATGAGGGCGTCTCGCACGGCGGTCCAGTGGTTGAGCCGATGATCCAGATTGCCAATCCGCGCCTCTTCCCTGTCGTCGCGAAGGCTGAGTGCAGGATCAAGGGCCGCTATCGACTGTTTTACCGCCGCCCACTTCCTTCGGCCATTTTGATCTTCGGATACGCCCGTTTGCAGACTTCCCTTGTATTTGTTCGAGCGCGCATTGCCCGCGTTTTGATTGCCGTTTGTCTCGGCAAAGAAGAGCCCCAGGCTGATCCGGCCGGCTGCTTCGGCATTCGCCGCATCAAGGCCCCTGGTTCGCGCAATAACCGTTCCCAAATCGGCGACGTCCTTGAATGGAGTATCCGACTTTTGCGCGTTGGCGGGCGGCGCCTCCATGAGGTCGAACAATTTCCTGTACTCATCGAGCAGCGGCTCACTGCCGGCGTCAAGATATGCCGGAGGGATTCCGAATTTATTGGGCCCTCCAATCCTGGACGGAAGCGCGTCGGTGAGGTCCTTGTACGCGCTCATCATGTTGTTGCGTGCAAGGTAGAGTGCCTGTCCCGGCAAGTTCGGTGGCGATTGAGTAGAATTGATCTGCGCGCGCCGCTGTCCCAGGACCGACTCGAAATTCCTCACGGCATTGTTGTACGCATTGAGCGCATCCGACTGCTTTTTCGTGAGCGAGGCCGGTTCGCTTATTGCAGGGGAAATGAAACCGAGATTGCCGATGGCCGCCACGACGAGCGGCGCGGCCGTGCCGATGGTCGCATCGATGGCGATGGAAGCCGGCGGCGTGAAGAGGAGACCGAGAGCAAGAGCCGCAATCGGCGGCGCAGCGGTATGGTTCTTTATCCCCATGACGGTTTCCCCATGCGCAGGTTTTGGATGCTACGCGTTGGATCGTAAACGACGAACGCGCGGCTTGGCGAGGCGAAAGCGCTCAAATCCGGCGCAATGTCCGCATCTTGCCCATCGCCAGAGCTGCCTGCCTCGCTGGCCTGCAATAACAACGATCTGGCGATATCCGACAATTATTTTAAGTTTAAAATATCATCAGGGTAACGTAGGCAGGGCCGTTCCCAGGATGAGTGTCTTCTCCTTGGGTAGGCTCAGTGGCGCGCGCGCCGAAAACTCGACATCACAAAAGCGCCGACGGCCCGGATCGAACCAGGTTTTCGAGCGGGCTTACTTGGGCGGGTCCTAATTGTGCGTCGGCAGAAAAATCGGGGATATCTTGCAAGATCGGAACATCGTTTTAGTCGTCGATGATGACCCGGGAGTATTGAAGGGAGTCCAGCGATTACTCCGGGTGCATGCGTACGAAACCATCCTGTTTTCGTCTGCGGAGGCTTTCAAGAACCACACCGGGTTCGAAAAGGCGGTCTGCGTCATCCTCGACATCAACCTGAAGGACGGATCAGGCATCGAGCTCGGGCTTGGTCTCAGGGCTGATGGGCATTCCGTGCCGCTCATCTACATGACCGCGAGTGACGACAATGCTGTCCGCGAGGCTGCGCTGGACACCGGGTGCATCGCGTTTCTGACAAAGCCATTTTTGGCTCAAGAGCTGATCGAGCCGCTCAAGAAGATGGGTAGTCACCGCTGACAGCGGAATCGCGCTTTAACGCACCAAGCTTAACGCACCAATGAGACTTTGCGGGCTTATTGTCTCTCCCGGTTTCGTGTCTCTCCCGGTTTCATCCGGCCTCATTTGCAGGATCGCGCCTGTCAAGAAACGTTAGAGCACAAAAGGGCGAGCGGCGACGTCAACCGCGCGATGGCTGATGGGTGACTTCGCCGTGCCGGTGGAATTACTTGGCTGTGCCGGTAGTTGTGGTCGTAGTTGTCGCTGTGCCGGCAGCTGTACCTGTGCGCCGTTCCTCGCGCCGCTCGTGCCGTCCCGTGCGTCGCTCTTCACGTCGCTGGTGCCGCCCTGTACGCCGCTCCTGACGCCGCTCCATGCCGGCGGTCTGGGCCTCGGCATCGGAAACAGTCAGTGCGGTAGCGGATGCTGCGACGGCGAAGGCAGCAACTTTTCCGAAAAGAGAAAAAGCTCTTCGACGGGAGATCGGTTCCGATTTGATGATTTCACGCATGATCAAGACTCCATGGTGGTTGGTGAACGCCCATGCGGATGCCAATCCAGCGCGCCCGTATTGATTTAAATCAAGCGCGAAGGCGTTGACATTAGTTCATGCCGGAAGGGGCTCCGTGGGCGCCGACACAGGCGTAACCTTCTGCGCAATCAGTGGGTCGGTTTGCTCGCGGCGGCTAGCGGATGGCCAAGGACGAGCGGTCCCAGACGATAGCAGGACGACAGGGAGGCAACCATGCCCGAGCCCGATGGCAGTGGGATTTCCTCGCGATTGTGGAAGCTCCCCGGGCAGTTGCTGCTGGCGCTGATCAATGCGACGGCGATCCTGGTGATCGTCGCCGCGATTGTTACGCTGGTCGCGATTACGCGCATCAACCGTTTTGCCGAAAACGTCGTTGCAACCATGACTGAGGCCGTGCTGTCGAAAGTCGATCTGCCGCAGAAAGACGTGCTGTCGAATATCCGCAACCTGACGGCGGAAGTCAGCGCGCTTGGCAACACCCTTCGGGAGATCAAGTCAGGAGAACACCCGGCCCTTCAACCCGAGTTGGCGCAACTCAAGGAGGCACTGACCGTCCTGAAGGTCAGCCTCGACCGGCTCGGAAGCGCGCGATCGATCCTCACCGACGAGGCGATTGGGCGATTGGGCCGGACGGTCACCGACGCTTTGACGAAGCTCAGGGACTGCTCTTCCAGCGCGCGCCAGATGGCGCCTGACCGCGACCTCGGAAACGAAAACGCGTCAATTCTGGCATGTCCGCGGCATGTCCGGTTAGCGGACAATCAGGGAATTGCGGGTTGTCCGGAATAGTCGGTACCAGCGCGGTCTATCGAGGTGCAAAATCCGCCTGTCGGGCAAATCAGTGTCTAGGCCCTCATCAAAAAATTCTTCGCTTCCCTCGTCGGGCAAATCATCTCTACAAGCTCGGCCGTCTCGCGCCCACAAGAGGGGCGGCTCGCGATCGTCACGGACGTCGGGCGCGGGATGCGGTGGACGCGGCGGTGCGTAAGGCGAACGCGCCAATGCGGACGGCGAAGTCGTGTGGTCCTGACGCCCCGACGCTGGCGTCAAGTTCGTGAGAAGCAAGCTTCTCAGGGATGACGGTGACAACAAAGCCCGGTCACCGGGGAGATCACGAAGGAAACCGTTAAAACCATTGCGCAGGGAAGGCCGGATGTTTCCGGCGTACCTGTGGTGACTACCGTGTGCTTTCTACCATATGCACACGGGCCGCGGGTGCAATGGGCACCCGGTCTTCCCTGCGCCCTCTGATTTCAGAGGGCGGGAAATGATATGAAACTTCGAGCGCCCTGCGCTGCGAGACCGCGAAACTGTGTGTTGCGAAATCGAGAAGATCTATTCTCACGATCCCGTCGGCCCGTGGCATTGCGCGCCGGGACCCACACGCCGCGGCTTATCGGTGAGAGCTGCTGGCGGTGGAGACCTTCCGTAAAAATCGACTCGCGAAATATTGTCGTCCCGGCTTTCGCCGGGACGACATCGAGGCGAGCATCACGCAACCCGTACTCGCCGTGCAACTGTGGGCGATGCGCAAACAAAAACGCGGCAGGTTGCCCCGCCGCGTTCGAAATCGCGCAGACAGCAAACGAGAAACCCTTACTCGTCGTCGTCCGGCTTCTTCCCGCCGATGTTCTTCAGTTTTGCGAATACCGCATCGACGTTGAGGTCGTCGCGCTGCTTTTCGGTCTGCTCGAATTCCGGTTCTTTCTTCGTGGTCTCGGAGGCCGGCAGCAGCGTGGCGCCGCCGTAGGCTGCGGGGACCGGCTTTTCCTTGGCGGCGCGCTGCACCTCGAAATCGAGTTCGATCTGCGAGCACAGGCCGAGCGTCACCGGGTCCATCGGCGTCAGGGTCGAGGCATTCCAGTGGGTGCGGTCGCGGACGCTGGCGATCGTGGTCTTGGTGGTGCCGACCAGGCGCATGATCTGCGCGTCCTTCAGTTCGGGGTGATTGCGCACCAGCCACAGGATCGCGCTCGGCCGCTCATGGCGGCGCGACACCGGCGTATAGCGCGGGCCCTTCTTCTTGGCGGCGGGCGGCAGCGTCACCTTGCTCTCGCCGAGCTTGAGGCGGTAGTTCGGGTCCTTTTCGCCCCTCTCGATCTCGTCGCGGGTCAATTGTCCCGTCGAAATCGGGTCCATGCCCTTGATGCCCTGGGCGGCGTCGCCGTCCGCGATGGCGCGAACCTCCAGCGGGTGCATTTTGGTGAAATCGGCCACCTGGTCGAAGGTAAGCGCAGTGTTATCAACGAGCCACACGGCAGTCGCTTTTGGCATCAGCGGTGCATTGCTCATGGCAAATCTCCTATGTGCCTCGCCCACCTCTTTCGGAGGCGAAGCCTATTTGGTCATCGGGGATGACGGGAATTAGGGGCTTATATACGCCTTCCCAGGGTATTGGCGCAATGGTTTGCTAAAGTGCCTTGACAGCGCCCGAAACCAGTCCCAAGTCCTTATACGAATTGACCGTTCCCCGCCCGCCGGCGAGGGGTGATTCGGTCCCCGAGACAGCCCATGCCTTCTTTGCCAGAGCCAGCCAAACCTGCCTTGAGAATCGTGCTTTGTTCACCCCGGGGCTTCTGCGCCGGCGTCGTGCGGGCAATCGATACCGTCGAGCGGGCGCTCACGATCTACGGCGCTCCGGTCTATGTCCGCCATGAGATCGTGCATAACCGCTATGTGGTCGACAGTTTGAAGACCAAGGGTGCGATTTTCGTCGAGGAACTGGCCGAAATCCCCGACAATACCAATGCACCGGTGGTATTTTCGGCCCACGGGGTTCCGAAATCGGTTCCGGCGGACGCCCGCGCCCGCAATTTCTTTTCGCTGGACGCCACCTGCCCCCTGGTGACGAAAGTCCACCGCGAAGCGGCGATCCATTACAAGCGCGGCCGTGAAATCCTCTTGATCGGGCATTCGCATCACCCGGAAGTCGTCGGCACGCTCGGGCAATTGCCGGTCGGTGCGGTGACGCTGATCGAGACCGCGGAAGACGCCAAGACCTTCACGCCGAAGGATCCGAACAATCTCGCCTTCGTGACGCAGACGACGCTGTCGATCGACGACACCGCCGAAATCGTCGCGATGCTGAAGGACCGGTTTCCGAACATCTCGGGCCCGCACAAGGAAGACATCTGCTACGCCACCACCAACCGTCAGCTCGCGGTGAAGAAGGTGGCGCCGGTGGTCGATGCGCTGATCGTCGTCGGCGCGCCGAACTCGTCGAACTCGCAGCGCCTGCGCGAAGTCGCCGAGCGTGAGGGGTGCCCGATCGCCGTGTTGGCGCAGCGCGCCAGCGATCTCGACTGGACCAGGTTCGAAGGCATCAAGAGCCTCGGTATCACCGCGGGCGCGTCGGCGCCGGAAGTGATCGTCGAAGAGATCATGGGCGCCTTTGCCGAGCGTTACGATTTGCATGTGGAGACGGTCTCGGCCGCGGAAGAGAACGAGTTCTTCCCGCTGCCGCGTTCGCTGCGTCCCGACGCGGCGTAAGGCGACCCCATGGCGGTTTACACCGACGTCGCCGCCGAGGATCTTGCCGAATTCCTCAGGGGGTACGACATCGGCGAACTGCTCTCCTACAAGGGCATCGCCGAGGGCGTCGAGAATTCCAACTTCCTGATGCATACGAGCAAGGGCGCCTACATCCTCACGCTCTACGAAAAGCGTGTGGCGGCGGACGATCTGCCGTATTTCCTGTCGCTGATGGCGCATCTGGCCGAGCGCGGCGTACGCTGCCCGCAGCCGGCCAGGAATCGGCAAGGCGCGGTGTATAGCGAGCTCGCCGGGCGGCCGGCGGCGATCATCAATTTCCTCGAAGGCGTGTGGCCGCGCCGGCCCAATGCCGCGCATTGCACCGGCGTCGGCGAGGCGCTCGCCAAAATGCATCTCGCCGGCCGCGACTTTCCGCTTGTCCGGAAAAATCCACTGTCGGTCGAAGGTTGGCGATCGCTGTTCGATCTGGCGGCGGCGCGCGCCGACAGCGTTGCACCCGGCTTGCGCGACCTGATCGCGCGCGAACTCGATCATTTGGAGGCGCGCTGGCCGACCGAACTGCCGGTCGGCGTCATCCATGCCGATTTGTTTCCCGACAACGTCTTCTTCCTCGGCGACAAATTGTCGGGGCTGATCGACTTCCCGTTTTCCTGCAACGACATCCTCGCCTACGACATCGCGATCTGCCTGAACGCGTGGTGTTTCGAGGCGGATCATTCCTTCAACGTCACCAAGGCGCGGGCGTTGCTGTCTGCTTACGGCCGCGAGCGCAAATTGTCCGACGCCGAACAGGACGCACTGCCGTTGCTGGCGCGCGGCTCGGCGCTGCGCTTCTTGCTGACGCGGCTGGTCGATTTCCTCAACGTGCC
Source organism: uncultured Alphaproteobacteria bacterium (assembly GCA_963847015.1). Lineage (GTDB taxonomy): Bacteria > Pseudomonadota > Alphaproteobacteria > Rhizobiales > Xanthobacteraceae > Bradyrhizobium. Next base: position 159,716 of record CAWJYI010000021.1, on the reverse strand, counting down.
GCCGGGCGCGCTGGTGAAGCCGAAAGACCCGCTCGAATATGTCCGCAAGCTGCGCTTCCACCAAAGCGTCGAGAGCGTGCGCGATTACGGCGTGACGCAGCCGGGATGCGTCGCGTGAATGCTGCAAAGCCGCATGTCACGGTATTCACCGACGGCGCGTGTTCGGGCAATCCGGGCCCCGGCGGCTGGGGCGCGATCCTCAAATTCGGCGATACCGAAAAGGAATTGAAGGGCGGCGAGGCGCACACCACCAACAACCGCATGGAGCTGATGGCCGCGATCTCGGCCCTGGAAGCGCTGAAGAAGCCGTGCGTCGTCGACCTCACCACCGACAGCCAATATGTCCGTCAGGGCATCACCGGCTGGATTCACGGCTGGAAGAAGAACGGCTGGCGCACCGCCGACAAGAAGCCGGTCAAGAATGTCGATCTGTGGCAGCGGCTCGACGCCGCGCTGAAGCCGCACGAGGTGCACTGGCACTGGATCAAGGGCCACGCCGGCCATGACGAGAACGAGCGCGCCGATCAACTCGCGCGCGACGGCGTCGCGATGGCGCGGCTGAAGGCGTAGGCCACAACTGTCATCGCCCGCGAAAGCGGGCGATCCAGTATTCCAGCGACGTTTGAGATAAGAGCCGGGAAGCCGCGCGTACTGGATCGCCCGGTCAAGCCGGGCGACGACAGTTAAATGTGCGGCGAGCAGTGACGATCAAAGCTGCCCGAGCAGCGTGTCGCCGCCGGACACCTCGACCTTGCCGGGGGCCGGCTCGATGTTGAACTTCGTGACCACGCCGTCCTCGACCAGCATCGAATAGCGCTTGGAGCGGAGACCGAGGCCGTTGCCGGAAGCGTCGAGCTCCATGCCGATCGCCTTGGTGAAATCGGCGTTGCCGTCGGCCAGGAACACGGCTTCGTCGCGCTGGTCGGTGTCGCGCTTCCAGGCGTTCATGACGAACGCGTCGTTGACCGAGACGATGGCGATGGTGTTCACGCCCTTGTCCTTGATGGCATAGGCGTTGAGGAAAATGCTGGGCAAATGCATCTTGTGGCAGGTGCCGGTATAGGCGCCGGGCACGGCGAACAGCGCGACCTTCTTGCCTTTGAAAATATCGTCGGTGGTCTTGACCTGCGGACCTTCCGCCGTCATCACGCGAAACTTGGCTTCCGGCAGCTTGTCGCCAACTTGGATCGTCATCGTTCAATTCTCCTTGAATGAGCGGATGCTTCTTAGACCAGGCTGACGCCGGGCAAATACTTCACTACCGTAGAAACGGCAATGGCGCCGCCATTCACGTGCTGATGTCGATCTGCGCGCACACTTGTGCGCATGAGAACCTCGAGATTGCCGCAATCTGCAATGGCATCTCGAGGTCTGAGGCCACGGCATCGTCCGGAATGACGGACGTCGGAACGCGCCTCGCGACGCGGGATGAGGGGCTGACGCCTCAGGCCGCAGCCTTCTTTTCGTCGCGCAGTTCGCGGCGCAGGATCTTGCCGACATTGGTCTTGGGCAGGTCGGCCCTGAATTCGATCTGCTTGGGCACCTTGTAGGCGGTGAGCTGGGTGCCGCAGAACTTGATGATGTCGTCAGACGTGAGGTTCGGGTCCTTCCTGACGATAAAGGCCTTGACCGCCTCGCCCGACTTGGCGTCCTTGACGCCGATCACGGCGCATTCCAGCACGCCCGGATGGCTGGCGATCACTTCCTCGACCTCGTTCGGATAGACGTTGAAGCCCGAGACCAGGATCATGTCCTTCTTGCGGTCGACGATCTTGGTGTAGCCATTGGCGTCCATGACGCCGATGTCGCCGGTGCGGAAATAACCGTCCGACGTCATCACATTCGCGGTCTCGTCAGGCCTGTTCCAGTACCCGGCCATCACTTGCGGCCCCTTGGCGCAGATTTCGCCGGCTTCGCCGATCGGCAACTCCTTGCCGTCGTCGTCGCGGATCGAGAGATAGGTCGAGGGAACGGGAATGCCGATCGAACCGGAGAACTTGTCGATGTCGGCCGGATTGCAGGTCAGCGTCGGTGAGGTCTCCGACAGGCCATAGCCTTCCGACAATGCGCAGCCGGTGACTTTCAGCCATTTCTCGGCGACCGGTCTTTGCGTCGCCATGCCGCCGCCGTTGGAGACTTTCAGCTTGGAGAAATCGACCTTGTCGAACCCCGGCGTGTTCAACAGGCCGTTGTAGAGCGTGTTGACGGCCGGGAAAAAGCTGACCTGGTATTTCGTCAGCTCCTTGATGAAGCCGGCCATGTCGCGCGGGTTGGGGATCAACAGATTGGTGCCGCCCGCGCGCACTCCCAGCAGGTAACACGCGGTCAGCGCGAAGATGTGATAAAGCGGCAGCGCGCAGACGATGATCATCGGGTCGACAATCGGCGGCTTCTTCAGCGCCGGCTGCAGCCAGGCATCGTTCTGCAGCACGTTGGCCAGGATGTTGCGGTGGAGCAGCGTCGCGCCCTTGGAAACGCCGGTCGTTCCGCCCGTATATTGCAGGAAGGCGACGTCCTCGACGCGTGAGCTGCGGCTTGTTCAGCTTCATGCCACGGCCGGCGGCGAGCGCATCGTTGAACGAGACCGCGCCCGGGATCGACCAGGCCGGCACCATTTTCTTCACTTTCCGGACTACCAGATTGACGATCACGCCCTTGAAGCCGAGCAAATCGCCCATGCTGCCGACGATCACATGCTTGACCGCGGTCCTGGCGATCACCTGCTGCACCGTGGTGGCGAAATTCTCCAGCACGACGATCGCCTCCGCGCCGGAATCCTTGAGTTGATGCTCGAGCTCGCGCGGGGTGTATAGCGGATTGACGTTCACCACCGCATAGCCGGCGCGCAGCACGGCGGCGGTCGAGACCGGATATTGCAGCACGTTCGGCATCATCAGCGCGACGCGCGCGCCCTTTGCCAAGGCCTTTGCTCTGCAAATAGGCGCCAAGCGCCGCAGACATCTCGTCGAGGTCGCGGTAGCTGATCGACTTGTCCATGCAGATGAAGGCTTTGCGATCGCTGAACTTGGCAAAGCTTTCTTCCAGCAGTTCGACGAGCGACGAGTATTGGTTGACGTCGATATCGGCGGGCACGCCGGCCGGATATTGCTTGAGCCAGATCCGCTCCATGGTATTTCCCCTCTGGTTAGTTCCCGCGTTCTTTTGGGCCGGGACGCCTTGTTTTGGGCAGTATTGAGAATGCCGCCGCCGATGGCAAGCGGCTGTGCGCTATCGACGCATTGCCCGATCGACCCGCTGCAGGGCTCGGTCCTGAGCAGGTCAGAACCGCGATATCACCCGAAGATCACGTCCGAGTACATGCTTCGCCCGAAAACGCGCTGAATGCCGTTAGCTTGCCGGCTTGGTTTCGCTCTTGGGCTTCGCGGCGGCCTTGGGCTTGGCCGGTTTCGGTGCGGCAGTTGCAGGCTTTTCGGCGGACTTTTCAGTGGACTTGGCGCCGGCTTCCGGCTTGGCGTTCGCGTGTTTCACTGTGGCCGGTTTGGCGGCCGGCTTCGTGTCGGATTTGGCTTCGGGCCTGGTTTCGGTTTTTGGCGAAGCGGCATCCGGCTTTTTCGCCGCGACCCGCGATTTCTTGCCGCGGTGCGGCGTCGCCTGCTTTTCGGCTTCCACGGCAACGGCCGCGATCAGAGCCGGTCCGGTTTTTGTCGGACCGGTATAGACCGGGATCGGTTCGGACGGCGCGGCCGGCGCCGCCAGCAGTTCGGAAGGTTTTGTCGTCGGCGGCTGCAGCGAGGCAGCAAAGAACGTCGTGCCGGTTTCGCCGCCGCTGCTTCCCGCATTGCCGGCAACGGTCGCACCTTCATCCTCGTCGCTGGCCGGCCGCTTGCGCTTTCCTCCGCACATATCGTCGCGAAGGTTCGGCGGGGAGGCGTCGATCGGAGTGAGATTGTCGACCGTGCCGAGCGAGGGCCGCAGCCACGACAGCCCGTTATTGGCGAAACCGCGATCCAGCAATTGCGCTGCGCGTACCGCGCGCATCTTGCCGGACGACGAGCCGAGCACGACCGCGATCAGCCGCTTGCCGTCGCGCGTGGCGGAGGCGACCAGATTGTAACCGGAGGCGCAAATGAAGCCGGTCTTGAAACCGTCGGCGCCGGGATAGCGTCCGATCAGGCGGTTGAAATTCTGCGTGATCCTGCGGCCGAAACGGATTGATGGAATGTGCGTGAAATATTCGTATTCCGGCAGGTCGCGAATGAACGCGCGCGCCAGGATCGCAAGATCGCGCGCCGAAGTGATCTGGCCGTCGGCCGGCAATCCGTTCGGATTGACATAGCTCGTCTGCGTCATGCCAAGTCTCTGCGCGGTCTGGTTCATCTGCGCGGAAAATCCGTCGATCGAACCGCCGACGCCTTCCGCCAGCACCACGGCCATGTCGTTGGCCGACTTCACCAGCATCATCTTGAGCGCGTTATCGACGGTGACCTGCGTGCCCGGACGAAACCCCATCTTCGACGGCGACTGTGACGCCGCGACCGGCGACACCGTCAGCAAACTGTCGAGCGTGATGCGCCCTTCCTTGACGGCCCTGAGCGTGACATAGGCCGTCATGATCTTGGTGACGGAAGCGGGATACCACGGCATCGTCGCGTTGTCGGCCTGCAGCACTTTTCCGGTATCGGCTTCGACCACCAGCAGCGCTTCGGCATGCACGATGCGCGGCGTCGCCAAGGCGAGCGCGGCAACGGCGAAAATCAGACTCAACGATGGGCTGCGAAGCAGCGGGCGAAGAAAATGCACGTTTTCGTTCCGGTCTTTTGAGACCCGCCTTTGATCAAGGAGTCTGATCAACGAGGTCTGATCAACGAGGTCTGATCAACGAAGTCCTGACATTGACGTTCGGATTTCAAGCGTGTCCGGCACCGTCGCTCTGCGGCGCTGCAAACCTATACCGGCTTGCCAGTCCAGAACAGAGGCTGGGCGATTAATTCGTGGACGAAATAGGCGCAATTTCGGCGGTATTTTTATCTTGACGGCGATAGCGCTGTTTTATTGCGTCTCAATTGTGGCGCGTGCGTTTTCCTGCACCATGAACTGGGCTTTCGCGAGTTCCGCGAAGCGGCCGCCCTTCGCTACCAGTTCGTCGAACGTTCCACTTTCGATCACGCGGCCGGCGTCGAATACCAGGATGCGCGTGGCGTTGCGGATGGTCGAAAGCCGGTGCGCGATCACAAAGGTGGTGCGGCCTCTCATCACTTCGTCGAGAGCGGCGTTGACCTTGGCCTCGGTGACGGCATCGAGCGCGCTGGTCGCCTCGTCGAGGATCAGGATTGGCGGGTCCTTCAGCAGCGCGCGCGCGATCGAGAGCCGTTGCCGCTCGCCGCCGGACAGCATGCGGCCGCGCTCGCCGGCATGGGTCTCGAATTGCTTGTCGCTGCGTTCGATGAATTCGAGCGCCTGCGCGCGCGCCGCCGCGGTGCGCATTTCCTCTTCGGTGGCGTCCGGCTTGCCGACGCGCAGATTGTCGGCGAGCGAACGGTTGAACAGCAGTGCCTCCTGGAACACCACGCCGATATTCCGCCGCAACGCAGTGAGTTTCAGGCCGCGGATGTCCATGCCGTCGATCTTGATGACGCCGGATTGCGGATCAAACGCGCGGTGCAGGAGCGCGATCGCGGTCGACTTGCCCGCGCCGGTCGGGCCGACCAGCGCGATGGTCTGGCCGGGCAGGGCCGTGAACGAAAGATCCTCGATGGCCGGCCGCTTGCCGTCATAGGAAAACGACACGTCGTTGAATTCGACCAGACCCGAGAGCCGTCCGGTGTCCATCGCGCCGGGCCGGTCGCGCACGGCAGGCACGGCATCCAGCACGTCGAAGAATTCCTGCAAGCGTGGCGCTTCCATGAACACGTTGTTGATGAAGCTGACCACCTGTTCGAGTTTCTGGATCAGCATGGTCGCGAAACTCACGAACATCACGATCTCGCCGACGGTGGTGAGCCCCTGTTCGTGCAGCACGATGCCGACCGTGAAGATCGCGAGCACGGTGATGGTGGTGGACGCGCGGGTGATGACGGTCACCAGCGCCCACCAGGACAGCACCGGCATCTGCACCGCGAGCAGCTTGGCGGCGACGAAGCGCAGGCTCTGCACCTCGGCATCGACACGCACGAAACTTTGCACCAGTGCGACATTGCCGAGCGCGTCGGAAGCGCGCGCGGAGAGGTCGCTGTAATGTGTCTCGACCTCGCTCTGCATGCCGTAGGTCTTGCGCACCACCAGCGTGGTCAGCACGGTGAATACCACGCACAGCACGAACAGCAGGATCGCCAGCCGCCAATTGATGTAGAGCGCGAGCGGCAGCAATACCACCAGCGACATGATCGCGGCAAAATGCTCGCGGAAGAATCCGAGCCACAGCCGCCACAGCGCGTCGGTGCCGTTCAGCATCACCTTCATCAGCCGGCCGGAATGGGTGCCGGAATGGAAGGTCAGCGGCAGCTGCATGATGTGTTCGAAGTAATCGGTCAGCACCACCTGGCGTTGGCGGTGCGCCAGCTTGTCGGCGTTCAGCGCGACTGCCGCGCTGCAGAGAATAGTGAACAGCCCGAATGCCACCCAGGCCGCCAGCAGGGGCCATGCCGATGACGACGACAGCGGGCCCGACGCCGGTTTGCCGGAGAGCACATCGACGATGCGGCCGAACAGCACCGGTTCCGCGAATTGCGCGCCGGCCAGCAACAGATTGGCGCCCGCGAGGATCCAGCCCAGCCGCGCCTCTTTGCCGAGCAACTCGAGGACGCGGGTATAAAGGCGAAGCATGGACATTAGCGGAGCGGTGACATTAGTGGGAGCAGGACATTGGGTATGAACTCGGGCAGCGGGGCCGATCAGTCGAGACGCATTCTAAGCAGGGATCGCCGCCGAGAACCAGCGTCCGCGCGATTTTTACTCAATTGATCAGGCGGCCGTTCAGTGGGGGCAGGAACTGGCCGTCGAAAATATCCGACGCCGATGGCCGTTTCTGGAACTTGATATCCTCCGCGAGCTGATCGATCGACCGCTCGAACCGCGCCGGATCGATGCTGCCGATGCCGTTGCGTTTCACTTCGCCGGTCAGGATGTTGTCGCGGATCACGGTGCGCAGGCGTTCCAGCTCCAGATCGCGCAAACCGCCCTCCATCCGGCTGACGACTTCATTCACAGCGCGTCCCGGCTCCTTGATGGTCAAATTGGTGCCGCCAATCACCGCGCGCAGAAAACCCTTCACCACCTCGGGCTTCGTCGCTGCAAGCACCGGATTGACGATGACGGCAAAGCCATAGGCCTCGCAGCCATAGTCGGCATAGCGCATCACGGCGAGATCATCGGCGGGGACGCCGCGGTCCCTCAAATTGACCCCCGCCAAATATGAAAATGCGGTCACGGCATCGACCTGGCCCGCCGACAGCATCGGCTCGCGCACCGCCGAACTGATCTTGGCCAGTTTGACGCTTGCGATCTTGATTCCGTTTTGATGCGCCAACGCCGGCCAGAACCAAACCGAGAAATCTCCCTCGGCGACACCGAGGACCTTGCCATCGAGGTCCGCGAGCGCCCGGATGCCCCGGCTTTTGCGGGCAATGATGGCGTAGGGGGCCTGATTGAACAGCACGAATACCGCCTTCACGGGAGCCGCACCCTGCTTGTCGCGAAAGCGAACCAGGACGTTGATATCGACCAGCGCGAAATCGCTGCTGCCGTCAGCGACGCGCTGGATGGCGTCCGACGATCCGCTGGCGATATTGGTCGTGACCGCGAGGCCCTCCGCGCCGAACAAGCCGTTAACGGACGCCATGACGAAGGGTGCCGCACCCGCATCGATCGGCCGATCGAGCGAGAACTGGATCGCCACCGGAGGGCGGGGTTCCTCAACGGCCATCGCCTGGTTCGCGCCGAAGCACGCCACTCCGCAAAGGCCGGCAAGCGAAGCCAGGATGGAGCGAAGGCTGTTGGTTCGAGTTGTACGCATTGCACTTACGTCAGCATGAGATGAGACAAGTTGCCACGCCGGCCAAATCAACTTCATGACATGTCTGTGTCATGACATCGCCGATGTCATTACAACCCCGAAGCCAAGGCAAGCCAGAAGCACAAACGATCTGAGGCCAAGCATTCTGCCGTATCTAACCTGAACGATCGATGACTGCCACGGTTTCGCCAGGGATTGTTCGGCTGGCATTCAGATTGCGGAACCTAATATCCGCCCGATGGTTAGCCATCCGAGGCCTGTCAGGCCAGGCGACCACGGAGGATATTGAGATGATTGCGCGAAAAGGTGTGTTTTCATCGATTGGCCGCGCCGGTGCAGCGGCGATGATTGCGGCGGTAGCGCTGACCGCGGTTGAGCCGTCGATGGCTTTCGCGGGCTCGGCGCCTTCGGGCAAGGGCGTGACGGCGACGACCGGGACCAGCGATGCGACCGATTTCAGCGCCCGCAGATATTATCGAGGCGGCTATTATCGAGGTGGCGGTGGTGCTGCCGCAGCGGCGGCCTTCGCCGGCATCGTCGGTACGGGTCTGGCGATCGCAGCCGCTCAGAACCGCAGCGACTACTATGACAGTTATGGTTACTACGATGCTGCCCCGGCCTATTACGGCGGTGGGCCGGTCTATTACGGCGGCGGCCCGTATTATGGCGGCGGTTACCACCGGTCGAGCGCGCCCTATTATCGCGGGCATCCCTTGCCGGGCTGGTAGTCGGGAAGCCGGTAATCGCAATTTTTCACGAAAAACGAATCCATCGGCTAACCAGCCGGTGGATCTTTTTTGGGTTGTCGAGCCAGCCGTTAACACGCCGGCCACGGCTTTGGATTAGATTCGCAGCATGAGTGATTCGCTCGATCGGCTTTATCAGGCGGTGATCGCGGCGCGGGATCTCGATCCCGCGACGTCGCGCACGGCCCGGCTGTTTCAGCGCGGCCCGGCCAAGATGGCCAAGAAGCTGGCCGAGGAAGCCATCGAAGTCGTCATCGACGCCGTCAACGGCAAGACCGACGCGGTGGTCCGCGAGAGCGCCGACCTGCTCTATAATCTGACCGTCCTGTGGGCGGGAGCCGGCGTAAGGCCCGAGGATGTCTGGCGCGAGATGGAGCGGCGCGAGCACCTGCTCGGCATTGCCGAGAAGCTGCCGAAGTCGGCGGCAAGACTGCCCAAGGTGATTCCGGTCAAGGCGCTCTCGGTCAAGGCGCTCCCCGTCAAGGAACTGCCGAACGCCGGCACCAGCGGTACGGCGGCGAATTGTCGCGCTGGAAGGCCGCGGCCTGCGCAAGCGGCATTGAGCCCGTTCGGCCCAGATTAAATCAGAACCGGGCGCAATTTGTTTTGACGCGTTTGTTTTGGCGTTTTCCTGACGCGAATCCGATAATCGCTGCGCGAAAGCGCTACGCCACCCGAAAATTCCCTCGTTTCCCGGCATGGACAAATCCGCTCCATGATGGTTCATGCGCGCATGCTGAAACGGATCTACGACTGGTGCATCGACGCCGCCGACAAGCCCTACGCGCTCTGGATTTTGGCGGGGGTAGCCTTCGCCGAAAGCTCTTTCTTTCCGGTGCCACCCGATATCATGCTGCTGCCGATGTCGCTGGCGCGGCCGAAGCGGGCCTGGTGGTTCGCGGCCATATGCACGGTGGCTTCAGTCGCCGGCGGTGTGGTCGGATATGCGATCGGCGCCCTGCTATACAACTCCGTCGGGCATTGGCTCATCACCCTCTATGGTCTCAGCGACAAGGTTGAAGCTTTTCGCACCTCCTACGCCGAATGGGGCGCCGTCATCATTCTGGTGAAGGGCCTGACGCCGATTCCCTACAAGCTCGTGACCATCACATCGGGCTTTGCCGGCTACAACATCTGGCTGTTTATCCTGTGCTCCGTCGTTGCACGCGGCGGGCGGTTCTTCATGGTTGCGGTGCTGCTCAACCGCTACGGCGACTTCATCCGGGCGGAACTGGAAAAGCGGCTCGGCATGTGGGTCGGCATCGGGACCGCCGTGCTGGTGCTCGGATTTTACATCGCATACAAACTGATCTGAGCCTGCAAGCTGATCTGACGCACCAAGCGCGCTTTGCCGGCCAGAGGCTTCGGGTTACGCTCGCCGCCATGCCCGATCGAATTGGTCATCGCTTCAAGTTATTCGGGACGCAGGTTGCGACCGCCGGCCTCGTCTTGTCCATGCTCTCGCTCGCCCCCGACACCGGCTGGCCGCAGGCCGCGCCGCAGCCTTCGCCTGGCGTGCAGTCGCCGGCTGGGCAAGTGGCGCCCGATCAGGCTGCCCCGCAGCAAAGCGAGGGCGCGCCGCCGCGTGAGGAAAATCCGGGCCTGATCAATGAAATCGGAAAGCTGTTCGAAAAATCCAAATCGATGTTGCCGACGTTGAAAAGCCCAAGCGAGACCATCGACGATCTCAACGCCAGCGCCAAGGGCGCCGGCGAGAGCCTGTCGAACATGGCGAGGCCGTCCTTGATGGTGACCGGGCGCGCGGCCTGCCTGGTGGCCGCCAACGGCGCGCCGGATTGCAAGGCGGGCGCCGATCGGCTCTGCCAGAGCAAGGGCTACAAGGAAGGCAAGAGCCTCGACACCGATGCGGCCGAGAAATGCTCGCCCAAAGTGTACCTGCCGGGCCGCAAGCGTGAGCCGGGCGACTGCAAGACCGAAAATTACGTGACGAAGGCGCTGTGCCAGTAGCGTGAAAACGCAATACTTGACACTGTAAAGATTGCACGGTTGATATGATGTCGGGCATCTCCAGGCTGTCTGACATCTCCAAGCTGTCTTACATCTCCAAACCTTGCGTCCCTCTGCCTGGCAACCGATAAGGATCGTTTCGAATGTCCATGCCTGCGTTGTTCAAGGGCCGTTTGTCGATACCCGTCATCGGCGCGCCACTGTTCATCATTTCCGTGCCCGATCTGGTGATCGCGCAATGCAAGGCGGGCGTGGTCGGATCGTTCCCGGCGCTGAATGCGCGTCCGCCGGCGCTGCTCGACGAGTGGCTGGCGCGGATCAGGGAAGAACTCGCCGCCTATGATCGCGCGAATCCCGATCGCCCGTCGGCGCCGTTTGCGGTGAACCAGATCGTGCACAAGTCCAACAACCGGCTCGATTCCGATCTCGCGCTTTGCGAAAAGCACAAGGTGCCGATGATGATCACCTCGCTCGGCGCGCGTGAGGAGTTGAATCAGGCCGCCCATGGCTGGGGCTGCATCGTGTTCCACGACGTCATCAACCAGAAATTCGCGCACAAGGCGGTCGAGAAGGGCGCCGACGGTCTGATCCTGGTCTCCGCCGGCGCCGGCGGTCATGCCGGAGAGATTTCGCCCTTCGCCTTCGTGGCGGAGACGCGGGCCTGGTTCGACGGTCCGATTGCGCTGTCGGGTGCGATTGCAACCGGCCGCGCCATCCGCGCCGCGCGCACGCTGGGCGCCGATTTCGCCTATATCGGCTCCGCCTTTATCGCCACCGCCGAAGCCAATGCGGTCGAGGGCTACAAGCAGATGATCACGGCCTCGGGCGCGGAAGACATCGTCTATTCGAACCTGTTCACGGGCGTGCACGGCAATTATCTGAAACCGTCGATCGTCGCGGCCGGCATGGATCCGGAAAATCTGCCGACATCGGATCCGTCCAAGATGAGCTTCGGCACCGATGCCTCAGGCGAGCGTGCAAAGCCGAAGGCCTGGAAGGAAATCTGGGGCAGCGGCCAGGGCGTCGGAAGCGTCGCCAAGGTGCTGCCCGCGGCGGAACTGATCGCGCGGTTCAAGAAGGAATACGCCGAGGCTGTCGACCCCGCGCTGTGAGAGCGGGACCTGCGGCGCGCTCTCCAGGAGGCGCTACGCCCGATGATATAATCTCGCGGGTCTTTCACAATCGACGCAATTGACGGGTTCCGATCGATGACGACAAAGCAGGATCTTAGCGCGCATGTCGCGCTGGTCACGGGAGCGTCGCGCGGCATTGGAGCCGCGATTGCAATCGCGCTCGCCGAAGCGGGTTCGGCGGTCGCGGTGAATTATCGTGAACGGGCGGACGATGCCGGGTCTGTCGTTGCGAAAATCAAGGCGATGGGCGGCCGTGCCATGGCGGTGGCCGCCGACGTGTCGCAGGCCACGTCGGTCGCCGGGATGGTCGAGCAGGTCGCGGGCGCGCTTGGTCCGATCGACATTCTCGTCAACAACGCCGGGATGGCGATCGTGCGCGGTGTCGATGACCTCACGGAAAGCGAATTCGATGCGACCATCGCGGTGAATTTGAAGTCGGCCTTTCTTTGCACCCAGGCCGTTGTGCCGGCGATGCGGGCGCGCAAATGGGGCCGGATCGTCAACATCTCGTCAGGTGCGGCGCGCGGCGCCGGCGCGATCGGCGTCCACTACAATGCTTCCAAGGCCGGCATGGAAGGCCTCACGCGTGGATATGCAGCGCGCCTGGTCAAGGACGGAATTACCGTCAATGCGGTGGCGCCGTCGCTGATCGAAACCGACATGATGCGCGGCCGCACCGATCTGGCGCGCAATATTCCGGTCGGCCGGATGGGCCAGGCCGAGGAAGTCGCGCAAGCCGTCGCGATGGTGATCGGCAACAGTTACATGACCGGACAGACCATTGTCCTCAATGGCGGCATGGCGTTCATTTGATGCGCCGCGCGCCCCGCGTTGCTCTGCTCGATGCCGATTCCTGGATCGGTCCCGACGGCGCGGGGCTGGCGATGGCAAGACTTGCCGACGAGCGCGGCTATTTCGGCCGCGCCGTCCAAAGCCTGGTCATCGAAAAGCGCTGACAGCGCACTTTTTCGCCATAATTTCAAACAGAAAGGCTTTCTTCCCGGCGATAAAACGGCCGGCCATTAATCACTCGTTAACCAAGTTCGCCGAGTCTTAACTATTCAATAAGAAAGGCTGAGTCGAACACATGGACGTCCGAGTGGATCCCACGCGTCAACTAGTCCGGCTGCGCGGCCGCTCCTATGTGGCGTTCGTCTTTAGCCCCGTCGTCCCGATCGTGGATTGGCTCGCGGAAATCGACGCCACGCTGGCGCGTTCGCCGGGCTATTTCGTCGGCAAGCCGATCGTGCTCGACCTCGCCGCCGTCGACCTCAGCTCGCCGGCGATCGCCCATCTCCTCGGCAGCCTCGAAGAGCGTCACATCCGTGTTCTCGGTATCGAGGGTGTGGACGAAGACCGTCTGACGACGAGCATGCCGCCGTTGCTGACCGGCGGCCGTGCCTGCGTCATCACCCGAAACGAACCGGTGCAAAAATCCGAAGACCCGAAGCCAAGCCGAAGCCGACTTCCTTGCTGCTGGAAAACCCGGTGCGTTCGGGACAGTCGGTCGTCTTTACCGAGGGCGACGTCACGGTGCTGGGTTCGGTCGGATCGGGCGCGGAGATCGTCGCCGGCGGCTCGATCCACATCTACGGGACGCTCCGCGGCCGCGCGATGGCGGGCGTCAACGGCAATTCGTCCGCGCGAATCTATTGCCAGAAGATCGAGGCGGAGCTTCTCGCCATCGATGGTTACTACCAGACTGCAGAAGAAATAGACCCGTCGCTGCGCAACCGGCCGGCCCAGGCCTGGCTGCAGGGCGACACCATGAAAATTACCCCGCTGAATTAACCGGCTAAGGAGATTACCAATGGCCAAAGTCCTGGTCGTTACATCCGGCAAGGGTGGCGTCGGCAAGACCACCTCCACCGCCGCGCTGGGTGCGGCGCTCGCGCAAAACGGGGACAGCGTCGTGGTCGTCGATTTCGACGTCGGCCTGCGCAACCTCGATCTCGTGATGGGGGCCGAACGCCGCGTGGTGTTCGACCTCATCAATGTCGTGCAGGGCGTCGCAAAACTCCCGCAGGCGCTGATCCGCGACAAACGGCTTGACAACCTCTGGCTGCTGCCGGCGTCCCAAACGAGGGACAAGGACGCGCTGACGGACGAGGGCGTCGGTCGCATCATCGCGGAGCTGAAAACCAAATTCGATTGGGTTCTCTGCGACAGCCCGGCCGGTATCGAGCGCGGCGCCACGCTTGCGATGCGCTACGCGGACGAAGCGGTCATCGTCACCAATCCCGAAGTCTCCTCGGTGCGGGATTCCGACCGGATCATCGGGATGCTCGATTCGAAAACCGTGAAGGCCGAAAAAGGCGAGCGGGTCACCAAGCACGTCTTGATCACCCGCTACGACCCGTCGCGTGCGGCGAGGGGAGAGATGCTCAGCATCGACGATATCCTCGAAATCCTGGCAACGCCGCTGCTCGGCATCATTCCGGAGAGCCAGGACGTTCTACGCGCCTCGAATGTCGGCTCGCCGGTGACGCTGAACAATGCGGCAAGCGCGCCGGCGCGGGCCTACAACGACGCGGCGCGCCGGCTGATGGGCGAGGAGATCGCCATGGTGGTGCCGGCCGAGCGCAAAGGCTTCATGAACCGCTTACTGGGACGGAGGGCCGCATGAGCTTGAACCTGCTACGGCTGTTCGGCGGCCGCAATGCATCCGCCCCCGTTGCGCGGGAACGGCTGCAAATCCTGCTGGCGCACGAGCGCGGGCTGCTCGGGCAGCCGGACCTGCTCGGAACATTGCGCGAGGAAATTCTCGCCGTGGTGTCGCGGCATGTCGTGCTCGATCCGGACAAGGTGGTCGTGAAGTTGGAGCGAGGCAAGACCGTATCGACGCTCGAAGTCGATATCGAAGTGCCCAACAATTTCGACAAGTCGAGGGCTGCCGCTGACCGGCGAAGGGCCGGCTGACGCGAACCGCGCAGTTCGAACGATGGCGTCGCACCGGTATCGTTTTGCCGCCAGGATACGGCGATAGTTTCGCTGCGGCCGGGTCATGAATGCCACACGACCCGTGCTGCCTCTGACCGGCGGTTGCCCCTGCGGTACGGTCCGCTGCGAGAGCACGTCCGCTGTTGACTACACGTGCAATTGCACGGATTGCCAGACTTCGTCCGGCAGCGCGTTTGCGCTGAGTATGCGGGTCATCGCCAGGGATTTTCCTAAGGGATTTTCGTATCCTGGGAGGCGAACGCCTGGCATCACAACTCGCCGCGGCGCGTAACGATAACCTCATGGTTCTGCGGCGAGTGAGCCGGAAGACAATGAACCGGAGGATTTGCAGCGAGCGCGTCAAGCATCTGCTGCGCAAGACCACAGCCCGCATTGTCGAATCGCCTGCACCGCAATCAGTGAGTTTCTCGAAAGCTTCACCCGAATTTCTCGGAAGCTTCGCGCGACCTTCCCGGAAGCTTTACGCGAGATGGAACATCGATTTCGAACGACATTGAATTTTTTCGCTGAGGGATTTTTTGTCTCTACCACGACGGGTCGACGATTGAGTTTGCGCGAGTCGCTGCAGTCCTAGTTACAGGACGCCAAGCGATGCAATGGACCACCGCGATAGATCAGAACGAATTTGGCTGCCTGGCGATGCTGCTGCGTTTCCACGGAGTTGCGATTAATCCCGATCAGATAAAGCATCAGTTCGGAGGCGTATCGGTCGGCGTTACGGAAATGCTCCGTTGCGCCAAGCAGCTCAAGCTGAGGGCAAGAGCGGTTGCAACAACTTGGGAAAAGCTGGCAACGTTTCCGTTGCCGGCCATTGTCGAGCTCAAGGACCAGACATTTCTGATCGTTGGGAAGGTGAGTGACGAAGGCGCGCTGGTGCAGCGTCCTTCCGTCGGCCGGCCTGAAATCATCGAGCGCGCCAAGTTTGAAAACCTTTGGACCGGCCGGATCGTCCTGATGGCGCGCCGAGCGTCGCTCGCGGATATTGGCCGGCGGTTCGGTTAGCGGACTATGAGCAGAGCAGCGTCGCTATGAGCAATATCGATTGATGCGAAACCATCCGGAGGAAGTCGAATGTAAGCCTCGATTTTGAACTGCATTGAACCTTTTCGTTGAAGGGTTTTTTGTCTCTACCACCACGGGTTGAGGACGAAGTCCGCGCCTGTCGCTGTAAGCCTAGTTATCGGGAACCAAACATCCTAGGTTGTGTCTACCTGCTAATAGGTTGAGTCGAGCCGCTCATAACATCTCGCAACACCAGCAAAATAAGAGATCGGACTTTGGAATGAAAAATACGTCTTTGGCGCAGTTGACTGCTCTCGCTCCGTTTGTCGCAAAAGCAACAGAAGATGTGGCGCTTTCAATCGCGACCGCATCTCTGACGGGAACTTCTCAAACGTTGAAGTCGGTTGGCAATGCGGCTCACGGGACCGTCTCGGTGAACGCAAAGACGGGAAAAGTTGTTTTTCGGCGGGATGCAGATTTCAGCGGGATCGCTACATTCGACTATACGCTGGTCGATAGTAACGGCGTGGTCACGGTTCACACCGCGACCATCGATGTTGCTCCGGTCGCGGATGCGCCGAATTTGTCTGTTTCGTCGGGCGAACGGGGTTGGTGCCGCCTCCAAGCAAGGCGGCGAGTTTGTGGTCAACACCACGACAGTCGGCGGGCAGTTCCTGTCCTCGGTCGCGACCTATCCCGATGGCCGCTATGTGATAGCCTGGACCGATACGAGCTACTCGGGCAGCCCGCACACCGATTTCGCGCAGGTCCGTGCCCAGCTTTTCAATGTCGACGGCAGCAAGAACGGCAGCGAGTTTCGGGTCAATACGAAGGTCGATTCCGCGCAGGAAGCGCCCAAGGTGAGCGTGCTGACCAATGGCGACTTCGTCGTCGTCTGGAGATTCGGGCGATAGTTTTGGTGACGCGAGCGGCGTTCCATCAGGGGCCAAGTGTACCATGCCAACGGCGCCAAGGTCGGCGGCGAGTTCCTGGTCAACAACGACGCAAGGCTGCGCAGGTCGGCGCCTCCATCACGGCCCTGGCGAATGGCAGCTTTGTCGTGAGCTGGGTGACAGTAGCGGTCCGCGGCGACGCCAGCGGCCACGATCAAGGCGCAGGTGTTCAGTGACAATGGCACGCGCGGTCGCCCAGGTCGGCACCGAGTTTCATGGTCAATACGATTACGTCGAGCGACCAGGACCTGGTGTCGGTGGCCTCCCTCAAGGGCGACAACAGCGGCGGCTTTGTTGCGATCTGGCAGGACAACAGCGGATTGAACAACGACGGCACGCGATCCGGTTCGATCAAGGCGCAGAGGTTCGATGCGAACGGCAACAAGGTCGGCGGCAGAGTTGCTCGTCGACACCAAGGGCATGAACTTTGCGAATGACGTCGCCAATGTCATCGGGCTGGCGAACGGCGGCTTCGCGGTGAGCCTGGGAAGCTTCGGCGAATTTTGGACGCCGATACGGACAATTCCTCCATCCAGCTGCAGATTTTCGACAAGAGCGGCAACAAGGTCGGCACCACGAACGGCGCGTTCGGCACCGAGATCGAGGTCAATACATCGTCTGTTGAGTACCAGCGGGACCCGGTGATGACGGAACTCAGTAACGGTAACATCGTCGTCGCATGGAAGGATGAGAGCGAGCAGAACGGCGACAACAGCGACTATTCGGTCAAGGCGCAGGTCCTGGATGCGAATGGCAACCGGATCGGCGGCGAGTTCCTGATCAACACGTCGACGACGGGTGGTCAGCATATGCCCGTCGATCGCCGCACTTCCCAATGGCAGCTTCATTGTCACCTGGACCGACGATAGCGGCGGCGGAGGCGAGCAGGACGATGGCGTCAAGGCGCAGATCTTCTCGGTCGGCAATGCCGCGGAGAATACCGCGGTGAAGCTCAATCTCGCGGCGAACGTCACCGACAAGGACGGTCGGAGACACTTGCCGTCTCGGTGTCGAGCATTCCTGTCGGCGCGACCTTGACGGACGGCATGAACAGCTTCACGGCGACGGCTGGT
The DNA here is from genome assembly GCA_963847015.1 of uncultured Alphaproteobacteria bacterium. Lineage (GTDB taxonomy): Bacteria > Pseudomonadota > Alphaproteobacteria > Rhizobiales > Xanthobacteraceae > Bradyrhizobium. The sequence continues at coordinate 141,908 of CAWJYI010000021.1, read as the reverse complement.
CATACCAGCGTCGATATCAGCACCTGGTCGTTCGGCAATCTGACGGTCACGCCGGCGCGAACTTCACCGGCGACATTCAAGCTCACCGTCAACGCGACCGCGACCGATCACGCAATGCTCTCGACCGGTCGCCGCCACCAACAGCAAGACCGTCTCGCAGACCATCGACATCATCGTCGCGCGCGCCCAAAGGAGCGATCACCGACGAGACCCTGTCAGGCGGATCGGTGGCCGAGAATGCGGCGAACGGCACGGTCGTCGGCACCGTGCACGGGGTCGATTCCCTGCCGGGAGCGGTTTTGACCTATTCATTGCTCGACAATGCCGGCGGCCGCTTCGCGATCGACGCCAATACCGGCGTCATCACCGTTGCCAACGGAAGCCTGCTCGACTTCGAGGCCGCGGCCTCGCACGGCATCAGGGTTCAGGTGAAGGATCAGACGGGTGCGTCCTTCGCCAAGACCTTCAATATCACCGTCACCAACGTCAACGAGGCCCCGACCGACGAAACGCTTACGGGCGGTTCGGTGCTCGGGAATCCGGCGAACGGCACCGTGGTCGGCACCGTCCATGGCATCGACCCGGACGCCGGCAGCGTTCTCACCTACTCGCTCATCGACAATGCCGGCGGCGCTTTCGCGATCAACGCCAACACCGGCGTGATCACCGTGGCCGATGGCACCAAGCTCGTCTTCGGGACTGCGACTTCGCACGCCATCGACGTGCGGGTGACGGATCAGGGCGGCCTGAGCTTCGACAAGAGTCTTCAACATTACCGTCGACGATCCGGCGAAACAGCTCGTCGCCGCCAACGAGCACAAGGTGGCCAACGAGGACAATCGCTTGTGATCTCGGCGGCCTCTCTGATCGCCGACAGCACGAACCCGTCAGGCGCCGCCTTGTCGGTGGCATCGGTCGGCAATGCGAGCCACGGCACCGTCTCGCTGGTCAATGGCAACGTCACCTTCGTGCCTGCCGCGAACTTCAGCGGGGTCGCCACGTTCGACTATACGCTGAGCGACGCGAGCGGGCATTCCAGCACGGCAACGGTCACCGTGGATGTTGCTCCGGTTGCGGACGCGCCGAATCTGTCGGTTTCGCACGGCGGGCGGATCGGGCGTTGTCGTCAGGGTAGGCGGCGAGTCTCAGGTCAACACCACGGAAGCTGGCGGGCAGTTCCTGTCCTCGGTCGCGTCATACGCCGATGGCAATTATGTGATCGTCTGGACGGACACGAGCTACGGGGGCCTCGGTTCTGGGCCGCGCACCGATTTCAGCCAGATCCGGGGGCAGATTTTCGATAGGAACGGCATCAAGGTCGGTGGCGAGTTCCAGGTCAGTTCGGATCGCACTGTCGGGCAGAACAACCCGAAGGTGAGCCATGCTCTCCAACGGCGACTTCGTCGTCGTTTGGCAGACTGAAGGGGCGAGTTCTGTCGGTAGTGATGGCGACGGCAGTGGCGTCAAGGGGCAGATGTTCAGTGCCGACGGCAAAACTACGCCGAAGATGGTCGGCAGCGAGTTCCAGGTCAATTCCGGCACGGCAGGCGATCAGGGTACCACCTCGGTCGCGGGCCTGGGCAATGGCCGCTTCGTCGTGATCTGGCAAGACAACAGCGCTGACGAAGGCAACGATCAAGACAGAGATATTCCAGGACAACGGCACAGGTACGCCGGCCGCGGTCGTCCAGCGAGTTCACTGCTCAACACGGTTACGCTGGGCGCCCAGACTGCTCCCATCGGTGGCCGCCCTCAAGGGCGTTAATGACGGCAGCTTTGTCGCGGTCTGGAACGACGACAGCATCCGGTCTGCACTCGACGCGTGGCGACGGCTCATTCTCCGGCACGGTCATTGCGCAGAGGTTCGACGCGAACGGCGCGAAGATTGGCGGCGAGTTGATCGTCAACGCCAAAGACGTGGATCAAATTCTAGTGACGTCGCCCATGTCGTCGGGCTGCGGAACGGCGGCTTTGTGGTGGCCTGGGAAGCCGGGGAGCACGTCGATCCGAGAACTGAGATCGGTCCGGATACGGACGATTCCTCCATCCATTTGCAGCTCTTCAATGCCGACGGCAGCAAGGCTGGCGGAGAGATCCAGGTCAATACGACGGGGGACGAGTACCAGCGGGATCCGCGGATCGTGGAACTCACCAATGGTGACCTCGTCGTCGTACTGGAAGGATGAGAGCCAGACCGATCGGCGATCCAACCGACTATGCGATCAAGGCGCAGATCCTGGATGCGAATGGCAACAAGCTCGGCGGCGAGTTCGTGGTCAACACCATAACGGAGGGCGATCAGCAGATGCCAGCGATCGCCGCGCTTCCCGATGGCCGCTTCATCGTCACATGGACCGACAACAGCGGGCTGGGACATGATACCCAAGACGATGCGGATCAAGGCGCAGATCTTCTCGGTCAGCAATGGCGCAGCGAACGGTCCGGTGAAGCTCAATCTCGCGGCAAACCTGACCGATACGGACGGCTCGGAGACGCTCGCCGTCTCGGTGTCGACCATCCCGGTCGGCGCCACCTTGACGGACGGCACGTGCACAGCTTCACGGCGACGGCTGGCAACACCAGCGTCGATATCAGCCGGCTGGTCGTTCGGCAACCTGACGGTCACGCCGGCGCAGGGCTTCAGCGGTGACCTCAAGCTCACCGTCAACGCCACTGCAACCGACCACGCGATGCTCTCGACCGGTGCGCCACCACCGACAGCAAGACATCTCGCAGACCATCGACATCGTCATCGCACCAGCGCAGGCGGCGGCGGCACTCATCAGCTCGCCCACGACAGGTGGCACGGGCAATGATGTGTTGTTCGGCGGTTCCGGCAACGATGTGCTGACCGGAGGTGGCGGCAACGACACCTACCAGTTCGGCCATGGCGGCGGGCAGGACCGGATCGTCAACGGCACGGCGGCGAGCACGGCGGCGAGCGGCGAGCTTGACTTCGGCGCCGGCATCAACGCCAACCAGCTCTGGTTCAAGCGCAATGGCAATGATCTGTCGATCTCGGTGATGGGCAGCCATGATCAGGTCACGGTTGCCGGCTGGTTCGGCGGCGCGGGAGCGCAGTTGGCCGAGATCAAGTCGGCCGACGGCATGAAGATCGACGCCGGCGTGTCGCAGCTGGTTCAGGCGATGGCGACCTATTCCTCCGCCCATGCCGGCTTCGACCCGACAACCGCGACGCAAGCGCCCAACGACGCCGGCTTGCAGAACGCCATTGCGGCCACCTGGCACAGTTAAACCCGGGTGCTCGCACGCAAACCGCCGCGGCCGCTTTAGCGGTCGCGGCGTTACGCGTTGCGGCAGGACGATGCAATAGACCACAGCGATAGATCAGAACGAATTTGGCTGCCTGGCGATGCTGCTGCGTTTCCACGGAGTCGCGGTCGATCCGGTCCCGATCAGCCGCGGTTTCGTTCTGAACAGCCAAGAAGCAAAGGAACGATGGTTTGGAAGTTGGACCGAAGATGGAAAGCGAGCAGCGAGACCTGGGGCTGGAATGTCTGACGTTATTGCTCAGGTTTCATCAAATCGCGATTGATCCCGATCAGATAAAGCATCAGTTCGGAGGCGTATCGGTCGGCGTTACGGAAATGCTCCGTTGCGCCAAGCAGCTCAAGCTGAGGGCAAGAGCGGTTGCAACAACCTGGGAAAAGCTGGCAACGTTTCCGTTGCCGGCCATTGTCGAGCTCAAGGACCAGACATTTCTGATCGTTGGGAAGGTGAGTGACGAAGGCGCGCTGGTGCAGCGTCCTTCCGTCGGCCGGCCTGAAATCATCAAGCGCGCCGAGTTTGAAAACCTTTGGACCGGCCAGATTGTCCTGATGGCGCGCCGAGCGTCGCTCGCGGATCTTGGCCGGCGGTTCGACGTCACCTGGTTCCTTCAGGCCATGCACAAATATCGCCGGTTACTCGGCGAGGTGCTTGTTGCTTCGTTCTTCCTGCAGCTGTTCGGCCTGGTGACACCGCTGTTCTTTCAGGTGGTCACCGACAAGGTTCTTACCCATCGTGGCTACACCACGCTCGACGTTTTGGTGTTCGGCCTCATCACCGTTTCGATTTTCGAAACGATCCTGGGCGCGCTCCGGACTTACGTCTTTTCTCATACGACAAACCGGATCGATGTCGAACTCGGCGCGCGGCTGTTCCGGCATTTGATCGCGCTTCCGATAGGATACTTTGAAGCGCGCCGGGCGGGGGACTCCGTCGCGCGCGTACGCGAACTCGAAAACATCCGCAATTTCCTCACAAGCTCCGCACTGACGCTTGTGATCGACCTGTTCTTCACCTTCGTGTTCCTGGCGGTGATGTTCTTCTATGCCCCGGTCCTGACCTGGATCGTGGTCGGGTCTTTTCCGTTTTATATCTTGCTCTCGGTCAGCGTGACGCCGGCCTTCCGGCGCCGCCTCGATCAAAAATTCAGCCGCGGTGCGGAAAATCAGGCGTTTTTGGTCGAAACCGTCAGCGCCATCCAAACGCTCAAGGCCATGGCGATCGAGCCGCAGATGCAGCGGCGCTGGGAGGAGCAACTCGCCTCCTATGTCGGATCGAGTTTTGATGTTCTCTCGCTCGGCAATTGGAGCAGCCAGGCGGTTCAACTCGTCAGCAAGATCGTCACGGCGCTGACGCTGTATGTGGGCGCGCATCTTGTCATCGCCGGAGATCTTACGGTCGGCGAACTCATCGCCTTCAATATGCTGGCCGGACGCGTGGCCCAGCCTGTTCTGCGGCTGGCGCAGCTTTGGCAGGATTTTCATCAGGCGCGGATCTCCGTCGCGCGGCTCGGCGATATCCTCAACACCGCCCCTGAGCCGACCTTCGACGCGGCGCGGGCCGCTCTGCCGCCGATTCGTGGGGACATCACCTTTGAGCACATCATGTTTCGCTATCGGATCGATGGCCCGATCGTGGTTCATGACGCATCCTTGAATATTCCGGCAGGGCAGGTGGTTGGCATCGTCGGCCCCTCAGGCTCCGGCAAATCGACGCTGACCAAGCTGGTTCAGCGGCTTTATATTCCCGAAAGCGGGCGTGTGTTGATTGATGGCACCGACCTGACCGTGGCTGACGTGGCGTGGCTTCGGCGTCAGGTTGGATCGGTGCTCCAGGAAAACGTGCTCTTTAATCGTTCGATCCGGGACAACATTGCGCTGGTCGATCCCGGCATGCCGATGGAGCAGGTGATCGCCGCCGCCGAACTCGCCGGAGCCCACGACTTCATTCTCGATCTTCCGGACGGTTACAATACGGTCGTCGGCGAACGCGGCGCCAGCCTGTCCGGCGGACAGCGCCAGCGCATCGCGATCGCTCGGGCCCTCGTGACCAATCCCCGGATTCTGATCTTCGACGAGGCGACCAGCGCGCTCGACTATGAAAGCGAGCACATCATCCAGAGCAATATGCGCAAGATCGCGAAGGGGCGGACGGTGCTGATCATTGCGCACCGGCTCTCAGCCGTTCGCCATGCGGATCGCATCATCACCATCGAGCGCGGGCGCATCGTGGAGGATGGCACTCATGATGAGCTGATGCAGCGGGCGGGCCGCTACGCCTTCCTGCATCAGATACAATCCGGCGTTCAGGGGGGCCTTCATGTCGTCTCCTGAAACCGTCCCTGCCAAAGCCCGCGATCCGATCGCGCTGCAATTTCTGCCGGCAGCGCTGGAAATTCTCGAAACTCCGGCCTCACCGGTTGGACGGGCGGTGGCTGCAACGATCATGGCGTTCTTTTTCATCGCGCTGGCGTGGGCCGCGATAGGCCAGGTCGACATTATCGCCACGGCATCCGGCAAGATCGTGCCGTCCGCCCGCACCAAAACCATCCAGCCCCTGGAAACCGGTATCGTCCAGGCCATCCATGTTCGCGACGGCGATCATGTCACGATGGGCCAAATCCTGATCGAGCTCGACGGCACCGTGACCAATGCCGAAAGGCGTCGAGTAGCGCATGATCTGCTTTCAGCGCAGCTCGATGTTGCGAGGTTGTCGGCGTTGCGTGCGGTCCTCGATAGTGATGCGCTACCGCGGCTTGATCCACCATTTGCCGCCAGTGCGACCGAACTCGAACGCACGCGTGCTGCCATCATGGCGCAGTCCGCCGAGCAGGCCGCCAAGTTGGCCTCAATTGCTCAGCAGATCGAGCAGAAAGACGCGGAGACCGAGAGCATCAATGCGTCGATCGCCAAAATCGACGCTACGTTGCCTTTTGTCGAAGAGACCGCCACGATTTGCCGCAAAGCCATGGCCATCGAGTACGGCAATCGCATCGCCTTTCTCGACGCGCAGACACGGCTTGTCGAGTTGCAGAGCGAGCGCTTGATTCAACAACGCAAGCTGAAAGAGAGCGCGGCGGCCCGACAAGCGCTGGAAAGCCAGCTCGATCAGGCGCGTGGCGCCTATGCACATCAGCTGTTCACCGATTTGGCGGAAGCTGAACGAAAGGTCGGCGAGCTGACGCAGGATGTTGTCAAAGCCGAGCGCAAGGCCAGTGAACAGATTCTGCGCGCACCGATCGAAGGCACCGTGCAACAGCTCGCAATCCACACGGTTGGCGGCGTCGTCAGTCCAGCGCAACAATTGGCGTTGGTGGTCCCGAGCGGCAGCGTGCTCGAAGCCGAAGCGATGGTTTCGAACCGCGACATTGGCTTCATCAACGATGGGCAAGCTGCGGAAGTCAAAATCGACACGTTCAACTTCACGCGCTACGGCCTCATCGGAGGCAGGGTCATCAGTCTGTCGCGCGATGCAATCGTGAAGGAAAAGCCGCAAGATCCCTCCGGACGCGCCAAGGGCAACGGCGCGTTGTCGGATTCGAGCGAACCTGCGGGACAGGAGCTGGTTTACTCGGCGCGTATCGCACTCGACCGTTCTGACATGCAGATCGACAGCAAGGTCGTGCCGCTGACACCGGGCATGGCGGTAACTGTAGAAATCAAAACCGGATCGCGACGCTTGCTGGAATATCTGATGTCGCCCGTCATGCGATACCGGCAAGAGAGCCTGAGGGAGAGATGATGGTCGGCAAAGCCTGGAGCGTTCCGTTCCGATAGAATCGGAACGGAGCTCTAGATTGTTGATTTGACGCGTTTTCCTGACGCGAACCGGAATCCAACCCGGATCAAGTCCGGGGCAGGCTTTCGCTTGAAAACGCTCTCTAGCCGACCATCCGTTCGCGGCCGGCCCAGAAGCTTGCCTTGAGCACCTTCTTGTCGACCTTGCCGACGCCGGTCATCGGCAACTCCGTGACGAATTTGATGTGCTTTGGCGCGTGCGCCGAGCCCTTGCGCGCCTTCACGAGATTGATCAGTTCGTCCGCGTTCGGCCGGGCGCCTTCGCGCGCCACGACCACAGCGGTGACGGCCTCGCCCCATTTGTCGTCGGGGATGCCGACCACGGCGACCATGGCGACGTCGGCGTGCTGCGAGAGCACGTCCTCGACCTCGCGCGGAAAGATGTTGAAGCCGCCGGAGACGATCATGTCCTTCTTGCGGTCGAGAATGAACATGTAGCCGCGCTCGTCGGCGCGCGCGATGTCGCCGGTGTGCAGCCAGCCGCTCTTCAGGGTTTCCGCCGTCGTGTCCGGCCGCTTCCAGTATTCGGCCATCACGTGGCTGGCGCGCACGCAGATTTCGCCGGCCTCGCCGGTTGCGACCTCCTGGTCGTCATTGTCCAGAATCTTGACCTGGCAGGCGGCGATCGGGAATCCGCAGGACAAGAACAATTCCGGCGTCCTCGGATCGTGGTCCGACTTGCGCAGCACCGACACCGGATAGCATTCGGTCTGGCCATAGAGTTGCGAGAACACTGGTCCGATCCGTTCGATGCCCTCGACCAGCCGGCTTGGCGACATCGCCGACGCCCCGTAGAGCAGCAATTCGAGCGAGGAGAGGTCGCTCTTGTCGAGCGCAGGATGGTCGAGCATGACGTAAATCATGGTCGGCACGAACAGCGTGAAATTGATGCGCTCGCGCTCGATGGTCTTGAACACCGCCTCGGGATCGAAGCCTTTCAGCATGTGCACGGTGCCGCCGCGCATCAGCGTCGGCAGCACCTTGGTGCCGGCGACATGGCTGATCGGCGCCACCGTGAGAAAGCGCGGCGTGTCCGGAATTTCGAAATCGGCCAGGATCGCATTGGCGAAGCCGCCATATTCGCGGTGATAGCGCAGCGCGCCCTTGGATTTGCCGGTGGTGCCGCCGGTGTAATTGAGCGTTGCGATATCGTCGGGGCCGGCGAACGAGCGCGGCGTCGCGTGGCCGGCGGCCTCGATGGCCTGCAACAGATCGATGCCGTAACTCGCCGGACCGAGTGTAAAGACGGTCTTCACGCCGGTAGCTCTGGCGGCGATCTCGCCGCCGCGGTCGCGGAATGTCACGCCGTCGACCACCAGCATCTGCGCTTCGGAATCCTCCAGCTGGAACAGTTGGTCGTCGAGCGAGCCCAGGGGATGCAGCCAGGTGATCGCGAGCTGCGACAATTGCGCGGCGACGCCGGCGCACCAGGTGTCGGCGCGGTTCGCGGTCAGGAACGCGACGCGGGTGCCGGGCGCAAAGCCGAGCTGCATGAACACGCTCTGGATGCGCCCGATCAGATCGGTCGCGCCCTGATAGGTGATCGACCCGCCGGGCCAGCTGAACGCCGTGCGCCCGGGATAACGCGCCAGCGCCCGCAGCGTCTGCTCGCACACCGCCGGAAACGCATAAAGCGGATTGCTCATCTTTCATCCTCCCGCAAATTTTGTCATTGACTGTTAGCCGTGCCAATGTTGGCGGCAACAAGGCCGCTGCTCAAGCCGGGAAGAAACGCTTTGCCCACCTCCGATCCTCTTTCGTCTTTTTGCGGCAGATTGAGCTTGCCGCTGATCGCTGCTCCGATGTTCCTCGTCTCCGGTGTCGAGCTTGTGGTTGCCGCGTGCCGCAACGGCGTGATCGGCTCATTCCCGACGGTCAATTGCCGCAGTCCCGAACAACTCGACGCATGGCTCGGCGAGATCGAGGGCCGGTTGCGCCGGCATTCCGACGAATGCGGCAAACCTGCAGCGCCGGTCTGCGCGAACCTGATCGTGCACCGCTCCAATGCGCGGCTGCAGCAGGATCTCGCCGTGGTGCTCCGTCACAGACCGGAGATGGTCATCACGTCGGTCGGATCGCCGGCGGGTGTGCTGGCGCCGCTGCACGATGCCGGCGCGCTTGTTTTCGCCGATGTCGCGAGCATCCGCCACGCCGAACGTGCGGTGGCGGCCGGCGCCGACGGGCTGGTGCTGCTGACGGCAGGCGCGGGCGGCCAGACCGGCTGGCTCAATCCGTTCGTGTTCGTGCGCGCGGTGCGGGCGTTCTTCGACGGACCGCTGGTGCTTGCGGGCGGCATCAGCGACGGCCACGCGCTGCGCGCCGCGCAGGCGCTCGGCTGCGACCTCGCTTACATGGGCACCAAGTTTATCGCGACGCGCGAAAGCATGGCGGATGCGCGATACAAGGACATGCTGGTCGCCAGCAGCGCCGACGATATCCTGCTGACCACTGCGTTTACGGGATTGCAGACCAACATGCTGCGGCCGTCGATCGCGGCCGCCGGCCTCGATCCCGATGATCTGCCGCGGCGCGGCGCCATCGACATTGGCAAGGACATCGATATCGGCGTCCGCGAAAACAATCCCAAACGCTGGCGCGATATCTGGAGCGCGGGGCATTCCACGTCGGGCGTGACGGAAGTGCTTTCGGTCGATGAAATGGTTGCGCGCACCGTCGCGGAATATCGCGCGGCGACCGCGCGGGTCCAGATCGCCAGATTTTAATTTTGACGCGTTTTCTTTACGCGAACCGGTATCCACTTCGCTTGAAAACGCTTTAGTTCGCCACGAAATACCAATCCTTGTCATAGGGCACGAGCCGGCTCGGTGGCTTGTCCTCGAATTCGAAGAATTTTGTGGGATCGCCGCCGGACGGCACGTGCAGGAAGCCGGTGAAATAGCGCTTCAGGCCGCGCGAGGTCAGAAACAGCACATAGGTGCCTTGATCGGTCCGGTCGACGACGATGTCGTTGCCGCCGGCGGACACGTTGGGCTCGCTGTCGCCAAGCGCGATCAGGTTTTCATTATAGTCGACATTCGGCTTGAGTTCGCCGGCCTCGACCCGCGCCACGATCCGTTCGCGGTCGGCGCGATGCCATTGGAAATTCCGCTGCAAGGCGATTTGCTGCAGCGGCGCGTAGACGAGAACGGCAAGTGTCAGCGCGCACAGGACAAAGGGAGCCGCGAACTTCACGCCGTGCCTTCGGATGCGAAGCAACTGCGTCGTGGACCAGAAGCAGCAGCCGAAGAACATCAGGGCCGCCAGCGGAACGACGCCGAGCAGGACGAAACCCGATGGCCAATCCGCCATCGACAGTTCGAATGTCGCGATCAACAGCGTCGCCGCGCAAACCGCCATGCACGCCGCCAGCGCGGCGCGGACCGGCGGTTTTGCCGCGGCCGTTGTCGCTCCGGATGTCGATCCCGCCATGCTGCTCCGCTACGCCGTTCGGCCGCGGTTTAACGCGCCGTTAACCAAATCCGCCCCAACAATAGTCCCAGAGCATGGTCCGCCGCCATGGCCGGACCGATCGCAGCTCGAAGGGGGCGCGAAATGGATCTCGAACGGTTTTTTGCAAAGACCCCGGCAACCCTCGACGAGATCACGCGGCGGGTGGCCTTTGCGCTGGAGCGGCATCCGCTGTGCCGCAACGTCGAATTCGACATCGTCAGCATGCCGCGGACAGCCAAGAGCAACTGGACCATCTCCTTGCGCTCGGTCGCCCCCGACGCGATCTGGGAGGCGTCCGATATCGTCGCCGACATCCAGGATGCCTATGATTTGGCCGCCGCGGCCTGATTTATCGTGTTTTTGGCGTGATTTTCCGGCCTTTTCGCAGGCTTCAGGCGCTCGGGCGGCATGGTAAAGCCTTAATTAGCATCCAGTTTTTTGCGGGCTGGACCGATTGGTCGGCGGAAATGGAGACCTTTTTGACCAGAGCCATGACGATCGTTGCGCTGACCTGCTTCCTGGTGGTCGGCGTTGCCGCCATCAGCATTCTCGGCCGCGACAGCGTACCGGCTGCCCGGTACGAATTGGCTTCTGCGCCGGCCGCCGACACCCCGGTTTCGAACAAGGAAGGCAAGCAGGATCGGCTTGCCGTCGCCGCGCTGGCGATGGCCGCATACGAACCGCCGCAGGCCGACCCCGTCGTGAGCGAGCCGCTGCGTCAGGCCTATGCCTCGACCGCGCCCGCCGATATCGGGATGCCGAAAATGGTCGCACCCCCGGCAACCTCGATGGCGCCGCCGAAGCCGAAGGCCGCCGCCAAGCCGCAACCGCAGAAAAACTACGCGCTGCTGAGCGACATTCAGATCGCAGGCATCAAGGAGCGGCTGAAACTTTCTTCCGCGCAGGAATCCTATTGGCCGCCGGTGGAAACCGCATTGCGCGCCGTCGCCCGCAAGATCCACTCGACCAGGCAGGCCAATCCCAATGCGGCCGGCATGCCGATCGATCCCGACGCCGAAGAAGTCCAGCAGCTGAAGTCGGCGGCGATGCCGCTGCTGTTCCAGCTGCGCGAAGACCAGAAGAGCGAAGTGCGTTCGCTCGCCCGCATCATCGGGTTGGAAAAAGTAGCCTCGATGATCTGAGCGGCTGCGCCAACGCCGCTGCTTCAAAAACTGGTCCTCAAAAAACCGAATCCCGGCAACGTCCGTAACGCTCATTCGTCGTCGAGCCGCTGCACGGTTCCGCGTGGTTCCTCCTTTGTCGGAGCATCCATGGCCCTCGTCAGGCCGGAACATCGCTCCCGCCCGGGCGTTGCCCGCGTGGATGAGGGAGCCGAGCCATGCGCACGACGACAGCTTATTTCGCAGGCGTGGGAACCGTGGTCGCGGCTGTTGTCGCCGGCCTCGGCGGCGGATTGCTGATGGCTAAGATCGTCAATCCACCCAAACAGTTTGCCGAGATGACCAGGCTCGAGCAGCGCTCGTCGTCGAAATCGATTCCGGTGAATGCGCCGTCAGAGCCGGTGTCATACCTCGCGGCGACGGAACCGGCGACATCCGGCCCGATTACCGTTGCACCGCCCGCCGGGAAGCCGCAGCCGTCCGAAACGGTCAAAGCGGAAGCTCCCCCGGCACAGCCGCCTGCAGCGTCTGCGCCGCCATCGACTGCTGCATCCGTTGCGCAAACCGCAATCTCTCAACAGACCGAACAGACCAAGCCATCGGAAGACGCTTTAATCAAAGCACGCAACGCCGATGTGGCGCGCGACACCGATGCGAGGCGAGAGGCGAAGCGCGTTGAAGAGAAGCGGAAGGCGGAGCGCCGTCAGCAATGGACCGAACGCCGCCGCAATCCGCGGCGGCAGGATCAGGAGCTGCGCGAGGTTGAGCAGAAGGTCAGGGAAGAGACCGAACCGGCCGCCCGACCGGTGCAGGCCTTTGCGGCCCAGCCGGTGATGATGGAAACGCCCCGAATCCGGTTGTTCGGCGACAATTGATCCTCTCGAAGAAGCTCTGGCGCGTGAGGGTCGCGCGACCTTGGCGACGTTTTAGAATAACGGATTTCTACTTCGAGCGTTGGCCATGGGCGGGTTACTGGGCCGACCTCGCTCCGGTGCGTGAGCCTTCGCCTTGGCCATTCCCTCTACTGTATTTTGCAGCGGCGATTCTATTTGTTGGATTTGTCCAACTGCCGGATTTTCGACCGGTTTATTTTCACAGCCCGTTAACAACAAAAAGCCCGTTAGCAACAAAATAATAAAAAATGCAATTCTCAACATCGTCGCTGTCAAATCATTCTCTGTGGCGTCCCTCCAGTCTGCAACATGCACATTGTTGCCTCCGAAGGCTTCTAGAGAAAGACGATTTATCCTTTAGATGTGCTTGAGATGCGCTCCACTGCATCCAGGCTCCACGGCATCCAACCTGGTAACTGGCAGGAACAGGTGTCCGCGAGCTTGGGAAGCTGGACCTTGCGGTCACCCCTCCCAGACGATGTTCTGCCCGGCGGTCGTAAGGATCGGCCGGTCGTCGCGCATCTCCACCAAACCCAGATCGATCAGCTTTGCGACGTGGTCCTGGTTCAGCATGGCCCAACGCTTGGCGGCGACGTCCTTCATCGTCCACCTTAGATCGATTGCATCAAGACCGAACTGCGCAAGCGGGTCTTCGTCGTTTTGCATGACCTGGTTTGTCTCTTCCTCCAGCCCCGAAGTTCAGAGGGGGAAGTTGTGTTTCCGCGCCCGGCCCAAGCCGGCAGTCGGGCTTTTTATTCAACCAATCGTATCACCCTGCGCCGCTTTATCCGGTCCAGCGCGTGCACGACGTCGTTCCTGTCAAGCACCGCCAAGAGGCGATCGACCGTTCGGATAGCATCGCGGGGACCGGGCGCAATGTACTCTCCCAAGATGCGCCTGGCGTCCTCAACGGCACGAATGAGCGTATTCTGGTCGGGATTATCCATGACGCACCGTAGTTCCCACAGAGGGAGTACAAGTTCGGGATACCGGGATTCGTTCCTAAGTCGCGGCGCGCTTTACCCTCTTGTTGATCCCTGCGAAGTGGCGGTTGCGGCGCGCGCTACGAGGATGGGGGCTCCTCAAAGAACACGCCCGGCGCGTGAGCCGGGGCCCGTTCCTGAAAGCGGCGCCCGTCCACCCATTCACGCGGCTTGCGCGGTTTCCGCATGTTTGTTGACTTCCGACTCGGCAAGCTGGCTCAAGGTGCTGTCGGTGTTCTTTTCTTCCTTCAGCGTCGCGTCCAGCAACTTCACGGCGTCCTGATATCCCAGTTCGTTTGCCCAGGTCCTGAGCGTGCCGTAGCGGGAGATTTCATAGTGCTCCACGGCCTGCGCGGCCGCCAGCAGACCGGCGTCGAGAGCCGGCATGCCCTTGTATTCGTCCATGACCTCCTTGCCCTCATCGATGATTCCCATGATGGCATCGCAGGTCTTGCCCTTGGGCGCTTCATCGATCGAGGCGAACACCTGGTCGAGCCGATCGACTTGACCCTCCGTCTCCGCCAAGTGCTTCTCGAAAGCAGCTTTCAGCTTCGGCGATTGTGCCGCCTTGGCCATCTTCGGCAGTGCCGATAGAATCTTCTTCTCGGCGAAATAGATGTCCTTCAGCGTATCGAGAAACAGGTCTTTGAGTTCTTTTTCTTTGGCCATAACACCCTCCAGATTTTCCACGTGCCGGGCGAGAACGGGTAGAGTAAGAGTTTGTTCCTCGGCGCGCCGACCGATCGGGAATGCGAACCTCGATGTTCAAAGCTCCACCCGCCGCAGTGTTGCTCGGATGGCGGAAGCAACCCCGCGAGGCCACCTCGGTGGGCGGGCACCTGTGGCAAATTGCCGATGTAACGATTGATCACGCAGCGCGGCCCTTCGAGGGGCAGGGCCGTGATGACCCCGACCGAAGCTGCAAAACAACGCGCCCGGCTTCGCCAACTGCCTTCGTTCGAAGGTGGTTGGTGCCCCTGGCCGGAATCGAACCAGCACTCCTTGCGGAACTCGATTTTGAGTTCGAGCGCGTCTACCAGTTCCGCCACAGGGGCCCTCGGGCATTGGCCGAACGAGGGCCGGTGCCGCGAAGCCGGCGGAATATAGCGGGCGGCGCTGCCGGGTCAACCCGCGCGGATGTGATTGCGCTTCTCCTCGACAGCGCCGTGCGCGCGGGATACCACGCTGGAATTGCAGGGAGATTGACCGTGACGCTCGATGCCACCGCAAATCCGTCGCAGGCGCGCTTGACTGCCAATCCGGCGCTGACCGCGGCGCTGGCCGTCACGCTCATTGCGGCGGCGACGCTGGCGGGCGCGTGGTTCTTCCAGCTGGTGCTGGATATCCGGCCCTGTCCGCTCTGCCTCGAACAGCGCTACGCCTATTATTTGGCGGTCCCGCTCGGGGCGCTGGTTGCGTTCGCGGCCTCCCGGGGCGCCCCGCGGCCGGTGCTGCTGGCGGGCCTTGTCATTCTCGTGCTCGCGGCGCTGGCCAATGCCTGGCTCGGCGCCTATCACGCCGGCGTCGAATGGAAGTTCTGGCAGGGCCCGACCGATTGTACCGGCCCGGTCGGCAACCTCGGCAGCGCGGGTACGCTGCTGGAGCGTCTCGACACCGTGAAAGTGATTCGTTGCGACGAGGTGCAGTGGCGTTTTCTCGGCCTGTCGCTCGCCGGCTACAATGTGCTGATCTCGCTGTTGATGGCTGGGATCGCGGCGTGGGGCGCGGTCAGGACGCCCCGGTCCTGACCCTCATGGTGAGGAGGCGTCAGCGCCTAATCGTCCGAATCTTCTAATCGTCCAAATCTTCTAATCGTCAACGTCTTCCTGCGGACGTCCGAACAGATGGATGATGCCCGGCGTCGTGATGGTGACGAACACGAAGCGCGACAAATGATGGGCGCCGACGAAAATCGGGTCGATATGCAGCGTCAGCGCCAGCGCCAGCATGGCGTCCATCGCGCCCGGCGCGAACGCCACGATGACGTCGGCGAAGCGCACATGGGTGGTCAGCACGATGATCGCGACGAAGATCGCCGAGATGACGATGGCGACGGCGAACGAGCCAAGCCCGGCATTGACATGGCTGAGCAGCGTTTTGGTCTTCATCCGCCCGAAGCGCGTTCCGATCAGGGCGCCGATGCCGACCAGCGCCACGCCACGCATCCAGGGCGGCAGGCCGCCCTCGACCATTCCCACGCCGTGCAGCACGCTTGATCCGATCATCGCGCCGAACATCCAGCTCGCCGGAAAATTCGTCCATCGCAGCACCAGGGCGACCGCTACCGAAATCGCGATCAGTTCGGCCAGTTCGAGCGGCGAGGCGATGGCTGTGACGGCGGCCGGCGGCGCCGACGGCGCTATTCCGGTCAGCGCCAGAATCATCGGCAACGCCGCGGTGAGAATGATCACGCGCATGGTCTGCACGACGGCGATCGCGGCGACATCAGCGCCTTTCTCGGCCGCGAGCACGGTGATCTGCGACAGCGCGCCGGGGCTGCCTGCGAGCAACGCCGAGGTCCTGTCCCAGCCATGGAAGCGTTGCAGGTAAAAGCTGCTGCCGAAGGTCGAGCAGAAGGTCGCAAGCGCCAGCAGCCCAATGGTCAGCGGATAGGCGCTCATGTGCTGAATCAGTTGCCGCGATACCAGCGAACCCAGGGATATGCCGAGCAGCACCAGCACGGTCTGGGCCAGGATCGGCGGCACCGCGAGCGGCCGTCCCGCAAGTGCCGCGATGCCGACCGCGATCATCGCACCCGAAATCAGCCCGCCCGGCAGATGTGCCCACAAAAACAGCAGGCCACCGGCGCTGCCGACGATGAGCGTCTCCAGCGCATGGAGGATTTTGGCGCGGTCCGGAATGGCCGATGCCATCGATGTCGGGATCAGGGTCACGCCGCCTTATGGCAAATCCGCCATCGGGGGACAAATGCGTGAATGCGGTGCAGCAATGCGTGGAGTCAGGCCGGGACTATCGGGCGGATGTATCATGGGCCGGCGCTTTGCGCCGACCCATTCGCTCAAAGTGAGGGCTCAAAGCGAGCCGCTCCTTCGAGGGAGTTTAAGGGAAATCGTCGGACTCACTTCGCCTTGTCGGCAGCGGCTTTCTTGCATTCGGAACGGAATTTCTTGCGCTCCTTGCCGTGAAGTCCCTTGGCGTCGGCTTCCTTCGAACATTCGAGCGAGCCTGCCGTCCGCGGTTTGGCTTCCTTCGGGGCTTCCATCTTGGGGGCCTCGGTTTTCGCGGGTGCCGTGGTCTGCGCGAATGCGCCGCCCATCAGCAGGAGCGAAGCAAGCGCGGTTGCGGTGGCAAGGGCAGAAATCTTCGTCATGAGGCACCTCGGATTGAAAAGAAGGTCGCAACGGTTGCGCCGCAGATGCTGAACCGTGGATGAATGGCGGGAGGTGAGCAGCGATTTCGCTGCCACAATATTTTGAACGGACAATCCGCTCGCGCGTTGTCGCAAGCTGCGGTTGCGCTAGGATGCGACCCGCAGATGATTGCCCCATGGAGACCAAGGATGACCATTCAAGCAAAATTACTAGGCGCGATTGCGGTGACTGGGTTTGCCGCGTTCGCGGTGACTTCGCCGGCGCAGGCTCTGACGACGCAAGAATGCAGCGCAAAATACCAGGCGGCCAAAACGGCCGGCACGCTGGGCACCCAGAAGTGGAACGATTTCCGCAAGGCCAATTGCGGCGCAGACGCCGCAGCGGCGCCAGCCGCTGCGCCCGCAGCCGCTCCCGCAGCAGCCGCCCCCAAGGAGGCCAAGAAGGAAGCCGCGCCCGCTGCTGCTCCGGCCGCGCCGTCGGGACCTGCGGTATATCCGAACGCGGTGGATCCCAAATACTCCAAGGAGTCCGCCGGCAAGGCTCGCATGCACACATGCGTCGATCAGTACAACGCCAACAAGGCGAGCAACGGCAATGGCGGCCTGAAGTGGATTCAAAAGGGCGGTGGATACTACAGCGAATGCACCAAGAAGCTGAAAGGCGCCGCCTGAGCATCGGCTAAACAGGCGCGGCCGGCGGTCAGCCGGTCGCTAGAGTTTGGTTCTGATTAGATCAGAACCAAACTCTAGATTCTTGTTTTGACGCGTTTTCTACCGCAGATAAGTCTATGCAATCTGCGTAAACTTGCTTGCTATGCGAACCGGTATCCACCCCGGATCAAGTCCGGGGCAGGCTTTCGCTCGAAAACGCTCTAATCTTCATCGAGCAATTTCTCGGCCGATTTCGCGACCAGCGCCGCGCGTTTGCGCGGGCCGCGTTCGAGAAACAAGAGACTCTGGCCGAAGACGAAGCAGTAGAACAGGAACGCCTGCGCATCGGCGTCATCCGGCGCCAGACCCGTCGCGCGATAGAGATGTCCGACATTCTTCAGCCGCGCGGCATCGACGCCGGCCACCGCAGAGGCTGCCGCTTCATCGGACCGGGCCCATTGCCGGATCGCCAGTTCGACCGCCATGCCCTCCGTATTCATGCGCTCCGAATACAGCGCGATGAGCGCCTTCAAACGTTGCCGCGCGGTCGCGCCATCGAGGCTGGTCTGCTTTTCGATCGCGGCAATGCGCCCGCTGCCCCAGTTTTGCAGCATGCCGTCGAGCAGTGCCGCGCGATCGCGAAACCGCCGGTAGAAGCCGCCCTTGGTGACGCCGAGGTTCTTGGCCAGCACCTCGACCCGCACGCCCTCGACGCCGGATCGTGCGATTTCCTTGAAGGCGGCCTCGATCCAGATCTCGTTGCGTGTGTCGATACGCGCATCCTCGGTCATATTGGTCCCAGCCTCAGCCCTGTTTGATACCAGCCCGTTTGATACCAGCCTCGTTTGATACGGTACCGTATTGCTAACCCGTCCGGCCTGTGATACGCTACCGTATCAAGAATTGAAAAGCGGGAGCAGACGATGGAAATGGACGCGACCTATCGCGGCACGGTCTATCCATGGCAATGCGACCATATCGGGCACATGAACATCATGTGGTATGTCGGCAAATTCGATGAGGCCAACTGGAATCTGCTCGCACGGATCGGATTGACGCCGTCTTACCTGCGCGAATCCGGCCACGGCATGGCTGCCGTGCAGCAGAACATCACCTACAAGCGCGAATTGCTGGCTGGCGACATCGTGGAGATCAAAAGCACGTTGCTGGAGATCCGCGAAAAATCCATCCGCTTCATGCACGAAATGTGCAATGCCGAGACCGGCGAGATCGCGGCGACCTGCGAGATCACCGGCGTCCACATGGACCGGCAGGCGCGCAAATCCATACCCTTTGCCGACACGATCCGAAGGGCGGCAGCAAAACTGCTGGTATTTTCCGTTTTGGCCGTGCCGGAGATGGCGTAAGCAGACATGGTGTAAGCAGGTATGGCGGGTTTTCAGCCCAGGAATCCGGATTTTCGCAAGCTCGCGACCGATACGTTCGAGCGCCAGCGCGCGATGCACACACTTGGCATTTCGATCGCGCGGCTGGAGCCGGGCGAGGTCGACCTCACGATGGCCTATTCATCCGATTTGACCCAGCAGAACGGCTTCGTTCATGCCGGAGTCGTTACGGCGGGGCTCGATAGTGCCTGCGGCATTGCCGCCTTCACGCTGATGCCGGCGAGGTCCGATATCCTCACCGTCGAGTTCAAGACCAACTTGCTGGCGCCTGCGAAGGGCGAGCGATTTGTCTTCCGCGGTGTCGTTGTGAAGGCCGGTCGCACGCTGACGGTATGCGAGGGCCGGGCCTATGCCTGGCATGAGGGCATCGAAACCCTGATCGCGACCATGACGGGCACGCTGATGGCGCTGCCGCGCCGCGAGGGCGCCTCTGCCCGGGACGTGGCCGTCGTATCGGCCTGACCGTCGCTGCTGGTGCCGCCGGCGGTGACAGTTTTGCGGCGCTGAACTCTGTTGCAGTGCAGCTTCATGCTATCGGCATAGCGACGCGCGAAAAATTCTTCTATAGCGTTTGCAGGCCAAAGCCTGTTCCGCAATCGATGCCGGCGGCTCGGGTTCTTATGGCCTTCACGTTTACGCAGATTGCGTAGACTTATCCGCGGCAGAAGACGTCAAAGCAAAAGAAACGATTCGCGCCGTGCAAGTGAGTCTCTCATCTTGATCTTCTCCCTAACGCAAAGCGTGTTGGGTCTGGCGTCGGGGATGCTGGTCGGGTTTTCACTCGGTCTCGTCGGCGGCGGCGGATCGATCCTGGCGGTGCCGCTGATGGTCTATGTGGTCGGCGTGCCCGAACCCCATGTCGCGATCGGCACCAGCGCGATCGCGGTGGCGGCGAACGCCGCCATCAATCTCTCCAACCATGCGCGCGGCGGCACCGTGGTGTGGTCCTGCGCGCTGGTTTTTGCCGCCGCGGGAATGCTCGGCGCCTTCGGCGGATCGATCCTCGGCAAGATGGTCGACGGCCAGAAACTGCTGGCGCTGTTTGCGCTGGTCATGATCGTGATCGCGATGCTGATGCTGAAGACGCGGTCACGGATCGGGCTGCCCGATGTCAAGATTTCCATGTCCAACATGCCAGCCATCGTCGGCCTCGGTCTTGCGACCGGAACATTGTCCGGCTTCTTCGGCATCGGCGGCGGATTCCTGATCGTGCCGGCGCTGATGCTGGCGACGGGGATGCCGATCATGAACGCGGTCAGTTCCTCGCTGGTTGCCGTCACCACGTTCGGGATGACCACGGCCGCCAGCTATGCCTATTCCGGCCTGGTCTCGTGGAGGCTGGCCGGACTGTTCGTCGCGGGCGGTATCGCCGGCGGATTGGCCGGCACGCGCTCCGCGCGGCACCTCGCCGAGCGCCGCGGCGCGCTCAATATTGTGTTCGCCGTGGTCATTATTGCGGTGGCGCTCTATATGCTGGCGCGTAACATATCTCCATCCTAGGCTGATCTCAGGTGGGATAAGCCCCTCGCGAGACCCGATATGAAGCAATCGACCAAAAGACCGATGATCGGCATTGGGTCCAGCGTCAGGCGCAGCCGCCGTGAAGCGCTTGGGTTCCTCGGCGCGGGCGCGGTGCTGCTCGGCGCCGGCACGATGTCAGGTTCGGCGCGTGCGGAAGATGACGAGAAGGTGCTGACGGAAGCGCTGGTGTTGCGCGATCCCGATATCCCGGCGGGAGGTAATCCCCAGGGCGACATCAACATCGTCGAATGGTTCGACTATAATTGTCCGTATTGCCGCAAGATCGCGCCGGAACTCCAGCAGGTCGTGCAGGACGACGGCAAGGTCCGCCTCGTGTTCAAGGATTGGCCGATCCTCGGTGAGGTCTCGAAGATCGCGGCGCGGTTGGCGCTGGCGAGCAAATACCAGGACAAATTCCTGCAAGCCCATGAGGCGATGATCAGTGTCAATTCGAAGCTGACCGAGCCGCGCATCCGCGAGCTGCTGTCGGGCGCAGGGATCGACATCGATCGCCTCAACCGCGACCTGGCGGCCAATGCCAAGGCGATCGACGCCATCCTCGCGCGCAACAATGATCAGGCGGTGGCGTTTGGCTTCAAGGGTACGCCGTCCTTCATCGTCGGAAAATTCCGCGTGCCCGGCACCCTGACCATGGCCGAATTCGAACAGGTCATCGCCGACGCGCGCAAGGCCAAGGCTAGCAACTGAAAGGCTAGCAACTAAAGGCTAGCAACTGCAAGGCCAGCAACCAGCAAGCGAACAAGCCGCGCCGGTGAATCGAAAGAGCGCCCTCGTCACAGACGAGGACGCTCTGATTTGTTGCGAAATGCGCCGCCGGTTTATTTCTCCGCCTGTTTATTTCGACGAGATCCTGATCCAATCGTCATGGGCGCGCGCCTTCAGCGCGTTCCAGTCGTTCGCAGCCACATCCCAGTTCACGATGGTGCGGTTGGCTTGTGCGACCTGGCCGTTCGCCACGCTCGAGGTCTGCATCGAATCATAGACATAAACGCCCGCGACCAGCAGCAGCGCGCCCAAAATCATTCCGAAGAAAGTCTGCATGGCATCCCTCCGTGACGGCTGATAACGTAGGGCGCCGAAGATGGTTCCGTGCCGGGAATTCATCAGGAATTGTCGGGAATTCATCAAGCCTTGAGAGCTCGCAAGGCGCGAGCGAGCGGTCGGCGTGCAGCAAGGTACAGCGCGGCCGCCCAGCCATGAAGGGGCAAGAAATGACGGAGAAAACCAGCAAGGTCGCGATCGTGACTGGAGCTTCGCGCGGCATCGGCGCCGCCGTGGCGGAGCGGCTTGCCGGCGACGGTTTTACGGTCGTCGTCAATTATTCGGGCGATGTAAAATCCGCTGAGGCGCTGACCGCCAGGATCGAAGGCAATGGTGGACGCGCGCTTCCCTTCAAGGCCGACGTCAGCGATCCCAAGGCGGTGCGGGAGATGTTTGACAAAACGGCATCGACGTTCGGCGGCATCGACGTGCTGATCAACAATGCCGGCATCATGCAGCTTGCAACGATAGCCGACAGCGACGATGCCTTGTTCGATCGGCAGATCGCCATCAACCTCAAAGGCAGCTTCAACACGATGCGCGAGGCGGCCACGCGTCTGCGCAATGGCGGGCGGATCGTCAATTTCTCGACCAGTGTCGTCGGCACCAAACTCGAGACCTACGGCGTTTATGCCGCGACAAAGTCGGCGGTCGAGACCATGACGGCGATCCTGTCCAAGGAACTGCGCGGCCGCAATATCACGGTCAATGCCGTAGCACCGGGGCCGGTCGCCACCGAATTGTTCCTGACCGGCAAATCGCAGGAATTGATCGACCGGCTGGCGCGGATGAATCCGATGGAGCGGCTCGGCACGCCGGAGGACATCGCTTCGACCATTGCCTTTCTGGTCGGTCCGGACGGCGGCTGGATCAATGGTCAGACGTTGCGCGCCAATGGCGGCATGGTCTGATCATCTGCCGCGCAACCAGTCGAGGATCGGCGTGTTCATTTCGCGCGGATAGCAATGGCTGAGATCGTCGAGCTCGCGGTAGGTCACGTCGGCGCCTGCCGCCGACAGCGCATCTCGGGTCTGCCGCGCCACCTGCACCGGAAACATCCAGTCGAGCCGGCCGTGCACGATATGGATCGGCAGGCCCCGTAACCTCTCGGCATCGGCGATCTCCGCCATCAGCGGATGAAAGGTTGCCGAGACCGGCGCGAGATGGGTGAAGGGCGAAGCGCGGTCAAACCCTGTTACGTAACAGAACGTGCCGCCATCGCTCATCCCGGTCAGCAGCATCCTCTCCGAATCGATGTTCCAGCGCGACCGCACCCAATCCAGGATTCGAGTCAGATTTGGCGTATCGGTATCGTCGCCCATCAGGGCCCAAGTGGTTTTACCTGAATTGTTGCCGGTCGCCGTCGGTGCGATCAGAATGGCGCCGTGGCTGCGCGCATCGCGCAGCCAGCTCCAGAGGAAACCGCGGCCGTTGCCGCTGCCGCCATGCAGCGCCGTCACCAGCGGCCAGGCGCGATCCGGCGTGTAATATTCCGGCACATAGAGCGAGAACCCGCCGCGGCTGCCGGGCTCGTTGTGGTCGTGAAAGATGCCGGTGTTCTCGTTGGCCGGTGCGGCCAGCCGCGCCGCGAGATCGGCGTCCTCGCGTAGCGCAGGCTCGACAAAGAACTGGCTGATCGGCGGCATTCTTGCGCACAGCGGATAAAGCGCCTCCTGCGCGCGGGGGGCGTAACGCAGCGCGCGAAACACGCTGACGAGATCGCCATTGCCGTTTTGCACGGCGCGCAAGCCTTCGAAACCGGCCAGCGCCGCATCGCTGGCGGCTTCCAGCGCGTCCCTGATGTCGTCGAATTTCTCGGGCCAGTGTGCCAGCCGCGGGCGAACCACGCGCAGCGCGTCGTCCGGAGTGCCCGCGGCCTCCATCACCCGGCCGAAATCCGGCGGGTTCAAATAGCGTGCGACAAAACTGAAGGCTTCCAGCGATTGCAGCAGCGGCGGCAGAATGGCCACGATGTCGTCGACCACGGCCTCGCTCATTGCATTACATCTTTCAATGGAGCCGCGGCGCCTTCAGCAGTTTCGCGCGATCGATCGAGCTCAGCACCACGTCAAACGTGACGCCCTCATGATAGACCGTCAGCGGCACGTCGACGCCGGCTGGTCCGAGCGACCAGAGCTTTCGGTAGAAGCCGGTCTGGCTCGTAACCTTGTCGCCATTGACAGCGAGGATGACGTCGCCGGTCTTGATTTCGGCGCGCCCCGCCGGTCCCTTGCCGGCGATGCCGACCACCACCACGCGGTTGTCGATCTCGGTCGTGTACATTCCGAGCCACGGCCGCGACGGTTTGTTGACGCGGCCGAATTTGCGCAAATCGTCCAGCACCGGTTTCAACAGGTCGATCGGCACGATCATGTTGACGTGCTCGGCCTTGCCTTCGCGCTCGCGTTCGAGCTGCAGCGAGCCGATGCCGATCAATTCCCCGCGGTTCGAAATCAGCGCGGTGCCGCCCCAATTGGGATGCGCGGGATGGGTGAAAATCGCCTCGTCCAGCAAATATTCCCAATAGCCGGCGAATTCCTGCTTGGCCGCGATCTGGCTCGCGACCGAGCGCGTGCGTCCGCCGGCGCCGCCGACCACGACGCGGTCGCCGATCTTCGTGGCAGCGGAAGAACCGAGCGGCAAGGGATCGATGTCGATGCGGCCGAGCGCCTGCACCAGGCCGAAACCGGACTCGAAGTCCAGGCCCAGCCCGTGACCTTCCACCACGCGGCCATCGCCGAGATGCAGCCAGACCGTTTCAGCCTCGGTGATGAGATAGCCGATGGTCAACACCAGTCCGTCATCGATCAGCACGCCGTTGCCGGCGCGCTCGGTGCCGAGCGTTTCCGCGCTGAAGGCATCGGCGGGGATGATCGAATGCAGACCGACCACCGATGCCAACGCGCGGTCGAGGTCAAAACCATAGTCGCCCGGGCGCGGCTGGTTCGCGGGCGGCACTTTCCATTCGGTCAAAGAGGGCATCGATGGTCTCCTGGCCAACGGGGCGCGCTTGCAGCAAACGCGTGCGAAACTGACGACAATCTATGGCGAAAAGGGCGGTCTTTAAAGTATCCCTCAGAAGAGTCCCTCAAAATGAGCCGCAGCGCTATTCCCAGAGCCGGTCCTATTCACAAATGTTCCGCAGCCGGCGGCGCCGGCCGCTCCTTGGGGGCCGCAAATGCGGGAATGCGGCTGATTATGGGCGAACCCAACGCATTCGCAACGCGTTGCCGGGCATGGCGGCTGGAGAGGGTGGGCCTGGTTCGCCGCGGCCATCGACAAAAACTACGGCGGTCAGTCCGACGGCGGAACGCTGGACTGCTTGCCCGCCGGCCGTCTCAATCCGCCTTCGCCCTTGCGCGCGCCGGCATGATCCGGAACGCGCGGTTTTCCTTCAGCCATGCCGCGCGTTCGTCGCGCAGCAATGTGCGGCGGACTTTTCCGGAATCGTCGCGCAGGCCGACGCTGACGACCTCGAAACTCTCGGGATGCTTGTAGCGGCTGAGGCGGCACGCCGTCCCATCAGGCAATTCACCAACAGGAATTGTTGTGAGTCAAGATGCGCTGGACGCAGGCCGCATGGCTGCTGCTCCGGCCAACGCTAGGCGGGGTCCGGCGAAGCTGATAGTTATTTCAACCTCACAGCGATCGAGGACCGCAGCACGGGTTTGTGTTGATCTGCCTGATTTGGCGAACGAACTTTTTGCATAAAAGGCGCGGCGAGAATGGCATCTCCACCACTTCCCTACATCGCGGTCGCCGAATTGTTCAAGCTTCCGCCCGGCATGAATTTTCGCGGCACATCGGGTGTCGCCTTCAATTCCAAAGGCAACATCTTCGTCATCCATCGCGGGCTGATGCCGCTGATGGAATTCGACCCCGACGGCAATTTCATCCGCGGGTTCGGCGAAGGGATGTTTGAGCGCGCGCATGGTCTGCGGATCGACGCACAGGATAACATCTGGGCGACGGACGTTGCGGCGAACCTCGTCTACAAATTCAATCCGTCCGGGCGGCTCGAAATGGTGCTGGGCGTCAAGGGCCACACCGGCGAGTGGCATCCGTTCGGGCATCTCGGCTGTTCCACGAACCGAACGAGGCGGTGGTAGGGCCGACCGGCGATATCTTCGTGCTGCAAGGGCACGGCAAGGGCTCCTCGTGCGTGCTGAAGTTCGACAAGGACGGCACCTTCATCAAGACCTGGGGCCGCAAGGGGAAAGGCCCGGGCGAATTCGACCTGCCGCATTCCCTTGTGTTCGACGCGCAAGGGCTGCTCTACATCGCCGACCGCAACAACGCCCGCATCCAGGTGTTTGACGCCGATGGCGCCTACATCCGCGAGTTGCAGCATCCCGGCGCCCCCTGCGGGCTGTTCATGAGCGCCGATCAGCACATCTGGCTGGCGCACGGTCACACCGGCCAGATCATGAAACTCGATCTCAACGGCAAGGTGGTGGGGATGATGGCCGGAGCGGGCCCGGGCAAGACGCTCGGCAAATACGGCGAGGCCCACTACATCGCGGTGAGTCCGCGCGACGAGATTTTCGTGGCAGACACGCTGAACTGGCGCATACAGAAGTATGTGAGGGAATAGCCGGGCCGGTGCAAAAGCCCGGCATTGTCCGGGGCTTTTTGTTGGTTCCGGGAGAACGGAGTCCGCCGCGGGAACATCCGCAGCCACGAATCGCTGCGGCGAATGAAATCTCCTTCCGAGAGGATGCCGACGAGCTTGCCGCGGCATCGACCGGCAGGCCGCTAATTCCCTTTCTGATCAGCTCTGCGGTATCGGTGATGGACGCATCCGCGACGCTGGATTGACATAGCTCAAGCATTTCTCTTTCGCCCTCGTTAGGCTGCAACCCGAAAAAGGGAGCCGGACATGCAAGCGCGGGACGTGATGGTTTGTGGGGTTATCTCGGTTGGCCCCGATATCCCCGTTCAAATCGCTGCCAATGCGATGGTCAGCAACTGCGTCAGCGCGCTCCCGGTGATCAATATCTACGCGAAGCTGGTCGGCATCGTTTCGGAGGGCGATCTGATTCGGCGCGTCGAGATCGGCACCGAACGGCGCCGTTCCGGGGAGGTCGAAGCACTCCTGTCAAGCGACGCGCTGGCGAAGGAGTTCGTCAAGTCGCACGCCAAACGGGTAAGCGACGTGATGACGCGAGAGGTGATAACGGCGCAGCCGGAAACACCGTTGCGGGAAATTGCGAATTTGATGGCGGAGCACAGCATCAAGCGGGTGCCGATCGTTCGGGACGAACTGGTGGTCGGCATCGTCAGCCGTGTGAACCTGTTGCAAGTCTTGGCCCGCACCAACGACAGTACGGATTGGGTTGAAAGCGACCGCGTGCTGCATCAACGCTTCGTCGACAGCATCAAGGATCAGCCGTGGGCGGGCAGACCCTTCAACATCATCGTCAATGACCGCTGCGCCGATCTCTGGGGATTAGTCTACAGCGCGGATGAAAAGACTGCTGTTCGCGTTGCGGCCGAGGCAACGCCAGGAATTGAGTTGGTATCGGATCATCTGAGTATCGCGCCCCATACTTCCGGGACCTGATGATCCCGCTGTACTCTCGTGCTGACCCTCCAGCAGAGTGACGGACCCGGTCGCCAACAAAATAGGCCGGAATCCGACGCCGTCATCATCTAGGGTTGCAATTCCACGATTTTTGAGCCGCCGGCGCCGGCGAAAAACGTGACACTCTTATGTGTCCTCTGACACTCTTTTATGTCCCACGACAGCTGATCGGAGTGTACTGCGTCCTACGGATCGAGCTCGGTATCCCAATATAAATAATCCAGCCAGCTATCGTGCAGATAGTTCGGCGGAAACAATCGGCCGTTGCGATGCAGTTGGTGCACCGTCGGCGCGAACGGGTGTTGGCGCGGAAACATCCGCGCCTGCTGCGGCGTCAGATTGCCCTTGCGCAGATTGCAGGGCGAACAGGCCGCGACCACGTTCTCCCAGGTGGTCTGGCCACCCTTGCTGCGCGGGATGATGTGATCGAACGTCAGGTCGTCATGCGCGTGGCAGTATTGGCAGACGAAGCGATCGCGCAGGAAGACGTTGAACCGGGTGAAGGCGGGATGCGTGGTCGGCTTGACGAAGGATTTCAGCGACACCACGCTCGGAAGCTGGATCTCAAAACTTGGGCTGCGCACCGCGCGGTCGTAGTGCTCGACGATGTTGACGCGGTCGAGGAATACCGCCTTGATCGCGTCCTGCCACGACCAGAGAGACAGCGGGTAATAACTCAGCGGCCGGAAATCCGCGTTCAGCACCAGTACCGGCCAACCGCCTTGCGAGACATGTGCGTTCAAGTAACGCTCCTGACCCCCATGTTAGCTGCGAAGCAGCATGTGCCTGCATACTACAGGCAGCGTGACGGGATTGTGAAGAGCGTTCCGGACCTTATCCGCACCGCCACGATCCTGCCCAATTGCGTCATCGGCGCGAAGACCGCTAAACGGGGCGGGCCGGCACGCCCCGGCGGCACACGGATCCGGAAATGACCACCACGTCCCGCTACCTTGAGGCGCCGCGCCGGCTGCGGGCCTTCGTTCGCGCGCATGAAATCAGCCTGGTCGTGCTCGCGGCGCTGATCGGCACGGTCGGTGGCGTAGTGGTGGCGGCGATGAGCATCGCCGTGGCTGCGCTTCATGCGCTGTTGTTCGACATTTCGATCTATGAACGGCTTTCCGCCCAGCCCAGCATCGCGCCGCTGCGCGCCCTGCTGGTTCCGACACTGGGCGGGTTGCTGCTGGGGTTGGCGTTCCTGTGGCTCGCGCGATGGCGGCCGGCGCGTGAGATCGATCCGATCGAGGCCAACGCGCTGCATGGCGGACGGATGTCGTTTCGCGGCAGCGTGATCGTCGCCTTGCAGACGGTGTGGTCCAGCGGCGTCGGCGCATCGGTCGGGCTGGAAGCCGGATACACCCAGCTCGCCAGCGGGCTTGCCGCCTCATTGGGGCGAGGATTTCACCTGCGCCGCGCCGATCAGCGCATCATGGTCGGTTGCGGGGCCGCAGCCGCAATTGCGGGCGCATTCGGTGCGCCGCTGGCCGGCGCCTTCTACGCCTTCGAACTGGTGATCGGCGGATATACCCCGGTGAGCCTGGCGCCGGTCGGCGTTGCCGCGGTGGCGGGCTATTTCGTCACCCACGGGTTTACCGCGCTGTCGCTTGGCATCAGCGTCGATCAGGTCGGCGATGTGCTCGGCCGCGATCTTGCCATCGCAGCCCTGCTCGGGGTTTTTGCCGGGCTGTTCGGCATTGCGATCATGCGCGGCGTGGCGCTGTGCGAGGCGCTGCTGGCGAAGAGTAGAATCTGGCTGCCGCTCCGCCCGGCGCTCGGCGGCCTCGCTGTCGGCCTGCTCGCATTGGTGACGCCTCGCGTCATGTCGTCCGGGCACGGTGCGCTGCATCTTTCCGGAATCATTTCGATGCCCATGGCGGTCATTGCGGCCGTATTCCTGATGAAGGCGCTGGCATCGGTGATATCGCTCGGCAGCGGTTTTCGCGGCGGACTGTTTTTCGCGACGCTTTTCATGGGGGCGCTCGGCGGCCGCCTGTTCGCCGCCGGTTTCGATGCGGTCTGGCCCGGTCTCGGCCTCGATCCGAACGTCTATGCGGTGATCGGCATGAGCGCGCTGTCGGCGTCGGTGGTCGGCGGGCCGCTGACGATGTCGTTCATCGCGCTGGAATCGACCGGCAATCTCTGGCTCACCACGGCGGTGCTGGTCGCCGTCATCATCTCGACGCTGATCACCCGCGAAATGTTCGGCTATTCCTTCGCGACCTGGCGATTTCACCTGCGCGGCGAAACCATTCGCAGCGCCGCCGATGTCGGCTGGATCCGCGATCTGACGGTGAGCAAGCTGATGCGTCCCGACGTCATCACGGTGAACGCCGAATATACCGATCGAGGAATTCCGGGAGAAATTTCCGCTCGGCTCGAAGAACCAGGTGGTCGCGGTCGACGGCGAGGGCCGCTATGTCGGGCTGGCGCTGATCGCGGAAGCGCATGCGCCCGATCTCGAAACGGAAAAGGGTCTGATCGACATCCTGCATCACCGCGATGTGGTGCTGCATCCGGTCATGAACATCCAGGAAGCTATTGCCGTGTTCGACGCGGCGGAGGCCGAATTGCTGGCGGTGGTCGAAGCCGGCGGCGAACGCCGTCCGATCGGAATCCTCACCGAAGCCCACGCCATGCGGCGCTATGCGGAAGAATCCGAACAGCGCCGGCGCGAGGCGGTCGGCGAGGTGTGATCGTGACTAGAGTTTTTCCAGCTTCTGCAGGCAGCGGATCACCCTGACCTCCGGCGGCATCGGTGTATCCGGAAAACTGGTCTTCCAGTCGGTGACGCCGACTTCGCCGACATAGATGTCGCCCCTGGAATCCAGCGCGATACCGTGGGGCGCCAGGAATTTGCCGGTCTCGATGCCGGGGCCGTTCTCGCCGCCGAGCCGTGCGATCCGGTTACCCTTGGAATCCACGATGCTCAGGCGCGGACCCAGGTTAGGCACCTTGCGGTTGACGGGCAGGGGAGGGCCCAGTTCGCCGATGATGAAATTCGCCTGCTTGCCGCCGCAGCGGCACAATGCGCAGGGGCGGTGCAGATTGTTCCACTGCGTCTCGTATTTGCCGTTGCCGTCGAACACCTGCACGCGGTGGTTCTCGCGGTCGGCGACATAGACCCAGCCGTCGGCATCGGTTGCGATGTTGTGGACGATGTTGAACTGGCCGGGATCGGTGCCGGGCTCGCCCCAGGTTTTGATCAGTCTGCCGTCGGGCGTATATTTATGGACGCAGGCATTGCCGTAGCCGTCCGAGACATAGATCTCGCCTTTCGGCGACAGCGCCGTGTGGGTGCAGCGGTGGAACGGCTCGCCGCTCATGAACGGCGCCGGTTTGTTCGGGATGCCGATGGTCAGCAACACCTTGCCGTCGGTGGAGCATTTGCGCACGGTGTGGTCGCCGTCATCGGTGCAGTAGAGATTGTCGTCGGCGTCGATGTGCAGGCCGTGGGCGCGGTTGAACAGGCCCTCGCCCCAGCTCTTGATGAAATTGCCCTCGCGGTCGAGCACGACCATCGGATGCTCGCCGCGATTGAAGACGTAGATACGATCCTTGCTGTCGACCGCGACGGAAGCGACGTCGGTGAGGCTCCACCCATCCGGCAGCTTCGCCCAGTTCTCCACCACGCGGTAACGATGTTCGCCCGAGCCGAGAATGGTCGGCATGTGCTGTTCCCCTGATGTTACTGTTATTGGTTATGCGATGGCCGCGCGAGGCCCGACGTCGCGCGGCAGCAAGCCTTCTTCGATCGCCTTGATCTGCAGCGCGAGGTGTTTGGAGCCGATGCGGCACTGCGCCAGGCCGCCGGCGATGAACCACAGGCCCATCTGGCCGGTGCGCGTGTACATGTTGCGCAACTCCTGCTCCTCGCCAAATCCCCAGATCGTGCCGACGCGATCAGCCACGGCCTCGCCGAACAGGAGGCGCACCAGTTCTTCCTGGCGTTTGTAACCGGTCGCCAGCACCACCAGATCGGCGGCAATGGTTTCGCCGTCCTTCATCCGTGCGCCGCCGGCGACAAAGCGGTCGATATCCGCAAACTGCTTCAGCGCGATTTCGCCCTTGACGATCAGGTCGGAGCAGCCGACGTTGAAATAATAACCGCCGCCGCGCGTCAGATATTTGAATTGCCAGCCGGTGTTGTTCTCGCCGAAATCGAGCTTGAAGCCGACGCGCTCCAGCCCCTCGAGCAATTCCTTGTCGAGCTCTTTCGATTTCTCTGCCGTCATCGCATGGCTCTTGCGCGCCAGCGCCAGCGGCATCGAGGTCGCGATCAGGTCGTTGTCTTCCAGCGTGCCATCGTTGTAGGGCGTGTACACCAGTTGTGCCGAAGGTTCGATGCTGACAATGAGCGTCGAGCTGCGCTGAACCAGCGTGACGTCGGCGCCGCTCGAATGCAGATCCTGCGCGATGTCGTGACCGCTGTTGCCGGTGCCGATGACGATCGCGCGTTTACCCTTCCAGTTTTCGCCGTCGTCGTACTGGCTGGAATGCATCACCTTGCCCTGAAAATCCTTCAGGCCGGCAATGTCGGGCACGCTTGGAATGCCGCTGACGCCGGTCGCCAGCACGACATGGCGCGGATGCATCGTGCGTCGGCTGCCGTCGGCGCGGCGCAAGGTCACGGTCCAGCGGCCTTCCTTCTCGCTGTAAGCGCCGCCCTCGAATTCGGTCCCGGTCCAGAAATTCAGCTCCATGGCCTCGACATAGGCTTCGAACCAGTTGGCGAGCTTGTCCTTGGGGATGTAGGTCGGCCAGTTCGGCGGAAAGTGCATATAGGGGAGATGATTGACCTGGACCTGGTTGTGCAGCGTCAAGGCGTGGTAGCGCTTGCGCCAATTGTCGCCGATGCGCTTTTCGCGATCGACGATCAGCGTGTCGACGTTCAATTGCTTCAGCCGCGCGGCGATGCACAGGCCGGACTGGCCGCCGCCGATGACGAGGACGGTGGGATCGCGGTCGGCATATCCGGCCGAGGCGTTTCGCAGATCGAGCCAGTTGGGGCCGCGAAAATCGCGCGAATAGGCGTTGCCGCGCGGGCGCTGGACGCCGACTTGCTCCTCGAAGCCTTTGAGTTCGCCAAGTTCGGTCAGCAGCGTCCACGCTTTGAGCGCATTGCCGTCGGCGGCATCCGGAGTGAGCCGGATGATCCCGCTGCCGCGGCCGACTTTGGTCTCAAACCTGAAAATAGCTTCGATCGCGTCGGTGCCCGCGCGCATCACCTTGCGCGGCGCGCGGCGGTCGGGGTCGATCGCAAAGCCGCTCGGCGCGGCGCGGCGGGCGTGAATCTTCAATTCGTTCAGGATCGCGTCCGCGCCGTTGAGGGTCTGGATGTTCCAGCTCAGACGCCAGCACGTCGCGCCAATAGCTGTCCGGATGAAACAGGGTCCTCAGCGGACCGTCGTCGGACTTAGCATCGGACTTGGCGAGCGCGTCTTCGAACAGCGCGAGCCAGTTGTCGGCGGCTACCGAAATGTCGTCGGTCTTGTCGAGCATGCGCGTTTCTCGTCACGGGCCGTTCTTTGGGCCGTCTTTGCGGCGTGTTCCCTGGCGCGAGCCTATACCCAATCGGGACGGCGCAGAAAGGGCGTGAGGAGATATCGGTTATTCCTTAAAACGACAGGATACGCCCCGATGCGGCGCAATCGGCGCAATCGGCGATTTCACGGCTTCGATCCCGGCTTCTTGCGTGCCGGTATTTTTGCGTTGTTCGATGACCGTTTTGCAGCCGCGACCTTGTTTAAAACGCCGTTCGCTTTTTCGTCGTTGGCGATCACGCCTTCACGCTTCTTCAAGACCCGATAATAGCTCCACCACAGATGCGCCGCCGCGCCGCGCAACGGCCGCCATGGCTCCGCCAGCGGCGCCATTTGTTTTGCGGTCGGGCGCGTCTTCAGGCCGAGCCCGACCTTCACCGCTTCCTGCACGGCGAGATCGCCGGCCGGCCATGCGTCGCCATGGCCGAGACAGAACAGCAAATAGACGTCCGCGGTCCATGGGCCGATGCCATGCAGCGCCGTCAGCGTGTGGTGGGCGGCGTCGGCGTCCTCTTCCGCCAGCACATCCAGATTGAGCCGCTCCGCCGTCAGTTCCCGCGCAATGCTTTTCAGGGTCTTGATCTTGGCGGCCGACAGGCCGAGCCGGCCGAGGCGATCGCTCCGCGCCTTTCGGATGGCGTCATGATGAAACGGATCGAACGCCGCGCTGATGCGGGCCCAGATCGCGGCAGCGCTCGCGGTGGACAATTGCTGGCCGCACACGATCGCGGCGAGGCCGGCAAATCCCGGCTCGCGCTGCCGCAGCGCGGGCATGCCCGTGAGTTCGAGAATGGGCTTGAGCCGCGTGTCCTGCTCGACCAGCGCGTGGATGGCGTCTTCGAGGTCGGCCTGGGTGTTGAGGTGAATGGTCATTACGGATGCTATCGACTCACTGGCTCGCTGATGCGCGGGCTTGACCCGCGCATCCATCTCCTATCGTAACAGACTCTTGAAACGATGGATTGCCGGATCGAGTCCGACAATGACAGTGTTGACAAGTCATGCCGCCACCCGTTTTCCGATTTGCGCCAAGCCCGAACGGCTACCTCCATCTCGGCCACGCTTATTCGGCGCTGTTGAATTTCGACCTGGCGCGCCGGGCCGGTGGAAGATTCCTGCTGCGGATCGAGGATATCGACGCGACGCGATGCCGGCCGGAATTCGAGGCCGCGATCTATGAGGACCTCGCCTGGCTGGGGATTACCTGGGAAACGCCGGTGCGGCGGCAATCCCAGCATTTTTCGAGTTATCGCGTCGCGGTCGAAAGACTGGTGGCCGAGGGCCTGATTTATCCGAGCTTCGAGAGCCGCGCCGAGATCGCGCGCCTGGTCGCGCAGCGGGAAACCGAAGCGCCATGGCCGCGCGATCCCGACGGCGCGCCGCTGTATCCGGGTGCGGCGAAGTCGCTGTCCGCGGACGCGCGCACGCGGTTGATCGGGCAGGGCGTGCCCTACGCGCTGCGGCTGGATATGGCGGCCGCCTGCGCGCGCGTGAAAGACCTTGGCTGGACCGAAACCGGCGAAGGTCCCGAGGGCGAAACCGGCGCGGTCGCGGCCCGGCCGGAAGCCTGGGGCGACGTCATCCTGGCGCGCAAGGAGACGCCGACCAGCTATCATCTGTCGGTCGTGATCGACGACGCCTTGCAGGGCGTCACCGATGTGGTGCGGGGCAGGGACCTGTTCTGGTCGACCAGCGTGCACCGGCTGCTGCAGCATCTGCTTGGCTTTCCCAAACCGGCCTACCGGCATCACCCTCTCGTGCTCGATGCGGCCGCCCAGAAGCTCTCCAAATCGACCAGCGCCACCGGCTTGCGCGAATTGCGCAGCGCAAGGTGCGACGCCGGCCGACATTCGCAGGTCAGTAGGTCTTCCATAGTTCTACTGTGGGTTGCCTAAAACGCGCCCGTGACTCCCGCGGCCGTGCCATGCCATGCTGGCCTCTTGGAATAAGGGGGACCATGGCGGCAAAACCGGGCTCACGGCGTAGCGGACGGCTGGCCAAAAAACAGCCGTCGAAGAAACGCGCCCCAGTGCCGGCGAAGGCGCGGGCCAAGCGCGTCACTACCAAGCGCGTCACTAGCAAGCAGGTCGCTACCAAACGCGTCGCTGCAAGGGCCGAACCCGGCATGGTCGAGGCGGCGCTCGCCGCATTCGCGCATGAGGTTCGCACGCCGCTGACCGGAATATTGGCGATCAGCAATCTGCTGGCGACATCCGACCTCGATGAACGCGAGCGGCGCTGGGTCGATACCATCAAGGCGGGCGCCGAACATCTCGCCAGCCTCGCGACATTGTTTGTCGATGCCGCAAAGGGCCGTGGCGCTGCCGCCGGGATGCGGCAGGACCTGTTCGATCTGCGGGTACTGGCGCGCGCCGCCGGCGATTTGCTGGCCGGGCGGGCGGCGGCGAAGGGTCTGCAATGCTCCGTCGATATTTCGGAAGGGCTTCCGGCCTTCGTGGTCGGCGATCCCGTCCGGTTGCGCGCGGCGCTGGAAAACCTGATCGACAACGCGGTGAAGTTCACCGAACAGGGCGGCGTTGCGCTGACGGCGTCGCCGCTGCGTGGTCCGAAGGGCAAGGTCGGCGCGGCTTTCGCGATATCGGATAGCGGCATCGGTCTCACGCTCAACGAAATCAAGCGCCTGTTCCGTCCCTTTTCACAGGCGAATGTCAGCATCGCTACGCGTTTCGGCGGCGCCGGGCTCGGCCTGTCGTCGGTCAAGCAGATCGCACGCGCGATGGGCGGCGACATCGTCGTCGCGCCGCGGCGCGGCGGCGGAACCACCTTCACTTTGGCCGTCACGTTAACCCGCTCGAAAGCCTCCAGGGCCACGGGCGCTGCGGGCGACCGCATGCCGGCAAGCCCGCTGCCGGCGTTGCGCGTGCTCAGCGTCGAAGACAATCCGTTCGGCCGCGTCGTGCTCAACGCGATCCTGACCGAACTGGGTCATCAGGCGGAGTTCATCGGGCATGGCGAGGCCGCGCCGGAACGGATCGCGCAAGGCGCATTCGATGCGGTGCTGATGGACATGGTGCTGCCGGGCATCGACGGCGTCGAGGCGATCAGGCGTATTCGCGCGCTGGACCCGCCGTTCGGCCGCATCGCGATCATCGGCGTATCGGGCCGCGGCGAAGACGAGGCGGCATCGCGCGCCGCCGGCGCCGACGCCTTTCTGGTCAAGCCTGTGAGTCCGCGTGCGCTAGCGACTGCGCTGCTTGAAGCGACACGCCGTGCGGCAGCCGCGACTTGATGATGGCCGCGTTCAGTTCGCCGCCGAAGACGAAGATCGCGGCGATGAAATACAGAAACACCAGCGCGATGATCACCGATGCCAGGCCCGCATACATCGTGACGTAATTGTTGGCGAAGCGCGCCAGATACTGGCCGAACACGATGCCGGACAGCAGCGAGGCCACCATGGTGAAGATGATGCCGGGCAGGATCTGCAGAAAACCCCGGCGTCCCGCCGGCAGCCAGGCGTGCAGGATGATGAGGGCGACGATCAGCGCCGATATCGTGATGGTGTAGCGGGTGACGTTGAGGAAGTGTTCGTTGGTTTCGACGAAGAACGGAATGTGGCGCCGCGCCGCCTCCAGTATCAGCGGGCCAAGCACGATCAGGAACGCCATGGCCAGCGCGGTGAAGGCTGCCACCAGCGTGTAGCCGATCGATTCGAGCCTGAGCCAGTACCAGCGCCGCAGTTCGATCACGGAGTAGGCGCGGTTGAGCGCCACGCGCAGGGCTTCGACGCCATTCGAGGCAAAATACACCGCGAGCACCGCGCCGATGGTGAGGATGTCGCCGCGCGTCGTGGTCAGCACATCGTGGATTTCCCCCGACAGCGAATCGGCGACCTGTTGCGGCCAGACCTCCAGCAGCAGCCCGACCGCCTGGTCGGCGAGTGCCTTGGAGCCGAAAAAGCCGGCCAGCGACGTCAGTACGATCAGGAACGGAAACAGCGCCATCAATGTCGACAGCGCGATATGGCTCGCGATCGCCCAGCCGTCGTCGGCGAGGAACGTGTAAAACGCATCCATCACGACGTGATAGACGTACCTGACCTGCCTCACATCCTGACCTTAGATCATTGCGAATGACGGTTTCGATCCGAGAATGGGCCCAGCTTCTGATATTATTGGGTTAAAAGCCAGATCGTTCAGCGCATCGTGACCGTGTAGCAGTCGGCCTTGCGCGGTGTTATGAAGCGCCCATGGCATCCTTTCTGAGTTCGATTATCCTACCCATCGCAGTGGCGGCTGTTGCGATCGTGCTGCTCCTCGGCCTCATCAACATGATGCGGGGCGGTTCGCCGAGCCGTTCGCAGAATCTGATGCGGCTGCGGGTGCTGCTGCAATTCATCGCCATCGTCATCACCATGGTCGTGGTCTGGGCGATGGGCAAATAAGGGGACGGAGCCATGGTCGTGCTCAACCGAATTTATACCCGCACCGGCGATGACGGCACCACCGCGCTCGGCAGCGGCGAGCGCCGCGCGAAATACGATCTGCGGGTCTCCGCCTATGGAACCGTGGACGAGACCAACGCCGCCATCGGCGTGGTGCGGCTGCATCTCTCCGAGGCGCGCGAACTCGACCGGATGCTGGGCCTGATCCAGAACGATCTGTTCGATCTCGGCGCCGATCTCGCGGTGCCCCAGCGCGACGGCAAGGCGGAGCGCTTGCGGGTGCTGTCGACCCAGGTCGAGCGGCTCGAACGCGACATCGATACGCTGAACGAGCACCTCGCGCCGTTGACCTCGTTCGTGCTGCCGGGCGGCACGCCTGCGGCGGCATACCTGCATCTCGCCCGCACCATATGTCGCAGGGCGGAACGGATGATGGTGGAACTGGCCGCCAAGCCCGAGGAGCCCGTCAGCGAGGCTGCCATACAATATATGAACCGCCTGTCGGACTTCCTGTTCGTCGCCAGCCGCGCCATGAACGATAATGGCGCCGGAGACGTATTGTGGGTGCCCGGCCAGAACCGCTAGAGTGGCCCATCCAAGGGGGCGATTTTTGGCTTTCGCGCGTTGACCGCCGATAGCGGGACCTTTAGGTTCCGCGCCAGCCAACCAAAACCCTTGGATATTCAAGCGAAAGAGGATCGATGAAGGTTCTTGTGCCGGTAAAGCGGGTGGTCGATTACAACGTCAAGGTCCGCGTCAAGAGCGACGGAACGGGCGTCGAACTCGCCAACGTGAAGATGTCGATGAATCCGTTCGACGAAATCGCCGTCGAGGAAGCGCTGCGGCTGAAGGAAGCCGGCAAGGCGACCGAAGTGGTGGTGGTGTCGATCGGCCCGGCACAGGCCTCCGAGACCATCCGGACCGGTCTTGCCATGGGCGCGGATCGCGGCATTCTCGTCAAGGCCGAGGGTAGCGTGGAACCGCTGGCGGTCGCGAAGATTCTCAAGGCCGTTGCCGACCAGGAGAAGCCCGGCCTCATCATTCTCGGCAAGCAGGCGATCGACGACGACAGCAACCAGACCGGCCAGATGCTGGCGGCGTTGCTCGGCTGGTCGCAGGCAACCTTTGCCTCCAAGCTCGAAGTCGATGGTTCGGATTTCAAGGTAACGCGTGAGGTCGATGGCGGCCTGCAGACCGTGAAGCTGAAGGGACCGGCGATCGTCACCACCGACCTGCGGCTGAACGAGCCGCGCTACGCCAGCCTGCCGAATATCATGAAGGCGAAGAAGAAGCCGATCGACGACAAGAGCGCGTCCGATTACGGCGTCGATCTCACGCCGCATCTCGAAGTGCTCAAGACATCCGAACCGCCGGGCCGCAAGGGAGGCGTCAAGGTCAAGGACGTCGCTGAACTCGTATCCAAGCTCAAGACCGAAGCCGGGGTTCTCTGATGACTACGCTGTTGATTGCCGAACACGACAATGCGTCGATCAAGGACTCCACCAACAAGGCGCTGACGGCCGCCGCGGCGCTCGGCGGTGACGTGCATGTGCTGGTCGCCGGCGAAAACGCCAAGGCCGCGGCCGACGCCGCCTCCAGGCTGGCCGGCGTGAAGAAGGTGCTGCTGGCGGACAATGCCGCCTATGCCCACGACCTCGCCGAGCCGCTGGCCGCGCTGATCGTGGCGCTGGCGGGCGGCTATGACGCCTTTGTCGCGCCCGCGACGTCGCGCTTCAAGAACGTGATGCCGCGCGTCGCAGCCCTGCTCGACGTGATGCAGGTGTCGGAGATCATCAAGGTGGTTTCGCCCGACACGTTCGAACGGCCGATCTACGCCGGCAACGCGATCCAGACGGTAAAATCAAAGGACGCCAAGAAGGTCATCACGGTGCGGACCTCGACCTTCGCCGCGGCCGGCGATGGCGGCAGCGCGCCGGTGGAAAATGCCGCGTCCGCGGCCGATCCGGGCCTTTCCAGCTTTGTCGGCGAGGAAGTCGCAAAGAGCGATCGTCCCGAGCTGACCTCGGCGAAGATCATCGTGTCCGGCGGCCGCGCCATGCAGAGCCGCGAGAACTTTGCCAAATATATCGAGCCGCTCGCCGACAAGCTCGGCGCCGGCGTCGGCGCCTCGCGCGCCGCGGTCGATGCCGGTTATGCGCCGAACGACTGGCAGGTCGGCCAGACCGGCAAGGTGGTGGCCCCCGAACTTTATGTCGCGATCGGCATCTCCGGCGCGATCCAGCATCTCGCCGGCATGAAGGATTCCAAGGTGATCGTCGCGATCAACAAGGATGAGGACGCGCCGATTTTCCAGGTAGCCGATTACGGCCTGGTCGCGGATCTCTACCAGGCGGTTCCGGAACTGACCGAAGCGCTCGGCAAGCTCGGAAAATAAAGACAGCGAATGCGCGTATTCCGCGAAAGTGGGTACCGGTTTTGCGATTGGAACACGCGTCAAAGAAGTAAGAGCATTTCCTGAAAAGGAAATGCTTGGGCCGGATGAGAAAAGTCCGGCCGGTGTTATTTTATCTAGGGGACGTGAAGTGAGCGGGCGCGATGTGCGCGCCGTTCCGGTGGATGACAAGATGACCGTGACAATCAAGAAAGTCGGCGTGATCGGCTCGGGCCAGATGGGCAATGGCATTGCCCATGTGGCGGCGCTTGCCGGCTTCGACGTGGTGATCAACGACGTGTCCGCCGATCGGCTGAAATCGGCGATGGCGACCATCAACGGCAATCTGTCGCGCCAGGTCGGGAAGAAGATCATCACCGAGGATGCGCGCAAGCAGGCGCTGGGCCGGATCACCACCGCCGACACGATCGACGGATTGTCGGACTGCGATCTGGTGATCGAGACCGCGGTCGAGAAGGAAGAAGTCAAGCGCAAGATCTTTCACGACGTCTGCGCGGTGCTGAGGCCGGAAGCGATCGTCGCCTCCAACAGCTCATCGATCTCGATCACGCGGCTTGCCGCCTCCACCGACCGTCCCGAGCGTTTCATCGGCATTCACTTCATGAATCCGGTGCCGCTGATGGAACTGGTCGAACTGATCCGCGGCATCGCCACCGATGACGAGACGTTCGATACGGCGAAGGCGTTCGTCACCCGTCTCGGCAAGCAGATCGCGGTGTCCGAGGATTTCCCGGCCTTCATCGTCAACCGAATCCTGCTGCCGATGATCAACGAGGCGATCTACACGCTCTATGAAGGCGTCGGCAACGTCGAGGCGATCGATGCGGCGATGAAGCTCGGCGCGCACCACCCGATGGGGCCGCTGGAACT
This sequence comes from uncultured Alphaproteobacteria bacterium, assembly GCA_963847015.1. GTDB lineage: Bacteria > Pseudomonadota > Alphaproteobacteria > Rhizobiales > Xanthobacteraceae > Bradyrhizobium. The sequence goes on along the minus strand of CAWJYI010000021.1, from coordinate 101,593 downwards.
GGCCGATTTCATCGGCCTCGATACCTGCCTGTCGATCATGCAGGTGCTGCATGAGGGGCTGGCGGACTCCAAATACCGGCCGTGTCCGCTGCTGGTGAAATATGTCGAGGCCGGCTGGCTCGGCCGCAAAACCCAGCGCGGTTTCTATGACTATCGCGGCGACAAGCCGGTCCCGACGCGGTAAGCGCGTCACTGCCGGGTTGAGCTCCGCGCAATCCATCCACTACTGTGAATCCTTCCGAAGATTGATGGATACGCGCGGTCAAGCCCACGTATGACGGTTTAGGCTACGGCTCACCGTCCTCCGTCGCGTTTCCAGAATTCATTAACTACCTGCCGCTAGTCTCCCCCGGCGTTTGGGAATCTTGCCTATGGACATCGTGAGCACGGTCAGCAGTATTCTCTCCGCTCAGGCGGGGAATACGCAGCTGCAAATCCAGGCTTCCATCCTGAAATCCAACGCCGATGCCGAGAAATTCGCGGTCCAGACGCTGCTGGGCGGCCAGACCTCGCCCTCGACGGCCAATCTCGGCCCCGGGGTCGGCGGCAATCTCAATATTACGTTACGGCTTAAAAGCCCGCCTTTGCCGGTTGCACCGCCGCCTTGATCAGCTTGATGGCATCGTCGCTGGCCCATTCGGCGGGGCCGGCCATGTTGCCGATCTCGCAGCCCTGGCCGTCCACCAGCACCGAGGTCGGCATGCCCAGCGCCTTGCCTATGTTCTTAAGATCTTGAAAAACCTTGGCTTTCGTGTCGCTGAAATAGCCGAGCCGGGTCAGATTGGCGTCTTTCAGGAAGGTCTTGGGCTTCTCGGGATCGCGGGTGTCGATGTTGATCGCGACGACCTCGAAATCCTTGCCGCCGAGCTTGGTTTGCAGGCTGTCCAGCGCCGGCATTTCTTTCCGGCAGGGCACGCACCAGGTGGCCCACAGGTTCACCAGAACGGTCTTTCCGCGCCAGTCCGAGAGCTTTCGGGGCTTTCCGTCGGCATCCTCGAATGCGAGGTCGGGGAGCTTCACGGGGCTCGTCGCCATGGTCAGTGCGGCCACTTCGCCCTGCGCCAGCGGCGCGATCTTGCGTGCCAGGTCGACCGCCCCGCTACAGGCGGAATCGCCGCCCGGACCGCGCCTGAAGCCGCCGATCCCGTAAACCCCGGCGAATCCGATCAGCGCCCCGACCATGACCGCGCCGATGGCGAGCGGAATCCGGCGCGTGGCGGCGGGACGGGGTGAGGGGGTTTCGGGCATATCGTTTGTCATCCGGTGTCAGATACGGCTATGCAGAGCCTATATTACGTTCGACGCCGGCCATGCGTTTCGCGAGGCGGCGACGATAAATGGCAGGGTTAGCAGGCAAAAGTTGGCAAGCAAGAGTTCGAAGTCATGAGCAACAAGATGTGGGGCGGCCGGTTTTCCGAGCGACCCGATGCGATCATGGAGGAAATCAACGTCTCGATCGACGTCGATCGTCACCTTTATGCCCAGGACATCGCCGCGTCCAAGGCCCATGCCGCGATGCTGTCGGCGCAAGGCATTATCAGCGCCAGTGATGCGAAAAATATCGGCAAGGGTCTAGACACGATTTTGTCAGAAATCGGCAAGGGATCGTTCGATTTCAAGCGCGCGCTCGAGGACATTCACATGAATGTCGAGAGCCGGCTTTCCGAATTGATCGGGCCCGCCGCAGGACGGCTGCACACCGCGCGTTCGCGCAACGACCAGGTGGCGACCGATTTCCGGCTGTATGTCCGCGACACGATCGATGAGACGGATGCCGCGCTCGCCGCCTTCCAGCGTGCGCTGGTGACGCGGGCGCTGGAGCATGCCGGCACCGTGATGCCGGGCTTCACCCATTTGCAGACCGCGCAACCCGTGACCTTCGGGCATCATCTGCTGGCCTATGTCGAGATGGCCGCGCGCGACCGCGGCCGGTTTGCCGACGCGCGCAGGCGTCTCAATGAATCCCCGCTCGGCGCTGCCGCGCTGGCCGGCACGTCGTTTCCGATCGACCGGACGGCAACCGCCAAGGCGCTCGGCTTCGACCGGCCGATGGCCAATTCGCTCGACGCGGTATCGGACCGCGACTTCGTGCTGGAAACGCTGTCGGCGGCGTCGATCGCGGCCGTGCACATGTCGCGCTTCGCCGAGGAGATCGTGATCTGGACCTCGCCGCTGGTCGGCCTCGTGCGATTGAGCGACAAGTTCACGACCGGTTCGTCCATCATGCCGCAAAAGCGCAATCCCGATGCCGCCGAACTGGTGCGCGCCAAGACGGGCCGGGTGATCGGCGCGCTGACGGGGCTGCTGATCGTGATGAAGGGGCTGCCGCTCGCCTATCAAAAGGACATGCAGGAGGACAAGCAGGGTGCGATGGAAGCGTTCGGCGCGCTATCGCTGGCGGTCCGGGCGATGACCGGCATGGTCGAAGACCTCGTGCCGGACGAGGCGCGGATGAAGGCGGCCGCGGGCGAGGGTTACGCCACCGCCACCGATCTCGCCGACTGGCTGGTGCGGACGCTCAAGATGCCGTTCCGCGATGCGCACCATATCACCGGGCGCATCGTCGGCGTGGCGTCGAAGCAGGGGGTGCGCGCTGCATGAACTGCCGCTGAAGGCGATGCAGGACGTCGAGCCGAAGATCACGGCCGAGGCGTTGCGCGTGCTTTCGGTGGAGGCGTCCGTCAAGAGCCGGACCAGCTATGGCGGTACCGCGCCGAAGAACGTGCAGGCGCAGGCGAAAGCCTGGCTGAAGCGGCTGGAAAAAGAGCGGAAATTGGGCTGAGGACAAAAATTTCGCTGCAATTTCATGGTTGTTCGGGTCTCGCCAGACCGCGGCAATCTTTGTATGGTGCGGCGCGTATTGGGGATTTCGTCGTGATCAATAACTACCGGCCGACATCGTCGGGATGGGCCATCATCCTGCTGGGCGTGACCGCGCTCGCGCTCGCGGGCTGCGGCCGCAAGGGTGGCCTCGATTTGCCGCCGAATGCGTCGAACGCGTCGTCGCAAGCGGCGGCCGCCGATTCCGAGGCCGAGCGCGCGGCCCAGCCCGGCGTATTCAATCCATCCTACGGCGCCGACGCAGGGCCGAGCGCGCCCAAAGGCGGTAAAAAATCTTTCATACTCGACCCGTTGCTGGGTAACTGAGTTCACCATGAATCATTTCGACTATCGCAACGGCGTGCTTCACGCCGAGGCGGTCAATCTGTCCGATCTGGCGGACGCCGTCGGCACGCCGTTCTATTGCTATTCGACCGCGACGCTGGAGCGCCATTACCGGGTCTTCACCGAGGCTTTTGCCGGGGAGAAGGTGCTGGTCTGCTACGCCATGAAGGCGAACTCCAACCAGTCGGTGTTGCGGACGCTGGCCAAACTCGGCGCCGGCGCCGATGTGGTTTCCGGCGGTGAATTGAAGCGTGCGCTGGCGGCCGGCATCCCGCCCTCGAAAATCCTGTTCTCCGGCGTCGGCAAGACCGAAGCCGAACTGCGCGCGGCGCTCGCCGCCGACATTCTCTGCATCAACGTCGAGTCCGAACCCGAACTCGAATTGCTGTCGCGGCTGGCGGTGGAAAGCGGCAAGACCGCGCGGATCTCGGTACGGGTCAATCCCGATGTCGACGCCGGCACCCACGCCAAGATCGCCACCGGCAAATCGGAAAACAAGTTCGGCATCCCGATCGCGCGTGCGCGCGCCGTCTATGCCCGCGCCGCCAAATTGCCGGGGATCGCGGTCACCGGCACCGACATGCATATCGGCAGCCAGATCACCGATCTCGGCAAGATGGAAACCGCGTTCCGGATTCTCTCCGAGTTCGTGCAGACGCTGCGCGCCGACGGCCACGACTATCTCGCATATCGATTTCGGCGGCGGGCTCGGCATCCCCTATCACATGGATCGCGAAGCGCCGCCGCTGCCGTCGGCCTATGCCGCCATGGTCAAGCGGGTGACGCATAATCTCGGCTGCACGCTGATGTTCGAGCCGGGACGGATGATCGTCGGCAATGCCGGCATCCTGGTCAGCCGCGTGATCTATGTGAAGCCGGGCGACGCCAAGAATTTCATCATCATCGACGCCGCGATGAACGATCTGATCCGGCCAACGCTGTATGAAGCCCATCACGACATCCTGCCGGTGCGTGAGGCCGCCAAGGACGCGCGCATGATCACGGCCGACGTGGTCGGGCCGGTCTGCGAGACCGGCGACTATCTCGCGCTCGATCGCAAGCTCCCCGAGCCCAAGGCCGGCGATCTCCTGGCGATCATGACGGCCGGCGCTTATGGCGCGGTGCAGTCCGGCAGCTACAACACCCGCGCGCTGGTGCCGGAAGTGCTGGTCAAGGACGACCAATACGCCGTGGTGCGCCCGCGCGTCGAAGTCGAGGCGCTGATCGCGATGGACAAGCCGGCGCCGTGGTTGTGATGTTGCGGAGCGTCAGCGCTCGTTGCAACCATCGGCGAGATGTGCGTCCTGCGTTCGCCGGGACGACATGAGACATATTTACTTCGCCGCGTGAGCGCCCTTTGCGCCGCCCACCACGACGCCCGCCGCTTTTTCGATCGGCTTGATCGCGGACGTGAAATCCGACTCCGCTCCCATGATCGCGATATCACGACTTCCCAGAGCCGCCCGACGGCTTCGGCCACTTCCATCGACAGCCCCAGCGACTTCATCTCTTCCAAGGCGAGCCGCACGTCCTTCACCATCAAGCCGGTGGCGAAGCCGAAATCGAAGGTGCGCGGCAGCACGGCGCGGGGAAACTTGTCGCGGCTCGCCGTGTTCATGCCCGAGCCGGCGTTGATCACGTCGATCATCACGGCCGGATCGAGCCCCGACTTGACGCCCATCACCACGGCTTCCGAGGTCGCGACCATGGCGGTGGCCGACAGGAAATTGTTGGCGAGCTTCATGGTCTGTCCGGAGCCGGGTTTTTCGCCGATGAAGAACACCTTGCCGATGACATCGAGCGCGGGCTTACAGCATCTCGATAGTCGGCGCGCGGACCCGACACCATGACCGCCAGCGTGCCCTTTTCGGCGCCGCCGACGCCGCCCGAGACGGGGCTGTCGATCTGCACGATGTTTTTCGCCGCCAGCAGGCCGTGAATCTTCACCGCCATCTGCGAGCCGACGGTGGAGAGATCGACAAAACGCCTGATGCGCTTGCCTTCGATCACGCCGCCTGGCCCGGTCGCGACCTCGAGCGAGGCCTGCAGCGACGGCAGGCTTGCCAGCACGGTCTCGCAGCGGTCGGCGATTTCCTTCGGCGACGATGCCGCCTGCGCGCCAAGCGCGGTGAGCTGGTCGACCGCCTCCTTGCGCGTATCGAACACGGTCAGTTGATGCCCGGCCTCGACCAGGCGGCGGGCCATCGGGAAGCCCATCTTCCCGAGGCCGATGAATCCGATTTCCATCGTGTTGTTTCCCTATTTGTCCAACTCGGCGAACACTTCGCGCGCGATTCGAAAGCTGTCGACGCCGGCGGGCACGCCGGCATAGATCGCGACCTGCATGAAGATTTCGCGGATCTCGTCGCGGCTGACGCCGTTGGTCAGCGCGCCCTTGATATGCGCCTTCAATTCGTGCGGCCGGTTCAGGATCGAGATCATGGCGAGGTTGAGCATGCTGCGGGTCTTGTGCGGCAATTCCTCGCGGCCCCACACCGCGCCCCAGCAATATTCGGTGACCAGTTCCTGAAACGGCTTGTTGAAGCTGTCCGAGTTCTTCAGGGCGTTGTTGACGTAGGCCTCGCCGAGCACCGCTTTGCGGATTTCCAACCCCTTGTCGTGTGTTTTCTGGTCCATGACTTTCCCTGAGCCTTTCCGTGATATCCTGTGGCTTGATCGTTCGGAGCCGGACGTTACGGGGTCAAGAGGCCGCAGTCACGCCTTCGTGTTATGCGTATTTCCGGGTGTGGGTTACCGCTTGAAACGGATGCCTCATTGCCGCCGCTGTGCTAGTCTGACGTGTCGGCAACCCGGAGAGTTTATTGAACGGCGTCACCCCTGACCCCTCGCCTGACCCCTCGAAGCCAGCGCGCGAGCCTGATGCAGTTGCGCGGCTGCAACTGACGCAGGCCCTGCAACGGGCCAAATATGCGATTGCATGGGAGCGCGCCTGGCCGGGTCTTGCGCGGCTTCTCAGCGTCATCGGCCTGTTTCTGGTGGTCTCCTGGGCTGGATTGTGGCTGGCGCTGCCGTTCGTCGCGCGCGTCATCGGCGTCGCCTTGTTCGTGCTGCTGACGCTCGGCGCGCTGTTTCCGCTGGCACGCTTCCGGTGGCCGACCCGCGAGGAGGCCCTCGGCCGGCTCGACCGCGGTACCGGCATTCGCCATCGCCCCGCGACCGCGCTCACAGACACGCTGGCGACAAAGGACCCGGTCGCGCAGGCGCTGTGGCGCGAGCAGCGCGAGCGTACGCTGGCCTCGATCAAGCGCATCCGGGCCGGCCTGCCGTCGCCGCGGCTGCCGATCCACGATCCCTGGGCGCTGCGTGCGCTGGTCGTTGTCATGGTGGCGGCGGCCTATGTCGCCGCCGGTGACGAGCGCGCGATGCGCATTGCCGCGGCGTTCGACTGGAACGGCGTGCTGGCGCCGGCCAATGTCCGGGTCGATGCCTGGGTAACGCCGCCGGTCTATACCGGCAAGCCGCCGATCATCCTGTCGGCCGCCAACAAGGACGCCGGCGGGCCCGATAGCGCCCCGTTGCCGGTTCCGGGCGGCAGCACGCTGTTGGTGCGTTCGAGCGGCGGCACGATCGATGTCGTGGTCGGTGGCGGCGTGACCGAAATAGCGCCCAGCGAACAGGCCCCCAAGGGCACCAACGAACGGCATTTCAAGATCGCCGGTGACGGCACGGCCCATGTCCGCGCGCCGGCCGGCCAGCCGCTGTGGAAGTTCGCCGCCACGCCCGACCGCGCTCCGACCATTTCGCTGGCAAAAGACCCGGAACGGCAGGCCCGCGGCTCGCTGCAGATGTCCTACAAGCTCGAGGACGATTACGGCGTCACCGAAGCCCGCGCCCAATTCGCCTCCCGTCCCGCCGAAATCGCCGCCAAAGTAGATCCCAAACGAGATGCCAAGGGAGACGTCAAGGCAGACGTCAAGCCGGCAGAGGCGCGGCCGCTGTTCGATCCGCCGCAGTTTCCGCTGGTGCTGCCGAATGCGCGCACCCGCAACGGCGTCGGCCAGACCGTGAAGGATCTCAGCGAAGACCCTTACGCCGGCGCCGATGTCACCTTGACGCTGACGGCGAAAGACGAGGCCGGCAATGAAGGCCGCAGCGAGCCCTTCAACATGCGGCTGCCGGAGCGGCTGTTCACCAAGCCGCTGGCGCGGGCGTTGATCGAACAGCGCCGCATTCTGGCGCTCGACGCCAACCAGAATTCGCAGGTCTATGCGGCGCTCGACGCGCTGATGATCGCGCCGGAACTGTTCACGCCGGAAGCCGGCCATTATCTCGGTCTCTACAGCGTCGCCCGGCAATTGGAGGCGGCCCACACCGACGCCGCCTTGCGCGACGTCGTTGCGAGCCTCTGGGCGCTTGCGGTCACGATCGAGGACGGCAACATCAGCGACGTCGACAAGGCGCTTCGCGCGGCGCAGGAGGCGCTGAAGCAGGCGCTGGAGCGCGGCGCCAGCGACGAAGAGATCAAGAAGCTCACCGATAATCTGCGCGCGGCGCTGGATAATTTCCTGCGCCAGCTCGCCGAGCAGTTCCGCAACAATCCGCAGCAATTGGCGCGCCCGCTCGATCCCAACACCAAAATGCTGAGTCAGCAGGATCTCAAGAACATGCTGGACCGGCTGGAGCGCATGTCGCGTTCCGGCGACAAGGATGCGGCAAAGCAGTTGCTGGAGCAGTTGCAGCAGATGCTGGAAAACCTGCAGATGGCGCAGCCCGGCCAGGGCGACAACGACATGGAGCAGGCGCTGAACGAACTCGGCGACATGATCCGCAAGCAACAGCAATTGCGCGACAAGACCTTCAAGCAGGGCCAGGATTCGCGGCGCGATCGCATGCGCGGCAAGCAGGGCGACCAAAGCATGAGCGACCTGCAACAGGATCAGCAGGGCCTGCGCGACCGGCTGAAGAGATTGCAGGAAGAACTCGCCAAGCGCGGCATGGGTCCAGGGCAGCGCGGCGAGAAGGGCCAGCGCGGCGAGAAGGGTCAGCGTGGCGAACAGGGGCAGCAAGGCCAGCAAGGCGACCAGGGCGACGGCGAGGACGGGCTCGAGCAGGCCGATTCCGCGATGGGCGACGCCGGCGGCCGGCTCGGCGAGGGCAACGCCGATGGCGCGGTGGATTCGCAAGGCCGCGCGCTGGAAGCGCTGCGCAAGGGTGCCCAGAGCCTTGCCGATGCGATGCAGCAGGGTGATGGCGACCAGCCGGGCGACGGCCCGGGCAATCCCAAGGGCCGCCAGCAGGGCGCGCAGAACGGCACCGATCCGCTCGGACGGCCGATGCGCCACAACGAATTCTCCGACGATTTCTCGGTCAAGATCCCCGGCGAAATCGACGTGCAGCGGGTCCGCCGGATTCTGGAAGAACTGCGCCGGCGCCTCGCCGATCCCGCCCGTCCGCAGATCGAACTCGATTACATCGAGCGGCTGCTGAAGGAATATTAGAAGTCTTGGTCCAGCGCGATCCTGTCATCACCCGCGAAGGCGGGTGATCCAGTATTCAGAGACATCAGTCATTGAATCGAAGGACCGCGGCGTACTGGATTCCCCGCCTTCGCGGGGAATGACGAGCGTCGTTGACTAGTTGCTCTTCCGCGCCGCCAGCGCGTCCGCTACCGCGGTACGGATATCCGCCACTGAAAACGGCTTCGTCACCACGTCGTGCACGATCGCATTGAGCCCGGAAGCGCGTTCGCGCTGGTCGGCAAAGCCCGTCATCAACAAAATCTTCAGGGCCGGAAAATCGCGCGCGGCGGCCAGCGCCAGCGCGATGCCGTCCATGACCGGCATCTGGATATCGGTGAGCAGCAGATCGAACGCGCCGCCTTCGCGGGTCAGGATATCGAGCGCCTCGGCGCCGTCTTCGGCGGTGACGGTCTCATGGCCGTCCATGGCGATGGCGCGCGCCACCAGTCCGCGCATGGATTCTTCGTCATCGGCGATCAATACACGCGGCATTTTCGGATAAGCTCTGTTGCTGGTGAAAATCCAGCCGCGTCTAGGCGTGGCCGCCGGCCAGATCACGCTTGTTGAAGAAACGTACGTCGATATTGCGGCCTTCGGGCGGCGGCGACGCCAGCCGTGATTTGAAATAGGCGCGCTCACCCGGTTTCAGCACCGGCTGCTCGAGCACCGCGTTCCAGGCGTAGATTTCCGCGCCCTGCGCGTCGCGTACGCTAAAGCGCAGCCGCGGCAATTCGACGACCTTGCGCGTCTCGCCGACGATCATGCCCTCGATCACCAGCACGGGTTTGCCTTCCACGGTTTCATTGCTGATCTTGATGTCCTTGAACGTCAGCCCGCGCAGGTTCACGTCGAGCCCGACCATCCGGTAGAACGTCGCGGCCTGCGGCAGCAGGCGCACGACATCGGCGCGCCAAATCATCAGCGCGAGGATCAGCGCGCCCATCGCGGCGCAGGCGACCGGCAGGCCGAAGGCCGGCATGCGCGGTAGAAGACCGGGCAGGGAAGGCAGCCTGAAAATGCGGGCAAGCCGCGAGGCGTGCGTCGAGACGGCGTCCTGATGGCCTTCGGCATCTTCCCGGGCGACCGACGGCCAGTCGGTGTCGCCATCCGCCCGAGCGCCCTGCTCCTCGGCCGGCCAGTCGGCCGAAATCGACGGGCTGTCGACGACAGGGGTGTCGTTGGCCTCGCCCTCCTCGCGCGCGAGCGCTTCCCACTCCGCGGCGGCGTCGGCGCTGGCGGCCGATTGGCCGGCTTCCGCCATGGCGGGCACGGCAGCCGCGATCTCGATCGCGTCCTCCGGCCGCGCCAGCCAGACCTCTTTGCAACGGGAACAGCGGACCGTACGGCCGGCGGCACCGAGGGTGGCCAGATTGATGGCGTAAGATGTTGTACAATGAGGGCAAACGATGTGCACGGAGCCCATCTCCACAGTGTCTTTGCCCGGATGCTACATAGCGACCGTTAACGAATCGGAAACCATAACCGACGCAAAACCGTTTTGTCCGGTTCGCGGCCGAACCAGTGGGCTGCGAGCCCGCGATCCGGAGCGTTTTCGAGCGAAAGCCTGCGCCGGACTTGATCCGGGGTGGCATCCGGTTCGTGTGACGCGTCAAAACATGATTCTGGAGCCCGTTTCTGATTCGATCGGAAGCGGTGAGCCTCCGGGGTTCCCGGCTACGGCCCAATTCGAGCGGAGCTGAGCTTGGTTCGGTTCGAAAATGTCGGTTTGCGGTACGGGCTTGGCCCGGAGATTTTGCGCGACCTCTCCTTCCTGATCCCGGCCCATTCCTTCCAGTTCCTCACGGGACCATCGGGCGCGGGCAAGACCTCGCTGCTGCGGCTGTTGTTCCTGTCGCTGCGGCCGACGCGTGGCCTGGTCAATCTGTTCGGCCATGACGTCTCGCTGCTGGGCAAGGATCAGGTTGCGGATCTGCGCAAGCGCATCGGCATCGTGCTGCAGGATTTTCGCCTGCTCGACCACATGACGACCTACGAAAACGTGGCGCTGCCGTTCCGCGTGATGGGCCGCGAAGAATCGAGCTACCGGCGGGAAGTGATCGACCTCCTGAAATGGGTCGGCCTCGGCGAGCGGATGGATGCGCTGCCGCCGGTCCTCTCCGGCGGAGAGAAACAACGTGCGGCGATCGCGCGCGCCGTGATCTCGCGGCCGCAATTATTGCTGGCGGACGAGCCGACCGGCAGTGTCGATCCGACGCTGGGCCGGCGCTTGCTGCGGCTGTTCATTGAACTAAACAAGTCCGGCACCGCCGTTATCATTGCGACCCATGACATCACGCTGATGGATCAGTACGAGGCGCGGCGGCTGGTGCTGCATCAGGGACGGTTGCATATCTATGAGTAGAGCCGGTGACGAGCATGGTCCGCTGGTGGATCTCGGGCACGAACGCCCGCAGGTGCCGGCGCGGGCGCGCAACATGTCGCCGATCGTGCCGCGCGCCTCGATCTCCGGCCGCGCGCTGGTCGCCGTCGTCGCCATCATGACGTTTCTCGCCTCGATCACCACCGGCACCGTGCTGCTGGTGAGCGCGTCGGCGGCGGAATGGCAGTCGGAGGTCGCCAGCGAAATCACCATTCAGGTGCGCCCCCAAGGAGGGCGCGATCTCGAGCGCGATGCGGCGGCGGCCGCGGAGGCGATGCGGACGCAGCCCGGCATCCTCCAGGTCCGGCCGTTCAGCAAGGACGAATCCGCCCGATTGCTCGAACCATGGCTCGGCAGCGGGCTGTCGATCGAGGAATTGCCGGTGCCGCGCGTCATCGTGGCGCGGGTTGCGCCCGGCACGACGCTCGACCTTGCCGCGCTGCGCAGCCGGGTGACGCAGGCCGCGCCATCGGCCAGCGTCGACGATCACCGCGCCTGGATCGAGCGCATGCGTTCGATGACCGGCGCCACCGTGTTTGCCGGCATCGGCATCCTCGCTTTGGTGATCGTGGCGACGATCATTTCGGTCTCGTTCGCCACCCGCGGTGCGATGGCGGCGAACCGCCCGATCGTCGAGGTGCTGCATTTCGTCGGCGCCGGCGACACCTATATCGCCAACCGCTTCCTGCGGCATTTCCTCAGGCTCGGCCTTGAAGGCGGTTTGATCGGCGGCGGCGTCGCGATGCTCGGTTTCGGCTTTTCCGAATCGATCGCCGGCTGGTTCTCGGGCACCCCCGTCGGCGACCAGTTCGCAGCGTTGCTGGGGACATTTTCGCTGCCGCCGTCGGGTTACCTGGCGCTGGCGGTGCAGGCCGTGCTGATCGCAGCGATCACCGCCTGGGCGTCGCGGCGAACGCTGTTCGCGACGCTGGATGACATCGACTGACCGCGTAAAGGCAGGCTCCACTTCCCCAGAAAACACGTTAGTTTTTGCATTTTGACGCGTTTTCTTCGCGCGAAGGCGTATCCAGTTCGGTTGAAAACGCTCTAGAATTATCCGGGGAGAGGACAGCCGGAACGGCATGAGTTTGCAGCCCGACGATACTCGCCGAATGGGCCGGCCGCGCGGCCGCGCGGATGGCTGCGTGCGACCCTCGTCGCGACGCTGGCGATCCTGTTCGTCGGCGCGGCCGTCGGTTTCGTCGGCTTCCTCGCGCAATTGCGCGGCGTCGAGGTCAAGCCGGCCCGCAATGCCGACGGCATCGTGGTGCTGACCGGCGGTTCGTCGCGGGTGTCCGACGCGATGGAATTGCTGGCCGGCGGTTACGGCAAGCGGCTGCTGATCTCGGGCGTGCATCGGACCAACGCCGCCAGCGACATTTCCCGTTCGCTGCCCGACAATCAGTCGCTGCTCGGTTGCTGCGTCGATCTCGACCGCTCGGCCGTCAATACGCGGAGCAACGCGGCGGAGACGCGGCGCTGGGTCCGCGAGCGCGGTTTCAAATCGCTGATCGTGGTGACGTCGAACTACCATATGCCGCGTGCTATCGTGGAACTGTCGCATGCGATGCCGGACATTCAACTCATCCCGTTCGCGGTCGTCGGCGACCGCTGGCGCGACGAGCCGTGGTGGACGAGTGGCGCAACGTTCCGGCTCTTGCTATCGGAATATGCGAAATATGTCGCCGCGGAGCTGCGGGTGCGCCTGGCCGATGCCGGCCTCGACCTGGCGCCGGAATCTGCGGACCAGCCGACCGGTTCGCTCGCGCCACGCCGGCCGGCGACGGCGCTTGCCAACTGATTCTTGCCGACTGGCTCTTGCCAACTGACTCTTGCCAACCGATCTGGGTATTCGATGGTTTTGATTTTCTTGCGTTCGCTGGTCTACCAGGTGCTGTTTTACGCGCTGCTGATTTTTTGGCTGATCATCGCGATCCCGACCTTCCTGATGCCGCGCCGGGCGATCCTGAGAATTGCCGGATATTGGGCGGCGAGCAGCATCTGGCTGTTGCGCGTGATCTGCAACACCAAGGTGGAATATCGCGGCCTCGAAAAGATTCCGGAAGGTCCGCTGATCGTCGCCTCCAAGCACCAGTCGATGTGGGAAACCTTTGCGCTGCTGCAGTTCTTCGACCAGCCGCTCTATATCCTCAAGCGCGAACTGACGTGGATTCCGTTCTTTGGCTGGTATTTGATCAAGGCCAACATGATCGGCATCGACCGTGCCGCCGGCGCCCGCTCGTTAAAGGACATGGCCCACCGTGCCGCGGAGGCGGTTCGGCGCGGCCGTCAACTCATCATCTTTCCGGAAGGCACGCGAAGGCCGGTCGATGCCGAGCCGCATTACAAGTCCGGCGTCGGCATGATCTATGTCGATTGCGGCGTGACCTGCCTGCCGGTTGCCTTGAATTCGGGACTGTTCTGGCCGCGGCGCACCTTCATGCGCTATCCCGGCACGCTGGTGGTCGAATTCCTCGATCCGCTGCCGCCCGGTCTGCCGCGCAAGGAATTCAACACCCGCATTTGCACCACCATCGAGGACGCCACCAACCGCTTGGTCGAGGTGGCGCGTCGCGAGCAGGCGCAATTGTTCGGGCGGGTGAAGAATTCGGCGCCGGCGAAGGGATAGAGCGCTCTATCCGATCCTTAGATCTTTGGATCGGTCGGGCGATGTCCTTTGGTCGGGGTAGATGCGGACACCGTAGGCATTCCGGCAACATCCGCCGGCAACCATCCGCCACGGCAACCAGCTCTCGCTCCTGCGAGATTCGCCATGCTGCCCGCACCCAATTTTTGACCGCTTCCAATAACGCATCGTTCGGGATTAGGATGGTTGCGGGCCCGTATTCTGGCCGGCTGGTCTCAACCAACGGAGGACATCAGTTATGAAATCGATTTCTTTCGATCCATTGGCGACGGTGGCTCTGGCAATCTTTCGCTTTCGATTTCAGCACCAATGCTTTCGTCCGGCGCCTATGCGACATTATGAACGGCAAGGTCTGGATGTTCTGATCGCGTTTGCCAGGGCATCAACGCGCCCAGTTACGGCAAGCAGAGCTGGACTTGCACATCGCTCAGACAGGCCTGCCTCCAAAGAAACGCCGGCTCGGCGCAATGCCAGGTTGCGCATACGAACTGTATGAGAACCGGCGTTTTTACTGGTCCGCAAGGCACCGTTAACAACGTCGCTACTCGATAATCTGCCGATAGGCCGCGGCACGGCTAGAGCGTTTTCAAGCGAAGTGGCTTCCGGTTCGCGTCAAGAAAACGCGTCAAATCAAGAATCTAGAGCTCCGTTCCGATTCCATCGGAACGGAAAAGGCTCTAGAGATTTTAGCCTCCTTGAAGCCTTAAGAGGCATGCGCTTCAGCGGCATGCGCGTCGGGCTTTTCGTCCACTAGGGGGCTTGCGACTCGTCCCGCCGGGGAGGATGCAGCGGATGGGCGTCGTGCAGCATCATGGCCAACTGATGCAATTGCGTATCGCGAAAACCCGCTGCCTCGATCGCTTTCACGGTCGCCAGTACATAGTCGCGGTTGACGCCGGACTGGCCGTGGCCCTGCTGCACGTGACGCAGTTGCTCCGCCAGCGACAGCCTTCCGGCATATTGCACGTGACCGCGATCGACCACATAGGCCAGCGCGCTGACGCGCTGCCGGGCTTCGTTTTCCAGCCACACCGAGCGCTTCACTTCGCGATAGACCGAGGTGACCTGCTCGCGCTCGCGCAAATAGGCGACGGTGGCGGCGCGGTTGTTCGCGGCGATCCGGAAGGCGACGCCGCGGCAGGCGCCGCCGCGGTCGAGCCCGAGCACCAGGCCGGGTTTTTCCGGCGTTCCGCGGTGGACGAAGGAGTAAACGCAGAGCGCGCGGTGTTCGCCGATCAGCCGCGCCGGAACTCGTTCGATGAATTCGAAGCCCGGACGCCACATCAGCGAGCCATAGCCGAACACCCAGAGGTCGCCAGTCGGGAATTCGGTTTCGGGCAATGTAATAGCGGACATCGCGGGCACGGCTACCAGAAGTACCCCGCCAAGCGAAGCAAATTCAGCGCATTTTGCTGTAGAATCTCTCCGCTTACATTTGACAAAATCGTCGGCCAAAGGTTGCTGCATGCCTGACATGACCCCTGCTCCGCGCAGGCGCCCGCTTTGGCGCCTTTTCATCATGCCCGCTCTGCTGCTGGTCGCCGCCGCGGCATGGAGCGGCTTCTGGCTCTATGCAGCATCCGAGGTCGGCGTGCGCGCCGATGCCTGGCGTGCGCAGGAGGCGAAATCCGGCCGGGTCTATGATTGCGGCCAGCGCACGGTCGCCGGCTTCCCGTTCCGCCTCGAGGTCCGTTGCGACGATGCCAGCGTGTCGCTGATCTCGCAGACCGCCACGGCGCAGGCGCCGTTCACCGCACGGCTCGGCGAAATCCTGGTGGTGGCGCAGATCTACGATCCCAAATTGCTGATCGCCGAATTCAAGGCGCCGGCCACCATCGCCGATCGCGGCCAGGCACCGTCGCTGAGGGTGAACTGGACTCTCGGCCGCAGCAGCGTGGTTGGCCTGCCGGCCGTTCCGCAGCGCGCCTCGATCGTGTTCGACAATCCCTCGATCGATCGCGTCAACGGGCCGGTGCCGACGCCGCTCGCACGCGCCAATCATGTTGAACTTCATGGCAGACTGGCGGAGGGATCGCCCACGGCTGATCCCGTGATCGAAACCGTCCTTCAGATCGCCGGCGGCAGCGTGCAGGAAGTCCATCCGCTGCTCGCGGCGCCGTTCGATGCCGACGTACAAACCAGGCTGAGCGGGCTGAAGGATTATTCGCCAAAGCCGTGGCCCGAACGTTTTCGCGAACTCCAGGCGGCCGGCGGCCATATCGAGATCGTGCGGTCGCGGATTCAACAAGGCGATCTGATCGCGATCGCGGCGGGGACATTGGGCCTCACGACCGGCGGCCGGATCGAAGGCGAATTGCAGATGACGGTTGCGGGCATCGAGAAAGTGATTCCGGCGCTCGGCATCGACAAGATGCTGGAAGAGGGTGTGCCGCAGGCAACGCTCGACCGGGTCGCGCCGGGCGTGAAGACGCAGGACATCAACAGCCTGTTTGGCGCGCTCGACCGCGCGATTCCGGGCCTCGGCAAGGTCGTCAAGCAGAACGCCAATGTCGGCGTCGCCGCAGGCATCAACTCGCTCGGCACGGAAGCGGTGCTGGAAGGAAAGAAGGCGCGGACCTTCCCGCTGCGCTTCGTCGACGGCGCGGTGTTTCTCGGGCCGCTGAAGGTGGCGCAGCTCCCGCCGCTGTTCTGATTCACGGTTCCGATTCACGTCCGGTGACATTTCGCTCGCCGAAGCGTGATCGCGATCGCCGGAATGCCGGCGGGTAAACCCCAGTCTTGCTCCCTGAAGGCCCGCACATCGGCGGCGGGTCATGACAGGAGAAGACCCATGACCAGTTTGAAAGTTTTCGGCGCAGCTGTGATTCTCGCGGCGTCGATCGCGTCTGCGGCGTCGGCGCAGCCGGTGATCGACGAGCCGGGAATGTTTGCGTTCGTTCATCCCGACGGCGATCTCGGTTTTGGGCCGGTGCATCCGCCCGCCGAGGCCCAGGCCATGGCGCCGCGGCCGGTCATGCGTCACCCGATGCCGGCGCGGCAGGCGAAATCCAGCAAGTGACAGGCGTGTCCCGGATCGAAGCGGGCTCAGCCTTGAGTTCAATCTTGGCAAGGCTGAACCCGTTTCATTTCGTCCGTGCCATCGGATCCTGTCGCTAGCCGGGTCACGATCGGTGGAGGTCACGGCAGGTAAAGCCGCGGTCGCCGAACCGTGATGGATGCCGGGCTGGCCGGCGGCCGTCACCCACTTACATGTCGATCGTCATTCCAAACGATCCGCCGTGGATCGCAATGCATGGAGAGAAAAAATGACTGGTTTCAAGACGATTGCCGCAGCTTTGGTTCTATCTGCAGCGTCAGCGACAACGGCATTTGCGCAAGCCGCTATTTCCGAGCCCGGTGCTTACGCGTTTTATCACCCCAATGGCGACGTCCTTAACTCGGGATGGCCGCGGCCGGCGGCGGATGCGATGGCGGCGGTTCGCCTGGACGCTGGCCCGGACCGGTTGGCGCCACACCGGGTAACGCATCATCGCTCACACAGGGCGCACTGACGCCCGCTCAGGGCTTCCTGGTCAGGTTCGCATGCGGACGGCCGAAATCGGGCGCGGCCGAATCCTGGCCGGTCTCGACGATGCCGCGGCGAATGGCGCGGGTGCGGCTGAAATGCTCGAACAGCGCCTCGCCGTCATTGCGGCGGATCGCGCGGGTGAGCTTCGAGAGATCCTCGTTGAAGGTGCCGAGCATTTCCAGCACGGCCTCCTTGTTGTTGAGAAACACGTCGCGCCACATCGTCGGGTCTGACGCCGCGATGCGGGTGAAGTCGCGAAAGCCGCCCGCGGAAAATTTTATCACCTCCGACGACGTCACCTGCGCCAACTCGTCGGCGGTGCCGACGATGGTGTAGGCGATCAGATGCGGCAGATGGCTGGTGATCGCGAGCACGAGATCATGATGGTCGGGCGTCATGATCTCGACCCTGGCGCCGAGGCCGGCCCAGAATGCGCGCAGCTTTTCGACGGCGGCCGGGTCGGTTCCTTCCGGCGGCGTCAGGATGCACCAGCGGTCGATGAACAATTCGGCAAAACCGGAATCAGGGCCGGAATGTTCGGTGCCGGCGACCGGATGCGCCGGAACGAAATGGACGCCTTGCGGAATGTACGGCGCCATCTCGCGCGCCACTGCGGCCTTGACCGAACCGACGTCGGACACGATCGCGCCGGATTTGAGGAACGGCGCAATCTCCTGGGTGACCGGGCCGCAGGCGCCGACCGGGATACAGAGGATGACAAGGTCGGCGTCTTTGGCCGCTTCCGCGTTGGTCGCCACGACGTGATCGACCACGCCGAGTTCGCTCACCCGCGCGCGGGTCTTTTCCGAACGCGCGCTGGTGACGATCTCCCCGGCGAGCCCCTGGGCCCGTGCGGCGCGCGCGATCGAGCCGCCGATCAGCCCGAAGCCGATCAGAGCCAGTCGCTTGAAGAGCGGTTCGGCGCTCACTTGCTCGTTGACTGCAGCACTCACTTGTTCGCTCACTTGGCGGCCATGAAGTCGCGCAGGCCGTCGACCACGAGGCGATTGGCCTCTTCGGTGCCGATGGTCATGCGCAGCGCGTGCGGCAGGCCGTAATTGTTCAGCGCCCGCAGCACCAGGCCGCGCTTGGTCAGGAATGCATCGGCATCGGTCGAGGTCTTGCCCTTCTCCAGCGGAAAATGAATCAGCACGAAATTCGCCACGCTCGGCGTCACCTTCAGGCCGAGCTTGCCGATCTCTTCCGTCAGCCAGTTGCGCCATTTCTCGGTGTACGCCTGCGACATCTGGACATGCGCGGTGTCTTCGATCGCGGCGACCGCCGCCAGCATCGCCGGTGTCGAGACGTTGAAGGGGCCGCGAATGCGGTTGACCGCATCGACGACATTGGCCGGGCCGAACATCCAGCCGATCCGCAGCGCGGCGAGACCGTAAATCTTGGAGAAAGTGTGGGTCATCACGGTATTTTCGGTGGTCGCCACCAGTTCGAGGCCGCGCTCATAGTCGTTGCGCGACACGTAATCGGAATAGGCGGCGTCGAGCACCAGCAGCACATGCGGCGGCAGGCCGGCGCGCAGCCGCTTGACTTCGTCGAACGGCAAATACGTTCCGGTCGGGTTGTTCGGATTGGCGAGCCACACCAGCTTGGTGCGCGGGGTGACCAGGTTCAGGATCGCGTCGACGTCGGCGGTGAAATTGGTCTCGGGCGCGACGACGTTCTTTGCGCCACAGGCCATGGTCGCGATCGGATACACCAGAAAGCCGTGGGTGGTGGAGATCGCTTCATCGCCGTGGCTGAGATAGGTGTGCGCCAGAAGATTGAGGATTTCGTCCGAGCCGGCGCCGCAGATGATGCGAGCCGGATCGAGCCCGAAGGCGCGGCCGATCGCCTCGCGCAGCACGCGCGAGGTGCCTTCCGGATAGTCTTCCAGATGATCAGCGGCATCCCGGTAGGCCGCCATCGCCTTCGGCGACGGGCCGAACGGCGTCTCGTTGGCCGACAGCTTGAACATCTTGCGGCCCGGCACCGGCACCGGGCTCTTGCCGGGGGTGTAGGGCGCAATCTCGAGAATGCCGGGATTCGGCACGGGGCGTGACATCTTCTGGCTCCGGATGGTTGGGACGGCCTAGGTGACCGCTTAGGATTTGGCTGCCCCGTTCGGGGGCACCGTATAGCGCGTTGCGTGGCTGCCGACGAGGGCCGATGAGCGCACCGACGCACCGGCCTCGATCAGCGCGGTTTTGATCTTTTCCAGGCCCGTGCCCGCGACCGATACCAATAGCGCCGCGCCGTCAAAGGCGGTGTCGGGGACGGCGACGATTTCGGCGAGCGGGGCCAGCGCGTGGGCCGTGTCGGCGTTCCAGCCCGAGACCCGCACGCTCCACATCTCGACTTCGGTCACCATCGCATCGTCGGCGACGCGCGAGATCACGAAGACGGGGAGGGCGGCGGGGTGGTCGGCGCGTTCGAGGAACGGCAACCGCGCAATGATCTTCGGCGCACCGTCGGCTTCGAGCGCGTTCCACCACGCCGTACGGCTGGAAGTGGCCGAGACCAGCGCGAGGTCGCCTTTGGATTTCGCGACGGCGTCGACGGCGGCCTGCGCGCTGAAATGCGCGACGTAAGGCACCACGAAGCCGAAATGAAACCGCGCCGAATCCCGCATCGCGGGTTCGCTGACGGAAACGTCGGCATGGACCGAAAACGGCGCTTGTACATAGGTGAACGTCGAGATGATGACGCGCCAGATGCTCTCGACGGTATCGAGCGGAAGCATGCCGCGATGACGTTCGACGAGGCGGCGCATCATGCTGGCTTCGCGCGCCGGGCGGAACGCGGAACCGACTTCCTGGGTCTGCTTCACCTGGATCAGGCGATCGATGATGTCGCCGCGCGCCATCAGCAGGCGATGGACCTCTTCGTCGATCGTGTCGATCTCTTTGCGCAGCTCCTGCAGCGAGGGCGGCGACGGCGGTGCCTTGGACGGAGGTGCCTTGGAGGGAGGTGCTTTGGACATGCGAATAACCTGGCGAGAGCTTTCCCTCATCCTTAGGAGCGGCGCACGCGCCGCGTCTCGAAGGATGAAGCCCGTTCTCCCTCATGGTTCGAGACGGCGCAAGGGCGCCTCCTCACCATGAGGCCTCCCGGACGGGTTAACCATGGGCCAGCCTTGACGAAATGCCCGCTTGGGACTAGCTTTAGCCCATTCCGTGGTCATTTGAGCCGGCCGGCTTGCAGCCACGTTAAACAACTCGCTAAACAGGCCGGGGACAGAAGTGATCCCGGCCGAACCTTTGTTCAGGCCGGGTTTTTTATGGCCTGATTTCTGTTCGCAAGCCTCCGCAAGGAGGCTGGTGGCGTGAGATGACACTGGTGG
The DNA here is from genome assembly GCA_963847015.1 of uncultured Alphaproteobacteria bacterium. Classification (GTDB taxonomy): domain Bacteria; phylum Pseudomonadota; class Alphaproteobacteria; order Rhizobiales; family Xanthobacteraceae; genus Bradyrhizobium. The sequence goes on along the minus strand of CAWJYI010000021.1, from coordinate 81,055 downwards.
CCTGAGATGACAAATGTGCAGTCGATTGCCAGCCTTTCGATCCATAGCGAGGATCGCGCCCATGAGGCCGATCATCCGACGTCGCTGGTGGCGAAGTTCGGCATGGACCAGCCGCTGAAGCTCGATTGCGGCATCGACCTGGCGCCGTTCCAGATCGGCTACCAGACCTATGGCGAGCTGAATGCGGATCGCTCCAACGCCATTGTGGTCTGCCATGCGCTGACCGGCGATCAGCATGTCAACAATGCGCATCCGGTGACGGGAAAGCCCGGCTGGTGGGACACCATGGTCGGGCCCGGCCGGCCGCTCGACACCAACCAAGTACTTCATCATCTGCAGCAACGTGATCGGCGGCTGCATGGGCTCGACGCGGACCGGCCTCGATCAATCCGGCTACGGGGAAAGTGTGGGGGCTCGATTTTCCGATCATCACCATACCCGACATGGTGCGCGCGCAAACCATGCTGATCGACCGGTTGGGTATCGAGACGCTGTTTTGTGTGGTCGGCGGCTCGATGGGCGGCATGCAGGCGCTGCAATGGACCGCGGCTTACCCCGAACGTGTGTTCTCGACGCTGGCGATCGCCTGCAGCACGCGCCATTCGGCGCAGAACATCGCCTTCCACGAACTGGGCCGGCAGGCCGTGATGGCCGATCCGGATTGGCGCGGCGGCCGCTATTTCGAAGAAGGCACCCATCCGCATCGCGGGCTCGGCGTCGCGCGGATGGCCGCGCACATCACCTACCTCTCGGACGCCGCGCTGCATCGCAAGTTCGGACGGCGGATGCAGGACCGTGAGCTCCCGACATTCTCGTTCGACGCGGATTTCCAGGTCGAAAGCTATCTGCGCTATCAGGGCTCGTCCTTTGTCGAGCGCTTCGATGCCAACAGCTATCTCTATCTGACCCGGGCAATGGACTATTTCGATATCGCCGCCGACCACAACGGGGTTTTGGCGCAGGCGTTTCGCGGCATCCAGACCCGCTTCTGCGTGGTGTCGTTCACCAGCGACTGGCTGTTCCCGACCGCGGAATCGCGCGCGCTGGTGCATGCGCTCAACGCGTCGAGCGCGCGGGTGTCGTTCGCCGAAATCGAAACCGATCGCGGCCACGACGCCTTCCTGCTCGACGTGCCCGAGTTCTTCGACATTTCCCGCGCCTTCCTGCAATCCGCAGGCACCGCGCGCGGCCTGAAAAAGACAGGCGGTTGACATGTCACTGCAGCAACAGGCTTTGCCGCTCACCGGCGTTGAACCGCATCGCACCGAGAATTTCCGCAGCGACCACCTGCTGGTCGCCGGGATGGTCGAGCGCGGCTCGAAAGTGCTCGACGTCGGCTGCGGCGACGGTGACCTGCTTCAACTGCTCGAAAGCCGTGGCATCGACGGCCGCGGCATCGAATTGTCGCGCGAGGGCGTCAACCGCTGCGTCGCCAAGGGGCTCGCGGTGGTGCAGGGCGACGCCGACACCGACCTTGTCAATTATCCCGACGATGCCTTCGACTACGTGATCCTGTCGCAGACGCTGCAGGCGACGCGGCAGCCGAAGGTGGTGCTGGAAAATTTGCTGCGGATCGGCCAGCGCGCCATCGTCTCGTTCCCGAATTTCGGCTTCTGGAAGATGCGGCTGCAACTGCTGGTCGGCGGGCACATGCCGCGTACCGAAAACCTGCCCGCCACCTGGTACGACACGCCGAACATCCATTTCTGCACTATCAAGGATTTCGTCCAGCTCTGCGACGAGATCAACGTCAAGATGGAGCGCGCGGTCGCGCTCGACCTCTACGGCCGGCCGCTGCGGTTGAACCTGCCCTGGTGGTTCTGGAACATGTTCGGCGAGCAGGGCGTGTTCCTGCTGAGCCGTGCGGGGAAGGCGAGGTAATCCCGTCTCCGGTCATTCCCGGGTCTGGTCTTGTCGGGAGACGTGATGCCGGCCAAGTCGACGATGGATCCGTGACCACCGCCACCATCGACCGCGGATCGCGCACCGGCCAGCGGCCGGCTTCCACCAGCGCGATAAAACGCTCGACCATTTCGTTGAACAGCGCGGGCTCCTCGAGGTTGAGCACGTGGCCAGCTTTCGGGAAGAACGACAGTCCCGCCGCCGGCAAGTGCTTCTTCAGGAACATGCTGGGCCCGATGCAATTGTCGTCCTCGTCGCCGCAGATGATCAGCGCCGGCGTCGGCACCTTCTTGATGGCCTCCGTCATGGTGTAGATCGACGGCCGGCCGCCCTGAAAACTGCGCATGGTATTGGCCGAGCCCTTGGCGTCATGACGTGCCAGTGCGGCGTAGAAATCGGCGTGACCGCGCGGGTCTTTCAGCAGGAATGGAATGCGGCTCGGCGCCTCGCGCGTCGCCTTGGCGACTTCGTCCGAGCCGATCTTCTCAAGCTGTTCGGCATTGGCCTGGCATTGCTTGCGGAAGGCATCGAGATCTTCGAGACTCGAGCCTGAGCCGACCGCAGCCAGCGTCATCGACAGCGCGCGCTCCGGCGCATTGAGGCCGACCTGCAGCGACGAATAGGAGCCCATCGACAGGCCGATGAAATGCGCCTTGGCGATCTTGAGATGATCGAGCACCGCGAGCGCGTCGGTGTAAAAATGCTTGTAGGTGTAGACGTCGGCGGTGGGCGGCACGTCGGAGGGCGTATAGCCGCGCGCCGAATAGGTGATGCAGCGGTGGCCGCGCGCGAAATAACGCATCTGCGGCTCCCAATTGGTGTGGTCGGCCGCGAACTCGTGCAGGAAGATGATGGGCGTTCCGCTGCCCGCCTCTTCGAAATACAGGCGGACATTATCTTTCGTGACGGCATAGGGCATTTGGCATTTCCTCTCGTTGGCCGGCCCCAGATTTGCAATTAATTTCCGCGGCTGCAATCACGCCGATCATCATGCACGGTACTACGCCCGTTATCATCACGTCTATGATCGTCGCTTGCACGTGAAGCGAGCCTCGCGCCGGGACTTCTCAGCGAACGACCGCTGCTGGCGAAGGCTATCGCGTAAACAGACCTCGGCTGACGTCGACTTTCGATGAGCTGATCGTGTATTGCCGAACGACTTTGCTCCTATCGAAGAAAATCACGAGCGACTTCTGATCGCCTTCAGCGCCGCTATAAATCAGGTTCACATAGGGAATAAAGTTCGTGGGTTTCGAGTGCATTCTGGCTGCGGCCGCAATGCGGCAGCCTTAATTCTTTTTCGTCATCAAATGATCGCGAATGACCTGAATTTGTTTCCGCACTGCCGCATGAAATCTTCCTCTCGTCACACCGCCAAATCAAAACCCGCCGCCGCGTCCGTTGCTCGCACGAACGCGACAGGGCATTGGGGAATTACAGAGGATCTACTAGGTATGGTTCAGTTGCTTGCGTTTCGCCGGTCGCTTCGTTTCATGGCGCTGGCTCTGTGTTCGGTTTCCATCGTCGTATCCGCCACTCCGGCTTCGGCACGGTCTCACCATGGCGCAGGGCGGCATGCCCGCGCCTATCACGCCGGCCATCATGCACGGCATTACGCCCATCATCGTCACGCCCCATCATCGTCGCGCATGTGACGCGAGCCTCGCGCTGGGATCGCGGCGTGGCGCAGATGCAGGCGCGGCGGCTTTGCCGATACCAACGCAAGCCTGGCGCCGACACCAGCGCCGGGCGGCGCCGACCAGCGCCGGCTCCTCCAACGTTGTTGCCGAAGCGCGCCGCTATCTCGGCGGCAACCCGACCGGCCGCGGCAGCCTGTGGTGCGCGCGCTTCATGAACATGGTGCTGCAGCATTCCGGCTATCGCGGTACCGGCTCCGACATGGCGAACTCGTTCGCGCATTACGGCCACGCATCTCCGGCCCGCAGGTCGGCGCCATCGCCGTCATGGGCCGGCGCGGCGGCGGCCATGTCGGCATCATCACCGGCATCGATGCGTCGGGAAATCCGATCATGATTTCCGGCAACAACGGCAACCGGGTCCGCGAAGCGCCGGTCTCGCGCGGCCGGATCTACGCCTACGTCATGCCGGCGAGCTGAGGCCGGTGCGCGTTGCACTTCCTCTTCACCTCTCCCCGTTGTTGACGGGGAGAGGTTGCCTTCATGCCGACGCGTAAAGGAGACGAGGCAAGGGCGACCCAGGGCGTGAATCTATAAATCAAGTGCTCTTGGCTGATGTCGCTTTGCGGCTCACAACGGACTCAAGTCGAACATCGTGCGAGGTCCGAAACGTGCCAACAGCGGAAGTCACTGGTTTACCGAGAATAGCGCACCACGCCATTGCCGGCGGAGCTCGCTGGAGAACTCACCCTCAAAGGTGGCCGCGGCGGGACCAACCGTTCAGCCATTTCATCTCGGCTGAGGCGGTGATCACTGCGTGTGCGCCTGCACTGCGTCATTGACGACGAGAATCCGCCAGCCAGCGTCTTTAACGCCGCACAGAAATCATGAGCCCAGGCCGCGCGTTCACTTAATGTGAAGATGCCATCCTGCACGGTGCCCTAAGAAGATTTTTTTAACACCATCTGCCGGATGCGGGCATCGGAATGAACTTGGCTCGCGATGCTCCGATTGCCAGTAAGCGGAAATTGCCCGTGCGCTCGACCTTCAGGAGAAATCAAGCTGGTCTCAACGACAAATCAAGCTCAGCCAGAGTTCTTCGGTCACGGTTGATGTTATCTCGCTCGAACGAGGTGCGACGTTCCAATTAGTCGGCAGGGCCCAGGTTAGCATAACCTGAACCTAGGTTGCCTCTTCTCGGCCAAAAATGTATCGAGGATCAACGTCTGTGCAATGGTTCGGTCTATCTCTCTGTGACTACGCTTGGGGTGTAAGCGCCGATGTGTAGAGCGGTAGGACAACAGGAGCAGTTCACCGATGAGAATTATAGATGCAGCCGCATTGTCAGGTTTTGCTCGCAAGGCGGCTAAGTCAGCCTCCGACTTCACCAGCTTCGTTCACAACCTGATCATGGGCGTGCGCGACAGCTACCGGCCCGAGCTGTACTACATGCGTGGCCCCGGCCCGAAATGGCGTGCCAAGCATCAGCCCTGGTTAAGGTTCGAGTTTCAGCTGCACCGCCGGCCGGGCAGCACGAGCTCTCGCCGGTGTATGTACGCCGTCGCGACGCGGGCCTGGTCACGAGCTTTTTATCCCTTCGTTACCGCCCGCAGGGCTTCAAAGTTGGGGCGGATATCCCAAATGACGTGAGATGATTGTTGTCATCTTATGGCGAGCTCGGTTTCTAAATGCGGCATTCTTCTCTAAGGAATGTTGGAACGAATATGGGCGAAATTATTCGATTTGTCCCAAAGTCTGAGCCGGTAACTCCTTCTCTAAGGGATGTTGGAACGAATATGGGTTAAATTATTCGATTTGTTCCAAAGTCTGAGCGCGAGCGAACCCGCCTGATTTGACAGGCCCGCGCGATATACTACAGCATCTTCCCGCCGGCTAATCCAGTCAGCGGGAAGCCGAACAAGGCGCCGGCCAGTCATACGGTTAGCGGCGCCAATGCCGATCGTAGCCGCGGGGTTCTCCTGTCGTGATCAAGATCATTGCCGTGCTTTGCAGTCTCTTCTCTCCGGGAGAATTGCCACGAGCAGATCGTCACCACCTCGGACTTCGCTGAGGTCTCAATGCAATCCTGCATGATGGGCGCGCCCCAGCTCGCGGAGTGGATGAAGCAGCATCCCGCCGAGCGCCTGGCGGCATGGCGCTGCGTGATCGGCAAACAGGACGGCAGGGGAGTTCAGGGTTGAAAGCGGCTTTCCTTGCGGACCTGCCGCATTTTCCAGCAAAAACTTGGAACCTTGAAGCAGGGACGAGCCCGGGCAACAGGGCCTTGTACCGGTTGCTGAGCTCTTTAGTCGGCGGCTACATCGAAGCTTTTGACGAGGAACCTTTGCCCCGCTCCAGGTCACAGATCGCGCCTTTCAACGTCTGCTCGACCTGGTGGCCTCGATCTTCGAGCTAGTGCGGAGCACCGGCTCGCCGACCTCAGTCGTGTTGCAGCGTGCGGACCTCTGGCATTGATCGTGTGAATTGTCAGCGGCCAGGACGCCGAAGAGCAACCTTCTGTTGCTGTGTCACGCTCGACAAGGCCGGCATCTTGAGAAGGTCGCCATGAAGCCTTTGACGGCAACTTTCAGAACCCGCAAGGGTCGATTGAGGCAACACGCGCTGAGACGGCCAAAAGCCCTAAATATTGCACGAGGAAGAAAAGCGCCGGAATTCGCATCGCGAACCCCGGCGTAAATTCACGCGGTCTCAGCTTTTTTTCACCGTCATCGAGCCTGCAACTCACCGGCAAGCCGTTCGACAACATGTCGAACACCGGCGAATAGGCCTGCGCCATTTCGATCAGCTCCTGCTTTCCAGAGTCGTCGCAATCGGCATCGATGTCGAACGTGACGCGGATGTTCTTAAAACCGCGGCGGACATCCTTGGAAAGCCCGAGAAAGCCCTGCAGGTCGATGTCGCCTTCGAGTCGCGTGGCGATGCCCTTCACCGTAATGCCGCGCGCCGCCGCGTGATAGACCAGCGCGCCGGTCAGGCAGCTGGCGAGCGCGTGCAGCACGTATTCGCCCGCGTTCGGCCCGCGGTCCTCGGACAGCAGCACTTCCGGCTCGTCGCTGACGAGGAAAAACGGCTGCTTGTGCCGCATTTCCTGGCCGACGCCGTAGAAATCGTCGATGCGCGAGTGGTTTTCCCCGCCGCCCACCCACTGGTTGGAAAGCCTGAACTGGAAGTTGGCGAGAGAAGCATCGGCTTTGATGGCTTCGATGGTGGCGGACAACTTTCCGGTATCAACGCCGTTCACGGTTGTGCTCTTGGGTGCCTTTAAGTCCGCAGCTGGCTTTGCTGCCACAGGCGGATGACATTCAATCACGGTAGTCATGATGGGTCTCCTCAACTTTCCGAGTTGCAACACATCGCCGAAGGGCGATCTAGTCGCACGGTGCGTGCGACCTTCGCGTGGTACCTAAGTCATTCGCCGCCACCGCTGAATGATTGCGCTGCCGGATTTCTTGCTCGCGCATCCAGACTTGCTATCATCCTTGTCCGATCGCCCGGTAGTGCTGCTCTAGCGCCCAAGGCCTAGTCGCGGACACGGCAATCTTATGTCGGAGGTCATGCCGATGAGCACGGACGCATTGTCCGATGTCCTCTCCGCCGTGCGTTTATCCGGGTCGGTCTTTTTCGACGTCACCGCCAAATCGCCATGGGTTGCGGAAGCGCCGCCTGGCGCGCAGATTGCTAACGAGGTAACGCCCGGCGCCCAGCATGCGATCGAGTATCATGTCGTCACCCGCGGTTCGTGCTGGATATCGCTCGTCGGCGATACCGGATTCGAGCCGGTCAAACTGGAGGAAGGGGACATAGCTGTGATCCCGCATGGCGACCCGCATGTGATATCAAGCGCACCGGGCATGCGCGCTGAACCGAACTTGGACATGCACCGCTGGCCCGAGGATAGCAACGCGTTGCCTTTCGCACTCCGAACCGGTGGCGAGGGTGCGAGCGACACCCATGTGATTTGCGGGTTCTTCAGTTGCGACGCGCGCCCTTTCAATCCGCTGCTCGACTCACTGCCGCGATTCATGCGGCTGCGGCGTGACGCCTCACAAGCGTCACAAAGCCTGCTCGACCAATTCATCCGTTTCGCCACCGCCGAGACGGGCAACAAACGCGCCGGGAGCCAAAGCGTGCTCAACCGGCTGTCGGAACTGATGTTCGTCGAGGTGATCCGGCTACATATGGATCAGCTTGCGAACAACAGCACCGGCTGGCTCGCGGGATTGCGTGATCCTCTGGTCGGTCGCGCGCTGACGCTATTGCACGCGCGCCCTGCACATGCCTGGACTCTGGAGGAGCTTGCAGCGCAAGCCGCCGCCTCGCGCTCAACGCTGGCCGATCGATTTTCTAATTTGGTGGGCTGTCCGCCAATTCAGTATTTGACCCAATGGCGGATGCAGATTGCAGCCAAGCGTCTAGCAGATCCCGGTGTCAAAATTGCCGCCATCGCTCATGAAATCGGCTACGAATCCGAGGCTGCATTCAGCCGAGCATTCAAAAGATTTGTCGGTCGCTCGCCGAGCCAGTGGCGATCAGTGTCTTCTTGAGCAGCAATATCCCGGAAATGTCCGCTTCGGGTCCAATACCGGAAGTCGCGGCCTTGCGGCGGGATGTCTGCTATCTCCCCGGTGAGCGGACATCATCAGGCTGTCCCGGCATGTCCGAAAAGTGCCCAACAGGCGACATCAGCCCGGAGTGAATGCAGGGCTCTGGGAGCCGCATTTCCTGCAGCATCCGGGCTGATGCGCACCGTTGCTCTGATCGGTCAGGAACGCACTTCGAAGATCATGTTGAACGGCGTCTCGGTCGCGCGGCGGAAGCGCCTGAAGCCCGCTTCAGTCGCGACCTGACGCAATCTGCTTTCACCCGCCTGGGCACCGAGCCCCAAGCCCACTTCCTGAGAGAGTGATGCCGGCGTACAAATGAATGTCGAGGCGTGATAGAAGATGCATCCGACCGGGTTGAGATTGTCCTTGAGATTGTCATGAGCAAACGGCTCGACGATCATCCACGACCCATCCTTGGCCAGCGTTTCCTTGACATGCTTGCCTGCGCCCACGGGGTCACCCATGTCATGCAGGCAATCGAAGAACGCCACCAGATCATAGTCTTTCGCCGGAAAATCCTTGGCACTGGCCTGCGCGAACGTGATGCGGTCTCCAACCCCCGCTTCCTGCGCCAGGACCTTCGCGCGTTCAATCGAAGGCTTGTGGTAATCGAACCCGAAGAACTCTGAATTGGGGTAGGCCTGCGCCATCACGATTGTAGAGGCGCCGTGGCCGCATCCGACATCGGCCACCCTGGCGCCAGCTTTCAGTTTCGCTTCGACGCCTTCGAGCGTTGGAATCCAGTTCGAAACCAGATTGGCGTTATAGCCCGGCCTGAAGAAGCGTTCGGTGCCCGAGAAAAGACACTTCGAATGCTCGTGCCAACCAACGCCTTTCCCAGTTCGAAACGCTTCGGCGACCTTGGGTTCGTCGAGATAGGTGGATTGCACGACATCGAATGCACCGGCAAAGAAAGCTGGCGACCCCTCTTCGGCGAACGCCATGGCTTGCTCGGCCGAGAGTGAGAACGCATTTTTTTCGGGGTGGTAGTCGATGTATCCAGAGGCGGCCTGCCCGGACAGCCATTCGCGCACATAACGCTCATGCAGACCGGTCTTCTTGGCAAGCTCGGACGGAGTGACCACAGCACCATCCGCCATCGCCTTGTAGAGCCCGAGGCGATCGCCGAGCAGTATGCTTGCGCCGCCAAGTGAGATGCCGAGGTCGCCGACCAGCTTTCCTACGAGCGCGTTCAACTTTTCAAGGTTTGGTTCACGCATTGCAGCCTCCTCCACTCTTTGAGAACAGCCCCATCGTTAGTTAAGCAAGCGTAGGACGACCGGCGGATTACAAGTGTGAAGGGGTTCACGTTTCGACGAATAGCCGTGCGCCGCTCGATGTCAGATTTGGGCCCGCGTCGTAGATCGTCGTCTGATTCCTGCTGGTCAATTCACGACTGACGATCCGGCCGGGCATCGTAGTTCGTCGAAGACCGGCCGCTGCGCTGGCGGATTGGTCCGGCCGACCAGCTTCCGGTGCTAGTCCGTCGGCTCAAGCAAATCGTCCAGGTTTTCGACCACGGCTCGAACCACATCGGCGCGGCTGACCATGCCAACCAACACGCCGTCACGCAGGATAGGGACGCGCTTGATCCCATGTTTCAGCATCAGATCAGCCAACTCTGCAAGCGAGGCTCCCTCATTAGCGGAGATGATGGCCGTGTGCATAATCTCGCGGACGTGCTGCTGGTTGAGGCGGATTTCGGCGAGGAACTCCGGGGCGAGTGTCTCGCCTTCCGCCAGCATGCGTAGCCATTGCGCTCGCTTACTTTGAAACTGCGCGCCGAAGTGGCGCATCACGTCGCCTTCGCTGACCATTCCAAGCGGCCGGTTATCGGGGTCCACCACCGGTACGGCGGTGACGTGATGGATCAGCATGCGCCGGGCGGCCTCGGCCACGGTGGTTTCAGGCGACACCGTAACTAAATCCGTTGCTCCGTCTGTACCTGTTTGCTCGTGTGCGCTTCTTTGCACAATTTTGCACACGAGACCGCGGGTGCAGCGTGCACCCGGCATTCCCTGCACCCTCTATTTTGAGGGACAGTTCGTGCAAAACTTCGGGCGCGTCGCGCCGCGAGATCGCGGAGTTATGGCTTGTGGTATGGTTGAGGCTCATCGCTGGGGCGCGAACCACCTCAGAGCAGCTCCGGCTCTTCCGCCATGATCGCGTCGCCGACCGCGATGCTGCCGCCACCGATCACTTCGGCATAGATTCCGCAATCGCCGTGGCCGAGCCGGCGCTGCAGCGCCTGCGGGATTGCCAGATCGCGCTCGGCGGTGTCGGGGTCGACATTGACGGCGGCGCAGCGGACAATCCGCTTCACCACCTTGAGCCGCGCCTCGCCGATCGCGATCGTGCGGTCGAGCAGGTCGAACTCGTGCCAGGCCGGCCAACCCTCGACATAGAGGTTGGCGCGAAAGCGCAGGGGATGGACGGGTTGCCCGACCATGTTCTCGATGGCGCGCAGGCTCGCCAGATTGATGATCGAGACGACCTTGCGGGCGAGGTCGGAAAAGCTGTGGCCGGGGCTGGTGAGGATTTTGGGCGGTCCCTTGATCTCGCCGGCATGGCGGCTGGCAAAAAACTGCTCGATGGCGGCCCGGCCTTCGGCGGTTTCGAGGTCGCCCTGGGCCGCGATCGCGCCGTTTTGGCGGATGGTCAGGACGTGGCTCGCATCATCGAAATGGGTCTGCAGCGCCGCCAGCCATTCGTCCCGCTGCAACATCAGGAAATGCGGCTTTGGCATCCATTTCGGTGCGGCGGGATCGAAGCCGCTGGGGCCGTTTTCGATGGCGTAGCGGCGATCGGCGAGCAGCGTCTGACCTGTCGCGAGCGCGGCGCGCGCGAGCAGTTCCGGGCTGAGACCTTTGACCGGATAGCGGTAGATACCGGTGATATGGGCTGGCAGAGCAGGGGACATCAGGGCCGGGACATCAGGGCAGGGGACATGGGGTCCTTTACATGGGGGTCCTTTAGGAGATTCCCGAACGCGGCGCTACCGTTCCCGAAATCATGGCCGGACCTCTTCCGTTTTGGAACCCAAATGCCCACATTTGCGTCAAGCCAATATGAATGATGATGGCGACGACTGCCGGCTGGTTGAGGAATGTCAACGCGGCCGGGCGGAAACCCAATGAAGATGCCGCAGCAGTGCCTTCGGGGCTGAGCGGCAGGCTGAGGGAAGCAACGATGAATATTGAAAAATACACCGAGCGGGCGCGCGGTTTTATCCAGTCCGCGCAATCGCTCGCGATGCGCGACGGGCACCAGCAGTTTTCACCGCTGCACCTGCTTAAGGTGCTGCTGGACGACAGCGAAGGGCTTGCGGGCGGTCTGATCGATCGTGCCGGCGGTAACTCCCGCGCCATCCTCAAGGCCGCCGAGGACGCCCTCAACAAGCTCCCGAAAGTATCCGGAAGCGGCGCCGGGCAGGTTTATCTTGCTCCGGAACTGGCGCGCGCCTTCGACGCGGCGGAAAAGGCCGCCGAAAAGGCCGGTGACAGCTTCGTCACGGTCGAGCGGCTATTGCTGGGCTTGACCCTCGACAAGGACAACGAGGCGGCCAAAATCCTGAGCAAAGGCGGCGTGACCCCGCAGAATTTGAACGCGGCGATCGAGGCCCTGCGCAAGGGCCGCACCGCCGACAGCGCCACGGCCGAGAATGCCTATGACGCGTTGAAGAAATATGCCCGCGACCTGACCCAGGCCGCGCGTGACGGCAAGCTTGACCCCGTGATCGGCCGCGACGAGGAAATCCGCCGGACCATCCAGGTGCTTTCCCGCCGCACCAAGAACAACCCCGTGCTGATCGGCGAACCCGGCGTCGGCAAGACCGCGATCGTCGAAGGTCTGGCGCTGCGGATCGTCAATGGCGATGTGCCGGAGAGTTTGAAGGACAAGAAACTGCTGTCGCTCGATCTGGGCTCGCTGATCGCGGGCGCAAAATACCGCGGCGAGTTCGAGGAACGGCTCAAGGCCGTGCTGCAGGAAGTGATCGCGGCCGAGGGCGGTATCGTCCTCTTCATCGACGAGATGCACACGCTGATCGGAGCCGGCAAGGCCGACGGCGCGATGGATGCGTCCAACCTGCTCAAGCCGGCGCTGGCGCGCGGCGAACTGCATTGCATCGGCGCAACCACGCTCGACGAGTATCAGAAACATGTCGAGAAGGATGCCGCGCTGGCGCGGCGGTTCCAGCCGATCTATGTCAACGAGCCTTCGGTCGAGGATACCATTTCGATCCTGCGCGGCCTGAAGGACAAATACGAGCAGCACCACGGCGTGCGCATCACCAATTCCGCGCTGGTTGCGGCGGCCACGCTGTCGCACCGCTACATCACCAACCGTTTCCTGCCCGACAAGGCGATCGACCTGGTGGACGAGGCGGCGGCGCGCCTGAAGATGCAGATCGATTCCAAGCCGGAAGAGCTCGATTCGCTCGATCGGGAAATCGTCCGGCTGAAGATCGAGCAGGAAGCCTTGAAGAAGGAAAGCGACCGCGGCTCGAAAAGCCGCCTGCAGTCGCTCGAGAAGGAACTCGCCGAGCTCGGAGAAAAGTCGGCGGCGCTGACCGCGCGCTGGACCGCCGAGAAAGCCAAGCTGTCGAGCGCGGCGAAGCTGAAGGCCGAATTGGAGACCCTGCGCGTCGAACTCGCCAACGCCCAGCGGCGGGGCGAATATCAGCGCGCGGGCGAACTGGCCTATGGCCGGATTCCCGAACTTGAGAAGCAGATCGCCGAGATCGAGGCGAGGGAAAATTCCGGCGAGATGATGGAGGAGGCCGTCACGGCCAATCATGTCGCGCAGGTGGTCTCGCGCTGGACCGGCGTGCCCGTCGACAAGATGCTCGAGGGCGAGAGGGCCAAGCTTTTGAAGATGGAGGAAGCCCTCGGCGGCCGCGTCGTCGGCCAGGCCGAAGCCGTGCATGCGGTGGCGACTGCCGTGCGGCGTTCGCGCGCCGGCTTGCAGGACCCGCACCGCCCGATGGGCTCGTTCATGTTCCTGGGGCCGACCGGCGTCGGCAAGACCGAGTTGACCAAGGCGCTTGCCGATTATCTGTTCGACGACGAGACCGCGATGGTGCGCCTCGACATGTCCGAATACATGGAGAAGCACTCGGTATCGCGGCTGATCGGCGCGCCTCCGGGCTATGTCGGCTATGACGAGGGCGGCGCGCTCACCGAAGCGGTGCGGCGGCGGCCCTATCAGGTAGTGCTGTTCGACGAAATCGAGAAAGCCCATCCCGATGTCTTCAACGTGCTGCTTCAGGTGCTCGATGACGGCCGCCTGACCGATGGCCAGGGCCGCACCGTGGACTTCCGCAACACGCTGATCATCATGACCTCGAACCTCGGTTCGGAGTTTTTGGTGAACCAGCCGGAAGGCGAGGATACGTCGGCGGTGCGCGAGCAGGTGATGGGCCTGGTGCGCGCGCATTTCCGCCCCGAATTCCTCAACCGCGTCGACGAGATCATCCTGTTCCACCGCTTGCAGCGGAACGAGATGGGCCGGATCGTCGAGATCCAGTTCTCGCGGCTCACGAGGTTGCTGGAAGATCGCAAGATCACGCTGGCGCTCGATGCCGACGCGCGGGACTGGCTGGCGGCCAAGGGCTGGGATCCCGCCTATGGCGCGCGTCCGCTGAAGCGGGTGATCCAGCGCTATGTGCAGGATCCGCTGGCCGAGATGATCCTCGCCGGCGACGTCAAGGAAGGCGATCGCGTGGCGATTTCGGCCGAAGGCAACGTCCTGACCTTCAACGGCAAGGCGCCGAACACCGCCGAGATCGCGCAATTCGAAGCGCCGGTCCCGAAACGGAAGCTGAACTAAAGCTATTTGTCGCCTCTCGGCTTTAGTTTCAGGCAGCGGGCGCGGCCTCGCTGTCACACAAATGGCAGGCCGTGCCGCGGCGCGGCCGGATGCGGTGACGTTGATGAGAGTTCAGCTCGCGTGCAGGTGACAGGCGACGGCTCTGCCGGGGCCGAGTTCGCGCAGCGGCGGCTGATCGGTTTTGCAGACCGCCATGGCGCGCGGGCAGCGGGTGTGGAAGCTGCAGCCGGGCGGCGGCCGGAGCGCGCTCGGCACTTCGCCCGATATGACGGCGCGCGGCCGGCGCGCCTCGACTTCGGGATCGGCGACCGGCACCGCCGCCATCAAGGCTTCGGTGTAGGGATGCAGCGGATTGCGATAGAGATCGTCGCGATCGGCGATTTCGACCAGGCGGCCGAGATACATCACGGCGATGCGCGTCGAGATGTGGCGGACCACCGCCAGATCATGCGCAATGAACAAATAGGTCAGCCCCAGCCGCTCCTGCAGATCCATGAACAGATTGATGACCTGCGCCTGGATCGAGACATCAAGCGCGGAAACCGGCTCGTCGGCAATCAAGAGGCTCGGCTCGAGTGCGAGCGCGCGGGCGATGCCGATGCGCTGGCGCTGGCCGCCGGAGAATTCGTGCGGATAGCGATCGGCCATGTCGGGCAACAGGCCGACCGAAGCGATCAGCGAAGCGATCTTGTCGCGGGTTGCCGCCTTGTCGGCATCGAGACCATGGACGGCCAATGGCTCGCCTACGATGCTGCGGATGGTCATGCGCGGATTCAGCGACCCGTAAGGGTCCTGATAGACCATCTGCATGCGGCGGCGGACCTGCAGCAACTCCGGCCCCCGATGCGGGGCGATATCCTGGCCCTCGAACACGATGCGTCCGGCGGTCGGCGTCAGCATGCGCAGCACGGCGAGCCCGGTCGTCGATTTGCCGGAGCCGCTCTCGCCGACAAGCCCGAGCGTTTCGCCGCGGCGGATCGTGAAGGAAACGCCGTCGACCGCTTTGACGGTCGCGACCTTGCGCTGGATGATGATGCCCTTGGTGATGGGAAAATGGACCTTCAAATCCTCGACGCGGAGGATGAGATCGTCCGCGACATCGGGCGACGCATCGACAGGCGTCAGACATCGTGTCAGACATGGCATCTAGACATGGGCGAAGCATGCCTTGGCGTGGCGATCCGCAACATGGGTGAGTTCCGGCTTTGCGGTTCGGCATTGGTCCAGGATCGAGCGGCAGCGCGGCGCGAAGGCGCAACCGGGCGGCAGGCTGGCGAGGTCGGGCGGCTGGCCCTCGATCGGCATCAGGCGGCGACCGCCGCCGCCATCGAGACGAGGCACGGAGGCCATCAGGCCGGACGTGTAGGGGTGTTGCGGACGGGCGTAGAGTTCGCGCGCCGGGGCGACCTCGACGATCCGCCCGCCATACATGACCGCCACGCGGTCGGCATAGCGGGCGACGACGCCAAGATCGTGCGTGATCAGGATCAGCGACGAGCCGGTTTCGCGCGTGACCTCCTTGAGCAGGTCCAGAATCTGCGCCTGCACGGTGACGTCGAGCGCCGTGGTCGGCTCGTCGGCGATGATGAGGCGCGGCGCGCAGGCGAGCGCCATCGCGATCATGACCCGTTGGCGCATGCCGCCGGAATATTGGTGCGGGTAGGAGCTCGAGCCTGCTTGCCGCATCCGCGATGCGCACGCGGCCGATCAGCTCGGTCGCGGCCTCGTAGGCTTTGCCCCACGGCGTACCCTGATGCACGTTGATCGGCTCCGCCACCTGGAGGCCGACGGTCAGCGCCGGATTGAGCGAGGACATCGGCTCCTGGAAGATCATGGCGATCTTGTTGCCGCGCACCGCACGGATGCCGGGCTCGTCGAGCTTGAGGAGATCGACGCCGTCGAACAGGATTTCGCCGTTCTCGATCCGGCCGGGCGGATTCGGGATCAGGCGCAGCACCGACAATGCGGTGACGCTTTTCCCGGATCCGGACTCGCCGACGATCGCGAGCGTTTCGCCGGGATCGAGATGGAACGATACGCCGTCGACCGCGGTCACGGTGCCGCGCTCGGTGCGGAACCGCGTCGTCAGGTTTTTGACTTCCAGCAGCGGGCGCGTCATCGCCGCTTCCCCCGCTCAGTGGCCCATCTTCTTTTTTTGCTCCTGGTCGATCCAGATGCGGGCATAGATCGGCCCCGGCCGCACCGCGCCGGCGCGCAGCTCGCCGCCGTAATTCTTCACCCAGGGCCACCAGGCCGTGAAGATGTAGGGCGTCGGGAGCCAGATGTAGGGCGCCTTGTCGAGGATCTCCCTTGTCATCTCCTTCAGCATGGCCTGCCGCTTGGTCTCATCCTGCTCGAGATAGACGGCGTCCATTTTCTTGTCGTATTCGGGATCGTTCCACTGCGACGGGTTCCAAACCTGACCGCGAACGAAACTCTTGCGGATGGTCGTGGTCGGATTGGTGTGGCCGTTGCCCATCAGATAGCCCGGCGCGTTGGTCTTGCTGGTCATGGCGGAGAGGAACGCGCCGTAATCCAGCGGCTGGATGTCCATCTTGACGCCGACCTGCTCCAGATAGGCCGCGATCAGCGGCAGCAGATCCATATGGTCGGGCGAGCAGGAGCAGACCTGCACCTTGAAGGTAAATCCCTTGGGCACGCCGGCCTCGGCGAGCAGCTTCTTGGCCTTCTCGGGATTGTAGGTGAAGAGCTCCTTCACGGAATCCGGCATCGCCTCGAGCGGCTCGAAATAGCCGATATAGTCGGGATGCTGCGGATAGGCGAACAGCTCGGCGTTGCCGCCGTAATATTCCTTGACGATTTCCTGCTTGTTGACGGCGAAGTTGAGCGCGCGGCGGACGCGAATGTCGTCGAACGGCTTGGTATCGACGCGCATGGCGACGAACTGGCCGCGTCATCGTCAGCCATTTCGACCATTGCAATTGCGGCGCGCTCTTTTTCAGTTCATCGACCGCCGACCAGCGGATGTTCTCGAGAATGTCGAGCTTGCCGGTGCGCAGCGCGGTCAGGAAGGTCGCTTCATCCTTGATGGTGCGATAGACGACCTTGTCGAGCAGCGGGAGTTTGACCTCGACGCCGTTGATCTTCTCCGTGCCCCAATAATTCGGATTCTTCACATAGGTGTTGGAATTGCCCTGCACGAAATCGGCGAGCATGAACGGCCCGGTGCCGTTGACGTTCTTCCAGTTGGTGGCGCCGGCGTCGGCGACTTCCTTCGGCACGATGCCGGAGTAGTAGCCGTAGCCGAAGCGATAGTCCCACTCGGCGTTGTAGTTCTTGAAGGTGAAGACCACGGTATGCTTGTCGGTGGCCTCGACCTTGTCGAGGTGATCGAAATAGCCGGTGATTTTCTTCGGGCTCTTGTCGAGGCGGTTGTAGGCGAACACCACGTCGTCGGCGACCATTTCGCGCGCCGCCATCACGCCGGGTTTTTCGGGAAACATCACGCCCTTGCGCAGGTTGATTTCAAGGCGCAGCGGATTCTGTTTCCAGGTCCAGGTCTCGGCGAGTTCGCCGCGGATGGCGTCCGACGGAAGCCAGGCATCGGCGTAGAAGGGATGCTTGCCGCCAAGCCGTCTGGACTTGGAGAGATCGGCAACGAAAAGCTGTTCGTAGACCGCGCCGGTGTCGTGGTTATGTTTCCAGTTCCAGTCGGCGGAATCCCACGACAGCGCCGAGAGCGTGACGTAGACGGTTCCGACTTCCAGCGTACCGCCGGCCTTCGGCGGGGCCTCCGATTGCGACCACGCGGGCGCCGCGAGGGCAAGCGTGGCGGCGATCGATGCCGCGGCGATCTGCAGCGAAGTGCGAGAATGAGACATGGCTTCCCTCCCGGTTGTTATTTTATCTCGAACCGCGCATGCGCGGATCGAGCAGATCGCGCAACGCGTCTCCGAATACGTTGGTGGCGTAGACGACGACGGTCAGACAGAGGCCCGGCGCCAGCGCCAGCCAAGGCCCCTGGAACATGAAGGTGCGGCCCGACCCCGACAGCATGCCGCCCCAGGTCGGTGTCGGCGGCGGAACGCCGAGGCCGAGAAACGAAAGGCTCGATTCGGCAAGGATCACAGTGCCGACGCGCGTCGTGAACAGCACGATGATCGGCGGCATGATGTTGGGCAGGATATGCCGCCACAGGATGCGGCCGGTCGAGGCGCCGATCGACTGGGCGGCGTGCACATACATGTTCTCGCGAACCGACACGACGGCGGAGCGGATGATGCGCGAGCCCGCTATGCCCAGAAGCAGGCCGAGGGTGAAGATGATCTGTGGCAGGCCGGGACCGAGCACGGACACCACGACGAGCAGAATGATGAGGTCCGGAAAGCTCATCCAGGCGTCGACGAAGCGCTGCACGATCAGGTCGAACTTGCCGCCGAGATAGCCGGTCAGGATGCCGATCGCGATCGAGACGACGGTCGCCAGCGTCGCCGTCGTGAAGGCGATGATGACGGATATTTGTGCGCCGTAGAGACAGCGCGAGAGCATGTCGCGGCCGAGATTGTCGGTCCCGAACGGATGCGCCCATGACGGCGCCATCAACCGCAGGCGCGGACTGATCTGGTTCATGCCGTAAGGCGCCAGCACGTCCGCGAACAGCCCGCACAGCAGGAACAGCACGAAGATCGCGCCGCCGGCGGCGCCCAGCGGTTTTTCACGGACCAGCCGGACCACAAAGCGCAACACGCTGCCGCTCCCGGTGCGCACCGGCGTGGCGGGCACATCGATTGCCATCGCCATCAGCGGTACCTCACCTTGGGATCGAGCAGGCCGTAACTGAGGTCGACGACGAGATTGATCAGCATCACGCAGAAACCGATCACGAGGCTGACGCCGGTGATGATCGGATAGTCGCGCTGGCTGATGGCATCGAGCAGCAACAGCCCCATGCCGGGAATGACGAAGATCTGCTCGACGATGACGGCGCCGCCGATCAGGATCGGCGCCTGCAGGCCGATCAGCGTGACCACCGGGATCAGCGCGTTACGCAGCGCATGCCTGACGACGACGAGCGGTTCGGAAAGTCCCTTGGCCCAGGCGGTGCGGATATAGTCCTGCCGCAGCACCTCCAGCATCATGGTGCGGGTCAGGCGCATGGTGATGGCTGACAGCGCGGTGCCGAGGATCAGCGCCGGCAGGATCATCTGCTTGAGGTTTTGCAGCGGCTGCTCGGTGAACGGAACGAACTTCACTTCCGGCGACCAGCCCCACCAGATCGAGGGAAATACCATCACCATCGTGCCCATCCAGAAGCTCGGTACCGCGAGCATCAGGATGGAGAAGGAGCGGGTGAGATAATCGCCGGCGGTATCCTGCCGGATCGCCGAATAAATTCCGATCGGGATCGCCGTCAGCAGCGCCACGATCAGCGCCATCAGCCCGAGTTCGAACGTCACCGGCAGGCGTGCGCCCAGCAACTCCCGCACCGGCGTGTTCTGCCAGAGCGACTTGCCAAAATCAGCATGCAGGAGAATCCCGCCGATCCAGGAAAAATATTGCTGCCACATCGGGCGGTCGAGGCCGAGCGCTGCGACCAGCTGGTCGCGCGAGAGCTTGTCGGCGCCGACGTCGTTCTGCGCGAGCATCATGTCGATGATGCTGCCGGGCACGAGGCGAACGATAACGAAGACGATCAGGCTCGCGAAAAACAGCGCAGGGATAAGCGCCAACAACCGCCGTGCCAGATATGCCTGCATCGTTCGCGCGCCCCTGCCGTCTTCTCCCTGAAGCGAGAGTGGACCGCACGCGAAATACCCGCAAGGACTATCGCGCCACGCGCGATGCGACCTTTTCGCGGAGGAACCCGGCTGAAAATCGCGAGCGTACGACATTCCGCGTCACGGAACGGCGCGTCGTTCGAACGTTCAGGATCGAACGAGGTTCGAGAAGTTTTTCGCGGATCGCGATCAGCGATTGCTGACCTGCCGCACCGGCGGCGCGCCGGCCGTTCCGGTCGCATCGGAAACACGCGCGGCGCTGCCGCGATTGCTCATCTGGGCTTCGAGACGATCGCGTTCCTTCTCGAAGCTGGCCATGACCGGGCCCTCGAGCGAGCGGCCCCGCGGCAGTTTTACGCGCAGCGGATCGACGAAGCGGCCGTTGACCAGAATTTCGTAATGGACGTGGGGACCGGTCGACTGACCCGTCGATCCCACGAAGCCGATCACCTGGCCCTGCCGCACCCGCTTGCCGATTTCCATGCCCTTGGCGAAGGCCGACATGTGGCCGTAAGCGGTCTCGTAGCCGTTGTTGTGCTTCAGGCGGACATATTTGCCATAACCGCCCTCAGGCCCGACTTTCTCGACCACGCCGTTGCCGGACGCGAAAATCGGTGTGCCGTAGCTGGTGGCCCAGTCGACGCCGGTGTGCATCTTGACGTAGCCGAGGATCGGATGGCGGCGTCCGCCGAAGCCCGAACGCATGATGGCGTTGTTGACGGGCTTGCGCACCAGGAACTTCTTCGCGCTCTTGCCGGTCTCGTCGTAGTAATCGACCACCGAATCGTCGGGGGTCTGGAAGCGGTAGTATTTCTTGGTTTCGCCGCCGACGGTGAGCGAGGCGAACAGCACTTCGGTCTTTTCGGTGATGGTGGCGCCTTCGTCTTCTCCGGCGAAGAACACGTCGAAGGAATTGCCCGGCTGCACCTTGCGCTGGAAATCGACGTCGTAGGAATAGATCCGGATCATGTCCTCGATGACGGTTGCCGGCACCTTGTTGCGCAGCGCGGTCTCGTAAATGCTCTGGTAGAGCCGCACGCCGCTGCCGTCATCATCATCGTCGTCGTCTTTGTCGGCTCGTTGCCTCGGCCACGGTATTCATGCTCTGCACGTCGACGGCGACATATTTGCCGATATCGGACAGTGCGGCCACGGCCTCGACGGTGGTGTCGTTGGCGACGATCACGCGGTAGGGCTGCAGCCTTACGCCGGGACCGGGCGCGGCCGGCGCCATCAGGATTCGAAGTTTTTGGCCTTCCTTCAGGCCGCCGTCGCGGCCGCGGGCGCCGAGCATGGCGGCGATCGCCTTGGCCTCGTCCGCTGTCGCGCCCTGATCGCGCAGGATCGAGGTGACGGTATCGCCCTTCTTGACGACATGAACGCGTTCGTTGGAGGGGTTGCCGCCGGTCGCCTGGTCCTTGGTCTTCGGCAGCAGCGTGACGTTTTCCGGCACGACGCGGGTTTCAAAGCCGGCATAGGGATCGGCGCCGCTGCCTTCGGAGGCATAAGCCAGCTTCATATCGGATTGCGCGCCGCTGGCGTCGGCCGTGGCATTGGCAAGCGCCGTATAGCGCACGCCGCCGGTGTTGCCGCGCCAGTTCGCGGCGTCGCGTACCCGCATCAGGACTTCGTCGAGCGCGACCACGGCAGCGAGTTTCGCCTTCGGCAGCACCGGTGCCGAGGTCCTTGGTGACGAAAGAAACCTCGGCATCGGGTTCGACGGCGTCGGCATTGTTCGGATCGTCGGCGGCGGCCGGCGCCGCGGTGCCGACATCGGTCAGCATGCGTTGGGCGTTGAACGGCGGGATTTTGGCGGAAAGATCGCTCGTCGTCATCGAGAGGTTGCCGGAGATGCGGACGAACGGCCGCACCCGCATCACGTCGCGGTTGCCGACGCGGGTCACGGTGGACACCCGCATCACATTCCGTGCCGCAGTCGATTCACTGGGCGGCGGCAGGCGATCGCTCTTGTGCAGGCTGGCGGTGCGATCATTGGCGCCGAACGCGCCGCGCAGCGCACCCTCGACGCGTTCCGGCACCTTGGCAAAGGTCATTTCGCCGTCCAGCGACGCAAAAACGGCGCCGCCGATGAGAGCTGCGCCGCACAGACCGGTCAGGATAGTGCCGCTAAACCATTGGACCGAGACACGGCGGCGATCGATTACCGCGGCCTCGGAGCCATCGACGGAAAGCGGCGGCTCGTGACCGAGATCAATGATCCCGGTCTCACGTCCGTAGCCGCTCCCGCGTGACGCCTTCTGGCTCAACCCTGTGTCCCCCCAAATTCCATCAACATTCGACAAGACCCTCGCTCATCCCCGTCGGTACTTTCGCCCACAGGAAGGAGCGATCCCGGAACAAGCGTGCCGCACGCATGGATATTCGGGAATCAGAGGCCAGAAGACCGGCCGGAATCTCGAACGTCAATGCTGTGCAAATCTCTCGATGTTTCTCGGCCGCGTGGGGAAGGCGACGGGTTCATTAAGAGATCGCCTACCCCTGGAACACCGTTAGCCCCCACTGGCGTCCCGTGATTCACTTGATCAGTGCTTATGTTATAGCCAGAACGTCGCAGGATTGTGGCTCAAGTACGGCGCAAAGTCCCTAAAAATCAGGGCTTCTTTGCGTCGCAAAAGAAATCCACGGTCGTGCGACATTTTGTTGACGATGGCTGTTGACAGGTCCGATGGGGCGGGCCTATAACCCGACCACTGAGCGCGGCACTGAATTGGCCCCAACGGCCAAGGCAGTCTTTCGCGCCCTTGATGCTCCTCATTATGATGAGTGAATCAACAGCCGATCCAAATCGGTTGTTATTTGCCGTCGAATAAGGGTGTCGGAACTCCCTTTAGGGGAGAGGGTCCTTCGGGTCCCGGGCTGTTTGACAAGTGAAGATGAAGAAAGAGAAACGTGGACGGCGGAGTCCTTGCGTAGTCTCGAATACTTGAAAACTTCGGTTTTCATCTTTCGGGGCTGGACGAAAGACTTCGGCGGTACACGTTTACATAGGTTACACCATCGTCGTCCGCGATGTGAATCGCAGGCGATAAATATGGTGGGACCTCGTCAAACGTTGTGATCAGCCGGTTTAAAGTTTCAAGTCCAACTTGAGAGTTTGATCCTGGCTCAGAGCGAACGCTGGCGGCAGGCTTAACACATGCAAGTCGAGCGGGCGTAGCAATACGTCAGCGGCAGACGGGTGAGTAACGCGTGGGAACATACCTTTTGGTTCGGAACAACACAGGGAAACTTGTGCTAATACCGGATAAGCCCTTACGGGGAAAGATTTATCGCCGAAAGATTGGCCCGCGTCTGATTAGCTAGTTGGTGAGGTAACGGCTCACCAAGGCGACGATCAGTAGCTGGTCTGAGAGGATGATCAGCCACATTGGGACTGAGACACGGCCCAAACTCCTACGGGAGGCAGCAGTGGGGAATATTGGACAATGGGCGCAAGCCTGATCCAGCCATGCCGCGTGAGTGATGAAGGCCCTAGGGTTGTAAAGCTCTTTTGTGCGGGAAGATAATGACGGTACCGCAAGAATAAGCCCCGGCTAACTTCGTGCCAGCAGCCGCGGTAATACGAAGGGGGCTAGCGTTGCTCGGAATCACTGGGCGTAAAGGGTGCGTAGGCGGGTCTTTAAGTCAGGGGTGAAATCCTGGAGCTCAACTCCAGAACTGCCTTTGATACTGAAGATCTTGAGTTCGGGAGAGGTGAGTGGAACTGCGAGTGTAGAGGTGAAATTCGTAGATATTCGCAAGAACACCAGTGGCGAAGGCGGCTCACTGGCCCGATACTGACGCTGAGGCACGAAAGCGTGGGGAGCAAACAGGATTAGATACCCTGGTAGTCCACGCCGTAAACGATGAATGCCAGCCGTTAGTGGGTTTACTCACTAGTGGCGCAGCTAACGCTTTAAGCATTCCGCCTGGGGAGTACGGTCGCAAGATTAAAACTCAAAGGAATTGACGGGGGCCCGCACAAGCGGTGGAGCATGTGGTTTAATTCGACGCAACGCGCAGAACCTTACCAGCCCTTGACATCCCGGTCGCGGACTCCAGAGATGGAGTTCTTCAGTTCGGCTGGACCGGAGACAGGTGCTGCATGGCTGTCGTCAGCTCGTGTCGTGAGATGTTGGGTTAAGTCCCGCAACGAGCGCAACCCCCGTCCTTAGTTGCTACCATTTAGTTGAGCACTCTAAGGAGACTGCCGGTGATAAGCCGCGAGGAAGGTGGGGATGACGTCAAGTCCTCATGGCCCTTACGGGCTGGGCTACACACGTGCTACAATGGCGGTGACAATGGGATGCTAAGGGGCGACCCTTCGCAAATCTCAAAAAGCCGTCTCAGTTCGGATTGGGCTCTGCAACTCGAGCCCATGAAGTTGGAATCGCTAGTAATCGTGGATCAGCACGCCACGGTGAATACGTTCCCGGGCCTTGTACACACCGCCCGTCACACCATGGGAGTTGGTTTTACCTGAAGACGGTGCGCTAACCCGCAAGGGAGGCAGCCGGCCACGGTAGGGTCAGCGACTGGGGTGAAGTCGTAACAAGGTAGCCGTAGGGGAACCTGCGGCTGGATCACCTCCTTTCTAAGGATGATCCTTCAGATAGCTTCGGCCATCTATCGGATCGTTTTAGAAACATCAGTGGCCAACGATCGTCAGGATTGTTGAGCTGCATTGGCGGGATTTCGCCGTCTACGTTTCTCTTTCTTCGCGGACGAACACGCGCCAGGGGCTCAGCGCTTGTGCGATGCATCTGGCGTGAGCCGATTGCGCGCCATTGCGGCCTCTCGTGTTAGGGGCTTGTAGCTCAGTTGGTTAGAGCGCGCGCTTGATAAGCGTGAGGTCGGAAGTTCAAGTCTTCCCAGGCCCACCACTTTGATCGAGTGCGGAGCATTCGTCTTCTGGTACGGGGCCATAGCTCAGCTGGGAGAGCGCGTGCTTTGCAAGCATGAGGTCGTCGGTTCGATCCCGTCTGGCTCCACCAGCCTTCGCTTCGGCTGCGCCTGGCTACGGCCAGGCAGCGACGACGAAGCGTGCCTGCGCGTAGCTCGATAGAGCGAAGACGGGCTGGCCATCGAACCGATTAACATCGTCCGCGAAACATCACTTCGCATGTCGTGTCCTCACGGGACGCGCGTGCGGGATTTCTGACATCGTAAAGAGGAGATCGATCCGAGTTTGGGATCTGCAAAGCAATTTGCGGGCGCTCAATCATAATCTCCAGGTCATTTCGGCGCTCGTTCATCGCAAGATGTTCGAGTTGTAAATGACCTTTTTAGCGAAGCTTGACCGCCTCGCTATCGGATCGATCTTACGAAGCAAGCTGGTCTTTCTAATCATTGTCCGGCCGCTGCATAGCATTCATCGAGGGTGCGCGTTTTGGGGTTTCGGCCTCACGACAATTGTGCGGACTACATTCTGCCGAGTGTGTGGACATTGATAATGAGAGCAATCAAGTGCCTTAAGGGTGTTCGGTGGATGCCTTGGCGCTGAGAGGCGATGAAGGACGTGCTACGCTGCGATAAGCCGTGGGGAGCTGCGAAGAAGCTTTGATCCACGGATTTCCGAATGGGGAAACCCACCTTCGATAGCTGGAACTCCAAGATCTTGTATCTTGGGGTTCGTACAGCAATGTGTGAGAACCAGGCCGCGAGGTTTTGGATTTCCAGTTATCAAGTGAAGGTATGAAATCTCCGAATAAAATAGGAGGTTTTAAGCGAACCCAGGGAACTGAAACATCTAAGTACCTGGAGGAAAGGACATCAAACGAGACTCCGTTAGTAGTGGCGAGCGAACGCGGACCAGGCCAGTGATACATCAAAGACAACCGGAACCTGTCAGGAAAGCAGGGCCTCAGAGGGTGATAGCCCCGTACGGGTAATGCGATGATGTATCCTTGAGTAAGGCGGAACACGTGAAATTCTGTCTGAACACGGGGGGACCACCCTCCAAGCCTAAGTACTCCTCAGCGACCGATAGTGAACCAGTACCGTGAGGGAAAGGTGAAAAGCACCCCGACGAGGGGAGTGAAATAGACCTGAAACCGGACACCTACAAACAGACGGAGCCCAAGATTACGTTCTGGGTGACGTCGTACCTTTTGTATTATGGGCCAGCGACTTAATTTAACGAGCAAGCTTAAGCCGATAGGCGTATGCGCAGCGAAAGCGAGTTTGAATAGGGCGTCAAGTTCGTTGTATTAGACCCGAAACCTAGTGATCTAGCCATGAGCAGGTTGAAGGTGAGGTAACACTCACTGGAGGACCGAACGGGTGTCTGTTGAAAAAGACTCCGATGACTTGTGGTTAGGGGTG
>CAWJYI010000021.1:0-52500 GCA_963847015.1 uncultured Alphaproteobacteria bacterium | reverse complement strand
CCATGCGTGAGATCGTTCGCTCCTGCCTCACCCGTGCCTTGAGCGTCGCCTGCCTCGCGGTCGCGACTGGCCGCATTGTCCAGCGGTGACGTGCTGGCGCAGGCCAAGCAGGCGCCGCCGAAGCAGATGGCGCCCGCGCAGGCCGCTCCGCCGCCGCCCCAGCAGCAACCGCCAGCTCAAGCAGATCGCGCTGACCGAGAAGCAGGTCGAAGGCGTGCTGTCGGCCGCCAAGGAAATGGATCCGATCACCGACAAGATTCCGGAGAACGCCAAGCCGGATCCGAAGATCACCGCGCAGCTCGACGGCATCGCCAAGAAGAACGGTTTTGCCAGCTACGACGAATACAACAGCGTCGTCGACAATATCAGCCTGGTGCTCGGCGGCTTCGATCCCGCGACCAAGAAATATGTCGGCGCCGAAGCCGTCATCAAGACGCAGATCGCCCAGGTGCAGGCCGACAAGAAAATGTCGCCCAAGGACAAGAAGGAAGCGCTCGCCGATCTCAACGACGCGCTGAAATCGCCGCCGCCGGCGATCGAGAACAAGGGCAATATCGACCTTGTCGCCAAATATTACGACAAGCTCGCCGACAGTGCTGGGCGAAGACCAGCAGTAATTGCGATCGGACAGATCAAAGTAAAAGCCCCGGAGAAATCTCCGGGGCTTTTTTGTTTCAGCGGCGCAAACCTCAGGTGCGGGTGCGCATCCGCATCATGAAGCTGTCGTAGCTCAGTTCCGCCACCTGATTCCATGCCAGCGATTCGTTACGGAACGCCGACAGGCTGGCGTACATCTTGTTGAAGTGCGGATTGGTCTTGGAAAGATCCGCGTAGATCTCATTGGCGGCGCCGTAGCAGGCCTCCAGCACCTCTTGCGGGAACGGCTTGAGGATCGCGCCGGCCACCAGCAACCGCTTCAACGCCGGCGGATTGACGTAGTCGTATTTGCCGGTGACCCAGGTGAAGGTGTCGTATGAGGCGGTCTCGATCGCGGCCTGATAATGCTTCGGCAACGCGTTCCACTTCTCGAGATTCATGATGTTGTGGCCCTGGCCGGTGCCTTCCCACCAGCCCGGATAGTAGTAGTACTTCGCGACTTTGACGAAGCCGAGCTTTTCATCGTCGTAAGGCCCTACCCATTCGGCGGCATCGATGGTGCCCTTTTCGAGCGCCGGATAGATGTCGCCGCCGGCGATCTGCTGCGGCACGCCGCCGACCTTGGCGATGATGGTGCCCGCGAATCCGCCGACCCGGAATTTGAGGCCCTTGAAGTCCTCCATCGACTTGATTTCCTTCCGGAACCAGCCGCCCATCTGGGCGCCGGTGCTGCCGGTCGGAACGCCAAGGCATTTATATTCCTTCAGCAGGTCGTTGAGCATTTCCGTGCCGCCGCCGAACCGCAGCCAGGAAATATGCGAGCGCGTATTGAGACCGAACGGCAGCGACGTGCCGAAGGTGAATGCGGGATTCTTGCCCCAGTAATAATAGAGCGCGGTATTGCCCATCTCGACGGTGCCGTTCGAAACCGCGTCGAGCACCTGCAGGCCCGGTACGATTTCGCCGGCGGCGAATGACTGAATCTGGAATTTGTTGTCGGTGATTTCGGCAACGCGCTTGGAAAAATATTCGCAGCCGCCGTAGAGCGTATCGAGTGCCTTTGGCCAGCTGGCCGCGAGGCGCCATTTTATCTCGGGATTGGTTTGTGCGATCGCAGGCGCTGCAACCGCACTGGCGGCGAGACCGACGCCACCCACTTTCAAGAAATCACGACGTTTCATGCGCTTCCCCTCTGCTTTGCCGATACCGAACAAGGGACAACGATCTTGGATGCCGTTTTTTATTTCGCCGATGGCCGGATGCTGGACTGGTGATTGAGATTGCCGGTCCTGAAAACCAAACCTGATTTTCTGAATACGATCAAATTCCCGGATTTGTGGACCTGAAGGCAGGATGACCAATCGGTGATCGATAATCAAGGGTTCTGGTTCCACCGCAGCTGCGAACGGCTGCAACAAGTTTGTGCGTGTCACACGACGAAAGGCTAAGACGGCAAGCTGCGAAGCAGGCCTGCGCCTGCTAGGGAGGGCCGGCAATCGCCGCTGGAGCTGGAAATGACAGACAAAAAGATCGTGGTCGCGGGCGCGACAGGACTGGTGGGTAACGCCGCGTTGCGGCACTTCGGCGCAGTGGGCGGATGCGATGTGCTGGCGCTGTCGCGGCGCAAGCCGCGCGATCTCTATGGCGCCCGGCACATTCCGGTCGACCTGACCGTTTCAGCGCAATGCATGCACGCTGCGGCGGAACTGGAGGGGGCGACCCATCTCGTCTATGCCGCGCTCTATGAAGCGCCGAACCTGATCGACGGCTGGCGCGATCGACATGATTGCGCCGTACAGGGGAACGAGATGGATGAACATCCCTGCTCGGGCTGGTCCTACGCGCGCGATACCGAACATGTATAAGAGATTGGCTAGCAGCGATGCAGCAATCCCCACATAAAGCATGGCGGCAACGGCAGCAATATTCCACGTCGCCCGCGCGCCGCCGATGTACTCCCATACGAGAAACGGAAACAGCGCCACCACGGCAACGGCCAGTTGCGCACCCAGAAGTCCGAGACGGTCCATATCCGCCGGAAAGGAGCGTAGCCAGACAGAGAACAGCGCAAAGCACACCATCGCTCCAAGCACCATCAGATCGCCATGCGAGAGCTGCAGCGCGACCAGTCGCGCAAAGTCGCCATGCAGGATGATCGTCAGTACGCCAGCGCAAGAAAGCAAAAGACCGAAAATTTGCGCGATGCTTAATCGCTGCCTGTGGAGCACGGCGCCCAGCAACACGATCAGCACAGGGATGGTGGAGTTCATCAGTTGTGCGTTGGACGCTGTCGTCGAGTGCAGGCCCGAGTACACCAGCAAATTGAAGGCCACCATTCCGGCGAGAGACGACCCGACAATTTGCCAGCGGCGCTCCCAGTACCGCTTCATGTCGCGACGCATGGTGGCCCAGCCAAATGGCAGCAGGAACACCAATGCGACAAGATGCCTGGCGAAAGCCAACATCATCGGAGGCACGTCACCGCGAGCCGCCCTGCCCACAACGAAATTGCCCGCCCAGAAGAGCGGCGGCAGGATCAGCACGAACCAGCCAAGGAGCTGTGTCCTGTTACGTTTTGCGCGGCGTCTGGCATTCCGAAGTTCATTCAGCGATACCTCGACAGAGACGCGTGCTCTCCGCCTCTTGCAGGCTATGAATAGCTCGATCTCGGCTTTCACGGATTGCGTTTTGAGGCGAAATCGTGCAAATTTGCGCAATCTGATTGCGAGTATTGTCAGAACTTGTTAGCATAAAATGCCTGAACTCGACAGCCATGGACCGACAGAATTCTCCGTGAGTTGCAGCGCGACGGAGCGATCCGCAACGACGTGCTCGCGGAGAGGGTAGGCTTGAGTCCGTCCCCGACGCTTCGCCGCGTGAGAGCGCTCGAAGAGGCGGGATACGTGCGATCCTACGTCGCCCTGCTCAATCCAGACCGGCTCGGCCTAGGCGTTCGAGTGCTGGTCGAACTACGGCTGACCGTCCAAGATCGCGATGCTCTCGACCGGTTCGAGAAGGATGTCACCGCCATTCCTGAGGTGATCGAGTGCATGACGGTGCTTGGCGATTGGGATTACGTCCTGACCGTGGTCGCCAAGGATATCAACGACTATCAGCGCATCTTGCTGGACCGTCTCGCTAACCTCCCTGGCGTAGCGAACTATAAGTCGACGCTCATTGTACGTGATGTAAAGCGATCGACCGAGTTGCCCGTCTGACGCTCCGTCCGTGGAAGCTGGATCGCGCCTATTGGTGCGCATCCTCGATCGGCGTCGCCGGTGCTGCGCTGACCAGCCAGCATCCGGCTGATGCCACGACCAACCCTGCGATCGCCAGCAGGCTCGGCCGTTCGCCGAGCAATGCCCAGGCCAGCACCGCCACCGTCCCGGGCACGAGATAGAAGTTAGCGCTGGTGCGGGCGACGCTGCCGCGGACCAGCATGGCGGAGTAGAGCCCCATGCCGCCGAGCGAAACCATCAGCGTGTTCCACGTCACGGCGGCGATCGTCGCTTCGGTCCAGTCGACATGCGGTGTTTCGAATAAATACGTGCCGAGCGAGGAGAACACCGCCGCGGACAGGAATTGCGCGGTCGCGCCGGGCAGCAGCGGCATGCCGCGGCAGAACCGGCCGAAATAAAGCGTTCCGAACACCAGACCAAGCACGCCGACAAAGGCCAGCACCAGGCCCTGAAAACGGGTGGCGCTTTCGAGCGCCGCTTCGCCGACCACGAGGCCGACGCCAACCAGACCCAGCGCCAATCCCAGCCACTGCGCGGCGCGCAGCCGCTCATGCAACAGCAGGACGCCAAGCCCCGCCGTCAACAGCGGAGTCAGCGATTGCACCAGTGCGATATGGGCTGCCGGCGCAATCAATAGCCCGACATGCGGCGCCATCAGGCCCATGGCATTCAACAGCGCGCCGGCGACGGCGCAATGCAGCCATTGCCATCCCGCGAGCGGTTTCCAGGACCGCCGCAGCACCAGCATCACGACTGTCAGGATAATCGCGCAGGATACCAACCGGATCGCCACGAACAGCAGCGGCGTGAGGTGCTGCAATCCGATCTTTCCCGTGATGAAGGAGGAGCTCCAGAGCATGACGAACAAGAACGGAGCCAGCCTGACGAACATCACCATTCCAGTCGCAGGAGACGATCCCTCCCGAGGGTTCACGACCGCGCGGAAAATGCCGCTTCCATCGCCTTGCGCGTCTTGATGGTGTCGTTGTTAGCATCGACCTCGACGTCGCTCCAGCGCACCACCGCGCCGTGCGCGATGTTGTTCTTCAACTTGACGCGATGGGCCAGTCCGATCGGCAGCGCGCCGGCGGCAAGGCTTGCGGATGCCGGCATCAATTTGCCCCACACCGTGTAGCCGCCTTCGCCGTCGAGCATCTCGCCTGCGCGCAGATCGCGCTTTGCAACGGCTGCGACGTCGCCGCGAAAACCGTGCGGCTGTCCCGTCGGCTCGTTGCGCAACGCCGCCGACAGGATCGAGATGTTCAGCTCCAGCCCGATCAGATGATAGGGCTTGTACATCGCCGCAAACCGCCCCGATGCGTCGGTCTTCAATCCGTACTGCCTGAAGCAATCCGCGGCGTAGTCGTTCGGCGCCTCCAGCACGACGTAGACGCCCCAGCGCAGGTCCCGAAACACCGGACGGCCGTCGCGCTCCAGCGACGACACCACTTCCACCACGCCGGATTTCTCCAGCACGCCGCCCTTGTCGCGCGGCCGCATCACATGCGGCAGGTCGTCGACGCCGCAGGGTGGAAACAGCAGGCCATCCGCGGGCACGTCGAGCCCGGTGGCGTTGGCGATCGCCGCCATTTCGATGGCGGATTTGGTGCCGTCGAGAAACGAGTTGAACATCTGCGGGTTCATGCCGGCCGATTGCGCCTCGCCCGCGGTCAGCCCGTAATGGGCCCAGACGCCTTCCGGCGTTACGTCGTGATAGGCCGGCAGGTATTTTGTGCCCTTTCCGGCGGCGACGACGCGAAAGCCGGTCGCGCGGGCCCAATCCACCATCTCGGCAGTCAGCGCCGGCTGGTCGCCATAGGCCAGCGAATAGACCACGCCGGCCTTGCGCGCTTCCTCCGCCAGCAGCGGCCCGGCCAGTACGTCGGCCTCGACATTGACCATGACGACATGCTTGCCGGCCGCGATCGCTGCGCGGGCATGCCGGATGCCGACGGCGGGATTGCCGGTCGCCTCCACCACAACGTCCATCGCGCCGCCCTCGATCGCGCGCACGCCATCGTCGGTGAAGGTGGTCCGTGCGATCCGTGCCTCGTCCCAGCCGACGGTGCGGCACGCCTCGCGCGCGCGGTCGCGGTCGAGGTCGATGATCAGCGGCACTTCGAGCCCTGGCGTGTGCGGCACCTGCGACAAGAACATCGAGCCGAATTTTCCGGCCCCGATCAGCGCGACGCGAACGGGTTTGCCGGCCGCATGGCGGGCGTTGAGGAGGTGATGCAGGTTCATGGGGGAATCCGATCGATCCGTCATTCCGGGATGCGCCGTCGGTCCGCAATTGCGGACCTGAGGCGCAGACCCGGAATCCAGAGATGAAAGGCAATATCGAGATTCCGGGTTCGACGCTATCGCGTCGCCCCGGAATGACGGTGCGAAACCTACTCCGCCGCCTGGCGATGCGCGCGGGCCAGCCGCAGCAGCGCGTCGTCGTCCACGGTCTGGATCGGCGTGAAGTCGCGATGGGCGATATATTCCGGCCGTGTGGGGTTGCGGATGTAGTTCGAGACCGCGTTCAGCGTCAGGTACACGATCTTGCGCGGGTAGGGCGTGATGTTGCCGGCCGAGCCGTGCACCAGATTGCCGTGGAACATCAGCATGCCGCCGGCCTTGCCGGTTGGCGCGACGATGCCGCCTTCCTTCACCAGTCTTGTCACGGTCGCTTCATCCAGCGTCCACAGCGGGTAGGACGTGGTTTCGAGATCGTGCGAGGCCTTGAGGTCGCCGGCATGCTGGCTCTTCGGCACCAGCATCAACGGGCCGTTGATCGGCATCACCTCGTCGAGAAAGATTGCGATGTTCATCGCGCGCGGCTCGGGCATGCCGTCGTCGCGCTTCCAGGTGCCGTAATCCTGGTGCCACTGCCAGACGTCGCCGGTGAAGGCCGATTTGGCGTTGATCTTGTACTGGTGCATGTAGACCTTCTCGCCGAAGATCTGCTCGACGGGGTCGATCATGCGCGGATGCGCGCCGAGGGTGCCGAACGCCTCGTTGTAGAGATGCGCCGCAAAGGCGGTGCGCGGCGCGCCGCTCTTCTCGCGCCACACCTCGGGGCGGTTGGCGTCGTAGATGCCCTCGGCCTCGCGCGCGAGGTAGGTCACTTCTTCGGGGCTGAACAGCTCGGGCAGGAACAGCCAGCCTTCGCGGTTGAAATATTCGATCTGCTGCGGAGTGAGCTTCATGGTGTTTCCTCCTTTGTTTTGTTTTCTCTCGTCCCATGGTGAGGAGCGCGTCTTGCGCGTCTCGAACCATGAGGGTCTCTCGGCCCATCCTTCGAGACGCCGCTTCGCGGCTCCTCAGGATGAGGAACTTGCAGTTGCTACGCCGCCTTGTCCGTCGCCTTCAGTCTTTCCTCGGTCATTCGTCCCGCCGTCTGTGCATGCGCCAGCGCCGCCGCCTCCGCCGCCTTGGCGTTGCCGGCCAAAATCTGCGCGGCGATCGTCTCGTGTTCCCTCCAGGCGCTGTCGCGGTAATCGAGTTCGGCCAGCACCGTCGCCATCGAGCGGCGCATATGCGGCCATTGCGGCGCGATCATCTCCTCGATCGCGGGATTGCCGGCGAGACGATAGATGGCGCTGTGAAAATCGACGTCGAGCGCGATCAGCCGCGCCAGTGGCGTATTCTTGTCGAGTGCTCGCCCGGCTTGCAGCGCCGCCTCGAGTTGCGCGCGCCCGGCAGCGTCCGTCTTGGCCCGTTCGGCGGCAAGCCGCGCCGCCAGCGCATCGATCGCGCCGCGCACCTCGTAGAGCTGGCGGATACGTTGGGGATTGAGCTCGACCACCTCGAAGCCGCGGCGGCCGCTTTCGGCGACGAGGCCCTGCCGGTGCAGCAGATGCAGCGCATGGGAGACCGGCTGGCGCGATACGCCGAGCTTCTCGGCGAGCTCGTTCTGCCGGATGCGCTGCCCCGGCGGCAGCGTGCGGTCGATGATCGCCTCGAGGATCCGCGCATAGACCTGGTCGATCAGGTTGGGAAGCGGGTCCAGCGGGATCATGCCAGTCGTCCGGTTTGGAATACGGAATTCCGTATTCTGTAGAAATACTCCCGGCCGCGGGCGGTGGTCAAGGCGTTTTGGTGCCCAGCCGGGCGCTAAAGCATCTCCACGTCGAACTCGCTGATTTGTTCGGGATCCGCCACCGCTTCCACCGCCGATATCCGCTCGCCGGTAATCGTCAGGCGCAGCACGATACGCAATCGCCCGCCAAAGATGACGGCGAGCGCCATCGCGCCGTCGACCAGCGCCGGCTTGGCGGCCTGCGCGCGGCCCTTGAAGGTTTCCGCGACGGCCGTGGCCCCCCGGATTTCCGCGAGCGAGCCCAGCCGCTGCGCGGCCTGATCGGCGCGGAACACGACGTCGGGATCGAGCACCGCCAGCAACCCCTCGAAATCGCCGCCGCGCGAGGCCGCGAGAAACGCGTCGACGATCTTTTTTTGCCGGTTGAAATCAGCGCCCAGTGCGGGCGGGCTGCCCTGCACGCGGCGGCGGGCGCGGCTGGCGAGTTGCCTGGCTGCTGCGGGCGTGCGGCCGACGATCGGCGCGATCTCCTCGAACGGGACCGCGAACATGTCGTGCAGCACAAAGGCCAGCCGCTCGGCCGGCGCCAGCGTTTCCAGCACCACCAATAGCGCCGCGCCGACGGAGTCGGCCATCTCGGCGTCGCGCTCATGCGCGTCGTCGGCGGCAGGTTCCGGTACATGTGGGCCCATCGGTTCCTCGCGGCGCGATTTGCGCGCCCGCAGCATGTCGAGGCAGACGCGGGCGACCACGGTCGTCAGCCATCCGCCGAGGTTTTCGACCGCGGAGGTGTCGGAACGGCTCAGGCGCAGCCAGGTTTCCTGCACGGCATCGTCGACCTCGCTGGTCGATCCCAGCATGCGATAGGCCACTGCGCGCAGATGCGCCCGGTTGGCCTCGAATTTCTCCGCAAGAAAACCGCTCTGGCCCGGATTTTTCTCGTCCATCGGTCACATTCCCATGTCGCGTTTCGTCATGGCTATGACGAACGAAACCCGGCCGATGTGACAGCAAATCGGCGGGGTCGCGTCAAAACGGAGCTAACCGAATGGAGAGTAAAATGATGCAAGCCCGCATGAATCACCCGGTCATGGTCGTTCCCGATGCCATGAAGGCGCTGCACTCGCTCGGCGAAGTAACCAAAAACAGTCTTCCGGAAAAGCTGCTCGAACTGGTGCATCTGCGCGCCAGCCAGATCAACGGCTGCAGCGTCTGTGTCGACATGCACCCGAAGATCGCCAGGAAAGCCGGCGAGACCGACGAGCGCCTGTTCTCGGTCGCGGCCTGGCGCGATACGCCCTACTTCACGGAAGGCGAACGCGCCGCGCTGGCGCTGACGGAAGCGCTGACGCGGATCAGTGACCGCGCCGACCCGGTGCCGGATGCGATCTGGAACGAGGCCGACAAGCATTTCGACGAGCATGAACTCGCGGCGTTGATTCTCGCGATCGCCAGCATCAATGTCTGGAATCGCCTCAACGTTGCCGTGCGCCAGCCGGCCGGCGTCTGGAAGCCCTGAGTGCCGGAAGCTCTGAGTACCGGCCAGACGGCATCCTCCTTCCTCCCTTACCCCGCAGGGGAAAGGGAGGCGGGTCCCTTAAAAATATTTGCCGTCGAAGCATCGCTTTTTACGGAATTTCGCGTCCCGCGGCGGAAGCTGGGTGTCGACTCCGCCGAACGTCCTGATATGAACTGACTGTCATGTCAGAGCACCAATCGATGCTGCGACCGTCGATCCGAAAACGAATCCTCGGCATCGCCTTGGGGTTGATCGTCTTGATGGCGATTACGTCGGTTCTATCGACGGTGATGACACGAAAAGTCGCCCATCAGCTCGATGAGCTCAGCACAAAATATGTTGAAGCGTATGGTCATCTGTCGCGGATGAATATCCGCTCGCTGGAACAGGCGCTGGCGATGCGCCGGATGGTGATCGCGAAGATGGAATCGCCGCCGGATGAGGCGGGATTTGCCGATCGGCAAAAAGTCTTTGAAGCAAAGAGCCAGGAGATCGATCAGGAGGCAAAAGCCGCGCGTGCCCTGATCAACGCGATCATCGACGATACCTCCACTGAATCCGACAACGCCCGGCTTGGCCGCATCGACGATCGGATCGAGAATGCCAACAGCGACCTCCGCCGCTATCTGGCCGAGGAAAACCAGCGGCTGATGCCGTTGCTTGAAGCCGGGAATTTTGGGGAAGTCAGGGCCCGGCTGGCGCACATCGATACGCTGCGCGACGAGTTCAATCAGAAGGTGGACGAAATCCGGCGAGATATGCTGGCGCAGGTGCGAACTGATGCCTTGGTGACGATGCGCGATCAGCAAAAGATCATTGTCGTATCAGCCATTGTGACGGCGCTCGCGGCCATCGTAGGGTTGATGTTTGCGCTGTTCGTCTCCACCGGTATCACAAAGCCGGTCCGCCGTTTGCTGGACGGCACCCGCGCCGTCGAGGCCGGCCGGCTCGACGGATCGATCGACGTCACGACGCGCGACGAAATCGGCCAGCTGACGGCAGCCTTCAACAACATGGTCGAGCAATTGCGCCACAAGGAGCGGATGCGCGAGACCTTCGGCCGATATCTTGATCCGCGCGTCGTGGAAGGGTTGATTGACCGGCAGTCATTGGCGGCGACCGATGGCCAGCGTCGCGTAATGACGGTGCTGTTCTGCGACATGCAGGGATTCACGAGGCTTAGCGAAGGCATGACGCCGCAGGGCCTGGTCAAGGTCATGAACCATTACCTCTCGACCATGTCGGCGCCGATCCGCAGCCACCGCGGGATTATCGACAAATACATCGGTGACGCGATCATGGCCTATTGGGGGCCACCCTTTACCGAGGATGGCGAGCAGGCACGGCTCGCTTGTCTCGCCGCGATCGACATGGCCAATCGTGGCGCCGCGTTGCGGACCGAACTGCCGGAATTGCTCGGGGTGCGCGCGGTGCCGAGCGACTGCGACGTCCGCATCGGCGTTGCGACCGGCGAGGTGCTGGTCGGCAGCATCGGTTCGGAATTCATGATGAGCTATACGGTGATGGGCGACGCCGTGAACCTGGCCTCGCGCCTGGAGGGCGCCAACAAGCTCTATGGCAGCCATTCGCTGGTCTCCGAGCCGACCGTGCGGGCTGCGGGCGACGAGATAGCGTTTCGCGAGATCGATCGGCTTGTCGTCGTCGGCCAAACTCATCCCGAAGCGGTGTTCGAGATCATCGGGCGCACGGACGAACTCACGCCGGCGCAACTGGTGTTGCAGGAGCGATATGCGGAAGGACTTGCCGCCTATCGCGTCCGGCGCTGGGACGATGCGCGTCACGCTTTTAGCGCGGCGCTCGAAGCGGTCCCCGGCGACTTGCCGTCGATGGTGCTGATCAAGCGGATCGACGATTTTATGGCAAGCCCGCCCGCCGTCGATTGGGATGGTTCATGGCAGCTGGATCATAAATAGCTGCAGACGGGCGACGACTTGCGACGGCAACATTTTCAATCAGCGAGATACTCCAACACGATTTGTGAAAATTCCTCCGGCGCCTGTTCGAACATCCAGTGGCGCGTGCCGGGGATAATTGCGGTCTTGGCGCCCGGAATA
Organism: uncultured Alphaproteobacteria bacterium; assembly: GCA_963847015.1. GTDB lineage: Bacteria > Pseudomonadota > Alphaproteobacteria > Rhizobiales > Xanthobacteraceae > Bradyrhizobium. The sequence goes on along the minus strand of CAWJYI010000021.1, from coordinate 41,043 downwards.
TGCTTCGCCAGCGCGCGCCAATTCCGTGACAACGCGCCTTGCGTGTCGCCGCCGCCGATCAACAGCGTCGGCGTCCTGATCGATTCCGCTTCGCTTCTCGCAAAGGGTTTGCGGTTCTCGCCGACCTGGCCGATCAGCGTAAAGATGTTGTCGCGTAATTGCTGTCTTGGTACGGCCGGCAAGCGCGCCCAGGCGCCGTCGCCGTCACACATGTCGACGAACAGAGCGAGCGCGCCGTCGATGTCGCCATTCCCAATTTTATCCACCATGGCCGAAGTTCGCGCCGCCTGGGAGAGGCCGGAAGGCGCGCCGACCGGACCGAGCGTCGGATCGAGTTCGCCGCCCGGCTCCGCCAGCACCAGCTCTGCGCAACAGATCGGGCCGCTGCTGCGCCACGCGAAATCCGATATGCCCGCCGCGCGAGTGACCCATCAGGTCCACAGGCCTCGTCTCCAGTCTCTCGATGAATCCAATGACGTCGGAGACATGCTGCGACATCAAATAGTCGTTGCCGACGCCGTCCCAATGTTCGGGGAAAAAGCGCCGCAGGCTTAGCGCGATGATGCGGTGTTTTTTCGACAGCGGTCCCAGCACCGCGTACCAGGTTCGAAAATCACCCAGCGTGCCGTGCACGCAGACCAGCGGCGGCCCTTCTCCCACTTCGAGATAGGCCATGTCGTATCCGTTGACGCGCAGCGTCTGCATCGGTTCAAACCCCTGCCAGGAAATCGAGCACGATCTCGCTATATTTTTGCGGCGCCTGCTCGAACATCGGATGCGTGGTGTTCGGGATCATCTCGGTACGCGATCCCTTCACATGCGCGGCCAGCGTATGCAGCACCTTTGGAATCGCGCCCTTGGTGTTGGCGCCGCCGATGAACAGCGTCGGCGTCTTGATCCCTTCCGCATCCGCCCTGGAAAATGGCGGGCGCTTGTCGCGGGTCTGCCCCATCAGGGTGGTGGCGTTGTCACGCAACGGCTGCTTCATCATCGACGGCAGCCGTTTCCAGGCACCCGGGCCCATCAGCGTATCCACGAAGATCTGCAGCCCGCCATCGATATCGCCTTTGGCGATGACCTCGGCAGAAGCCGCGATCCGCGCCGCAAGCGGCGAGGGGCCGGCCTTGAAGTCCGGATCCAGCGTGGCATCGAGTTCGCCGCCGGGCTCGGCCAGGATCAGTTTGCGCAACAAATCAGGCCGGCGCTGCGCGAGGCGAAACGAGATATGCCCACCGCGGGAATGGCCCATCAGATCGACCGGCTTCGGATCGAGCTGTTCGAGAAAGGCGATGACGTCGTCGACATGCTGGGCGATTGAATAGGTGTCGCCGGTGCCGTCCCAATGATCGGGGAAAAAATGCCGCAAACTGACCGCGATCACGCGGTGCTTGCGCGAGAGATGACCGAGCACCGGCGACCAGATCCGGAAGTCGTTCAGCGAGCCATGCACGCACACCAGCGGCGGGCCATGACCGACCTCGAGATAGGCCATGTCGTATCCGTTGACGCGCAGGGTTTGCATGCAGGGGCTCGTGAGGTGTTGCGGCGGGAGACTTGAGTGGAGTCCATGATTCCATGGAACTTGGCCGAAGCCCATGCCCTAAAATCGCAGGTCTGAGGCCTGACTTTCGGGCCGGAGAAGCCGTAAATGACGGTTGGGACCATGCTGTTGATTCCACCTGATCCGATCGGGTTTCGGGTGGATAGCAACATTCTCCAAGCCTAGATTTGAGGCCAGCATCAAGCTCGGGATATCGGGCGACAAAGGATATGGAGAAAGGCCATGACCGAACAGAACTTTGCGATATTCGATACGGCGATCGGGCCCTGCGGCGTCGTGTGGGGCGAGCGCGGCATCACGGGCGTGCAACTGCCGATGGGCAGCGAGGAAAAGACCCGTAACCGCATCCACCAGCGCAATGGCGGTGCTGCGGAAGCAGCGCCGACCGCCCGGGGTACAGCGCGCCATCGAACGGATCATCGAATTGCTCGCGGGCAAACCGGATGATCTCACCGATGTCGAGCTCGATCTCGATGGCGTTCCCGAGTTCAACCGCGGCGTCTACGACATTGCGCGATCCATTCCGCCGGGCAAGACCATGACCTACGGCGATATCGCCAAGAAGCTCGGCGGCGTCGAGCTGTCGCGCGACGTCGGCCAGGCGCTCGGGCGCAACCCCTGTCCGATCGTGGTGCCCTGCCATCGCGTGCTGGCGGCGGGCGGCAAGCCGGGCGGCTTCTCCGCCAATGGCGGTGTGGTGACAAAACTCAAGATGCTGGCGATCGAGGGCGCCGTGGTGAACCACACGCCGAACCTGTTCGACTGAGCGAGCTTCCGAGAGGTTTGGAATCAAGCGGAGCGGCTCACCGCCCCTTGAAGTTCGGTGGCCGCTTCTCGTTGAAGGCCAGCACGCCCTCGCGGCGGTCCTCGGTTGGAACCATCCGGTTGTAAGCCTCGATCTCGAGCGCGAGCCCGTCGCGCAACGACGATTGCAGGCCGCGGTGGATCGAGAGCTTGGCCTGGCGGACCGAGATCGGTGCATTGCGGGCGATGCGCGATGCGGTCGCCAACGCCTCCGACAACAGGTCGGGCAAGGGAAACACTTCATTCACGAGACCCCAGGCGTGGGCCTGTGCCGCGGTGAAGGGCTTGCCGGTCAGGATCAATTCCTTGGCCCGGCGCTCGCCGACGGCGCGCGGCAGCGTTTGCGTGCCGCCGCCGCCCGGCATGATGCCCAGCGTCACCTCGGTCAAGGCGAAGCGCGCGGTCTCGGCCGCGTAGAGGAAGTCGCAGCAGACCGCGATCTCGCAGCCGCCGCCATAGGCGGCGCCATTGACCGCGCCGATGATCGGCACCGGGCAATCGATCAGCGCGCGCACCATCCGCTCGAAAATCACGTGCTGGCGCGTCCACGCTTCATCCGTCATGCCACGGCGCTCTTTCAGGTCGCCGCCGGCGCAGAACGCCTTGTCGCCCGATCCGGTCAGAATGATGCAACGCAGACTGGCCGGATCGAGCGCGACGTCCTCGAAATATCGCACCAGATCCCGCCCCATCTGGGTGTTGAGCGCATTGGAGGCATCCGGTCGGTTCAGCCGGACAATCGTCACATGCTCGTCGGCCCGTTCCAGGGAAAGGGTTTCGAAGGCGGGCTGGTCCTTCATGCTCATGTCACCACTGCTCATATCTGGTCGCAGCTAAATCCCTTGCCGGAGCGGCGGATCTTGCCGGTGGACGGCGAGGGGAAATGCGCCGTGCAGCACAGCGTATCGGTGTCGCAATAGCGCTCCAGGAAACTGCGTCGCGTGCCGGCGGCCTGCGTCTGATCGACGTCGAACTTCGCCGACAATTCGGGATAGCGCGCCTGCAGTGGCGAATGCATAAGGTCGCCGCTGAACACGGCGTCGTCCTTGCCGCGGCCGAAGGTGAAGGCGACATGGCCGGGCGTGTGGCCCGGCGTCGGCAAGATGCGTGCGTGATCGCCGATCTGGTGATCGTTGCCCACGACCTCTGCCTGTCTGGCTTCGACGATCGGCAGCACGCTGTCGCCAAAGGGCGGCACCGGCGTCTTGGCGTTGATCTCGGTCCAGTAGTCGAACTCGCTCCTTGCGAACACGTAGCGCGCCTTCGGGAAAGTCGGTACCCAGCGGCCGTTTTCGAGCCGCGTGTTCCAGCCGACGTGATCGACATGCAGATGCGTGCACATGACATAGTCGATGTCATCGACGGAAAATCCGGCCGCGGCGAGCGCGCGCATATAGGTGTCGTCGCTCTTCATGTTCCATTTCGGCCGCTGCGGCCGCGGCTTGTCGTTGCCGATGCAGCTGTCGATCAGGATGGTGTGATGCGGCGTCTTCACGACATACGACTGAAAGGCCAGGATCAGCACGTCATTGGCGTCGAGCGCGCCGGCCTTTTGCATCCAGCCCCGGTTTTCCGCCAATAGCTCCGGCGTCAAGCCGGGCAGCATCTCCAGCGCCGGCAGGAAGGTGGTTTCCTGCTCGATGATGCGATGGATGGTGAGATCGCCGGCGGCAAGTTTGAGGCTCATGGTTTTTTCCTTGACGGGTTGGATCGGCTATTTTCTGTCGCGGACGGACGGAATGATGAAGTTCGTCAGCGCGTCCAGCGCCCCGTTACCCTGAAATGGCCGCGAATAGAGACCGGACGTGGTCATGAACACCAGATCGAGTTCGGGGACGATGAAGATGCGCTGGCCGCCCAAACCCATCGCGGCGATCCACTTCACTTCCCCATCGCCCGCTATCGAGCGTCCCATCCACCATTGATAGCCATAGAAAAACAGCCCGCTGAAATAGCCGATCGCCTGAAAGCGCGGCCGGACCGATTGCTCGATCCATTCCGGCGAGACGATCTGGCGGCCGTTCCAGGCGCCGCGATCGAGCACGAGCTGGCCGATCTTCGCGGCATCGCGCGGGCGGATCCGGAGGCCGACGGCCGAGGCGATCTTTTCGTTCCGGTACTTCATCCATTCCCAGTCGGAAATCCCCAGCGGTACGAATAGCGCTTCCTGCGCGAACGCTTCCAGAGATTTACCCGACACGCGCTCGATGATGGCGCCGAGCAGGTCCGTCCCGCCGCCATTATAGGTCCACACCATGTCGGGCGGCGCGGCGATCGGCTTCGACAGGATATAGCGGAGAGGATCGGCTTCGCTGCTGAGATGCGGTTCGTCGTTTCGCGGGTCGTTCCAGGCGCGGTTCTCGTCCCACTGCATGCCCGATGACATGGTCAGGAGATGGCGAAGGGTGATGTTGTCCCACCCCGGCGACTTCAGCGCTGAATATTCCGGAAAGAATTTAACCACCGGCTCGTCGGCGCTTGCGATCAGCTTGCGGTCGATCGCGATGCCGACCAGGAGCGAAATCACGCTCTTCGAGGCTGATCGCATGTCGTGTTTGGTTGTGGCGTCGAAGTCGTGCCGGCCGCCACCCAGTCCCCAGGGCTCGTCATAGCCCGCGAAATATTGCTCGAAAACGAGCCGGCCATGGCGGGCGATGACGACGGCGTGAACGTCGGCCTCGGTCTCCTTCAGCCGCGCCGCAATGGCGCAAAGCCGCGCGCCATCAAGGCCTGCGCTTTCGGGAGAATCGATGATCCAGCCGTCGCCGAGCGCTGCGGGAACGCCGCACGCCGGATTTGTCTGGCCAAGCGCCGGCGCCAAGGGTTTAGCGAACAGGAGCGGTGTAGCGAACAGGAGCGCGGCAGCAAAACCGAGGCGCCGCAGTTTTTGGCTACCCTCGCGCATGCTGCCGTCTCCGATCTGTTACGCCGGCGGCGGGACCGAGATTTTCACCGACGGCCGTTCCAGCATTTTCTGATGGAAGGCATCGAGCTTCGGATAGGCCTTGCGCCAGCCGCAATCGGCGAAGCGGAAATCGGCATAGCCGAGCACGCAAACCAGGGCGATCTGGGCGATACTGAGTGGCCCCGACAGCATTTCGGCCTGCTTCTCGAAATGCGCCATGCCGGTCCACGCCCGGTTCCAATGGTCGTCGGACCATGCCTGCCATTGCAGGCCCTGCGGTCGAACCATTTTCTCGTAGCGGCAAAGCAGCATGGAATCGAGCATGCCCTGGATCAGGGAATGATCGCTTTTCACTTTCCACCGCGTCGGGCCGGAGGCCGGGATCAGCTTTCCGCCGCCCGCCAGTTCGTCGAGATATTCGACGATGACGTAGGAGTCGACGACGACATCGCCATTATCCAGGATCAGCGCCGGCAGCTTCTTCAGCGGATATATTTTGGCGTATTCGTCGTTCGCCTGGCCCGGCACGACGGTCGTCGGAACGAACTCGATTTTGTCGATCAACCCGAGCTCGATCGCGGCGATGCGAACCTTGCGGGCAAAAGGCGAGGCGGGAGAGAAGGTGAGTTTCATTTTTTGAGATCCGGACTTTTGATATCCCGAAGCGTTTTCTCCGTCATGGCCGAGCGGCCCGTCCCCGACTTGATCGGAGACAGGCGCCTGGGCATGAGGCGTGAGCGGCGCGTGGAGCCACAGGCTTCACGCTGCGATGATTTCCTGGCGCTGCTCGCCGAGGCCTTCGATGCCGAGCGTGACGACGTCGCCGACGTTGAGGAATTTCGGCGGCTTCATGCCGGCGCCGACGCCGGGCGGTGTGCCCGTGGTAATGATGTCGCCGGGCAGCAGCGTCATGAATTGCGAGACATACGCGATGCATTTCGCCATGGAGAAGATCATGGTCGAGGTCGACCCGGTCTGGCGGCGCTCGCCGTTGACGTCGAGCCACAGCGACAGCTTCTGCACGTCCGCAATCTCATCCTTGGTGACAAGCCACGGGCCAACCGGTCCGAACGTGTCGTGCGACTTGCCCTTGGTCCATTGTCCGCCGCGCTCTGTCTGGAAATGACGCTCGGAGACGTCGTTGCAGACGCAATAGCCGGCGACGTGATTAAGCGCGTCGGCCTCGCTGACATATTTGGCGCGGGTGCCGATGATGGCGGCGATTTCGACTTCCCAGTCGAGCTTGATCAATTCCCGCGGCTTCTCCACGGCATCGTTGGGGCCGCTCAGCGAGGTATTGGCCTTGATGAAGAAGATCGGTTCCGGCGGAATCGGATTGCCGGTTTCCTTGGCGTGATCGACGTAGTTGAGGCCGATCGCGACGAATTTCGAGATTCCGGTGACCGGCGCGCCGAGACGCGGCTTGCCGTCGACGGCGGGCAGCTTGGACGCGTCGAGGCCGGCGAGCTTGGCCAGCGAGGCGGGTGAATAGGCCTCGCCGTCGAGATCCCGGACATGGGCCGAAAGATCGCGCAATTGGCCGGATTTATCGATCAGGCCGGGCTTTTCCGCACCCTTCGCGCCGTAACGTACAAGCTTCATTTTCTTCACTCCCTAGGGGGTTTTCTTGAGGATTTTCGCGACTTGGAATGCTTTTGGAACAGCGCGGGGGGAAATTCAACTGCCGATGCACGCGCCTGCCGCATTGCACACCCTCATCCTGAGGAGGCCGCAACGCGGCCGTCTCGAAGGATGGTTTTCACGGGCCTCACGGTTCGCCCGGCGACGGCGCAAGCGCTTCCCCACCAGGAGGGAAGAGAGGGTTGTCTACCTCACCCCAAGACCTGCTTCAGTCCAAGGCGATGAACTTGAAGGCGGCCCCTTCGCGCTTGATATGGCCGGCATTGAAGTGCCCGCCGATCACCAGCGTCGGCGTATCGGCAAAGCGGGAGAACAATTCGCGACGGGTCACCGCGGACTGTTTGGGATCGGAATCCGCGGTCGACGACCAGTCGAGATGGGCCATCTGGCAGGGATGATGGGCGACGTCCCCCGTGAGCAGGGCTTCCAGGCCGTCCGACTTGATATGGAGGCTCATATGGCCGGGGCTGTGGCCGGGCGTCGGGATCAGCGTGATTTCATCCGTCAGTCGATGGTCGCCCGGCACGAGATCGGCCTTGCCGGCGTCGGCAATCGGCTTGACGGAATCGGCGAATACGGCGGCTTTGTCGGGCTCGTCGCTGTGATCGCGCCAATGCTCATATTCGGTTCTGCCGAACACATATCGCGCGTTCGCAAATGTCGGCACCCATTTGCCATCGCTCAACCTGGTGTTCCAGCCGACGTGGTCGACATGCAAATGCGTGCACAGCACGGTATCGATGCTGTCGGGCGGGAAGCCCGCTTTGGTCATTGTATCGAGGAATGGGTCCTTGCGGTTGTTCCAGGTCGGGACGTTGCGGCCCTGCTTGTCGTTGCCGAGCCCGGTATCGACGATGATCCGGCGCGACGGCGTCTCCACCAAAAGCGAGTGGATCGACATTTTGAGGCGGCCTTCCTCGTTGGCGAAATGCGGAATCAGCCAGGGCAATTTCTGGATTTCTTCGTTGGTCGCGAGCGGCAGGATGAAGCGGGTGGACCCGACGGTTTCCAGCTCGACGATTTTGGTGATTTTGACCTTGCCCACATTCCAGTGCATCCGGCGTTTCCCTTTTTTGGCCGTTTGTTTGGGCAAGGATGCTGGTTTCCGCTGGCCCCGCGCAATGGATCATCCGGCGGCCTCACGCGTTGAGTGGAATAGCCGGGAACCGAAGGAGCGTGCGATGCCGGAGCTTAACATCTCGCGTGAAAAGGTCGCGTTTCTGATCGACAAGGCGCAGGAATTCGACGTCAAGGGCTTGCCCACCGATCCGGATTCCGGGTCGAACCCCGCCGATGATAATCAGATCGACGTGCTCGAGGATGACGGCTCGGATTCGGTCGCCAACGAGTTGGCGAGCTTCATCAGAGCCCTCAACGAGGACGAGCAGATCGATCTGGTCGCGCTGATGTGGCTTGGGCGCGGCGATGGCGCGAATCGAAGAGTGGGAAGATCTGCGCGCCCGCTCGGCTGAGCAGCGCAGCGAATACCGCAACCCGCGGTTAGAAACCGTGCGCTATGTGCTCGGCGAACCCTTGCTGGGCGATCTCCTGGCCGAAGGGCTCGACAAGTTCGGCGTGTCCTGGGTCGAGGAAATTCCGCAGTCGATGCAGGAAGGCCGATAGTGGAAGGCCGATAGTTCGGCTCTTGTCTTTCCTTACCGCGCACAGTCGACGATGACGGTGCCGAGCTTGTCGCCCTTCTCCACCGCCAGATGCGCCTGCGCGGTGTCCGACAGCGCGAACTGCGCGGCGATATTGTGAATGCGCGTTCCCGCCGCCAGCCATTTGGTGATGTCGGCCTGGGCCGCGGCAAGCAGCGGCGGCGGCAGCGCGAACAGCACCAGCGCGCGAACCGCGATGCATTTTTCCATCAGCTCGCGCATCGGTACGACCGGCGTGCGGTCGCCGTTGGTCGCATAGACCGCAATGGTCGAATTGACAGCCATCAGTTTCAAGGTGGTCGCGATGTTGCCGCCGAAATCGACGTCGACCACACGGTCGACGCCGCGCTGCCCGGTAAACGCCATCGCCTTTGCAACCACATCGTCGGTCCTGTAATTGACGACGAGATCGGCGCCGGCAAGCCGCGCCTGTTCCGCTTTCGCAGCTGAGCTTACGGTCGCGATCACCCGCGCGCCGCCCCATTTGGCGAACTGCACCGCATAGTGGCCGACGGCGCCGGCGCCGCCGGTGACCAACACGGTTTGTCCCGCGATCGGGCCATCGCCAAACAGGCAGCACCACGCGGTCATGCCGGGGATGCCGAGCGTGGCGCCGGCAGCGAACGACAGATTGTCCGGCAGCGGCGTCACCAGATGTTCGGCGAGCGAAATATATTCGGCAGCGGTGCCGAAGGCGCGGCCGTTGCGCTGGCCGTTGAACAGCCAGACCCGCTGGCCGACATGCAAGCGCGTAACATTGTCGCCGATTTGGTCGATGATCCCCGCGCCGTCGCTATTGGGGATGACGCGGGGATATTCCAGCGCGCGATAGCTGCCGCCGCGCCGGCCGACATCGGCGGGATTGACCCCCGATGCCTCCAGCCGCACGCGAACCTCGCTTGGGCCGACCACGGGCGTTGGCATCTCGCCATAGGTCAGCACTTCGGGCGCAGGTCCGCTCCGTTCGTACCAGACCGCCTTCACAGCGTGCCTGGAAACGCGCCGCCATCGAGCAGGATGTTCTGGCCGGTGATGAAGCCGGCCTTGGCGCTGCACAGGAACGCGCAGGCCTCTCCGAATTCTTCGGGGGTGCCGAAGCGCCCGGCGGGATTGAGCTTGGCGCGCTCTACCATCACTTGGTCCGCAGTGAGGCTACGCTTCTCTGCTTCCGCCTTCGCGGTGCCGCGCAAGCGGTCGGTGTCGAAGGGACCCGGCAGCAGTCCGTTGATGGTGACGTTGTTGATCACGGTCTTGCGCGAAATCCCGGCGACAAAGCCGGTGAGTCCGGCGCGCGCACCGTTGGACAGGCCCAATATCTCGATCGGCGCCTTCACCGCGGCGGACGTGATATTGACGATGCGGCCGAATTTCCGAGCCATCATGCCGTCGACCGTCGCCTTGATCAGCTCGATCGGGGTCAGCATGTTGGCGTCGATCGCCTTGATCCAGTCATCACGGGTCCAATTGCGGAAATCGCCGGGCGGCGGTCCGCCGGCATTGTTGATCAGGATGTCCGGATCGGGGCAGGCCTTGAGAACGGCCGCACGTCCTTCGGGTGTGGTGATGTCGCCGGCGACCTCGGTCACCGTTACGCCGGGATGCGCTTTCCGGATTTCATCGGCGGTCTTTTTCAGCGCATCCGCGCCGCGCGCCGTCACGGTGACGTGTACGCCTTCATTGGCCAGTTGCATCGCGCAAGCGCGTCCCGAGGCCCTTGCTGGATGCGCAAATGATGGCGCGACGGCCTTTGATCCCAAGATCCACTGTTTCACTCCCATTATGTCAGGTGATTTTTGAAAGGTTGATGGTTCTACTGTAGCGAAGTCGGATGGCCGTGATAAGTGGCTCCTCGCTGCCCCAAATGCATATCAGCTCATCCGGGCAACGCTTGCTATAGCACCGGCTGCTCGCGTTTGAAGCGATCGATGGTGGCAATGAGCTCCGGCGGCAACGACTGGAATCCCTTTTGTCCGGCCGCCGACAGCAACGGCCGCAACTGCGATCCGGTCAGGAATGCCGGCTGGCGTTCGGCCGGCACCAGCTTGTCGAACACCATGACAACGGTGACCGCGAGCAGGCCGACCCGTACGGCGCCCAGCGCCGCACCGCCAAACCGGTCTCCGAGGCCGACTTCCGATCCGATCGTCTCGTCGAGCGCCATCCGCTCCAGTTTTCCAAACATCATGCCGACCACCAGAATGATTCCGAAGAACAGGATGGAATTCTGCACGATCGGTGGGGCGAACTTGATGCCCGTCTGCGCAGGCAATGCGGCGATTGCCCACACCGCGACCGGTATCGCGACGAGATAGGCCAGGATGGTGAGGACGCTGCGCAGCAAGCCGGTCCGAAAGCCGCTGACGACCGCGATCAGCAGCGCGGCACCCACTACGGCATCGAAAATGTTCATGAGAGGAATTTCATTCTGCGTCGGCGTTTGGTCAATGAATCCGGTACACGGTCGTTAATATCGTAGCGATCGCTGAGGTTGCTTCTTTGATGGCCTTTTCCCCTCCGACTTATTCGATGTCGGTAAAGAAACCATGCTCCATATGTCCGTCATTCCGGGGCGCGCGAAGCGCGAGCTTTGATGTGCAATTGCACATCAGAGAATCCATAACCAAGATCGTGAGTGTGGATTCCGGGCCTGCGCCAAGTGGCGCATCCCGGAATGAAGAAGGAAAAATTACGCCCTCATCTCCGCCTTGATCATATCCGCGGCCTTCTCGCCGATCATGATGGTCGGCGCATTGGTGTTGCCACCGATCAAGGTCGGCATGACCGAGGCATCGACCACGCGCAGGCCTTCGAGCCCGTAGACCCTGAGCTTGGGATCGACGACGGCCATCGGGTCATTGACGCCCATCTTGCAGGTGCCGACCGGGTGATAGACGGTATCGACACGCGCGCGCAGGACGGCGCGGATGTCGTCGTCGGTGCGCACGCCTTCGGTGAACATGTCTTTCTTCTGCAGCGCGCGCAGCGCCGGCGTTTCCAGCAGGCGCCGCGTGGTCTTGAAACCTGCGACCATGGTTTCCAGATCGTCCGGATTGCCAAAAAAGTTCGGGTCGATCAGCGGCGCCGCGAGCGGATCGGCGCTGCCGAGCGAGACAGTGCCGCGGCTTTTCGGCCGCAGCAGGCAAAAATGGCAGGTGAAGCCGGTGCCCCGATGGCGCTTGCGGCCGTGATCGTCGGCGAGCGCCATGCCGAAATGCAGCTGGATATCGGGCACGTCGAGGTCGGGCCGGGTTTTCAGGAAGCCGCCGCATTCGGCGAAATTCGAGGTCATGGGACCGCGGCGTTCGCGCCGGTACTGGCCGATGGCGCGCAACAGCCGCGGCAGGGCCTTGAGCGAGATGCCATTGAAATTCGGGTTGTCCGACATGTAGCCGAAGACGAAATCAGGATGGTCCTGCAGATTTTGTCCGACGCCCGGCAGATGATGCACGCTTGCGATCCCGTGCTGTGCAAGCGCTGCGCTGTCGCCGACGCCGGACAATTGCAGCAGTTGCGGGGTCTGGAACGCGCCGGAGGCAACGATCACCTCGCGCCGCGCGCGGATCTGTTTGAGCTCCTTGCCTTGCCGGTATTCGACGCCGACCGCGCGCTTGCCCTCGAACAGGATGCGCGTCGCATGCGCCGTGGTTTCGACGCGCAAATTGGCGCGGCTGCCCATATGCGGATGGATGTAGGCGCGCGCCGCGCTCCAGCGTTCGCCGTTCTTCTGCGTCACCTGGTAGACGCCGAGGCCTTCGTGCTCCCCGGCATTGAAATCCTCGCGCAGTCGAAACTGCGCTTCCTGTGCTCCTTGCAGAAAAATCTGCTGCACCGGATTTTCGGTTCGCAGTCTGTTGACCGCCAGCGGTCCGCCTTTGCCGTGATACTCGCCGCCGAAATCGGCATTGTCTTCCGCGCGCTTGAAATAGGGCAGCACGTCGCTGAACGACCAGCCGGCATTGCCGAGCGAGGCCCATTGATCGTAATCGGCGCGGTGGCCGCGGATATAGACCATGGCGTTGATCGCCGACGAGCCGCCAAGCCCCTTGCCGCGCGGCTGATAGCCGATGCGGCCGTTGAGGCCCTTCTGCGGCACGGTGTTGAAGGCCCAGTTGTTGACCTGGCCTGCGACCATCAGCACCAGCGCGAAGGGCGTCGTGACCACCCAATTGTCGTTCTTGCCGCCGGCATCCAGCAGCGCCACCGATGTCTGCGGATCCTCGGAAAGCCGCCCGGCCACCGCGCAGCCGCCGGAACCGCCGCCCACCACGACAAAATCGAATGTATCCGTCACGACTGTCCCCCCGATTTTGTATTGTGGCGGCATTGCCGCGCGCCGCGTTTCGGGGCGTAAAACTCCGCTTTTGCGGCGTTTATGGCAAGGGCGGTTCCGTTTCCTGATTTGGGACGCAAAAGTCGGTGATTTCGGCGTCACAAAAACCTCAAAAACGCGCCTTTGGGCCTTTCCAAAGCAGGGACACGTTGATACATACGCCCAGCACCCAAGGGCCTTGGCCCGGGTCGCCTTCTCAGGAAGCCTCCAGACGGGATCGATCGGCGCCGAACAAGCGTTGGCCGAGTTCGTTTCGGGTCCGGTTCTTATCGAAGGCGAAGCAATTGTTTAACGCGGGGTGGAGCAGCCCGGTAGCTCGTCAGGCTCATAACCTGAAGGTCATAGGTTCAAATCCTATCCCCGCAACCAAATGACAAAGGCCCTTGGAAACAAAATGTTTCCAGGGGCTTTTTCGTGTCTTGGGCCTGTAACCGAACCGGACTATTGCAGGCATCCCATTCCGAACGGCGAGCCAAGAATGCTTGCTGCCGCCTCGCGTAAGCTCAATATGTCTGACTATGACGAATGGAAATATCGCACCGACCGCGATGCGACAATTATGGCTATACCCAAACCGCACAGCAGCCCGAGATAGATTAACGTTCTCCCGAAACACTAGCCTGTAACTCAGGAGCATGGCCTAGGGAATGTTTGTAGTTTGATGTCGAACCCAATCACGGCAACCGCGGCAGTTCGCGATGAAACCGACCCCGCGCGGCTGCGGCCGAAACTGATGTCATTCGACGTCTTCGGTACGTTGATCAGCGTTCGCGAAAGTTCTTACGGTGCTTTTGAACGCATCCTGCTCGATGCCGGTGCGCCTCATCTCGATGTTCGATCGTTCTGGGAATATTGGGAGCATCGCAATATCGCCCATTATTGGGATCCGTACCGATCCTACCGTGACATCTGCGAACTCTCGCTGGCGGAAACGTTCGAGCACTTCGCGATTGCCGGCGACAGCCGGTTGATCGGCCGCTACTTCGAGGCTTTCCCGCGTTTCTTTCTTTACGATGATGTCGTCCGCACGCTGGATCGATTGTCGCGCCGTCACAAACTGGCGGTGGTGTCGAACATCGACGATGATCTGCTGGCGCTGACGCCGCTGAAGCGGGACTTCGACCTCGTGTGCACGGCGCAGCGGGCCAAAGGATACAAGCCCGACGGCACGCTGTTTCGCTATCTGATCGAGAATGCGGGCGTCGCAAAGGATGAAATCCTGCATTCCGGGCAATCGCAATTTACCGATCTGGTTGGCGGCAAACCGCTCGGGTTGACCATTGCCTGGATCAACCGCCGTCAGATTGCACTTGACGCATCCGTTCCGCGTCCGGATTTCGTTTTTCCGGACATTCAGTCTCTCATCGATCTTGTCGGGTGAGAAATCGCACGCTTGGGGTGAAGTGATGTGATGTTCGCCCAAACGCCTCGTGTGCCGACATTTCTATGTTCGTGGCCCTGATGCCGGCGCTGGCGCGAGGGCAGCAAGCAGATAGCGCCCTGAATGCCCTTCTATTTCGGACCTAGTTGAATCTCGAAAGTCTGGCGCAGTATTTCCTGCTCATTTCTCGTTACCAGATAGCTCGCCGTGTAGGTGCCTGTCGCCCACGACGCTCCTTTCCGTTTCCTTCCCGCGGCGACGAAATATTGGGCTTTGTCCCGCTCGAGGGCAGGCGCCTTGTATTCGGAAAGAACGGCGCCATCGGGACCGCTTCACAATGAGGGTTTGCTGGTCGCCTTCCTTCAGGCCAAGCGCACGGATGTAAGCGACGAGCGCGTCTGATTCCGGATTTGCAGGATGTTTCAGGATTTCGCCGGACTCGACCAGCTCCATGGTGGGCGAACGATCGGCAAAGCCGCGGTTGAGAATTTCGCGCGCACGGTACTTTGTCTGCTCGCCGATCGATGCCGCCCAGATCGAATGTCCGCTCCCGCATACCTCAGGGACTGCTTCGTAGGCGAATGGATCTATCACCTTGTTCAGTCGCCTGACGGTGAGGTGAAGGTGAGGAAACTCGGTATCTCCGGATAACCCGATCAAGCCGATCGGCTGGCCTGCCGTGACGCGCGCGCCCACGCTTGCCCGCACGCTGCCCTTGGCCATGTGGCAGTACTGGGTTCGCCATCCGTTTGCGTGGTCGATAACGACGCCGTTGCCGCATTCTTTCCCGGCGATCGCCGCCTTGCCAGCCGTGCGAACCGAGACATCGTCTACTCCATCTCGTATCGCGGTAACCGTTCCGGCCGCGGCGGCCAGGACTTCGACGCCTCTGCGTTGCGTATCGAGATCGGGAATTCTGATATCCGTACCGTCATGGCCGTCGTAGGTTCGGCCGCCGCACTGATAATCGCGAACCTGGTTGGAAGCATCATGGTCGACGTAATTCTGCACAAAGCAGGTGACGCCCAGCTCGCAGCGAACGGGTAAACCCAGCACGATCTCTTCGGCGGAGGCAGCGCTCGCAGGACAAATGAAGATCGACAGAAAATACAGAAATCCCGAGCTTAGCGACACGAGCGGCGCAGTACGTATCATGCAAATCTTCCCGGCCTGATCAGGCCAGTTCGATGCTTGCATAAAAGCGCGCGGTCAAGCCCTCAAATGAACCCGGGCATCGGTTGCCTGTTCCAGGTTTGTTACGAATGCAAGCTGGTCGAAGCCTGGCGTTCGTCAAATTTGGGGGCGGCGATCGCCACTTCCAGGCGATTGCGAACCTGAAGTTTCTGCATCAAGGCGGTCATGTAATGTTTGACGGTCTCTTCGCTGATCTGGATCGCTATTGCGATTTCCTTGTTGGTCTTGCCATTCATAAGCAGGCGGACGATCTGCTGTTCGCGAATGCTCAAGATCACGGCCTGGGCGGCCTTGCGCCTGACGGAGGCGTCCCGAAGCCCTGCGATAACCCGGCTTGCAAAATTCTCGGTGATATAAGTCTCTCCGGCTTGAACCGATGAAATGGCCTGGATCAGCTCGGCGGTGTCGCTTCCTTTCAAGACATAACCGCTGGCGCCCGCATCAAGCGCTCGTATCGCCGAATTCGACGCCGGTGGCAGCCGTGAAGGCAACGACCTTTGTCGCGGGTGAAATCTTGATGATTTTTTCGATCGCCCCGTAGACGTCACCGGGAATGCTGAGATCGACAACTGCGACCTGCGGCCGAGTCCGTCGGCAGAGCTCGACGAGATCGGAGATCGTCATCCCCGTTCCAATGACCTGAAGGCCGGGAGTCCGATCCAGCAGAGAATGAATTGCTTCGACCATCAGCGGATGATCGTCGATAACGACAATCGTAATCGTACTCATGATACCCCCACGCAAATACACGAAGCATGGAGTCGGCCAGCCCGGCCGACCTTAAGCGCAATAAAAGCAACCCAGTCGAAAAAAACTAATTCAAAAGCAGGTCATCTCGAAACGTCAATAAGCAATTCGATTGATCAAGAGTTTGCGATCAAAAGCTTACCATCAATTCTATAGAGTTAGTTGCGGTGAATGTAAATCCGGACTGACGGACGATGTTAATGCTAATGCGAATTTGGTAACCGCGGCTGCCTTAATCTGATGCGGCGATGAACGGTTTTTTAGCAACCACGTGCGTGCCGTCCGTTAGGGAAATGATATCTAACGATCCATGAAATGCTTCCATGCGCCGGCGAAGTCCAACCAGGCTTAACCCTATCTGGCCATGGGTTGGGGCTCTGAAGCGGATTGGCGATGCCTGAGCCGCTGTCGCTCACGACAACTTCGATCCGGTGATCCTTTGTTGATGCAACGAACTCGTTGTCCATTTCCGTAGGCCGTCAATCTCGTACATCACGGGTGTTCCGGTATTGCTTTCATGTTGCTGAACCGCAAGCTGCAGCGTGTCTTCCGTTGAGAAGCCGCAGGCAACACAGGTCTGTCGCGATGTCGCGCAACAGACGGCGCAGTCCGCTATACCCTTGCCGATGCACCTGCCGTCGCGCGCTGAGGCGACAAAGCGGGAGACCTCGCGCCTTGCCTGACCGCCGCCACAAGCAAATGGCGACGTCCAAGAAGCATCCAGAACAGCCCGTCCTTTGGCGGGCTGTTTTTTTGCGCTATCTAACGTTCGGATTGGAGTGACGCCCATGCCGTTCTGGACTTGCGAACAATGCGGTGCCCAGTTTCCCGCAACTGAAGCGCCGCCGGGATCGTGTCCGATCTGCGAGGACGAGCGGCAATATGTGAACTGGAAAGGCCAGACCTGGCTGACCCGCGAGAAAATGACGCAGCGTCACAAGATCGCCTGGCGTGACGACCTCGGGGTTGCCGGAATAGGCGTCGAGCCCAATTTCGCAATCGGCCAACGCGCGCTGCTGGTGCGCGAGAGCGATGGATGCGTGATGTGGGATTGCATTCCCCTGGTGACGCGCGAGGCGGTGGAATACGTCCGCTCCCTCGGCGGCCTCAAGGCGATCGCGGTCTCGCACCCGCATTATTATGGCGCGGTCGCGGACTGGAGCGAAGCTTTCGGCGGCGCGCCGGTCTACCTGCATGGGGACGATCGCGACTTCGTCACGCGGCCGCATCCTGCCATCGTGCCGTGGACGGGGGAAAGTCACAGGCTCTCCGACGATATTCTGCTGGTGCGCACCGGCGGACATTTTCCCGGCGGCACGATCATGCATTGGCGCGCGGGCGCGCAGGGCAAAGGCGCGTTGCTCACCGGCGACGTCGCCATGGTGGCGATGGACCGCCGCTCGCTGAGCTTCATGTACTCTTTTCCGAACTACATACCCCTGAACGCGGCATCCGTGCGCAGGATCGCAAGCGCGGTTGAGCCGCTGGCGTTCGACCGCATCTATGGGGCATGGTGGGGCCGCAATATCGGTGCGGGTGCGAAGGCGGCGTTCGACGCGTCGGTTCGGCGCTATCTTGCCGCGATTGCAGATTAAGCCCCCTTCGACCAGGGGATCGGCTGCTCGAGCCGGTTCTCCAAATCTTGCCACCTAACCAAATCTTGCCACTCAACATGGCATCGCTATATCAGGACTTTCCCGACAACCTCCGTTTGCGTAAACCGAGCCCTCCATATGACCACCACCACCGCCCCTGAATCCCAGCCCTTCCAGGCCGAGGTCGCTGAACTGCTGCACCTGATGGTGCATTCGGTCTATTCGGAGACCGATATTTTCCTGCGCGAATTGATTTCGAACGCGTCGGACGCCTGCGACAAGCTGCGCTATGAGGCGATCGCCGCGCCCGATCTGATCGCCGACGGTGCGCCGCCGGCAATCCGCATCGTGCCGAACAAGCAGGCCAACACGCTTGGCGTCGTCGATAGCGGCATCGGGATGGACCGGCAGGAATTGATCGACAATCTCGGCACCATCGCGCGCTCCGGCACCAAATCGTTCTTGTCGCGCCTGACCGAGGCCAAGGACGGCGCCAACCTGATCGGCCAGTTCGGAGTCGGCTTCTACGCAGCCTTCATGGTCGCCGAGCGGATCGTCGTCACCAGCCGCCACGCAGGAAAGGATGAGGTCTGGACCTGGTCGTCCTCCGGCGGCAGCGGGTTCGAAATCGCACCTGCAAGCGAAGACGATGCAAAGCGCGTCACGCGCGGTACCGAGATCGTGCTGCACCTGAAGAAAGACGCGGAAAAATATCTCGAAACGCACGAGATCGAGCGCATCGTCCGCGCCTATTCCGACAACATCCAGTTTCCGATCGAGCTCGTTCCGGAACAGGGCGAACCGACCCAGATCAATTCGGCCAGCGCGCTGTGGCAGCGGCCGAAATCGGAATTGCAGCCGGAGGACTACAAGCAGGCCTACCAGTCGATCGCCGGCGCCTTCGACGATCCCGCGATGATTCTGCATTATCGGGCCGAAGGGCGGCAGTCCTACGCGGTGATGCTGTTCGCGCCGTCGACAAAGCCGTTCGATCTGTTCGACCAGGCGCGCAAGGGCAAGGTCAAGCTCTATGTCCGCCGCGTCTTCATCGCCGACGACGCCGATGTGCTGCCGGTCTATTTGCGCTTCATCCGCGGCGTGATCGACAGCGAGGATTTGCCGCTCAATATTTCCCGCGAGATGCTGCAGAACAATCCACAGCTCGCGCAGATCCGCAAAGCCGTCACCGGCCGCGTGATATCCGAGCTGGAAAGCCTCGGCGAGAAAGAGCCGGAAGCATTCGCAAAGATCTGGGACGCCTTCGGTCCGGTCATCAAGGAAGGCATCTGGGAAGATTTCGAGCGGCGCGAGAAATTGCTGGCGCTTTCGCGATTCACCACGACGTCAGGCGAGAAACGCTCGCTGAAGCAATATGTCGAGGAGCTGAAGCCGAACCAGACCGAGATCTATTACCTGACCGGCGAAAGCATCGAGCGGCTGAAGTCGAACCCGAAGCTTGAGTCCGCGACCGCCCGTGGCATCGAGGTGTTGCTGCTGACCGATCCGGTCGACGCCTTCTGGACCTCGGCGCCGCTCGATTTCGGCGGCAAGCCGCTGAAATCGCTGAGCCAGGGCGACATCGATTTCGGGCTGATCCCGCTGCTGGACGAGAAGGCCGGTGAGAACAAAGAGGATTCGGCGACCGACGAGGCCGCGACCATCGCGGTCATCAAGGACACGCTTGGCGAGCGCGTGTCCGATGTGCGGGCCTCGCAACGGCTGACATCGAGCGCGTCCTGCCTGGTCGCCGGTGGCGACGGGCGCGATCGCATGCTCGAGCGGCTGCTGGCGATGCAAAACAAGGCCGCGGTGACAAAACCGGTCCTCGAGATCAACATGCGCCATCCGCTGGTCGCGGCGGTCGCCAATGCCGGGGACATGGCCGCAGATATTTCGCTCCTGCTGCTGGAGCAGGCGCAAATCCTCGACGGCGATTTGCCGGCAGACCCGGCCGCGTTTGCCAACCGGCTGAACCAGCTGGTGCTGCGCGGGATAGCGAAGGGGTAGAGGCGGGATGAAGATCGCAGCCCGGACGGGCGAAGCGAAATTCGGGACCGGCGCCTGCCGGTATCCACTTCGCTCGAAAACGCTCTAGATCGTGGCGCTGCCCGGTAGGGGATTGCCGAGATCATCGGTCGGCACCATCTGCTGGTTGAATGCAGCGAAATACGCCGCCCACTCCGGTTCGCCGATGTCCACCAGCACAGCGCCGTCCTGCCAGACGTCGTTATGATCGTTGGAATCGTCACCGGGACGATGGATGAAGCTTTTGGTCGATCCCTGATTGAGGTGAACGTCGTGGAGGCCGCCGCCCTGGCTGTAAAAGCGCCCGAAGATGTAGACGTCGAGATTGTTCTGATGCGCCCGCGACAGCAATCGCTTCAGGGAATTCGCAGGTTCGACTAAATCCGAACCGTCCATGACGTCGCTGTCACGCCATTTTCCGGTGTTGGCAAGCAGGTCGCTGCGCAGGAAATCGAGCGCGGGGAGCTTGTCCTCACCGGTCAGATCGTGCGAGCCGGCGTCCGCCGCCGCCGAGCGTCCGGATCAGCGGATGCCGGAAATCGAACGCCAGCTTGTATTTGAGCAGATCGTCGGCGTCGTTGGTGCCGACGTTGACGGCGACATCCCAAGTGTCGCCATCAACGGAAAGATTGCAGTGCAGGTGATATTGGATTTCGTGCCCATGGCGCGAAGGCTTCAATTTCGGCTCGGAGGTGACTTTCGTTTTGACGTATCCATAGCCGAGGGTCATGGCGGCATTCCTTTTCAGTTCGGCGTTCGGGAAATCGGTGATGCGCCGTCACCATTGGCACAGCTTTCCCGACCGAAAAGTCGATCGGCGATTTGCAGGGCGGGGCGGGTGCTACTGGCCGGAAAAATAGGCGCGGCGCAGCGCTCCCGAAGAGCCGGGCTGTGTGTAACGCTGGATCCACGAATTATCCGTGACGAGGTCCTGCGGCCGGAAGTTCGCCGCCCCGCCTGCGCTCGCCGCTGCGTCGCGAAAAGCGTAGCTCGAGAACTGGCGCATGAATTCGCCGAGATAGATGTCGGCGACGCGGGTGTCGCCGCGGATCACCAGCATGTTTTCATGATTGGTATTGACGCTGGCGTCGCTGAAATTCGCCGATCCGGTGATGACCACGGGATCGTCGGAAAGCGGATCGACCAGCATGAATTTGGTATGCACCCAGCGCACGTGTTCATTGGCCTGTACGCCGCTGATTTCCTTGAGCCAGCGGTCGAATTCGTTCAATTCGATGTTCTGGCCGACGGCGACGACGGCGTTCTTGAGGGCGCGGATCTGGGCGATGGTCGCCTTGGCTTCCGCGAGGCCCTTGCCGGAGCCTTCCTTGTCCATCAGCGCGAAGCGCAGCACGTCGTCTTCCTGCATGTAGACCGGCACGAACGTCTTGTTCATGCCGAATGCGAACGTCATGAACAGCGCCCGTTGCGCGCTATCGGATATCTCGCCATAGCGCTTGAGTGTCGCGGTGCCGGTTTGCGGCGAATAGACTTCGAGCGTTCCGGCAGGGGGCGGGTTGGTCGGTGTTGGCGTGTTGTGGTTGTTGAAGGTTCGCAGCTTCGCCAGTTCCAGGTTTTTCTCAAGTTCGGTCCAGTAGCCGAGATATTTGGCGGCCACCGTGGCGTCATTGACGATATGGCTGCAGTTGAGGTGACCGAACAGGCCGTTCTCGGTGTAGTTGGTCGAGCCGGTAAGAACCTCGACGGGTTGGCCGTCGTGCAGCAGCACGATGAACTTGTTGTGCATGATCTTGCCTTCGGTGATGCCTTGGCAAAGATCGTCAATATGGGCGTCGGCGATGGCTTCCTCGTTGGGGTGAACGGGAGCCTCCTCGGCGTTCTCGATGGCGTCGAACAGGACCTTGACGTCGACGCCCAGCGCGGCCACGTCATGAATGGCCTTGAGGATTGTGGGCCACTGGAATTCGTAGATCGCGATGCGCAGGGCGAACCCGGGCCCGGTTGCCTTCTTGATGAAGGCGAGAATGGATTCGATCAGCCCGCGCGACAGCCAGTCATAGGCCGCCTGCCCAACCTCGCTCGGCCGCTGGTTCTGGAATCGGCGGGCATATTCCTGCGAAGCGATGGCGCCGCGATTGAAAAAGATGCTGTGGGTGCCGTCCAGTTCGGATTCGGTTTTGACGTCGACCGAGAGCGACGGCCCGTCGGTCAGCGCGCCCGGCCGGCCATACATCGGAATCAGGGTGTAGGTGTAGGAATGATTTGGTTTGGCCGAATAATCGGCCCATTGAAAACTCTGGAACGGCTGATCGTGGCTTGACGCGGTTCCGCCCGGCGGTAACTGGGGCGAGGTGTTGGGAAATGACTTCATGCCGCGCATGAAGTAGGTCTCGTTCTCGGTGTGGTCGACGCGCTGGATCGCAAAGCCGAGCAGCCCTGCCTGTCGTGGGGCGCGACGTCCCACCCCATCGTTACCACATAGGTGCCGGCTACCGCCTGCAAGATGAGGTCGTTTCCACGTACCTGCTTTCGCATGACACACTCCCTGGCGATTGGATCGAACGAAACGTTTTGAAAAAGAGGTCTGCGTTATTTGATGCAGCGGCCGACATCGCCGGACGCTGCTGGACTTCTCATAACCGCCGGGCGACACCGGACGGCCGTCGAACAAGACGGAAAGCTGATTGGCAATTCCGAAATCGGTGGAGCCCCGCCGGTGGTCGTTGATCAGGCGTGCGATGTTCCATTCGTCGTGTGAGCCGTAGCTGAATGCGACGGAGGCGCGCAGACCGTAATAATTGCGGAAGCCGGCCTTGGTGACGTTGCCCGCTTCGACGGATTTTTTGAAGGCCGCATCCTGCGCCACGCGGTTGTCGAACCAGTCTTCAAGCCGGTCGAGATCGCCCCGGCCGGTCAGTCCGAAATAGCTGGCGAAATCGGTGGGGCCGGCAAAATAGAAGAAATCGAAGTCTTCCCCGAGACCGCCCGGGCCTTCGAGAATTTGTGTCCACATGTACATATAGTCGGCGCCACTGGCGCCGTTCATCTTGCTGCCGCCTTCCACGCCCGGATTGAGCAGCCAGACCGACCGCGCGCCCATACGCGCGGTGACGTTGTCTGCAATTTTTGCCGAAGCCTCGGCGTTGACCGCAAACGATCCGCCACCGGCAGGCGACAAGGGCACGCTGAGATAGCCGATCGCCTTCCCCAGCGCCTTGTTGCTGGCAATCAGTTGGCGAACGCGTACGACATTGTCGCCGATCGCGTCGCGATAGTCGGTGTTGACGCAGTAACAGATGTCGAGTTTGGTGCACGCCGTGATCTGGTTCGCGCCAACTTCAGTCGGCGTCAACGCCAGCGTTGCACTTGCCATTACCAGTGCCGCGGCGGCGTAAACGAAAGCCGCGTGCGCCGGGACGCAATTGGCATCAGCCCTGCGAGAACCAGCCAGAGAACTAGCTATGTGAGACAGTGTCATCTCAACCTCGCAGGCGCCTGAGTTCCGAGGGATCGCCGGCGCCCGGTCGCCGCGCAAAGCCGTATTGCGTGTCTGGTAAAACGATACAACCTTAGATGTGACGCGTTTGTGAAATGGGATACATTTGCCGCACTGAATTGCAGCCCGGTCGGCCGGTCCGGGCGAACCCGATTCCAAAGCCGGCCGTATCTGCTAGACCGTTTCGAGAACCGGATAGCTTTGCATCGCCATGACCACGCCCAGCGGCAGCGACAATTTCTACGGCGCCATCCGCGGTGTTTCGCGGCTTTGGCAGCCTGATGGACCCGGCGCTGTATTCGCCGTTGCCGGACGACTGGACCATCGGCGTCGCCGACATCGTGGAATCGACCAAGGCGATCGCAAACCAGCGCTACAAGGCGGTCAATATGGCGGGCGCCGCGGTGATCGCGGCCGTCACCAATGCGCTGGACGGGCGGGAATTTCCGTTTGTGTTCGGCGGCGACGGCGCAAGCTTTGCCGTTGCGCCCGACGATCTCGAGCGTGCGCGCGAGGCGCTGGCGGCGACGGCGATTTGGGTCAGGGAAGACCTCGATCTCGTGATGCGGGTGGCGCTGGTGCCGGTCAAAGCCGTGCGCGCGCAGGGCCTCGACGTCCGCGTCGCCCGTTTCGGTCCTTCGCCCAACCTGTCCTATGCGATGTTTTCCGGCGGGGGATTGGGGTGGGCGGAAGCCGCGATGAAGCGCGGCGAATTTGCGGTGCCGGCGGCGCCGGCGGGCACGCAACCCGATTTGTCCGGCCTGTCATGCCGGTTCGAGGAAATTCCTTCCACGCGCGGTCTCATCCTCTCCGTTCTGGTGGTGCCGGCCGGGGGCGCCGATCCGCTCGCATTCCGCAAGGCGATCGAGGACGTCATCGGTCTCGTCGAACGCAGTCCCGATGCAGGACGGCCGGTGCCGCCGGATGGACCAGCGCTGCGCTGGCCGCCGTCGGGCGTGGAGTATGAGGCGCGCGCCGCGCGCGGCGGTCCGTTGCTCGCACGGCGCATCTTCGTGCTCGCCATGACGCTCTGGGTCTATGTGGTGATGCGCTTCGGCATCAAGGTCGGCACCTTCGTGCCGAAGACCTATGTGCAGCAGGTGGTGGAGAATTCCGACTTCCGCAAATATGACGACGGATTGCGGATGGTCCTCGATTGCACGGTGGAGCTCGAGGCCGCGCTGACGCAGCATCTCGTGTCAGCCGCCGCAAACGGCATCGTGCGATATGGCCTGCACCGGCAGGACGCGGCGATGATGACCTGTTTCACGCCGTCGGTCATGCGCAGCGATCATGTGCATTTCATCGACGGCGCGCGGGGTGGTTACGCCTCGGCGGCCACTGCGTTGAAAGCGACCTTGGCTTAGAGCTTCGGTTCTGACCGGATCAGACCCGATCGCGCTCTAACGCCCGACGCGGGTCCAGGTTTCGCCGCCGCAGAGCGCGCCGACGCAGCCTTCGACCCGGAGCCTGTCCGGTCCCGACACTGTAACGCTGCTCGCGTAGCTCGAGCCGTCATCGGCGTTGTAGATCGTGCCCGACCATTTGTGGGGGCCGGTGGCGTGCATGCCGCTGAACAGCGGAAGGCCGATCATCGGACGCTTTCGCAGGGCCGGATTTGGGTTCTTGTCGTCGACTTGAGGCTTGCCGGTGGCGGGATCGATCGGCTCACGGAGCCCGACGACGACCCCGCAAATTCCGCCGCCGCATTTGCTGACGCGCACCCTGGCGTCTCCCGCCTGCGTCAGCCAGGTACCGGTCGGTTCGCCGCCGTCCTGCGCGCGAGCCGATGGCGCGGCGAGCAATACCGCCGCAAGCGCGATGATGAAATGCAGTCTGCCGGCCATGAATCATCCCCCGAAAAGCAGGCCTGCATAACAACAAACCGGAAGTGTGCAAACGCGTTTTGCCGCGATCATTTACCCCAGCGCGTCACGCGGATGGAGATCGCCGTGCCGAGGCCGTACACGACCATGGCGGCGCCCACCAGCGCAAACAAGGTCCAGGCCGGCGCCCCCGACGACGCCAGCCACCAGCCGCCGACGCCGACCAGCAGCAATCGTGCGGTTCCGGCCAGCACAGGCCCGCCGACTTTTGCAGCTCCCTGCGATGAGAAATAGAGGCACGCGCCCATCCCGAAGAAGGCGAACGCCGGTCCCGCCCAGGCAAAATACGAACAGGCGGCGGCGGTGACGCCGGGATCGGTTGTAAACAGCGACACCCAGAGCGCCGGCCATATCGCCACGATCAGGCCAACGCTGCCGACGCACAGGCTGGCCGCGGCGCCCGCGGTCCACGCCACCCGGCGCGCGCGCGTCACGAGGCCTGCGCCCATCGCCATGCCGACCATCGGCACGGAGGCCACCCCGAACGCAAAGGCGATCGGGGTCAGCAGGAATTCCAGCCGCGAGCCCATGCCGTAGCCGGCCAGCGTCTCGGTGCCGAAACTTGCCAGGATTTTGGTGAAGATCAGAATCGTCAGCACGGTCTGCAGCGGCGACAGGCAGGAGACCGCGCCGACCTTGAGAATGTCGACGAACATGTCGCGCTGGAAGGTGAAGGCGGAAAAATTCAGCTTCAGCCGGCTGCGGCCGCTGACGAGGTACCACGCGAGAAATATCGCCCCGCATGTGAAGGCGGTGAGCTGACCCGCCGCGACGCCGCGCATGCCGAGCTTCGGCAGCCCGAACAGTCCGAGACCGAGGCTGCCGCCGACCGCGATCTGGATGATGGCGGTGACGATCAGCGTTGCCGACGGGATGCGCATGTCGCCGGTACCGCGCACCACCGAAGCCAGCGTATTGACCAGCCAGATCGCGATCGCGCCGGAGAACAGCACTTGCGAGTATTGCATGGATTGTTCGAGCACGCCGCCGCGCCCGCCCAGCAACGCATAGAATTCGCGGCCGAAGCCCAGCATCATCACGGTGAAAAACAATCCGGCGACGGCGCCGATCATAGCCGCGTGCAGCGCCAGCGTTGCGGCGCGATCGCGGTTTCCGGCGCCGAGCGCGCGGCTGATGGCGGACGAGACGCCGCCGCCCATCGCGCCCGCCGACATCATCTGCGTCAGCATCACGAAGGGAAACACCAGCGCGATTCCGGCGAGCGGCTCGGTGCCGAGCCGGCCGATATAGGAGGTCTCGGCCACCGCAACCAGCGTGGTGCCGAACATCGCGATGGTGTTGGGGATCGCGAGCTTCAACAGCGTCGGCAGGATCGGCGAGGTCAGCAGGCTGTTGACCGGGGTAACCGGCGTCACCGTGGCGGCTGCGGAGCGGCCGTCGAGTGGAGCGTCAATGGTCATGCGTCACCGGTTCATTGGCCCTGTTCAGAACAGCTTTGCCCTCAGCCTTGCACGGAATAGATTATAACCAACATATTATGGAAGGCCGGCGCCGTGCCACCCATCGCCATGCAGGGGTCACCACGGCAGGCCGCATAGGTCGATGGTGCCGTCGCGCGGGGCACGGGATATGTCGAACACGAACGGCGCCATCGCCTCGAAGCGGATGCGTCCCTCCGGTTGCTCGGCGTAGATCTCACCGCTGAAGGGATGCCAGCCGCGTGACTGGTAGAAGGCAAAATTGTGCGGCTCGCAGAACAGCATGGCGAAGCGGACCGCTTCGTGGTCGCGCATGGTCTGGATCGCGGCGCCGAGTGCAAGGCCGGCATAGCCGCGTCTGCGGCAATCCTCGCGGGTCGCGACGCCGCCGATACCGCCGATCTGCACCTTGCGCCCGTTCCACATGACGGTGCGGAAGATGATGCCGACATGACAGGCGAGACCGGGCGAAAGACCACTCTTGGGGCGAGCCCTCCGGCGTCTCAATGAGCACGCGCAAATCGGCATGGGCCCATTTGATATGACCCCATGGCAGTTTTTCCATGACGTGAGGCGGATAGACCGCATCGATCAGCGGTTCGACCCTCGGCCATGATGCGTCCCCGTTCAGGACGTCGATTTCGATACTCATGTTCTTGCCCCGTGACTGGCTCTATGTTCTTGCGCCATGTTGCTTGCGCAACGGCGCGTTGTTTCCGTCATACGCCGGACGCGGAGCGGCGTTACCGAAGAACCCGCTTGTTTTGTCAGATTGCGGTGTTTAAGCGCGATGGAACCTTCTATAAGGGTTCTCGTTAGACCACGTCTCCCATCATTTTCGGACATCACCCCATGACCTTCACGCTGCCCAATCTGCCCTATGCCCATGACGCCCTTGCACCCCATATGTCCAAGGAAACGCTGGAATACCATCACGACAAGCACCACCAGGCTTACGTGACCAATGGTAACAACGCGATCAAGGGGACCGAATTCGAGGGCAAATCCCTTGAGGAAATCGTCAAGGCTTCGTTCGGGAAGAATCCGGCCGTATTCAACAATGCCGGCCAGCACTACAACCATTTGCATTTCTGGAACTGGATGAAGCCGAATGGCGGCGGCAGCAAGCTGCCCGGCCGTCTGGAAAAGAAGATCAACGAGGACCTCGGCGGACTCGAGAAGTTCAAGACCGACTTTGCCGCCGCCGGCGTCGGCCAGTTCGGCTCCGGCTGGTGCTGGCTGCAGGTCAAGAACGGCAAGCTCGAAATCTCCAAGACCGCGAACGGCGAGAGCCCGCTGGTTCACGGCGCGACGCCGATCCTTGGCTGCGACGTCTGGGAGCATTCCTACTACATCGACTATCGCAACCGCCGTCCGGATTACCTGAAGGCGTTTGTCGATCATCTCGTGAACTGGGACTATGTCGACGAGATGTTCGGCAAGGTCTGAGCATTCGCGAGCGAGCGTTTGGGGGCGGCAGCGCAAGACTGCCGCCCTCTTCGTTTGGGCGGTCTCTGCGATCCCGCACCATCTCACCTGAACGCGTCGTCGCTTGAGCCCGGCTGTGTGAAGCCCCCGCATGGGCATCCCTGAGATGCGCATGGGTGTGGCCAAGCTTCCGTTTGCTTCACCGGGACGCCGGGACTAAGCAGGGTGGATCCCCATCATCCCTCCGACTCACGGCCTTGTCAGAATCTCCCATCAAAGACCCGGCGCCTGCCGATGACGCCGCGGAGGGCGAACCGCGCCCCCGGCGCGCCCGCAAGCCGGTAGGCTGGTCGATGATCGTTATCGGCGTGCTGGTGGCGGTCAGTGCGACGCTGGTTTACCGCCGCGACGGCATGCCGGGCGTGCTGGATATTCTCACCCACGATCTCGCTTTGTTCGGCGGCATCCTGCCGCGCGTGCTGGCCGGCTGCCTGCTCGGCGCCTTCATCGCGGAAATTTTGCCGCACGAAAAAGTGTCGCGCTCGCTGGGACCGAACTCCGGCTTGAAGGGGCTTTTGATCGGGGCCGCGTTCGGCGCGATCCTGCCGGGCGGCCCGTTCACCGCCTATCCGGTGGCGGCCGCGCTGCTGACGGTCGGCGCCGATTTCGGCGCGACCATTGCGATGGTCGTAAGCTGGACGCTGATCGGCTATGGCCGGGCGGTGGCCTGGGAACTACCGATTCTCGGCACTGATTTCACGCTGTGGCGCATCGCGATCTCGCTGCCGATCCCGGTTCTGGCCGGCGCGCTCGGCCGCTTCGTCTATGTGCGGATGTATCCGCGCGGCGAGCCGTCATGACGATCTCCGCGCTGATCATCGACATCACGCTGTGGGGCTCGGTCGCGTTGCTCGGCTTCATGGCGTGGCGGCGCGGCCGCGTGGTGCTGGTGTCGTCGCTGCGCGAAGGCACCATGGACTTCATCAACATCGTGCCGCGTATCGCGCTCGGCGTGATCGGCTCGGGCTATATCGCCGCCGTCATTCCGCCCGAGGTCATCACCGGCTGGCTCGGCCCCGACAGCGGCTGGCTGGGCGTGCTGACCGCCGTGATCGCGGGGGCGGCGACCCCCGGAGGCCCGGTGGTCGGCTTTTCCATCGGCGCGGTGGCGCTGAAGGTCGGCGGCGGTCCGCCCCAGGTGATCGCCTATGTCATCGCCTGGGCATTATTCGCCTTTCAGCGGCTGATCCTCTGGGAAATCCCCTTTATGCCGGCGAAATTCGTCTGGTTCCGGGCGGCGGTATCGCTGCCATTCCCGTTCCTAGCGGCCGCCCTGGCGATGGCGATCGGGAAGCCCTGAGCCCCCTCTTTCCCTTCGGTGGACTTAGGTTATGTTATAATATAACATTTCCGCCATGGCTCACTCCCATTCCCAACGACCCACGGGCATCACGGCCACGGCCATCACCACCACGGTCACACCCATAGCCACGGCCCGGCTACGCCGCATCCGGCGCAACCGGCCCCCTGGTCGATCCTGCGCATGACGGTCCTCTCGCGCCTTGCCGCGGCGGTCGCGGTCAGCGCCGGGCTTTGGGCGGTCGTGCTGGTGGCGATGAGGTGAGCATGGCGGCGCAGATACAATTTCGAGACGTCACGCTGGGTTACGACCGGCATCCGGCGGTGCACCACCTCAATGGCGAGGTCGCCTCCGGCGCGCTGCTGGCGGTGATCGGCCCGAACGGCGCCGGCAAGTCGACGCTGTTTCGCGGGCTCACCGGGCTTCTCAAGCCGTTGGCGGGTTCGATCCATCTTGGCGGCCTCGACATCCGGGATATCGCCTACCTGCCGCAGAGCGTCGATATCGACCGCAGCTTTCCGATCTCGGTGTTCGATTTCGTCGGCACCGGGTTGTGGCGCTCGACCGGATTTTTCGGCGGCATGGGCAAGGCTGAGCGGGACAGGATCGCGCAGGCGCTCGCTGCCGTCGGCCTCAACGGCTTTGAGAATCGCAGCATCGGTACGCTGTCGGGCGGGCAGATGCAGCGCATGCTGTTCGCGCGCGTGCTGCTGCAGGATGCGCGCCTGATCGTGCTGGACGAGCCCTTCAACGCCATCGACGCCAAAACGTCCGCCGACCTGCTGGTCCTGGTGAAGCACTGGCACGGCGAAGGGCGCACCGTGCTGGCGGCGCTGCATGACATGGATCTGGTGCGCAACCATTTCCCGGAAACGTTGCTGCTGGCCCGCGGGCCGGTGGCGTGGGGCGCCACCGCGCAGGTGCTGACCGCGGAAAACCTGCTCGAGGCACGGCGGATGTGCGAGGCCTTCGACGAGGGCGCTGCCGCATGTGCCGTGGACGCCGTGCCGTCGCGGGCGGCCTGATCGTCATGATTTACGACGCGCTGATCGCGCCTTTCACCGAATTCGAATTCATGCGCCGGGCGCTGGCGGCCGTGATCGCGCTGGCGCTCGGCGGCGCGCCGATCGGCGTGTTCCTGATGCTGCGGCGGATGAGCCTCGTCGGCGACGCCATGGCGCATGCGATCCTGCCGGGAGCCGCGATCGGCTTTTTGCTGTCGGGGCTCAATCTGTTTGCGATGACGACGGGCGGGCTGATCGCAGGCTTTACCGTCGCGATCCTCGCCGGCGTGGTCGCGCGTACCACCGAGCTGAAGGAAGACGCGTCACTGGCGACCTTCTATCTGGTGTCGCTGGCGCTCGGCGTGACGATTGTTTCCATCAAGGGCACCAACATCGATCTGCTGCACGTGCTGTTCGGCAATATCCTGGCGATGGACGACCAGACATTGCTGGTGATCGCCTTCAACGCCACCGTCACGCTGTTGGTGCTGGCGGTGATCTATCGTCCGCTGGTGATCGAATGCGTCGATCCGGTTTTCCTGCGCACCGTCTCTCGCGCCGGCGCGCCCGCGCATCTGGCGTTCCTGGCGCTGGTCGTGATCAATCTCGTCAACGGCTTTCACGCGCTCGGCACCTTGCTCGGCGTAGGCCTGATGATCCTGCCTGCGGGCATCGCGCGGTTCTGGTCGCGCGACATCACCGGCATGATCTGCATCGCGGTCGCGAGCGCCATCGTGTCCGGCTATGCCGGGCTGGTGGTCTCGTTCCAGACCCGCATTCCCTCGGGGCCGGCCATCATTCTGGTGGCGGCCGTGCTGTATGTGGCGTCGCTGTTGTTCGGCAATGTCAGCGGCCTGGTCAGGCAGATGTTTCCCGGCCGCCACCTCGAGGCCTAGCCATGATGCGGCGTCTGTTGTGGTTCGCTTGCCTGTTTGTTTGCGCTGACGCTTGTGGCGGCCACCTGTCCGGCGAACGCGCAAAACCGCCTCCAAAACCGCCTCAACGTCGTCGCCAGTTTCTCGATCCTCGGCGACCTCGTCCGCAATGTCGGCGGCGACCGCGTGGGCGTCACGACGCTGGTCGGCCCCGACAGCGATCCGCATGTCTACGAGCCCACGCCTTCAGATGCCAAACGGATCGCGGACGCGAAGCTCGTCTTCGTCAACGGTTTCGGCCTGGAGGGCTGGCTGCCGCGGCTGGTGCAGTCCGCGGGTGGCAAGGCGGTCATCGTGACGGCGACGACAGGCATTGCCCCGCTCAAGCTCGGCTCCGATGCCGATCCGCACGCCTGGCAATCCCCGCTCAACGCCAAAATCTATGTGGCCAATATTCGTGACGCGCTCGCTGCCGCCGATCCCGCAGATAGCGCGGTTTTCCGCGCCAATGCCGACGCCTATCTGGCGAAACTGGATGCGCTGGACCGTGAGGTGCGAGACGCGATCGCGCAAATTCCGGAGGGCCGCCGCAAGGTGATCTCGACCCATCGCGCCTTCGGCTATTTTGCGGCCGCCTATGGCGTCGAATTCATTGCGCCGGTCGGCGTCTCCACGGAATCGGAGGCCAGCGCCCGCGATATTGCGGCGATTATCACCCAGATCAGGGCCGCCAAAATACCGGCCGTGTTCCTTGAAAATATCAGCGATCCGCGGCTGATCCGCCGAATTTCGGCCGAGACCGGCGCCAGGATCGGCGGGACGCTCTATTCGGACAGTTTGGCCGCCGAAAAGGCCGATTCTCCCACTTACATTGATATGGTCAGGCACAATATAAAGGCCCTGACCAGCGCGCTCGCCAACTAGCAGGCAGGGGCCCTCCCTGCTGCGGGCGCGCGAGACTTCTTTCCGGAGTTGCCATGCCAGAACCCAAGCCAGAATCTGCGTCCCAAAAAATTCCTGTGACCGTGCTGACGGGCTATCTCGGCGCCGGCAAAACCACGCTGCTCAACCGGATACTGTCGGAAAACCACGGCAAGAAATACGCCGTCATCGTCAACGAATTCGGCGAAATCGGCATCGACAACGACCTGATCATCGGCGCCGACGAAGAAGTGTTCGAGATGAACAATGGCTGCGTCTGCTGCACCGTGCGCGGCGACCTCGTCCGCATCCTCGACGGGCTGATGAAACGCAAGGGCAAGTTCGACGCCATCATCGTCGAGACCACGGGCCTCGCCGATCCGGCGCCGGTGGCGCAGACCTTCTTCGTCGACGAGGACGTGCAGAAGAACGCGCGGCTCGATGCGGTCGTGACGGTGGCCGACGCGAAATGGCTGAGCGACCGCCTGAAGGACGCTCCCGAAGCCAAGAACCAGATCGCATTCGCCGACGTCATCGTGCTGAACAAGACCGATCTGGTCTCCAAGGGCGAACTCGCCGAAGTCGAGGCCCGCATTCGCGGCATCAACCCTTACGCCAAACTGCACCGCACCGAGCGCTGCAAGGTTCAGCTTTCGGACGTGCTGGAGCGCGGCGCGTTCGATCTGGATCGCATCCTCGAGATCGAACCGGAGTTTCTGGAAGCCGGCGAGGATCATGACCATGATCACGATCATCATGACCATCATCACCATGATCACGGCCACAGCCACAATCACGGCGGGCTGAAGCATTATCACGACGAAGAGATGCAATCGCTGTCGCTGCGCACGGACAAGCCGCTCGATGCGACCAAGTTCATGCCGTGGCTGCAAAACCTTGTCGCCAGCGAAGGCCAGAAGATTTTGCGCTCAAAGGGCATCCTCGCCTTCACCGACGACGACGACCGTTACGTGTTCCAGGGCGTGCACATGATGCTCGAAGGCGATCATCAGCGTAAGTGGCGCGACGACGAGCCGCGCGAGAGCCGCCTCGTTTTCATCGGCCGTGAATTGCCGGAGCAGACTATCCGCGACGGCTTCGAGAGCTGTATCACCACGTGATGAGAGATTTTGATTCGGACGCGGGACCGTCCATCGTTTCCATCACCGACCGGGTGCGGCCGCTGCCGGTCGGCCAGCCCGTGGCGTCGGTCTTATTTTTGGCGACAACGTCGTCTTCATCGGGGCCGAGGAAAACGCTGCGATCGTCAATGCCGCGATCGTCATTGCCAATGACGAGAATGCCAGTGACGAGATTTCGCGTGTCGCCATCCATGGCGGCGCGGTGCTGTGTGCGGCATCCGACGGCGAGCGTATCGTCACCGGTGGCGACGACGGCAAGCTGGTCGCGCTGGATGCCAAAGGCGAAGCCACGGTGCTTGCCACCGATCCCAAGCGGCGCTGGATCGACAATGTCGCGCTGCATCCCGATGGCGCGGTGGCGTGGTCGGCCGGCAAGACCGCGTTTGTCCGCAGCGGCAAGGCCGAAGACAAAACCTTCGACATGCCCTCGACCGTCGGTGGATTGGCGTTTGCGCCAAAGGGCCTGCGCGTCGCCGTCGCGCATTACAACGGCGTGACGCTGTGGTTTCCCAACATGGCGGCGCAGCCGGAATTTCTGGAATGGGCCGGCTCGCATCTTGCCGTCACCTTCAGCCCCGACAACAAATTCCTGGTCACCGCGATGCACGAGCCGGCCATGCATGGCTGGCGGCTCGCCGACAACCGGCACATGCGCATGAGCGGCTATCCCGGCCGCGTCCGCTCGATGTCGTGGAGCGCGGGCGGCAAAGGGCTTGCGACTTCGGGCGCCGATACCGTGATCATCTGGCCGTTCGCCAGCAAGGACGGCCCGATGGGCAAGGAGCCCGCGATGCTGGCGCCGCTGCAGGCACGCGTCTCGGCGGTCGCCTGTCATCCGAAGCAGGACATTCTGGCCGCCGGCTACAGCGACGGCACCGTGCTGATGGTGCGGCTGGAGGACGGCGCGGAAATCCTGGTGCGCCGCAACGGCGGCGCGCCGGTCTCGGCGCTGGCCTGGAACGCCAAGGGCACGCTGCTGGCGTTTGGCGCCGAGGATGGCGACGCCGGACTGGTGCCGCTGTAGGCGCTTCGGACGGGCTTTCTGGCGCGGTTCCCGCGGGAACCATGCGGCGTTGCCGGCCGTTGGTATCGCGAAACAATTTGCAGAGACAATTGCAGGTCGCGCAGCATGGCTCCCGATGACAGGAAGCGCAATTACTGGAAGGATTTGCTGCTTGCGTCCATGCTGGTCGCAACGGGGATCGTGATATCGGCGCTTTCACTGATCGAGATCGGATCGAGCGATCCGCAGCATCTCGCGCAGGCCACCCAGCCGTTGCAGTCGACGCCCGGCGCGGAATCCAGGCCGTCTGTACCGGCTGAACCCACGACGACCGGCACCCGGCCGTCCAACATTCCGCCCGAGCCCGCGCGTCCGGATGCGGAAGCACAAAAGGCGGGCGCCCAGCCCGCGCTGCCGCCTGCGCCGGCGGAGAAGGTCGCGCCGCCGATCAAGGATCGGTAGACCTCAACAACTGGTAGTCCAGATTGACGTCCGCAATCTTTGGTCGTTGCTTTTCCGAATTTCCCGGCGCATTACCCGATACGCTATTTCGATACGCAATTGCGAAATTCGTGGCGTGCACGGCTTTTGACGACACGCGGCATCGCGGCAATCCCGCGTCGATCGCCTTGTATCAATTTGTATAAGGGCGTGTCCCGGGCACCTTCGAACGCCTTGTGTTGATCCCCGACTAGCGGCTAGGTTCGCTGCAATAACAACCGGCAGATCAAATATCGGCCGGCCAAGGGAGCGAGGCATGCGAGAGCTAACGCCGGAAACGATTACGGACGCGGTGCTTGAGCAGATGGCGACAACACCCGACCCGCGCCTGAAGATGATCATGGCGTCGGCGGTGAAGCACCTGCACGCCTTTGCCCGCGACGTGAATTTGACCCCCGCCGAATGGATCAAGGGCATCGAATTCATGACGGCCGCCGGCAAGATGTGCACGCCGGAGCGGCAGGAGTTCATTCTGCTTTCGGATACACTCGGCCTGTCGGCGCTCGTCAACGGCCTGCATGACAAGACGGCGATCGAGGAGGGCACCCATACCAGCCTGCTCGGCCCGTTCTATCGCGAAGCCTCGCCGAAACTGGCGGCCGGCAGCCAGATCGCCAGGCATGTGAAACCGGGCAGCGAATGCGTCCTTTACGGCAGGGTGGCGGATGTCGGCGGCAAGCCGATCGCCAATGCCTCCGTCTCGATCTGGCAGACCAGCGCCGACGGTCTCTACGACATTCAGGAAAGCGCGGCGTCGACCGATTATCGCGGTGTGTTCACCACGGATGCGGATGGCGTTTTTATGTTGCGTACCGTCAAGCCTGTCGGATACTCCATCCCGATGGATGGCCCAGTCGGGGACATGGTGAGGGCGCAGGCGCGGCATGGCATGCGGCCGGCCCATATTCATTTCCTGGTCGGCGCGTCAGGCTATCGCGAGCTGGTGACGGCGCTCTATTTGCGCGACGATCCCCATCTTGCCGATGATGTCGTATTCGGCTCGTCGGACGATCTCGCGGTCGATGTGGTGGCTGATGATCCGGACTCTCCGGTCAAGGGGCTGCCGAGCATCCGCTTCGACATGCAGCTTTCGCGTGAAAGCGCGGCCGACAAAACCAGCGGGCGCGTCGGTTCTGATCCGTCGGCGATCATGAAACGGGCCGCGAGGAACGAAACCGCGCCAGCTGGCGTATCGGCGGGAGTTGGCGGTTAAGCTCAGCCTGATACTATCCTGTTCAAAACGTCCGGGCGAAGATCCGGCGGAACGAGAACGACAACACCCAACGGGGCATAGGGAGGATCAATGGAACGCAGGACTTTTCTCGGCGGCGCAGTGGCGGTCGCGGCACTTGGGCGGGCTTCAGGCGCCATGGCGCAGCAGCCGCCGATCAAGATCGGCATGTCGATGGCGCAAACCGGCGGTCTCGCCGGTGGCGGCAAGGCGGCGCAACTGGGTATCGAGATCTGGCGTGACGACGTCAATGCGAAGGGCGGCCTGCTCGGCCGCAAGGTCGAATTGATCGTCTATGACGACAAGTCGAGTGCTTCCGAAACTCCCGCGATCTACTCCAAGCTGGTCGATGTCGACAAGGTCGATCTCCTGTTCGCGCCTTATGCGACGGTGCCGACCGCGCCGCTGATGCCGTTCGTCAAGCAGCGCGGCCTGTTGCTGATGGGGAATTTTTCGTTCCAGGTGAACAGCAAGGTCGGCCACGACATGTGGTTCAACAATGCGCCGTGGGGCCCGGCCGACAGCTGGGCGTCCTCGTTCCTCGATATCGGCCAGAAGGCCGGCGGCAAGACCATGGCGTTGCTCTCGGCGGATCAGGAATTCGCCCAGAATCTGGCGCTGACCGCACGCGATGTCGCCAAGCAGCGCAACATCCCGGTCGTATTCGACCAGAACTATCCGCCGAACACGGTGGAATTTTCCTCGATCATCCGCGCGCTCAAGGCCGCCAAGCCCGACATCGTCTATGTCGCGTCCTATCCGCCGGATTCGGCGGGAATTCTGCGCGCCGTGAACGAGATCGGGATCGGCGACAGCGTCAAGATTTTCGGCGGCGGCATGGTCGGCCTGCAGTTCGCCGCCGTGATGGCCAACCTGGGCTCGCTGCTCAACGGCGTCGTCAACTACAATACGTGGCTGCCGGAAAAGAGCATGTATTTCGACGGCACCAAGGCGTTCTTCGATACCTATACGAAGCGCGCGGTCGAAGCCAAGGTCGATCCGCTCGGCTATTATCTGGCGCCGTTCGGTTATGCGATGGGCCAGATGATCGAGGCGGCGGTCGGCGCCACCAAGTCGCTCGACCAGAAAGGCCTCGCGAAATATTTGCGTGAGAACGAGCACCAGACCATCGTCGGGCCGATCGCTTTTTCGGCGGATGGCGAGCGCAAGGAAACGGCGACGCTGCAGGCGCAGTTCCGGGGCGTCGTCGACAAGGACGTCGAACAGTTCCGGTCCTCCGGCAAGCAGGTGATCCTGTTCCCCGACAAACTGAAAACCGGAAATCTCGTCAGTCCCTTCGAGGCTGCCCGCTCATAGACCTCGCAGCTTTTCCGGCTCGAGGGCCAAGGGGGAATTGACGTGTTTTCGATGGATCTGCTGCTCGGCGCGGTCGTGCTCGGTGTCTTGCTCGGCTGCTTCTATGCGGTTGTCAGCGTCGGGTTGTCCGTCTCATTCGGACTGCTCGACGTTCCCCATGTGGCCCATCCGGCCTTTTTGGTGCTGGCGTCCTATGGCGTATTCCTGCTCAACGATCGGTACGACATCGACCCGTTGCTCGCGGGGGTGCTGATCACGCCGCTGTTCTTCCTGTTGGGTTTGATCTCCTACCGTATTTACTACGAGACCTTCGAGAAGCGCGGCAGCGATGCCGCCGTCCGCGGCATCGCGTTCTTCTTCGGCATCGCCTTCATCATCGAGGTGCTGATCATCCTTTACTTCGGCGTGGACCAGCGCTCGGTCACGGCGACCTATATCGGCAAGGCCTGGCGGTTCGGCGAGATGCGGATTCCCGATCCGGCAACTCGTCGCTTTCGCGGTGGCGCTCGGGCTGACGGTTCTGTTGGGCGTGTATCTGTCAAAGACGTTCATGGGGCGTGCGATCCGTGCGGTCGCGCAGGATGAAGAGGCGTTGCGCCTGATGGGCGCCAACCCGGTCCGGATCAAGCAATTTGCATTCGGCATCGCCACGGCCGTGCTCGGAATGGCCGGCGCGCTGCTGATCATCGTCGCCCCGGTCGAGCCGACGCTCGACCGCGCCTATATCGGACGGACATTCTGCATCGTGGTGATGGCCGGGCTTGGCAGCATCACCGGCACCCTCGTCGCCGCCATCATCCTCGGGGTCGCCGAAACCATCGTCCTCACGCTGTTCGGCGCCTCCTGGGCGCCGGCGATCTCGTTCGCAATGCTGCTCGGCGTGCTTGCCGTGCGGCCGCAAGGTCTGCTCGGCCGATGACCGCGCGTCACAACAACATCGCCTTCTGGGCCGGCGTGATCGTCTTTCTGGTCGCGGTCATGGCGATGACGCAACTCGTCCGCAACGAGTATCCGTTCTTTGCCGGTTACGTGATCCTGCAATTCATCGCGCTTGCGGTGGCCTGGACCATCCTCGGCGGCTATGCCGGCTACGTCAATTTCGGCACCAACGCCTTCTTCGGCGTCGGGGTCTACACGGCGGTGGCCTTGTTCAAGGCGACCGGCGCGCCGCTCGCTGGTGCAGATCGCGGCGGCGGCGATCGTCGGCATGCTGCTCGGCTTTGGCGTCGGTCTCCTGACCCTGCGGATGCGCGGTATCTTCTTCTCGATCGCGACGATTGCGCTCGCGATCATCATCGAGACGACGGTGATGAACTGGCGGTTCGTCGGCGGCGCGGCCGGCATCCAGTTGCAGCGGCCCCCGGTGACCGCGCCCTTCGACAGCTATGTGAAGATGCTGTTCTTCGTGCAGGCGCTTCTGGTGGTCATTGCGGTCGCAACCGCGCGCTACATCCAGAACTCCCGGATCGGCCGCGGCCTGCAGGCGCTCAGGGATGACGAACTCGCCGCCGAATGCACGGGCGTGCCGACCTTGAAGCTGAAGCTGGTGGCTTGCATGATCTCCGGCGCGCTGATCTCCGCGGCCGGCGCGCCCGCCGCCATGTATCTGCAATATGCCGATCCGTCATCGGCCTTCAATCTCAATTACTCGGTCTCGGCGCTGGCGATGTCGTTGATCGGAGGCACCGCGCATTGGATCGGCCCGGTGCTCGGCGCCATTGTGCTCGGCGTGACGCAACAACTCCTCGCCGTCACGATTTCGTCCGAAGTCAACGTGCTCGTGCTCGGCATCATGCTGGTGCTGTTCGTGGTGGGCGCGCCAAAGGGCATCATCGGACTGTTCCGGCCGCGTTACCGTTTGCGCGCGGGAGGCAAGTCATGACTTCGCAAGGCAAGACTTCGCAAGAGATGACATCGCAAGGCATGACATCGGCCGCGACGCCGGACGTGCCCTTGCTGCAGGTCGGCGCCATCACCAAAAGCTTTGGCGGCTTCACCGCGCTCGACAATATCAGCGTCGATATTCGCAAGGGCGAGCGCTTCGGCCTCATCGGTCCAAACGGCTCGGGAAAGACGACGCTCATCAACTGCATTTCCGGCGCGTTGCGTCCGCAAACCGGCAGCGTGGTTTTCTGCGGCGAAGATATCACGCAATTGCCGCCGCATCTGCGCGCGCGCCGCGGCATCGCACGAAGTTTCCAGATCCCCCGGCCGTTCAAGAGCATGACGGTGCTGGAAAATCTCATGGTCGCGCTCGACTTCACCGCAGCCCGGTCGGAGCTGCCGGAAGAGGACGCCGCGATGTCGATCCTGTCGCAAATGGGACTGGCGTCCAAGGCCGGCGCGCCGACCGATACGCTGAGCCAGGTGGAGTTGCGCAAGATGGAGCTTGCCCGCGCCATGGCGGTGCGGCCAAAACTCCTGATTTCCGACGAGGCGATGGCGGGACTTTCCAGTTCCGAAGTCGACGAAGTGCTGGACCTGCTCATCAGCCTCGGCGACCAGGACATCACCATCATCATGATCGAGCACATCATGCAGGCCGTCATGCGTTTTTCGGAGCGCATGATGTGTCTGGAGGCCGGCAAGATCATCGCCATCGGCGCTCCGGCCGAAGTCATGGCGAACCAGCGGGTGCAGGAGGCTTATCTTGGCAGTTAGCCCTGCTAATAGCCCTGCTATCAGTCTTGCCATCGACAGCCTTGACGCGGGCTACGGCGCCGTGAAGGCGCTGCGCGGCGTCACGCTCGACGTGGGGTCGGGCGAGACCGTCGCCTTGCTCGGCACCAACGGCAACGGCAAGAGCACGCTGATGAAGTGCATCATGGGCCTGGTTCGCCCGGAGCGCGGCCGCATATCGCTGACGATCGACGGCGAGGCGCACGATCTCACCAAGCTCTCGGCGGAAGCCATCGTCGATCTCGGCGTGGCGCTGGTGCCTGAGGGGCGGCGGCTGTTTCCAAAGCTCACGGTGGTGGAAAACCTGATGCTCGGCGCGTTCCGGCCGGCTGCCCGCAGCGCCATCGATCGTAATCTCGCACTCGCCTTCGACACGTTTCCCGTGCTCAAGGAAAGGCGGAGCCAGCTCGCCGGCACCATGTCCGGCGGGCAACAGCAGATGCTCGCCATCGCGCGCGCGCTGATGTCGTCGCCGCGCCTGTTGCTGATCGACGAGCCTTCGGTGGGGTTGTCGCCATTGCTGGTGTCGCAGACCATCTCCAAGATCGGCGAACTCAAGCAACGCATCGGCCTGACGGTGCTGATGGCGGAGCAGAATTTCAACCAGGCGATCCGGATCGCCGACCGCGGCTACATCATCGTCCATGGCGAGATCGCGGTGGCGGCCCGTTCGGTCGATGAGCTGAAAGCGAACGACATCGTCAAGCGGCTCTATCTCGGCGGAGTCATATGAGGCGTCAAATGAGGGGAGGGCGTCGCCCCACATCCCCCGCAATTATGACGCCATTTTGACTGCCACTGCCGATTTTACGGTCTCGCCTGTTGCCCTCCGCCGTTCCATACTCATGCACCTCAATGACACAGGGGCGGATGATGAAGATCGACGATGTCAGGCGAACCGCCTATTCGATGCCGCTGACCAATCCATCGTTTCCGCAGGGACCCTATCGCTTCTT
>CAWJYI010000020.1:0-150829 GCA_963847015.1 uncultured Alphaproteobacteria bacterium | reverse complement strand
AAGAGGAGCAAGCTCAAGACCAACCTGCCAGCCCGAATCCAATTACTTTGCGCACCATTCCCGCTTAAGAGGCTGCTTGGGATGGGCTTGCTTCCGTCTGCGTTTCTTCCAACTTTTGTATTGGCTCTCATGCCGCCCTCCTCCACGAATTCCGTGGTTGGGGCGACGTTGGGCCTTCGGCGCAGCTACCTCAATGCATGGGAGGTCAGCGGTGGGTCGTAAGAAAGTCAGGAGGTAATACTTGTGGATTCAGAGGACTGCGGGTGGAGGTCACTGGCAGGAATGACGGCCAGCACACTCCACACGCAGGGATTAGTGCTAGACTTCCGCTACACGAGGCGAACTTCCGTGGTACAGCCCCTTCATTCCCCTCGGGTACTCCGATTCGGCGTCTTCGAAGCTGACCTCAACTCAGGTGAATTGCGCAAATCCGGGCTGAAACTGAAACTCACCGGCCAGCCATTCCAAGTTCTAGAAATCCTGCTGGAACGTCCCGGCGAGGTAGTAACGCGGGAAGAGCTACAGAAGCGTCTGTGGCCAGACACGTTTGTCGATATCGACCACAACCTGAATGCGGCAGTGAACAAGATTCGCGAGGCGCTGGGTGATTTGGCGGAAAATCCACGTTTTGTCGAAACTTTGCCGAGGAGGGGATATCGATTCATCGCGCCGATAAATGAACCCGCTGAAAAAAGCATTGCGGTCACAGCCTCTTCCCACGGAGGGTTTCGGACCACTCGCGGTGACTTTGCAGAAGCAGTCCCTCAAGCCTTTAGCACCGGCTCAGGTTGCGATGCGTTCCGAACTCAGAAACACTGGCGCATAGCGGCGACTGGCGGTAGGATCGCTCTTCTGTGCATGGTGCGGCTTTCGGAATCCGGCGTTTGATTTTTCCGCCGCTCACCACGAGTGCTGAAGTCCACTGCAGCTGACGAACGACGGAAAGTGGAAGTGTTGCCTCGTTACAGACGGTTCTCAGCGTGTATTTCACAGGAGGAGGCAATGTCGATGGGCGCTACCAGATCAAGTACATCCCCGTATACCGGTGGCGACCCGCATGATCGTATCCACACCTTTGCTGGAACCGTCATCCTTTGCTGCACTGATAACGGACATATCTCCTGATCGCGACAGACTACTCGTTAACGTCTATACGAGCTTTAGTCGACTGCTCTTTGTGGATTGTTCCGGTGACGGTTCCTCACCCCGTCGAATTGACGAATCGTGCACTGAAACTGGGTGCGGTGGAGCGAAGTGTGTTTCACCGGACGGGCAGATGACTTGCCTTCAGCAGTCAATCCGACATCTTCATCGCGCATATCGATGGTAGCCGAGCCTCGGAAGCTTGCCACCGCCAAGGGCAATGTGCTTCTGCCAGTCTGGTCGCCGGACGGAAAGTTGGTGCGCTTTCTGGTAAGTGACGCGAAAAATGATGCATTTTCTACTGGTTCGAAGTCCCGATAACAGGAGGAGAACCGCGTGAGATCACTCCGCACTGGAAATACAAGGACTTCTGAGGGCCATGGAAGGTGGACTGCCGATGGCAAGTATTTTCTTTTCTTGGCCAGTCGAGATGGAAGAGGGGACATCTGGGCTCTACGCGAACAAAGATTTTTCCCGGGCTGAGAAATCGCGTCCCGATCCAACTAACTGCTGGTTCGGTAAGACTACGGTTCACTTGCTATCAGTTCGGACAGGAAAAAGATCTTCACCCGTGGCGTTGAGGTTCGCGGAGAACTTCAACGTTACGATCTCAAAATCTGGACAATTTCAGACCTTTCTTCAAGGACTTTCTGCCAACTGCTGTATTCCCTCCAACGACGGCGAATCGATAGCTTACGTTACACATTCCTGAAGAACTCTTTGGCGTAGCAGGCCAGATGGCAGTGAGCGCCAGCAACTCACTTGGCCTCCGATGCGCACCTTGAATCCCTACTGGTCGCCCGATGGAAAGGAGATCGCCTTCTCAGCGCGTATATCTCGGCAAGAACGTGGAAAACTTTTGTAATTCCGGCCACAGGTGGAGAATCGCTCGCCAGCTTACCCAAGACAACTGCTCGGAACTCGACGCACATTGGTCACCAGATGGAACACACATGATTTTTGATGGTCGCTACGTAATTACATTGTGGACATCACCGCTTGTCCAATGCTTATTTACCTGATGGATTTGAAGCACACAGGAAGTGTCCACCATCCCTGGATCAGAAGGACTGTGGTCGCCGCGATGGTCCCCGATGGCAAGCAGATCGTGGCAATGACCAGGATTGGTGATGCTCTGATGATTTACGAAACCACATCTGGGAAATGGTCGGAATTACCGTCCGACCTCCCGGAACTCGGAGTATGGGTGCCCGCAATGGTCAAGGGATGGGAAGTCGGTATATTTTGGGAACAAACTCACAGGCCTATCTACAGCATTCGCATCGCGGACTCGCATAGGTTAAGCAGCTGGCAAACCTTTCTGGAATAGACACCCTAGTTGCGATGGACTGGGCAAGCTTGTTGCCCCCGACGGCAATCCGCTCATCCTTCGCAATGTCAGCCTGAACGAAATCTACGCTTTCGACTTTGAAGCGCCGTAAAAACTCACCTGCTTCCCATGCAAGGCGAACACCGCCGAAGCCATGGGCAGCCTATAAGGATTTCGTAATACTCTGAGAAAGATGTTGACCCGGACGTTCCGTCCCCTCGCAGCGAAAGACGAATACGCGAAGCTGCAATAGCTGTCTGAATTGCGCGAAAAGCGTTTGCAAGTCGGCTAAGCTAGACATTGAGACCCTATCGCAGAAGTAATCCTATTGTCGTCAGCCCTGTGCAGCCCATTAAACTCTATTTCGGCCTCTACTCGGTCCTACATCTCGCGGCTCACTCCATTCGAGTCATTTCAACTGTCATATCGTCTCGCTTGAACTGACTTTTCATCCGTCGGGACTCTTCCGGTCCGAACAGCAGGTCGCCTCTTGCCGCCCGTGCCAGGTCATCACGATTCCACCGCGCCGCCATCAACCCGTCGCGGGAGTGAGAGTTGGTCCCGAGCAATAAATGTCCCAGTTCATGAGCCATTGCATGTCCCAAGATGAGCGCGACGCGCGTGCTGGTTTCCAGCTGCAGTTTCAGCATTGGACCATAGAAGACGTCGGCGTAGCAGCCATAGCCACCTTCCGAGAGAAATGAAATGCCCATGACGGACGCTTTCTGTGCGTGGGATCGCTGAAGGATTCGAAGGTGTAAATGTGTCGGGAAGGTGGCTTCGGAACAATGCACCAGGAAGTTTTGTTCAGCTACAACTTGTGGGCAGTGAAGCCACAATACTTCGATATTGCTTTGACGAAAGACCCGGCTCGCTTCGCGCTCAGCCTCC
The DNA here is from genome assembly GCA_963847015.1 of uncultured Alphaproteobacteria bacterium. Lineage (GTDB taxonomy): Bacteria > Pseudomonadota > Alphaproteobacteria > Rhizobiales > Xanthobacteraceae > Bradyrhizobium. Next base: position 147,465 of record CAWJYI010000020.1, on the reverse strand, counting down.
TGAAGCGTAGAGCTGTCGATACCCACATCGTCATACAAAGATACCCGCAGCAAACTTTGATGCGGCGGCATTGGATGGGCGGTCGCGACCGCAGGAAACATCAGCGCAATTCCCAGGCCTATTACTGGAAATGTTTTTGAGAGTTTCATCGGAGCACCTCCTCCACGGCGAAAGATGGAGGAGGTATCCAGGTACCTCAATGCTCTGCGGGTGAAACGAAACGCACCTCGAGGTACGCGGCAAGGCAAGTGGTATCAGTGGGTTCGCGGGATTTGTGACGAGTCCCATGCACCGCTCTTGGCGATTTTCTTGTTGCGGTTTCTGTTACGCGGTGTATTGTTGATTTTAAGAGGCACCCAAAGTGCCGCAAACCGAAGCTAAACAAGTCATCCGCTTCGGAACGTTTGAAGTGGATCCTCACACAGGCGAGCTTCGAAAAAACGGAGTTCACCTCAAGCTGCAAGACCAGCCGTTCCATGTACTTCTTGCCCTCCTGGAAAAGCCGGGCGAAATAGTCACGCGGGAGGAGTTGCGCGCCAGGCTCTGGCCCGCGGATACCTTCGTAGACTTCGACCATGGCTTGAACGCCGCCGTGAAGCGGTTGCGCGATGCGCTTGGCGACACTGCAGAAAACCCGCGTTTCATCGAGACGTTGGCGAAGCGAGGCTATCGACTTCTTGTTCCGCTGAATAGGCAAACTGACGCGCCAAGCCCGGTAGGTTCACCAGTTGAGTCAGCGGGGGCGGTTTCCCAAGCGAAAAATCCACCTCCGGAACCATGGGGTTCTTCGATCGCAGATTCGCCGTTGATTTTCTGGCTCGCCACAGAATTGCCACCCTCTCGGGAATTGCTCTCGTTGTATTGGCAGTTGCAGGTTTGGGGTTGGCCGCCTACCGGCGGTCTTTCCACATTCCCATAGCACATGCGTTAACTGATAAAGACACTATATTGATTGCCGATTTCACAAACCCAACGGGCGATGGAGTGTTTGACGACACGTTACGGCAAGGACTTATTGTTTTACTTGAACAATCGCCCTTCTTAAGCCTCATCTCAGACCAGCGTATTCAGCAGACCTTGCCTCTGATGGAGCAGCCAGCCGATACAAAGCTTACACCGCAGATTTCGCGGGAAATTTGCTTACGCCTAGGAAGCGCCGCGACGATCGAAGGAGCAATAGCGCAGATTGGCACGCACTACAGTCTGATTCTTAGGGCGGTAAGCTGTGCAAACGGAGAATCGCTAACGAGCACGGAGGCTGAGGCAAACGACAAGAGCGATGTATTTGCTGCTTTGAGGAAGGCTGCCACGGAACTTCGCAAGAAGTTGGGTGAATCGCTAAGCACAGTGCAGACGTTCGATACGCCTCTCGAGCTTGCTACCACTTCGTCGCTCGAAGCACTCCAAGCATACAGCCTCGGGCGGAAGTCTCTGAGTGGAGGGAACGCTTCCGCAGCGATACCCTTATTCCAGAGGGCCATCCGCATGGACCCGAATTTCGCGATGGCCTATGCCTCACTTGGGCAGAGCTATACGTTTTATCTAGTGACCAGCCTGCCCGCTGAGAATACAAGAAAAGCCTACGAGCTGCGTGAGCGGGTGAGCGAGCGGGAAAAGTTCTATATTGAGTCTCACTACCACGACAATGTCACCGGCGACCTGGAAAAAGCGCGCGCAGTCTATGAGTTTTGGACGCAGGTCTATCCCCGAGATTCTTGGCCCCACGGCAATCTGGCTGGTATCTACTCGCGACTCGGGCAACATGACAGAGCCCTGGAGCAACTTCGCGAGCGCCACCGCCTCGAAGCGAACGGTCTAAGTTATCAGGCTCTCGTATACGCCTATAACTTTCTGAATCGATTTGAAGAGGCGAGGGCCACGGTCACCGAGGCCCAGGCAAAAGACTTTGATTCTCCTGAACTACATTTCGCGGAGTACCACGTTGCCTTCTTACAGAACGATTCAGCCGCCATGAAGGAGCAGGTGGACTGGGCGGCAGGCAAGCAGCCGGAGGATGAATGGATGCAGAATACCGAAGCTTGGACGGCGGCTTATTCCGGGCGAATCAAGAAGTCCCGCGAGTTTTTTGGCCGCGGCGTGGCTTTTGCGGAGCGGGCCGGTAATAAAGAGGGGGCGGCCCTCTACAAAGCTGGCGCGGCTTGGCGTGAAGCGGATTTAGGGAATGCGGCCGAAGCTCGGCAACAGGCCACAGCGGCACTCGCCCTTTCGAGAGAACGCAACGTGCAATGCGCTGCAGCACTGGCACTAGCCGCAACGGGAGATGCTGCTCGTGCGCAGACGTTGGCGGATGATTTGTCCAAACGCTTCCCGGAGGCGACGGTGGTTCGGTTCACCTGTGTGCCGACAATTCACGCACGCGCTGCACTCAGCCGCAATGATCCATCCAAGGCCATCGAACTGCTCCAGGTTGCCGCGCCCACTGAGTTGGGTATCGGTGATTATCCCCTCTATGTACCCTACGTCCGCGGCGAGGCTTATATGGCTGCGCATCAAGGCACGGAGGCCGCAGCCGAGTTCCAGAAAGTCCTGGACCATCGCGGGATTGTCCACGAGTTACATTTCGGCGCACTTGCCCATCTCCAAATCGGCCGTGCCTATGCCATGCAAGGCGAAACCGCTAAAGCCAAGGTGGCCTATCAGGATTTCCTCACGCTTTGGAAAGACGCCGACCCTGACATTCCCATTCTCGTCGCTGCGAAAGCCGAATACGCGAAGTTACAATAGCAAGCTGCCGGATGATGGATTCCTCGAAAGGCCACGCCTATCAAATTGTTACGTCACGCGCTGAAAAAAGATGTTCGGTGTCACGTTCACATCCACGCAAGGAAATCGACGCCGGGGGCGGGTACGACCGGTCTTCGCTGACTTCCAAAAGGGGACCTTAAATGTTTTCAAAAAGTTTTTGCCTGAGGAATAAGGACTCTTCGACCTTCGCGCTCACTCTCCCAACAAACCGAGGGTCATGATTGCTTGTGCCATTACATGGGTCTTGGATGTTTGCCCGTCGTTGCGGGATGGTCTTGCTTGCGGCGTTCATTATTCCCTTGACAACGTATACACTTACTGTAGACGAATGACATGAAGCGCACGACGATTTTTCTCACTGATGAACAAATCAAGAAACTAGCAAGAGTTTCCGGGAAAAAAGGCATCAACAGCGCCCAGCTGATTCGCATCTACATCAACGCCGGGCTCGCCAGAAGGAGAAATCATGAAATACCTCAACGCGAAGCAGGTGCTGGCGCTTTGGGAAGCTGCCCGTGAAAACTCAACGAGAGACTGGTGCCTCTTTCTCGTGACGTTTCGCCATGCCTTGCGGAGCCATGAGGTGCGGAATCTGAAACTCGCCGACATCAACTTGACTGACGGTACGATTCGAATCGAGCGGACCAAGGGCTCTGTCTCCGGCGTTCAAACCCTCGACGCCCACAGAGGCGTACCACGCTCGATGAGTTCGTTGCGCTGCGTGCGTGGTTGAAGGAGCGCGTGGAGGACGGCTCAAAGGTCCTGTTTCTGTCCCAGAAGGGCGGCGCGATGACCCGGATGCAACTGCTGCGGCTGTTCTGGAAGTATGCGGCGATTGCAGGGATTCCCGAAGAACTGGCGCACCCTCATGCTCTTACGTCACTCGATTTGTTCTATCATGGCGAACAACACGGCGACACTGCCGGACGCAATCCAGCGGAAGGCCGGTCACAAGAACATCTCGAACACTTTGATTTATACCCACGTCAGCGATCGGCAGGCCGACTCCGCTTGTCGTGAGGCGCTGATGTCAGCTTTCGGCGTAGGGCAATCCGACCGCTTTGTAACCTTTTTTGAAAATCTCTCTGCAAATCTAAAGAGCTTACGAGCCGCTCAGACATGGGCGGCACTCTCATTTTGTAACGTTTTGCCTACCCAGATCGGAATGTCCGTGAGCCCCCCACTCTGAGCCTGCCCTCCGGCTCCGACCGGGTACCCGGCTTGACCTCGCCCACCGCGGTCCAACCATGCCCGGAATTCCAAATGGCGCGTTGTCCCCTTGATCGCCCCTATACTGCCCCTGATCGCCCGAGTTAGGACGTACACTGAACTGTTTCGGCGGCTTCCGGGCGTCACGATTTGACTGCAACGGTGCCACTGCGTCACGTCACGGTTGGACGGGGCGTTTTTCACGTCTCAGTGCATAATTATAAGGATGTTAGTTCTAAGTTACCGCGAAAGTCAGGATTCGTGCGCGAAAGAGCGACCGCTAGGAAATGGCGTTGGGGAACTCGCACGACAATTTCGCTTCCGGGCGGTGGCGCAGTCGGACGATATGAACCCGAAACACCCTGTCACGTTTGGAAAGGCAAGCAATGGACGGAAAGGAACCAAAGAAGAGGGCCAAAGAGGCGCTAGTGCTTACAGAATTTCAAGAGCAAGTGTTTGTCGCTTGGTCAACGAATCTGGAAGAAGGGGAAAGCGCCAGCGCGCCCGGCGTGGAAGCAAGCCATTCGCAGGCTGCCAACTAATCAGTGAGACACAATGAACCTCGTGCTTGATGCCCAGAGGCTAATCTGGAAACCAACTCGTCAAAAATTGCGACACACGCTAATCCTTGGCAAGAAGTCGGAACCGCGTCTTGTCCGTATCCGAAAAGTCCTGAAATACCTTTGTGCTCAGGGTTTCATAGAGGTCCTCTTGCTTGGGGGGCCTTAACGCACGTGAGGCATTGTTTGGCAACTGCTTGCGGATCCAGTCGAATAGTTGCTCACGTGTGTCATATGCGGCTGAATTCTTAAATTCTGTCAGCAAGACGATGTTCCGGTCGCTCTCCCGGCTGCCTTGTTCCGCGATGCGGTGATAGCTCAGCACGGCACCCTGACGATTGGCTTCCTGCCGTACCCGCATCCAGTTGTCGTCCAAATAGCCTAGCGTGAACCCAAACATTCCGGGCTTCACTTGAATGAATTCCATCGTCCACACCGGCTTTTCCTGTCCTGAGGGGCTTTGCGCTCCGCCACCGGCCACGATGAGGAGAGCGACAATGAAGGGACCCGCGAATACCCGTCTTTGCATGGAAACCTCCATTTGTATTCAAACGCACGCTAGCACCAAAGGCGGGAACAGCCAAGGGACTTTTCGTGTGACGATAAAGCACGGAAAACAGGGGTAGTCCAAAAGGGGTTTCTTCCGGGTCATCCTACGTCGTTGAACATACAGGGTCGGAACTCATGCCTTCGGGTGGTCCGCAGACTACAGGTTCTGCACAACGCAGACACCAATTTCCCTGAAGAGCATTCGGCTACACCTGAAGAGGACATGTTTTTGCTGTGTTCACCAACAAACCCCTCCCGCTTGCCGCAGGTACACTTGAATAAAATAGAAGGGTCCGACCAAAACGCGTCGGTTCTCTGCGGTCCACATCCGGGAATAACCCATGCTGTTGGTTGTTTACTCGGTTTGACTCTGGCACGCCCTGAACCATTGGCCTACATCGTCGCTTACCGGCATCTCTTGTTAACAACCACCATATGCCCGGTGTGGCGAGTTCGACCCAGAATAGCGGTCCGGGTCTCGAAGTAGAGGCTCCGTGCCTCCCAATTCCCACGTCCGCTTCTCTTCCACCGCGATTCCCGTCGTTCGGAGCCACGACTCCCAGTTGGCCAATTCCGCAATGGGATAGCGAACGCGACATGTAATTCGCCGTCTCCGTCGTGAGGCGATTCGATCGCTCTCGAAGCTCCCTTCTTGAACGCAGAAGCACCTGGCGTGTACCTGCTTGCATCGCGCACCCGCGTTCGCCGACTCACTGATGACACGGAACCCGAAGTTTTCTCTAATAAGCGCACTGACCGGGACACATCGTTCACGTACAATGAGGATTCAAGAATGCCATCGGTGTTCGGACGCAACGACCCCTCCTGCCTGCGCATTGACCAAGTGATTTTTACATCGGGCCACTCTATATAGTAAGACGAATCCACCTACTCTGGTTATCAGTGAGAGGGGAAAGAATTATCCCAGTAGATATTAAAATGTTAAAGGAATCGTAGGGGAAGTAGATAAAATCAAATTTCCAGTGGAAGAAAGAGTGAGCAGAAAGTCTAGGCTAAACCCTGGCTCCAGAACGCGTCCTAAAGCTCCCCATTGAGTCCCAGAGGTGTCCCCCAGGCTGACCAGAAAGGCTCACTGACTTGGGTGTTTTTCAGGGAAAATCAGGTTGGAATCCCGTTTGGGGCTGAGGCGGGAATGAATTCACGGACAATTAGTCCCGTAGGTGTATAACGGGAATGCCAGAAATCGGCGGTCTTTTCGCAGCGATGACGACAAACTTGGAGCGGATGGACTCCCCTAATCGTGTTAGCAAGTATCTGAACGATTGCTTGCTAAAGGGACTCCCACCTTGGCCAGAGGAGCCCCCCTTATTACGATAGGATGCTGTACTTGCAATCCCTTCCGCCCAGAGGAGACTGCTTTGCGCTACCTACCGCAAGACTGAAAAATCTTCGCTATGAGCAACCTGCAATATCTCATCAAGTGGACCATTAAAGGCATGTGAAGAGAATGTTGCAGTTCGCTCAACGACGGGGTTTCTGATGGAAGGCGCAATCAGGTTTCGCTCACACCGGCATCACAATTCCGAGCGGCGGACTTACTTCAGCTTCGCGTACTCGGCCTTAGCTTCCTTCGAAATGGAACATCTGGGTCGGCGTCTTTCCAGAGCGTGATGGAAGACACGCTATTCAGTCGCCAAGGTTGGAGGATGGCTTTGATGCCCTGCTTTTCAATTTTGCGGCGGCACCCGCATGTCATCAAGCACACGCTTGGTACGCTTTTGGCTCAGAAGGGAGCATCGGCGTTTGCCATCCAGCAGAAGCTCGGGCACGGCTCCATCTCTTCGACAGCGGTCTACGTCAACCTGACCAGCCAACAGGCCGACTCGGTCTCCGCTGCCATCATGAATCAACTGCTCTGACCTGCCTCTAATCCGATTGTGTGCCGAACCCCGTCAACCTGGCGGGTTTTTGTGCTTCTCAGCGTCAAAATGAGGGGACAGAAGGTGTGTATTGTTGCCAGTGTGTCAAAACAACCTTCAGAATCATACGGTTACAGCCACGGAAATTTATTCAACAGAACCGAAAAGGCTGGAAAAGGACAGTAGATCCGCGCCCGAGAGGAAGAAGCTGCGTGAACGAATGTCCTCACCAAGATAAGTTGGACAACCGCTGATGAGATAAATTATCGTGACCTTGTGTTGGAGAACGGATACCACACAGCTACCTGCAACATCATTGGAACTCTAAACGGCAACAGGCACTGGTTCGAAGCGACTAAAGTCATAATGAACTGTCTTCACTACAGAGCCGCCCACTGGATTCAGCAAGGCATATTTGATAATCTCCAATCGTTCGGCGAGCTAGAAACACGGGTCAATAGTGTCGTTGAGGAGAAAGATCGCGGCGACATCTTTGAGATTTTCATCGAGGCGTTCCTCGCTACGCAGTCAATCACGCAACGAGTCCGTCACTGGGTCGTGGGCAAGATTCCGCTGGAACTTGCGCGAGCGGTACAAACTGCCCGACGATGGAACGGGCATCGACGGTATCTATGAGACACATGACGGAACGCATGTGGCCTATCAGGTTAAATATCGCCACAAGTCGCATCTGACATTTGCGGAAGTTGCTCCGTTCCTCGGTATTACCGAAGCGTTTTCTGATCGTGTCATTTTCACCAACGCCTCTTCTCTTTCCGACGTTGCTCTTGTTCGAACCCGTTGGTACAGCGGAGAAGTTTTCCACAATCTCTCTGCGGGTGCTCTAAAGCAGATTGAGTGCTGGCTGAAAGAGAAACCGCTTCCGATTGTAAGGGCGACGCCTGATCCCAACTATCAACTCCAAGCACTCGCGGACATCGCAAAAGCGTTTGCATCTGATGACCGCGCTACCGCTGTGATGGCGTGCGGAACTGGCAAGACGTTCGTCGCTCTATGGGCGGCGGAACAAGCGCATCCCAAAACGGTGCTGGTGCTCGTTCCATCGCTAACACTGTTGCAACAAACGCTGAAAGAATGGAGCGAACATACGAGCTGGGAATCGCGATTCAGCTACCTCTGCGTCTGTTCCGACCAGACAGTGGATCTCAGAAACGATGAAATCAACATCGACAAAAGTGATGTTGGGTTTCGCGTGGATACCGATCCAGCGGTGGTTCGAGCATTTCTCAGCCGACCAACTGATGATGTGAAAGTCATCTTCTCCACCTACCATTCGTCGCCGGTGGTTGGAGCAGGATCTAAAGACCACCCGCCATTCGACTTCGCAGTTTTCGACGAAGCGCACAAGACAACTGGACGCACTGGGACATCTTTCAGCTATGCGCTATCGAATGACAACATCCGCATCAGCAAGCGTCTGTTTCTAACAGCGACGCCTAGACATATCGACATTCGCCATCGAGACAAAGAAGGCGAGCTTCTTGTTCAGTCGATGGATGATCCAGCTGTTTATGGTCGTCGCGCTCATATACTGTCCTTCCATGCTGCCGCTGACAAAGGCATCATCTGTCGATACAAAGTCCTGATCAGTGTTATCGACAAGCAGATGGTCGATGACTTGACCCGAAAAAATGGCATCACTTTAGTCGATGGCGATGAAATCGCAGCGCAGTGGGTCGCAAATCTCATTGCCCTGGAACAAGCAGCGAAGAAAGTAGACGCAAAAAAGATCATTAGCTTCCATAGCCGAGTTGCAACGGCGAAAGAGTTTGTCTTGACACTGCCGGGATTGCGCGGTTGCCATATCCCTGAAGGCGCCGGACATCGGATCCAGAGAGAGCGCGCCGCCACCGTCAACGAGCTATTGCTTCGTTTCCTTGGCGATCTCTAGCGCATGATTGGTTCTGGTTGAATCAGAACAGAAGCTCCAAGTTCTTGTTTTGACGCGTGTAGCGGTCATGCCGGCGTTGCCATGAGCCTGGCCACGCGCTTTGAAGTTTCCGGAGAGCGCAGGGCGCTGTTCGGCTTGAGCAAATGGCTGACCTCAATCAGGAGCTTTTGAACCGAGGGATCCTCCGCACCCAGACGAACGAGCCCGAAATTGAACTGCATTCTCTGCTCGAAATTGGCCGGACGTTCTCCTCGCGTCTTGGGATAGATGAAGTCGCTTGTCGCGACTCCCCATGGGGCTTCGAGCACGCCCTGTATCTCGGCGAAGAAAACGGCTGCCAGCCCATCGAGCGGATCTGCGTCCGCGGCTCTTGCTTTTAGAAGGCGGCCGAGAATGACCGCTTCCTGGGCGGCAACGCTCATCCCCTGCCCGAATACCGGGTTGAAACGACAGATCGCGTCACCGATAGGGAGCAAGCCGCGTGGGAAGCGCTCGAGCTTCTCGAAGTGCCGGCGCACACTGCTGGGCAGCAGGAAACGATTGATTGGGCCGACGGGCTTTGCATTCTTTATCGCATCGTAAATCGTCGCTGTTCGGAATGACTTGGCGAATTCGAGAAAGCCCTCGATATCAGCAGGCGGCGCGTCGCCGTGATTGGCGCCAACGCTGACGATCCATCGGTTGTTCTCGATCGGGGAGAGAAATCCACCGCGATTATCGCGAGGAGCCGAAGGCAGAATGATCACGCCTTTCCAGCTAGAGGGACCGTCGAGCGGCTGCTCGAACATGGCCGTAGAATAGGCCATGTCGATGCCGATCTCGGTCTCCTCGGTTTTCGGAAAGCCCATGCTTTCGAGTGTATCCAGCGTCATCCTGCCGCGACCTGAGGCATCCACCACAAGGTCGGCTGTCAGAGCCTCGACCCTGCCGCCAGATGTTTCGAAGCGAACGCCCGACACCGCGTGGCCGTCAGACGAAGCAAGAAATTCCGTTACGCGGCAACCTCCGAGCAGCTCAATATTTCTCTGTCGTCCAACAGCCTGTCGCGTAATAAATTCAAGCATTGGGCGCGAGATGGACAACCAACTCAGTCCGAGATCGCGTTGCGGATAGGGATCGAAACCCGGTCGATCCAAGCGTAAACTTTGGGGCGTCAATCTTACCGCACCCGCCCGCTCTAGCTCCGCCTCAATTCCCGGCAAGAGATCGTTAAGCGCGACCAGCCCGCCTGCGAGCAGCGCATGAAGGTGTCGGGCCTGAGGCGTGCCCTGGCGCGGGGTAGCGTCCAACGGCAAAGGGTCGCGCTCCAGCACGGTAACCTGATCGAAATGCGCAGAAAGTGCCTTGGCAGCGGCGAGCCCGCCGATACCTGCACCAACGATGATGACGTGTTTTCCAATAAGATGTGACATCCAACATACTCCCGTCAATTCACGATCCTGCTGCCCATACGCGCAACAATTGGCGCGAACCGGAAATTACTTTGTCGTCAAGTATTCAGCCGTATTCCGATCCACTCGGTGCGGGCCTCGGGCGAACTTATTAATGACACCAACGGTGGTAGTGAAAAAGATTTTTTTGATCTGGGCAAGCGCTTACGGATTGGGCCTGATTGTCCAGGCATTTCCAGGATCACGGGAGAATATCCACTTTGGGCCCGGAATTATTTCGGTTAGTGCGGCATCTCCGTTTTACCCCTTGGACTTCGACGCGATCGCAAACGACATCTGCTTTATTGCGGCGAGGCAGACTTCGCCGCGGGCACTATGGCATTCGTGCTCAGGAGCAGACATATTCGAACATAAGCAAACGAACCGTTACGCTCATAAGCGTAAGCAACGCTGACATGCCTTCGCATTGCCCAATAGAAAAGCATGGCTCGCGCTTATGAAATCGGCATAATCTACACGCACGCTCTGTGGAATTTTCAAAGCTGCCTTAATTTCAAAGCTGCCGTAATTTCAAAGCCGTCTTAATTCCAAAGTTACCTTAATTCCAAAGTTGCCTTGGAGCTTAATCATGAAGAACACATCGTTCGCGATTGCCGCCATAGCAGCGGCAGGATTTTCGTTCGCGCAACCCGCATCGGGGCAGTCGGACGACAAGCTCGGCATTGTGAATTTCGAAACATCGTGCAAGCCGGAGGCGCAGAAGCTTTTTAACCAGGCGATGCTGTATCAGCACTCGTTCTGGTATCGCGCCTCGCAAAAGGTTTTCGAAGATGCGCTGAAGGCCGATCCCGAATGCGGCATTGCCTATTGGGGCATCGCGCTAAGCCTGCTGTGGAATCCACACGCTCACGCCGCCCGCGAAGAATCTTGCCGAAGGCGCGTCCGTGATCGCGAAGGGCAAGACCGTCGGCGCCAAGACCCAGCGGGAGCGCGATTATATCGACGCGCTCGGCACGATGTATGCAGACTATGAGAATGTCGATCACCGCACCCGCCTTCTGGCCTATGCCAAGGCGATGGAACAACTGGCGCAGCGCTATCCCAACGATGACGAAGCGCAGATCCACTATGCCCTCGCGCTCAACACCTCGGCGTCGCCGGCCGACAAGACCTACGCCAACCAACTCAAGGGTGCGGCGATCCTGGAGCCGATTGCAGAACGTCAACCGCAACATCCCGGCGTGTCGCATTACCTGATCCATCTCTACGACTATCCGCCGATCGCCGAGAAAGGCCTCAACGCCGCGCGGCGTTATGCCAAGATCGCGCCGGCCGCAGCACACGCCCAGCACATGCCGTCACACATTTTCACGCGCGTCGGCTACTGGACCGAGTTGATCGCATCCAATACCGAAGTCCGCGCGTGTCGCCAAGGACGCCGGGGATTTCGCCGAGCAGCTGCATGCCATGGACTACGAGGTCTATGCCTATCTGCAGCTCGGGCAGGACGAGAAAGCGAAGGCACTTATCAACGAAATGGCTGAGGTCACCGGTTTAACCGAGACCTACCTGGCTGGACCCTATGCACTGGCCATCTCGCCGGCACGCTATGTGGTGGAGCGCGGCGACTGGAAGGCGGCCGCGAACCTTCAGGTTCGTCCAAGCCCGCTGGCTCAGGTGCAGGCGATCACTTATAGCGCACGCGCGCTCGGAGCGGCCCGCTCGGGCAATCCGGAAGCAGCCAAGGCCGACATCGCCAAGCTCACCGAGTTACGCGACAAGCTGCGTGACGCGAAGGATGCCTATTGGTCAGAGCAAGTCGATATCGAGCGGCAGGTCGCGACCGCCTGGGCTCTCTATGCCGAAGGCAAGCAGGATGAAGCGCTGGCTGCGATGAGCGCGGCCGCCGATGCCGAGGACAAGACCGAAAAGCATCCGGTGACCCCGGGCGTGCCGAAACCGGCGCGCGAACTCTACGGCTCCATGCTGCTTGAGCGTGGCATGGCCAAGGAAGCACTCGCAGCATTCGAAGCGACGCTGAAAAAGGAGCCCAATCGGCTGGGCGCCTATGCGGGTGCGGCCGTGGCCGCCGAAAAGTCCGGCGACCTCACCAAGGCAAGAGAGTATTACGGCAAAGTCGTCGCGATCGCCGATAATGCCGACAAGGCCCGCACTGAAGTTGCCGACGCGCAAGCGTTTCTGCAAAAGCGCTGAGGCGCGGAAGATGAAGCGCAGGGCAGCACGTATGAAAGCACTGTTTCTGCCGGTCACGCTGGGTGTCCTCGCCACCCCGGCCGGGGCCGCGCAGCCGCTTCAGGTCTTCGGATATTCCGGTTATCTCGGGGAGTGGGAGTTGACCGCGACGGTTACGGAGACAGCTCCCGGCTCGACAGCGGAATACTCGGGGCCGCTAACGATGAAGCATGTCGGCATCTGCACCCAGGACGGCCCGGAGGAGAAAACCGGCGCACTGCGCTTTCAGATATCGGCCTCATCGTCCCGATTGAATGCGACGCTGTCGGTTTCCGGCGTCGAATGTACTTACAGCGGACAATTATCCGACTCATATGCCGGCACGATGAACTGCCCTGGCCGACAGGACGTTCCGCTCAAGCTGTGGCTGAAATAGCCCGTGAAATAGCTCTGGCCTCGCAGACCGTAATGAACTCGCGTCGCTTCATTTCCCTATCACCGGTCGAATCACCCCTCTCGTTCGAGCAGCACGGGACGAGCTTGCAGAGGCCTAACGAGGAGTGCCGGAAAATATCGACTCTCCACTTTGGATCAACCGCGTCGTTTTGGCGTTCACTACTTCCGGTCTTCCCCGGTGAGCGGACATCGTCACGGCCAGTCGGCCTGTCTCAAAGTGCCAATATCGGAAGCCGCAATCTTGTACCGAACGCGATGTCCTACACTCTCGCGCTCAGCAGATGGGCAGCTATGGGAAACGCCAACTCGGTATTGCCATTGTATTTTTCCAAGGCCTTCCCGACGTCAGCGATCAGGGCTTCACGCGCCGCATCGTCGGCCTTGGATACCGGGCCAGCCAGCGGCGAACCCGCAAGATAACTCAACACAAATCGCCCGACCGAAGAAAACAGGACCGTCCCATTCCGCTATAGAATGGTAACGTCCTGAAAACCGGCGGTACGAACCAGAGCTTCCAATTCGTCGGCATCGGACAATCCGAATGGCGCACGCATGATAGTTGCCGCCGCTTGACCAATGTGTCGCTCCAATGCGTCTGCCAGAATGGCAAAACCGGGACTTTCGTGTATGCTGCGCCACACCATCAGCGTGAGTTTGCCTTCGGCACTACTAACTCTAAGCATTTCACGCAGGGCTGCGGCCCGATCGGCGAAGAATTGCAGGCCCAATTGGCAATACACGACGTTGAAGGAGCCGTCCGGGAAGGGCAGCTTGTCAGCACTGGCTTCTTGCCACTGGAGCGATCCCGTTGGCGCTATTGATCGAGCGACGTCCAACATTCCGGGATTGAGGTCAACCCCAACCAGAGCACCGGTTGGACCGACACGCGTTGCGGCGATCCGTGCCACAATACCAGTACCGCAGGCGACATCGACAACACGCTCGCCTGGACGGGGTTGGGCGAGTTCAACGAGTATCGGAGCCCACACCCCAAACACAGCCGGTACTAGCTCACGTTCGTATACCTCGGGCGCGCTGCCCGCGACCTGCCACTGTGCTTGCTGCGTCATTTCATGCCTCCCACAGTCGCCCGCAAGACATGTTTACGATTTTCGACTTTGGCAACCAAATCTGCCAGAAGCCATGCCATGTCCGTTTCGGGGGTCATTCGCGCCGGTTGGCGATGTCCGAGCCATTTCCGCTTTCGCGCAGCGCCGCACGCCGATGCAGGAATAGTCGATCCTACAAATCCACCACCACGTAATCGCTCTCGACCGACACGGCGATGGTTTCAGCAATATACGGCCCCTTCACCACGCTCGAACCCGGCTCGACATTGACGGGATAAGCCCGCGCGCGAAAACGTTTGGGATCGCAGTAGGATTGCCCGGTGCGGATATCGAATTCCCAGCCGTGCCAGGGGCAGCGGATGATCTCGCCCAGTTTGGTGTATTCGATCTCGCCGGGGTCGGACGATTGCGCAAGCCCGATCAGCGGGCCTTCGCACAGCGCCGCGCCCTGGTGCGGACAACGATTCAACAGGCCGAAAAACTCGCCCTTGATGTTGAAGATCGCGATCGGCCGATCGTCGATGGTGAGGAATTTTCGCGTTCCCGGCGGCAACTCGTCCACCGGGGCAATCACGTGTCGGGTCATTTACGCGATACCGTACAGCTTCCGCGCGTTGTCGATATAGAACGCCTGACGGTTGGCGTCGCTGACGCCGGCCGGCAGCACCCGCGAGGGTTCGTCAAAATCCCAATGCGGGTAATCGGTCGCAAACAGCAGCTTGTCCCAGCCGATCCACTCGATCACCTGGAACAGATGATCGCGCCGTTCCGGATCTTCCATCGGCTGCGTGGTCCACCAGATATGGTCGCGGATATATTCCGACGGGCGGCGCTTGAGATGCGGCACTTCGCTGCGCAGCCGGTCGAAATTCTTGTCAAGCCGCCAGCCCAGCGACGGCGCCCAGCCGAAACCGGCTTCGATCATCACCATCTTGAGTTTGGGGTAGCGCTCGAACACGCCCTCGAGCACGAGGCTTGCGAGCGCGGTCTGCTGGCACTGGGAATGACCGACCATTTCCTCGATGTAAAAACTCGGCCAGCCCGAAGCCGTGATCGGGTTGCCGCCGAAGCCGAAGGCATGCACGCCGACCGGAAGACCGGCTTCCTGCGCCGCCTCGTAGATCGGCCAATAGCGGCGCTGGCCGAGCGGCTCGACGTTGCGGCTGAGCAGCAGCACCTGCACGAAATTGCTGTCGCCCGCCCGCTTGCGGATTTCGGCGGCGGCCGAAAGGCCGTCCTCATTGGCGACGACGATCGAACCCTTGAGGCGCGAATCCTTGCTGGTCCACTTTTCGATCTGCCAGTCGTTGATCGCCGAACAGATCGCGCCGGCGAGATCCTGGTTGCGCAGGCCCTGTCCGGTGGCGAGCGGATTGAGCACGCCGAGCGCGACGTTGTAGGGATCGAGAAGCTGCTTCTGCATGAAGGACAGCGACGAGCCCTGCGGCCCGCCTTCCGGCGGCCAGGCGTCGCGGCGCGAGGCATTGGGCTGCGCCTTCGGATAGGGCGGGCCTTCCATCATGCCCTGATAGGCGTGCTTGCCGTAGGTCTCGAGGTGCTGGTGCCAGCGCTTGGCGAGGTACGGGTAGAGTTCGGTCGGCGTTGCGCGCGCCGGATGGATGTCGCAATCGGCGATTGCGGTCTTGACGCTGACAGACGCGGCCGGGTCGGCGCGGAACTGCACATTCATGGCGTCGTCTCCTTGAACACCGATTCCTTTAGACGGCCGTAAGTCGCAAGCGGATTATCGATCATGATCTTGCGGACAAGACCTTCCGAAATCCCCGCCGGCAGCACCTCGTCACCCTCGAATTGCCAGTGCGGATAATCCGTTGAGAATAGGAGCAATTCGTCCGACTGCATATGGTCAAACAGCCGATTTAATGTCGCCGAATCCGGCGGCGCGTCCACCGGCTGCAGCGAGAAACGGATGTTGCTGCGCACAATTTCCAGCGGCGCGCGGTCGACCCACGGCGTTTCCATCCGCACGCCGCGCCAGAATTTGTGCAGCCGCCACAGATAGGACGGCAGCCAGGTAAAGCCGCTTTCCAGCATCACCATTTTCAAATTCGGATGCCTTGCGAACACGCCTTCGACGATCAGGCTCGTCATCTGGGTCTGGAATGCCTGCGCCTGGGCGACGTAATCCTCGACATGATAGGAGCCCCAACCGACCGAAGTCGGCGGGTTGTGATAATTGCTGCCGGCATGGATGCCGATCGGCAAACCCAGCCGCTCGGCGGCGGCATAGATCGGCCAGTAGGCGCGTTTGCCCAGGGGCATGTCGCCCATCACAAGCATCAGCACCTGGACGAAACGCTTGTCCTTGGCGCAGCGCTCGATCTCGGCGACCGACTTCTCGACGCTCTGGGTGGGAATCACGATCGAGCCGCGCAGACGCACGTCCTTGTCGAGCCATTCCTTGACCAGCCAGTCGTTCACCGCGCGGCAAAACGCGTCCTGCATATCCTCAGAGAACACCATCTGCACGCCGTAGAGCGGATTGCAGATGGCATGATTCACGCGAAACGGATCGAGCGCCTGCTTCTGCATGTCCGCAAGGCTGGAGCCCGGCTTGCCCTGTGCCGGACGCCAGTCCGGCCGCGCGGAGATCGGCGAATTGGTCGGATAGGACTGCGAGACCAGATCGGTCATGCCGCGCGTCGTCACCTGGTCGCGCCAGTAATCGTTGAGATACGGCAGCAGGCTGGTCAGATGGGGAACGGCGGGATGCAGGTCGCAATCCACGCCGCCCGCAATCGGTGACGTCATGATGTTTCCCCGCGCATGATGTTTCCTCGCGAAAGACGCGCAGTCACGGCATCTTGTAAGCCGCGCCGCTTGGTCTCTTGGTTCTCTTGTTTCTTGGGCCGTATTCAAGCAGGCTCGCACAAGGCCCGCAACTCGGCAAACGCTGCCACCCTGTGCTAGGAAAACATGGGTGCCAGGAAACATGGGTGTCGAGCGGGATAGGGCTATCGGGGGGATTTTTCATGATTCGAACGGGATTAGCGACGCTCGCAACCGCGGTGCTGTTCACGGGGGTTGCGGTAGCGCAGCAGCAAACGCCGCCCGCGGCCCCGCCGCCAATCGATTTCTCCAAGGTCGAGATCAAGACCACCGACCTCGGCGACAACGTCTACATGCTCGAGGGCGCGGGCGGAAACATCACCGTCGCGGTCGCAAAGGACGGCATCATCATGGTCGACGGCCAGTACGCGCCGCTGCATGACAAGATCAAGGCCGCCATTGCAACGATCTCAAACCTGCCGGTCAAATATCTGATCAACACGCATTATCACGGCGACCACACCGGCGGGAACGAGGCCTTCGCCAAGGACGGCGCGACGATCGTCGCCCATGTCAATGTCAAGAGCAGGCTCGCGGCCGGCACCACCAACGGCCTGACCGGGGCCAAGACGCCGCCGGCAGCCCCCGGCGCGCTGCCTACGGACACCTATGAGGTCTTCTCCAAGATCAGGCTTCCCGGCCGCGTCGCCAACCTCAAGCACATCCGCAAAGCCCATACCGACGGCGACACCTATGTCTGGTTCAAGACCGCCAATGTGCTGTCGACCGGCGACACCTTCACCAACGGCCGCTATCCCAATATCGACTTCGCCAATGGCGGCAACATCAATGGCATGATCGCGGCGGCCGATGCCTATCTCAAGCTGACCAACGCCAAGAGCCGGATCGTGCCGGGCCACGGCCCGATCGCCGACAAGGCAGCGTTGCAGCAATACCGCACCATGCTGGTCACCGCACGCGACCGGATGGCAAAACTGGTCAAGGACGGCAAAAGCGAAGACGACGTGATCGCGGCCAAGCCGTTTGCCGATCTCGACAAGAACTGGGCGCCGACCGAGCTCGCCGGCACGAACTGGATTCGCGTCGTCTACCATTCGCTCGCCGACAAGGCGGAGCCGGAGAAAAAGCCGTTACTCAAACGAATCCTGCGCCGGAGCTGAGACGACATGAAAGAGCTTGTTACGATTGCAGAGCAAATAGCCGGCAAACTGATCGAGCGGAAACAGACGATCGCGGTTGCGGAATCCTCAACCGGCGGATTGATCTCCGCCGCGCTGCTCGCGGTACCCGGCGCGTCCGCCTATTTCCTCGGCGGCGCCGTGGTCTACACCCGCGACGCAAGGCGGCTATTGATGGACATTCCCGATGAGGCGATGAAGGGAATTCGCTCGGCCTCCGAGCCCTATGCCCAATTGCTGGCGCGCCAGATGCGCCAGCGCTTCGCCACCGACTGGGGCCTCTCCGAGACCGGCGCGACCGGGCCGACCGGCAACCGCTACGGCGACGCCGCCGGCCATAGCTGCATGGCGGTGGCCGGTCCGCAAAGCGCGGTGTTCACGCTCGAGACCGGCAGCGCCGACCGGTACGCCAACATGCACGCTTTTGCCGGCACGGCGTTGAATTTGCTGTTGCAGAATCTGTCGCGGTGAAGGGCATATGGTATCCGGCCGTCGTTGCGAGACACCGGGTCGCAATGACGGCAAACAATGCGTTCAGCCCACAAGCATCTATTTTATTTTTGTCTCGGCCGCGATCAATTCCCTGCCCTCGGCGGTCCTGATCGAGAGTTGCACCTGCTCGCCGTTGCCGCCGGCGGGAAGCGTTGCGAAAATGCGATTGCCGTTTTTCGGATCGGGTTTCACGGCATCGTCGAACAACACCGCATCGCCGCGCTTCAACGTCACGCGCAACGGCGCGGCCGGCTCGATGCTGAAGAACTGGAGATTCACGCCGGACGCCTCCGCCAAAAAATTGATCAGAATGTTTTCGTTCGCATCCGTCACGTTGCGCATGCCGACGGTCGGGCTGTAGGTTTCCGGAATCGATACTTCGTTCATTGCGGGAAACCTGGCGCTGTGGAAAAACTGGTCCGACACGCCGGCCCACAATTCGACATAGGGTCGCGCTTCGTTCGGGTCCTTGCGCGCGTCGGTCTCGTTGGTGAACGACGGAAATCCCCACGTCCACATTTTCAGGCCCGGCGTGACCGTGTTGTCGGCGATGCGGATGATTCCTTCCTCATTGTCGTGGTTGATGACACCCCAGAAATTGCCGCCCTGCATATCGGGCGCCGCATAGGCGATGCCCATGGTCGGCCAGTTCCTGAAATAGCGCAGTCGTTCGAAACGGCTCTTTCCCGGACCCAGGCTCTCGTCAGCGCTGGACAGATTGGCCGACCAGTGCGGCGTGCTGTAGACCTGGATCGGCGCGATGATTTCGGCGCCGCCGGTGGTTCTGGGATGTTTCGGGTCCGATCCCGGCGCGAGCGTTGTGCAGGTCCAGTACTCGTAATCGATCGCCCCGCCGTTCGGGTTTTTCAGCACCACACGCGTATCGAGCGCGGCGCGATCGGCCTTCAGCGTGACATAGTAGGTGGCCTCGATGCCGGTCGAGCCCGTCCTGAACCTCCCCGGCGTCGCCGCGTAGGCGAAATCGTCTTTCAGTGACATCGATACCGTCACTTCGGCGGCACTCTCCTTCACCACCCTGAAAGCCCACGGCTTCAGCCACGTCTTGCCATGCTCGGGATCCGGGAATGTGGGGAAGATACCGCCATACACCATCATCCAGTCGTAATAAAAGGTGCCGCCCTTCATCCCGTAAGGCAGGCCGACTTCAGTACGATAAAGCTGTTCGTGGCTGGTCGGCTTGTAAATGATGGAAAGAATGCGCCCGCCGAATTCGGGCAGGAGCGTCACCTTCAGATAACGATTCTCAAGCACGTGGGCCGTGAACGTTCGATCGACGATGGTGGTCTTGTCGAGCGACCCGCTGACGAATCCGTTCTCCGCATCGGTCGCGTATTTGACGGTGCTCCACGTCACCGCCGACTCGCTCAGCGACACTCTGTCGGGGACCGGCGATGCCGCACGCACGACGGTATGAAACGCGCAGGCCGCCGAGAATACGACGACCGCGAAACCGGAACCGGTACGCCAGGGAACACGAATTGCCATTTACGTCGCTTTCGAGTGCGCGCGGCGATCCTATCGAAAACTGTCAAAATACTGGAGGGCCGGCGAGGCTAGAGCCTTTTCCGTTCCGATAGAATCGGAACGGAGCTCTAATTCTTGATTGACGCGTTTTCTTGACGCGAACCGGACCCACTTCGCTTGAAAACGCTCTAAATGGCGTCGTCCCGGCCAAGCCAACAGGTCGCGCGAACGCGCGCCCGATGGCAGGCTCCGCGCGAACCGGGCCCATACGCCGCGGCACATCGTTTGAGAAATCCTGCTGGACGGTTTCGTCAAACCCACCACCGACGGTGGTTATAGGTCCGGGCTCCCGGTGCGCAATTGCGCACCGGGTCGGGACGACATCAACTCACTTCTCGCGGAATGCGCGCATGAACTGGTCGCTCAGCGGCTTCATCAGATAGGACATCATGGTGCGGTCGCCGGTCTGCACGAAGGATTCCACGGGCATGCCGGGGATGATCTTGTTGTCGCCGAGACGCGCGACCTCTTCCGGCGGCATCGAGACGCGGATCGTGTAGTAGCTTTGCCCGGTGCGCTGGTCGGTGGTGACGTCGGCCGAAACGCGGGTCACGCGGCCGTTCAGCTCCGGCGTGGTGCGCTGGTTGAAGGCCGACAACCGCAGCAGCGTCTTCTGGCCGATCTGCAGCTTGTCGATATCCTGCGGATTGACCTTGGCCTCGACCGAGAGAGCGTCGGCCTGCGGCACGATCATCATGATGGCGTCACCGGCGGTGATCACGCCGCCAACGGTATGAACCGTCGACTGCAGCACCATGCCGTCCTGCGGGGCGCGAATGTCGATGCGGCGGAGCTGGTCTTCCGCGGTGACCTTGCGCTCGACGAACTCGCCGATCTTGTCGTTGGTCTCACGCAGATCCTTGGAGACCTCGCTGACCATATCCTTGTCGACCTGAATGATCTGCAGTTCGGTTTCGGTGATCTTGCCCTTGGCCTGCGCGCGCGAGGCGATGTATTGCGCCCGCTCGCCCGACAGGCGGGCGGCATCGCGCTCCAGCGTCGTCAGGCGCGAAATCTGCACCAGATGCTGGTCATAGAGCTGGCGGACGCCGATCAGCTCTTTTTCGACCAGCGCGATTTCCTTGTCCTTTGCCTGCTCCTGGGCCGTGAGGCCGGCGATTTCCTCGTTCAGCTGCGTCACGCGTTCGCGCAACTGCGACTTTTGTCCGGTTCGTCCGTAGACGCGAACCTCGAACAATTTGGTTTCGCTGGCCATGACGTCCCTGACGTCGGGATCGTCGGCGCGATCGGTAAGCATCGACGGAAATTTGATCTTGTCGAGGCCGCGCTGCTCGGCCTCAAGCCGCGCCGCACGCGCCCACAATCCGTTCAGGGTCTTGACGACGATGGCAAGGCTCGCCTTGACGACGGTCTCGTCGAGCCGCACCACGATATCGCCGGCCTTGACGGTGTCGCCGTCGCGCACGCGCACTTCGCCGACCACGCCGCCGGTCGGGTGCTGCACCTTCTTGACGTTGGAATCGACGACCACCGCCCCCGGCGCAATCAGCGCACCGGAAATCGGCACCGTCGACGCCCAGCCGCCGAACCCGCCCGCAACCACGAGCACCAGCACCAGTCCTACGATCATATGCGACCGTATCGAGCGGCGCGCGCCCTTCAACTCGCCGGTCATCATGCTTTGGCTCCCGCGTCGGAGACGATCTTGATGGCAGGCGGCGCAACGCGCTGCAGCACCTGTCCGAGAACGGTCTCCTTGGGACCGAACGCCTGCTGGCGGCCGTCCTTTAGAACCAGTAGCTGATCGACGGCCTCGATCCCGATCGGCCGGTGCGCCACCACGATCACGATGGCGCCGCGGGTGCGCGCCGAGCGAACCGCACGGGTCAGCGCTTCATCGCCTTCGGTATCGAGGTTGGAGTTCGGCTCGTCGAGCACGATCAGGAAGGGATTGCCGTACAGCGCCCGCGCCAGCGCCACGCGCTGCGCCTGACCGGCCGACAGCGCCGTACCCTGCTCGCCGATCTGGGTGTCGTATCCCTCGCGCATCTTGATGATCAAGTCGTGCACGCCGGCTTCCTTGGCGGCCGCGATGATCGCTTCCGACTTGGCGTCGGGATCGAACCGGGAAATGTTCTGGGCCACGGATCCGGCGAACAACTCGACGTCCTGCGGCAGATAGCCGACGTGGCGGCCGAGCACGTCGGACGACCACTGGTCGAGTGCCGCGCCATCGAGCCGCACCTTGCCGCGGAACGGCATCCAGACGCCGACCAGCGCGCGCACCAGCGACGACTTGCCGGAGCCGCTCGGTCCAATGACGCCGACGCCGCTGCCGGCCTCGACCGTGAAAGTGACGTCCTGGACGATCAGGCGCTGTTCGCCTGGCGGCACGATCGAGACGCCCTCGACCGACAGCCGCTTCGACGGACTCTGCAGCAAGGTCTGGTTATTCGACGCCGGCATCTGTTGCAGCAGCTTGTTCAGCCGGGCCCAGCTCTGGCGCGCGGCGACAAAGCCTTTCCAGTGGGCGATCGCCAGGTCGACCGGCGCCAGCGCCCGGGCTGAGAGGATCGAACCGGCGATGATGATGCCGCCGGTGGCTTCCTGATTGATCACGAGATAGGCGCCGACCGCGAGCACCGACGACTGCAGCATCATGCGCAGCACCTTGGCGATCGCCCCAAGGCCGCCCGCGACGTCGCTGGCGCGCTGATTGCCGGCCAAATAGCGTTCGTTGGCCTCGACCCAGCGGCTGGTCAGCCGTCCGGACATTCCCATCGCGACCAGCACTTCGGCATTGCGCCGGCTGGTGGCGGCCAGATCGTTGCGCCGCGCTGCCAGCGTCATGGCTTCGCGGGCCGGGGTACGCGACATGAATTCGGTGATCAAGGTAAGCGTCACCAGGATGATTGCGCCGACCAGTGCGGTCAGGCCGAGCAGCCAGTGGAACGCAAAGCAGATCGCCAGATAGAACGGCAGCCAGGGCAGATCGAAGAACGCACCGGGTCCCATGCTGCCGAGGAACGAGCGGATGTTGTCGAGATCGCGCAGCGGCTGCAGGCCCTCGTTGCGGTTGCCGGCCACCAGCGGCAGGCGCACGATGGTATCAAACACACGGGCGTTGATGGCCTCGTCGAGCGCGGTTCCGACACGGCCGAGGATGCGGCCGCGGAGCAGGTCGAGACCGCCCTGGGCGGCGTATAATCCGGCTGCGAGAACGATCAGGCCGATCAGGGTCGGCACGCTCCGGCTTGGAATCACCCGGTCGTACACCTCCAGCATGAAAATCGAGCCGGTCAGGTACAGCAGGTTGATCATGCAACTCATGACGCCGACGCCGATGAACGCGTCGCGACAAGCGCGCAACGCTTCACCGAGTTCGGAACGCCGGACACCGGGAGCGGCTGCCATTACAATCCATATCTCTTCACAGGGGGAACGCGGAGCTTATTTAGCCGATGTTTGTAGGTATCGTCTATTTATGTTGCGTTAACCTGGGCTTTGTTCTGGGCGGCAACCCCGGCGGCACACCGAGAAGTGAGGCCTCAACGCGAGCCCTGAGCGGGCTTGAGCACGATATTTTCGGCGAAGCAGGCTTTTTTGCGGATCAGGCCCTAATTTGCCGCCGGCAGTACACCGGTTCCAAGGCCCACGGTCGGCCCGCCAGCCTCGTCTTCGGGTCCGAAGGCCCGCCCGCTCTCCCGCCGTGGCCGGAGCAGATACACCGTCAGGTTCCGGATTCGCAGCGGTCACAACATTCCGGACGGCCGCGCGATGCTCGATTCGGCGGGTCGAGTCGGCCGGTCCAGCTCGGCGGCTCGAGCAGCCATGGAAGCGAGCCGCGCCGTCGATGTTCAGATGTTGAGCCGGAACCAGGCGGCAGCATCGCCAATGCGGGCGGTGCCACCGGCATGATCGGTAAGTCCGGGCGCCCTACATCCGGCCGCGTAACAGCCGTACGATCACGAGCAGGATGACGGCGCCAATCGCGGAATAGATGATCTCGGACACCAGCCCGGTGCCGATATGGATGCCGAGTTTGGGAAACAGCAAGCTGGCCACCAGCGCGCCGGCAATACCGACCAGAATATCGCCGATGATGCCAAAGCCGGTGCCGCGCACGATTTTGCCGGCGAGCCAGCCGGCGATGAGGCCGACGAACAAAATAACGAGAATACCTTCATTGGATATGTTCATTGAAAATCCCCCGGTTGGCGGCGCAGCACGCTTACGCGGCGCGCCAGCCTACCCATGATTTTCTGACGTGACGACCCGAATCTGCGTCCGCGCGCCACTCGTGGGCGACGAAACTTTCGCCGGCCGCGGGCGTTATCAGGCCATGACGCAACCTGATATTTGGTATGTAACTTTTGGTCCCGACAGAACCGACGAGAGTGCGGCAAGCATGGTCCGCTCGACCCGGACCTTCAAGACCGAAATCGACGCAAAATTGTTCGCCATGCAGATTCTGGCAAAGGGCTGGAGCGCAAGTGCGGGCACACTCAATCCGCATCAGCCCAAGCAGATTGTCGGACCCGCCCAGATCGAACACTGGGCCGATCCAGGCCTTGGTGGATAGGTTCTTGGTGGATAGGTTCTTGGATAGGCTCTCGGCGGATAGAGCGCTTGCGGCCGTCAGGTGCCGGCGGCAATTTCGGCCGGCTCGGCCAGGATGCATCGCGCGGTTCGGTCTGGCGCAATCCGTACATTGGGCGGCAACAGCTCGATGCAGCGTGGCTGCGCAAAACCGCAGCGCGGTGCGAACGAGCAATTGCCGGGTGCCTTGTCGAGCGAGGGCGGCGTCCCCGGAATCGTCTCCAGCCGCTGGCCCCGCTTGGCGCCATGGACGGTCGAGGCCAGCAGTCCGCGCGCATAGGGATGAAGCGGCGAGCGCACGATCTGGCTCAGCGTGCCCTGCTCCACGATCTGACCGGCATACATGACGGCAACGCGGTCGCAGATTTCGATGGCGACACCGATGTCGTGGGTGACGAAAATAACCGACATGCCGAACTCGCGCTGCAGTTCGCGCAGCAACAAAAGGATCTGGATTTGCACGGTGGCATCCAGCGCCGTGGTCGGCTCGTCGGCGAGCAGGATTTTCGGCTTGCAAGCCAGCGCCAGCGCGATCATGGCGCGCTGGCGCATGCCGCCACTCATCTCGTGCGGATAGGCATCGAGACGGCGTTTCGCGGAGGGAATGCGCACCACTTCGAGCATCTCCAGCGCGCGCGCCGTCGCCTCGCGCAGGCTCTTGCCCTCATGGCGCATCACGGTTTCCGCGATCTGCCGGCCGATCGTGTAGACCGGATCGAGCGCCAGCGCCGGCTCCTGAAAGATCATCGAGACGGTCTGGCCGCGAAACGCCGACAATTCCTCATCATCGAGCGCCAGCACGTCGCGGCCCAGCACGTTCAGGCTCCCCGAAATCTGCGTCCGCTTCTTCGGCAATAGCCGCATCAGCGCGCGTAAGGTCACGCTCTTGCCCGACCCGGATTCGCCGAGCAGGCCGAGTACCTCGCCCTCGCCGAGCGACAGTGAGAGATCGTTGACGGCGTGAACCGTGCGTTCGCCGCTGAAGCGGATGTTGAGGTTGCGGATTTCGACGAGGTTGGTCATGCGAGTTTAGGCACCTGCGCGTGGTAATTGGTCGCCCGCTGGAACGCCGCTCCGATCCGCAGCAACATGGCTTCGTCGAAGGAGCGGCCGATCAATTGCATGGCGACGGGGAGCCCGCTACGGGTGAAACCAGAGGGAATAGCCAGCGACGGCAGGCCGAGATAGTTGACCGGCCGGGTGAACTTCGTGAGCCGCTGGATCACCGCTTCGGCGCCCGGGCTGTTGCCGACATCGCTCTCGGCAATCGTCGGCGCCGGAACCGGCGCGACCGGCACCAGCACCGCATCGGTGCCGGTGACGGCGGCGAGGTAGGCCGACAGCGCCGGTCCGCGCCAGCGCATCGCTTCGAGATAGGACACGGCGGGAATCGCGAGCCCGTTCTGCAACCGCATCAGCACCTGCGCACCGTAATCCTGCGGCCGCTCGATCATCCATCGCTTGTGGAACGCGGCCGCCTCGGTGGCGAGAACGAGCTGGCAGGCGGCGGTGAGCTGGCGCTGGTCGGGCAGTTCGACCTTGACGATCTCGGCGCCTTCTTTCTGGAGAGTGGCGATGGTCTCCTCGAGAATGCGCGCGACCTCGGAATCGAGATCGTCGACATAGAAGGCGGTGGGCACGCCGATCCTGAGGCCTTTGATCGAGCCTTTGGTCGCGGCCATGTAGTCCGGCACCGGCAAAGTGGACGTGGTGGGATCCTCGGGATCGGCGCCGGCCATCAAGCCCAGCAGCAGCGCGCAATCTTCTGCCGTCTGCGCCAGCGGACCTACGGTATCCAGCGACTGCGACAGCGGCATCGCGCCGGCGCGGCTGATGCGGCCGACCGTCGTCTTCAATCCGGTGACGCCGCAGAAATGCGCGGGCATCCGGATCGAGCCGCCGGTATCGGAGCCCAAAGCCGCAAAGGTCAATCGCGCCGCGACCGCCGAGCCCGAACCCGACGACGAGCCGCCGGTGATGTGATCGACATGCCAGGGGTTATGCACCGCGCCGTAATGCACGTTGTGGCCGGTCGGCCCATAGGCGAATTCGACCATCTGCAGCGAGCCGAGCCGGAGGGTGCCGGCGTCCTTCAGGCGCTGCAGCGCGGTCGAGGTCGTCGTCGCCACGAAATCGCGCCGGATCAGCGAGCCGCAGGTCACCACCTTGCCGGCGTCGTAATACATGTCCTTGTGCGCCAGCGGCACGCCGTGCAGCACGCCGCGATTATTGCCTTTGGCCAGGGCGGCATCGGCCTCGTCGGCGGCCTTCAGCGCGGCTTCGGATTCGATCGCCATGAAAGCGTTGAGGCGCGGCTGCCACTCGGCGATGCGGTGCAGACAGGATTGCGTCACTTCGCGTGACGAGACTTGCTTGGTCGCGATCGCTTTTGCGACCGACACCAGCGACATCAAGGCCGGTTCAGTGCTCATTTCGACACCTTCGCGGTCTGCACCAGCAGAAAACTCGCGGGCTCGAGGTCGAACGGCAGCGTGCCGGCGACCGGCGCAAAACCTTCAAAGGCAGGCCCGATGGAATTGGCGATGCGTGCGGCTACGTCGGCGTCGGCGGGGACGCCCGCGACATCGGTGATTGCCTTGACCTCCTTAGGACCGGGTTTGCTCATGCCGCGTTTACTCCCCTTGCTGGTGCGCGGCTGTGCCCTGAGCCTGGAATGGCCATGTAACACGCCGCTTGATGACCCATTGTATCGAGGTCGCTGAGTTTTGGAGTTGCGTTTGCGCAGAGCGCCTCCGCGAAAGGACACCTTGTATGAAACCGGCAACCGGATGGCGGATCGATCGGGTTGGGCGGATCGCCCGAAATCGGCGGCGTCTCCGTGCGGTTGTCAGGATCGGACGACGGCATCGCCGCCAGCAGCGCCCGCGTATAGGGATGGGCGGGCGCATCCCAGACCTGATCGACCGGGCCGAGTTCGACCACCTCGCCGAGATACATCACCAGCACGCGATCTGAGATGTAGCGCACCACGTTGAGATCGTGGCTGATGAACAGGTAAGTCAGCCCGAATTCGCGCTTGAGGTCGACCAGCAGGTTGAGCACCTGGGCTTCGACCGATTTGTCCAGTGCCGACACCGCTTCGTCGAGAATGACCAGCCGCGGCGATAGCGCCAGCGCGCGGGCGATATTGACGCGCTGACGCTGGCCGCCGGAAATCTCGTGCGGATAGCGGTTGGCAAAGATTTCCGGCCGCAAACCTACCTTGCCGAGCAGTTCGCGCGCCAGCACGCGGGCGGCGCCGTCGGCCATGCCGTGGACTTTTGGGCCGAACGCGATCGATTCCTCGATCGTCAGGCGCGGGTTGAGCGAGGCGTAGCTGTCCTGGAACACCATCTGCATGCCGCGGCGCAATTCGCGCAGCGACAGGCTGCGTCCGACCTGCAAGCCGTCATAGACGATATCGCCGGCATCGCGCTTCATCAGATGCATCAACAGCCGCGCCGTGGTCGACTTTCCGCAGCCGGATTCGCCGACGATCCCGACGGTTTCGCCCTTGGCGATGGCAAAGGACACATTGTCCACCGCGCGCACCGTCTTGCGCGCGCTGAACAGGTCGCCGCGCACCGGAAAATGCTTGGTCAGGCCGCTGACCTGCAGCAGCGGCTGCGCTGCACCGCCGATATCCTCGACCGGCTGCAGCAATTCGACCGATGACCTTGTCTCGCTCATGCGTCAGTTCCTGATGTCCATGGCGCTGCGCATGCCGTCGCTGAGCAGATTGAAGCAGATCGATACCGCAAAGATCATGACGCCGGGCAACGCCGCCACCCATGGATTGACATAGATCGCGGTGCGCAACGTGTTGAGCATCAGGCCCCATTCCGGCTCCGGCGGTTTTGTACCGAGGCCAAGGAACGACAGGCCGGCCGCCAAAATCATCGACACCGAGATCAGGCCGGTAGCGTAGACGAAAATCGGGCCCAGCACGTTGCCGAGCATGTGCACGCGCATGATGGTCAAGGGTCCGGCGCCGGAGGCGCGCGCGGCCTCGACGAAATCCATGTTGCGCACGCCGGTCGTGACGCTTTCGGCGACGCGGGTGATTTGCGGCACGAACACGATGGTCAGTGACACGATCGAGTTGACGATGCCCGCTCCCAGCGCCCCCGAAATCGCGATCGCCAGCAAGACGGAAGGAAACGCGTAGAACACGTCCACCGTGCGCATGATCGCGGTGTTGAGCTTGCCGCCGACGTAGCCGGCGACGAGGCCGAGCGATGTGCCGATCACGAAGGCGAGGATCACCGGCAGGATGCCTATGATCAGCGACAATCGCCCGCCATAGATCAGCCGCGCCAGCATGTCGCGGCCGAGTTCGTCGGTGCCGAGCGGATAGTTCGGTGTTCCGATATGGCGAAGCCTGCGGATCATCGAACCCTGATAGGGATCGGCCAGGCCCAGCCATGGCGCGCACAGCGCGGAGACGAAGATCGCGACCAAAATAAAGGCGCAGACCATGCTGACCTTGTCGCGCATGATCCGGCGGCCGACGGTGGCCCAATAGCCGCGCGCCTTGGTGGCGGGCGCCGCCTGCAAGGCGGTATCTGACATCACGCTCATCGGCGGATCCTCATTGGTGTCAGCTCCGCTTGATGCGTGGGTCGATCGAGGCTTGCGCGATATCGACCAGGAGATTGAGCGCCACGAAGAACAGCGCCAGCACCAGGATCGTCCCCTGCAGCAGCGGCAGATCGCGCTGGAAGATCGCCGAATTGAGCAGGAGCCCCGAGCCGGGCCATGAGAACACGGTTTCGATCAGGATCGAGCCGCCGAGCATATAGCCGAGCTGCAGTCCCATCACCGCGAGCGCCGTCGGCGCGGCGTTCTTGATGACGTGACGGAAGACATCGGTTTCGCGCAAACCCTTGGCGCGCAGCGCTTCGACAAAATCCTGGCTCAATATATCGCCGGTCAGGGCCCGCACCGTGCGGGTGACGATCCCCATCGGGATCACCGAGGTCGTGATCGCAGGCAGGATCAGATATTTCATGTGCTCCCAGTCCCAGCCCCAGGCACCGGAGCCGCCGGGACCGGCGCCGACCGCGGGAAGCCAGTTGAGCTGCACCGAGAAAATGATCACCAACACCATGCCGAGCCAGTAATGCGGCACCGAGACGCCGGCGATCGCGATCGAAGTCGCGACCTTGTCGATCCAGGTGTCGCGAAAATAGCCGGCGATCAGGCCGAACAGCAATCCGAGCGTAAATCCGATCAACGCCGCCGCGATCGCCAGCGTCACGGTATTGCCGACCGCGCGCAACACTTCCGTCAGCACCGGCCGGCCGGTGGCGATGGAAGCGCCGAGATCGCCATGGACCGCCCGCCACAGCCATAGCCCGAACTGCACCGGCAGCGGTCGATCGAAGCCGTAGGCGGTACGCAATTGCGCGGCCAGTTCCTGCGACGCATCCGCGGGCAGCACCGCGACCAGGGGATCGCCGGGTGTGATGTGCACCAGGAGGAAGCAGACCAGCGCCACGCTGATCACGATCGGGATGACGTAAACGATACGCCGGGCAACATAAACGAGCACAGATCACCTTCTCTTCTTCCTTCTCCCCTTGTGGGGGAAGGTGGCGCGGACAGCGTCCGCGCCGGATGAGGGGTCTCCATCCGCGGAGACAGACCCCTCACCCGTCTCGAATGAGCTTCGCTCATTCGATCCACCCTCTCCCACAAGGGGAGAGGGAAAGCGAGCGAGCGGCAGCGGGTATCCGTTACGGCGTCATCGACACCGGCGAGAAGTCGACGAACCAGCTCTTGGGCTGCACAAAGCCTTTGACTTTCGGGCTCATGGCGCGCGGGGCGACGTCGTGGGCGACGTAGAGAAACGCCGCATCGTCCACCGAGGCCGCATGCAGTTCGGCGAGTGCCGCGTCGCGCGCGGCAGGATCGAAGGTCTGGCGCGCCTTGGTCACCAGTTCATCGAATTTGGGATTGTTGATGAAGCCCCAATTGTTCGACACCGGCGGCGCCATCGACGATTGCAGGAAGCGCACCAGCGCAAAGAACGGATCCATCGCCGCATAGGTCACATTGGTGGCGTTGGCGCCGTTGGCCGACGCGTCCTTGACGCCGCGCCGCCAATTGGTGAACAGCGTGTTCCATTCGATGACGTCGAGCTGAACGTCGAAGTAACATTCAGCCAACGCCTGCTGCAGATATTCGTTCATCGGCAACGGCAGCATCTGGCCGGATCCCGACGCCGAGGTCTGGATCTTGACCGACAATTTCTTGTTCGGACCGAATCCGGCTTCCTGCATCAGCTTCTGTGCCGCCGGCTTGTCGTACTTGATCTCGAAGGTCGGCTTGCCGCGCCAGGGGTGACCGGGTTCGAAGGTGCCGGTCGCCGGCACCATCAGGCCGGCGAGCAGGCCGTCCCGCAGACCTTCGCGATCGACACAGAGATTGGCGGCCTTGCGCACCCGGATATCGTTCCATGGCGAACCCTCGACGCGGGAGAACTGCCAGGGCCAGACATGCGGCTCTTCGTTGGACTTGATCGTGAAGCCACGTTGCTTGATTTCGGCGACCGCATCGGGCGCCGGCGCCTCGACCCAGTCGACCTGGCCGGAGAGCAACGCCGCGGTACGGGCATTCGCTTCCGGCATCGGCAGCAGCACCATCCTGTCGGTCTTGGGAACGCGCGCCTTGTCCCAATAATTGTCGTTCTTGACCAGTTCGAGCCGCTCGCGCGGCGTGAATTTCGACATTTTCCACGGGCCGGTGCCCGATGCTTCCTTGGCGAACGCGGCCCAGGCGGCCTGCGATTTCGCCTTGGCGTCGGCGCCTTCGGCGGCGTCATACAGCTTTTGCCATTTCGCCGGGCTCGCCATGAACAAATTGGTCAGGTTGATCGGCAGAAAACTGTCGGGCTCCTTGGTGGTCAGTTCCACCGTCATGTCGTCGATCTTGCGGGCCGAGGCCAAGGTCGGCATGCGCGAGGCGGTGACACCGACCTGGCTGGCGTCGAACTGCGGTGCGTCCTGTTTCAGCACCTTCTCGACATTCCAGACGACGGCGTCCGCATTGAAGGGCGATCCGTCGTGAAAGGTTACGCCGGGACGCAGCTTGAACGTCCACTTCTTATGGTCGGCATCGTCGACCTTCCATTCGGTCGCAAGCCCCGGAATGACCACGCTCGGCTTGTCGGCTGACGACAGGTCCCAGCCGGTCAGCGCGTCATACATGGTGAGGCCGGTGAAGCGGTTGCCCTCAAAACCCTGGTCCGGCTGACCCAGCGTGCGCGGAATATCGGCGGCGGTCATGCCGATGCGGAGCACGGTTTCGGCCGCGGCGGTCTGCGAAAACCCCGCCGCCAGCGCAATCGCGAGCACGGCGGCCCCCATCGCTTGACCATTTCCTTGACCATTTCCTTGGCCATTTTCTTCGGTTTCTCGTTACGCATTTGCAGCAAAGCCCTTTTCAACTTGAGGTGACTAATTCTTATGCAACTGTATGCAACGGCCGTGCCAAAGGGGAGAGTTCTTCGCCTTATAACCCGTTACACATCAGGTTTCTTCCCGATCCGCTCGAACGAAAGCCAGAGATGCCTATTCTGGCATCAAGCTTGCTTGCACACTGGCATTAGGTATCCCGAATACTTGGCCAACGGAGTTTAGTTCATGCGCACCCGAAATTCGATCCTGCTAGTTGCCGCGGCGCTCGCCATCGGCGCCGGCCTGTCTGCCGCGCCCGCACACGCCGAATCCGTGGTGCGGTACGGCATTTCAATGGCCGACATCCCCCTGACCACGGGCCAGCCGGATCGCGGCGCCGGCGCCTATCAATTCACCGCCTATACGATCTACGATCCGCTGGTCGCCTGGGAAATGGACGTCGCGGACCGGCCCGGCAAACTGGTGCCCGGCCTCGCCACCGAATGGAAGGTCGACGACAAGGACAAGACCAAATGGCGCTTTAGCTTACGCAAGGGCGTCAAATTCCATGACGGCAGCGAATTCAACGCCGACGCGGTGATCTGGAATCTCGACAAGGTGCTCAACGACAAGGCGCCGCAATTCGACAAGCGCCAGAGCGCGCAGGTGAAGACCCGCCTGCCCTCGGTCGCAAGCTACGCCAAGATCGACGACGACACCGTCGAAATCACGACCAAGACCGTCGATTCGTTCTTCCCCTACCAGATGCTCTGGTTCCTGGTCTCCAGCCCCGCGCAATATGAAAAGCTCGGCAAGGATTGGGACAAGTTCGCCAGCCAGCCCTCCGGGACCGGGCCGTTCAAACTGACCAAACTGGTGCCGCGCGAACTCGCCGAACTCAGCAAGAACGAGAATTACTGGAACAAGAAGCGGATTCCGAAGGCCGACAAGCTGATCCTGATCCCGATGCCGGAGGCGTTGACGCGGACCAACGCGCTGTTGGCCGGCCAGGTCGATCTGATCGAAACGCCGGCGCCGGACGCGGTGCCGCAGTTGAAATCCGCCGGCATGCGGATCGTCGACAACATCACGCCGCATGTCTGGAATTATCATTTGAGCGTATTGCCGGGCTCGCCCTGGACCGATGTCCGCTTGCGCAAGGCGCTCAACCTCGCCATCGACCGTGACGCCGTCGTCGGGCTGATGAACGGTCTCGCCAAACCCGCCAAGGGCCAGGTCGACCCGTCGAGCCCCTGGTTCGGCAAGCCGGCATTCGACATCAAATACGATCTCGCCGAGGCCAAGAAGCTGGTCCAGGAAGCCGGCTACTCCAAGGAGAAGCCGCTGAAGACGACCTTCATCATCGCCCAGGGCGGCACCGGGCAGATGCTGTCGCTGCCGATGAACGAATTCCTGCAGCAGAGTTTCAAGGAAATCGGCATCGACATCGACTTCAAGGTGGTCGAACTCGAGACGCTATATACGCATTGGCGCAAGGGCGCGGCTGACGAGATGAACGCCGGCATTACCTCCAACAATATCGCCTATGTCACCTCGGATCCGCTTTACGCCATCGTGCGCTTCTTTCATTCGGGCCAGGTTGCGCCGGTCGGCGTCAACTGGGGCGGCTACAAGAACCCGAAGGTCGATGCGCTGATCGATGAAGCCAAGCAGACGTTTGACGCCGCCAAGCAGGACGAATTGCTGGCGCAGGCGCATGCCTTGATCGTCGATGACGCCGCGCTGGTGTGGGTGGTGCACGACACCAACCCGCATGCGCTGTCGCCAAAGGTAAAGAAATTCGTGCAGGCGCAGCACTGGTTCCAGGATCTGACCACGATCGGGCTGGAGTAGAAAATCTCGCTGTCGTCCCGGCCTGATGCGAATCGCGCATGTGGCGCCGGGACGACGGAGATTTGCGCTACTTCGTCAACAGCGCGAACGCGCCGTTCCAGTCTTCCGGCGGCGGGTTTTTCTGATAGTCGCGGATCCGCGCCTCGTACAGATTATAAAGCAGCTCGAGCGAACGGGCCTCATCGGTGCGGCGGCCGCGTTCGATTGTCGCCAGCGCGCCGTCCCAATCGCGGCTGCGATAACAGGCCAGCATCTCGATGGTCAGATTGCGCAAGCGCTGGAAGCGGCCGGATTGCGCGGTGTCCTCGCGCCCGGCGATCGCATAGATGACCTCGGGCTCCTTCTTGCCCTTCACCATGATGAAATCGAGTTCGAGGATCGCGAACTTTTCCTTGACCGCGAGCGCGGTCCTGGAGCCGACGATGATCGGAAAACCGTATTCCTTCGATTGTCCCTCCAGGCGCGAGGCCAGATTGACGCTGTCGCCAAGCACCGAATAGTTGAACTTAATGTCCGAGCCCATATTACCGACAGTGCAGATGCCGGTGTTCAATCCGATCCCGACATTGATGGGGAAAAAGGCGTGTCCGGTCTCCTTCGCCTCCTGTTCGCGTACCTCGTTGAGCTCGTCGATGCGTTCAAGCATACCGACGGCGGCTTCGCAGGCGTTGAGCTCATGCTCCTTATCGTCGAGCGGCGCATTCCAGAACGCCATGATGGCGTCGCCCATGTACTTGTCGATATAGCCCTTGCGCGCGAGGATCGCATTGGTCAGCGGTGTCAGGAACCGGTTCATCAGCGCCGTCAGCCCCTGCGGATCGCGCTTGTAGGTCTCCGAGATCGTGGTGAAGCCGCGCACGTCGGAGAACATGATGGTCAACTCGCGCTCTTCGCCGCCAAGCACGAGCTTTTCCGGCGACTGCGCCAACTGTTCGACCAGCGCCGGCGACATATATTGTGAGAAAGCCGTACGAATCTGTTTGCGTTGTTGCTGCTCCCTGACGAAGCTCGAGAAGATCAGCGTGAGATAGATCGCGGTGGTCGACATCAAGGGGTAGGTGAAATCGATCAGCTCCCGGTACTGCGCATAAAAATACCAGGACGTTCCGATCAGCGCCGTCGCAAACACCGCGCCGAGCGCGACGAGCGTGACCGGCCCGAACAGGGGCGCGAACGCGATCACCAGGAGTCCGAACAGAAGCGCGGTGGTGAATTCGATGACGATGCCGTAGATCGGCTGCGAGATCAGCGCCCCGGTCAACGCACTCTCCAGCACCTGGGCGTGGATTTCCACACCGGGCATCGCCGGAGAAACCGGCGTGGTCTTGATGTCGTTGAGGCCGACCGCCGAAGTGCCGATCAGCACCAGCTTGCCGGCGATCATGTCAGGCGAAACGCTGCGTTCCAGTACGTTGATCGCCGGAACATAGATCGACGAATCGTTGCGTGCGAAGTGAACCCAGAGCTGGCCGTTTTTGTCGGTCGGAATCTCAAGACCCCTGATGCGGACGCTCTTGATGCCCTCTTTCGCGGCCTTGATCAGAATGGTGCCGGAGCCGGTGGCGACCCGCAACATCTCGAAATTCAAGGACAGCATGGTCAGGCCCTGAGCCAGCATGATCATCGGCACCCGCCGCACGATGCCGTCGCGTTCGGGCTTGATCGTGAACAGGCCGCGCCCGGCGGCGGCATGTTCCAGCACCGGCACGTTGCGCAACAGCCCCGGAAACTGGAACATGAACTTCTGCGGCTCCTCGCCCAGCATCGCCAGGCCCGTCACCGGCAGGGTCTTGTCGAGCGCGACGAGTTCCTCGGGCAATCCGGATTCACCGAGGACGACGCGCGAATTGCGCAAGGCGTCGGCAAGAACCTGGTCGTTGCTCGGCAACGAACTCAACCTGGCGCGGGTCTCCTCGTCCAGACTTCGGAAGGTTTTGGCTATGGCGTCCGGGTTGAGCCGGTCCGGTTCCGAGAACACCACGTCGAACGCGATCACGACGGCGCCAAGTCTGGTCAGTTCAGTGATGAGATCTGCGATCCGGTTCCGCGGCCACGGCCACTGCCCGAGCTTTTCCATGCTCTTTTCGTCGATATCGACGATCGTGACCGGCCGTTGGGTCTTCTTGCGGGGATCGATGCGCTGAAAGGTGTCGAAGATCCGGATCCTGACCTCCTCGACCGGAGCCGGATCCCATACCCGCAACGCGGCAAACACGACGAGGAGCGCAAGGCACAACAGCCTTGCGAAGCCAAAACGCCGCTTGAACCACCGCCCAAATATCCTGAGCCGTTTCATGCTGTCTGGATATCACGCGCGCGCAAATTGATCCAACCGGTTGCAGCCCGGACCACCCAAATAATCAATTGTCAAACGAGATGGAAATTGGAAGCCTGCAGCAACCCGGCTGTTACGCCCTTCAGCAGGATCGTATCCTGATGGGCATCAGTGATGATCGTATCCAGATTGGAGTTGGCCGGCTGCGCGCTCGCAAGTATGGCCGAAATGTTTGCAAACATGCCCTGACTGAAATTGATGGTGTCGTCGTTGACATGGAAGTCGGCGATCGTCGCGGTGCCAAAATTGGGATTGAACACGAACGTGTCGTGGCCACCGCCGCCAAAGATCGTGGTGTTTCCGCCGACATTGCTGAACGTGTCGTTCCCGGTTGTCCCGTTGACGACGGAGAATGTCGAAATATTGGTCGCATTGTTGGCGCCGACAAGAGTGACAGTCAGCGGCTGGCTTCCGACATGACCATGACCGTCATCGACCTGTGCGGTGAATTGGATCTTCAGCTCGTCGCCGGCCTGCAGAAAATCGAGATTGGGATTGGTCGGATGGTAGGTCCAATGCAAGATCTCGGTTCCGCCGTCGCTCTGCACGGTATCAAATGTCACGTCGTGGGCGTCGATCAGCGCCGCGATGTTGGTACCGTTGGGCAAATGGGTTGAGCCATCAGCCCCCTTAAATGCGACGGTGGCATTGCCGGTCACGGATGCCGTCAGCGTGTCTCCGATATCGAGATCGAGAACACTGAGGGTTCCCGAGACCGGCGCGGCGAGCTGACTATGAATGGTTCCGGCAGAAATATTGTCGATTTCGAATGCGTTCGAGGTCGAGCTCAGGACAACCTTGTCGAACGGGGTCAAGCCGGAGAATTCAACATATCCGTTCGACGAGAACGAACCCTGGTTTCCGCTCGCAAAAAGCGGCGCTATATCGGCCCCGGTATAAGACGCGACGAGGTTGGCTCCATCGTAGAACTTGATCGTGTTGTAGGCATCGACCGAGCCCCAATACAGGCCAAACGTGTTTTTCTCCGAAGTAAACGTGATCGTCTCGGTGCCGCCGCCGCCGATGCTCAGGTAATTGGTCGTATCCTGATGTCCAGGTAGCGGGCCGACGAACGGAGCCGCCGTGACTGACGACGAGCCATGGACTACTCCGGCCGCACCCGATGCCGAAAAATGGGCGCCGAGGAGCCGCGTTGTCGAAGCTGTCGTGACCGACCTCCCGGCCGTCGAACGTTTCCGTGCTCAGGCCCAGCAAATTGTCGTTCACCCCCTCAGCCAACACAATGGGGGACGAGGATTTGACCACCATGACCGCCTGCGTCAGCGGATCGGTCTCGCCGACGATCGACGGCGTGTCGTTGGCGCCGGTCACGTCCACCGTCAGCGTCGCGGTAGCGGTGGCGCCATGCACGTCTGTTGTCTGGACCGTGAAACTATCGTGATAGGTACCCGTCTGCAGCGCGTTGATCGCCGAGGCATTGGCGACATAGATGTAGGCGCCGTTGGCGTTCACCGTCAGCGAACCATACTTGCCTGCGGCGACCGACGTCGCCAAATGGCTCGTGCTGTCGATCACGGCGTAGCTCAACGACGCCGTCTCGCCGCTGTCGACATCGTGTCCGTCCAGCGTTCCCGTGAGATTGCCAAAGCTGTCCTTTGCCGCGGTATCGGTCAGCGTACCTGCGTTCTTCGGCGCCAGCGTCGGCGCGTCGTTGGTGCCGGTGACATCGATCGTCAGGGTCGCAGACGACGTCGAGCCCAGCGTGTCGCGCATCGTGTAGGTGAACACGTCGGAGACCTGCTGACCTTGCTTCAGCGCCTGGGTCGCGGCACTGTCGTTGTCGAGCGCATAGGTCCAGCTGCCGTCGACGCCGATCGTCACGCTGCCGTAAGTGCCGTGGACCGAGGTGGCGACGTGATCCGTCAAAGGACCGGTCGCGGTGCCGCTCGCGACGCCCTGCACCGTCTTGGTATCGCCGGTATCGACGTCAAGATCGTTGGAGAGGACGTTACCCGCCGCATGATCGACGCCGGCAAACGCCGTATTGCCGGGATTGACGCCCTGCTCGACAACCGGCGCACCGGCATTCACGTCGGTCGTTGCGAACGGCGCAGCGTTGGCCACCGGTTTGTCATTGGTGCCGGTGATGCCGATCGTCAGCGTCGTCGTCGACGTCCCGCCATGGTGGTCGGATTCGGTATAGCTGAAGACGTCGCTGACGTGCACGCCCTGCGCCAGCGCATTCGTCAGCGGATTGTCGTTGTCGAGCGTATAGGTCCAGCTGCCGTCAGCCTTGAGAACGAGTAACCCATACATGCCGGCGACAACAGCGCCGACCTGCCCGCTGCCGGTCAGGTCTCCCGTAACAACACCCTTAACGACGCCTACAACTGTGTGGCTGTCGGTGAGGTCGACATCGGTATCGTTGCCGAGCACGTTTCCGGTCGTCGTCGCGACGCCGGACACCACATTGTTGTGGGCGTCATCGCCCGACTCGACGATATGGCCGTTATCGGTGTCTGCCACCGCGACCGGCGCATCGTTGGTGCCGGTAACGGTGATCGTGACCGGCTTGGTCGAGGATACGTTATGCTCGTCGGTGACGGTGATATCGTAGGTGATCGTCAGCGTCTCGCCGTCGGCCAGGAAATCGAAACTGTTGTCGGCGGCGCTATAATTGAAGTCGACCGAGCCATGGCCGGTGCCGGTGCTGTCGTGCGGCGTCAGGGTGAGCGTGCTTGCCGCTTCGAGCGCGTTTTGCAGTGTCAGGGACTAGGGATGGCCGTCCCGGTCGAACCAGGCGAACGCCGGTTTCGAAGCGCTGACCGTATGCGTATCGCTCAAATCGACGTCGCGGAATGCCAGCGAGCCGGCCGCAACGTCAGGATCGGTCGAATCGCCGGTGACGCCCGCGCGCTCGGTGATCGCATGCAGCGCCAGCCACGCCGGAAACATCGGCCGAGACTTCCGGCGCGTCGTTGGCGCCGGTGACGGTAACCGCCACGTCCTGCGTCGTGACACCGCCATGATGGTCGTCGACCTTTACCGTATAGGTCAGCTTCACCGTCTCGCCGTCGGCCAGATAGTCGAAATATTGATCCGACGCCGAGAAGGTCCAGTTCTCCGAACCTGTCACGCCACCGATGGAATCGTTCAGCGCGTCCAGCGACAGCCAGCCCAGCTGGGTGTCGTGGTCGGCGAGGCCGGTCTTCACACCGGATGCGACGACATCGGTGATGGTGACGTCATGCGTGTCGGTCCGATCGGGATCGGTGAACGTCATCGTGCCACCGGCCGTATCCGGCATCTGCGAATCGTGGGTGTCGGCGCGTTCCGCCACCGCACCGATCTGCGGGCTGCTGGTGAAAACGGGCGTGTCGTTGGTGCCGGTGATCGTGACGGTGAAAGGCTTGGTGATCACCCCGCCATGGCCGTCATCGACGGTCGCGGTGTAGGTCAGCGTCAGGACTTCATCGGCCGCGAGGAAGTCGAACGCGCCGTCGGCCACGCTGTAGGTCCAGCTCGCCGAACCGTCATTGGTATTGCCCGGCGTCTGCACCACCGTCAGCGGCGCGGATACATTGGCCAGATTCTGCGCGGTCAGCGTCAGCGCGTGATTGGACGTATCGGTGTAGGTGTACGAGGTGAAGGCCGCGCTCGCCACCGGGCGGTCGGTCAGGTCGGCATCGGTGAAGCTGATCGTGCCCGCGACAGTATCGGGCACCGCCGACCCGGTCGGGTTCGGCTGCTCCGGGTTTGACTGTTCGACGAACGAATTGCTGGTCACAGCGATGGTCGGAACGTCGTTGGTGCCGATAACCTCAACGTCGGTGCCGTTGATGGACACGCTGATCGGCGTGCTGACGACCCCGCCGTGACCGTCATCGACCTGCGCCACGTAAACGAGGGTCAGCCTCTCGCCCTTGGCGATGAAATCGAACGCCTTGTCGGAAATGCTGTAGGTCCAGGTCGCCGAACCGTTATGGGTATTTCCGGCCGCCTGCACCACGCTCAAGGGAATTTTGACGGCGGCGATCGCCGCCTTTTGATCATCGGTCAGCGAGCCGGTGACCTCGTGACCCTGCGCGTCGAAATAGTGGAATGACGAGAACGACGTCGAGACGACCGGGCGGTCGGTCAGATCGACGTCGGCAAAGGTGACGGTGCCGGATGCGGTGTCGATCGCGGTGTTGCCGGTACCGATCCGCTCGGTGATCGCGCCGCCGGATGTGGCAATGACCGGCGCGTCGTTGGTGCCGGTGATCGTGATGGTGAAGGTCTTGAATGTCGTCTCGTTGTTTGGCGCAAAATTGTTGTCGACCCGCGCCATATAGGTCAGCGTCAGCGTCTCGCCGACAGCAAGGAAGTCGAAGGCGCCGTCCGGGACATTATAGGTCCAGGTCGCCGCGCCGGTGTTTTTTAGGTTGGGATCCTGGACCACGTCCAGCGGCACTTCCACCGCGACGATTGCGGCGAGTTGCTCGGCAGTCAGGTGGGTCGCCGGAACGTCGTTACCCTGGCGATCCTTGTAGGTGAACGAATCGAACTGTGTCTTGACGGTCGGAATATCGCCGGGGTTGATATCCGCATAGTTGACGGTGCCGGAAATGGTGTCGATCGTCGGGCTGGCCGTCACGTCGACATGCTCGGTAAAGCCGTTATCGTGCGTGGCAACATTCGGCGGCCCGGGAATGTGATCGCGCTTGTCACCGCTGACGTGGGCATCGACCGTAGCGGGCTTGTCCGCAAGGACAGCGACCTGCAACGTTACAGGGACCTGCTCACCGTTCCCCAGCTTCACAAACAGCGTTTCCGGAACGATCGTGTCGGTGAAGTTTTGCGCCTGCTTTGTGTTGGGGTTGTTAAGGTCGCTGAATTTCAGCGAGAAGACGTCGGTGATGATCTTCTGCGCGTCGGCCGACAATTGCGCGGACGAGATGAAGTTGACCGTGCCCTGGCCATTGACGATCGTCTGCGTTCCCGCCTGGTTGACGGTCGCGATCGGATTGAGCGTCGTCTTGTCGAACAGGATGTAGGAGCCGGTGGTGCCATCCGGCTCGACCAGCACCTGGAAACTCGCGGGCGGCGCGCCGCCTTGGGCCGGCACCACGAAATCGATCTCGACCAGCACCGCGGTGCCGCGGATGCCCATGGTCGCGACCGGCGTGTCGACCTTCATGTCGCCGTGCTTGGCGGTCGCGCCGGCGACGAACGAAATCGTCCCCTGCACCAGGCTGATCAGCGATTTGTTGTCCGACCCGTTCGGGTCGTAGATCATTTCGTTCAGCACCATTTTCGCGTTCGACGCGAGGCCGAACACGGTGCCGTCGATGAAGGTGATGCCGAGCGTCGAATCGGAGCCGGACTGGACTACGTCACCTTTGTTGACGTTGTCGCCCTGGTTCAGGATGATCGAAACGCCGTTACGGATCGCGGTCGCGGTGCCCGACAGTTTCGTCACATGGCCGATCACCTGGGCAACGCTCGGGCTGCCGTCGGCCTGCGCCAACTGGGTGTGGCCGGTCAGCGCGTTGATGATGTCGGGGGTGAGATGAGCGCCATCGGGCGACGCCAGCGCGGCCCGCTTCTCGCCCTTGAAGTAATCATGCAGCACCAGTTCCCGACCGTCGCCGGAAAGAACGAGATCGACGCCAGCGCGCTTGAAGTCTCCGGTAAACAGCAGATGCGCGTCCGGAATGACGATCGCGTCCGACGGCGCATGCGTCGAAACGTTGTCGACATGGACGTGCCCATGGGGATGAGCGCCCTGACCTTCGGTCAGCAGATCGGTAAATTTGCCGGCCAAGCTCAAAACGGCACCATCGGCGCTAAGGTTAATAGATATATAATATCAATGATCTAAGCTTGCATATCACTGGTCGGTGCGTTGCGAAACCATCCATTGCTTGTACAAGCTGTGGGGACGACGCCTTTCCAGGTGGTTTTTTCTTCAAGTTCCACGATCCCAGGAAGTATTCCTAACTATAATTAAAGGAACACGGCCTTCAATTTTGGAATAACAACGATCAAATCACGTATTCGAAGTATAGAAGGCGAAGTCTGTACTTTCTTTTGCTTTCCGCGGGTTCCACACCACAGTATGACGACATTTTATAAGCTGAGACTGTGACCTGGCTAACAAATCACGCGATTCCGTGCGAATTAGCCACATTAAGCGAAAATCAACGATAAGCCGCGGTTAAGGCCGCGGCCCCCGGGAAACCACGCCAGTTCCCGGCCAGTTCCCGGTAAGCAAAATCCATACAATTTTCAGCACACCAACGGGCGAAATTTTAACCGGCTTTTGCGCTTTACCGCCAGTTCCCGCCAACTTTAAGCGGATTAAAAGTAGCTCCGCTCATCCTGACACCCGCGAAATGATCCGGTCACGAGCAGGCTAAAGAGCCCGCCGATGCCCGGACAGGGGGCGTCAGATGGGGTTGTTCGGTTGTGCACGCGCATGGCGCGCAGGCACGCTTGCGTGCGTGCTGGCCTGGTTCGGATCGGCGACGGACCTTCGGGCTGAAACGTCGGGTTCGCTCCGGTCATCAGGCTCGGTCGAGAAATCCGCCGAACCGTTCGGGCTTTTCACTTCCGTGCTGACCTCCGGCGGCTTGCGCGACAAATGGCTCGGCGTCCAGCACCGCCTCGACGATGAAATGGTGCAGATAGCGCTGTGCGAAGGCGACCCCGAGAACTGCGTGTCGCCGGCAGCGCTGCATTTCCTCGCCATCGTCGACGCCGCCAAGGGGCGCGAAGGCCGCGCCCGGCTCGGCGAGATCAACCGCGCGATCAATCTCGCGATCCGGCCGATGACCGACCTCGCCCAATATGGCCAGATCGATGTCTGGACCTCTCCGCTTGCGACCCTGACACGGGGCGCCGGCGATTGCGAAGACTATGCGATTGCGAAATTCGCGGCGTTGCGCCGGGCCGGCATAGCGGCCGACGACCTCCGCATCGTGGTCGTGCACGACACCATCCACGGCGAGGATCATGCGGTTGCCGCCGCACGGCTCGACGGGCACTGGCTGACCCTCGATAACCGCCGCATGGCGATGGTCGAAGACCTCGACGTCAGGAATTACCGGCCGACATTCGTGATCGACCAGCAACGACGTCATGCGCTACATCGACTCACCGCTGCTCACAGAGGCTTCCGGCCGCGGCCCGGCGGCCCCGGTCATGGTGAGTTCGCTGGCCCCGCCCAGCCCCGTCTCGTCCGCGAGCCCGGCGCCGCAAGCCGATTGACAAAGCCCCGCTTCCAACTTTCATTGCTCGCGTAACAGCCCTAGCCTGGACCATTGCTCTCCTTCCGCGGGGATTAGAATGCGCCTCGTCTTGATCGCTGCGATTGCCGCTCAGGTCGGATTCCTGGTCGGGTTGATGAACCCTGCTTGCGCGGAAAACACCCCGGAAGCCGACCGGTCGCTCACCGAGACACTGCCGCTGTTCGACAAGAACCGATGTGCCGACCT
This sequence comes from uncultured Alphaproteobacteria bacterium, assembly GCA_963847015.1. GTDB lineage: Bacteria > Pseudomonadota > Alphaproteobacteria > Rhizobiales > Xanthobacteraceae > Bradyrhizobium. Next base: position 103,865 of record CAWJYI010000020.1, on the reverse strand, counting down.
GAAGGATCAGGCAGAGCGATTTTTCTGCGGAGATCCCGAGCTGCACGCCGCGGGCATGCGGTTGAACGCCGCGCTGCAAGAGAGGATGAGCCGGATCGCGGATCGCCGGATTGCGATCGAGGAAAATGTGGAATGGGTCAGAAGCCGCAATTTGAGTTGCGGCCTCTTCGAGCGGCAGAGCTTCGCGGGTCAGTATTCGCAGACGGTCAAAGACTGCCTGCTGAAGGAAACCGAAGAACGAACGGCAATCCTGAGCGATCCGAACTTCGATTGCCTGGCGACCAACACCACCGCCGGCTTGCTGATATGCGGCGACCCCGCATTGGCCATCGCGGAAAAGGAACTCAACGACCACGTTCTCGCGCTGGTCGCCAGGATGAACGACGACGAGGCCAGGGGCGCGTTTGCCGAATATGCCAGATGGACGCGAGATCGAGATCGCAAGTGCAATCTGACAGACAAAGATAACGTTCCCCTGCAGGAACTGTCATCGTCGGAGACATGCCTCGCAGACTATATGAGCCGGAAAACCGCAGAGATCATCGCGGCGAAAGGCGACTCCGAAACGCGTTTTCCGGCGCTCCAAAGTCTCGCCATCCCCTGACGCCGACGCGGTCGATCTGTGCGTGGCGCAGATACATTCGGCAAATGCGTGCGAGGATTTTCTCAGAGTGAGCCGCATTATTCGGATCGATACCGAAGCATCCGCCGAAGAGGCCCTGGTCACCGCGGAAGTCGAAATGAAGATTCTGGCGCCGTTCGCCGTATGCAGCTCAATTGCCACCACCTGCACCGGAGCATGTTGGGACCAGGCGTCGGGCCAGAAGTCCTCGCCGGCGACCAGGGAAAACCTGCGGGTCGCGCACAGGCTCAGGATCGAGAAGTCGTTTGCGTTTCGCAAGGTCCAGGACGGAGGCTGGCGCTGTAATACCGAAGCGTTGCAGCCGATCGAACTCGGCGTAGCCGTGGGCGGCCCGTAGCACATGTGCATGGCGCGTGCCCGTTACACGCGACGCTCCTCGCAATGACGGAGTTGCGGGTCAGATTCGCAAAACAAAAGGGCTGCGCGAGACGATCGCGCAGCCCTTTGTCGTTGGATCAGAGGCTGTTCAGAACGAGAGACTGTCCTTCATCAGCACCCAGCGGCCGTTCTTGATCTGCTGGACCTGGGTGATGGTGCTGGCCAGGTGATCGGTCTTGGAGAACTTGGTCGGCGGCGAGTTGAAGATATCCAGGAACTGGTCGCCCAATTCCAGCGCGTCGAGCATCTTCTGGCCGGTCAAATCCTTGCCGGCCTTGTTCGCATAATAGGCGAAGGTCATCACGGCGTTGTAGCCGATGATGGCTTGGGTGTTGGCCTCGGTGCCGAACATCTTCTTGTAGTTGGCGAGCCAGTCCTTCACCTTGCCCTTGGCGGTGTCCTCGTAGGGAATTTCGAAGAGCGCGGCGGCGTAAAGGCCTTCCACCGCCTCCTTGCCGAGCGCCGGCACTTCAAGCACGTTGGTCGGAGACGCGCCGAGGAAGGTGACGTCCCATCCGAGCTTCCTGGCTTCGGCCATCGCACCGATGGTTTCGCGGATGATGGTGCCGAGCAGCACCATATCGCACCCGTCGGATTTCATCTTGGCGATCTGCGCGCTGAAATCGGAAGCGCCGCGCTTGAAGCTTGTGATCGAAGCCGGCTGCACCTTCATCGCCGCAAGTTGCAGGTTGAAGCCGTCAAGCACGTTTTTGCCGTACTCGTCGTCCTGGTGCATGATGCAGGGCTTCTTGAAGTTCTTCGCTTCCATCATCCATTTGAGCGCGGCGCGCGTGCTCTCGACATAGGGCAGCAAATTGTTGAACTTCAACCGTTCCTGCGGTTTGGCCGGGTCGAACTTGAAGGTAAATTCGGCGGCGGTCAGCGGGAACAGTTGCAGCACGCCGGCGTCGAACAGGATGTCCTGCGCGGCCAGCACGGTCGGCGAACCCATCGGGCCGATCATCGCGAATACCTTGTCGCGCTCGACCATTTTCTGCGACGCCAGCACCGCCTTCTTCGGATCGTAACCATTGTCCTCGAGGATCATCTTGATCTTGCGGCCGTTGATGCCGCCGGCGGCATTGATTTCCTCGACCGCCATCTTCATGCCGTTGGAAACCGGAACACCCCAGACCTTGATCGGGCCGGACAAATCCTGATGGGTGCCGATCACGATCTCGTTCGCCGAGATGCCTTCATTGGTAACCTTGGTTTGGGCTGCAGCCGGCAGATGGGTCAGCGCAAGGGCGCTCACCGCAAGGCCCAACGCCCTCAACGATTTCGACATTGCAATCTCCTCTTTTCTGGCCCGTGTTGAGCGAAGGGGTGGGGCCTTGCTGTCCTTCGCCGTTTTCAGTTCGCGCCGTTTTCAGTTCGCTCGCACTCGGCTCTCACGCAACCGCCCGTTCGCCATACATGGCGTTGATCTCGGCGGCGTAACGCTTGTTCACGAAACTGCGCTTCAGTTTCATGGTCGGCGTCAACTCCTCGTCCTCGGGCGTCAACTGACGCTCGATCAGGAAGAACTTCTTGATGGTTTCGACCCGCGCGAAATTGGCGTTGACCACCTCGATCTCGCGCTGGATCAAATCCTGGACCTCGGCGGCACGGCACAGGCTGGCATAATTGGTGAAGGGAATGTCGTGGTCCTGCGCGAATTTTTCGACATTCTCCTGGTCGATCATCACCAGGCAGGTCAAATACGGCCGCTTGTCGCCGATCACGACGGCGTCCGAGACGTAAGGCGAGAATTTCAGCTGGTTCTCGATTTCGGACGGCGTGATGTTCTTGCCGCCGGAGGTGATGATGATGTCCTTCATCCGGTCGGTGATCTTGACGAAACCTTCATTGTCGATCGACCCGACATCGCCGGTATGCAGCCAGCCCTTTGCGTCGATGGTCTCCGCCGTTTTTTCCGGCTGGTTCAAATATCCCATGAACAGGAAATCGCCCTTGATCAGGATTTCGCCCTTGGGACAGATCATCACTTCGCCCCAGGGCGCCGCCTTGCCGACCGAGCCGAGTTTGATGCGATCGGCAGGCATGAGGGTGGCGACGCCGCAATTTTCGGTCTGGCCGTACACCTCGCGCATATCGAGGCCGAGCGCGAGATACCAGCGGATCAGGTCCGGCGCGATTGGTGCCGCGCCCGTAAAGGCGAGACGGCAACGGTCCAGCCCGAGCATGCGGCGAATGTTGCGGAATACCAGCCAATAGGCAGCCTGATTGGCGAGCCGCAACGACAATGGCGGCGTTTTGCCCTCGAGCCTGCACTCGGTCATGCGATTGCCGATCGCGAGCGCGTGGCGGTACATCCAGTTCTGGAATGGAGTCGCGTCCTTTAGCGCGATGGTGATCCCCGAATAGAACTTTTCCCAGATCCGCGGCACCGCCAGAAACGCGGTCGGCTGCACTTCGCGCAGATTGTCCGGCACTGTTTCCGGGCTTTCGGCGAAATTCATCACCGATCCCAGCGCGAGCGAGATGTAATAGCCGCCGACGCGCTCGGCGACGTGGCAGAGCGGCAGGAACACCAGCCGCTCTTCGGCGTCGGTGGACGGAAACAGGTCGTTGGCGTGCCGCATCTGATGCGTGACGCTGCGGTTGGAATGCATCGCGCCCTTGGGCGGGCCGGTCGTGCCCGACGTATAGACGAGAATGGCGAGATCATCGGCGCCGCGGCTTTCGACCATCGCCTCCCACAGCGCCTCGCCGCCCTGCTCGTGGTTCTGTCCCAGCGCCATGAATTCGGCCAGCGACAGCACCATCGGGTCGTTGAAGCCGCTCAGCCCCTCCATGTCGAACACGACGATCTTCTGCAGCGTCGGGCAGTGCGCGCGGCACGACAGGACCTTGTCGAGCTGCTCCTCATCCTCGGCGAAGATCACCCGGGTCGAAGAATTGTTGACGAGATATTCGACCTGGGCCGAGGAATTGGTCGGATAGATTCCGGACGAAACGCCGCCGGCACAGAGAATGCCCATATCGGCATAGACCCATTCCGGGACCGCGTTCGCGATGATCGAGGCGACGTCGCCGGGCCGGAAGCCGATGGCGTGCAGGGCAAAGGCAATGTCCTTGGATATCTGCAGCCATTGCCGCCAACTGGTCGGCTGCCAGATGCCGAATTTCTTTTCACGGATCGCCGGCCGGTCGCCGCGGGTCGCCGCGGCAAGCAGAAAACTCTTTGCGATCGTGTCGGCGACCGTCAGCACTGCCGGTCCGGCCATGCGCGCTTCCTCCCTCTTTCGCCCGCTTCGGACGCCGGCTTTTGGCAGCCGGTCTTTTTCGAAGCAGGCCCTAAATCTATCGCCAACCCGCTCTCAACGCTACGTTCTTCACAGCCAAAATCGTCGCAGCCAAATCCTTAACGCTAACACCCTCAAGAACCTTCATCGCCAGGTCTTCTTCTTTTTCCAGCGCCGCTCGCCGCGGGCACCCTCTTCCTTGGCGCCAAGATAGAATTCCTGGATGTCCTTGGAATTCATCAGCCGCTCGCAGGTATCGTTCATCACGACCCGGCCGATTTCGAGCACATAGCCGTAATGCGCCGTCTCCAGCGCCACCTTGGCGTTCTGCTCGACCAGCAGGATCGACATGCCCTGCTCTTCGTTGACGCGTTTGATGATCGTGAAGATCTCCCTTACCAGGATCGGCGACAGCCCGAGCGAGGGCTCGTCCAGTAGCAGCAGCGTCGGACGGTTCATCAGCGCCCGCCCGATCGCCAGCATCTGCTGCTCGCCGCCGGAAAGTTGCCCGGCGGGCTGGTTGATGCGTTCCTTCAGCCGCGGGAAATATCCATAGACCCGCTCGAGATCATCAGCGACGCCGTCGCGATCCCTACGCGGATAGGCGCCCATCATCAGGTTCTCGCGCACGGAGAGGAACGGAAAGACTTCGCGCCCTTCCGGCACATGGCTCAGGCCCAGCCGCACGATCTTGTCGGCTTCCATGCGCTGGATCGGCTTGCCCAGAAATTCGATCGAGCCCTTCTGCGGATCGAGGATACCGGAGATCGTCTTCAACACCGTGGTCTTGCCGGCGCCGTTGGCGCCCAGCAGGGTGACGATCTGGCCGCGCGGCACTTCGAGGCTGATGCCCCGGATGGCCATGATCGGCCCGTAATAGCTCTCGATATTGCTGAGCTTCAGGATGATGTCGGGAGCGCTCATGGCATCATCCTCATGCGCCCAGATAGGCCGCGACGACATCGGGATGGCGCTGCACCTCGGCCGGCGAGCCCATCGCCAGCACCTTGCCGTAGTTCAGCGCGATCACGCGGTCGGACACCCGGTTCACCAGCGTCATGTCATGCTCGACCATCAGCACGGTGATGCCGAGTTCGGTTTTCATGTCGCGGATCCAGAACGACATGTCGTCGGTCTCCTCGACGTTCAGCCCGGAGGAGGGCTCGTCGAGCAGGATCAGCTTCGGCTCCGAACACAGCGCGCGCGCCAGCTCGATCACCTTGCGCACGCCGTAAGGCAGCCCCGAGATCAGCTTGTCGCGATAGGGTTCGAGATCGAGGAATTCGATCACCTGTTCGACACGGCGGCGGTGGGCCTTTTCGCCCGCGCGGACGCTCGGCAGGAACAGCATCTCCTGCCAGAGCTGCGTGGTGGAGTGGCGATGCCGTCCGACCAGGAGGTTGCTCAGCACGGTCGCATTCTCGAACAATTCGATGTTCTGGAAGGTGCGGGCGATGCCGAGCCTGGCGATGTCGTAGGCCGGCTGCTGGGTGATGTCCTGATCCTCGAAATAGATCCTGCCCGCGGTCGGCGGATAGATCCGCGAGATCAAATTGAAGATCGAACTCTTGCCGGCGCCGTTGGGGCCGATGATCGAGAGAATCTCGCCCTTCTCCACGGCAAAGCTGACGGCATCGACCGCCTTCAGGCCGCCGAAATGCAGCGACAGGTTTTCGGCGCGGAAATAGCTCATCGGTTCCGCTCCGATTTCACATAGATCTTCTGCCGCTTGAAGGTGGCGCGCTTGTAGAGCGGAAACAGCTGGAAAAAGAGCTTTATCTTGAGCCAGCGGCCGTAGAGGCCGAGCGGTTCGAACAGCACGAACAGCACGATGATCACGCCGTAGATCGCGCCCTTGAGGCCGTTGGCGGAGGCAAAGGCGGCCACATTATCCTGAATATGCGCCGCGCGATCCTTGCCCGCACCAAGCGTCGCCGCGACGCCGGCGATGATGCCGGGCATGTCGTCCTTGAGATAGGTCAGGAACGGATCGATCATGACCAGGAAGATCGCGCCCAGCACCGCGCCGTGCAGGCTGAATGTGCCGCCGATCAGGATCACGATGATGAACTCGATCGAGAGCTGCAGCGTGAACATTTCCGGACTGATGAACGACAATTTGTGGGCGAACAGCACGCCGGCAAATCCGGTGATGGCGGCGCTGATCGCAAACGACTTCACCTTGTAGAGCGAGACATTGACGCCCATGCTGCGCGCAGCCGTCTCGCTGTCACGGATCGCGATGAAGGCGCGGCCGGTCGGCGAACGCAGCAGATTGAGCGTGCCGACGATGGTGAGAACCAGCACGGCAAGGCACAGGAAATAGAACGACGGGCTGTCGCGCGATACTGTCGTGCCGAGCAGCGTCATGGTCTTGACGCGCATGCCCTCATTGCCATGGGTCACGCTCTCCCAGCGCGCCAGGATTTCCTCGACGATGAAGGCAAAGGAAATCGTCGCGATGACGAGATAGATGCCCTGCAGCCGCAGCGCCGGGAATCCGACCAGCGCACCGACCAGGCCGGTCAGCAGTCCGGCCGTCAGGAAGTAGACCGGAAAGGGCACGTTGAATTGCTGCAGGTAAGCCGCCGTATAGGCGCCGATGGCGAGAAAGGCGGCATGGCCGAGCGACGCCTGCCCGGTGAAGCCGGTGAGGATCATCAGCCCGACGCCGACGGTGGCGTAGATGCAGACGAACACCAGCTGGCTCATGATGTAGCTGGAGAGCACGAACGGCGCGATCACCAGCAGCGCCAGCAGCACCCCATAGGACACGACGTAGCCGCTGTGCGGAAACAACCGGATATCGTCTTCATAATCGGTCTTGAACAGGAACCGCATTGCTAGACCTTCTTGCGCATGTGAACGCCGAACAGGCCTTCGGGCTTGAGCAGCAGCACCACGAGCAGAACGATGTAAGGCGCGACGTCCTTCCAGCCCTGCGGCAGGTAAAAGCCGGCCATGCTCTCGATGACACCGATCAGCACGCCGCCCACCACCGCGCCCGGGATAGAACCGAAGCCGCCGAGCACGGCGGCGGGAAACGCCTTCAGTCCCAGCACCAGCCCGACATTGGAATGAATGAAGGTGATCGGCGCCAGCAGCACGCCGGCGGCGGTCGCGACCGCCGCGCTGATCGCCCAGACGATCGACACCACGCGCTTCACAGGTATGCCCATGTAATAGGCAGCCAACATGTTCTCCGAACTGGCGCGCATCGCGGTGCCGAGCGTGGTGCGGTTGAAGAACAGATACAGCAGCGCGCAAAGGATGACGGTCGCGGCGATCACCGAGAGCTTGTCATAGGCCAGCACCAGCGAGCCGATCCGCAATACGCCGTGGCTGAACGGCGTCTCGATCTTGAAGTCGTCGGTGCCCCAGATCATGCCGACGACGGAGCGCAGGAAATATCCGAGCCCGATCGTCGCCATGATGATGGAAAACTGCGGATAACCGAGGATCGGACGCACCACCACACGTTCGGCCAGCATGCCGAACAGCGCCATGGCCGCAACCGCACCGGCGAATCCGACCCAGTAGTTCAGCCCGAGCATGCCGATGAAGGTGAAGGCGAAGAATCCGCCCAGCATCATCAAATCGCCCTGGGCGAAATTGACGACCTCGGTGGCCTTGTATACCAGCACAAAGCCAAGCGCGATCAGGCCGTAAACGCAGCCAAGCGCGATGCCGCTGACCAGCTGCTGAACGAAGTCCAGCATTGCTCCCTCCCCCGGATGCCCAGCGACTCTCGCGTTCGCCTATTGCATCCCGCTTTCGCGCCCGTGTCGGAAGCGTCGAAAGCCGCATATGTCCTGTCGCAGTTGAGCCTAAAGCGCCGATCCCTGTCAACAAAGTGCTGGTGGCCGGCACTAGTAACAATTGCGGAGAAATGCCGCGGCCCGGGAAGTTGTTAATATCGGCGCGATTTGGCGGCCGCCGATTCACCGCGCCGAAAGTTCTTGGGTCCATGGTTCGCCGAAACCAAACTTGGCAGCTGGGTCCCCCGAAATCATGAAGCCCGATGTATCAGCGCTCGAGGTGCGAGGGTTAACGAAGCGTTTTGACCGCCCCGCGGTCGACGCGCTCGACCTGACCGTTCACATCGGCGAATTCTACGCCCTGCTCGGCCCCAACGGCGCCGGCAAGACCACGACGCTGCGCATGGTGGCCGGCCTGCTGCGGCCCGACGCCGGCTCGATCTCGATCCTCGGCGTCGATGCGCTGAAAGACCCCGTCGCCGCCAAGCAGATCATGGCCTGGGTATCCGACGAGCCGATGATTTATGACAAGCTGACGCCGCTGGAATATCTCGAATTCGTCGCCGGCCTCTGGGGCATCGACCCCGCGGTCGCCGAACCGTCGGCGCATGAGCTCCTTGTGTCGCTCGGGCTGGAACCGCATCTGCACGAACGCTGCGAAGGATTTTCCAAGGGCATGCGCCAGAAGGTGGCGCTGGCGGGCGCGCTGGTGCACGATCCCAGGCTCATTATCCTCGACGAGCCGCTGACCGGCCTCGACGCGCTGTCCGCGCGTCACGTCAAGCGATTGCTCGGCGATCGCGTTCGCGCCGGCTGCACGGTGATCATGACGACGCATATTCTGGAGGTCGCCGAGCGGATGGCCGACCGGATCGGCGTCATCGCCGCCGGCCGCCTGGTCGCCGAGGGCACGCTCACCGAGTTGCGCCAGCAGAACGGCCGCAACGACACCAGCCTCGAAGACATGTTCATTGCGCTGGTCGACACCGAGGCGGCGGCCGCATGAGCTCGGCGCACGCGCTAAGCTGGTTTGCCCGGCACGAAATCCGGCTGGCGTGGCGCGAATGGCTCGCCATGATGACGGGCGGCCGGCGCAAGCGAAAGCGCGCCGTGATCGGCCTGCTCGTCTTTGCCGCCGTGATGCATCTGCCCGCCTATGCGGTGATCGGCCGGTTTGCCGATTTGCAGCTTCCGCTCGACAAGCCCTCTCTCATTGTCATCACGTCGACCATCTTCCTGGCCTGGGCGCTTGTATTGTCGCAGGCGATCGAATTGGTGACGCGGGTGTTCTATGCCCGCGCCGATCTCGATCTGATCATGTCCTCGCCGGCACGGCTCACCAATGTATTTTCGGTCCGGATCGCGGCGATCGCACTATCCGTCACCGGGATGGCGCTACTGCTGTCGACGCCCTTTGTCGACGTGCTCGTGATCGGCGGCGGCATCAGATGGCTCTCGGCCTTCGGCGTCGTCATTGCGATCGGCCTGTCGGCGGCCGCGGTCGCGATTGCGATCACGGTGTTGCTGTTTCGCTTGATCGGCCCGAGCCGTACCCGCCTCGTCGCGCAGATCCTCGCCGCCGTGATCGGCGCCGGCTTTGTCATTGCGCTACAGATCGCGGCTATCCTGTCGACCGGCACGCTGTCGCGGTTCGCCGTGCTGACCTCGGACGCGGCTTCCGCCTTCACACCCGACCTCGATAGTCCGATCTGGTGGCCGGCCCGCGCCACGATCGGCGACGGCGAAATGTTGTCGTTGCTGCTGGCTGCTGGTCTCGTCCTGCTTGGCGGCGTCATGGCGATCTTCTCGCCGAAATTCGCCGACACCGCCGTGCGCGTCGCCTCGACATCCCTGACCGCCCGCCGCGGCCGGGGGATCACGGCGTTTCGCGCCGGCTCGCGGCAACAGGCGCTGCGCCGGAAGGAATTCTTGCTGCTGCGGCGCGATCCGTGGCTGGTGTCGCAGAGCCTGATGCAACTGCTTTATCTGGTGCCGCCGGCGCTGATGCTGTGGCGAAGTTTTTCCGACAGCTCCGCCGCGATCGTGCTGATCACGCCCGTGATCGTGATGGCGGCAGGCCAACTCGCCGGCGGGCTCGCCTGGCTGACGATCTCGGGCGAAGACGCCGCCGATCTGGTCTCGACCGCGCCGATGCCGCCGTCGCGCGTCACCCGCGCCAAGATCGAGGTGGTGCTGATCGCGATCGCCGCCGTCTTCGCGCCCTTGGTTGCCGCGTTGGCCTTTGCCTCGCCGTTGCAGGCGACGGTGACCGCGCTCGGCGTGATCGTCGCGACCATATCGGCCGCCGCGATCCAGCTCTGGTTTCGGGTGCAAGCCAAACGCAGCCAGTTCCGCCGCCGCCAGACCTCGTCACGGCTGGCGACGTTCGCAGAGGCTTTTTGCTCGATCGGATGGGCCGCGACTGCGGCGCTGGCGCTGGCGATCCCCCTTGCCGCCATCATCAGCGGCGCGATCACCGTTTGCATCCTGGCTGCAACATGGAAGATCAGCCCGCAGCGGGAATGAGCGGCATTTCCGCCGTCTACGTCCTGACCAACTCCATGACCGCCGCCGCAAACGCCTCCGGCGCCTCCTGCGGCAGATTATGTCCCGCGCCCGGCACGACGCGATGAATACGGCGGCCGGTGAATTTTGCTGCGCCGACGCGGCCGTCGCCTGCGGGCACAACGCCATCGGCGTCGCCATCAAGTGTGATTGACGGCACCGTGATCGGAGGCGGCGGCGTCAACCGGCGCTGCAGCTCGGCATATTGCGGATCGCCGGCGGCAAGCCCGAAGCGATGGCGGTAAGAGTGGATCACGACGTCGACGAAATCGGGATTGTCAAACGCCACGGCGGTACGGTCGAAAATGGCGTCATCGAAATCCCAATCCGGCGACCATTGCTCCCACAATATCTCGGCGAGCTCGCGCCGGTTGGCGGCGAGCCCGGCCCGTCCGCGCTCGATTTGAAAGTAATATTCGTACCAGAGCGCGGCTTCATAATGCGGGCTGACCGGCAGCATCGCGCGCGCGAGATCCTGGATCAGATAGCTGTTGACCGTCACGAGGCCGGTGCACCGCTCCGGCCACAGCGCCGCGGCAACGCAGGCTGCGCGCCCGCCCCAATTATGGCCCGCGAATACCGCGCGCTTGATACGCAGCGCATCCATCAACGCGATGACGTCCGCCCCGAGCGCAGCCTGTTCGCCCGAACGCGGGGTCGCCTGGTCGCGAAAGCGCGTCGCGCCGAACCCACGAAGATAGGGAACGATGACGCGGCAGCCTTGCGCCGCGAGTTGAGGCGCGACATCGACATAGGAATGAATGTCGTAGGGAAAGCCGTGGAGCAGGATCGCGACCGGCCCGTCCGCAGGTCCTGCTTCGTAATAGGCGATATCGAGAACGCCGGCATCGGCATGGCGGAGCGGCTCCAGCCGTTGCGACGACGGCGCACGCACGGGGCGCGCAGGCGTCGCGTCTTGCGCAAACGCCTTGGCGGTCACTCCCGATAGAGCCGCGCCGAGAAGGAGACGGCGGCGGCGGTCAACCGAACCGGACATCGCCTATGCCTTGATCAACGCCATCACCGCGGCGGCAAATGCCTCGGGCTCTTCCTGCGGCAGATTGTGTCCGGCGCGCGGCACCACGCGATGCAGCCGGCGTCCAGTGAATTTCGGCGCGCTGGCGCTGCCGTCGGTCGCGAACACCACACCGTCGCCTTCGCCGTCGAGCGTCATGGCGGGCACGGTGATCGGAGGCAGCGCCGCCAGTCTGCGCTGCAGATCGGCATAGCGCGGATCGCCGTCGGCAAGACCGAAGCGATGGCGATAGCTGTGGATCACGACATCGACATAGTCGGGATTGTCATACGCCATCGCGGTCCGCTCGAAGCAGGCGTCGTCGAAATCCCAGTTCGGCGACCATTGCTGCCATAATAGCCGGGCGATCCCGCGCCGGTTGGCGGCGAGACCGGCGCGCCCGCGCTCGATCTGGAAATAATACTGGTACCAGAGCGGGACCTCACGATCCGGCCGCGCCGGCACCATGGCCCTGGCGATATCCTGAATCAGATAGCTGTTCGCGCAGACGAGGCCAATGCAACGCTCCGGCGACAGCGCCGCGCCGACGCAAGCCGCGCGGCCGCCCCAGTCGTAGCCGGCGAACACGGCACGCTTGATGCCGAGCGCGTCCATCAGCGCCATCATGTCCGCCCCCATCGCCGCCTGCTCGCCCGAGCGCGGTGTCGCCTTGTCGAGAAAGCGGGTGGGGCCGTAGCCGCGCAGATAGGGAACGATGACGCGGCAGCCCTGAGCCGCGAGTTGAGGGGCGACATCGACATAGGAGTGAATGTCGTAGGGAAAGCCGTGCATCAGCATCACGGCCGGTCCGTCCGCGGGACCCGCCTCATAATAGGCGATGTTGAGCACGCCGGCGTCGATGTTGCGCAGCGGTTCCAGCCGTTTCGAGGATGACGCACGCGGCGGGGTCGCAGCCTGGGCGGAGGTTTTTTCAGTCAAGGCGAACTCCAAAGCGAACTGCAAGGTGACAGGCGGTGGACTTGATAGCTGTATTCCACAATACGGCATTGCGTGCCGCCGATGAAGCAAATCCAGCACGCAGCCGTGCGCGATTGTCATCATGACGGATGCGCAATTCGGCGATACAGTACCCACTGTCCCTGCAGACGGGTTCTTGTCATGTTGCGAGCTTTCGCCGCTGTCACCGCATTTCTGGCTTTTCTGATCGTCCCGGCCGCCGCCCAGCAGCCGTTGCGCAGCGAATGCCTGGCGATGGCGAACGCGCCGCCGCGCGCCACGCCGGTCAGCCTTCGCGTCGCTGCCAAGGACACTGAAAAAAAGGGCACCGAAAAGGCGGAAGAGGTCGCGATCACCTATGTCGGGCATTCCACCTATTATATCGACACGCCCGGCGGCGTGCGGATCGCGACCGATTTCAACGGCTACTACCGGACCGGCCGCCTGCCTGACGTCGTCACCATGAACCGGGCGCACAGCACCCATTATACCTTGTTTCCCGACCCGAAGATTCCGCATGTCCTGCATGGCTGGGGCGAGAACGGACAGCCGGCGCACATCACTGAGCGCATCGGCGACGTCTACATCCGCAATGTGACGACCGACATCCGCCGCTACTATGGCGAGGGCTCCGGCGGCGAGATGATCAAGGACGGCAATTCGATCTTCATCTTCGAGGTCGCAGGCCTCTGCATCGGCCATCTCGGGCATCTGCATCACAAGCTCGACGAGACCCATTTCGCGGCGATCGGCCGGCTCGATATCGTGATGGTGCCGATCGACGGCACCTATACGATGTCGCTCGACGGCGTCTCCGACATCACGCGGCGCCTGCGCGCCTCCGTCGTGCTGCCGATGCACCGCTTCGCGACCCCGCTCGACGAATTCATGCGCCTGATCGGCCAGCAATTCGAGATCGATCAGCGGACCGAACGAACCCTGAAGATTTCCCGGGATACGCTGCCGACGACGCCGACCGTGATTATTCTCGACGGGGTTTGAGAACAACTCATTCAAGACTACAAAGCAAGAAAAACAGGGCAAGAAAAAAGAAAACAGGGAGTGAAATTCATGGCTGCCAGCACTGCACCCGCCTCCAAGAGCGGGCTCTACGCCGATCCGCGCGAAGACTGGCTCGCGCAATATACCGAGGAAATCATCGATCCCAAGCGCCCGATTGTCGATCCGCATCACCACCTCTGGGATCGCGGCGGGCTGCGCTACATGATCGAGGAAATGTCGGCCGATATCGCCTCGGGTCACAACATCGTCGCCACCGTCTATGTCGATTGCCGCTCGATGTACCGCGCCAACGGGCCCGAGGCATTCCGCCCGGTCGGCGAGGTCGAATTCGCCAACGGTGTCGCGGCGATGGCTGCGAGCGGGGCCTATGGCCCGGCCGCGATCTGCGCCGGCATCGTCAGTCACGTCAATCTGCTGCTCGGCGAAAACGCAAAACCGGTGCTGGAGGCGGAGATGGTCGCCGGCAATGGCCGCTTCCGCGGCATCCGTCATTCCTCCGCCTGGGACGCCGATCCCAATGTCGCCGGCATGTACGCGACGCGGCCGAAGGGCCTGCTGCTCGACCCGACCTTCCGCAAGGGCTTTGCCTGCCTCGCCCCGCTCGGCCTCAGCTTCGATGCCTGGCTGTTTCATCCCCAGATCGGCGAACTGACCGATCTCGCCCGCGCCTTTCCGGACACCAAAATCGTACTCGACCATTGCGGCGGCCCGATCGGCATCGGCGGCTATGCCGGCCGGCGCGAGGAGATTTTCCCGGTGTGGAAAGCCTCGATCCAGGAAATCGCCAAATGTCCCAATGTTGTCGTCAAACTCGGCGGGCTCGCGATGTGCCTGCTCGGCTACGACTTTCATTTGCGTCCCAAACCACCGTCTTCCGAACAAGCCGCGGCCGCGTGGCGTCCCTATATCGAAACCTGCATCGAGGCCTTCGGGCCCAACCGGGCGATGTTCGAAAGCAATTTTCCGCCCGACAAAGGCCAGTGCAGCTATCAGGTGATCTTCAACGCCTTCAAACGGCTGAGTGCGCAATATAGCGAGGCGGAGAAAACCGCGCTGTTCTCGAAAACGGCGACGGATTTCTACCGGCTCGATGGATGAGCGCATCGGCATACGTCCGCTTCGTGAAACGGACGCGGAGGCGGTCGTCGAACTCTATGCACGCGCGGCAACTATCGAGCCGCGCCTCGGTCCGATCACGCTGGCGCAATGGCAACGCTTTACGAAATTCCCGCAAAATCATGGCGGCCGTGATTTCCGGATTGCCGAGCAGGACGGGCATCCGGTCGGCGTCGCCGAATCCTCCCTGCGACTCCAGGGCGAAACGCCGTCGCGGTTTATCAAGATCGTCGTAGCTCCCGAGATACGCCGGCAGCGCATCGGGCTGAGACTGTTCGACGAGTTGCTTGCGATCGACGATCCGTCCGCCGAAGTTTCGCTTCAGGCTTTGGTCAATCCGGAATGGCACGCGGGACTGGCATTCGTCACATCGCTCGGGTTTACGCATGTCGAATCCGAAATCGACATGAAATGCGCGAACCTGATCCTGCCGGAAGCGACCGAGCGCGACCGCCGGTATCGCAATCGAGCGCGTGCGCGACGCGACGACCTATGCCGCGGAGATAGCTCGCATTCACAACGCGGCCTATGCCGGCGAAGCGGGCTTCACGCCGCATTCGCCGGAGGAGATGGCGATCGTTCTCAACGAATATGAATTGTGGATCGCCCAGGAAGCTGGACGGCTGACCGGATTCTGCATGGCCGAACCGGAGCAGGATATGGTGTGGATCGAATCGATCGCCGTCGATCCGAAACGCCAGGCGGTTGGAATCGGAATGGCGCTCGCCTGCCGCGCGCTCGCCGCCAACGGCGTCTCCGCCGATCATCCAGGCTGGCTCAATGTTTCAAGCAGGAATGCGCCGGCGCTGGCGATCTATCGCCGTCTCGGGTTCCAGCCGGCGCATGAAACCTGCCGGTTTGCGGCGGCGCGATCCGATGTCATCGCATCGCGCGATCGAAATTTCGGCTAGAGCCTTTTCCGTTCCGATAGAATCGGAACGGAGCTCTGATTTCTTGATTTGACGCGTTTTCTTGACGCGAACCGGAATCCACTTCGCTTGAAAACGCTCTAGATCACGCCCACTCGCCCTTGCGGAACACCGGCACACGACGGCCGTCGGCGTGGATGCCGTCGATGTCGGTCTCGGCCGAGCCGATCATCCAGTCGATATGGATGAGGCTCTGGTTGCCGCCCTGCGCCGCGATCTGCTGCGGCGTCAGATTGCCGCCATCGACGAAGCATTTCGAATAGCATTGGCCGAGCGCGATGTGGCTCGCCGCGTTCTCGTCGAACAGGGTATTGAAGAACAGCAGTCCGCTTTTCGAGATCGGCGAGGAGTGCGGCACCAGCGCCACCTCCCCAAGACGGGCGGCGCCTTCATCGGTATCGAGGACCTTCTTCAGCACTTCCTCGCCGCGCGAGGCCTTGGCCTCGACGATACGCCCCTCTTCAAAACGTACCGCGATGTTGTCGATCAGCGTACCCTGATAGGACAGTGGCTTGGAAGAGACGACATGTCCACTCACCCGCCGGCAATGCGGCGTGGTGAATACCTCCTCGGTTGGAATATTGGCGTTGCAGGTGATTCCGTTCTTGGCCATCGACGCGCCGCCTTCCCATTCGTGGCCGTCGGCCAGGCCGATCGTCAGGTCGGTGCCGGGGCCGGAATATTGCAGCGCGTGGAATCGCTGCCCGTTCAGCCATTCGGTCCGCTCGCGCAGCACGGCGTTGTGTTTCTCCCATGCCGCGACGGCGCCATCCTGATCGACCCGCGAGGCGGCGAAAATCGCATCCGCCAGCTTTGCCACAGCGACATCCTCCGAAACATCGGGGAATACCTGCTTCGCCCATGCCGGGCTCGGATAGGCGATGATGTTCCAGTTGGTTTCGAAATTGACGATTTTTTCCAGTGCCGGCTGATAGGCGATCGAATTGGCCTTGCTGGCGCGCGCAACCTTGGTGGGATCCTCGCCCGACAGCAGCATCGGATTGTCGCCGACGATCGCGAGCCGCGCGGTATTGGCGGCGAACGCTTTCGCCATGCCCTCATAGAGCCAGCCGGCGGCGCGATCGAAACTGTCGTTATGGCCAAAGCGATAGCGCGACAGCGTGATCTCCTCGTCGGACAGGAACGGGGTCACAAGTCCCGCACCGGCCTTGTAGGCATGCTCGGCAATCCTGCGCACCAGCGGCAGCGCCACCGAGGGCGCGGTCAGCAGCAGGTCCTGGCCCGGCTGCAGGCGCAAGCCGACCTTGATGGCGACTTCGGCGAGGCGGTCGAGTTTGACGGGATCGATCGAGGCGGAGAGATTTCGTTGATGTGCGGTCATGGACGGGTCCTCTCAAGATAGCGTCTATTTAAACCGGGTGTCGCGGCGCGCAATAGCGCAGCGCACTATCGCGCGGCCTTGCGCGGCGGAACGCTCGGAGCCGCCAGCGTTTCGATGAGGGCAGTTCCACCATCTCGGGCGCGAGGCCAAGATAACTTTCAAGATCGTTTTCAGGGACGTCGGGCAATCGATGGTCGCGCGATGTCCGGCGTGATGCGTTCAGCGCAGGCCCCGTCACCGTGAGGACGATGGCTCCGCCCCCGCTTTGCGGTCGATCGCGATCTCCTGGTATTCCGGCGACGTCTGAAATTCCTGCGCCGCGGCGTCATCCGGGAATTCCAGAATCACGACCTTGTCGCGCCCCCAATCGCCTTCCTGCACGACCGGGTGCTCATCCGCGACGAGCACCCTTCCCTTGAATTTCCGGAACACATCGGCAAAGCGCGATTGGTATCTGTCGTAGAGTTCGCGGCGGGTGAATTTAAGTTGCGCGATGACGTAAACACTCATGGCGGTTCCCCGTTGTCGTCAGGCCGGTCAGTCGCGAAATTTCTTCTTCTGTTTCTTTCCAAATGCCGGTTTCCCGGCGGGACCGCGCTCACGGCGCGAATTTCCGGCGAAGGCGGGCTTTTCCTGATGCCGCTTCCCGGGCTTGAAGTTTTCCTGTTTGCCAAATCCCGGCGCGTTCTCGGTGCGGGACTTGTTGACGTGAGACTTGCCTGTATGTGCCGTGAGACTTGCCAGTGTGAGGCCTGTCGCCGTCAGCCTTGCCAGCGTAAGATTTGCCAGCGTGAGGCTTGTCGCCGTGAAATTTGCCGTGCGGCTTCGGCGGTTTCGCGTCACGCGAATGGTCGTCTTGAGCAGCATCGCGGTCGAACTCCCTGGCCTCGCGCCGGGGCGTATGCGGCCGCTTTTCGGCGGGAGCCGCCTGCGCTTGCGGGGCCTCTGCCATCGCCTCGATGCGAATGCTGTCTTCCTTGTCGGGACGCTTGATCTTGACGGCAAAGGATTCGGCGGCGCGCGCGGAAATTTCGAATTCGGTGGTGGTGTCCATGATACGGATGGCGCCGATGTCCTGCTTCTGGACGCCGCCGCGGCGGCAAATCATCGGCAGCAGCCAGCGCGCCTCCGCGTTCTTCCGGCGGCCGATGGCGGCGCGAAACCACACGCTGCCCTCCGGCATGCCGTCGCGCTGGGACTTCCTGGGCTTCGATGGCGGCCTGTCATCGCGGCCCGCGCCGCGCGGCGTTCGATCGTCCCGCTCCCGGCTGCGCTCGCCACGAGACCGGCCACGATCCTCGCCGGGGTCGATGATATCCTCGGGCGAGGGCAACCGCGCGCGATAGAGCCGCGCCAGCGCCGCGGCAATATCCTCGGCCGACCGTTCGGCAAGCAATGCCTGCGCCAGAACAAGATCCTCGGCCGTCGTCTCCGCCGCGAACAGATCGTCGCGCAGCATGCGTTGCTGATCGAGCTTGCGAATTTCGTCCGCCTGCGGCGCGGCCCCCCAGATCGTGTCGATGCCGGCAAGATTGAGCAGCACTTCCGCGCGCCGCCGTCGCGCCGGCGGCACCAGCAAGACGCTGACACCCTTGCGGCCGGCCCGGCCGGTCCGGCCGGAGCGATGCTGCATGACTTCCGGATCGTTCGGAATATCGGCGTGGATCACGAGATCGAGGTTCGGCAGATCGATGCCGCGCGCCGCCACGTCGGTCGCGACGCAGACGCGGGCGCGGCCGTCGCGCAGGGCCTGCAGCGCCTGGGTCCGCTCGTTCTGCGTCAATTCTCCCGATAGCGCCACCACGGAGAAGCCGCGCTCCAGCAGCGTCGCCTGCAAATGCCGGACGGCCTCTCGGGTGTTGCAGAACACCAGTGCGCTCGGCGATTCGAAGAAGCGCAGGGTATTGACGACGGCGTGCTCGACGTCGCCGGAAGCGATCCGGATGGCGCGGTATTCGATATCGGCGTGGCCGCCTTCATCGCCGGCAACTTCGACGCGGAAGGCCTGCTGCTGATATTCTTTCGCCAACGCGACGATGCCGCGCGGCAGCGTCGCCGAGAACAGCAAGGTGCGGCGGGTTTCCGGCGTGGCTTCGAGAATGAATTCCATATCTTCGCGGAAACCGAGATCGAGCATCTCGTCGGCCTCGTCGAGCACGATCGCCTTCAGTTCCGAAACGTCGAGACGGCCGCGCCGCAAATGATCGCACAGCCGTCCCGGCGTGCCGACCACGATGTGCGCGCCCGCGGCCAGCTCTCGCTGCTCGCGGCGCGGATCCATGCCGCCGACGCAGGAAACGACGCGCGCATCGGCATATTGATAGAGCCAGGCGAGTTCACGATGGACCTGAAGCGCAAGTTCCCGCGTCGGCGCGACGATCAGCGCGAGCGGTGCGGCGGCCCGATCGAACCGCTCGGCACCGTCGAGCAGTTCCTTGGCGACGGCGAGCCCGTAGGCGACGGTTTTGCCTGAGCCGGTTTGCGCGGAAACAAGCAGGTCGCGGCCGGCGGCTGCGTCCGCCAACACGGCGGTCTGGACCGGCGTCGGCCGATCATAGTTTCGTTCCGCCAAAGCTCGGGCGAGCGGCGGACTTGTGGGCGAGAATGTCACGGGATTGGACCTTGGTTAGCGTTTCCGCCGGGAATATTTGAATAGCGCTTTGAGCCTGATGGCTCGAAGCTGCCTGCAGGAAGACGCCCAGGCCACGCGGCCTGACGGATGTGCATGAGATGGGGTGCTTTAGACCATGAACAACCAAAACGCCATCGATTGCTGGAATTGGCATTAACGGCGGCTCCAACAGGAGTAGACCCCTACTGCATTGAAGCTATTATGCAATTTAGCCCCTTGAGGAATTTCACATGGCGACGGCGCAATCAGGCATAGCCCGAAGGGCTCGCAAATCATGATTCCGTTCAAGACCATTCGCGCCCGCGCCGAGCAGCGCAAAGGCGGGCCCAAGGTGCTGAACCGCCTGCTGCCGCCCAAACCCGATTCCACGGCGCTCGCCAAACTTGGCGATGACCGCATTCTCGCGGAAATGACGCGGCGGGTGTTTTCGGCGGGTTTTGCCTGGAGCGTCATCGAGACCAAGTGGCCCGGATTCGAGAAAGCGTTTCTCGGCTTCAAGCCCGGCCCGCTCTCGCTGCAGGCGGACGAATTCTGGGACGACCTGATGAAGGACACGCGGATCGTGCGCAACGGCGCGAAGATCATGTCGGTGCGGGCGAACGCCTCCTTTGTGCGGGACGTCGCCAAGGAGCACGGCAGTTTTGGCAAATTTCTGGCGAAGTGGCCGTCCTCCGACGAGGCCGGATTGCTCGAACTGCTGGCCAAGCGCGGCAGCCGGCTCGGCGGCAATACCGGCCAGATGATGCTGCGCTTCCTCGGCTGGGACGGATTCGTCACGTCCAAGGACGTGGTGGCGTGCCTGCGCGACGCGGGCCTCGATATCGCCGAGACGGTCACCTCGAAGCGCGACCTGGCCAAGGTACAGGCGCAGTTCAATGCCTGGGCCGAGGAAACCGGCCTGCCTTATGTGCAGATCTCGCGCATCTGCGCGCTGTCGACCGGCGAAAATTACGAGCCGGCCAGGCTTGCGAGCATGATGGGCGCGGACGATTGAGTGCGCTACTTCCTGTCGCTATCGCCGGTTCAAATGACGAAAGACCCATATCAAATAACAAAAAAACCATGGCTGGCGTCGCGACGGAGCTGGTCGACGAGGCCGTATTCCCAATCGAGATAGGCCTGCATCGCGCTCGCTTTGACCTCGGTGCCCTCATAGGGACGCCGGTAGCGGTGTGAAGGGTCGGGCTTCGGCAACACCAGCGGCGGCCCGACTTCGAGCGCGCCATCATAGCCGCCGTCGAGCACGTAGACTTCCCACCCCATTTGCGCGAGCCAGGAGGCCGTCATGTCGGCGCGGACGCCCCTGTCGTCGGTGAGGAGAATGCGTGCGCCGCGCACCGGCGCCGCCATGTCGATCTCCTGGACCAGCTGCCCGCCGGGATAGTGACGAAAGCCTGCGATGTGGCCGGCCGCATATTCTTCCTCGGCGCGCACGTCGAAGCGATAAAGCGTGCGGCCGGTCTGCGCTTGCAGCGCTTTCATTTCCTCAACGCCGACACGGCGAACGCCGGCGCGGTAGGCGACGTCGCGGGCGTTGGCTTCCGCGCCCTCGAACGGGCCAACCTCGCCGCGCCGGTCCGCGCCGTGTTCGAGGTTCTGCTTGGCAAGCGTCCAGCCGATGGTCCCGTTTCGCAGCGCCACCACCTTGTTGGCGACGCCGGCGTTGATCAGCGACTGGGTGCCGATGATCGAGCGGGTGCGGCCGGCGCAATTGACGATGATGGTGGTCTCGGGATCCGGCGCGGCGCGGCCCGCGCGCAACACCAGTTCGGCGCCGGGCACGCTGATCGAGCCGGGGATGTTCATGGTCGCATATTCGTCGAACCGCCGGACATCGAGAATGCTGATATTGGCGCCGGATGAAATCAGCCCGGCGACTTCGTCCGCGGCAAGCGAAGGCGTGTGCCGGCGCGCCTCGACCAGTTCGCCGAAGGCCTTTGCGTAGGAGTTTACATCGCCGAACAGTTCATAGCCGGCCTCGCGCCAGGCCTGCAGCCCGCCGCCGAGCTGACGAACGTTGGTGTAACCCAATGCCGCCAGGCGATCCGCCGCCGGGGCCACAAGACTTTCGGCCACAAGACCTTCGCCGGCGTCGTAGACGACGATCGGCACATCCTTGCGCGGCAGCCTCGTTTCGGCTTCGAGCGCAATCCGGTCAGCCGCCATGTTGGCGGCGAACAGGGGATGGCCGGTGGCGAAGGCGGCTTCGTGCCGCAAATCGAGCAGCGCGATTTCTTCGCGCAGCAACAGCATGGAACGGACTTGAGAGGGCGTAACGGAGCGTACGGTCATGTAGGATCGGGATCGCCTTGCGTGAAACGTCCGGGCGCGCTCAGTTGGTCAGCGTGCCCCACTGCGACGCCATACGCTCGGCCCCGCGCTGCGACAAGGCGAATATCGTAAAGGTCGGGTTCGATGCCCCCGCGGTCGGGAAAATGCTCGGCCCGGCGACCCAGAGATTGGGGATTTCGTGGCTCTGACCGTAGCTGTCGACAACGGAATTGGCAGCGCCGGTCCCCATCACGGTGCCTCCCATAAGATGACTGGTCGGGATCGATCCACGGGCCGACCACGCCTCTTTTGCTCCAGCCGCCTTGGCAATCTTCAGTCCCTCCTCGAGATTGGCGTTCCAAAGCGCCACCGCGTCCTCATCGAAGCTGTGGACGAGCTTGCCGAGCGGCATGCCGAACTCGTCCTTGTCGCTCACGAGCTCGACGCGGTTTTCCATCCTCGGCTGTTCCTCGCCAAAGGTCTTGATTCCGGCCAGATGGCGCGCCGCCTGTTTCATGTAATCGGCCAGTTCGGGCCCGAACAGATCGGCGCGTGAATTCGCCAGGTCGGTGGTTTTCAAGGCAAAGCCGGCCGTGATGAACGAGCTGCCGAAGGCGCCCGCGTGACTGGCCTTGGGATAATGCTCATAGGACATGTACTGCACGGCAATCGTGCCCATGTGGTTTTGAACATCTTCGTCGAACATCCCCCAAGTCGATGCGACATGGTGCGACATCATGAATTTGCCGACGAGGCCGCTGGCGTTGCCGAGGCCCTTGGCGTGCTTGTCGGTCGCGGAGTTGAGCAACAGCCGCGGATTTTGTGCCGACCAGGCGGCCAGCACAACGACGCTTGCTTCCTGAATCTGCTTCTGATGCTTGTCGTCGTAATATTCGACGCCCGTGACACGCGTGCCCGCCTGGTTGGTCAGCACCCGCGTCACCGTCGACAGAGCGCGCACTTCGGCGCCGGCGCTGCGTGCATTCCCCAAATAGGTGATTTGCGGATTGGCCAGCGCGCCGATCGGACAGCCGACATGGCACCAGCCATCATAGAGGCAAGCGGGCCGCCCCTGATACTCCACCGAATTCATCCCGACCGGCGCCGGCACCATTCGAATGCCGTTCGCTTCAAAGCCCTTCAGCCAGATCTCGCCATTGCGAAACGTCTTCATCGGCGGCATCGGGTAGGCTTCGCCGGCCGGCCGCCATTTCTCTTCCGCCTTGGCGTCGCCGGAGAGGCCGGTATCGCGCGCGACCTTGTCGTAGAATGGCGCAACGTCCTCGTAGGCGATCGGCCAGTCATTTCCGCGATTGTGCTCGCTCTTCATCCTGAAATCGGTCGGCAGCAATCGCGGAAAATTCGCAAAATAATGCAGGGCCGCGCCACCCACCCCCCAGCCGCCCTGGGCCGAGTAGGTCATGGGGTTCTTGCCCTCGAGCAGGATAGGAGCGCCAGCCGGCTTGATGCGCCGGCCCCAGATTTCGGAGCTGATGAGATCGGAGAGTTCCCAATCAGGACCGGTTTCCAGCAGGACCACTTTCTTGCCGGCCTTCGCCAGCACCGACGCATAGACGGAGCCGGATGCTCCCGCGCCAACGATCACGACGTCTACTTTTTCGTTTGTCATCTCACCACCTCTTCTCGGGTGGAATATGCGGCATGTAGGGAATGCCGAGCGCCTCATAACCCTCCATGGTGCCGTAGACGACGTCGACGGCGTCGGCGCGAAGCACGGCGTACACCAGCGGGCCCGGCCGTCCGGTCCAGCCTTCGACCTTGTTCTGCCGCATCAGATTGACGAATGTCCGCTGTTCGTCCGGCTTGAGCCGCGCGAAATCACGGCCGAACATCTTGTTGCTGCCGGCATCGATCGCGACGATTGCGGCGCGATAGAAATCCGCAAAGGGCGGACGGAAATTGAAGATGCGCGCCTGCAGCAGCGACTCGCCCGGCGGCACCGAGAGTTGCTGATCGATGAAGTGCGCGATGCCGGCCTCGCGGGCCTGCGGCACCAGCGTTTCGCCGAGCGCTTCGAGGGTTTCGCCCTGGTGGCCGTCGAGAAGCCGGAAAGGAACGCCGCGGGCCCTTGCCTCGTGCGCCGTCATGATGACTTCAACGCCGCCGACCGCAAATGCCAGGGCGCCCGCGGTCGCGCCTTTCACGAAGCCGCGCCGGCCAATGTTCGCCATCGCCGTCTCCTCCCGGAGTTGATTTTTGTTATCGCGAAGGTTGCAAACCCTCGGGTGTTATTGCTTGGGCGTTATTACTGAGCAGCTTCGATCCGGTGTCAAGCAACCAAATGCGATGCATTCCAGAAATGCGGAAATCGTTATGTGCGAAATCGTTACGTACAAGTCGCGCGGCGATATCAGTCCGCCATCTCGCGGCGCGATGATGCGCGTTCATGGCAGCGCTCCCAGGCGCGGGCAGCGCCTGCGTTACGCGCATCGACGGCCCACAGATCTACAATACAGATTTACAATGATGTGCAGGTGGGTGCGGGAATATTTCTGCGGAACTGCGCGAGCCCACGGTCAGCGCACTACTTACGCGACGTTTCGGGCCGGCATGCGCCAACGCTGATGATAGCGCGCCCAAGGAGATTCGTACTCCTGTTTCTATCACGACCGGTTGCCGCGCACCTCGCGTGGCGTCATGCCGAACTGCCGGCGGAAGCGGCGGTTGAAATAGGACAGATCGCCGAAGCCGACGCCATGGGCGATCGTGCTGATCGTCTGGCCGGAATTCGCGTCCGAGAGCAGCCGGTGGGCTCGCGCCAAACGACGGGCGGCCAAAAACTCCGAGAATGTGGTGCCCTCGGCCTCGAACAAGCGCTGCACGTAGCGCGGGCTGACGTCGAGGCGTTTGGCCACGCTCGCGACCGACAATTGATGGCAATGGCTGTACGCGACGACATAGGATTTGGCGAACTTCAGTCGTGCCGCGCGCAATCCGCGCGCACCAACCGGATCGCCAAATTCGGCGGCCGGATCCAGCGTCAGCGCAAGCAGATCGTGGATATCGCGAATGGCCGGTTCGAGCAGTTGCTCGTCCATCGGGTCCGGACTGTGCAGGAGCCAGCCTGCGTAGCCCGCGAGCAAGGTCAGCGTACCGCGGCCATCTTGTATCGGACGCATCAGCGCGTCATTCGCGTTTGCAACTGTGGACTCGAGTACCGGCCGGGGCACACGCACCGTAACGGAATAGCCAGGGCTCGTCCGATGGAATGAGCCCGCTTCGCCGACGCTCAAAAGAATGGCCTCACCCTCCCGGAGACTTTGTTCGCGTCCGCCGGACGCGACGACGACCGAGCCGGTCCGGTTTATCGCAAGCAGGATGTCGTCATTGCCGTCGGCAAGGTACCGCCCGCCCCGCGAAATCCTCACAGGCGAGGATGCAGCTTCCATCAGTTGCAAGTTGGGCAACGACAACGACCTGAAGCGGGCCTCGAAGACCGAACCGGGAGCCGGCTCGAGGTCTACTCTGAGCATCACCTGACCGTATTGTTCACGCCAGAAGGCGACCCGGTCTCGTTCGGGAATTCGGTCAGTCGCAAATTCGATAATATTTTCCATGCGCATCACATTGAAAAATCGGAAATCGCATTGCCAGTTCCCGCGGCAACACGTTGCTTGTCGATCCCGCGCGATTGCACCTGCACTTCAGATACGCCATCATCATGCAGGTGATACTTCGACTGAGCCGGTCGATATCGTCTTCCGGCAGAGTTATTCGACGCCTGACATGGCATTCTCACAGCTGCAATTCCCGATTGCGTACGCCATTCTCTTTTCGGCGGTCGTGCAACCAGCTGTCAGAGCTACGACGATCAGACCCAGCAGAATTCATAAAGGCGCCCACCGGGCGGTCGACGCCGGAAGTCACGGTTAGCAGATTTGCTACCGTTCTCAACGCGCGATCTTCTTGCCAATGGCTTTAGAAATTCTTGTGAATGCATTTAGGTCTTTCTCGCCGGGCCCGGCGAGAAAGATCCGGCATACTGCAGTGCGGAGATATATCGCCCGCGCCCGTTGCACGCGTGCTCTGCGCCGGCGCAATCAAACTGCGAGCGAGATTGATCCGCGCGCCTGATCGTTAGATAGCCCGAAAAATCCGACGATGTCATGAAGACAAGGTGTAGAAAAACGTGAGCTTTACGCCTGTTTGAGCAACGTGATCGAAAAAGGCCCGGTCCACGAACCAATCGGCCTTCCATCGTTGCCGCCGCACCTGCGACCAGTGACGCCTGCCCGGAATCCCTTGGCGCGGCGGCCTCGATCTGGCAGGCTACCCGCGATCATGGAGAACGATCATGAAGTTATTGAAACCGCTATTTATCGTTTGCTCGCTAATCCTTGCGTCGACGGTGACGGCTCGCGCCGAGGACAAATGCGAATCCACCGAGCACAATGTCTCGCATCAGATTAACGGAAAGAATTACATTTGTGACAAATGCGTCGTTTTGGGCTGCGATACCAGCGGTCCGAATATCGGCAAATGCACGCGAACGACAAAATACACGAACTGCGTCGAACCGCCGCCCGACAAGAAGAAGTAACGTCTGCGGCCGGATATCTCCGGCCAAAGGGCATGGCCCGTTCACGGCCGTTTGGCAGGAGCGAGCGATCCGCGCTCCGCAGACGGCCGCCGGAATTGCCGGCGGCCGCTTGCGATCACTTGCGCCGCGATCATTTGCGCCGGATCACTTGCACCGGATCACTTGCACTTGAGGCTTATCTGCAACGAAGATCCCCGCGAGAGCTGCTTGGCGTCGTAAGTTCGCTTTTCGCAGTTTGGGGCGTTAACGCCCGTGGCTTCGAAATAGACATGGCCATTATTGTCTTTGTCGAGAAGCATCTTCCCCGACCAACGCTCGTTGTGCTGGAGCGTCTTGCCGCTCACGAGACTTTGGCCGCTATTCTTGTCAGTTGCCGTGAGTGTGACCGCGTGGTTGTCAACATTGTCTATGTAAACGTCGACGGTCTCCGCGCGAGCAGGGCTGCCGAGAAAGGCTCCCGCTATAACGATGGTCGCGGCTGCGCTCAGCCATTTTCCACGCGGGGTAATTCCAATCATCATAATCTCCAGGTCTTGTTTCAAGAGTAGTAGTAAAATGGATCGCAAAACGACTTTGGCCGGAACACGCACTTCCAGGCGATACGATTCAGCAATCCGCCCGTCATCACGTGACCTTCGCTGTCGCGCGACCCTGGAGCGAAATCAGTGATACAATAGCGGCGAAATTGCGCTGGCCAACGCGTCCGCGCGACAGTAAAAATATTTCGAGATCGGTCGAACCATCGCGTTCGGTAAACCGACTACTGCGGTTTGCAAGGCAGTGGACTCAGCCAATCGGGCACACGCCTGGGCGCCAAGCAGATGGACGGCGTCCACCAGAGATGAGGTTCCTAAATGGCCTTAACAATATGATGTTCCTCGCGCTCAGAGAGGTGGCAAATTGGCAATCGAAGGCGAATCCCTCGATGACAAACACCACAAATGAGATTGAACTCATCGACTGGAGTTGGGGCCTGGCGAATAACAGCTCCCTACCGGCTTAAAGACCACAGCGGCACGAAGGCAGTCGCAGGTCGCGCCCATCAAGGTCGAAAAGATCGTTCGATAAAGCATCGGCCGCACTGGCCAAGTATTGCGCACTGGGGAAACCTATTCCCGAGGGCACGATCACCTTCCGAAAGCATGACGGCGACCAGATGCGCGAATACCTGACGATCGAGCTTAGGGACATCAAAGTGGAAAGCGTGACTTGGGGAGTCGAAAGGCGAAGATCTTCGCGGAATTCCCGAAACCGTCGAATTGTCGTTCCTGAAATTCAACATATTATACGCAATGCAGGACAATGATGGCCATCTTTCGGGTGTAAACACGTTCGATTGCGATGTTGCGGAAGCACAAGAAGGGTAGCACGGCAAAAAGAGCACCGGCGGAAAAGGCTCCGATGCTGGACCATGCGGTGCACTGAGTTGCGAATTCCCATGCAGCCGGTTGGCGGCTATTTGGCAGCAGAGATCGATTCCTGGCAGCCAGCATTTTCGAGGCACATACATTTTCGAGGCGAGCTATCGATGGCTGAAGTGAACCGCAAAACCCATGTCAGCCCACCGCTGATGCATGCATTCCGCGCCGCGCACGAGGCCAAGGACGCCGCCAGCAAGATCGACGTGCGGACCGACGGCGGCGAGCGCGTGATCGCCGGCCGCAGATTGCGGCCGCGTCAGGCCATCACGGAACAGATGCTGCGGCGCGAAGTAGCGCGGGATCTCGACGCCCTGCTCAACACCGTCGCCATGGAGTCGACGGTCGACATGACGAACGCCCCCTATGTGCGGAAATCGATCCTGAACTTCGGCCTTCCCGATATCTCCAGCCTCACCATCGATGCAGACGGAGATCAAAAGAATTCCCGGCGACATCAGGGCGGCGGTGATCAACTTCGAGCCCCGCCTCGCGGCGGCCTCGCTGGAAATCGAACGCGACCTGACGCGTGGATCCGGCCGAGCTCAAGGTCCGATATCTGGTCCGCGCGGATTTGACGTGCTATCCCATTCAGGTTCCGGTAGAATTCGTGGCCGACGTCATCGAAAGCGGAAAAATTGTGTTGAATCGATTGTAACCGCGCATGAACCGCGAATTTCTCGATCTGTATAATCGGGAACTGCAGTTGCTTAACGAGCAAGCTCGCGAGTTCGCCGAAGAGTATCCCGGCATTGCGGAGCGGCTAGGCGGCATCCTGGAGGATCGGCTCGACCCGGTGGTGAGCGGACTGCTGGAGGGCGCGGCGTTCCTCGCGGCGCGCGTGCAACTCAAGCTCAAGCACGAGTTTCCCGAGTTCACCAACAATCTGCTCGAGCAACTGGTCCCTCATTTTCTCGCCCCCACGCCATCGGCGATGATCGTGCAGGTTAACCCCACCTTCGGCGACAAGTCGCTTCACGAGGGTCACCCCGTCCCGCGCGGCTCCTATCTCGACGCTTCGTTTCGCGAGCGCGACCGGCAGATCGCCTGTCGCTATCGGTTGAGCAGCGACATCGTCGTCTGGCCGTTCGAATTGTCCGCCGCCGAATATTTCTCTTCGCCGGCGCAGCTCGGCGCGCTCGGGTTGCGGGTCGGGAGCGAGATTCTTGCGGGCATGCGCCTGACGTTGACGCTTCGAACGGCGGCGCGGGCGGAAGACGAGGCAACCGATCCCGAATCGCTGAAGAAGCCCGAGACGTGGTTCAGCAGTTGCCGCACCGCCGACCTGCCGCTGTATTTCGCCGGCCCCGAAGCGGATTCGATCGCGCTTTACGAGCAGCTGTTCGCCCACTGCAAGGGCGTCTATTTCCGCTTCCTGGACGAGTTCGGAGATCCCGTGGTCTATCCGGCTTCCCCGGAGTGCCTTCAGCAGGTCGGCTTCGAGCACGAAGACGCGTTGTTCCCGAACGATACGCGGGTTTTCGAGGGTTTCAGCCTGCTGCGTGAATTCTTCGTGTTTCCAAGAAAATTCCTGGGCTGCGCGCTGACCGGACTGGACCGCGTCTTTCCGCACCTGAAAACCAGGACCGTCGACGTCCTGTTTGCATTCGATGAACTCAACGTGCGGCTGGCACGCGGCCGTGCAGCCATCGATGTTCGCGGTCTATGCCGCGCCGGCGGTGAACCTGTTTGAAAAGACCACCGACCGCATCGCGCTGAAGTCCAACCAGCACGAGTATCATGTCGTGCCGGATCGCAGCCATTATCTCGACTATGAACCGCATCGCCTGCTTGAGGTCTTCGCGCATTACTCCGGCGGCCGGGCAAAGGTACCGGTCAATCCGCTCTATTCCGCTTCGCTTGAGGGAACGCAGAATTCTTCGGGGCCGTATTACACCATACGCCGGCAGCCAAGACGGCGGGCCGTCGAGGAAAAGCGCGAAGGCGTATCGTCCAGCTACACCGGCACGGACATCTTCATCTCGCTGAGCGATCTCGCCGGGACCGACGAGGATACCGGCATCGCCGAGCTGAGCATTCGGGCGCTGTGCTCCAACAGGCATCTCACCGAACAGCTCCCGGTCGGTTCCAGCGGCACCGATTTTCGGCTGGTAGACGATGTAGCCCTCGATCTGCGCTGCGTCGCGGGACCAACATCGCCGAGCGAGCCGGTGGTCAAGCAGTTGCGCAGCCGCAGCGAAATGGCGCACACCGGCAGCGTGACCTGGCGCCTCGTCAACATGCTCAGCACAAATCATCTCGGCATCGTCGAGCGCGGCGGCGGCCGTAACGCCCAGGCGCTGCGTGAAATGCTCTCGATGTTCGGCGAATTGTCCGACGGCGTCACCGAGCGGCGGATCAGGGGCGTGCGCGCCGTCGACAGCCGGCCGATCGTGCGCCGCGTCCGCCAGCGCAGCGGCATCGGCGCAGCGCGCGGCATCGAGATCACGGTCACCATCGACGAGAAGGCATTTGAAGGCGCCGGCATCTTCCTGCTGGGTGCCGTGCTGGACCGGTTTTTTGCCGAGTATTCCGGCCTCAACCATTTCACCCAGACCGTGATTCGCTCGGTCGAACGCGGCGACATCATGCGATGGCCGCCGCGCATGGGAACGCGCAAACCATTATGATCCTGATCGCAATGGTCGCAGACACGATGATCGAAGCTGCAAGACAGCCATGAACTTCATCCGAAATCTCATCGCCGAGCCCTGGCGCTTCGACTATTTCGCGCTGTTGCGACAGCTCGAGCGAACCTTCAAGGACCGGCCACGGATCGGAGACAGCGCGGCGCTGCGCGAGGAGTTCGCCCGATTCGGGCAGGACGCCTTCATGGAATTTCCCGCCTCCAATGTTTCGCGGGCGAAGCAGGACGACGAAAAAGCGCCGCTGCAAATTTTCGTCAGGCA
Source organism: uncultured Alphaproteobacteria bacterium (assembly GCA_963847015.1). Classification (GTDB taxonomy): domain Bacteria; phylum Pseudomonadota; class Alphaproteobacteria; order Rhizobiales; family Xanthobacteraceae; genus Bradyrhizobium. Next base: position 73,100 of record CAWJYI010000020.1, on the reverse strand, counting down.
CCTCGGCCTGCTCGGACCGCAGGGCGCCCTGCCATTGGCGACCACCGAAGAAGCCTATCATTACGCGCTGGCCGGAGACGACGCGTTCCCGCGGTTTCTCGATTTGTTCAACCACCGCTTCATTCAGCTGTTCTTTCGGGCCTGGGCGGATGCCCGGCCGATCGCGCAGCACGATCGGCCTGACGCCGACCGCTTCGTTGCCTATGTCGGCTCGGCGATCGGGATCGGCTCAGCTCCTTACCGCAATCTCGATACCGTGCCGGACGCCGCGAAGCTCGGCTTTGCCGGCCTCCTGGGAGCGCAGGCGAAATCCGCCTCGCGGCTTGCCGCCGCGATCCATGGCATGTTCAACGTCAAGGCCGAGGTAGAGGAATTTGTCGGCTCGCGCCTGGTGATTGAGGCGTCGGAATGGACCCGGCTCGGCCGGGGACACAATGTGCTTGGCGAGGACGCCTTGCTCGGAGGCAGCATCTTCAGCGTCCAGGACAAGATCAGGATCCGGATATTTACCAGGGACCTGGCTCAATATATCCGCTTCCTGCCGACCGGCGACCTCTGCGAACCGATGGCCGATCTGGTGTTCTTCTACAGCGGCGAGCAGCTTGAATATGACGCCGAATTGGCGATACCGGCGGGCGCCGCCGAACCGATCCGGCTCGGCCGTTTCGGCCAATTGGGCTGGACGACATGGATGGCGCCGAACTGGACCAGCAGCGAAGCCTATCGGCGCGACGCGCGGTTTCATCCTGCCGAGCGTATGAGATACAAGCGCAAGCGCGCACAACAGATGGCTGACAGAGAAGGGCAAAGCGATGGCGGACATTAGCCTCGAGACCGTCGCAGGCAAACTCAACCGGGTCGGGTACGAGGCCTTTTTCAAGGCGCTGCGCCAGGCCAAGGGCGCGGGAAACCGCCATGTCGAGCTGGCGCATTGGCTCGTTCACATCCTGCAACTCGAAAACACCGACATCAGCGCGACCGCCGATTATTTCAAGCTGGACCGCGCCGCGCTGATTTCCGACGTTCAGGCCGTGGTCGCCGGTTTCCGCAAGAACGAAACCGAAATGCCGGCGGTCTCGAACACCGTCATGGACCTGTTCGACCGCGGCTGGCACTACGCCACGCTTTTCTTCGGCGAGACCCAGATCCGTACCGGCCATCTCCTCGTCGGCGCGCTGCAATCGCGCGATCTGGCGCGGGCGCTGCACGGCACATCGAAGCAATTTTCGAAGATTTCGGTCGAGACCCTCAGCGCAGAATACCGCAAGATATGGGCCGGCTCCGAGGAGGAGCATTTGCGCCCGATGGACGGCTCCGGCCCCGTTGCGGCGGGTCTGGCGGGCGCCCAGGAGACCGCCCCCGGCGCCAAGGGCACGACGGCGCTCGATCGCTTTTCCCAGGACCTCACCGCCAAAGCGAAATCCGGCGAAATGGATCCGATCCTCGGCCGCGACGAGGAGATCCGGCAGGTCATCGACGTTCTGATGCGCCGCCGCCAGAACAACCCGATCCTCACCGGCGAAGCCGGCGTCGGCAAGACCGCCGTCGCCGAAGGATTTGCCCAGCGCATCGCCGCGGGCGATGTGCCGCCGCCGTTGCGCGGCGTGAAATTGTGCATGCTCGATGTCGGCCTGATGCAGGCCGGTGCGTCCATGAAGGGCGAATTCGAGCAGCGGCTGCGCTCGGTGATCGACGAAGTGCAGAGTTCACCGGTGCCGATCATCCTGTTCATCGACGAGGCGCATACCTTGATCGGCGCCGGCGGCTCGGCCGGAACGGGTGACGCCGCCAATCTCCTCAAGCCGGCGCTGGCGCGCGGCACGCTGCGAACCATCGCGGCGACCACCTGGTCGGAATACCGCCAATACATCGAGAAGGACCCGGCGCTGACGCGGCGCTTCCAGCCGATCCCGGTCGGCGAGCCCAGTGTGCAGCAATGCTGTGACATGCTGCGCGGCATCCTCGGTCCGATGGAGAAGCATCATAAGGTCCGGATATCGGAGGCTGCCGTCGTGGCGGCGGTGAATCTGTCGCATCGCTACATCCCGGCCCGCCAATTGCCGGACAAGGCGGTCAGCCTGCTCGACACCGCCGCGGCCCGCGTCGCCATCAGCCAAAGCACCACGCCGGCGATGATTCGCGACACCGTCGCCGCGATCGCGGCACGCGAAGCGGAAACCGCGGGCCTCGTAGGCGACACCGATCTTGGCGCCGACAAGGCCGAACGCATGGCGGCGATTGCCAGCGAAATTGCCGCACTGAAGGTCAAGCTCGCCGACCTCGAGAGCGAATGGGCGACCGAGCAGAAACTGGTCACCGAGATCCGCGATCTCCGCGACATCCTCAACCCGCCGAAAGAAAATGGCGGCAAGGACAAGCCGGCAGGCGAAGCGTCCGCAGCTCCGCCCGCAGCGGAGCCCCGGGCCGCGGCAACCGATCCGAAGGAGTTGCGCGACCAGTTGCGCCAAAAATTCGAGACCCTCGAAGCGCGCGATCCGGAAAAGCGGATGATGTACGCCTTTGTCGACGAACAGGTGGTCGCATCGGTAGTGTCCGACTGGACCGGCATCCCGGTCGGCCGCATGGTCAAGGACGACATCGAGAACGTGCTGCGGCTGCCCGAGATTCTCAACCGGCGCGTGGTCGGCCAATCGCACGGGCTGTCGATGATCGCCAAGCGCATCGAGACCAGCCGCGCCAAGCTCGACAATCCCAACAAGCCGATCGGCGTCTTCATGCTGTGCGGCCCGTCCGGCGTCGGCAAGACCGAAACCGCCCTCGCCCTCGCCGAAGCATTATATGGCGGCGAGCAAAACATCATCACCATCAACATGTCCGAATTCCAGGAGGCGCATTCGGTATCCGCGCTGAAGGGGGCGCCTCCCGGATATGTCGGCTATGGCGAAGGCGGCCGGCTGACGGAAGCGGTGCGCCGCAGGCCTTACAGCGTCATCCTGCTCGACGAGGTCGAGAAGGCCCATGTCGACGTGCACGAGATCTTCTTTCAGGTATTCGACAAGGGATTCATGGACGACGGCAACGGCCGGCGGATCGACTTCAAGAACACGCTGATCATTTTGACGACCAATGTCGGCACCGACATCATCGTGGATCTGGCGGCCGATCCCCGCTACCGGGATGATCCGGCGGAGCTGGCGCTGGAATTGCGGCCCGAGCTACTGAAAGTATTCCCGGCGGCACTGCTCGGACGGATCGTGTCGATCCCCTATTATCCGCTCTCGGCGACCATGCTCGACGGCATCGTGCGGCTGCAACTCGACCGCATCACACGGCGCATCCGCGACAACCACGATGCCGGCTTCACCTACGATCAGGCCGTCGTCGATCACATTGTCGCGAAGTGCGACGATCCGGATTCGGGCGGCCGGATGATCGACAACATCATCACCAACACATTGCTGCCGTCGCTATCGCGCGAATTCCTCAAACGCTCGCTGACCAAGGAGACGCTCAAGGAAGCCAAAGTGGCGATTGCCGACGGTGATTTCGCCTTTAGCTGGCAATAAGCGGGCGCAAACGGCGCCGGACCACCGCGATCGCCGGCGCCGTTGTCGGACATTCGCTACGTCAGGACAATTCGCTGTCGCAAAAAGCCGCATCCGGCCGGCCAGCTCCGGCAATATTTGCGCAAGCCGGGGTCGGGGAGCCGGGACTGCCGACCGCAGAAATGCTAGATTTGCGCCAAGAGGTTAGCTGGATTTCAGTGCGCTGCGCCATGAACCCAAATCCTCATTCGGTCTACTACCTAAAGCGCGATGACTTTAGGTACGATCTCCATAGGTACGATCGTCATCGCGCTTTAGCTTATTGTTTGCGCATGATCTTTTCGGAAAACCGGTGTCCACTTTTCCGGACCATGCGCTAGGACAGTCGTAAAACGGCAAGGGACTTTCATGCCCAGTTTCGTGTGCCGAACCATTGGAGCTTCGCGCGTTGCGGACGGGTCGGTACGTTTCGGACCGCAATTGAGAAGCGCGGCGATCGCGCTCATCGGCTTCATCGTTTGGATTCTGCCGCATTCCGGCGCGGCGGCGAATGACACGGTCATCAAGCGCTTTTCGAGCGGGGCCAGCCGCGATTCCGTCGGCATGATCGCCGCGCGCGAAGACGCTCCAACGGACGGCCCGCAGGCGATCTATGCCGCTGACGACGGCAGCCTCTATCTGCTTGACCAGGTCAACGGCCGGCTGCTGCGCTTCGATGCCAAGAAGACCGATAGCGCGGTTCAGTCCCTCGAATTGCCCCAGGAAATGCAGCCGACCGACGTCGTGGTGCGGCGCGGCAACGTCTACGTCTGGGACGGCGCGCCTCAGGCCCTGCAGGCCAGCGGACGCGACGATGAACCCGTGCGTGAACTGACGCGGATGCGCACCGCGGAGAAACCCGACGACGAAACCCTGACGGCGTTCGCGCAGATGGGATCTCAGGCTCTCGACAGCCCCGATCAATTGCTGGGCGAGAAATCCAGGGGGGCGCCGGCCAAAACCGGACCTACCCGCCAATCCATTGCCACCCGCGGCCGCGGCACGGTGGTTGCCAATGTCAAAGTAACGGACAAGCTCGACACCGCCCTGATCGAGGTGCGCGCGCAGCCGGCCAATGATTCTCTGGCCAAGCTGCGCCTGAAGGTGCGCGACCGCATCGGCATCGTCGAATTCCTGGAGATCGACAACGCCGGCCGGATGTTTGTCCTCACCGAGAACGTTCCCAACAGTGCCAAGCGCCCGGCATCCGCCTATGTGGTTCGCTATTCGCCGGAAGGCGTTCAAGACAGCATCTACGACATTCCGTTCTCGGACAGCGTCGCGCTGTCCCGGCGTTTCATCGCGATTTCGCCGGATGGCGATGTGTATTTCCTGCGCACCGGCAAGTCCGAAGTGGATCTGATCGGCGTCGGCTCACGGTCGGTGCGCGCCGGCGATGTGATCGATAACCCGAACCTGCCGCGACCGCCAGATCAGGACCTCAAGGCGCCAAAGGGGCCGCTTGCCGCGGTGCGGGCGCTGACCCGGCAGCAAGTGGTCGAGACGGCGTTCGGCTTTGAAGGCGTGCAATGGCGCTTGACGCCGCCGGTCTATGGCCGGGATCCCGATACGGCCTGCTCGGGCTTCAACCGCATTCGCCGGCCCGGATATTTGGCGGGCAAGGTCAACCAGGAAGTCCGGGGCGTGCCCTATTGCTGGGGATGCCACGGTTCGCTGAACCAGTTCCGCGCCAACATCGCCAACGGCATGCTCGCCGGCAATGTCTGCACCCATAACAATCCGCGTCCGGATGTGACGGGCGTCGATTGCTCGGCGTTCGTCAGCGCGGCCTGGGGCCTCTCCACCCATTTCACGACCGCGGCTATCCCGGGCATTTCCACGCAACTGCAGAACGCCTGGGATCTTCAGCCGGGCGACGCGCTCAACAAGCCCGGCTCGCATGTCATGCTCTTCCTGCGCTTCACGCCCGATCGCAGGGCGGAGGTGATGGAATCTTCCACCGGCGGCTGCAACGGGCGGGTGTGCCGGAACGTTTATCCGCTGTCATCTCTGCTGGCCCGCGGTTACCGGCCGGTGCGGTTTCGCGCCCTGGAAAATGCGCCGGTTGCGGACGCCCGCGATGCCGGCAATTTGGTGCAGCAGATCAAGGGCGGCCAGACCGACACGTCCAAAGATTCGTCCAAAGCTACCCGGACGGAATCGGCGAGCGACGCGAAAGAGCGGTCGTCGCAGCGCACGAGCGAACGAGCCACCCGGCATCACAAGAAGCATTCCGCAAGAAACTGACAAGAGACTGAACCGCGCCATGAATTACTGGTTCACCAGCACACGCCCGCCATTGGCCGCGATCTCCGGCGCTTTCGCCTTGGCTATCTCGGGCATGTCGATCCCAGCCTTGACGATCTCGCCGGCATGGGCCGGGCCGGCGTCGGCCCAAAACGGCCAACTTAAAGACGGTCAGTTTCGAGACGGCCAGCTTCGTCCGGCGGCGGGCGGCCAAGTGCGCGCGCTCGTCATCGGGATCGACGCCTATCAATTCGAGCCGCCGCTCAAAGGCGCGGTCGCGGATGCGCGCGACATCGAAATCCACCTTGCGCCGCAGCGGCGTCGCTGACGTCACCGCGCTGTTCGACGCGGCCTCCGACCGCGCAGCCGTGATGCGCGCCGTCGGCGAGTTGCTGGCCCGCAGCCAGGCGGGCGACCTCGTGATCTTGTCGATCGCCGGCCACGGCGTCCAGGAACCTGAACGCTTCAAGGGTTCGCAGCCGGACGGCATGGACAATGTGTTCATTCTGGCCGGCTTCAATCCGAAGACCGCGGCCGGCGCGCAACAACGCATCCTTGGATCGGAGTTCAATCATCTCATCAAGCAATTCGAGCTCAAGGGGACGCAGGTGCTGTTTGTCGCGGACGCCTGCCATGGCGGCGGCCTGTCCCGCGAGATCGACCCGCGCGCCGCCGGGATGAGCTATCGGCAAGTCCCGAGCTACACGCTCGCGCAGGACGATCTCAAGCCGATCTCCACCGCCACCGACGCTTTCCAGAGTGAAGCCAGTTTTGAGCGAACCGCGGTTCTTGCCGCCGTCGACCGCACCGCCAAGGCGCCGGAAGTCCGCATTCCCGGCGAGCCCGGCCTTCGCGGCGCCCTGAGCTACGCGGTCGCCCGCGCGCTCGAAGGTGCGGCGGACGAGAATGGCGACGGGCAGGTGACGCGGGACGAATTATTCCGTTATGTCCGCCAGGTCACCTATCAATTGTCGGATCAGCGGCAGCACATCGTGGCGACCCAACCACCCGCGCAAGACGCCGGTTCCGAGGTGTTGTACGGACGCAGCCGGGCCGTGGTGTTGCTCGATCCCACGGAGAAATCCGAACCGCGCCCGCAACCGGCTGCGCCACCGCCGGCGGCGAGCCCTGCTCCTTCACCGTCAAAGCCTGTGGCCTCATCGCCGCCGCGTCCTGCCGCGCCTGCCCAATCGGACCCGGTCCGCCTCGCCGTGCTGCAAAACCAGCGCGAGCTTCTTAGGGATCTCGAGCCCAGGGAAGCGCGCTTCGATGTGGTGGCGGTCAATGACAATCCGGATCTGATATGGGATCCGATCACGCTCGACGTGCTGGCCGGGGCTGACGTGATCGCCCACCAGATCAAAATCTCCGACCTGCCCAGCGTGATCGACCGCCTGGCGGCCGTAAACGGATTCAAACGCCTCGCAGCCAAGGCGCCGCAAACGCTGCGCGTGCTGCCGGACGACAAGATCCATCCGCGGGATTCACGCATCGAGGTTCAGATTTCCGGCGTAGCGCAGCGATCGCTGCTGCTGTTCAACATTACCGGAGACGGGACGGTGCAAGCGCTCTATCCGATCGGGTCGGATCCACCGATCATTGCCACCACCGATTACAAGTTTCCCGTCGCGGTCGGCGAACCCTTCGGAGCCGATCAGGTGGTTGCGATCACCTCCTCACAGCGGCTGAGCGATCTCGAGCAGGCCGTGAAGAAGATGAACCAGCGGCGCACCGCCATGGAAGTCTACAAGCTCGTGGAACGCTACGCGCCCGCAGACGCGCGTATCGGCGCCACCAGCTTCTACAGCAGCCCCTGAGGCACGGAGCGGCGCCATGAAACCGTTCGGATCGCCAAGCCTGTTCCGATTGCCGAGCCTTCTCCGATTACAAAGCCTTTTCCGATTACAAAGCCTTCTTGAACTGGCATGCGTGATGCTTTTCGCCACTGCCGCGGCGGCGCAGGATTCATCGCAGGGAAGATCGGTGAAAATTCTCACCGACGTGCCCGACGCCGTCGCGCCCGCACCCGGTCCGTCCATGACGGCAGCCAAGCTTGCCTCGCTCAATGCAGGTATGAAGACCGACAACGCCGCGGGCCTTTCGATGGATCTCATTCCAGGCGGCGAGATCATTGCCGGCTCGAAGATCGGTTTTAGAATTACGACGAAGAAGCCGGGCTATCTGATTTTGCTGGATGTCGATGCCGCGGGCAAACTCACGCAGATATTCCCGGAAACGGCGACCGAGACAGGCGCTATCAGGGATACGCCGAGCCTGATCAAGCCGGGCAAGCCGTTGATCATCCCGCAGCTCGGAAGCCCGTACGCCAATTTTGAGTTTATCGCACAGCCGCCGGCAGGCGTCGGCATGTTCGTGGCGCTGCTGAGCGACAAGCCGGTGCAGGTGGTCGACTTGCCCAACGCGCCGCCACCGGCTTTCGCGCCCGGCGACACGCTGAAATATGTACGTGACCAGACCCAGGCGCTGGTCATCCCGCTCCAGAACGCAAACCGACTGGAGCGGCCGAACTGGTCGTTCGAAGGCAAGGTCTATGTGATCAAGTGATGCCTGGGATCGAACGGCGCGGGCCGGCGTAGCCTGCCCAGAGCCACTGCCGATTTGATCATCGATTGCTGTCGAAAGCCTTGAGCGACGATTTCGGCAGGACGTCTTCCAACACGCCCATGAAATCCCGCTCGGCCAGCGCGCGTGCCCGTTCGCACAGCATCGGCACCGGACTGGACGGTTCGGTGTAGCGGAAATAGCGCTGAACCGATTCGAGCAGCGCCAGGGCTTGCCCGCGCGATTCGGCGCGATACGCGCGTCCCGCGGAGCCGGCGATGCGTTCCGAATTCGAAGGCGCAAGACCATCGGCCACGGAAACTTCGATATCGGCCGGATTGGCGGAAAGAAACGAGATCTTGTTCACCGGCAGATCGAACACCTGACTGGTCCCGATCTGAAAGGCCGCCTTGTCGACATGCGACGGCACCAGAATCGTCATGATTTCAAGAAACGATTTTCCGATCAGCTGGTGGGCCTGGCGAACCAACGGCAGCGCCGGGCTCGAGGGCTCCGAACGGCCATAATATTCGGCGATCGCGGCCAGCGCCTGCTTGGCGTCGGCATGGGAGGTGAGCGAAGCCGCGGGCTCGCCCGATGCTGGATGTGGACGAAGCGGATCGTCACCCGCTGCCGGGTCGGGCGCGGCATCGGTGCTATCAGCTGCCTGCGGGTCGATGAACGCGCGCATCTTGCGCAATTGCGCCGGGAGATTCTCCAGAATTGTCGAACCGCCATGGGCTTCGAAAGCCCGGCAGATTCGCTGCACCGATGTATCGAGCATCGCCAAATGCGTGCGCGCCACGGCCATCGCGGCCGGATCGGCACTCGCAAGGGATTCGGTGATCGTGGCGGCCGAGACCGCCACATCCGTCGCACGTGACTTGATTTCCCCGTTTGCGACGATCCATGAACGATATGTTATCGGTCCCACCCGGCGCCCCTCGAACAAGGCGCAATATTGCAAGGGAAACACGACGGTCGGCAGATCGAGCGCCGAAACCGCCGTCCGGCGCGCCGTCAAATTCTCCCCGTCTGGACGTGGGTGGACCGCATCCCAAAACCCGTCCAGCCATTGCGCGATGGCGGCGAGCGTCTGCGCGAAACCGGCGATATCCCTGTTCAGCACCAGAAGACGCGCACGGATCGCCAGCAACCTGATGTCGCTTGTACGCGCGAGAAGCTTGTCGATCGGCGCAATCTGTCCGGGCAGATCAATCGAGGACGGATCGAACGGCTTGCCGTCTTCGGGGGAGAAGAACGATGTCGGCAACACGCCTTCGACCTGTGCCATAAAGTTGAGATATTCGGCATCGCCTGCGGCATCGAGATCGGCGCCACATGGGTCGGCTTCCGAGATCGGTGCGCATAACGCCTCGACGACGGGGTCCTGAGGCGGCAGCGGTGGCGGCACGGATAACGGCCTGCCCTCCACCCCGGCGGGAGCCTCGCTATCGCCGTGTTGATCAAATTCCGACAACTCAAAACCCTCTACAAAATCGTCAGTCGCCTCAATGCCGGCACGTCGCCTGGGCAGGTGCTGAAACCACGAGATCACCGTGCATTTTAGCGCAGGCCTTGATCGGAAAGAATGCTTGAATATGGTCCAATCATTGCGATGTCATCCATGCTTAATGAAGGTCCCGGCACCGATACGCGGTAACCATAAAGGACCGGGAGGGACCGCAGGAGTCCGACTTTGAGATTTTGTCTTCCCTTTCGTCTGGCCACCCTGTTTCCGCTCGCCGTTGCCGGCGCCGCATCCGGCCAACCCCTGTCGATCAGCGGCGTAGCCGGCTTTTTGTCGGAATGGCAGTTGAGCGGCACCCTTAACGAGACCGGGACGGCTGGCGAATTCACCACGACGCTGGATATGAAACATGTCGGGCTTTGCAGCCAGAACGGGCCTGAGGAGAAGCTCACGGAAATGAAGCTGCGGTTGACCGGCTCCAGATCGTGGTTGGCAAGAGCCAGATCCGATGTCAGGTCCGAGATCAGCGCTACATTCGACATCGACGGGTCAACCTGCACCCTGAGCGGAGCCTTTTCGGGAACTTACACCGGATTCATGGATTGCGCCGGCACCAAGGGCGTGCCCATCACATTTTCCGTCAAATGAGAAATTTTCGGGCCGCCAGAGTGACCGGAAACTGCTTCAGTTGGCACGCTTGCAGTTAGCAGGTCTCAGTTACACCTCAGTTAGCACCAAGGCTTTCGCGCAAGCGAGCAATTTGCGGCCGCAGCCTGGTGCAGCGAAGCTCCTGCTCGAAGCGGGTGATCTGGTCCAGCACCGGATTGGCACGCAGCCGGGAGAGCCTCTCTTCGTCGCGCTTGCAGGCTTCGTCGGCCTGCGCGGACAATGGCTGGGCCTCGGTGCGGGAAACGGGGCCCGCTTTAGGCTGCGGTTGCGGCTGGGCCGGCGCGGTAACCTGGACGGCCGGAGCGAGTTGTGGCGAGTCCGACGGAATCGGTTCTGGAGCGGCCGGGGAATCAACACGCTGGCTATCCAGGCCAATGCTCTCTTTCAACCGGAGCAGTTGGGGACGCAGTCTCTCGCAACCAAGCTCACGTTCGAAACTGATGACCTCCGGCTTTGACTGACTGACGCGCAGCCGCGCCAGCCGATCCGCGTCGCGCTTGCAGGCCTGTTCCTGCGTCATCGATGGCGCGGAGGGTGGCGTCTGTGGCGGTTGCGGCAACGGAGCGATGATCAGGCCGGCCTGCTTTTGCTCCTCGGGGGCGGCTTTGGGCTTCGATTCCTCGATGCGAAGCGGCGGCGACGAGCGCGGCGGTTCAACCGAAGCAAGCTTGGGACGGTCATCGACCACAGGCTGCGCGACCAAGGCTGCTGCGCGACCGAAGGCTTCTGCGGCAGACCGCAGGAGGCGATTGAACCACAGGAGGCGGCTGAACGACTGCAGGCTCGGCTGGCTCGCGTCCGGCGACCGCCAATTTGGAACGGCCAGGTTCGATGACGACATTGCTGGAGTCGGACTTGACGCCGGAATCGGATTTGGCCAACCGCTCGAGGATCTGCAGGCGATATTGCGCATCGGAGGCTCGGGGCGACGAGGGGAATTGCGCGATGAAGCTGCGAAACGCCGCCGCGTCGCTCGTATCCTTGATCTGGTCCCAGACCGGCTTGTCCTTCTGGTTCAGATAGTACTCTCCGATCAACGACACATAGGTCTCGGGGCGCTGCCGGCCGTTGGTCTTTTCGTTCACGTCGGCGGCGATGCGGCGAAACATGCTGCCGATTTCCAGGCCCGGTTCCTTGAGGCGCCGCAGCAGCGCGCTGGTGAACGGACTATTGCGGCCGGCACCGTCCGCCGCGACATCGTCGGCCGCGGTCGAATAGGCCACCACCATTCCCAGCGCCTTGTCGATCCGCGCCAGGCCGCGCGTGGCTTCGACGCTGCGCGAGGCGCCCGCCATCTTTCTTCGGAGATTGTCCACCACCGGATTGTTCCGGCACGCATCCAGAATGACGATCTTGACACCGTCAGCCCGCTCGACGGCGGCTCGGACGTCATCCAGCATCACCATCTGGTATCGCAGGCTGACCTCGTCTTCGAGTTCGCCATCGATCGGCATCAGGTAGTTTCGCCCCTGATACTGCAAGGCGTGACCGGCATAGTAGAAAAGCGCGGCGTCCGCGCCGGTGGCCAGGCGTGCGAACTGCGTCATCGCGATATCGAAATCGCGCTTGCTTGCGTCCACCGTCAGCACGACGTCAAAATCCAGGGTCCGTAGAACGGCGGCGACGTCCTCCGCGTCATTTTTCGGATTGAACAATACCAGGCTGGGATTTTTGTATTGGGTGTTGCCGACGACGAGGGCGACCTTCCGCTCGGCCCAGGCGGCGTCAGTCGAAACCACGACACAGAGGATGCCGCACAGGAAAACGACCCATGGCGGCAAGAATTTACTCATAATAGACCCATCTACTCATAGTATACCCACCGCTTGCGGTGCTTTTTCTTGCGCGCCGGAGGAGTTGGCCGGCGGCCGGATTCCGTGACCACGACCGATACCTGTTTGGAATAAATCGGCGGATCGTGGGGCATGTGGTTCTCATCACCGAGCAGCAATTGCAGCGTATGCCGGCCAGGCGGAAGCGTGATTTGCGCTTCGGTTTGTCCGGCCCCGAAATGCAGATGATTGAAGTCGGTGGGGATCGGCTCATCGAACGGCGGCAGCGCGGCATCAACCATGAGGTGATGATGGCCGGTATTGGCCTTTTCAATGCCGGCCGGTGCGACGCCCATCCCGATCAGGCCAAACCGGATGACGGGTTTGGTGGAAACGTAGTCGCCGTCGGCGGGATACACGAAATAGACCTTGGCGCCCGGCGCCGAGGCGTGACGACCGCCGGGAGTTGTTGGAGCCGATGAAGCCGCCGAAGCCGCTGCCGATGGCGCGGCGGCACCTTCCGCCACGCGCACGCGGATCCGCTCCGACATCACGGGCGGAGAATGGGGAACGTGATTGGAATCGCCCACCAGCAGCTGAAGCGTATGTTCGCCGGGCGGCAGGTTTAACTCCGCTTCGGTCTGGCCGTTACCGAAATGCAGATGGTTGAAGTCACTCGGTATGGGTTCGCTCAGCGGCGGCAATTCGGTATCGATGAGCAGATGATGGTGGCCTGAATTCTGCCGATCGACGCCCGCCGGCGCCAGACCCATGCCGCGCAGACCGAAATGGATGATGGCTTTCGGGGCAATCGTCATGCCGTCCTTGACGTCGACGAAATACACCACCGCCCCCGCGGGTGAAGGCGTCGGTCCGCCGGTGGGCTTGGCCTGGCCGTAAGCGGCGCCAGCCGTCACGAGACAAATCAAAACAGGACAAATCAAAACGGGGAGCAGCGCCGGCCTGAGTGAGCTCAAAAACACGACATGTTCCCTTCGCAATCAACGGCCGCCATCGGTAGCGGCCACCTTTATTAGACAAACTCGGCCACTTTGAATTCGCGCAACAACCGATCACATTATCGTCAAAGCGAGATTGGAAATATACCAACAGGTGCATGCTGTTAGCAAGGGATTGCACCGTGCTGTCGTTTACGCAAATATTCTGGAATGGTGGGGAAACCGACAATAAATCAACGCATGCGGACTGGAGCGACAGGTGTCGTTCGATGCTAAAGCTCTCGCCATGGCGTACGCGCATGGCATACAGCTCCTCTGCTCCCACGCTCGCTGTCGGAAACTCGTTGCCGGAAAACTCGCTGCCGGAAACTCATTGAGGCGGACGGATTGAGATGAAGTTGCGCCTGCAAACCCTGAACCTTCTTGCCGGCGTACTCGTGACTTTTTGGGCGGCAGGCTCCGAAGGCCAGTCTCCCCTGACGCCCACCGCACGGCAGAAAACGCCGCCGGCAGCGGTCAGTCCGGCGCCCGCGCCGGCGGCGCCTTCAGCACCGGCTGCCGGCGTTCCCGAGCCCGGAGAGCTCTTCCGCGATTGCGCCGAATGCGCCGAGATGGTTGTGATTCCGAACGGCGAATTCAAAATGGGATCGGAAGAATCCATCTATGAAAAGCCGACGCATCGGGTGGTGATCCCCAATGCGTTTGCTATCGGGCGTCGCGAGGTGACGTTTGACGAATGGGACCTCTGTGTGGCCGCGGGCGTTTGCAAATACCGACCCGATGATCGCGGCTGGGGACGGGGCAACCGTCCGGTGATCGACGTCAGTTGGGACGATGCGCACGATTTCGTGTCATGGATGTCTCAGAAAACGGGCAAGAAATATCGCCTGCCGAGCGAGGCGGAATGGGAATACGCCGCGCGGGCGGGCACCGAATCGTCCTTCTGGTGGGGCCGCACCCTCGTCAAAGGCAGCGCCAATTGCGAGGATTGCGGCGAGGCGCCTTTACGAAAAACAACGCCGGCCCAATCGTTTAGGCCGAACGGTTTCGGCCTCTTCGACGTCGCCGGCAACGCCGCCGAGTGGGTCGAGGATTGCTGGAACGATAATTATCGCGGCGCTCCGGCCGACGGCTCCGCCTGGACCACCGGCCAATGCCAGCAGCGCTCGTTGCGCGGTGGTTCCTTTGCTTCCAAGGCCGCTTTTGTGCGGTCGCCGGCGCGGTTCAGGTACGACCGGGACGTGCGTTACTACGCCAACGGATTTCGCGTCGCCCGCGATCTGTAAATCCCGAGGCAGCGGGCCCCTAAGCGAGCCGCGCGCAATTTTTGCGATCGAACTGAACCCGCCCGCGCATCTCCGACACCAACGTTACGAGGGTGAATGCGGCGAACACCACGCGATGCCCCGGCTTGCCGGGAGTTTGCGCTTGGTTCCGCCGTCGCAACACGCCTAGACGGTGCCGGACTTGGCCGGTACTCTGGAGGCGACAACCTCCCCCGAAGGTGAATTTGCATGGCCGGACAACTGAGCCAATCCGAACGCGTGGCCGAATTCAAGACGCCGCTAGGCGAAAGATGTGCTCGCGCTCATCAAGATAGATGGCTCGGAATTGCTTGGCGACATGTTCGAATTCAACATCGAGGCGCTGAGCGAAAAAGAGAACATCGACTTCGACAAGGCGCTCGGTCAGGGATGCATCGCTCAAGCTGAAGGCCTATGAAGGCAAGGAGCGGATTTTCCACGGCATCCTGACCGAAGCATCGTGGATCGGAAAGATCGACGAATTCTATCATTACCGGATCATCTTGCGGCCATGGTTCTGGCTGCTTGGCCACAAGGCCGATTGCCGGATATTTCTCGACAAGGACGTCAAGGACATCATCAAGGATGTGTTCAACAAGGCGGGATTCCACGACTTCGAATTCCGGACCAATGGCGACTACGAGAAAATTCCCTATTGCGTACAGTATCGCGAAACCGATCTGGCGTTCGTCAGCCGGCTGATGGAGCTGTACGGCATTTATTATTTCTTCGAGCATTCCGAGGACAAGCACCTCATGGTGCTGGCCAACTCGCGCTCGTCGCACAAAGCCGTCGCGGGTCTGCCCAAGGTAGCATTCGTTCCGCTGTCCGAAAAGGAGCTGCGACCCGGGCCAGCATCTCTACAGCTGGATTTCGGAGCGACGCTTCCGTACCGGAAAGGTCCAGTTCAACGACTACGACTATCTGAAACCCAAGAAGAACCTGCTGGCGCCTTCGGAAGCCTCGGAGAAGTACACCCACGCCAAGCTCGAGGTGTATGACTTTCCGGGCAAGTATGACGAGGAAGACAAAGGCAAGAAGCTTTCGCGCTTCCGGCTCGAAGCCGAGCAGGCCAAGGATCATCGGCGCCTCATCGAGGGCGACGCCCCTTCGCTTCATCCCGGCGGCCTCATCACCGTCGAGAAGCACCCCACCGGAGCCGAGAACAAGGAATATCTGGTCGTTCGTGCCGACCACCGTTTCTCGTCGCACCAGTATCGGTCGGTCAAACCGGCCGACGACGCGGCGCAGCGGGACGGCGAGAAGGACCAGGTCTATTACGGCTACTACGAGTTTCAGCCGAGCGACCGGCCATTCCGCATGCTGCCGCTGACACCGAGGCCGCGCATCCACGGTATCCAGACCGCCAAGGTGGTCGGAAAGAAGGGCGAGGAAAACGAGGAAATCAGCACCGACGAGCACGGCCGCATCTGGGTCCAGTTCTTCTGGGACCGCGAGCCGAAACTGACCTGTCCGATCCGTGTCGCCCAGGTGTGGGCCGGCAAGAAATGGGGCGGGGTCTTCACCCCCCGCGTCGGCATGGAAGTGGTGGTCGAATTCCTGGAAGGCGATCCCGACCGGCCGCTTGTCGTCGGCTGCGTCTACAACGGCGACAACAAGGTTCCCTACGACCTTCCGGACAACAAGACCGTCGCCGGCTGGAAGTCGGATTCCTCCAAGGGAGGCAACGGCTACAACGAGTTCGTTTTCGAGGACAAGAAATCGTCCGAGAACATTCGCATGCATGCCGAGAGAAACCATGAGGTGACGGTCAGGCATGCCGAAAGCTGGACCATCGGCGAAACCTTCATGCCGCCGAAGGGCAGCCCGTCACGAAGCGCAACGCTGAAGAACGGCGACGACCAGCTCGAAATTCAAATGGGCGACCGCAACGTCCAGATTCCGATGGGCAGTCAGTCGACGACCGCCATGATCTCCATCAAGCATACCGTCGGGATGACCACGGTCAGCCTGACGCCGGCGTCAAGGTCCGTCGATTCGCCGATCATCAATCACACCGCGCAGACCGTCGGCAATTACACGGCGGGCGCGGCGATCACGATTACGGCCCCAATCATCAATCTCAATGGAATGGTGCTCATCAACGGAATGGTGCCGATGCTATTACCCGTTTAAGCGTTCTGGCGATTGCAAGGGGCGAGAATCAGTCAAGGGCGATGATGCCCGTTTGTTAAGGGATGTTGCATGTCGCGGGCCCGCTTTACGACCGCTCGATCGGTGTTCGAGACCTTCCCCGAACTGGCAAGCAAATCCGCCGTTGCCGCAACGGACGATCCGCCGATCGTGTTTCTGAAGAACCTCTCGGCCGGGGGGCGATTTGAGGATGCCGTCGGGTTTTGCGCCCATTTGCTGCCCCGGCGAGAGGCCGTGTGGTGGGGATGCGGAAGCGTTCGCGCCGTTTTGGGCGACGTCACGCCATACGGGGTTGCCGGGCTGGTGGCGGCAGAGGCCTGGGTCCACGAACCGACCGACAAGAACAGGCAGGCGGCATTGCAAATCGGCACCCGGGGCGACAGCGCCGATCCCCTGACCTGGCTCGCACTCGGCGCCGGATGGTCGGGCGGGATGCTCAGCACGGTCCCGAATGCGCCGGTGCCGGTGCCGCCCTATCTGACGGCACGGGCCGTCCGCATCGCGATCCAGCTTGGCGCCGGTCGCCTCAAGCCGGCGGAACGCGCGGAACGCATGCAAACCTGCATCGCTGAAGGCATCAAGCTGGCGGAGCCGGGAGACGATCAGCGCGGCTCCTCGGCGGGCTCCGACGGTCGCGATCCGACCAGGAAATTCGACACCGCATGAGGGGGCGTTAAAATGGACTTCACCGTCGCCGCGGATAGTCGACAGTCAATTTACCCCTAAGGAAGCCCCTTTACCTAAGGAAGCCTCGTTACCTAAGGAAGTCTCGCCTTGCTGGCGCTCAGGATCGAAAATGAGACGACTCTGCCGGACGGCGGACCCTTGGGCATTACGGTCGAGGGAACGCGCGGCATCGACATCGGCCGCGATCAGTATCTCGACTGGACCCTGCCGGATCCGAGCCGGTTCATCTCCGGAAAGCACTGCGAAATACGCTGGCATGACGGCGCCTATTGGCTGCACGACGTATCGACCAACGGCACGTTCCTGCACGGCGCGGACGGCCGTCTCAAGGCCCCCCACAAACTGCGCGACGGCGATCGCTTCTCGATCGGTCATTACATCATCCTCGCCAATGTCAGCGGGGGATCGGAGACGGGGGCCGAAGTCGCCGCCAGCGCCCCCCCGGACTACGACAATCTGTGGGAGCCGGCCGGCGAAGTGGCGCCCCCGATCGAGGCCCGGCAATTGAAGGCCCAACGCGACCTGCAACCCGTCAAGCCGGATTTCCTCGATTGGGCGGTCGATCTGCCGCCGGCGCGTCCCGGGCCGGCTTCGCCGCCGGGGACACCTTTCCAATGGGATTCCACGGCAAATCCGGATGATGCTGGATGGGCTCAAGCCACGCCGAAGGCGCCCGCTCCCGAGCCCGTGCCCGCGCCGCGTCCCGAACCCGCGCCGGCCGGTATGGGTGACCGGAGAACCCAACGGTCCGTGGGCGGCGCCCGGATCATCCGCGGCTCAACCGGCCACCGAGCGCGCCCCGGTCCCGGTGAACCCGGACCCGCGCGGCGGATCGGCCGTCACCATGGGCCCGGCAGCCGGCGAGCGCTGATTTCGTTCGCCTGGTCGCCCGCGGCGCAGGCCTGCCGGACGATACGTTCGCCGCACAAGACCCGGCCCAGTTTGCCGCGGAAGTCGGACAATTGCTCCGCCTCGCTCGCCGAGAACATGAGGCAGTTGCTTGAGGCCAGACAACAGGCGAAACGCTTCGCGCGCAGCTCCAGCCAGACCACGGTGCAGGCCCTGGACAACAATCCGCTGAAGTTTGCTCCCACCGTGGAGGAAGCGATGCGCATCATGTTCGGCGCCCGCTCGAAGAGCTACCTCGGTGCGTCCAGCGCGATTACGCAGGGCTTCGACGATTTGAAGACACATCAAATCAAAACGTTTTCGGCGATGCAGCACGCGCTGAAGCGGCTGATGGAGGAATTCGACCCCGCTGCCATCGAGAAGGCCTCGACCGGCGATCGCGGCCTGCTCGGCGCACTCGGCTCCAGCAAGGCACGATGCTGGGACACCTACAGCACGCGCTGGCAGGCGCGCACGCATAACCATGAAGACGGAATGCTCGATGCCTTTATGCAATATTTTGCCGAATATTATGATCGCGACGGAAATAAGATATGATGAAAATGCGCTGCAAAGATGGGCTGACCCGGAATTGGCAGCAATGGCTCCAGACAGGCGTGGCTAACTGATGTCGTGGTACACCAAGGTAGCGTGGACGGAAGGGCTGTTTCTACGGCCGCACCATTTCCAGCAGAACGACCGCTATCACGAACATCTCCTCGAATCCCGGGTGCGCTACGCGACGCCGTATCCCTGGGGCTTCACCACGCTGGAAATCGATCGCGATCTCGCGCAGCAAAGCAAGTTTGCCTTGCGGCGCGCGGCCGGCGTGATGCCGGACGGGACACCGTTCGACCTTCCGGCCGACAGCCCGTTGCCGGCGGCGATCGTGGTCCCGGAGACCGCGTCACAGCAGATCGTCTGGCTGACGATGCCGATGGCGTCAGCGAACATGCGCGAGGCCGACGACCGCGAAGCGGAAAGCGCCGCGCGTTACGTGACCCAGTCGGAAGCCTTCATCGATTCGACGTCCGCGCTGCGGATCGAGGAAGAGGTCGATATCGCGTTTCCCCGGCTCACTCTCGAACTTCGCAAGACCGCCAAGCCTGGCTACACCAGCCTCGGCATCGCGCGCATCCTCGAAGTTCGCGACCGGCAGATCGTGTTCGATGAAAAATACGTGCCGCCGGTGCTGCTGTGCGGAGCGCACCCGACCGTCAACGGCTGGACCGATCGCGTGGTCGGCTGGATCGACAACAAGCTCGAGGAATTGGCGCGCTATGCGGCCGACCCCACCGCCGGCGGCGGCCTGCAAAGCATCGACTACTTCGTGCTGCAGCTTTTGAACCGGCATATCGCCGTGCTGAAGCATTTTCGATCATCGGGCTATGTGCACCCGGAACGCCTGTTTGAGGAATTCCTGCGCCTGGTCGGCGAGCTCGCGACGTTCGCCACGCCGGAACGGCGCGCGCGGGAATACCCGGCCTATGACCAGGACAATCTCGAGAATGTTTTCGGACCTGTCATGCGCGACCTGCAGGATTTCCTCAGCGTCCGTCTCGGCCGGCGCGCCATTCGCCTGGAGATCATCGAGCGCGCGCAGAACGCGTTCATTTCCACGATCCGCGATCGGACGCTGTTTCGCGACGCCACGCTGGTTCTCGAAGTCGCCGCGCACCGTCCGCTCACTGAGATCCAGAGCCAATTCCCGCACCTCTTCAAGATCGGCCCCAACACCAAGATGAACGAGATCGTGCACGCCCATCTTCCCGGCGTGCCGTTGATTCACCTGCCGACGCCGCCACCGCAGATCCGGGCGATCACCGACCACGTCTATTTCTTCCTCGATCGCAAATCGCCGCTATGGCCCGAATTTTCGATTGCGAGTTCGATCGGGATGCATTTTTCCGGTGACTGGCCTGAACTCGAACTCGAACTGTGGGCCATATTGGAAGACAGGCGATGAACGACAAGGTTCCACCCCGCCCGCCGTTTGGCGCGCCAGGAGAGCGGACGATCATTCGTCCCAATCCCGGCGGGCGACGCCCGGTCGAACCGCCGCCTGCCGCAAGACCTCCGGAAGCGCCGGCGGCAGGCGCCCCGCAGCCCGCACCGCCTGCCGCAACGCCCTATGTGCCGCCGAGCGCTCCGGGAAATCCCAACCCGGACGAATGGATCGTCACGCGCGGCCAGGCGCCGCAGCCGCAGGCGCCCGCGCAGGCGCCCGAAATCGCCGTCGACGAGCTGGTCGCGCCCAATGAAAATCCGATCCTGCGCTCGGCCGGCCCGCTGCTGCTGCTGCTTGGCCGGCTGCGCGTCGCGCTCGCCCGCGCCTCCTTCGCCAATCTGATGGAAATCGTTGCCGACAGCATCAAGTTCTTCGAACGGGACATTCGCTCCGCCGGCATTGCCGAAGCCCAGGCCAACACCGCCAAATACATCCTCTGCGCGACGGCCGACGATATCGTCCAGAACATCCCCACCGAAGACCGCCACGTCTGGACGCAATACAGCATGCTCAGCCGGTTCTTCGGCGAGCGGATCGGCGGCGTGCGGTTCTTCGACGAACTGACGCGGCTGAAGCAGGACCCTCTGCTCAACTACGATGTGCTCGAACTGCAGCACACCTGTCTCGCGCTCGGCTTCCAGGGCATCCACCGCACCTCGGCGGGCGGCATCTCCACGCTGCAGCAAATCCAGCGCGATCTTTACGAGACGTTGCGCAGGGTCCGGCCGAAAGTCTATCGCGAATTGTCGCCGCGCTGGCAGGGCCAAAACCTGGCGCGGCGCACGGCACGTGTATTCGTTCCATGGTGGGCCGTTCTCGGCTTTGCCGGCATCATCCTGTTCGGGATTTATTTTGTCTATCTCTACTGGCTGACCGGCGGGGTCGACGTCGCCGCCAACGGCATGACGTCCCTGCTCGGCAGGGACAAGCTGGCGCTCGAACGCAAGGTCCCGGAGAAGCCGGTGCCGCCGCCGGTGATCCCGCCGCCCGAACCCGATCGCATCACGCAAATGCAGCGCATCTGCACGGCCATGGCCCCCGAGG
The DNA here is from genome assembly GCA_963847015.1 of uncultured Alphaproteobacteria bacterium. Classification (GTDB taxonomy): domain Bacteria; phylum Pseudomonadota; class Alphaproteobacteria; order Rhizobiales; family Xanthobacteraceae; genus Bradyrhizobium. Next base: position 51,790 of record CAWJYI010000020.1, on the reverse strand, counting down.
TCGCCGCCGACAAGGTTGCCGTCGAGCAAACCGCCAACCAGATCGCCATCCGCGTCGGGAACGTGCTGCTGTTCAATTCCGGTGTCGCCAACGTGCTCGACCAGTTCAAGCCGATCGGCGATCGCATCGCCGCAACGCTCGACAAGGAAGACGGCTACATCAAGGTGATCGGACATACCGACAATACGCCGATCGGCAGCAGCAACGTCCGCTTCCCCTCCAACTATCAGCTCTCCGTCGAACGCGCCAAGAACGTGGCGGCGCTGTTCAAGACCTCATTGGCCAAGCCCGATCGCCTGCAGACCGACGGCAAGGGCGAGACCGCGCCGATCGCCGACAACAACACCGCGGACGGCCGGGCGAAGAATCGCCGGGTCGAAATCGTAATTCCGCGAACGGACACGGGCCCGGTGAGCGAACGCACATGCCGCAAATGAAGCGCAGGCGGGTTCTCGACCGCAGGATTGACGACCGATGACGCACTTTTCATTCAAGGAAGTGGGACGGATCGTGCTTTACGGCATGGGCCTGGGGTCCATTGCCGCGCTGATCTACCTCGCCGGTCCACTGGTTTCGATTAACGGATACCATCCGCTTCAAACGGTGATCGGACGCGAGATCGCCATTCTGGCGGTGGGCGCCCTCTTCGCTTCGATCATGAGCTTCCAGTGGAAGCGCCGCAAGAAAGCCGCGGCGAAGATTGCCGAGGGTATCGCCGCCTCGGACAAGCCCGAAGACGATACCGGCGTCCTCAAGGACAAGATGAAGGACGCGCTGGCCACCCTCAAGAGCGCCAGCGGTGGCAAAGGCGACTTTCTCTACGACCTGCCGTGGTACCTGTTGATCGGTCCTCCCGGATCGGGAAAGACCACCGCGCTGGTCAATTCCGGCCTCAAATTCCCGCTGTCCAGCGGCGCGACGCCGGCGGCGATCGCCGGCGTCGGCGGCACGCGTTACTGCGATTGGTGGTTTACCGAAGACGCGGTCCTGATCGACACCGCCGGCCGCTACACCACCCAGGATTCCGACCCGCGTTCCGACAAGCAAAGCTGGCTCGCATTTCTCGACCTGCTCAAGAAGAACCGGCCGCACCAGCCGATCAACGGCGTCATGGTGGCGGTCAGTCTCGAAGACCTGCTGACGCTGTCGCCGGCGGAGCTAAAGGCCCATGCCGACGCCATTCGCGGCCGCTTGCTGGAATTGCATGAGCGATTGAAGGTCGACTTCCCGGTCTATGCGGTGTTCACCAAGTCCGACCTGATCGCGGGCTTCATGGAATATTTTGCGAACCTGTCCGATCAGGGCCGCCGGCAGGTATGGGGAACGACCTTCCAGACCGGCGACAAGACCCGCAACATGGTCAGCGAGATTCCGGTTGAATTCGACGCCCTCGTCGAGCGGCTCAATTCCGACCTCACCGACCGCCTGCAGGAGGAGCCGACGCCGAGCAGCCGCGTCCTGCTGTACGGTTTCCCGCCTCAGGTCGCGGGGCTGAAGCGGCAGATCTTCGATTTTCTCAACCAGATATTCGAACCGACGCGTTATCACGCCAACGCCACGCTGCGCGGCTTCTACCTGACCTCCGGTACCCAGCATGGCACGCCGATCGACCGGCTGATCGGCGCGCTCGCAAAGAGCTTCGGCGCCGAACAGATCGGCGCGCAGGCTTATTCCGGACGCGGCAAGAGTTTCTTCCTGGCCGATCTGATCCTGAAGGTGATCATCGGCGAAGCCGCATGGGTTTCCACCGACCGCGCCGCGCTGCGGCGCGCGCGGATCATCAAAGCCACCGCCTACAGCCTGCTCGCGGTGACGGTGCTTGGCCTCGCAGCCGCCTGGACGGAAAGCTACCGGCGCAACCGTGATTTGATCGCCGACACCCAGTCGGCGGCGGCCCAGTTCACGCAGCAAGCCGGCCCCTTTGCCAAGGAGACCGTTATCGCCGACCGCGATCTGCATAAGGTGATGCCGCTGCTCTACAAACTGCGACATCTGCCTGCCGGCTTCGCCACGCGTGACGAGTTCGACCGCGCTGCTCGCGGAGCTCGGCTTGAGCCAGCGGGAACGGCTGCAGACCTCGGGCGAACAGATTTATCATGTCGCGCTGGAGCGGCTGTTCCGGCCGCGCTTGATGTACCGCCTGGAGGAAGTACTCGAAGCCAACAAGGCGAACCCGGGATATACCTACGAAGCGCTGAAAGTGTACCTGATGGTTGCCGGCGTCGAGCGCACCGATCGCGAGCTCGTCCTCGGCTGGATGCGAAACGACTGGGCCGACAATTTGTATCAGGGCGCCTCCAATGCCGACGGCCGCAAGGCTCTCGAGGGCGAGCTCGTGGCCATGCTGGACCTCGAAGAGGGTGAGAGCCCGCTGGTCGAGCCCAATTGGCCGCTGGTGGAGGAGTGCCGGCGCATTCTCGCCCGCCTCAACGTCGCGGACCGCGCCTATCAGTTGCTCAAGTCGCAGAGCCGGCAAGCCAACGCTCCCGACTGGGTTGCAGCCCGGCACGCGGGGCCGGATTTCGCGACCGTGTTCGAGACGACCACCGGCGACAACATCGAGAGCGTCGTCGTCCCCGGCTTCTTCACCTATGCCGGTTTCCAGAAAGAGCTGATCGACAAGCTCCCGACCATCGCCGAACAGTTGCAGCGGGACAATTGGGTGCTCGGTGATGCCGGCAAGCTGGGCGCCATCACCTCGCAGTTCGACAATCTGACGCGCGACCTGCTCAATCTCTACGGCCAGGACTTTCAAGCCGCCTGGAAGCAGGCGCTCGAGCGATTGCGGATGCGACCGCTCAACGTCGGCAAGCCGAAATACGACGCCCTGAATGCCGCCGCGGCGTCGACCTCGCCGATCCGGCTGCTGATCGAATCGATCCGCGATGAAACCGCCCTGACCCGGGAACGCAAGGACGCCAAGGATTCCGGCAAGGATAGTTCAAAGGACGCTGCAAAGACGCCCAAGAAAGAACTTGCGCCGTCACTGGTCGGCGCACAAACCGGCGTGCCGGGCGCCAGTATCGAAGCGGAGTTCAGGCCGTTTCACCAGGTCGTCGAAGGCGACGGTTCGCGCCGCCTGATCGATACGATCACCGGCGATTTAGGCGCGATCAACAACACGCTTCAGACGGTCGCGTTGAATTCGTCCCAGGAACAGCAGGCCACGGGCGCGATCCGCGGCCAGGTCGCCCAATTCAAGACCGACGCGGTGCGCATGCCCTCGCCGTTCAACACCATGCTGCTGCAATCCGCCAACGCGTTCGAAAACACCATCGCAGACGACACCTATCGCCAGATCCGCGACGAGTTCCAGAAATCGGTCTACGGTCCGTGCCAGAGTCTCGCATCGAACCGCTACCCGATGGACCATGGCGCCAAGGCCGAAATCGGGCTGGCGGATTTCGGCAGGCTGTTCGGCGGCAACGGCTATTTCGACGGCTTTTTCAAGAAATACCTGGATACATACGCCGACACGTCGCAGCGTGACTGGAAATGGCGTCAGGAAAATCCGGTCGCCAAGTTGATGTCGGTCGAAACCTTGCGGCAGTTTCAGCGCGCGGCGCGGATCCGCGACGCGTTTTTTCCGACCAATGGCAACGTGCCCCAGATCAGCCTGAACATCACGCCACCGGTGCTTGCCGAGGGCGGGCTCACCGCGAAGCTGGAAGTCAACGGCCTTCCGGTGACCTCTTCCAATCAGCCAAATCCGGCTCCGGTCGCGGTGCAATGGCCGGGTTCAGCCGGCAAGACGGCCGTATCGCTCGTTCAAGACCTCGCCGCTGCCCGGTATGCCGGCTGCCCAGCCTTCGGAAATCTCCGGCGGCACCGGTCAGTGGGCATTCTTCCGGCTCCTCGACAAGGCCTCAAAGACCCCGCGCGCCAACAGCATCACGGCAAGCTGGATCGTCGGCGGCCGCGAGGTTCCGTTCCAGATCGGAACGGGTACCGTGTTCAATCCGCTGCAACTACCGGCTCTGGCGGAATTCAAATGTCCACCTTCGCTGTGAGATTTCCATGCAGTGCAGTCTCTACGGCAAGCTTCCGACCAAACGCGACTTCGTCGCCGTGGGCGCGTCGCGCGATTTTCTCTCCGCGTGGGAGCCTTGGGTCCAGAGCGGCGTTTCGGCATCGCGCGCGACGCTTGGCGAGCAATGGCAGGATGCATTTCTGAGGGCGCCGGTGTGGCGATTCTGGCTCGGCGCGGAGCTGTGCGGGTCAAGCGTGATCGGCGCCTTCATGCCCTCGCTTGACGGGGTCGGCCGCTACTTTCCGCTGACCCTGTTTGCCTGCGCCGACCAGGGCGCTGCGATCCCGCCGCCCGAAATCGATGCGCAGGACGAGTGGTTCAAGGCCGCCGAAGAGTTTCTGATTTCGACGCTCGACCACGACAAGACGTTCGAAACGACCATGGCCGAACTCGAAGCGCTTGCCGTGCCGCTGCAGGCCGAATTGCCAAAAATATCGACGCCGGATCTCATGGTCGAAAGCGATGGAACGCTCGGCGTCAAGGCCGGCGAACGGGGCTTTGCGGATCTGTTCGGATCGCTTCGCGCCGTCGACCATGACCGGATCTATGCGGCTACGAGCTGCTGGTGGACTGTCGGCGGAGAGGACTTCGCGCCGTTCGTGCTTTGTGGGAAACGTATGCCGGATCCTTTCCTGTTTGCGGCCATGCTGACCGGGCAATTTTCCTCCCTCGAGGCTTGAAGGCTGCGTGGCGACGTGAAAGATCGCAACATGGAACAGAAACTTTCATGGTTTGAATCCGGCGCCGCCACCCATGTCGGCAAGGTTCGCCGGCAGAACGAAGACAGCTACCTGGTGTCGGCGATTTCGGGCGTGTGGGCCGTCGCCGACGGCATGGGTGGCCATAGCGCCGGAGATCTCGCCAGCCGCATCGTCGTCGAAGAGCTGGCACGGATACCTCCGGCGGCGTCGGCCGCCGAACTGCTGGCGAATTGCGAGGCAAGACTGGTCGACGCCAATAGCCATTTGACGAAACTCGCGGACGCACACGATGGCGAAATCATCGGGACCACCGTTGCAGTGCTCCTGATCTATCAGGAATTCTTCGCCTGCGTGTGGGCGGGCGACAGCCGGATCTATCGCATTCGCGGTTCCGGCATCCAGCAGCTATCGGTCGACCATACCGAGGTGCAGGCGCTGGTCGCGGAAGGGAAATTAAGCGCCGAGGAAGCCCGGGCATGGCCCCGGCGAAACGTCATCACGCGCGCGATCGGCACCTATGACGAGCCGGAACTCGAGATCACCAACGGGACGCTGGAGCCCGGCGATATCTTCGTGATCTGCAGCGACGGGCTCACCAATCACGTCGACGATCGCGAAATACTCACGCTGGCAAACAGCAATCCGCCGCAGCGCGCCTGCGACTTGCTGGTCGGCCTCACGCTCGATCGCGGCGCGACGGATAATGTGACGACCGTGGCGGTACGCTTCGACCCGAGCGCGCCCACCGCGCCCCGCAGCACCTTGGGATAGACCGACATGTCCGACATGTACTCCCCAAATGCTTCGAGCGGGCGCCTGGCCAAGGGCACCAGGCTGAACGGCATATTTGAAATCGAGACGCACATCGCCTCCGGGGGCATGGGAGAAATCTACCGCGGCCACGCCGTCGAAACCGGCGACGTGGTTGCGATCAAGGTGATGCGGACGGATCTTGCCGACAACACGATGGCGCTCGCCCTCTTTCGCAAGGAAGCATCGGCGCTGCATTACATCCACCACGATGCCATCGTTCGCTATTACATATTCTCGCTGGATCCGGGCACCGGCCGGCACTACCTCGCGATGGAATTCGTCGACGGCGAGCCGCTCTCCGACTTGCTCAAGCAGGGCCCGCTGCCTTTCGAAGCCGTGCGCAATCTGCAGGAGCGCCTGGCGAGCGGGCTCGACGCGGCTCACCGGCATGGCATCATTCACCGCGATCTCTCGCCCGACAATGTGCTGATTCCCCGCAGCGACGTCGGGCTGGCGAAGATCATCGATTTCGGCATCGCGCGCTCGACCAAGAACAATGACGGAACCATCATCGGCTCCGGCTTTGCCGGCAAGTTCAACTATGTTTCGCCGGAGCAGCTCGGGCTCTTCGGCGGCGACGTGACGGTGAAGTCCGACATCTACAGTCTCGGCCTGGTGCTCGCGGAGTGCATGTCGGGACGGCCGCTCAACATGGGCGGCAGCCAGTTCGAGGTCCTTGAAAAGCGCCGCACCGTGCCGGACCTCGGTGCGATCGATGCGCAGTTCCGGCCTCTTATCGCGAAAATGCTGCAGCCCGATCCAAAGGATCGGCCGGAGTTGATGGCGGCGGTCGCGGCGTGGCGCCTGGAGTCGGCCGCGGAGCCGGCGGCGCGAGCGACGCCGGTCGCCCTGGCGAAAGGCATTGCTCCGCGGCGGATATTGGCGATGGGCGGCCTCGCTGCCGCGCTACTGCTCTGCGTCGGAGGCGCCGGATATTACTTTTCGCGGGACTCTCGCCCGGCGCCATCTTCCGAGACCGCCGCCGCGCGTCCGCCGGCGCTCAATGCCGACTCCAGCATAGACGCCCAGCGGGCCGAAGATGCGCGGCGCCTGGCCGCCGAGAACCTGGCCAGGCAGCGCGCCGACGAGGCCAGGCGCCTGGCCGAGGCCCGTGCCAAGAGCGATGCCAAGAGCGACGCCGGAAGACTTTCGACGGCCGATCGCCCGCCCAGCGATCCGGCGGAGCGTATCCGCCAATTCGTGACGTCCTACGACGGCGGCGATTGCTTCTTTGTCGCGCCGGTCGCGGTCGCGGAAGGCAGCGCAACGCTCGAAGGCTATGGCCGTTCGGCGACGCCGTTCGCGGTGCTCGATTTCGAATTCAAGCGCGCCAACGGATTTGAGGCTTCGGTCGGCTATCACGCGGTCACGCCGCAGCAATGCGGGGCCATCAGCTTCCTTGCCCGTCTTCGCAATCAGCGCGGTCCGGCACCGCGCCTCGACGTCAGCGCCGGAAACCTGCGCAGCAACGGCTATGTCAGCGGCTTTGTCGCCGATTTCGGCAATCGCAATGTCGAGCTGCTGATGGTCGATCACGAAGGTATCGTATTGTCCCTGACGACGCTGCTCAAAGGCGACGGCGATCCCAAATCGTTCACCATCAACCTGAAGCGAGGCGACGCGGGACCGCCAAAGCTGCAATTGCTGTTCGCGCTGGTGACCAGCAAACCGCTCGAGGCGTTGAAACCGCCGCAGCCGGGCTCACTCGAGCTCGGCACCGCCGATCAGGTTTTCGCGCGCATCTCCGACGAAGCCTCGAAATCCGGACAGTCCGTCAGCGGCAGCATCAAGTCGTTCAATCTGGAAAAATAACAACCTGCAACCGCGCCGTCCCGCCCCTCAGCTATTTCGGACCGAGGATCAGGATGTGAAGATCCCGCGTCGGGGTAAAATCTGTGGCCCGTAGCTCGAACTGGGTTGCGGAGATTTTCTGGATTCCCTGGCCGCAAAAGCTGACGATGCGATCGGGCTGGCCTTTGTCGACCACGAGATGAAAGTCCTTGATCGGCCCGGCCCAGTTGGCGCCGCTTTTCAGCACATAGTTGATCCGCCGCTCGACGATCCGGGCCCTCCTCGCCTTGTCCGTGCTTTCCAGGCCATCGACCGACTTGAGAAAATCGTCACCGACACAGTATGTGGTTTTGTAGCGCTGCACCTCCGGCTCCAGCCCCTTGGCCTGACGCAGGCTTGGGCGGAGGATGAAATCGAAGCTCATGCCGACGCTGCTGCGGTACCGGTGTTCAACCAGGATCGGCTTTCCCGGAGGAAAGGTTTGCTGGCGCACCACGGACGTTTTCAGCGTCCAGGTCGCGTCGTAAAGCGGCAATCCCTTATCGTTGGTTCCCAACTCGACCAGCAAACCTTCCGCCACCGCGCGCTCGCGTGTCTTCTGCGGCAGTTCGTTGATCTTGAGCTGTTGCGCCCCGACGGGAAACGTCGGAATGCCCATTTCGCCGAGCTTTGCGGTGACGTTCTTGTTGTCGAGAAAAGCCTGCTGGTTGGTGACGAACGAGATCGGCTTGCCGTCAACCTTGGTCGAGAATCCAACGTAGTTAAGCGGGTCGGAGGCCGGGAAGGCGATGTTCGCGGCGTCCGCGAGATCGATGTCGGGCAATGGAAACGCCACCGTCAGGGTGATCGGCTTCGTGCCATGGTTAAGAAAAGTGTAGCGGACGGTGATTGCGTCGAGCGTAATCGTCAGCTCTTCGGACTCGATCGATATTTCGGCATTCTTGGTAAATGTGAGCCCGCCGACCCCGAGTTCCGCCGACGTATCGTTGGCCCGCGACGTCGACAATGCACCGCCCCAGCAGGCGGCCGCGATCAGCAGCAGCGCTCCAAAACGATAATTCATGCTGGTTCTCCTTCCCGTCACCGGCAGCGGTGCCGTCGTATCGGCCGAATGGGTATCTCTCCGTTCCGTTGAACCGGTCCAACGCCTGGCGAGACTAATGACGCGCGTAAGTTGAACGCGCGGGACAAACACATGACGATTACTCACGGCTTCTTTGTGCTCACGGAAGGCCCTCGGCCGGCTTTTCTGACGAAAGGTTATCCGATTGAGTTTACTTGGTTTTCTATTCGATGACACCGTCTTCTGTGCAATGACATCGCTGCAAAAATTTGTCCTGTCCCGTCGCTTAAGTCCAAGAAGCGAACCGCACGGCGCTGATATGCTGTGGGCGCTTCGTGGCGCGCCGGATTGGTGGGGCGGCGTGAATGGCGTGGCGCCGGCAACCGGGTTTGGCGAACCCGACTTGTTCGGCAGCTTGGCCGTTACGCCGGCAGGACGCCGAGACGCCCAGAGACGTCCATCCCGTTTGCATCCCGTTCGGCTGAAGCCAGCGCACTGCCACGGGTGCGGGCCGCCGAGCTGCCAGCACTGCCGAGCGGATCACGCCGAAATGTCTCGACGGCTGCTTGCCGGACCATCGCCGAGCATTGACGTAACGGAAAAAAAGACTTCTAATCAAGCACATACGCCGGCACGCCGACCAATTGACAACCTGAACGAATTGAAAAGACAGAGGCACAGTTATGGCGAAGCAGAGTGGTCAGCGGTTCATCAAGCGTAACCGTCCGCCGCGTGTTCACATTACCTATGACGATCCGACCAACGTCGAGGAGAAGATCGAACTCCCGTTCGTGATGGGCGTCATGTCCGACCTGTCGGGCAACAGCCCGGGGGTGGAAAAGGTCGACATCGCTGACCGCAAATTCCTCGATATCGACATGGACAACATCGACAACCGGATGGCGGCCATCAAGCCCGGCGTCAGCTTTCGCGTAGAAAACAAGCTCTCCGAAAATTCCGGTGAGAAGATGTCGATCAATCTTCAGTTCAACAAGATGGCAGACTTCGAGCCGGCCGCGATCGCAAAACAGGTACCGGCATTGGCCAAACTGCTCGAGGCCCGAACCCATCTGGCGAACCTGATGCGCTACATGGACGGCAAAGTGGCTGCCGAAGAATCGCTTCGGAAGTTGCTGGCCGATCCACAACTCATGTTGGCTTTGAAGAACCGCGCTGCATCAACGGATGGCGGGACCAAATCCTAAAGTATCTCACATTTGGAGATCGTCGTTATGGCGACTGAAACTGTCCGTCCCCACGAAGAATTGCCGGTTGAATCGCGGGAAGCCGACGATTTCTCGGCGCTGCTGAAGCAAAGCTTCAAGCCACGCACCGAGCGGGCAGCGACGGAAGTCGAAAATGCCGTCAAGACCCTGGTCGATCAGGCGCTGGTCGATTCCAGCGTGATCAAGACGGACGTGCTCGACACGATCGAGGAGATGATCGCGCAACTGGACAAGAAGCTGTCCGCGCAGGTCAACGAGATCCTGCATGCGCCCGAGTTCCAGCAGATCGAGGGCGCCTGGCGCGGTCTCGCCCATCTGGTGTACCAGTCCGAAACCGACGCCATGCTGAAGATTCGGGTGATGGATGTTTCCAAGACCGAGCTGTACCGGCACCTGCGGCAATATCCCAACGCCGCCTGGGACCAGAGCTCGATGTTCAAGAAGGTCTATGAGGAGGAGTTCGGTCAACTCGGCGGGCACCCCTATGGCTGCCTGATCGGGGATTATTCGTTCAGCCATCTGCCGACCGACGTGCAATTGCTGCGCGATATGAGCAAGATCGCGGCGGCCGCGCATGCGCCGTTCTTTGCCGCGGCGGATTCCACCCTGATGGGAATGGATTCGTGGAACGAGTTGATGAATCCGCGCGATCTCAGCAAATTGTTCGACACCCCCGAATATGCCGCCTGGAAATCGCTGCGCGATTCCGATGACGCCCGTTACGTCGGACTTTGCATGCCGCGCGTTCTGGCTCGGCTGCCCTATGGCGCAAAGACCGAGCCGGTTGCCGAATTTGCCTTCGAAGAAGATACCGACGGTCACAAGGGTGAAAAATATACCTGGATGAACGCTGCCTATGCCATGGCGGCCAACATCAACCGCGCCTTCAAGGAATATGGATGGTGCGCCCGAATTCGCGGCGTCCAGTCGGGCGGTGAGGTCGAGGATTTGCCGAGCCATACGTTCCCGACGGACGACGGCGGCGTCGACATGAAATGTCCGACCGAAATCGCGATTACCGACCGTCGCGAGGCGGAACTTGCCAAGGCGGGATTGATTCCGCTGATCCATCGCAAGAACACCGATCGTGCCGCCTTCATCGGCGCGCAATCGCTTTTCAAGCCCCGTGCCTATCAGAACAATCCAGCCGCCACAGCATCGAGCAATCTGTCATCGCGTCTGCCCTATATGTTCGCCGTATGCCGCTTCGCGCACTACCTGAAATGCATCGTGCGCGACAAGGTGGGTTCCTATTACGAAAAGGAACAGCTCCACAAATGGCTGACCAACTGGATCAGCGAATATGTCGACGGCGACCCGATCAACTCCACCGAGGCGACCAAATGCCGCCGGCCACTGGCTGGTGCCGCGATCAGTATCGTCGAGAACGAAGAAAACCCGGGATATTATTCCGCCACTTTCGAGCTGCGCCCCCACTTCCAGCTCGAAGGAATGGACATCGGCCTTCGCCTTGTGTCCCGTCTGCCGGTCGCGAAATAAATTTGAACTTGGTCGCTTTGGCATGCGACCAACAGGCCGGGTATGACACCTAAAACCCAACTCGAGTGTTCGGTCGGGTCAATCTTGGACAGCAACCAGCAGGGGAATTCTATGGCGGAGATGTTTTTATACCTCGACCAATATCCACGGCGAGTCCTTGGATCTTACGCATAACGACAAGATCGAAATCAAGAACTGGCAGTGGACAACCGAAAACTTCGTGAGATGGGACGTCAACCAGGGCGGCCAGTCGACGAGGGTCAAAATCGACCATATCGAGCTCAACAAGATCTGCGACAAGGCTTCCGTCACGCTGTACCAGAACTGCGTGACGGGAAAGCACATCAAGAACGGGAAGATCATCTGCCGCAAGAACGACGGCGACACCAAGGTCGAATATCTGATCGTGACGCTGACGGACATCATGGTCACGAAGGTAAATTGGACCGGAGACGGTGATTCCCCCTCGCTCAACGAAACCATCGGGCTGGCGTTTGCCGAATTCAGGCTCGACTACAAAGTGCAGGATGATAGCGGCAGTGCGGCGGGCGGCGGCAAGATGTTCGGCTTCAACGTTCAAAAACAACACGGCGAACACTCCTGAGCCGGCTTTATGCGCACGTAGCGCATAGGCTGACGTCAGCGACCAGTGCCAAAATTGCGCACACACCGAAGGAGTTGAACGTGCGTTTGGTTTGGATGGCGTCCATCGGGATCCTGATCGCAAGCAGCGCCCCCGGCGTGGCCGCGGACTATCCGTGGTGCATGCGGGAGCAAGGCGGAAGCCCGCAATGCTCGTTTAGTACCCTTGGGCAATGTCAGGCGACGGTTAGCGGCCTGTTCGCGACGTGCGTCCAAAATCCGACATTGCTCTACAATCAGTTACAGAGATCGCAGGGCAATCAGCTTCAACAACCGCCGGCTGTTCGCCGGCAGGAAGCCCGGCAGAACGCCAGAGGCCCTGCAGCCCGCGGAGAACCTGGCGCGCCGGCTCGATCGGCGCCCGGGAAACATGGCTGGTATTACGAATAAGCCAGCGACTGCGATACGAACCCAGTCCGCCTATGGACAGAGAACAGCGGATGCAGCGGCAACTTCCGATGGTCATCACTACATCCAGATCGTGCGCACATGAGTAACGACAGCGGCTGCCTCGGCATGGTCCGGAACGATACTGGCGTGATCAGTTGAGTGCTGCCCCGGCAGCGACAGCTCTCCAACAGCGTCTTGGAGATGACCGATCGGCGCTGGGAAAAAATTCAGCTCTGCGAGGTCGATGGCGCCTGAACCTTCATGACCGGAAATCGTGTCCTTGAAGTGGAACGAGTCTCCATACAACGACCCGAAATCATTGTGGCCTTCGTCATTGGTGCCGTGGATGGTGATCGTCACCGCCTGCGCGGTGCCGTCCACGGTGGTCACCTTGAAGGTGTCGGTCAGTGTGTCGCAGTCATTGAGCGCCTGCACCGTGCAGTTGCCGTTATCGAGCGTGTAGGTCCACGTGCCATCCGCCGTCATCGTGAAGATGCCGTAGCCGGCGTCGCTCGCCGTTGGCGCGCAGACCGCCGTAAAGGTGTTGGGCGCATTGTCGACGTCGGTGTCGGTGAGCGTGCCGCATCGCCGTCGGCGTGCCGCGCGTGTCACAGCCAGCCTCGATCACCGATCCGCTCGTGGTGCCGCAAATGATGGCCGCGTCATTGCTGCCGTGGATGGTGACCGTCACCGCCTGTGCGGTACCGTCTATGGTGGTCACCTTGAAGGTGTCGGTCAGCGTGTCGTGGACATTGAGCGCCTGCACCGCGCAGTTGGCGTTGTCGAGCGTGTAGGCCCACTTGCCATCCGCCGTCATCGTGAACGTGCCGTAGCCGGCGTCGCTCGCCGTTGGCGCGCAGACCGCCGTGAAGGTGTTGGGCGCATTGTCGACGTCGGTGTCGGTGAGCGTGCCGCACGCCGTCGGCGTGCCGTGCGTAGCGTGGCCAGCCTCGATCACCGAGCCGGTCGTGGTGCCGCAAATGATGGCCGCGTCATTGCTGCCGTGGATGGTGACCGTCACCTCCTGTGCGGTACCGTCTATGGTGGTCACCTTGAAGGTGTCGGTCAGCGTGTCGTGGACATTGAGCGCCTGCACCGCGCAGTTGGCGTTGTCGAGCGTGTAGGTCCACTTGCCATCCGCCGTCATCGTGAACGTGCCGTAGCCGGCGTCGCTCGCCGTTGGCGCGCAGACCGCCGTGAAGGTGTTGGGCGCATTGTCGACGTCGGTGTCGGTGAGCGTGCCGCACGCCGTCGGCATGCCGTGCGTAGCGTGGCCAGCCTCGATCACTTCGCCTGTCGTGGTGCCGGAAATGATGGCTGCGTCATTGGCTGCCGTGGATGGTGATCGTCACCACCTGTGCGGTACCGTCCACGGTGGTCACCTTGAAGGTGTCGGTCAGCGTGTCGCAGACATTGAGCGCCAGCACCGCGCTGTTGGCGTTATCGAGCGTGTAGGTCCACGTGCCATCCGCCGTCATCGTGAACGTGCCGTAGCCGTTCGCGCTCGTCGTTGGCGCGCAGACCGCCGTGAAGGTGTTGGGCGTATTGTCGACGTCGGTGTCGGTGAGCGTGCCGGTCGCAGTCGGCATGTCGTACCTGGCGCAGCCAGCCTCGATCACTGAACCGGTCGTGGTGCCGGAAATGATGGCTGCGTCGTTGCTGCCGTGGATGGTGACCGTCACCACCTGTGCGGTACCGTCCATGGTGGTCACCGTGAAGCTGTCGGTCAGCGTGTTGCCGACATTGAGCGCCTGCACCGCGCTGTTGCCGTTGTCGAGCGTGTAGGTCCACGCGCCAGCCGCCGTCATCGTGAAGGTGCCGTAGCCGCTCGCGCTCGCCGTTGCCGAGCTTACCGCCGTGAAGGTGTTGGGCGTATTGTCGACGTCGGTGTCGGTGAGCATGCCGGTCGCGGTCGATATATCCGGCGCGGCATTGGCGGCGCCACCGGCCTCGTTCACTCCGTCGGCCGTGGTGCCGGAAACGACGGCCGCGTCGTTGGTGCCGTGAATGGTGACCGTCACCACTTTGGCAGTGCCGTCCACGGTGGTCACCGTAAAGCTGTCGGTCAGGGTGTTGCCGACATTGAGCGCCTGCACTGCGCTGTTGGCTTCGTTGATCGTGTAGGTCCAAACGCCATCCGCCGTCATCGTGAAGGTGCCGTAACCGCTCGCGCTCGCCGTTGCCGAGCTTACCGCCGTGAAGGTGTTGGGCGTATTGTCGACGTCTGTGTCGGTGAGCTTGCCAATCACGGTCGGCGTATCGGGCGCGGCATTGGCCACGCCACCGGCCTCGATCACTCCGCCGGCCGTCGTGCCGGAAATGATGGCCGCGTCGTTGGTGCCGTTGATGGTGATCGTAAAGGTCTGATTGGCGGAGAGCGTGCCGTCCGACACCGTGATAGTGAAGGGGTCGGTCGTGGGCGCCGTCAGCGCATTGATCGCGTCACTGTTCGGAACGAAAGTGTAGGCGCCGGTCGTACTGTTGACGAAAAGCGTGCCATAGGGACTGCTACCCGACACATCGTATGCGACCCCGCCCAGTACCGTGTTGGTGGCGGCCCCCCCGCTGATGCCGTAGGTCAGTATGGCGTCGCTATTGGAACTGCTGGCACCGAAAGTTCCGCTCGTCGCGGCGAAGTCGTCAAATGCGACCGTATCAATTTCGGTCGGCCCCGCCGCCACGGTCAGCGTCGGCGGCTGAGGCGGCAGATGCACGATGATCTCAGGTACTACCAAGGCGTTAATCGACGGTAGCGGTTGGAGCGAATTTTGCACTGCGGGGGCGTCAGTCTGAATAAAATTGATGGGTTGCACTGGCAGCGGATTGAAGAAGGCAGGAGGGGTGCCGGATCCGCCTGGCCCCAGCCCTTTTGCGTAGTTGGCGAGCACATCTTGTTGGGCCGACTGTAACTCCTCCATTCGCGTCGCAGTGTTCGCGACCTGGTTCACGCTGACCGAGGACCCTATTCTGCTCAGGACGATTGTCTCTCCAGGATCCTCAACAATGATGTGTCGCGGGATCAGCTCCTTGGTCACGAGCTCAAATGCGCCGTGCGCAAGGTCCTTGTAGGAGATGCTGTCGTCATCCAGGAATGTCGCATTCGGGTCCGCGGCCTGGGCTTCCTTCATCAATGAGAAGGTCAGCGCTGCGAGCGACAGCATGCCGAACCCGCCGCCACGGGCCCGGCTGCGAATGCTTCCAACAGGCGTATCGACCCTGAGGGAGCCGGTCTCTGCCACCTGGCCGGCAATGAAAGCGAAGTTCCCTCTGGTCACCGCGAACAGGGCCGAATTCGGCGTGCCATCGGAATCGCAGACGAACCTGTCCAGCACCACGCTCGTGCCGGGGGATAGGTTGAAGACGGTGCCATCAATGAAGCGAATTCCGATCTGCCCGTCGGCTTCGGTTTCGATCACGTCACCCTGGCAAACAGGATCGCCAGCCATGACTTGAACGGCAATGTCGTTCGCGCGCCTGAGGCTGCCGCAACCGATCGCCGTCTGAATATTGCCGATGATTTGAGGGAGCGCGGCCGTGATGGCCTTGCACTCGTCCACAAACTCGAAGCGGGACGCAACGAACATTGGCTTCGACCTCGCCTGCCGGGCAACTCATGCCCAGCGTGGTGCCGCCGTTTTCGCTCTGTCTTGCCGAGGCAAAAAAATCTTGCAAAATCTTGAAAAAGTATCTTGGCGCTGGCAGCCCTAGGCTGCCCCGCCGAAACGTCCTGATCCCAATCGCTCAACGAGACGTGTTGAGGCGCGACGCTATGAAATGGCCTATCCTCGCCGTAGCGACCGTTTCCTTCACGAATTGTTGAGTTCAAGTTTGTGTCCGAAAAGCGGCCCTTTAGTGGCAACGAACCGCTCTCGGGATTAACATGCAGGCGAAAACGAGGTACCCAATTCGGATGGACTAGCCTGTAGCGACTAATCGGCATTACATTAGTGCAGCGCCTGGTCGGAAGGTTCAAGGAACCGTCGGAACGCGACGCGAACGAGATCTTCTCAGGAAGGGGGGATCATGTGCACGCATACGATTACCGCATTGGTGACAAGTCTCGTTTTGTCGCTAGCCAATATTTTGGCTGGTCCGGCTCAAGCGCAAACCGATTCTGCCCGGCCGCCTGTTCAGGATCTCTCATCAAGACCCATTGGGAAAGTTGTAACCGCCACGGGTTCGGTCACAATTGAACACGCGGGTGCGGTGGTCGTTCAGGCAAATCTCGCCGGTCAAGCCGGTCAGACGAAGGTTGGCGACCTCGTCTATCTGGGCGATGTGGTCCAGACCGGAGCCGATGGCCGGCTCGGCATCAACTTTACGGATGGCAGCTCGTTCAATCTTTCAAGCAACGCCCACATGACTTTGAACGAGTTCGTGTACGACCCAAACGGGAAATCCAATTCGACCTTGTTCAATCTAACCACGGGAACGTTCACTTTCGTTGCCGGCAATATCGCGAAGACAGGCAATATGAAGGTCGATACCCCTGTCGCCACCATGGGCATTCGAGGCACCACGCCACACATCGAAATTTCGGATGACGGGACGGTCAAATTTTCTACCCTCATCGAAGAGGGCAAGAGCAAGGTTCAGAAGAAGCAACCCGGCTCGCTGGCGGCGGCGCAGAACCCGAAGACGAGTAACTATCTCGGGAATATCGAGTTGTGCAACGGTCACGATCGCACGTCACTTGAACCTCGGATCAATGCCTGCACAACGCTCATCGATTTGCGTCAAGGCACGACGGCTGCCCTGGCTATTGCCCACAACAATCGTGGCAATGCATATACCGCAAAGGGGGAATACGACCGCGCCATTCAGGATTTCGATGAAGCGATCAAGCTCGATCCAACTCACGCCAAGCCGTTCAACAACCGCGGCGTAGCTTACTTGAGGAAGGGCGAATACGACCTCGCAATCGAATCTCTCGATGAGGCGATCAAGCTTGACCCCAACTACGGCGGAGCCTTCGCCAACCGCGCCGGAATCTACCTGAAAAAGAATGAGTACGATCGCGCGGCGCGGGACTATGACGAGGCAATTCGTCTTAAACCAGATTTGGAAGCTGTATGGAACGGACGCTGTTGGACCCGCGCCATCATCGGTGAATTACAGGCAGGGCTGGAGGACTGCAACAAGGCGCTCCAGTCGGGGCCGAACAATGCCGGGACGTATGATTCACGTGGGCTGATCCACCTGAAGATGGGTCAACTCGGCGCCGCCATCGATGATTATAGTTCCGCGCTGGGCTTCGATCCGAAGTTGGCGAGCGCACTCTATGGACGCGGGCTTGCCAAACGCAAGATGGGCGACAACGCTGGTAGCGATACCGACATCTCGGCGGCAAAGACAATCCAGGCTGAGATCGGTGACGACTTCACACGCTATGGCGTGCGATGAACCTCCAAACCTTGGGAACGCTGATCAACTTCGATATTCCGTGGAACCCGTCCGCTTCGATATCTTCGGAACCTTGCCCGACGTAATCGATGATGACTCGATTGACGACGAGGAGAGGCTTCCACGCGGATGAGGCGAACGTGCGCGGATGGAAGCCTGATGTACGCGACTTTTTGGATGCGTCGAAGCCTCGGAGAAAGACCGGTCGGGCACCTCAACCCCCTGTCCAGATACTCCTCGGGTGTCCCCTACCTCTCAGGTGCCCTACACCTATTGTGAGGCTAGTTTAGGGATGCGAAGGGTCCGTCTCCTTCTCATCGGCGACCCACACGTCACTCCGCTTGATTTGCCGAATCAGCACCTCCGGGTCGAACTTCTGGAATCCTCGGGGAGCGTCGAACAATCCCGCAGGCTGCGGCTCGTCACTTATATTCTCAGCCGTGATGACGGCGCCATCCTCCGTCCTGATCCGGAGTGGAAATTTGAGCGCCGGGTCAATCCAGCCGTAGAACTCCCGGCCTGAGGTCGAAACCGCCCGATATACGATGACACGGCGGCCACCGATGATTTCCTCGCTTGTGCGCTCGCAGCGCCAATCGCCTGGATCCGCGACGCCGGCCAGCGTCGCCATGACTTGCCATTGCCGGCATGGGTTATTCGAATCGACTTGCACGAACAGCCGGGTGAGACGGCTCGATTGCCTTGCCTCCATGAGCACGCGCGCGGCAGGGCGGACGAAATAGGCGGCTGGCGTCGCGCCATCGATCAGGAAGAAGCCGTCGGCAAGTTCCGGCGTTTCAATTCGCACCCGGGCGTCGAAGACGCGCAGCTTGCCGGCCACCGCCGCTAGACCGTCGCCCTGCCTAATCGATAGATCGGCCGAAAACTGCTGCGCCTGTGCCGGCGCACGGCCGCACACCAGGAAACCGACAAGGGCAAACAGACCAAGCCCTGCCCGCCCGGACGTCGAAGCAATCATCAAACCTTTGGCCATCGTTCACCTCTTGCTGGGAAAAAACGCGATCGATACGCGGACAAAAGCAGCGCCGACCGAGCCATCAGGCCCGATCGGCGCTTTGTAACGAGCGTCAAATCACGATCAACTCGCGACCTCAGCAGGGATCACTCGGTGTAGGACAGAGTGACCGGGTGGTTGAAGTCGAACGCGTCAAACAGATCGGCAAGCGCCGGGCTGTTGGTCGGCACATACGCATTGTGCTTGGCGAACGTCGGGTTGGGCAGGTTATCGCGGCTGCGGTTCGTGATCGGACGCAGGCTCCAGTTGCGCTCGATGAACTTCAGCAGCGAAACGTGATCGCCGTAGTTGTGGTAGACCTTTCCGCCGGTCGAATACGGCGAGAGGATCAGGATCGGCATACGCGGTCCGTCGCCGAAGAAATCGAGCGACTGGACGTAACCCAGTCCCAGTAACCGCCCGCTTCGTCCCAAGTGATGAACACCGCTGTTTCCGCTTTCAGGTCCGGATTGGCGTCGAGCGCACCGAGAACGTTGAGCACGTAGGCTTCGAACAGGTCGACCTTCGAGCTCTGCGGATGACCGTCGAGCAGACCATCCGGCTTGCCGAACGACACCGAAGGCAGGGTGTTGGTCTGGATCGCCGTGATCAGATCGGAGGTATCCTTGATATGCGCCGTCCGGGTAGCCGGGTCGGCCATGATCGAGGTCGCATACTGGAACGGATTGCAGATCTGGCAGTAAGCCACGCCAAGAGCGTGAGCCGGATCGCTAGCCGCGGCCAGGCCGAGGTTCGGGCTGGTCGGGTTTGCAGCAACCGCAGCATTCGAGAGTGCCACGGCGTCATTATACGCACCGCCGTAATAGGCCCACGAAACCTGCTTCTCGATCAGGGCATCACCGATGGTCCTGACTGGCGACGGCGGAAGGTTGTTTCCACCCGACAGTGCACCGTTCGGGAGGAAGCCCGGATTGGTGTTGTTGAGCATGTAGAAGTGGTTCGGTTGACAGTTCGGCTCCGCCGCATACGGCAGATCACTCAGATAGCCCACGATCGGCTTGACGCCGGGCTGGAACACGTCAGCGCAGTTGCTGAAGTTGCCGTCGACTGTGTACTTGTTGACGGTGTTCGCAGCCGGATTCGGATTCGCGATCAGGTTGGCGGGCGGCGTGGTCGGATTGCCCTTGCCGTCGCTCCAGAATCCTGCGTCGCCGGTGCCGAGCATGAAGTGGTTGGCGCCGGTACCGCCGTGGAACGACTGATGGAAGTTGTCGCCCAGGGTGAAGCGGTCAGCCAGCATCTTCAGAATGGGAGCCTGCTCCTGTTCGGCATTGAGGAACCCCATCGAGTTACCCATGCTCTTGTTAGTCAACGAGTAGGTCGCCATCACGAAGGGGAACAGATCGGCCAGGCAGCCCGAATTGTTAGCCTTGGTCGCGCCGGCTGCGCTGCAATCCTCTTGCTGCCAATCCTGGTAGAAGCGGTGCGTGCTGTCGCCGGTGTAGGAATCGTCGCTGAGCAGAGGACCCTGCATCGGGAACGGCCCCGTCAGGGTTCCGGCGCCGGGAACGCGGGTGTCGAGAACGTTGTTCGGCAAGTTGGTGAAGCCGGTCGTCAGGATGTCGAGGTCGCCCGGATTCATGTCCTTTTCGACGCTCGCTTCTGCGATGGTCTTGAACGGGGGGGCGGTGTCGCTTTGCGCGGTCGGCGTGCCGGCGGTGTTGGGCTGCGGCATCGGGTTGGTCGCGCTATAGACCGATTTGGCGTTGGCGGGAGCGCCGATATAGAACGACGGCTGCCCAGCGACTGCGAACTGTTGCGCCTTCGCGAAGTTCGGACCCGGCGTGCCGTCTTCGTTGACGATCCCCTTCGACAGCAGGTTCGAGATGGTCTCACCCTTGCCCTTGGGCTTGTAGACACCGAAGGTGTGATCGAGGCCGCGGTTCTCACCGATCAGGACGATAACGTGCTTGATCGGCGATGCAGTCTTCACCTTGTCCGCCGGATCCTTGTCCTTGTTCTTGTTGTTGTCGTTCTTGCCCTGATCTTTGAACTGGCTGAGATGCAGACGCTTATCCCAACTGCTTCTACCCCAATCAGACGCAGCGTAGCTGACGGACGCAACTGTGATCGTCGAAACAATGCACAGTGCCGTCGTTGTTCGCCATCTTGTTTTCAAGTTGAACATCCTTTTCATGATCGACACTCGAGAGGTTGAGTGACGAAGCAGTACCTACTGGGTCAACATGACGCAGGAATATCGGTGTGGTGACACCATTCAAAAAATTCAGAACGATTCAAAAATTCCTCTGCTGAGGAATCACAGCCACGGTTTTTTCGCGCCAACGGATTTGCGGGATTGCGATTCGGATGCATGTTCTTCGTATCGTCTGGATGATTTGCGCATCGGCGCGCGCGCTGCGAACGAAAGCAGTGGCTCAGCCATCGAACGATGGCGCGATTTGTTCAGCGCGAGGAACTGTCCACCGGCCCGGCTACTCTGCGTTGCCGGCAGTGTTCAGTGTGGTACGTGTTTCGACTGCATCACCTGACGTAGCGCCGCGTAGTGCGCGTCATGCACCGCGGGATTGAACAACGACCATTGCTGTGCCCCCGCAAGCAGCGAGGGCACGGCAGCGACCATGAGATAACGATAATTCCGGTAGTCGGTGGCTGCGTCCGGGATACGGCCTTCTGCAACAGCGATGTCGATTCGCCGCAAAGTAAGGACGAGTTCCTTGAGAACGGAGCGCGCATGGACACGCTCCTGCTCACCGCCCGACACACTGGTATTCTTGCGGTCCGGAAATTGCTCGGTGAGTTCGCGCAATTCATGGCCGATAGTGTCGACCGCGAGTGAGACGATGTCCTTGTCGCCCGCCGGGATCGCGGTCCCAAGGACGGTCGCGAAATCGTTGATCTCCTTCAGCGTCGCGCCAACCCCATCATTCTCATAGGGCTGCATGCCGTCGCCCACGGCCGTAAGATAGGCCACGAGATCGCCCCGGTCCTGCGCGGACAGGCCGAGATCGAACACCTTGTCGAAATGGGCCACCACCTGGTCATAGCTATCGAAGCGACCGTCGTGGAAGTAAGGCGCGTTGAAATCGGCGTTGCGCAGCGTCGGCGTCTTGAACAAACCGCCGGAGCCGACGTCATGTTGCTGATGATCGACGAAAGCGCCCGATGGAACGTGACAGCTGGCGCAATTCAGGTTCGGATCGTGCGGGAACGGCTTTTTGAACAACGCCTCGCCACGTCGTTCCGATTCGCTGATCGTCCCGATCAACCGCCCGCCCGGGCCGAGACTGGGATTGGGCAGGAAGTCGATGTCCTGGATATAGGCTACGATGGCATCGAGAATGACCGACGATGGTTCGGGCCCGGCGAACTCGTTGACGATAACGTTGTGGACGAAATCGCGCAGCGACGGCATGCGGCCATCATTGCCATAGGGCGCAAGATAGCGCGCGCCGCGCAAGCTTGGGATCCGGACCGGATCGAGCACCAGATTGTCCGCCTTCAGATTGAACAGCGGGCCCGTGGTGTCGAAATTGCCGGGACGCGTCGACATTTTCGGCATGAAGAACCTGGCGTTGCCGGCGCCGTTGACGTGGCAGGTGCCACAACTCACGCCAGCCTGCCGCGCCACACCACCGAGAATCCCCGCTGAATTGAAGGCGAGATCGCCAAGATTGACCATATACGACTTGCCGCCGGCGATTTCGGACCGAAACACCTCGCGCGGCTTGTCGAGCGCCTCCTCGTTGAGCTCGGTCTTCGGCGGCAAGGTCGTTTGATCGCCGTCAACGGGAAACGCCGCGACCCGCTCCTGCAAACCTGCGATCAGGACCGCGAGCGCAAGGCCAGTGATCCGTAGGCGGCGGAACGTCATCGCGACTGGGCCTCCAGTGTGGGACGCTGCAACCCCAATTTGGCCGCCGCTCCCTGCAGCGCGACCACCAGCTCCTCACTGACTCGCCGCAAGGCACGAATATCCACGTGCGGCAGATCGGAAGCCGCTACGATCGTCTTCAGTTGCTCGATCCTTGCATCCACCACATCAGCAAGCCTGGCGTCCGCCGTTCGGAGCGACACCGAAAAGATCGTGCGGTGGGCGAGGTCGATGCCGGCGACGTTGTTGCGCATATCGTCAAGTGACGTTCCGCTGATCCGCGATTCGCCGCCGTCAGCCTTGCTCTCGCCGACCTCGTAAGCCAGGCGCACGGTGCCGTCCAGCAGGCCCTGCGGCGTGAGCGGCATCTCGCGAAGCTTGCGGTGAAGGCCGTCGAGACGTTCGACAAGCACGTCGGTATCGCTTTCGACATCGATACGGCTTGCCCCGAACAGCCTGGCTTCGATGGCATGAAAGCCCGAGTCGGCATTGGGCCAGGCGTCGATCTTGGCGTCGAGTTCCGGAACAAAGCCCGCCGTGAAGACTTCCGAGCGTTCCCAGCCGGCGCGAGCTGAAATCCAGGCCTTTCTGGCACCCGCGAGATCCTTGGCCGCGACGCGCTCGCGCAGGTCGCGGGCACCCGTCAACGCCTGACCGATGCCTTCAATCATATACGGCCGATAGCGTTCGGCTGCGTCTTCGAGCGATGCAGCATTCGTTGCGCGTACGCTCATCCCCAACATCAGCAACGCAATGCAGGCAGCACTCCTCGCATCGATCATCGTCTCTAGACTCCCGGCCGCGGCCAGCCTGTATCGCCGCGACGTCGCAGCGGTGCTGCCGTGCAATATTGTCGACTTGTCTTGCTGTTTTGTGACGAAATCGTTTTGCGTCGCAGCCTCTCCCAAAAAACGATCTTCGTATTCCGCCTCGCATGACGGATATGCGTTGACGTTGCGCGGTCACCAAACCATTTGTCGTTTTTGGACAAGACTTGCATGCTCGCCGACACCAAGGCGCCTTCATCGGTTCTGATTGAATTCAGAACCGCTCTAGATTCTTGTTTGACGCGTTTTTCTACCGCAGATAAGTCTACGCAATCTGCGTAAACTTGATTGCTATGCGAACCGGTATTCACCTCGTTCGAAAACGCTCTAGTTTTCTTGTTGTTGCGGCGGCTTTATTTTGCCTTGAGAAGAATTCAGGCGCTTGGTCTCGGCCTCGCCGACCGTCTTCCTGCCGGGCCAGATCTTTTCGGAAAGCCGGTTTCTGCTTTTCCGGATCATGCGCCAACGCTCACGCGTCCGTCGGCCTGAGGGTCGGATCATCGTCGCGTCGCGAGCGGCATCTTGACGGCATTCACCGGCAGCAGCCGAACCTCGCCGCTCTGGCCGCCCGGTTCCGGCAACGTCAGCACGGCGCCCTGATGATCCTTTTCCATGGTCACTTCGCGGCCCTGGATCGCATTCAGCTTCCAGCCCTGATAATCCTCACCGACTTTCAACCGCAGTGCAGCTCGCGTTGACTGATCGAGGAAGATTGCGAAACCTCCGTCATCGCTGGCGATGGTGCCAACCAGAGAAAGCTGCGGGGGCTCGACCTCCTTCTTTCGCGGCGGTGCCGGCTTGACTACCACGGGTTCGGCGACGACCTCCGGCGGCGGCGCGCGACGCGAGGGCGAGAAGATCGGGCGCTCGCGTGTTCCCGGCAATTGCGTGAGCGGAATACCCCATAGCGGATTGGCGCTAAGTGCGCGCGCCGGTGCAGCCGGCGGCGCGACGGCTCGCACTGTCGTGACGGACTCGACGGGTGCAGGAGGCACTATCGGTGGTCCGGCAGAGCGTGCGTTGTCGACGAGATCGGCATCCAGCGCATCCCCCGACGTGACGGCAGCCACGCCATCGACGGACAACGCGAGCAATAAGAGACTGGCAGCGAGACTGCGCATCATTTGGCACCTCGCCATTGCCCGGACACCGCAAGCAAAATGCGCAGTTTTCCGTTTTCCGAACCGGATACGGTGAGCGGGGTCTGGACCACGAGCTGATCGATGAACAGGAAGGGCATCCCCGCTTCCAGATCGTAGAGCAATTGCTGCAATTGGGACTGCTCGATCTCGCAGCTTGCGATCATGCTGAGAAACCCGGTTCGGGACTCCGTGCCCTGCAAGTCGAGCTGGGTCGACAACACGTTGCCGCCGAATTTCGCCACCGCGCCGGCGACCCGCTGCAACAGCGTCGCCCCCGCGACCGTGACGGTCGCGCCTTCGAGATACGCCGATCCGGACGGCATCGTCGCGTCACCGGACAAGCCGCGGACCGTGGCAGTCCTGGCGCCCTCAAGCTGTTCGAGCATGGCTGCTGCTGCCGCCACCTCGCCGCGCCGATCGACGACGTCCACGATCCCGCTTATGACGGTGAACAGCAGCATGACCACAAGGCCGACATAGATCGCCGCTGCGGGGATCGGCGACGTGACGATGGCTTTTCTCGATATGGCGAATGCGTTCACGTTCCGGATCCAAAATAAGCGGTGATATGGGCTTCGATGTGGAACCGCTCGCCCGGTTCGTTGGCGGCATGCGTGGTCGGAGCGAAGAACGTGGCACGGGTGAACTGCGGCGACTGCTCCATCAGGCGAATGAGCGATGGAGCATCCTGCGTCATGCCTACAACCTGGATCTTGTCACCCTCGATCCGCAGCTCCGTCACATAGGTGCTGTCGGGCAAAACGCGTGAGATGGCTTCCAGCACCATGACATCAGCCGGCGTCGTCTGCTTGCGCTTCGCAAGCTGGCCGAGGCCGTATCCTTCCGTATTTGAATCGATGCGCATCGCAGCGCGCCTTTGCGAAATCCGCCGCTGCAGTTCGTCATGCTCCGCCTGCATCGAGCTGCCAAGGTAACTCGCGATCAGCAGCGAGGCCGCTGCCGCAACGCCGGCCGAGAGCAGAGCCGCGCGCAGCAGCTGCGGTATGTTCCTTGACAAGCCAATCAGGCTTCGCAGCGGCTGGTCCAACAGCTTGATCCAGGTGGATGGGCCGGCGTCGGCCGCGGCCTCGGCGTAGATCGTCACGGAAACGGCATCCCGCGCACGGACGAACTGGAGCAGCGGCTCGACCATGAGTTTCGACGTCGCCGCCAGCGTCACTTCGATGCGCTCGTTCGCTGCCGCGATGGGCGCGCTCCAGCCGAACACGGAATTGAGCGCCGTCCACGGCGTCAGGCGGTCAATCTGCGCCCGGATCATGCCGTCGAGAAACTCACCGGCCTGACTTGGAAAATCGAGCGGACAAATAATAACGTGGTCGGATTGCAACTGCGCCTCGACGCAGGCGCCGCGAAAGGCGGTTTCCCAATCCGCTGATAATGGCGGATGAGGTCTGCCTTGGTCGAGGCGAAACGACAGGTCGGGCAACGCCGGACCGCTTTTCGCCGGGGCAGCCCTCGCCGTGAACGCTCCATCGTCGCCTTCGAGAAGCAGAATTCGACGAGAGCGCATCAGGCGGTCTGCCGCGGCATCGACGGCACTGGCCACGGCCGCAATCCATTCGCCGAATAGCTCCTTGAACTCGGCAATAACAGCCATCATAGACCCCTGGGTTTCCGCACGCCGGCGCCGCGAAGTTCGATGTCATCCTGCCAGGACAGCACACGATACGGCTCCGTCTTGTCGCCAAGCGCGATCACGGCCTCCGATCTGGTGCGGCGGCCATTGCTCAGGCTGATCGAAGCCTCGATCCGGTAGCATGGACTTATTGCCGGCGTCGCCTGGGAAGGTGCATCCCCGCTTGCCGGCGCATCGTTCGACAGCGCCGACCGCTCGCCAAAGCCATCCCGAGGCCGTTTCAATGTCGCAATGACCACGGGTGCCGCAATCGCGACATCGATGCCCGGCGATCCATTGAATACCGTCACGAACGGCAGCGCACGCTCTACCAGCGCTGGAGGCAAGCCTGCGACGAGCGAGAGCTCGTTGACATGAGTGAACAGCGATTGGCGGGGCGCATAGTTCAATCCCGCTGCGTTATAGAGCGCTTCTTCGTCATTGGCGCCGCCGGGCGTGGGACGGGTCCGCCATCCGATGATCCGGTCGGCGTCGTCCCGGGCAGCCGACTGGTTCGCACCGAGCCCGGCGAACAGGGCTGAAAGCATCTCGTTGGGTGCATAGTTGAGATCGACGCGGGCGGCCTCGGAAATGAAGCTGACGACAACATCCGCGTCATTCAGCCGGAAGTGAAACGATCCGTGCGTGGGCCGCGCCTTGTCTTGCGCAAGCGCGAGCTGATAGGCAGTGAGTTCGAGGCTGGCCGATACCAGCGCCTCGGTCTGCAGCGCGGCATCCTGGACCGCCAGCGCCTGCGCCGAGGCGGAAAGATACGCCGAGAAAATCATCGCCAGCGCCGACAAGGCCATGAGAATCCAGAGCACGGCGACGATCACGAAGCCGCGCTCGGATGGCGCGCCGGAACGATCCCTCGTCATAGCGTGCCCCCCTGTGCCGGGAGGCCGGCCCTTGTATCCCCGGCCCTTGTGTCCCCTTGTGTATTTGCGGGAGCTTTCTGCTTGTCCTTGTCGTCGCATTTACCGTCCGGCCGAATGCAGTCGCTCGGCGCCTGGACGTGAACCGGCGCGATGGTCGAAACCGAAAGTACCCGCTGGGTCGTGGCGTCGCGAACCGTCAGCCTGATCATGGCCGGCAGCTTCTCGGCCCCCCGCCATGTGCTTTTCCAGATCCGGTCCGCACCGGCATAGGCAAAGGATAGCCGGAACGGTGAACGCAACAGCACCACCGGATCGGCGAAGTGGATTTGCTCGTCCAGCGACGAAGTTATAGGCACCGGCGCGAACCGCATCCGCGAACGAACGGTCACGAAGTCACGGCGCTCGGTGGTCTCTCCGACGCGAACCACATCAAGTCCGGGTCCGGCATTCGGTCCGAGCGCGGTACGCACGAACATGACGGACAGTTCCGATCCGTCAAACAGCGGACGCCGTGATTTGCGATTGGCCGGGACGTATTCGGCCGCGGCGAGATCGGCGCCGATCCGCTGCAGCGCGATACCGATCGCCTCGCTGCGCTGGATGCGGTCGACGCCGCGGTTCCAGTTCGGCAGCCACTGCGCGGTGATGTTGGCAAGCGCCGAGAGCACCAGTCCCATGAGCGCCAGGGCCACAATGGTTTCGATCAGCGTAAAGCCGCTTTCGCCGCGTCGCTGTTCCGTCATGGCAGCGGTCATTCCGAAGACCTCCGCATCAACCGAACGGTGCGAATATCCGATATCGCTCCGGATGGAGACTGTGACACGGACCCTGACGAGTTCGGGAATCCAGGCGGTATCGGCCCCCGGCACCGTCCATTCGTCGCCAAGCGGCCTGACGTCGACCGTCCAACGGTAACCGTCGGCCTGTCCCGACGAAGGGCCGGGCGCAGTCCCTCACGCGGCGGAATTCCCGTCATCATCACGGTGCGCGTCGTCTGCATCAGCGCAACATGGTGCTCCAGCGAACGCACCCCCCGCGCATTGGTCGCCATCAGCGAACCGATCGCGACGATCGAGACGGCCACGACCGCAAGCGCAACCAGCACTTCGATGATCGTAAAGCCGGCGTCGCGACGATCAGTTGGTGATGCTGTCACGGGAAATAACCTCGATCCTTCCAGTCAGCCAGTTGACGCGTATTTCATAGCCCGCATCGAGGCGCGTCAGTGCGATGGTGCCGCCGCATGAGGTGCCGTTGGCGAAAAAACTGATGGTCGACAGTGCCGCCTGCTGCCGGCAGGTTTGCGGCAGCAGCGCATCGAAGCGCACGTCGTCGGGAATGCGAAGCGCAACCTGCGACGCCCCGGAACGGATGGCGCGCCCTGGCGCATCGACGAAGGTGGCGACGCTGGCCTGGCGGACGATCGCCGCGTTGCGATCCGCTTTCAGAAGCGTCGCGGCCTGCAGCGCGTAGGCCTGCAACCGCGACCGCGACGTTTCGCGCGGAATGAACGGCAACAATACGGCCGTCAGCAGCGCGATGATGGCAAGCGCGCACACCATCTCGAGCAGCGTAAATCCGCGTTCGCCGGCTTCATTCATTTTTTGCGGTGGCGTTTGCGAGTGAAATGTCGGCAGCGGATCCGCTGCCGCCTTCCTGACCGTCGGATCCATAGGACATGATGTCGTAGGGCCCACGTTCGCCGGGCGAACGATAGACGTAATTATGGCTCCAGGGATCATTGGGCACATCGTTGCCCTTCAGATACGGTCCATTCCAGGCAGCGACGCCGGGCGTCCGCCGAACCAATGCCGCCAACCCTTCCGCCGTGGAGGGGAACCGGCCGGCGTCGAGAAAGTACAGGTCGAGCGCGCTCGCGAAGCTCTGCAGCTGAATCCTCGCCGCCTTGACTTTGGATTCGCTGAGATAGTTGAGAACACGCGGACCGATCAGGCCCATGATGAGGCCGATGATGGTGATCACCACCAGCATCTCGACCAGCGTGAATCCGGCCTGGCTCGCATCCACCCTGCGCTCGCCCGCTGCCAGCCCGGTCCGTCCCTTGACCAACCCCTCGATTCTCCTGAGCGATATCATGATGGACCAACCTTTCATCTAGCCGACGAGTTGTGTGACCGACAGCAACGCGGTCATGACGGACACGATCAGCCCGCCGACGACCGTGCTGATGGTGACGATGGCGAGCGGTCCGACGATGCCGACGATGCGGTCGAGGTTGCGCTGCAATTTCGCTTCGTAGAATTCGGCGACCCGACCGGCCAGCGCCGGCAATTGCCCGGTCTCTTCGCCGAGACGCAGCATGCGGACCGCCATCGGCGGCAGGCTGCTCGCCACCGAAAGGGCATCGGAGAGCTTGCCGCCATGACGGACCCGATCCGCCGCCGCCGCCCAGCTTTGTTCGTTTCCAGTCACCGCCATGATGTCGACCAGGATGCGCAAGGTCGCGGTCAAGTTGACGCCGCTGCCGAGCAGGACGCCGAGATTTCGGCAGAAGAGACTGGTGCGATAGAACTGGAACATGCCGCCGATGCCGGGCAGACGCGAGATCGCGGTCACGATCGCGGCACCGGCGCCGGGCCGGCGCAGCAGCCACCATGTTCCGGCAATCGCCGCCGCGGCGGTCAGCATCGCTGCGCTGGCATTGGCGCGAAGGAAATCCGACAATCTGATGAAGGTGCCGAGCGAGGAATCCGACTTCCCGCCGAAATCCTGCAACACCGTCGAAAATTGCGGCAGCACGAACAGGATGAAAAACAGCATGACGCCGCCCGCCGCGACCAGCACGAAGGCCGGATATTGCATGGCATCCATCAGCTTGCGCCGCATCTGTTCGGATCGCGCCCGCTCCGCCGCCAGCATGTCGAGCACCTGATCCAGCGTGCCCGAAACTTCGCCGACCCGCACCAGCGCGCCATACATTGGCGGAAACAGCGTCGGGTGATCGGCCACGGCATCGGCCAGACTCTCGCCGGAAAGAAGCGCCGCACGAAGCTTGCCGACCACCGGGCGCAACCGTCCGACATCGGCGTCGGTGACCAATAGTTCGAGGGCATCGTCGAGGCGCGCACCCGCCTTCAGCAGCAGCGCCAGGTCGCGCGTGAAAGTCGTGATCTCGGCGGCGCTCGGCCGGCCGAACAGGCCGAAGCCGCCCGAGCCGGCGGTCGTGCGCTTGTCCTCGATGGTTTCGATCGGCAACAGCCGCAGATATTCGATCCGGCGCACGACTTCGGCGGAAGTCGGCGCCGAGATCGTACCGTTCACGATCTCGCCGTTCTGGGTCAGGGCCTTGTAGCGAAAATTCGGCACGGTTCACCGCACGGTCGTGACGCGGAGGATTTCCGCGGGCGAAGTCAGGCCAGCGCGGCATTTCGCGATGCCGTCAACGAGCATCGTCGTCATTCCGGCGCGGATCGCCATCTCGTCGATCTTCAGTCCGTCGGTCTTCTCCCCGATCAGCTCACGAACATCGTCGCTCAACTCCAGGACTTCGAAGACGCCGATCCGGCCGCGATAGCCTGTGCCGCCACAGCGTTCGCAGCCACACGGCTCCAGAATGACTTCGCCGGCGCGGAAGCCGAATGCCGCGAGGCGCGGATCATCGCCGAAATCGGCATCGGTCAGCATCGCGCGACGACTTGCAGCGTTCGCACAACTGGCGAACCAGCCGCTGCGCGATCACGGCACGCAATACCGATCGCAGCAGATAGCCTTCGACGCCGAGATCGAGCAGGCGCGGCACAGCCGCGGCTGCCGTTTCGGTGTGCAATGTCGTCAGCACCAGATGCCCGGTGAGCGCGGCGTGAACGGCGACATGCGCGGTCTCGGAGTCGCGGACTTCGCCGACCATGATGACGTCGGGGTCCTGGCGCACGAAGGAGCGCAGCGCGGCGGCGAATGTCAGTCCGATCGCCGGCTTGATCTGCGACTGGTTGACTCCCGGGAATTTCGTATTCGACGGGATCCTCGATGGTGAGGATCTTCCGGATCGGCTCATTGAGGATCGACAGGATGGTCGCCAGCGTCGTGGTCTTGCCGCTGCCGGTCGGACCGGTGATGACGATCATGCCGTGCGGCAGCGCCAACAGCCGTCGCAGCTTGGCGTCGTCGCACGACGAAAATCCCAGCTTTTCGACGACCAGCAGCCCACGGTCCTTCGGCAGGATGCGGATGACGGCCGATTCGCCGTGCTGCGTCGGCATGATCGCGACACGGATGTCGATGTCGGTACGCCCTACCCGCAGCCGGGCGGCGCCATCCTGCGGCAACCGGCGCTCGGCGATGTTGAGATTGGCCACGATCTTGATGCGGGAAATCACGGCCTGCGGCAGCACGCCGGCCGGCGCCGTCACCGGCCGCAGCAGGCCGTCGACCCGCATGCGCACCACGAGCCCGGCGCGGTAAAAGGCTCGATGTGAATGTCGCTGGCACGCAGTTCGACTGCCTTTTCAAGCAGATCGTTGACGGCGCGCACCACCGGCGCGCCGCTGGCGAGATCGCGCAGGCTCTCGATATCGTCTTCGCGCGGTTGCGCGGCCGCCTCGCCGGCTGCCTCGACGTCGTCTTCGCCCAGCCGCTGGTTGAGGACGACCGCAAGGTCTTCGGACGTCGCGACTTTGATGCCAATGCCGGCGCCGAGCACAATTTGCGCAGCCCGGCGCGCCGTCATGTCGCTCGGGTCCGCAACCGCAAGAATGACGCGGCCGTCGGAGGACCGATATGGGAAAACCATGGTCTCGCGCAGGTAACGTTGCGAGAACGCCGCCACCAGTGGCGCCGCCGACATCAGGTCCTGCAACGCGACACGCTCGAGTTCGTGGAATCGAGCCGCTTCGTCTGCGAACTCGACGGCCGACAGGTCGGCGAGCTCCCACAGCTTGGCTTGACGATCGGATCCACCCTGCCCGGCTGCATCGCTACCGCCGTCGACCACCGTCAAATGTTTGCTTTGACGCAGATATTCCACAAACTGCGATGGCAGAGCGTTGGCCATTCGTCTTCCTAGTCGTTCGCGCTTTTCTACGGATCGGCCGGCTGATCACGGAGTGCCGTCCGGCCGTCGACTGCGATTGCCGCTTGGCGCACGGTTATTAATCCGAAGTATGACAGCTGTGCGAAACGCAGGGCCTGCGAGTCACTCAAAAAATATTCAACAGCCGACGCCCATGGATAACCTCGCTGCATCGGCGCGCAATCACTGGAATCTGAACACAATTATTTCTGTCATAATCCAACGGTAAGTATGTCCGCCGACGCGGATGGCTCGTCGTCCCGAACGAACTAGAACTCAACAACAGTCGGAATGGCGGAAATCATGATAAGCGTCGGCAAGCTGCGCCGGCACCGGACGATCAGTCGTGGCGTGTGTGCTGTCTTTATTATCCTGTCGATAGGTCCGTTGGCCTCGTGCAATTCGGTAACGACCGGATCGACCACGGATGGCGCGGAGATCGACATCCTCGACAAGGTTCGCTCGCTGGACATCCAGCCTCGCCAGCCGCAGCCGGTCGATAATGCCGCGATATCCGGACGGGGCGGCAGCAGCCGTCCGGCGATGTATGAAGGGGCGGAGGTAACCACCGTCTCCGACGAACGTCCGCAACCATCCGCCAACGGCAACGGTTTCGAGCTTAATTTCGAGAACTCCCCGATCGTCACCGTCGCCAAGGTCGTCCTCGGCGATATCCTCGGCGTGGGCTACACGATCGATCCGCGGGTACAAGGGACCGTCAGCCTCGTCTCGGTCCGGCCGGTCCCCAAGTCAGATATTATATTTGTGCTTGAGAATGCCTTGCGGCTCAGTGGCGTGGTGCTGGTTCGCGACACTGCCGGCTATCGCCTGGGGCCGCTTGGCGACGCCGTCGGCGCAGGACGGGTCGATACGGCCGGCGCCAGTCCCGAACCCGGTTACGGCGTGTCCGTCGTGCCGCTGCAATATGTGTCGGCGCAGACGCTGTTGAAGCTGATGGACAGCTTTGCCACGAAGGCCGGTGCGGTTCGTGCCGACGCAACGCGAAATATTCTGCTGATTCAAGGCACCGGCGCTGAACGCCGCACCGCCGTCGACACCGCGCTCTCCTTCGACGTTGACTGGATGCGCGGTCAATCGGTCGGCATTTTTCCGATCGCGAGCGGCTCCCCGGCGCCGATCATCGCAGAACTGGAAAAGATCGTAGATTCCGGCGAAAACGGCCTCAGCCAGAACGTCATCAAGTTTCAGCCTGTCGTCCGCCTTAACGCCGTCATGGTGGTCACCAAGAAGCCGGAGATGCTGCGCACAGCGGCAACCTGGATCAAGCGGCTCGATCGTACGGACACCGCGAGAACCAGCGTTCACGTCTATCGGGTGAAATACGGTGACGCCAAGCAAATCGCGCGGGTGCTGACCGACATGTTCATTGGCGGCTCGTCCTCCAGCCTGCTCGATAGCCCCGATAACCAGATCGCGCCGGGATCCGGCGTCGCCGCGGCATCGAGCACCGATCGCCTGTCGCTCAACGGCAACGGCGGCAATGGGTCATCGGCGACGAGCGGCTTTGGTCCCCGCAACGGGCAAGGAACGGCGGCGATGCCAGGCTTCGGCGCGCTGGCCGCGCCTCCCGCCGCCGGCGGAGCCGCTCCGCTCGACAACGGCCGCGGTTCGGGCTCGGCCGGCGGCCCACCTGTGCTACAGGATGTGCGGATCACACCCGACGCCGTCAACAACAGCCTGCTGATCTACGCGGACCAAGCCAACTATCGAACGATCGAAGCTACACTGCTGCAGATCGATCAACCGCAGCTCCAGGTCGCGATCGACGCGACGATTGCCGAAGTGACGCTCAACAACGAGTTGAGCTATGGCGTCCAGACTTACCTGACCAGCCGCAACGTCGGGCTGAAGCCGAACACCGGCTCCGTGCTCAATACCCAGTCAACGAGCGCGCCAGCGGTGGCTGTCGATCCCGCAACAGGTATCGCTTCGGCCGCGGGATCGGCCACCAACGCCTTCATCAATCGCGCGTTTCCCGGATTCAACTTCCTGATCGGATCAGAAACCCAACCGAGCCTTATTCTCGACGCGCTGCACTCGGTCACCAGCGTCAAGGTGCTGTCGAACCCATCCCTCGTCGTCATCAACAACCAGGTGGCCACGCTGCAGGTCGGCGACGTGGTGCCGGTCTCAACCGGAAGCGCTACCGTGCTGACGACGAGCAACACCGTCGTGAACACCATCGATTACCGCAACACCGGCATCATCCTGCGGGTATCTCCCCGGATCAGCGTCAACGGCAACGTCCGGCTCGATGTCGAGCAGGAAATCAGCAACGTGCCCGCGACCAGCGCAAACAGCCTGACGCCGACCGTATCCGAGCGCAGGGTCAAGAGTTCGATCTCGGTGGCGACAGGCCAGACGGTCCTGCTGGCGGGGTTGATCAGCGAACAGCAGAACGGCAGCCGCAACGCCATTCCGATCCTCGACCAGATCCCGGGACTCGGTGATGCCTTCGGGCACCAGAACAACTCGACGCAGCGCACCGAACTGATCATCTTCATCCGCCCGCAGATCATACATGACGGCGCCGATGCCCATGTCATCGCCGAAGAAGTCCGATCGAAACTGCGCGGAAGCATTGCCACGACGGTAACCAATCAGGCGAGGACCACCAGTGTCCATTGATGCCGGAATGGCGATCCTGAGCGCGGCGGTCACACGCGGTCGCGGCGTCGTTCGGCTTGCGGCCGTGCGACGGCACCTGTCGACGGCGCTGATCGTTGGATTGTTCGGCACCTATACGTTGCCCGTATATGCCGACGTGCTGGCGCGCGGAAGCGCGGCCATTGCCCGCGGCGACTACCTCCGCGCGGCCCGGGAGCTATCGCCGCTGGCGGAGCGCGGAAACCCGCGAGCGCTCGCTCTGCTGGGCTATCTCTACGAACATGGCTTCGGTGAGCCGCAGGCCTACGTCGCTGCCGCCGATCTCTACGCACAAGCGGCCGTGCAGGGAAATCCGTTCGCCCAGGCCATGCTCGGACTGATGTACGACAAGGGACACGGCGTTCCCCAGGATTTCGTCCTCGCCTACAAATGGCTCAACCTCGCAGCCGCCCGCACCTCAGGTCGCGAGCGGGAGGTCTATGCGCGGTTTCGTAACGCCGTGGCGTCGAAAATGTCGACCAATGAGATTGTGGAAGGGCAGCGACTGGCCCTGAACTGGATTCCGGTCGTTTTATCGCCGCCGGCGCCGGCAAGGCACAGCTCTCGGAATTTCCGCCAGCGCCCGGAATAGTTTTCGCGGAATAAGCGACGCGATGAACGCTGGATGCCCGCAAATATCAGGTTTTGATGTAGTTGGCGCACCATTCGGAATTTGACGGGAACGAGCACAGGTTTCCTTACAGACTGATTCGGCGTTGATAACGTGATTCTAAGACACGCAATAATCCGTGTCACCGCGCACAAGATTCAGTCCCTAACTAAAGCCGTAAGAGCCCAGAACGTCGAACGGTTGCGGTATCGGAAGAATCTCCCACAACCCATTTGGCGACGGTTGATCTCAACCGCAGCGCGGCCTCAATGCCAGGCAATGGATTTTCGACACCATCAGCCAGCTCCAGCAGGGCAACAAACTCGGTGCTATCAGCGCGGCGCCAGTAGGCGTATCGGACACCCTCCGGGTGCTTTTCCTCCAAGGCTGCAAACGTAGCCTTGATCGCACCGGTCAATTCCGCAATGCCTTCTTCGGCGGCCTGGTAAGAAATCATGAGGACAGGCACATGCTTCTCCTCGTCGGTCGCACGCCGTCTTTCTCGATCGCCATCGTGCACTCCTTCCGCTTAGCCGGAAAAATACTCTAAGCAGCGACGGCTTCGAGAAGCGTTACGCTGTCCGAAATACGCACCACCTGATTCAGCCGCAGCCCCGCTTCAGCAAAGAGCGGCGGAAAATCGGGCTCTGAACGAAACTTGCCGCCGTCCGCTACGGTCATCATCATCAAATCAAGCCACTTGATAAGCGATGGATTATTACCCGGCTCGATCACGCTTTCCAACACAACCACGCGCCCGCCGTTCGCCATGCTCGCACGGCAATTGCTGAAGAGCTTGATGACGTCTTCATCCTGCCAGGCATCCAGCACGTGTTTGATTGTATAGAGGTCCGCGCCCTTGGGAACGTCCGCGAGGAAGTCACCCGCAACGATTTCACATCGCGGCAGCGAGCCGCCGAGCCCTTGACGCGCGGCCTCGACACCCATCGGTCGGTCCAGCAGAACTCCGGACAGGTTGGAATATCGGTTCAAAAGCGCGGACAGAAACGCGCCATTGCCACCGCCGAGGTCAACGACTTTGTTGAAGCGCGAGAAATCGTAGGCCTCGATGATGTCAGGCGTATCCCATTTGCTCCAGTTACTCATGGCGGCATGAAACGTCGCGGCCGCCTGCGGGTGCGAATCGTAGTACTCGAAGACCGACATTCCAAAACGCTGGTCGAATGCCGGACGCCCCGTCTTTACCGTCTCCATAAAGTGACCGAATGCTTCAAAGAACTCCTCATTCACCATGATGGCGAAGGAGCGAACGCTGTTGGGATGATTGCTGCCGAGCGGCTCGGCCTCCTCCGTTAACTCGACCTTGCCATCTTCGCGGATCAGGAAGATACCCATGCTGGCCAGCGCCCGCAGCACGCGCCGCAACGCCACCTCATCGACGCCTGCATTGCGAGCCAGGTCTTCGGCGGTTTGCGGGCCGTCGACCAACATATCCGCAATGCCGAGCTTGGCCGCCACATAGACGGCCTGTCCATACCATGCGCCGCCAAGCACGTTCATAATATTTGGCCGTGACCTTTTCATAATGATACCCCTGATGTTGTGATTGCGTGTTTCGGATTAGGAACCCTGCGCGCGTTGCCGGCGAGTTCAGTCAGCGGGACAACGCTTCCGTCTATGCCCGCGCGTACGCCACCGGGCGTCTTGCGCAAGGCATCAAAAATGAATGCACCGGCCTCGCTCACGGTCGTCAATTTTCCGCCCGGAATCACGCTGGCCAGGTAGCGCGTGTATGCCGCCGCTTCTTCAGCGGTCTTGATTCTCTCGCCCGCCTTTTGCAGCCGACGATGGTTGTGATCGAGGATGTCGATCTCATCGCGCGCGACCGCGAAGAGATGGGGCCCTGCGACGAATTGTTGCTCAACGAGCTTCTCAACGAAATGGATGGATTGAAGCAGGATGCGGATATCCTGTTTATCCTCACCACCAACCGGCCGGAACAGCTGGAAAGCGCGTTGGCGAGCCGCCCCGGTCGCATCGATCAGGCGATCGAGGTGCCGGTACCGAACGACATCGGCCGGCGAAAGCTTGTGCAGCTCTATGGCGCAGGTCTGCCGCTCGGCGATGCCGTCGTGCGCGAGGCCGCGGAGCGGACCAGAGGCGTCAGTGCCGCATTCATCAAGGAATTGATGCGACGTGCGGCGCAGGCGAGCATCACCCGGGATGGAGGCGCAACCGTCGAATCCGCCGATATCAGCGAAGCGCTGGACGACATGCTGTTTACGGGTGGCAAGCTCAACATCAAACTGCTGGGCGGCGCGCAAGAAACAGCCGGTGGATGATTGCCGAATGCACCGCCTGCAAGAACCGCAAGATCGGTGAAAACCCGAGGCGGTGGCTTCCGAAATGGCGCGCCCGAAGAGATTCGAACTCCTGACCCCCAAATTCGTAGATTGTTGCGGGTCACTGAATGCAAAAGACTTTTCTACAAAATGGACGATTGGGCGGTGCTTGATAGTCAATAGCTTAGCCCACTATTTGCAAAATGAACCGGGCGCTTCCGATTAGTACCATGATCTGCCCGTTCCCGATGGGGTACTCTGGCCGCGGCCGACAGCGTTGCAGAGCGCGAGGACGAAATCATCCCACTTCGATCGGTTGACGCCGCTTAAATTCCACAAGCGCAATGTTCATCACCTTGCCGTGATCCGACGGCTATAAAGTTTTCGATAAGACTCTCGGGAAGAGGTTGCTGGAATCCGCCCGGGATTTCCGGGCATCTCTAGAGAAGGGTGCCAAAATGGAGCTTCATAGATTTCTTCGCCGCAAGGCTGCTTCTGCTTACCTGCACAAAACCTATGGCTTGGAGCGTGCCCCCAGCACGTTGGCTAAGCTCGCTGTGATCGGCGGCGGTCCGGTTTTTCGCCGCATGAACCGCGTACCTCTTTATTCAATCGACGATCTCGATCAGTGGGTCGCCTCCAAGCTGAGTAGACCGATGCGGTCTACCTCGGGCATGGCTTCTAGTGCAAGCGAAGCACGCGGCGATCATCAGCAAGTCGATCCGGGCAGCGCGAGCGACAACGGTACCGACGGATGCGAGCGGGGCTCTTCGACATGAGCACCGTGAACACCATGCCTAATAGTCAAACTCCACCGCAGCTTCCAGAACTTAGAGAGCCCATCACGGCCGAACAGATCGAAACGAACTGTCCGGATCATTTACAACAGTTAGGCAACGAAATTGCGGCACGGATCAGGAAGGCCAACAAGCAAATAGAGCAAGCCCGAGATCACGCGATCTCGGTCAACCAGTTGATGGCGGAAGCCAAGGAACTTTGCGATGGCGGCGGTTTCCATGCGTTCCAGAAAAAATTCTTCCCCGACTTGAGCAAGTCCCGCGTCTACGAGTTGCTCGCGATTGGAACCGACAAAAAATCAGTCGAAGAAATAAGGGCGGACACTCGTGTGCGCGTGGCAAAGCACCGTGCGAATAGAGCGGCGGCGCGCAATTCCGTTACGGTAACGGAAAACTCGGGGCCGGAATTGTGTACGCAGGCTCCCGACGAGAATGGCGAGGTCGAGGCTCCTGGCATCGCATCAGAGCAAACGCCGGAGCCGGAGAAGCCATGGACGCCCAACTCCGTTACAGTAACGGACAAGTCGAAGCCGGAACCGTGTACGCAGGGCGTTCCCAACGAGAATGGCGAGGTCGAGGCTCCCGGCATCGCGTCAGGGCAAACGCTGGGGCCGTCAAAGCCATGGAGGGAGCGCGCGTCAGTTGAGGGTATGCGCGTTTTCACCGCACACACCACGGGACTGGACAAGGCGATTAAAAAGCGACCGCCAGAGCATTTTTCCGAAACAGCCGTCTCGGTAGAAATCATTGAGCACCTGGCACGCTTCTACACTGGCCTTGCCGAAGAATTACGTCGATGACCGACTGGAATGCCGTATCGACCTTCATGGCCAATGTCGTTGCGTGGCCAGCCTCCGCTACCCCGGGGGCTGGTTACGTCAACCTGCACTACTCCATGGTCGACCTGAAGAAGCCCGGCCACCTCGTCAAGGGGCTGGGCTGGCCGTTCCAGTCAATCGACGAGTTCATCAAGCGCGCCGGCTGGATCGCCGGCGGCCATCAGACCATGAAGGACGTCTGGTTCTGCACCTCCCGGCAGAGCCAGATGAAGCTGAACGCCAAAGGCAAGCCGAAGGCTGTGCGCTTCGCAGCGAACGCCATGGCACAGAAATCAATCTGGATCGACCTCGACGTCAGCCCATCGGAGCCCGGCAAGAAGCCGAAATACGCCACGGTAGCCGACGCGCTTAAGGCTGTGCTGCTGTTCGCCAAGACTGTAGGTCTACCAGACCCCAGCGCCATCGTGTTCTCTGGCAGCGGGGTTCACGTCTACTGGATCAGCAAGACCGAACTCACCCCAGCCGAGTGGCAACCATACGCCAGCGGCCTCAAGAACCTCCTGCTGGCCAACAACGTCCTGTGCGACGCAGGACTGACTACCGACATCGCTCGCATCCTCCGTGTGCCGGGCACCTTCAATCACAAGACCAACCCGCCGAAGCCTGTCCAGTTGGCTAACCTGCCCGTGGTTATGTACGACTTCGCGCAGGACCTAGCACTGCTGCCGACTGTGGCACCGCAGGTGTCCGTCGGACCAGGAACAGCCGCACCAGCGCACACTTTGTTTGCCGAGGGCGTGGACCCAAGCCGCTTCAAGAAGCAGGCTGCCGGGTTCCCACCCCCCGACGACGCGCTGCAGGCCGGCATCGACAAGCACGAGGGCACTCTCGTAAAGGCTGAGCCTATACTTGAGCACTGTGGCTTCATGAAGCATGCACTGAAGACCGAGGGAGCGGGCTATGCGAACCCGCTATGGAACCTCTCGGTGCTCTGCAGCGCGTTCATGGAGAACGGCAATGCCATTGCACACGATATTTCTAGAGGCCACCCAACCTATACCCATACCGAAACTCAGCAGCAGTTCGAGCGTAAAACCGCAGACAAGGAACGTGGGGTCGGCTTTCCGAGTTGCGCGGCTATTCAGAGCAACGGCTGCGACGCCTGCGCTGCTTGCCCACACTTCGGTAAAATTTCATCGCCACTGAAATTGGCGACGGTGATGTCAAAGCCGACCCAGGGCGATGGGACAACACAGCAAGCCGCTAACGCAGGCAATGAACGCGACAGTGAGGACGAATGGCCGGATGGTTACGGTCGAGGCGGAGCACCAGTTAAGGGTTATGCCAATACCCTCGCTG
The DNA here is from genome assembly GCA_963847015.1 of uncultured Alphaproteobacteria bacterium. Taxonomy (GTDB): domain Bacteria; phylum Pseudomonadota; class Alphaproteobacteria; order Rhizobiales; family Xanthobacteraceae; genus Bradyrhizobium. The sequence continues at coordinate 11,333 of CAWJYI010000020.1, read as the reverse complement.
CGTTTCGCAAGCTCGGTATCAAATTCACCCTCGACACCTTCCGACAGAAAGAATTCAGCGAAGGTCACGCGATCAAGATGTTGGATGGTGAGTTATCTGATCGCACCGTTACTATGCTGCGAGATCAAATCAGCCGAGAGTGTAAATTTTATCCAGAAAAGGAGACCGTTCGGGAGGCGATCACAGCGGAGTGTTACCGCAATCGTATCAACCCAGTGACCAATTATTTCGATGGTCTCAAGTGGGACGGAGTGGAGCGGCTTCCAAAACTTCTTCATGAGTATCTCGGTGCCGAGGATACACCTCTAAATGCGGCCATCAGCGTCAAGCTTATGTGTGCGATCGTGCGCCGGTCAAAGCGGCCGGGCTGCAAGTACGACCAGAAGGTGGTTCTCCAAGGCGGCCAGGGCGTGCGCAAGTCAATGTTCTGCGAAGACCTCGCCGTGTTCCCCGACCTCTTCACCGACGCCGGCGACCTATCTGGGTCGATCAAGGAGCAGATGGAGATCACGCAAGGCAAACAGATCATCGAATTTGCTGAGTTGGCAGGTTTCAGTCAGAACTCTCGTGAGCGAAGCAAGGGAAACTTATCGCGCCGTGTCGACCGCGCACGGTTGGCGTATGCGCACTATGCCAAGGACGAACCTCGATCTTCGGTTCCAATCGGCACGACCAACCCGGGCGGATACCTCAAAGATCCCACTGGAGAACGGCGTTACTGGCACGTCGCCGTCAACAAGTACGACCGCGACAAATTTCTGGCTGACAAGGATCAACTGTATGCGGAGGCAGTCGTACGCGAGCCGAAGGAGAACTTATGGCTGGACACGCCGGCGCTGGTGGCAGCGCATGACGCCATTGTGACTACAGCAAAGGAGCCCAATACTTTGGTCGACGATCTCGCTGATCTGGCTGGCGAAGTCTGGGAAACCGGCCGCGACAAGATTGCCGGTGGATGGATGATCCACCATGAAGAGCGGGTCTCAAACAAGGACGTTCGCGGCAAGCTCGGTATTCTCGGAATTGAGGCCCTGCGCATGAGAGACATCGGAAAGCGGATGAGCGACGCCATGATGGAGCTAGGATGGGTCAAAGTCGCGGGCACGCTGGTGTGCAAGCGCGGTGGCGCCCCCGAGGGTGGGTACCGGCGCTCGATCGCGGACAGTCTTGAGCTAGATGTTGCCGGGGCAGACGTGGACGGCTCGCCGGACCTCCGGCAGCAGGCTTAACTCAAAATGCTGAACCCTCAGGCTTCGTCGCTCGCCAGGACCTTCAGGCACGAAGTCCACTATTCATGGGCATTTTTGATAGTCCTGTACCTTCTGAACCTCCTGAACGTTCAAAAGACTTCCGGCATGATCGACCATGCCGCACAAACATGGACGCACTTCTGCGGGCGCTCTTGGAAGAGCTAAGGATGCAATGGTTCAACCCTTCAATCGGTTCAGGACGGCTAGATGTATTTGATCCGTTTTGGGTTTTGTCCTGAACCACCGCTGAACCGTTCTGGAGACTGATCGAGTTCGGATCGTCTCCTCCAACTTTCCGTTACCGTAACGGAAATTACCTGCAGCGGCGGGTGCCAAGGCCAGCGAACGACTGCTCCACGCCATCCCCGTGCTCGCGTCCCACCTTGAAGGCTCCGCCCGATCTAAGGCAACTGTCATCAATTGCCAACTTTTTGAACATCGCTTTCAGGTAATTGGACAAACCAATGTCGAGACACATCGCCGCCGTCAGAACCACCGTCAGGGCGCCTGCGGCAGGGCGAGAAGGTGACACGCTTTTAGTTTTCAACAACCCTTCCCTCAATGCGACGCTAAATAAAAAAGTAACGGTTTCGACTTTACCGCCTTCACATCGTTTCACGATTGGCCGGCAGATCAGCACAGCCGACATCACCCTGGGAGATTGAGATGAGCACCAATTCTAATAGTCTTGTAGAAAGAGAGGTCGAGCGTATCGCCGCCGCCATCGTCGATCTCATTGAGCGGACCAACGGGCCGGTACTCCTTAGCGAACTCGACGAAAAAGTATCAGGCTTCTCAGCGACTCATGGACCAGCCCACGAATACTTCATTTCGCATAAACAGGGTGAAACGCTCGTCTGGGAGGGCATGACGGAGGCAGGTTGCAAAGCGTTGCGCAATGTCCTGAATACCCGCCGGGTCGCCATTCAGTACGTTAGTATTCTGCCGTACCTTTTGGCCGACGCGATGAGCAGCAATGAAAACTGGCAGCCATTCGTATTGATCCCGGCGCGCGCGGCCAATCTCGACACCCCAACTTGGGCCATGCGGGTTTCACCCAAAATGCAGGTGATGATGCTGAAGAAGGCGGCGGCCACCAAGCATACGGGCTATCGCCCGCTTACTCCGCGCCCGGTCCGCTTCACCGCTGATCAGTTCAGCTTTTGACAGAGGTTAGGTGCGGTGTCATTCCTAGCGAAACTCAGAACTGCCGAAGCCGAGGCCACGCGACAGGACACCGATCCGTTGCGGCTTCGGTTGCAGCGTATCCGCGGCCGGGTGGACTTCGACGGCATGGAGCGGATTAGTACTCAAGCACTTCTCGATGTTCTTGAAGTGCCCCAGCGGGACCGGACGGCGGGTACGTACCGGCATCTTTGCAAAATAATGGTCGAACTAGGTTGGAGCCCGACAAGAGTTCGCGACCTAAACGGTCGGGGCTTTCGTGAGCAAATCCGCGGTTTCTGCCGTGAAAGCCGGACATCATCTCAGGGGTAACTGCACCACTTGGATGGCGTTGAGGGACATGCAACATGACCACGATCATTGACAAGAAACCGCCGCTCTTCCGTTGCGTCGATCGCCACGTAGCGCGGTTGCCTGATTTCTTTCTCCCAAAGGCAGAAAATGTGATCGTCGTCGAACCAGAATTTTTGCGGGTCATCCAACTTCCGATTTGGTCCGACTACCCGCTGGGCTGGAGCATGGTCGATATAATTCGAGGACGGTCACACGACGGCAAGCTAGAGGTCGCCAAGCTCGGTGAGTACTGGGTCATTGGGCGAACAGATCAAGATAACCTCGAAGTAATGGAAACGGTCATCGAGTTTTTTGGAGCGGCTCCGATCTGCAGTCGCACACCTCGCGACGCGATGCTGATCGCGGAGTCTTGTCATCCCGAAGTTCATCTGCCGATCGGCGCGCGTTGGACAAGATTCAAATAGCGCCAGTAATGCCAAAGCTTTGATTAGATTCACAGGAGTGAAATACATGTCATTCGACTTACGGAGAGGTCAAGATTCCTGGAGTTTTCCAAGCTGGGAATGGGGAGCCGTTTTGCGATTTGCAATCGACCACGGCTGGAGGCCGGCCGGGACTTTGGCTCCCGAATACGGCCAGATCGACGATGTGCAATCAGCTGAGGCTGAGGGAAATAGCGCTAGTTGGCGCGGCGTATACGGCATCAACGACGGGCAGGAAGTCACAGAAACTGACGCACGTGCTCTTGGCGAAGCGCTTCTCCGAGGCGTGGCGGCCGCGGAAGCTCTGGAACGTAAAAAGCCTTCAAAATGGCCGGACGATTTTTTTCGCCGCGTCAAGAGGTTTGCTGATTTTGCCCTAAATGGCCGATTCTTTATTTGGTAGTGGCGAAGTGGCTTTGATCACCATCACCCTGATGGCGGGGCCGGTAGCTCACCGTATCGATGAAGGGGTAACACGGTGCCGAGGTCACACGATCTCACATCTCAGCGGAGCCGACTGCCGAGCGCAAAAATTACCGTGACGGTAAAAATCCTCACCTTTTCGTAGGCGGCCTCGCTGACGCGAGAAGCTGGCGACGGTGCACTTTCTGCATGTCATGCGACGATGGGAAATGTCCGCGCTAAAATTTCCTGACCGGCACCGTGCCCCACATCAACAATGTCGAACTCGGCAAGCACGGCTGGTATCGCACCAACGTCTGGAGCTTTGCCGGCGTTAACAGCTTTGGCGGCGACCGGGATGATCTGGGCCTGCACCCGACCGTCAAGCCCGTGGCCATGGTTGCCGATGCCATCCGGGATTGTTCACATCGGAAGGCTATCGTTCTGGACGCCTTCGCGGGCTCCGGCACGACCCTAATCGCTGCTGAGAAGGTCGGACGCCGGGGCTATGGCATCGATATCGATCCGGCCTACTGCGATGTCACGATTTGCCGGCTGCACGCTGTATGCGGCAAGACGCCGTGCTGGACGCCACCGGGCAGCCCTTTGCCGAAATCGAGGCAGAGAGGGCGACGGCACCCCAGCCCCCCCCCGCGGAAGCCGGGCTCCTGGAAACCTGTCCCCATACATTGGCGTTGGCGCTGCAGAAAAACGCCGCGCAACGTTAGCGGCTGGCCATACGGTCGAGAAGCTGATCAGAGCGATGAATTTACGCCGCTTCATTATCAGTCCCAGCCCCGATGTTTTCGACATGAGAGTACGGAATTTTCGACGTAAGTCCGAGCGGTCGAATGTCCGGGTCGGGTCATGTGTGGACGGCTCCGGGTTGGCAAGGACTTTCTTCACGTTTTGCAGCATCGGTCGGTGCAGCCATGTGTCCGGCCTTTTGACGCGGTTCATATGACCGCCGGCCATAATGCCCTCCGCGGATCAGGTCCCGATCAAACTCCCGCATTTGACAATGCTTCGACCCAAGTGGGTTGTCCTGATCGCCGGATCGACCGGCTCTGCTTTACGTGCTGTTCGCCCTTCCAACCTTCACATCACGCCGGTTGTCCGGCGCGATCTCGTTCATGCCGCAAGCGCGACGGGTTCCTTGTATCGCTCGCCCTTGACCATCATGGCCCAGACCATTCGCGCGAGCTTGTTGGCAAGCGCAATAGCAGCAACCTTGGTCGGCCGCCGCGCCAGCAAGGCCGTGAGCCAGGGGCGATGCTTGGTACCATGGATCTTGGCGTAACGGATGACGGCGAGCGCGCCGGCCACGAACAGGCCTCGCAAATAGCGGTCACCTTGTTTGCTGATATTGCCGAGCCGGTTCTTGCCTCCACTCGAGTGCTGCTTCGGCACGATACCGATCCAGGCCGAGAAGTTGCGTCCTGATCGGAAGGACTTTGGATCAGCAACGGTAGCGACCACAGCAGTGGCCAGCACCGGGCCGACGCCGGGAGCTTCATCGAGCCTCATGCTCATCTCGTCGGATCGTGCCAGGCCCTGATCAGTCGGTCGAATTCCAGTACCTGCTCCTTGATCCTGCGCAATTGAGCTCCGAATGCCGACAGACACGCACGAGCTATCTCCGGAACTCGCTTATCGTTTGGATCGGCCAAGACATTGAGCAATTCCTCGACACCGTGGCGCCCGACCGGTGCAACGATCCCGAACTCGGCAAGATGGGCCCTGATTGCATTGATCACCGCGGTCTGCTGACGGATAAAAAGATGGCGCGTTCGGTGCAGCACCAGGCCACTCTGCTGCTCTTGGGTCTTGGTTGGCACGAACCGCATGTTGGCCCTGGTGACCGCCTCGCAAATGGCCTCCGCGTCGGCGGCGTCATTCTTCTGCCGTTTGACGTAAGGCTTCACATAGGCCGGCGGTATCAACCGCACTTTGTGACCCAGCGCCTGCAGTTCGCGCGACCAATGGTGCGCCGAAGCGCATGCCTCAATGCCGACCAAGCACGGCGGTAACTTCTGAAAGAACGCCAGGACCGAACGTCGTTTCAGCTGGCGGCGGATGACTACCTCGCCGGCGCCATCATGCCCATGAACCTGGAAGACCGACTTGGCAATGTCGAGACCGATTGTCGTAACCGTTTGCATGGATAGCTCCTCCGAATCGTGGGAGCCTCAACTGCTCCCACAGCTGTGGCACTCTCGTGCCGATGGAGGAGCCGTCCACAGCATCAAAACAGGAAGTCGCGGCCTTGCGGCGGATGTCTGTTTTGTCCCGGATTGTGTTGAAAAAGTCCTTTTCCCGGTTGCCTCTTCAGAGGCGCGGGCCTCACCGGGATGAAGCTGCGAGTCACACTATGCGGGTCGAAACTCTTGATATCTCGCGCGTATCCGCGACTGTTCGGCGTCATGAGGCACTGCTGCGTTACGCACGCTATCTCTTGATCTCTAATATCGCAATTTTCCTTTGGGTTGGGATCCCGCAACTCACGCAGGTGACCTCTTTCCGAAGCCTGAGCGAGTTGGTTGCGGGCCCCGCATGGAAATGGGCAGCCATGGTGCTCGGAAGCCTCGGTGCGACATATTTCATTCTGGCGCACCGGCTATGGTTGGCCTACGCGGTGATCTTTCTGGCCCAGGTCGGCTACTACTTCTTCATATCGTCACCCGATAAACAGATCTTTTTCGTCTCCGCCTTGATGGCATATGGGGTCATCGTTCTGCCCCCCATGCGCCCGCTCGGACCGCTGGCGGCCGAACTCGCGATCATGATCCTCGCCTTCAGCTACATGATGCTTGTTTGTTGCATTTACAGCGCTGCCTGGGCGGTGAACGGTAGACGCGTCCCGCGAAACGCCTACGGTGGCCCTCTGTCCCCATTCGAGCCACTACGTCCCTCTCGTCTGCTCGATACCCTGCTGCCAGGTCATCGATCGCAGAACGTCACGCTCTCTGAGGCGGCGCTTTTCGCACTTTCCTCGGTATTGTTCGTGGCGGCCTCGACGGCCCCGTTTTACGGCCTTCGGAGAGTGCAGAATGCGTTCATGACGGTCGCACCACAGTTCCTGGCCTGCGCACAAGAGGGATTTCAGACGCCGCCCGCACAACAAGCGACGATTGCCTGTTGGGCCGGATATTATCCCTGGAGCCATGCTGCCATCGACTTGGGAGCGCCGCTTGGCATCGCCGTTATCTGCCTCGTTCTCGCGAACCGCGTGCGTCACTTCGGAAGGCAACATTTCAAACGACGACTTGCCGAACTACCACTATCGCCGGTCGGATCGACGCTCTTCCTGCGTGCTTTTCGCGACGACCAGATACGCATCCGTCGGGCAAGCAGGAACCTGTTTTCCTCCGTGTTCGATCTCGGTCGGCTGCCGACCACGCTTGATGAACTAATGCTTGAGCGCCTCGACGGGCGTGGCGATCTGATTGCCATAGGCAATCCGCAAGATCGAAACGGCGCCGCACGACGATCGCCTTGGGGCGCTCAACGGCTCTATGTGGATGATGCCCACTGGCAGCAGACCGTCACCATGCTCGCGCGCGATGCGGGTCGTATAGTCCTCTGTGTCGATGCGAGTAAAGGCGTGCGCTGGGAGATTGCACATGTGCTGCAAGCAGGCCACGCGAACAAGACGCTGTTCTTCCTCAATCCGTCGATCGACCTCGAGACCCGCACACGGCTGTTGATGGAGGATTTCGGCATTTCCGCCGCAGATCTCGCATCGCTCAATCTCGACAGCATCCTGGCAGTCCGCCTGACTTCGGCTGACCAGCCGATATTGCTGTTCTGTGCGAAACCCGAGCGCGATGCCTATCTCGTTGCCGCGCGCCTTGCCTTCGAGAATCCCGCCGTGCACGCAGCCACCTCGTGAAGACTTTTTTTCACGTGCTCACGCCTCGCATCCGTTTGGCAAAGACGTTTGTCTGTAAAGTATCCCACACGCAGCGTCATCGCGACGTGGTAAGATGAGGGCCGATAGAACGATATTGAATTGGGTGAGTTCTCAGCCAAAGGGGAGCCGAACAATGGTTGGTCGTGCGCCAGAACGACGGGTTGATTTGGGCGCTCGGCTTGCGCGCGGGGGTCGGCGCAAACTGCTTGCGATCGACGGCGGCGGGATCCGAGGCGTCCTCTCACTGAAGATCCTCGCGACAATCGAGCAATTGCTGATCAAGGAAAGCAACCGGGCGGATTATCGCCTTGCGGACTATTTCGACTATGTGGCGGGCACGAGCACCGGAGGAATTATCGCTGCCGGGATCGCCGTGGGAATGTCGGTGAAGGAGATCCTCGATTTCTATCTGAACAACGGCGCTGCGATGTTTGACAAGGCCGGGATTATTCACCGCCTTCAATACCAGTACAAGAGCGAGCCGCTCGCGCTGCAACTCCAGCAGGTCTTCGGCGCAACCACGACGCTTGGCGCGCCGGAGGTCGAAACGCTACTACTCCTCGTGATGCGCAACGCAACCACCGATTCGCCATGGCCGGTTTCGAACAACCCATTTGCGAAATACAACGATCCAAAGCACGGCGCATGCAACCTGCACTTCCCGCTTTGGCAGCTGGTGCGCGCCAGCACGGCGGCCCCGATCTATTTCCCGCCGGAGGTAATCGACTATGGCGGCAGGCCATTCATCTTCGTCGATGGCGGGGTCACAATGTACAACAATCCGGCTTTCCAGATGTTCCTGATGGCGACCGTCGACCGCTACTGGGTTCAAGCCCCCGCTGATAGCCGGGGCTGGAAGACGGGTGTCGACGACATGCTGATTGTATCCATCGGCACGGGCACTAGCGCGGGCGAGAATTACAGCCTTCGTCCGGATGAGATGAACCTGATCTTCAATGCGACCACGATCCCTTCTGCACTGATGTATGCCGCGCTGAACGAGCAGGATTTCCTCTGTCGGGTTTTTGGCGATTGCGTCGCGGGTCCGCCGCTCGACCGAGAGGTCGATGACATGATCGCCTCCCGAGGGCCGCTCGAAGAGAAGCTGTTCCGTTATGTTCGTTACAATGCAGAACTGACGCGCGAGGGGCTGGACGCACTTGGTTGCCGCGGCACCGAGCCGACCCGCGTGCAGAAACTCGATTTGATCGACGCGCTCGCCGATTTGCAGAAGATCGGAGCAGCCGTTGCAGAGCAAAGGATCAAACCTGCGCACTTCAATTTCGGCGTGTTCAAGCCGTAGAGTCCGCTGGTCAAATCAATGCGCCATGGCTCTTTCGGCAAGCCGCAAGCACGCATCTGACGCCGGGCTGCCGGTCCGCTCTGATGTCCTCCAACCATCGCGGAGGTCATAGCGCGGTATGAGGCGATCATGCAGCCGCGCCTTAAGTGGAGGAGCCAGGCCCGGGCGCGTGAATCCTATGCTGTGTGTGGAAAAATTGCATCAAATGTCAAAAGATTCCGACCCAATCGCGTCGTGAATCGCTCGCACGGCGCTGAGCGTTGATAATCGAATGTGGGTGAAATGTCGAAAACGTGCTTTGCTTCGCGCACGACTTATCGAATGGAAGGTTTCGGGCAGACATTCCTTCAAACCGGACAAACCCGCCATCGGTACTAAAGACCGGCAACAACGGCCAGCAGGCCACCTACCGCTAGCGGAATTGTTCGACCCAGATTTCGCTTTTTCGTCGACATGCTCTGGCCGTCAGGCCGCCTTGATTCGATTGATGACCGCGAAGAGCCGTGCTCGCTTGGCCGCATCGCTCACCTGTAGAGCGCTGTTCTCGAGGTCGCCTAGCACGCTGTTGACCTTCCATCTGGACTGGCCCTCATCGATCACCTGGTCAGACAATTCGTCAGCCTTATCGGCATCGCCGAGGTCGAAGGCGGCTGCGAGCAGGGTCGGGCGCAGCCATTCGTCCGCCAAATTCAGCCGCTTGGCGCGTTCGCAGGCGGCGATCACCAATCGCAACGCGGTCTGCGCGCGCTCCTCGTCACCTGCTCTGGCGCGCGTGCGATAGAGGCGAGGCAGGTTGCTGGAACAATAATAGGCGTTGAGATCGAGCTCCATGCCTTTCTCGTAATATTCGATCGCCGCAGCGAGGGCTCGCCGTTGTTCCGCTTCCGAGGCCGCGGTTTTGGCGAGACGCTTATAGCGGCCGCCCATCAGGCCAAGGCGCTCCGGCGTCGGCCCCGCCACCTGGATCAGCGTTTCGAGCTCGCCGATGGCCTGAAGGTCGTTGCCGGTTTGGGCGGCCGCGAATGCACGATTCTCCTGCATTTCCGGTTCGTCCGCGAACTTCTTCGGAAGCTTGTGCACGAAGTCGAGCACGATGGCCCAGTCCGTCGGTGTATCGACACTATCGCGCAGCAGCAACACGAGCGCCAGCGCCCTCGGGTAGCTCGCGGGCGGATTGCCCTCGCTGGCGACCAGCTGCTGCGCGAGCTGCACTCGCGTCTTCGCCGGCGCAGCGCGAACCGCACGCACTTTGGCCTGAAAAGCGGCAAGCTCCGTCAGTTGATCCCTGGTCGTCGTTGCCTTGGCCATGTCGACATTGGTCGGGTAGCCCGGAAGCGACTGGTGCATCGGCGAAATCCCGTCGCGCAGCACCGTGATTCCATCCTTGATCGCGGTCTGGAATGGTGCGGCCGTTGCATTAGTGATGTTGCCCTCGGGAAGCGGATAGCGCACGGTTCGCATCTGGACGACGTCGAACAGCTGCTTGGACCAATCCGCGGCGAGCAGAACGCAGCCCGTCTTCCGGGCAGCGTGACGAACGCCGACCTCGTAATAGACATTGCCGTTCGGAATCGTCATGTCCGCCAGCACGAGATCGGCGAAGTAGAGCCGTTCCAGCATCTGGCTGATGATCAGTCCGCCGGTGTCCTGATCGGCGCGGACCGGCTCATAGCCGAGGGTCTTGATGGTCGGAGCGTAGCCGTGATCCCATAGGGCGTTGAATGAATCTCGGCCGGTCCACGTCCTGGCTCGGCCTGGGTCGGCTTCTTGCCATAGGGCATGATCATGAAACACACGGGCATTTCGAAATTCCTTCAATCCCATAATTTTCGTGTATCCAGCCAATAAATCCGCGCGGTCTTGCGACGCGCTTCCTCCACGGTGCTGCGCTCCGCCCGGACCATCACTACCCTGACCGTTCCAGAGCGATATGAAGGCCATCCTATCGCCGCCAAATCGATCTGCTGCGTCGAGCATCCATCGGTTGTTGCGCTCGTAAGCGTTGTCGCCTTCCTGAAGCGGGCCGAGCTCATCAGGCATTACATGCAGCGTCGCGCGTGATTTCGCCGCCAGATACCGGTCGTGCCAGTCGGCGTCGGCGAAATCGACTGAGTTAGCCAGGAAGGTCGGTTCGTCGAATGGGATGTAGAGCTCGAGCGCCATGCCGCGCGCGAGGCAAGTTTCGGCAAACAGCAGATCACCGCCGCACGCCCCGCCACAAATGGCGAGGTCGCCCTGAGTAACACCAATCTCCGCGAGCGTATTGGCAATTGCCGTGGCAGCAACAGGCTCCTTCTCCGGAGGAAACCGCGGCGTCTTGCGATCGCGCGCATCGATCATGTGTCCGCTGAACAGCACGACGTTTTTCGGGGATCCGGCGGGTCGAGCTGCAGACGTCACGGCCCTCGAACTCCTCGTGAACGTTATAGTGGAATAGAACTACGAACCGAGATTAACACCGATCGCGTCGGGATACGAATTGGAACGAAATCTTGGAAAGCCGA
>CAWJYI010000019.1:0-168417 GCA_963847015.1 uncultured Alphaproteobacteria bacterium | reverse complement strand
TTTAGGCCCTTCAGGTCACCAGTCTGAGCCGGTACGATGCCAGTCCGGGAATTCGGGGGCGGCCATGAAACGTCGGGTCTTTATCGGACTACTTGGAGGCTCGGTGGTCGGGTGGTCCCTGAGCGCGTTAGGGCAGGAGCCAGGGCGTGTTTACCGCCTCGCCATGGTGACGCCAGTTGGACGCGACGAGCCCGCGAGCCTCGCGTTCCTCGAAGAGTTGCGACAGCAAGGTTTTGTTGAAGGGCAAAATCTGGCTATTCTTGGCGGCCGGCCGATCAGCAATGAGCAAATTGATAAGGTGGTGCCGGCAATACTTGACGCCGACCCGAATGTCATCTTGACCGGTGGCGATGTCGTCGCCCGAGCGTTTCAGAAGGCCACGAGGTCGATACCGCTGGTGGTCATGACCGAAGATATGGTAGCCGGCGGATATGTGGCCTCGCTCGCGCGGCCGGATGCCAATGTTACTGGCGTCAGTCTGATGTCTCCCGATCTTGACGGGAAACGCCCGGACATCCTGATTGAAGCTGTTCCCGGCGCACGCCGTATCGCCGTGCTTGCGATTCAAATGTCGCAAACTTGCGGCACCTCCAGGGGCTGGAGGAGTAAGCGCACGGTCGCGGAATAAATTTATTGGTTGTCAGTGCAGCAACCGCCAACGATCTCATACCGGCAATGAACGATGCGGCTACGCGGGGCGCCGGTGCGCTCAACGTGTTGTCCTCGCCGATGTTGCACCTCAATCGCCGCGTGATAATCAAACGAACGGAGGAGCTGCAATTGCCCGCCATCTATCAATGGCCTGAAACGGCAGAAGAGGGTGGCTTGCTCGCCTATGGACCCAGCTTTATTGAGATCTTCCGACATCGCGCTCGCATGGTTGGAGAATTTTGCGCGGTACCAAACCTGGCGATTTGCCGGTCGAACAACCGAGCTCGTTCAAACTCGTGATCAATTCAAAAACCGCCAAGGCCATCAACCATTCTATTCCGGCCGGTCTGGTGCTGCGTGCTGACCAGCTCATCGAATAAAATTAGCTTAAGTCGCTTATGGTACTTTTCGGACATCGGCCATTTTTCTGCTAAATAGGCATTTCGATTTCCCGGGCCGAGGTGCGTCTTGAGCGACGAGCGCGTGGAACGGCGACTGGCGGCTATTCTTGCGGCGGACGTCGCGGGATATAGTCGGCTGATGGGTGCCAACGAAGAAGGTACGCTAGCCCAGCTAAAGTCGGTTAGAAAAGCGCTTGTTGACCCCACAATCGCCGCGCATCGTGGTCGCATCGTCAAGACTACGGGCGACGGAATGCTGGTCGAGTTTGCCAGTGCGGTCGATGCGGTGCGCAATGCGGTTGAAATCCAGCGCAGCATGGCCGAGCAAAATACCGCCGTGCCGCAGGATCAAAGGATCGAATTCCGCATCGGCATTCATGTCGGTGACATCATTTTTGATGGTAATGATATCTTCGGCGACGGCGTCAACATTGCTGCCCGCCTTGAAGGCATCGCCGAACCGGGCGGGGTCTGCATGTCCGATGATGCCTATCGGCAGGTTCGAGGCAAGGTCGAGATCGTCTGCGATGATATGGGACAGCAGTCCCTTAAAAATATAGCTGAGCCGATGCGAGCGTGGCGGGTACGGCTGACTGGTCAAGCCCCTTCCGCAATAAAATCAGGTCTGGCTATGAGCCAACCTCAGGTCCTCCCTCCGCCCGACAAGCCGTCCATAGCCGTGCTGCCGTTCCAGAACATGAGCGGTGATCCCGAACAGGAGTACTTTGCGGACGGAATGGCCGAGGACATCATCACGGCGCTGTCGCGTTTCAAGGCGCTGTTCGTCATCGCCCGCAACTCGAGCTTCACCTACAAGGCGCGCGCCGTCGATGTGAAGCAGGTCGGGCGCGAGCTTGGGGTGCGCTACGTGTTGGAAGGGAGCGTTCGCAAAGGTACAAACCGAGTGCGCATCACGGGACAACTGGTCGATACCTCCACCGGGGCACATCTTTGGGCAGACCGGTTTGATGGCGGGCTCGGCGACGTCTTCGATCTGCAGGACCAGGTGACCGAGAGCGTTGTCGGGGCGATCGCGCCGGCGGTGGAAAAGGCCGAGATCGAGCGTGCCAAGCGCAAGCCGACCGAGAGCCTCGACGCCTATGCCCTCTATTTGCGCGGTCTGGCCCGGCTTTATCAGTTTGGTAACCGGCAAGCGAACGACGAGGCATTGCGCCTGTTCAACAGCGCGATCGAGCTCGACCCGGAATTTGCCTCCGCCTACGGTCGTGCAGCCTTTTGCTACGTCATTGCCAAGATCAATGGCTGGATTTCAGACACAGCGAACGCGATTACCGAAGTGAAGAGGCTCACCCAACGGGCGGTTGAGTTGGGCAAGCATGACGCGATCGCGATCGCCGCTGGCGGGAATGCGCTAGCGTTTGTCGTTCGGGATCTCGAGGTAGGCGCCGGCTTAGTCGATCGCGCGCTTGTGCTTAATTCCAATTTGGCCGAGGCATGGAATTTTGGCGGCTGGGTAAAAATCTGGCTCGGCGAGCCGGAAACGGCGATCGAGCGCTTCGCACGTGGCATGCGCCTGAGCCCACTTGATCCGTGGCTGATGGGAATGCGAGCCGGGACCGCGTATGCACATTTCTTCTTGGGCCGCTATGACGAAGCGGCATCATGGGCTGCAATGGCATTGCAGTGCAGTCCGGACTATCTACCCGGATTACGTATCACCGCCGCAAGCAACGCAATGGCCGGACGGCCGGAGCAAGCACATAAGGCAGTGGCTCGGCTGCAGCAACTGAATCCCACGCTGCGCGTTTCCAATCTCAAAGATGTGCTGGGCCCTTATCGGCAAGCCAAACACGTCGAACAATACCAGGAAGGATTGCGGCGAGCCGGGCTGCCCGAATGATCATCGCAGCCAGGATCGACCGGTTGCGACAAGATTATCGAATAAGCGCGATTTCCGTTGTTGGCCACTTTTCGGACATGCCGCCGCGGTCACTACATGTCTTCTATCGGGAGGTGAACGGACCTAGATCAGGGCGTGCCGCCAGGTCCGTGGATGACCACCCAATGCGGACATTACCCCCTCCGGCGCCGCGGCCATGCGCAAGCCTTCATAGATGCGCTCGCGCCAAACAAGGTGGTTCGGATTGTCACTCATAAATGTGCTGGCGAAATCGGTGTGCTGCGGGCCCCTGCAACACTGTTCAAAACAGATAAAAGGTCCCGATCAGCAGGCCCGCAGAAAACGACCAAAGCCCCAAGGTGCAGGCTGACACCAAGCGCACGAGGTTGCGAACCTGCGCCTCGAACTCCTCATCAGTTGTCTTATTGAACTGAGCTGTCATTGGCGCGGCTCTGCCCCGTAGGCGCTGGCGGATGTACGCACAAATCGTGGTGAAGGTGGGGCATTTGCGCCCGCGGTGATGCCGATCAGGCTTGAGGGCTCCCAAGCGGACATGCAGCCCTCCGATGTCTGCTGTCGAGGGTAGAACGGGAATGCTGTTCAGTTGGGCCGACCCCCAACTCGGACACGAGCAATCCGGGCGCCTCCCACAAATCGATCAGTATTGCTGACCAGTAGACGCGTCTGAAAGCCGCACGGCATGTTGCTGGTGTTGAGTGCGAAGGGACGACCGGATATTTTGCTCATCCGCATTCGAGCCCACTTTTCGAACTATTGAAGGATCATCTCCAGTCACCAATAAGGGAGTGTCAACCATGAAGATCGTCGTGATCGGCGGTACCGGCCTGATCGGCTCGAAGACCGTTGCCATTCTGCGCCAGGGCGGCCACGAGGTCCTCGCCGCCTCGCCCAACAGCGGCGTCAACACCATCACCGGCGAGGGGCTCAAAGAGGCCTTGGCCGGCGCGCAGGTCGTGATCGACCTCGCCAATTCGCCCTCATTCGAAGACAAGGCGGTGCTGGAATTCTTCGAGACCTCCGGCCGCAACCTTCTCGCGGCGGAGGCCGCAGCGAACGTCCAGCACCATGTCGCACTGTCAATCGTCGCAATCGACCGGACAGACAATGGCTATTTCCGCGGCAAGGTCGCCCAGGAGAAACTGATCAAGACCTCCGGTGTCCCATATACCATCGTCCGCTCGACCCAGTTCCTGGAATTCCTCGGCGGCATCGCCGATTCAAGCGCGGATGGAAACATGGTCAGGCTCCCGCCGATCCTGTTCCAGCCCATCGCTTCGGACGACGTTGCGGCCAGCGTTGCCGATGTGGCACTCGCAGCGCCGCAAAACGGCATCGTGGAGATCGCCGGCCCGGAACGAGCGCCGTTCAACGAAATTATCGCCCGCTATCTGAAGGCGGTCGGCGACCCGCGTGAGGTCGTGAGCGACCCCGCGGCCCGATACTGGGGCGGCCAGGTCGAGGAGCACTCGCTCGTGCCATTGGGCGAGGCGCGCCTCGGCCGCATCGGTTTCGACGAGTGGTTCCGCCGCTCACAGGCAGCAGCCTGATCCCGCATCGGAGGTACACCCAGCCTGTCACGAGCGGGTCCCGGGCAACGAACGAAAGAGGCGACTATGACGATCAAATTCGTTGTATTGGTTCTTCTGTGCCTCATGACCGGCACGGCGGTGGCTCAGGAGCCTAAGGTCACGTCACTCATGTCCAAGGATCTTCCGGAGAATCCCGGCAGGGAAGCCCTGATGATCACAGTCGAGCATGCGCCCGGCGGGTCGAGCACCATCCACCGACACAATGCCCATGCGTTTGTTTACGTGCTGGAGGGCTCCGTCGTGATGCAGCTGAAGGGTGGACAACAGGTGACACTGACACCAGGACAGTCCTTCTATGAAGGCCCTGATGATGTTCATGTCGTCGACCGGAACGCAAGCGGCACCCAGCCGGCGAAATTCCTGGTGCTCTTGATCAAGGACAAGGGTGTCCCGGCGCTCGTGCCCGCACAGTGACTGTTACGGCAACCCGACTACACGAAACTAACTGCGGGAAGGCCCTGCCTGATGTTTGCTGCGATGCATGAGTCGCTCATGGTGCCTTTCGGACGTGCGCGACCACGCTGACGAGGTCCGCTCACCGGGGCAAAGCAGACGTTCCGCCGCAAGGCCGCGACTTCCGTTTTTAACTCATCAGCGACATTGGCTGTGCACTGCGCGGCGATATTTTGATGCCGATGGCCCTATTAAAGGACCCGTCTGAGCCGCTAAGATGCCGTCTCTGGAGCGTGGGGTTGGACATGCGGCGACGAGAGTTTATTGGTCTCGTAAGCGGCGCGGCAGCATGGCCACTCATGGCGCGAGCGCAGCAGCCGGTGATGCCGCTGGTCGGCCCCCCCCCTCCCTTCCTCCTTCCCCCCCCCCCCCCCTCGCTCCCCCCGCCCCCCCCCCCCTCCCCCCCTCTCCCCCCGCGCCCCCCGCCCCGGGCCCCCCCCCGCCCCCCCCCCCGCCTCGCCCGGGCGCGGCCGCTCGCCGCCCCGCCCGCCGCCCCGCCCGCCCCCCGCCGCGCGCTCCCGGCGCTCTCCGCGCGCGCGGCCGTCCGGGCGTCCCGCGTCCCCTCGCGCCGCGCCGCCGGCGCTCGGCGCCTCTCTCGCTCCGCGTCTCGCCCCGCCCGTCGCGCCGGGTCTCTCCCCGCCCTCGCCGCCCTCCCGCGCCC
Organism: uncultured Alphaproteobacteria bacterium; assembly: GCA_963847015.1. Lineage (GTDB taxonomy): Bacteria > Pseudomonadota > Alphaproteobacteria > Rhizobiales > Xanthobacteraceae > Bradyrhizobium. The sequence goes on along the minus strand of CAWJYI010000019.1, from coordinate 162,780 downwards.
CTCGCCCCCCCCCCCCCCGTGCCGCTGTGCTTCCTCAACAGTGCCTCGCCCGATACCTATCGCTTCAATGCTGACTCTTTTCGTGAGGGTCTGGCGAAGGCCGGTTTCGTCGAGGGCCGCAACGTTCGCATCGAAGAACGGTGGGCTCGCGGGGACTACGGTGCATTACCTACCCTTGCCGCCGAACTTATCGCGACGGGCGTAGTCGCGATTGCCGCCACAGGAGATGTTGCCTCTGCGCGGTCAGCGCAACTAGCGAGCAGCACAGTGCCGGTGGTGTTCACGATTGGTGGCGACCCAATCCGCCACGGACTGGTCAAAACAATAAACCGTCCCGGCGGCCACGTGACAGGCGTCCTTTTCAATCAGAATGTGCTTGCCGCAAAGCGAGTTGAACTGCTCGGAGAAATTGCCCCAAAGGTTTCCCGCATTGCGCTGCTCATGAATCCAACCAACCCGAATGTCAAAATCGAAGAAGCGGACGCAGAAGCAGGGGCAAAGAAGCTGGGCCTGGAGACGATCACCGTCAATGCTAGAAACGCGAGCGAAATGGAAACCGCACTTGAGCAGTTGCTGAGTGCCGGAGCCCAGGCCTTGATCACTGGAACTGATCCAATTCTGCTGGACCGGCGCGAGCAAATTGCTTCATTCGCGCTTAAGCACAATGTGCTGGCTATGGGCTTTGTGCAACAGATCGCCGTGGCTGGCGGTCTCCTGAGCTATGGTCCAAGCATTAGTTGGATGTATCGCCAAGCTGGGGACTACGTCGGACAAATTCTGAAAGGCTCAAATCCCGCAGAAATGCCTGTCTTGCAGCCGACAAACTTCGAGTTGGTGATTAACCTGAAGACCGCCAACGCGCTTGGACTTACGGTGCCACCAACCATGCTCGCCCGTGCCGATCAGGTGATTGAATAGTCAGGCCCTTGCATAGAGTTTTCTGTTGGCACATTTCGGAAACCCCGCAATGTCCGACTTGAGTCCGGAATGTGCACCCTAGCGGACATCCGTCGACAGCTTTGAATTTATGGGTTCACGCCCTGTCACGCGATCCCGGTTCGCCAAGCCGGACCCTCAGTTGCGTCATTGCACATCGCGGATGGCGAGCTAGCCGCGCCTCAATCCACCACGATCTTGACGCGATCGCGCGTCTTGACCTGCGCGTGCTGGTCGAGCCCGTTGAGGATGCGGAAACGCTCCGCCGGGCGGTCGACGCCGGCCATGCGGTGGGACAGCGATTCGACGGTGTCGCCGGGCTGCACGGTGATGACCTTGATGCGCAACGGCCGCGCCGCCTGGACTTCTTCCAGCGTCAGCCGGCGGAACGAGTTCACGGTCTCGCGGGCGTTACGCTCGCTCTCGGTGGTCTTTTGCTTCGCGGCGAAAATGAAGCGGTAGACGTCGCTGCCGAAGCGCAGCGCGTAAACCTTGAACTGCCAGCTATCGCCATGCGCCGACGCCGATGACGCCGGAAAACCATTGATGGTGATATCCTCGGTCGTCGCCTTTTCGACGCCTTCCATCCAGCCGGAATTGAGGTAATCGCCGAGCGATTGTTCGGCCGGCACGCGCACCACGTCGAAGCGCATCGCCTGCGTGCCGCCCTCGCGCACGCCGATCACGGCCTGCGCGGTGTTGTCCAGCGTGAAGGTGTCGGGTGCTGCAAAGGTGAAGCCGAGCTTCGGATGCAGGAAGCGCCGGCCGCGCACAAAGCCTTCGCTGGGGTCTTCGCCGTAGACGATGTTGTCGATCGCCGCCAGATACGTCTCGCGGTCGCGCTCACCGCCTTCGGGCGAGGTGTATTGCCGGGCGCTGGCCTGCGCGTTCTGCACGCGCTCGGGCGTCGCCGGATGCGAGGACAGGAAATCCTGCGCGCGGGGATCGAGCGAGGTCTTGCCGGCCTTCATGGCGGCGTTGCGTTCCATCGCGGTGAGGAAGCGCGCCGCGCCATAGGGATCGAAATGCGCACGTGCCGCAAGGCCGACGCCGATGCCGTCGGCCTCGAACTCCTGTGCGCGCGAGAAGCTCGCCATCGTCAGTTTGGTTTTTGCCAGCGCCAGTGCGGTCAGATCCGGATCGTTGCTCATGTCGGTGACCACGCGGGTCACCACCGCCGCCTGCCGCGCCTGGTCTTCCCGGATCGAGGCATGCTTCGCCAGTACATGCGCCATCTCGTGGCTCAGCACCGAGGACAATTCCGAGGTGTCGCTCGCCAGCGCGATCAGGCCGCGCGTGACATAGAGCTGGCCGGTCGGCAGCGCGAACGCGTTCACCGCGCCCGAATTGAGGATCGTCACCTTGTAGGCCTGATCGGGACGATCGGAGGCTGCGACCAGCCGTTCGACGGTCTTGCTGATCAGCGATTCCAGTTTCGGATCGTCATAGGCGCCACCATAGGAGGACAGGATGCGCTCATGCTCGCGCTCGCTCGCAGGCGTCTGCGCCACCGTGCGGTTCGGTTTCACAGGCGCCGTGGCCGACGATGGCGAGGCTGTCTCAAACCGGGCCATGTTGCCGCAGGCCGAAAGCGTGAGCGCGGCGCACAAAAGCGCCGGCGCTGCCAAAAGGCGGCGGCCTGTCATTCCCTCACGCCGTCCTGCACGCTCAATCACGTCCGCACTCGTAATTGTCGAACCAGTTAATTGTCGAACCAGCTAATTCCCGCCGAGTCACTTCAATCTGCCCCACCCGGAGCGCATCGATCCGCGGCCCGCCCCGCGCCTCGATAAAGCCACGGACCCGAATCCGTCGATTTTCCAGCGACTTGGGCCCAAGTCCAGCCGCTTCGAACGCCGCTATCATGCGCCTTGAAATAGTCACAGCAAAGTCTTGAGTCCAGTTCCGCCCGAAATTCAGGTAGGTGGTTGCCCCCGCCTGCCGAACGGACAAAACCTTGCCTTCGACCACTGTGAAACGCCCAATCCCGGCCAAAATATCGCCCGGAATTTCCGCGTTTTTTATGGCGGAGGGATCGGCCCAGGTTCCCTTTTTGGCCTGCCGCGCCCCGGCTTCGGCCGCCGCCAGGACCGAGGCGCAGTCCTTGTCGGCCACATCGGCCGAGGCCAGCGCCTCGCCGCGGCTCAGAAGCTCGCTCTGGACCGGCGTTTCGGAACCAGCGAGGAACACAAAGGCGGGTTGGCGGCCATAGCGGTCCGGCGCGTCGTCCGCGCCGTGCAGCGTCACGTCGCGCCCGGCGATGATCGCCGACAGCGCCGCCGCGCCCTTTGCCTTTTCCATCGCGGCAGGCTCGATCCCGGCGAGGCGGACTTCGCGGCCGTCCTCAAGGAGGAAACTCCGGGCATCGATCACGGCCCTGACGCGACCCTCGCCCTGCGATTCGAAGCTGCAGCCTGCGGCTCTCGCCTGGACGCCGGTGAACAACAGGACGAGTGAGACCGCGATGCCTGGTCTGCAACGCGTTGCGATGCGGGTCATTACGCTGCTCTTGGTCAAGCTGTTCTTGGTCACATTGCTCTCGTCACGCTGCCTTTTGTCCGGCCTGTTCGTGTATGCTGCGCGCCTCAACGGCATTGCTACCCGAAATTGCAGACCAGGGGGAGATGATGGAAATCAACGGCGTCGCGCATATTTTCCTGACCGCCTCGAATTACGAGCGCTCCCGCGAATTCTATTCGCGGCTGTTGCCGTTTCTCGGGCTGAAACCGGTCATCGATACCGAAACGACATATTACTGCGTCGGCGGCCGCACGGCAGTCGCCATTACCGCGCCCTCGCCGGAGCACGCAGGCGCGGCGTTCGAGCAAAAGCGCGTCGGCCTGCACCATCTCTGCTTCCGCGCCCGCGAGCGCGCCGACGTCGACGAACTCCACGCCTTCCTGCAATCGCTCGACGTCAAGATCATCCGTGCGCCGCGCGAGGACCAATGGGCGCCGGGATATTACTCGCTGTTGTTCGAAGACCCTGACGGCATCAGGCTCGAGCTCAACCACGTTCCGGGCAAGGGACTGTTGAGCTGATTGTTGGGGTGACTGCTGGGCTGATGCTGAGCTGTATCGGAAGTCATTCCGCTTAGCGGAAAAACGCAATGGAGCCATCCAAGCCATCGGGCCCCTTCGGACAGCTTCGCCTTGCCGCTGCAGGTGCCATGCGGCATGATCCGCGCGAACCGAAATTCAAGCCGCAGGCAATGCGCAAGTCTTTAAGGGAGGCCTTCATGAAACGGGTTGTTACAGGTATTTTCGCGGCCGCATTGGCGATGTCGGCGACCGCCGCGCTGGCGCAGAGCAAGCCGCCATTGAAGCTCGGCGGCATCCTGGACATGTCGAGCCTCTATGCCGATATCACCGGCGTCGGCAGCGAGACCGCCGCCAAGATGGCGGTGGAGGATTTCGGCGGCGAAGTGCTGGGCCGCAAGATCGAAATCATCGCGGCCGACCATCTCAACAAGGCCGATCTGGCCGCCAACATCGCCCGCGACATGCTCGACAATCAGGGCGTCGAGATGATCTTCGACGTCGCGGCGTCGGCCACCGCATTGGCCGCCGGCGAAATCGCGAAGGCGCGCAACAAGATCATGATGTTCAACGGCCCCGGTTCGATCCGCCTCTCCAACGAGGCCTGCGGCCCGTATACGATCCATTATGTGTTCGACACCTTTGCACAGGCCAACGTGACCGGGCTTGCGGCCGTCAAACAGGGCCTCGACAGCTGGTTCTTCCTGACGGCGGATTACGCGTTCGGGCAGGATCTGGAAAAGGACACCACCAATGTGGTGCTGCGATCCGGCGGCAAGGTGCTCGGCAGTGTCCGCCATCCGCTCAACACGTCGGATTTCTCGTCGTTCCTGCTGCAGGCGCAAAGCTCGAAAGCCAAGGTGATCGGATTGGCCAATGCCGGCGGCGACACCATCAACGCCATCAAGCAGGCGGCCGAGTTCGGACTGATGAAGAGCGGCCAGAAACTGTCGCCGCTGCTGGCGTTCGTGACCGATATCGACAGCGTCGGGCTCGATACGGCGCAAGGGTTGCTGCTCGCGGAAGCCTTCTACTGGGACCTCAACGACGAGACCCGCGCGTTCTCGAAGCGCTTCATGGAGCGCGTCAAGCGCGTGCCGACGTCGGCGCAGGCCGGCGTCTATTCGTCGGTGACGCATTACCTGAAAGCGGTGAAGGCGGCGGGCACCACCGATTCGGCGGCGGTCATGAAAATCATGAAGGACACGCCGATCAACGACATGTTCGCCAAGAACGGCAAAATCCGCGAGGACGGCCGCATGGTGCACGACATGTATCTGTTCGAGGTCAAGAAGCCGTCGGAATCCAAAGCCCGCTGGGACGACTACAAGCTGCTCGCGACCATCTCCGGCAATGACGCGTTCCAGTCGCTGGAAGCCTCGCGCTGCCCGCTGGTGAAGAAATAACGAAGCGAGAAGCACGTCATTCCGGGACGTGCGACAACGAACCTGGAATCTCGAGATTCCAGTGCATTGCGTCACCGTGCTCGCAATGCCGGAATGACGAATGAACCAACAACAACAACGAAAGCAAAAGCACATGAGCCAAACGAAATCGTCCTTCAGAAACTCGACCAGGGCCTGCTCACCATCACCATGAACCGGCCCGACCGGCGCAACGCGCTTAATCCGGACATGACGCGCGGGCTGGTCGAAGCGGCGCGGCGGGCGGCCGATGATCATGAGGTGCGCGCGGTGTTGCTCAAGGGCGCCGGCGGCACGTTCTGCGTCGGCGGCGATGTGAAATCGATGGCGGAGGGGCGGGCGCCGTTGCCGTTCGAGGCCAAGATGGCCAACCTTCGCCGCGGCATGGAAGTCTCGCGCATCCTGCACCAGATGGCAAAGCCCGTGGTGGCGCAGGTCGACGGCGCCGCGGCCGGCGCGGGTCTGTCGATCGCGCTCGCCTGCGACCTGCGCGTCGCCAGTGCGTCCTGCAAGATCACCACGGCGTTCGCCAAGGTCGGATTGTCGGGCGATTACGGCGGCACCTACTTCCTCACCCATCTGCTCGGCAGCGCGAAAGCACGCGAATTGTATCTGACCTCGCCGGTGTTGACCGCGCAGGAAGCCTATAACCTCGGCATGGTGACCAAGGTGGTGCCCGATGCGGAGGTCGAGGCATCGGCGCATGAATTGGCGATGTCGCTGGCGCAGGGGCCGTCGGTGACGCTCGGCTACATCAAGCGCAACATCAACAACGCCGAGACCATGTCGCTGGAAGAGTGTTTTGACGGCGAGGCCATTCATCACTCGCGCTCGGGCGAGACCGCCGACCACAAGGAAGCGGCAAAAGCGTTTGTCGAAAAGCGCAAGCCCGCCTTCCAGGGCCACTGAAGATGGCGCCCTATGTGAGGCTGCGGCAGATCTGCCTGGTGGCGCCGCAACTGGAGCCCGTGATCTCAGACATAGCCGATATCATGGGGCTCAGCGTGTGTTACCGCGACGGTAACGTCGCCAAATACGGCCTCGAAAACGCGCTGCTGCCGGTCGATACCATTTTGCTGGAAGTGGTGGCGCCGTTCCAGCCCGGCACGGCGGCGGGGCGTTTCCTCGACAAGACCGGCGGCCGCGGCGGCTATATGGCGATCTTCTGCTGCGACGATCCGGACGCCTATGGCAAACGCGCCAACGCGATGGGCGTGCGCACCGCGAACGTGATCACGCACGCGCCCTATCACGGCGTGCAACTGCACCCGCGCGATTGCCGCGCTGCCTTCATCGAGTTCAACCACACCGACGGCAGCGACGATGTTCTGGGGCCGTATCCGCCGGCCGGTCCCGATTGGCAGAAATCGATCGCCAAGGATGTGACGCAGGCGCTGACCGGCGTGGAGATGCAAAGTCCGGAGCCGCAGGTCCTCGCCGAGCATTGGGGCAGGATCGTCGGGGTGCCCGTCAGCAAAGGCGGTAACGGCGAGCCGGAGCTGAAATTGCCCAATTGCAGTTTTCGGTTTGTGGAGGGCGGCAGCGATCTCATGAGTGGCCTGACGTTCAAGGTCGCAGATGTCGCCAAAGTGCGCGACGCCGCCAAGGCGAAGGGCTGCAAGATGTCGGGGGAGGGGTTCGAACTCTGCGGGGTTAGTTTCACCTGACGGCGTGAGTGTTGCCGTCTCGTGGACCAAGCAATAACAACAAGGACTATCCCTGAATGCCGCATCCGCTCGACTCATTCTTCGCGCCCGAAAGCATTGCCCTGATCGGCGCCTCGCGCGATCACGAAAAGATTCCGGGCCGGCTGCTGTCGATGCTGCGCAAGAACGACTATCCCGGCAAGCTTTATCCGATCAATCCCAATTACGAAGATATCGACGGGCTGAAATGCTACAAGTCGATCGCCGATGTCGGAGCGCCGATCGATCTCGCGGTCGTGCTGATTCCGGCGCGTGCGGTGCTCGCCGCGCTCGAGCAATGCGCCGCCGCCGGCGTCAAGAACGCGGTGATCATTTCCTCCGGCTTTGCCGAGGAGGGCGGCGACAGCGCCGCGATGCAGGACGCGATCGTGGCGTTGGCGAAAAAGTCGGGCATGCGGATTTCCGGACCCAATGCCGAAGGGTTTTACAGCCAGGTCCAGCGCGTCGCCGCGACCTTCAGCCCGACGGTCGATGTCAAGCCGGGCGCACTGAGCCTGGTCGCGACCACAAGGCGGATCGGCATCGTCGCCCAGAGCGGCGGCATCGGCTTTGCGATCTACCATCGCGCCAAGGCGCTGGGCGTGGCGCTGAGCTACGTCGTCAGCGCCGGCAATGAAAGCGATCTCGGCGCCGGCGAATTCCTGGACTACATGGTGCAGGATTCCTCCACCGACGTGATCCTGCTGTTCATCGAGGGCATCCGCGACGTCGACAAATTTCTCGCCGCGGCCAAGCGCGCGGCGGAGGCCGGAAAGCCCGTCATCGTGACAAAAGTCGGCCGCTCCGGCGCGGGCGAGCGCGCCGCCGCCTCGCACACCGCCAGCATGGCCGGCTGGTCGGCGGCCTATGACGCCGTGTTCGCAAAATACGGCTTTATCGTCTCCAACGATCTTGACGAAGCCGTGACGATCGCCGCTGTCCTCGACCACCAACCCGCTGCCGAAGGGCGACCGCGTGGCGGTGCTCACCGTGTCCGGCGGTGCGGGCATCTGGGGCGCCGATGCGGTCTCGATGCAGGGGTTGAAAGTGCCGGAACTGTCGGCGGGCATTCAGGCGGAAATCAAAACGCTGCTGCCGTCCTATGGCGCGGCGGGCAATCCGATCGACGTCACCGCGCAGGGCGTCAACAGCGGCGGCTTGCAGCGGAGCGTCGATCTGCTCGACGTCTCCGATGAAGTCGATGCCATCCTGGTGGTGCTGTCGCTGTCGAGCGATGTGCGGATGCCGTTCAAGGAGGCCGAACTGAAGCCGGTCATCGCGGCGCAGCGCAAGCCCGTCGTGTTCTATTCCTACACGCTGCCGTCGAATTTTGCGCGCAGCGAGCTGGCGAAGTCCGGCGTCGTCGTGCTGTCCGGTTTGACCCATGTCGCGGTTGCGATGCGGCGGCTGGCCGACTACGCCAAATTCAGGCTGGCGCCGGCCGCCGATGCCGCGACTTTGCCGCCACGCGATCTCTCGGCGCATCTCGCGTCAGTGACGCTATCCGAATTCGACAGCAAATCGCTGTTGCGCGACGCCGGCATTGCCTTGCCGGACGAAATGCTGGTGGCGGACCGGGACGGGCTCGATGCCGCGATGGCACGTGCCGGCTTTCCGCTGGTGATGAAGATCCAGTCGCGCGATATCCCGCACAAGAGCGAGATCGGCGGCGTCCGCATCAACATCGCGACCAAGGGCGAGGCGTTTTCGACCTATCGGGCGCTGCTCGACAATGCGCAACGCCTTAGGCCCGATGCGGTGATCCAGGGCGTGCTGATCGGCCCGATGGCGAAAAAGGGCGTCGAGATCATTGTCGGCACCATGACGGACGCGACCTTCGGGCCGATGATCATGGTCGGGCTCGGCGGCATCACCACGGAATTGTTCCGCGACGTGATCTACCGCCCGGCGCCGGTGAGCGCTGTCGGAGGCGTCTGCGATGCTGGCCGAGCTCAAGGCCGCGCCGCTGCTCAACGGGTTTCGCGGGGCCGCGAAGGCCGATGTGGCGGCGCTGTCGCAATTGATTTCGCAGGTGTCCGTGCTTGCGGCGCGGCTGCGCGATCATGTCGCCGACATTGAGCTCAACCCGGTGCTGGTGCATCCGGAAGGGCAGGGCGTGACGATCGTGGATGCGCTGGTCGTACGCAAGAACTACAGCACGTCGTCCCGGCCTTGAGGCCGGGACCCATACTCCGCGGCCCTAGTTGTTTTAGAAGGTGTCTAACGCCGGTACTCTCACCGAGAGGACACGGCGTATGGGTCCCGATCGCGCTCATACGCTCGCTTGTCCGGGACGACACCTGTTGTACTGCCGCTCACCGCCCCCTGAAATTCGCAACCCTTCGTTCGGCGGTGGCTTTGACGCCTTCCTTGAAGTCTTCGGTGACGCGAAGCTTGTTCTGTTCGGCCAGCTCGTGATTGGTGGCGGCGAGCACGCGATCGGCGAGGCCGGCGCGCATGGTGGCGCGGGTCGAGATCAGGCCGAGCGGCGAGCACTCGGCGATCTCCGCGGCGAGCTTCATCGCTTCGGCGCGCACCTGGTCCTGCGGCACGCAGACATTGGCGAGACCCATGCGCGTGGCCTCTTCGCCGGTGACGCGCCGGCTGGTGTAGAAGATCAATTCCGCATTGTTCTTGCCGACCAGTTCGGGAAGCGTCGCCGTCAGGCCGAAACCCGGATGAAAGCCGAGTTTGGTGAAGTTCGCAGCGAAGCGCGCTTCGGGGCAGGTGACGCGGAAATCCGCGGATACCGCAAGACCGAGGCCGCCGCCGATGGCAGCGCCGTGAACGGCCGCGACGATCGGCTTCTTGTTGCGGAAGATTCGCACGGCCTGGACGTAGAGATGGTTGATCGGCAGGTTCGACGCCGGATCGGTCTTGGCTTTCTCTTCCTGTTCCTGGCGCGCGGGATCGGAGAAATTGGCGCCGGCGCAGAACGCCTTGCCCTGGGCGGCGAGCACCGAAGCGCGGATTTCGATGTCGCGATCGAACTCTTCCAGCGCGTCCGCGATCTGGTTGATCAGCGCGACATCGAAGAAGTTCAGCGGGGGCTTTCGGATTTCGATCAGGCCGACGTGGCCGTGCTTCTCGACGCCGATGTCAGTGTACTTGCTCATGGTGTTTCCTTTTTCGATTAATGCAATCAAGTCTGCGCGCCTGGCGCAATCCAGGCCAGCGCGCCTAGCGCAATCCGAGCCCGCGGGCGATGATGCCGCGCAGCACTTCGGTGGTGCCGCCCTGGATCGTCAGCTTGGGCGCGGTCTTGATCGCGAAGGAGAGTTGATTTTCCAGCGTCTCGCGGTTGGTCGCGGTTTCCTCGACGAAGGCGGCGAGGTCGCGCACCCGGTGCGGCAATTGCTGCTCCCACACCGTGCCGATGTCCTTGACGATGGAGGCCTCCACCACCGGCTCCTTTCCGGCCTGCAGCATCCCCGCCACCGACACCGACATGCGGCGCATGGTGTGCAACTGCGCGACCAGGCGGCCGATGCCTTCGGCGCTGCGCGTATCCGGGTTGTTGCCGACGGCGCGGACCAGTTCGGTCAGCACGTAATAGGTTTCCAGGAAACGCTCCGGCCCGGAACGCTCATAGGCGAGTTCGGAGGTCGCCTGCTTCCAGGCGCCGTCGATTTCGCCGAGCATGTGATCGTCCGGAACGAAATAGTCGGTGAACACCACCTCGTTGAATTCATATTGCCCGGTGATCTGGCCGATCGGATTCACCTGGATGCCCGGCTGTTTCATCTTGACCAGGAACTGGGTCAGGCCGTGACGGCGGTTTTCCTTGGTGGGCGGCGAGGTCCGGAAGATCGCGATCATGTAGTCGGCGATGTGGGCCGAGGAGGTCCAGATCTTGGTGCCGTTGATCAGGAATCCGCCGTCGGTCTTGGTGGCGCGGGTCTTTGCGGCGAACAGATCGGAGCCCGAATTGGGCTCGCTCATGCCGATCGCAAAGCAGACTTCGCCGCGGCAGATACGCGGCAGGATATCCATCTTGATGTTCTCGGGCGCGTATTTCAGCAGCACCGGGCCGCTCTGCCGGTCGGCGACGAAGAAGCGCCGCGTCGGCGCGTTGGCGACGCGCATTTCCTCGGTCACCACATATCGCTCGAGGAACGAGCGCTCATGGCCGCCATATTTCTTCGGCCAGGTCATCCCCAGCCAGCCCTTGGCGCCGACCCGGCGGGAAAATTCCGGCGCGTCGGTGTCTTCGCGGTTGGGCTGGTGCGGATCGAAGGTGCCGGCGGCGATTTCCTCGGCGAGGAAAGCGCGCACTTCCTTGCGCAATTGTTCGCATTCGGGCGGCAGGCGGATCGGATCGAAACGGAGGGCTGCGGTCATTGGGAATCTCGACTTCTAATGCGTGTGAATCTCAGCGCGAGGCCACCAGCGGCCACAATTCGTCGGCGCCTTTGTTGGCCACGAGCTTGCCGAGCTCGACCGCCCAATAGCTCTCGGAGCCGAAATCGTCGCGCCATGACAGCGCGCGCAGCGAGTAACGGTGCAGAATGTGCTCGATGGTAAAGCCGATCGCGCCGTGCACCTGATGGGCGATGCCGCCGCCTTTTTCCGCCGCTTCCGAGCAACGGATTTTTGCGGCGACGGCTTCGAGGAACACTTCGTCGTCGAACGACTTTGCGTTGGCGATGGCATCCGCAGCCGAGGTGGCCGCCGCCAGCGCCGCCGCCGACTCGCCGGCGAGGCGGGCGAGGTTGTGCTGCACCGCCTGGAATTTCGAGATCTTCTTCTCGAACGCCACCCGCTCGTTGGAATAGCGCACGCTGATCTCCAGCATCGATTCCAGCGCGCCTGCGATCTGCAAGGATCGCGCGACGCCGCCCATCAGCATCAACTGGGTCTGGTCGAAACCTTTTGGCGCCGGCTTGATCGCGACCGGCTGCACCTTGTCGAAGGTCACGGTATCGGAATTGTCGCCGCCGAGACCGATGCCCGCATCGATGCGGCATTTGCTTGCATCCACCAGCGCGATCGACAGGCCCTTCGAAATTTGGCATCGCTCGCCAGCACGGCGATGTGTTTGGCGGCTTTGGCGAACGGCACGCCGCGGGCCTTGCCCGACAGGCTGCCATCGGCATTGAGCGTGATGCGGTCCTTCGGGCTTGCGGGCGCTACCGTCATTTCGCCGTCGGGCGAGGAGATTTTGGCCTGCGCCAGCAGCCAACCCGCCAGCATGGTTTCGGCCAGCGGCACGGCGACGGCGGCGCGGCCGGCGGCGCTCAACACGCTGAAGCCCTCGGCGAGGCTTGCGCCCGAACCGCCGCAATCCTCCGGCACCCATGCCAGCGGCAAGCCGGCCTCGGTCAGCGCCTGCCAGAGCGGGGCTTTCCACTCGCCTTTTTTGTCGCGATTGATGGTTTGGGCGTCGGCGAGATCGGCGAAAATCCTCGCAGCGGTCTCGGCAACAATGTTCTCACTCTCCGCCACAGCGTTCCTCATGATTGAATTGGCGCGTTATTGAATTGGCGCGTTTTGAATTGGTACCGTCGGCCCGGCTGTTCCGCCATAGCCTCAGGTGCGGTCTTTTCTTGCGCTTTATGATGGGCAAAAGCCATAGCCGTGACAAGCGCTGTCCGCAGGGCCACCTGCGGCGGCGGCATGCAGATCATGGGGCGAAGAATAAATTCCGCGCAACGGAAGTATCTCCGATTTGCAGGGACTTTGCCGCGCGATATGGTAAGGCACCACCACAAAGATTTAATCGCAAAACAACAAGAGGAAATGCGGATGTCGAAGGATGGTTTGTGCGCAATCGTAACGGGTTCTGCATCCGGCCTGGGAGCCGCCACCGCGGCCATTCTGGCAAAGGGCGGCGCGCGCATCGTCGTCAATTACTCCAATAGCAAGGCGGAAGCCGAGGCGACCGCCGACCTCTGCCGCAAGGCGGGCGCCGAAGTCGTGGTCGTGCAGGGCGACGTTTCCCGCGACGAGGATTGCAAGAAGATCGCGGCGGCCGCTGCCTCCTGGGGGCGTCTTGACGTGCTGATCAACAATGCCGGCACCACCAAGCATGTCGCCCACGACAAAATGGACGATCTTTCGGCGGAAGATTTTCAGCGCATCTATGCCGTGAACACGATCGGTCCGTTCCAGATGATCCGCGCCGCGCGCGCGCAGCTCGAGGCCGGCGCGAAAGCATCCGGCCGTCCGTCCGCCGTGGTGAACGTGTCGTCGGTGGCGGGCATCTCCGGCGGCGGCTCGTCGGTCGCCTATGCCGCGAGCAAGGGCGCGCTCAACACGATCACGCAATCGCTGGCGCGCGCGCTGGCGCCGCTGATCCGCGTCAACACCGTGTGCCCCGGCTATATCGATACGCCCTGGTTCACCAAGGGCCGCGGCGAGGCCGGCGCCAAGGCGGTGCGCGATTCCGTGGTCGCGAAAGTGCCGCTGAAGGTCGCGTCAACGGCGGAGGATATCGCACAACTGGTGTGCTTCCTGGCGTCGCCGGCGTCGAGCAACATGACCGGCGAATTCGTGCGCATGGATGCGGGTATGCATCTGGTGCTGTAAGGCGCAATCCTTTCGTCGTCCCGGCTCTTGCGCAATGCGCACCCGGTCGGGACGACGTTCGGTTTTTGCCGCTGTTATTTGTTCATATCGGAAATCACGCCGCGGGCCACCAGCCGGTTCCAGATGAACAGCACCACCAGCGCGCCGATGGTGGCGGTGATGAAGCCGGCGCCCTGGTCGGCACTGTAATGGCCGATGGCCTGGCCGATCCAGGTGGCCAGAAACGCGCCGGCGATGCCGAGCACCGTGGTCAGGATGAATCCGCTCGGGTTGTTCGGCCCCGGCGAAAGCAGGCGCGCAATAATTCCGGCGACAAAACCGACGATGATGATCCAGAGAATGCCGCTCATGGCTGTCGTCCCTTTCCAATGTGCTCAGGGGTAATGCAGCACGGCGCAGCACACGCCGCGCTGTCGCAGCGTCAAAGCCTGCCTGACAATTCGCGCTCGTTCGGCAGCCGTCCGTCCGGGGTCAGATGATTGATCACGTCGGGCAGATATTGGCTGAGGCCTTTCAGCAGTTCATCGCGCGACAGCCCGCTCTGCGACGACAGCGAGTCGATCTGGTCGGCGCCGAGCGCGCTGCCGAGGTCGCCGGGTGAGATCTGCTTGTTGGGGCCGTTGCTCACCCATGAATTGGCCGCGTCGCCGTGGCCCTTCTGCTGGAACTGGTTCAAGAGATCGCCGAGGCCGCCGCTGAGCACGCTGCCGGCCGCGCCGCCTGCGAGCAGGCCGCCCAATCCGCCCTTGAGGAGGTCGCTGAGACCGCCGCCAGCGGCCGCCCCGCCGGGGAGGCTGGCGGTCACATTGCCGGGCAATTTGGGCGCTTGCGCCGGCGCCGCATCTGGCTGGCTGCCGCCATAATGCTTCACGGCCTTCCAGGCCAGCAGCGCCAGGATCGCCATGGTCATCGGTGACATTCCGCCGCTGCTGTCGGATGGCGCGCTTGGGGTGCTCGGGCCACGCGGGCCGTTCTGCATGCCGTTGAGTACGTCGAGTAAACCCATGGTCATCTCCTGCCGTGCGTTCCGCCCCCGCTTGCGAAACATAACGGTGGCCCATGACGGTTACAAGGCGCGGGGCGAGGCGTTGCCTTATTGCCGGAGCATGGTCTTTTCCGAAAAACCTGTGCCGGCTTTTCGGGATCATGCCCGTGCTCGCTCGATAGGCACTGGACGGTACTTCTGGTATCGACGCTTCCAGCAAACGAAAGAGACAGATCGAATGAATTCGCCCCGGACCATTGGTGTGGCAGGCGCCGGCAGCATCGGCTGCTTCGTCGGCGGCATGCTGGCGGCCGGAGGCCGCCGTGTCGCCCTGCTGGCGCGTCCGCGCGTGATCGCCGAAATCGAGGCCAACGGGCTGCGGCCGACGAGTTTTGAAGGCTTCGATCAAACGATAGAGTCGAGCCGGCTCATGCTGTCGGAAAATCCTTCCGTCTTTGGCGATGCCGGCGTGGTGCTGGTCACGGTCAAGAGCGCGGATACCGCCGAGATGGCGGATGTCATCGCACGCAACGCGCCGCCGGATGTCGTCATCGTCAGTCTCCAGAACGGCGTCGGCAATGCCGCGGTGCTGCGCCATCGCCTGCCGGGCCGGCGCGTGCTCGGCGGCATGGTGCCGTTCAATGTGATTGCGCTGGGCGCGGGGCGGTTTCATCGCGCCACCTCGGGCGACATCGTCATCGAGCAGGACGATACGGGCGCCGCGGACAAGCTCTCGGTTCCGGGCCTTAAGGTGCGTCCGACCGGTAATATCGACGGCGTGCTCTGGGGCAAACTGCTGCTCAATCTCAACAACGCGCTCAATGCGCTGGCTGACCTGCCGCTGCGCCGGCAACTCGCGCAACGGCCGTGGCGAAAATTGTTCGCCGACCAGATGGCGGAGGGGCTGGCCGCGATCAGAGCCGAAGGCATCAAGCCGGTATCGCCGACGCCGATCCCGGCGGGCCTGCTGCCGTCGCTGCTGCGCGTGCCGGACGTGATCTTCGAGGCGTTGCTCGGACGGACGATGAAGATCGATCCCGAAGCGCGTTCCTCGATGTGGGAAGATCTGCAGCGCGGCCGCCGCACCGAGATCGACTATCTGCAGGGCGTCATCACCGAAATCGCCGAACGTCGCGGGCTGGACGCGCCGCTGTCGCGCCGCATCGTGGAACTGATCAGGCGTGCGGAGGCCGACGGCAAGGGCTCGCCCGGACTGACGCCGGAACAGATCCGGCCCTGATTTGATGGTAGGCTGCCTTGAAATGGCAACGATCCGTCACGAACTTCACCTTGACTAAGCGGCGAACGGGAGAAACGGTATGAAACGAACATACGCAGCGCCACTGGCCGTTGCTGCTTCGTTGTCGGATGGGCTTGGCTGATCCCGGCCCATGCCGCGCCGCCAACGGTCACACCATCGCCGGGTTATGACGCGCGGCTGCAGGAGCAGCGGGCGGCGTCAAGGGCGGTTTCAGAACCGGTCGCTCCTGTCGTCCGACCGGTTCCGCCGCGTCGGGGAAAACGGACCGAGGCGCACTGAATACCGCCGATGCCGAAACGATCCGGAACGACGCTCCCGGGCGGGCGTTGCGTCGGTGAATAATCAGGAAGCGCCTTACCGGAAATTCGGGGCGATGGTGATCACGGATTGACGAGGTTCTGCGTCGTCCCGGCATACGCGGGTCGACGAGCGTTGTCAGCTCCGCTTCGCCTTGGCCTGCGACGAGTTGGCCTGCGACGAGCCGAACAGCTTCTTCAGATCCTCGATACTCTGCGACAGCAGCGGCCATTCGCAGGAGAATGAATTCTTGGCGCAGTTGATGGCCCGGATGCGCGCGGCCTGCTTGACCGGGCTCGCCACCGGCACCGGCACCTTCTCGGTTTCGGTTCGCAGCGAGACCTGCTGGACGTCCGGCTGCGGCGGTTGTTGCTGTTGCTTCGCCATCAGCGCGGCGGCGATGTTGTCGCGCCGCTGCTTCTCGAGATAGGCGGTGTATTGCTCGTCGATCTTCTTCTGCTCTTCCGGCGTCGGGTTGGGACCTGCGATATCGAAGGTGCGGTCCTGCATGAAATCGTAATAGGTGTAGCCGCCGCCGGGCTTGCGACGGCCGGCGAATTTTGCGTTGCATTCGGCGAGCGCCGAGGTCTTCTCTTCCCTGGTCTTCGCCTTCTCGGCAACGTCGGCGCATTCCTCGAAATCGGCCGGCGCGATGCGCCACCACTGCGCGTGCGCGCGCACGGGCGTCAACACGACGCAACCGATCGCGGCAACAACCAACGCAGCGGACAGACGTGAGGCGAACACGGACGATATCCCCGAAGTAGATGACGCGACGCAGATTTAGCGGAGTGTCGCCATTTTGCCAGTCCTTGTCACCCCTGAAGGCAGCGATTTTTCCCGCTGTCGTTGTGAGCTTATTTTGCGGCTGTGACCGATAGAACACAGTGGTGGGCCATTGGAATTATTGAGGAAATTGAGGGGCCGGCGGTAATATGTACGGCAGGCCCGTGACGCAGCGTTAGCGGCAATGGCCTTCAGCACATCGAGCGGATTCCCGTGGCCCACACAGTGTCTGCAAATCCGCCCGCGACGGCAGCGGCCCTGATTTGGGTGCCGTCGGCACAAGTCAAATTTTCTCCGGTTGCCACACGGTACTGCGCCTCAGGAGGAGGCCGCGGTTTGCAGATCGACGGCCGCGTGCCTGCGGGCCTTTCGGCGCGAAGGCTGGCGATCAGGCCTTCGCTCTGGTATGGAATCGCCATGCCTGCGGTCATTCGCGGGTTCGCGGTCCCGTAGCTCAGCTGGATAGAGCGACGGTTTCCTAAACCGTAGGTCGCATGTTCGAGTCATGCCGGGATCGCCATCGGTGTTCATTTCCCTGCCGTTCAGTTCTCTGCCGTGTTCATTGCTCTACTTTTTCCCGCGGAAGGGCCGTTCGAGCATAACTTCCACGTCGCGCATCGTCTCTACCGTTACCGTGGTGATGCGGGCACTCGGACAGAATTCGCGACGTCAACGCCGCACCTGATCGCAGACGCGATGATCACCACCCTGAAGTGGTTGTCGCAGCGCCACGTTGAATCCGACGGCGGCAGAGTGTGCCGCGCGCATGCTCGCCAATTTGATCTCGTAGAGCTTGATCGGCTCTAATCGAATCAGAATCGGATTCCTGCTTTTTTTGTTTTGATGCGATTGCGAATCAAAACCCACTTCGCACGAACGCATTAGCCAAGCATTTTTTTACGGCGAGGTTGCGCGCATTCTCTTCAGCCGAAGACGTCATCACGATCTCGGCGGACGGGCAGCATATCCATATCACGAGCGATGTCGACGCCGAGACCATCATCGTCAGTACCGGAGATGGCGGTGATATCATCACCGCCGGAAGCGATTTGTCCGCACTTACGAGCCTGTACCTCTACGGCGACGCCGGCTACGCGCCCCGCTCAAGCAACATCCTGAAATCCGCCCGCGCGCGTTGCGACTCCAGCTTCGCGGTTTCAGAGGCTTCACCCAGGCCGAAATAGCCATGGATCAGACCTAAGCCGTCATAATATTTTGTCGTGACGCCTGCGGCCGTGAGCGCGTCGGCGTAGGCCTTGCCTTCGTCGCGCAGGGGATCGAACCACGCCGTCGTGACGACTGCCGGCGCGAGACCGGTGAGGTTTTTGGCGCGCAGCGGCGACACGCGCCAGTCGGTGCCGTCCTTGGCGTCGGCCAGATAATGCCCGGCGAACCACTGCATGACTGCCCGCGACAGGAAATAGCCTTCCGCGTTCTCGGCGCGCGAGGGGAAGCGCGCGTTCTCTTTCGCGTCCGCGTAATTTCCGGCGACGTCGGTGACGGGGTAGACCAGCAATTGCCCGGCGAGTTTTATTCCGGCATCGCGGCAGGCAATGGCGACGGTGGCCGCCAGATTGCCGCCCGCGCTGTCGCCGGCGACGCCGACGCGCGCGACGTCACCGCCGAATTCGGCGATGCGTGCGACGACGTCCTTTACGGCGGCGAAACCATCCTCGAAGGCGCCGGGAAAGCGAACCTCGGGAGGCCGACGATAGTCGACCGAGATCACGACGGCGCCGGTCTCGATCGCGAGCAGCCGCGCCTGCCGGTCATGGGTCTCGAGATCGCCGGCGACCCAGCCGCCGCCGTGGAAGAACACGACGGTGGGCGATTTTCCGGTCGAGTTCCGGTACATCCGTGCCGCCAGAAAACCGGCCGCGCCCTTCACCTTGATATCTTCGGTGCTCAAGACCGGCGGCGGCGGGACTGCTGCGCGCGATGCGGCCAGAGCGCGAAGCGCATCGCGGGCGCTCTGTGGCGTCATCGTCTCGGGGTCGCGCAGCGGCAGCAGCGGAATGATCTGGGCGATGACGGGATCGAGCGGCGTAATCATGCGGAGCCTCGCGTTGGACATCGCGGCAGCATAGGTAACGTGCGCGGCCACGGCAATTCTGTTTGCCGCATGCCTGGAGGACGGCGGCCTGCACGGCTGCCCTAGTCCGGGCATAGCTCGGAAGGTTTTTGGCGGATGCGGCCGTGCGACGCCGCCGATTTCGCTCAATCGATCATCAATCCCGCAAGCGAGCCGATAGGATGTTCATACCACCGGCACGCGTCGCGCGGCGATCGCAGCCGGCGAGATCACGTCGATGTCCAGCGGCACGCGCCAGCGTTCGGTCAGCCGCACGCGCGGCGCTTCATTGCGAACCTTGTTATTGCCGGCCTTGTTACCTTCGATGACAAAGCCTTCAAAGCCGTTGCTCATGACCTCGTTGCATTTCTGCACATAGACCGGAAAGCCGCCGATATAGGGCATGAAGACGCGCGGCCGTCCCGGGATGTTGGCGCCGACATACCAGGAACTGCAGGTCGAGCGCAGCGAGACCTTTGATACCTCGTTGACGTGTTCGACCCATTCATCCTCTTGCGCCTGAACGGGCTCGATGGTCGCCGCGCCGATGTCACGCATATGCGCCATGCAGTCCGCCATCCAGTCGACATGCTGCTCGATCGCCTGGATCATGCTGGCCAATACCGACGGGCTGCCCGGTCCGGTGATCGTGAACAAATTGGGGAAGCCCACCGTCGCGACGCCGAGATAGGCGCGGGGACCTTCCCGCCATTTTTCAGCCAGCGTCCGGCCGTTGCGGCCGGTGATGCGAATCCTGTCGAACGATCCCGTCATCGCCGCAAAGCCGGTGGCGGAGACGATGGCGTCGAGCGGATATTCGGTGCCGTCAACTTCGATGCCGCCGGCCGTGAAGCGTTCGATCGGCGTAGTCGACACGTCGACCAGCTTTACATGCGGCAGATTGTAGGTTTCGAAATAGCCGGTATCGACGCACAGCCGCTTGCAGCCGAACACGTTGTGCGGGCACAGCAACTCCGCCGTCCGCGGATCCCTGACGATGCTGCGGATCTTGTTGCGCGCGAATTCGGCGATGGTGTCGTTGGCGGCTTGCTCGAACAGCAGATCGCCATAGGCGCCGAGAAACGGCAGCCCGCCGCGCTGCCAGGCGTCTTCATATTGCCGTTCGCGCTGCTCCGGCGTCGCCTCGAGTGCCGGCTGCATGTTGAAGGGAAAATAGAATCCGGTCGGTCGCGCCCGCGCCTTGGCGCGCAACGCCGGGTAGTCCGCCTTGATGGTCTTGCGATATTCCGGCGTCAGTTTTTCGTTCCACGCCGGAACGGAATAGGTCGCGGTGCGCTGAAAGACCGTGAGATGCGATGCCTGCTGCGCGATGATCGGGATCGACTGGATCGCCGACGAACCGGTGCCGATCACGCCGACGCGCAGGGCGGTGAAGTCCACGCCTTCATGCGGCCATTCGCCGGTGTGATAGACGGGGCCGCGAAAATCCTCACGGCCCTTGAAGGGCGGATGGTTCGCCGCCGACAGGCAGCCGACCGCCATGATGCAGAATTTGGCCGAGACCTTGTCGCCGCGGTCGGTCTCGATACGCCAGCATTTTGCCGTCTCGTCGAAACTGGCCGCTGTCACGCGGGTGTCGAACGCGATGTGCTGGCGCAGACCGAAGCGATCGGCGACGTGGTTGGCGTAGGCGAGAATCTCGGGCTGCGGGGCGTATTTCTCCGACCAGTCCCATTGCTGATCGAGTTCCTCCGAGAATGAGAAGGAATATTGCATGCTCTCGACGTCGCAGCGGGCGCCGGGATATCGGTTCCAGTACCAGGTGCCGCCGACGCCGCCGCCGGCTTCATAGACCCGCGCGGTAAAGCCGAGCCCGCGCAGGCGGTGCAGCATGTACATACCGGCAAAGCCCGCGCCGACGATGACGGCATCGAAAACCGTACCGACTTCCGGCGGACGTTCTTGCCGTGGACGTTGCTGTTGATTCGGAGCGTCGGGAGCCATGGAGCGTTTCCAGTTGCGAACACCGGAGGTGCTTCTTCTTCATGACCACCCGCAGCATCGGCTCAAAGCACGCCGCCGGTCAATCGTGTCCGGGCGAGGGCCGGCCATGCGGCGGATGATTGCCGTCCCGAACCGGTTCCTTAGACTGCAGGTCGCATCCCTGAGCCGCCGCACCAATTTGTCGCAGCTCGCGCCGCTGTCGTGGCGTGATGCTTTTCGCGCTGCCGTTCGGGCCGGCATCCTATGTCAATTATTGCGATCTCGATCTGCCGAACCATGCCGCCTGCTGGCGCGGCAGTTCTGTTTCATCACTCCCAGAGCGTGCCCGCAGTTTTCCGGCCGTTTGATATTCGGGCACGCCGAAGGCGTCAGACCTCAGAGCGTCTTGAGATACTCGATGATCGCCCTGCGATCGTCGGGCAACAGCGCCGGTCCGATCACGCCGGGGACGGGCTTGTCCTTGTTATATTCCTTCCTGAACTCGTGGCCTTTGTTCCAGTTTCCGCGCAATCGAGGTGTCGAATTCGAAACCGTTGGTGAGTCGGGTCCGTTTTATAACCCAGTTTGTCGGGATCGTACTCGCGGTTGCCGAGATAGAATTTCGCCGGTCTATCCTTCGGGTCCCCGAGCAGCGCGTCGATGGTTGGAACGGAGCCGTTGTGAAGGTAGGGCGGGGTGGCCCAGATGCCGTTGAGAGGGCGAACCTTGTAGGCAAGCGTCGCCCCGCAGATGGTCTGGCATATATCCGTTCAGCTTCTGACGTTCCGCTTCGCTCAGCGGCGGTTTCGGCTGGTTGTACACGAAGTCGACGGTCTTCTCGACCACTTCGCCCAGCGCGAATGCAAAGCCAGTGCTTTTGATTCCGAGATTTGCGGGAACCGCGACTGTTCGGCTCGCCATGTCTGCGGCCTGTGCGGGATCGGTCCCGATATGCGAGATTTTGACGTTCTCGACCTTGAGGATCGGTTTGCTATCCTCGTTCGTCGTCCACCAATCCTTGTTACTGAAATCGAAGAACTCTTTCACGTTCGAAACCGGCGGTCGGTGACATTCCTGACAATGGGTCTTGTAGAGGTCAGCGCCTCGCGCTGCGAGCTCCGGCTTGACCGGCGGCAGGACGTCGGGCCATTTCGGAGATTTCAGGCCCGAAAAGCCGCTCTCCGCGCTCGGCGGATCGCCGGCGATCATCTGCTCCATTTCGTGGAGCACCTTCACCTTGACGCTTGATTTGTAGAAGCCTTTCGACGGATCGGTCAGGTTCAACTCTGCCGAGACGCCAAGGGATTCGCCGGCATTGCGCACCATCGGCCGCATGATCGAGCCGTTATACTGTACCCAGTCGAACCACGGCGTGTTCCAGATCCGGGGGTAATGCACCGGCGCGGAGGAGCCTGCATAGTTGTCGGGGTTTTTCAGGTCGATTGAGAACACCTGATTGCCGATCCGGTTGAGCGCGTCCAGCCGCCCGTAACCTTCGATGACACTGTGGGAGGCGACGCGCGTTTCCAGCGCCTGGCTTTGCCCGTATTGCTTCAAGACCTGATCGAGCTGGCCTTCAGCGTCTGACGGTCTTCAAACGGTGCCTCAGGTCCCAGCACGCGATTGGCGAAGCGGTCGAAGCGGCCAGGCACGAAGCGCGTGAACAGCAGCGCCACGCCCGTTCCTTGCTTGAACTTGAAGAGATCGGTAAGAGCCGGTCCGCCGTCGACTATGACGGCCGTGTCCTTGTAGGTGAAGCGGCCGGTGTGACAGGCCGCGCAGGTCAGGCCGATGCCTGTCATTGCTTGCTTGCTGGCCGGATTTCGCCACGGCTCGCCGGTCGGATCAAGCATCGCGGGACCGGTGCCCCGTGCGAAGCCGATAGGGAGCTCCGCCGGGCTTGCCTTCTATGACATCAGGAATGAAACCGTAGCGATCGAGATAGGCCGGGTCGCTGAAGAGGCCGACGGAGGCAAACGGCGCATGAATCGCCGGCTGCTCCAGCGCCATGAACCACTCATAGGGGATACCGAAGGTACGCGTTCCCTGGTCGGCGTGGTAAAACCAGCTGAGTTTTTCCTTGCTGATATTCTGATCGAGCCAGACCGTTTTCTTCGGGGGCTGATATTCCGCGACCTTGATGTGAATCGCGTCCCAGAAACTCTTGATGTCGTCCTTGAAATAGAGGGCCAGGCCGCCGCCGACCAATACGGCGATAACGAGCTTTGTGAGCAATACCGTGATAACAATCTTTGTGATCGACTTCCTGCTCATGGCCCCGCCCCTTCGATCTGCGCCAGTTAGCGCGTAGTATTCGCATCTCATTAAAAAACCGCCAAAAAGGTTATTCACCTTTGGCGTGCTATCAGTATAGCGTCAGCCTATAGTAGCAATATTGATCTGTCCACAATTCTACGGCGCTTTGAATATCTCATCGATTTGTTCTGCGAAATCGACGTGAAATATGCCCGGAAATAAATATGTCCGGAAATCCCGCGGCCGTTTTGCGGCCGCCGGCATAGGTCACACCGGCGGCCAGTTCGTTTTTCCAACGCTGCGATCAGAGCACCGCAATCGCCTCGATCTCGATCAGCCAATCGGGATGGGCGAGCGCGCTGACTTCGACAAGGGTCGATGCCGGGGTTTTGGAGAAAAACGCCTGGCGTATCGGCCCAAGGCCGGACATGCGTATGCCCAGCGCGTAGAGGGGTGAAATGAACACATCAGGCGGACAAAAGGCTTCGATACTGACCTTCTTGGGAGTTCCTCGCTTGGCGGGGTTGTTTGTGTCCTGGTGAACCGCTTGCACGACTCCGCCGCGCTGTTTCCAGTATAGTGCCCTGGCTACGGCCTAGCGAGCCTTACGCCAAGTCTTACGCAGAGTCTTACGCAGAGCCTCACGTGGAGCCTTGCGCCGATCCTTGCGCCTTGATCGCCGAAGGCCCGGAATCATCAAGAGGACACCAGTCGGGTTATATGAACGACGTGCGACAACTCAACATCGATATCCCGAACGCGGGTTCGGTCTCCGCGCTTCTGATGCGCCCGCCAACAGCGCGTGCGTGTTATGTGCTGG
This sequence comes from uncultured Alphaproteobacteria bacterium, assembly GCA_963847015.1. GTDB lineage: Bacteria > Pseudomonadota > Alphaproteobacteria > Rhizobiales > Xanthobacteraceae > Bradyrhizobium. The sequence goes on along the minus strand of CAWJYI010000019.1, from coordinate 138,749 downwards.
CGCACGGGGCGGGTGCGGGCATGACGCATCGATCCATGGAAGCGATTGCCGCGGGACTGAGCGAGCGCGGCATCGCGACGTTGCGTTATCAATTTCCCTACATGGAAAAAGGCAGCAAGCGACCCGATCCGCCGGCGCTCGCGCATGCGACGGTTCGGGCGGCGGTGGCGGAGGCCGGGCGCTGCTGCGCCGATTTGCCGTTGATGGCCGGCGGCAAATCGTTCGGCGGGCGCATGACGTCGCAGGCGCAGGCGGTTTCGCCTTTGGCCGGCGTTCGCGGGCTCGCCTTCCTCGGCTTTCCCCTGCATCCGGCGGGAAAGCCGTCCAGCGATCGGGCGAAACATCTCGCCGAAATCGACCTTCCGATGCTGTTTCTGCAGGGGACGCGCGATGCGCTCGCGGAACTGAGCCTGCTCGAACCCGTGGTCAGGAGTCTCGGGTTCTCTGGCGACGCTGCATCTGGTGAAGGAGGCCGATCATTCCTTCCACGTGCTGGCGCGTTCGGGCCGCAACGACCGCGAGGTGATGGACGAAGTGCTGGATACGTTCGCAGCGTGGGTCGATGCGAACGGTGCGGGATAGGCGGCGGGATTGTGCCAGGTAACGCCGATGCCGGCGGTTGGGTTTGCTCCAAGGAATTGCTCCAAGGAATTCAGGTTGATTGCGGCGCGCCGTAGATCTTGTCGCGCAGCCGCCGCATGCCGGTCAGCCAGCGGTCCCGGCTCGACGCCTTGCGTTGCATGTATTCGGCGACCTGCGGGTGCGAGAGAATGAGGAAGCGCTCGGCCTCCATCGCCTCGATCACCATGCGGGCCACTTCAGGCGGCTGCAGCACGCCATCGACCCGCGCCGCGCTGGGGCCGGGCGTGGTCATGCCGGTCTGCACAGATTGCGGGCACAACACGGAAACGCGGATGCCGCGGTCGCCATACTGGATGGCGAGATGTTCGGCGAGTGCAATCGCCGCGTTCTTGGTCACGCCATAGGGCATCGAGTTCAGCGATGCCAAGAGACCCGCAGCCGATGCGGTATTCAGGAGATAACCCGAGCCACGCGCGAGCATGCCCGGGACCAGCGCGCGCGCCGCGAACACATGGCTCATGACGTGAACCCGCCAGCTGACGTCCCAGTCGGCGTCCGACGCGCTCTCCTGTCCCTTGCGCGAGAGCCCCGCATTGGAAAAGAACACGTCGACCGGCCCGTATTTGTCCTCGGCCGCCGCGATCAGCGCCTTGACGTCTTCTTCCAGGCCTACGTCGGCGGTGATCGGCAATCCGTCGATGTCGCCGGCGACTTTCGCCAGCCGGTCGCGCGATGTCTTGAGATCGGCGACGACGACGCCGCGCGCGCCAGCCTCGGCATAAGCGCGCGCAACCGCCTCGCCAATTCCGCTTGCGGCTCCCGTGACGACGCAAACCTTGCCTTTGACCTGCATGTTGCAATTTCCCTCTTTTGAGTGATCTCGCTTCTGAGTGATCTTGCTTTCGTGTGATCTTGCCGGATGAAGGATCAGCCCTGGTAAAGCCCCTTCTCTCGCGCCTGGCGTATGGCAAGCCCCGCCAGGAAATCGAGCATCGGCGTCGACAGCTCCGCGGCACGCGCGAACGCCGCGGGCGCGCGGACCAGCACGTCGATCTCCATCGCACGGCCGAGTTCGTAATCCTGCAGGATCGACGGCTTGTGGTTCGGCGCCGGCCCGGTGCGGGTGACGCGCTTGACGTCGGGAATGTAGCGTTGAGCAACGCTGTTGGCTTCGTCGAGCAGGCGCGGGATGACATCGGCCAAAGCCGGTTCGTCCCTCACGCCGCGCGCGGTTTGTCCGGTCAACAGACACAACACCGACATCGACATGTTGGTCAGGAGTTTCGACCAGATCGTCTCCCTGATCGCCAAGACCTCCGGCAATTCGATCGAAGCCTCGTTCAGGACGGCGCGCAGCCGCGCGATGCGCTCGCTCGCGCGGTCATCGCATTCGCCGATCAAGAGCCGGTTCCGATCCGGGGAGAAATTCGTGACGACGCCGGGCGCGACAATTTCATTGGACGAAAAGATCACGCCGCCGATGATCCGCGCCTTCGGAATCGCGGCGCGCAGCCGGCCGCCGGGATCGAGAAAGGCGAGATCCGGCACCGGCGGATGATCGGCTGAGAGGCCGAGATCGTACCACCAGGGAATGCCGTTCTGCGCAAACACTACGGCGGTGTCGTCGCCGAGCAGGGGCTGCAGGCCGGTGGCGAGAGCCGCCAGCCCCGTCGCCTTCAATGTGGAGATGACGACATCCTGCGGGCCGAGCGCCGCCGGATCGTCGGACGCCCTGACATTGCCTCTGAACTCGGTATCGCCGCTGCGCAGGGTCAGGCCGTTGGCCTTGACGGCTTCGAGATGCGGCCCGCGCATCACGCAGGAGACGTCATGTCCGGCGAGGGCAAGCCGCACCGCAAAATGGCTGCCGACGGCGCCCGCACCGAAAACGCATATTCGCATTGATCAGAGGTCCTTCAGGGATGGGGTTATCAGGGGGCTAGTTTCCACAAGCTTGCGCCGCAGCGCAACCGGTCATGCGAAGCGCGCCACTGCCATGCCGGAAAGTGATGGATCAATGGCGGCGGGCTCGGCATATTGCCGGGCCATGCCAATCACGACGCCAATAACAACGAAGGGGCCGCCGATGACTGCCAATCCGGTTTTGTGGAGCCTCGATGAACGCGGTGTCGCAACCGTCGCGCTGAACCGCCCGGAGGTGAACAACGCCTATGACGCCGGGCTCATCAACGGCGTGCTCGCGGCGATGGATGAACTCGGCAAGAAACCCCAGCTTCGCGTCGTGGTGCTCAAGGGCAACGGCAAGCATTTTCAGGCCGGCGCCGATTTGAAATGGATCAACGGCGTGCGGCCGAAATCCCCGGAAGAGAACGAGGTGGTGTCGCGGGCGACGTTTGAGGCCGTGCAGCGGCTGAACACATTGCCGATCCCGACGGTCGCGCTGGTACAGGGCGGCTGCTTCGGCGGTGGCACCGGCATCATTTCCGCCTGCGACGTGGTGATCGCGGCCGACAATGCGCTGTTCTCGATCACCGAAGTGCGCTGGGGGCTGACCGCTGCGATCATCATCCCGCAATTATGCGACGCCATCGGCGTTCGCCAGGTGCGCCGCTATGCGCTGACCGGCGAGCGCTTTGGTGCGGAAGACGCGCGCCGCATCGGGCTGGTCCATGAAGTGGTGCCGCTGGCCGAACTGGAGATTGCCGGCGCCAAGTTCGTGGAGCAATTGCTGGCCAACGGCCCGCAGGCGCTGGCGGAGACCAAGGCGCTGGCGATGGAGAGCTCATTCGGCGGCATGAGCGTGGATGACGATGCCTATGCGCGCCTGGTGCGGATGCATTCGGCCAAGCGGCAGACAAAGGAGGCTTCGGAGGGGCTGGCGTCCTTCGCGGAGAAGCGGGCGGCGAATTGGGGCTAGCAGGATAATCTTCATGCGGGTCGCTGAAAGGCTTGGCGAGCGTACCATGAACCCCGGGATTGCCATGTTCACCCAGCAGCTCAATAAGCGACATCACTCGATCACCTCATCGGCACGGGCGAGCAGCATCGCCGGCATTTCGAGGCCGAGCGCTTTCGCAGTCTTGAGATTGATACTCAGATCGAATTTGGTCGGTTGGTAAAACGGGATATCTCCCGGATTGGCTCCTTTAAGGATTTTATCAATGAGATTGGCGAGACGGCGATAGATGTTCGCCAGGTCGACTGAATAAGCCATCAGTCCGCCAGCTTCGACATATTCGCGGTTCGCATAAATTGCGGGAATCCGGCCTTTCGCGGCCAATTCGACAATCGTCGCACGATTTGTAATGTGCTCGACCTCTTCAGATACCATGAGCGCATCCGCACGATCTTGTTCCATCGACGTGAAGACGCGCTGGTACTCTGCCTCGTTGAAGGCCGCGTCCAGCAGAGCAGCCTTCAACGAAATGCCCGCCTGTTTGGCCGCCTCTCGCGCTGACGCACCTCTTATATCTTCCCAGTATGGTCGCGATGCAAGGTAACCGACGGTGGACAGTTTTGGCATCGCCTCGACCAGCAGCCCCATACGTTTTCCGATGATTTCGAATCCCCCAGCGATGGTAACGCCTGTGATGTTGCCGCCCGGCCGCGCGATGCTTGGCGCAAGTCCGAGGGCAACCGGATCGAACACGATCGTCACAATCGGGATTGTCGTCGTCGCCATCTTGAAGTCCAACGATAGATGAGCGCCCAACGTTGCAATCAAGTCGGGATGCGTGTTGACGACATTGCGGACCAGTTCGGCATAGCGTTCGGGTTGCCCTTCTCCAGAGTATCGTTCGACCCCGAGGTTTTGGCCCTCGACGTAGCCAAGGCGAATTAGCTCCTCGAAAAAAGCGCGCTGATACGATTGACTGCCCACGCTCATTTCGCTGACTTTGGCCGAAGGGTGAACGAACGCGATCCGCTTCATCTTCGACGGCTGCTGCGCTCGGGCCGCGAGTGGCCACGTAGCCGCCGTGCCACCGAAAAGCGTGATGAAATCGCGCCGTCGCATCTGACCCGCCCGGGAATGTGTCCTACGCATTGACCGATCTACAGCAACCTCGACCGTCCGGCGAGGAACAAACGGCGTCGCCAGTTCAGACGCTGGACCGGGTTCAATGTCTGCTTCGGCTCAAAATCCAACTCTTCACGAATGCCCGCTTCTGGTACTAAACGAACATGCGGACCGCCGCACGAAATGTACCGCCTTTTTGGGGAAAGGCAGACGCCGCATTTTGCGTGTACTCGCCCTGGATCGCAAAAATGGTCCAGCCAAGGCATTATCGCCTATTCACCATCCGGGAACGCTTCCTTGCCTCTCACAACCATCGAAGAACCTGCACGCCAAATCCCGCTTTACGGCGAGTATGAGGTCGCAGTCCTTGGTGGCGGGCCTGCGGGCATCGCCGCGGCGGCTGCTGCCGCACGCGCCGGACGGCGCACATTGCTGATCGAGCGTTATGGTTTTCTCGGCGGCATGGGAACCGCCGCGGGCGTGACCAATTTCTGCGGGCTGCACGCCAATGTCTTTGGCGAGATGCATCGCCTGGTGCAGGGCGTTGCGTCCGATCTGCTGGCGCGGATCGATCGGCTCGGCGGGCTCAACGCGCCGCATCTGATCCTCGGGAAAATTCTGGCGCAAGCCTATGACACCGCGGCCTACAAGATCGCGGCCGACGATCTGCTGGCCGCCCACAAGGTCGATATTTTATTTCACGCGCTCGGCGCCGGCGTGGTGATGCATGATGACAAGCGCATCCATGCGCTGATGATCGAAACCAAAGCCGGCCGGCAGGCGGTGCGTGCGGACATTTTCATCGATTGTTCCGGCGACGGCGATCTCGCGGCCTGGGCCGGCGCGCCGTTCGAGGTCGGCGACAATTTCGGCAGCATGCTCTATCCCTCGATGATGTTTCGCCTCAACGGCGTCGATCCCGAGAAAGCGGGCGATGCGTGGCGGACAATTCCGGCGCTGATGGAAAAGGCGGAAGCCGCCGGCACGCATCGTTTTCCGCGCAAGGCCGCGATCGTGCGGCCGCAGCGTTCGCAGATCGAATGGCGGGTGAATTTTACCCAGCTCGCGCGCGAGGACGGCACCGCGGTCAACGGGCTTGAGCCCGACGATATGACCCGCGGCGAGATCGAGGGCCGCCGCCAGGCGGTGCAGGCGTTTGAATTCCTGCGCACGGTGCCGGGGTTTGAAAAATCCTACATCGTCGATTTGCCGCCGCAGCTCGGTATCCGCGAAACGCGGCGGGTGGTCGGCGGCTATATGCTCTCCGGTGAGGACGTGCTCGGCTGCGCCTCGTTCGAGGATTCGATCGGCGTCAATGGATGGCCGATGGAGTCGCATGTCGCGGGCGACGTGATCTTCAAGTTCCCGCCGATCCCGGAATCGCGCGGTTTCAATGAATTGCCGTACCGGATGCTGGTTCCCGGCGAAATCGACAATCTCCTGATGGCCGGGCGCTGTGCCTCGATGACGCATGACGGCCAGTCGGCCGCGCGCGTCTCCGGCGCCTGCTTTGCGATGGGCGAGGCGGCCGGTTCTGCCGCGGCGCTGGCACTTTCAGGCAATACGATTCCGCGCGACATTGCCGTAGAAAAGTTGCAACAGGCGCTGCGGCAGCAGGGCGCCTTTATCGGGCGGGACCAAAGCGTGCCCGAAGGGTTATGAGATATCGGAGGAACGGATGACGGGATTTGCGCGGCTCGCGGTGGCGGGTCTGCTGGCGATGGCGGCGAGCGGGCTCGCGCGCGCCGATGATTTGTTGAAAGCTAAAGTCGGCGTGCTCCGGCTGTCGTCGTCGGCGCCGGTGTTCATCGCGCAGGACAAGGGCTATTTCCGCGAGGCCGGGCTCGATGTCGAACTGAAATTCTTCGACGCCGCGCAGCCGATCGCGGTGGCGACGACGTCGGGCGATGTCGATTTCGGCATCACGGCGTTCACCGCGGGTCTTTATAATCTCGCGGGCAAGGGCACGCTGAAGGTGATCGGCGGCATGAGCCGCGAGAAGGCGGGTTATCCCTTGATCGGCTATTTCGCGAGCAACAATGCCTATGCCGCCGGCCTGAAAACGCCGGTGGACCTCGCGGGCAAACGCGTGGCGGTCACGCAGGTCGGCTCCAGCTTCCACTATTCGCTCGGCCTGCTCGCCGACAAATACGGCTTCAAGCTCAGCGAGATGAAGGTGTTGCCGCTGCAATCGCTGTCCAATGCCGCCGCCGCGCTCAAGGGCGAAACGGTCGATGCCGCTTTGTTGCCGGTTTCGACGGCGCGGAAACTGATGGACGATGGCGGCGCGAAACTGCTGGGTTGGGTCGGGGATGAGACGCCGTGGCAATTGGGCGCGGTATTCGCTTCGCCGAAGACGCTGGCCAATCAAGCGTTGGTAACCAGGCTTTTGGCCGCGCTGGTTCGCGCCGACCGCGAATATTACGATGTCATTCTGGCCGCCGTGGAAGACGGCAAGGCGCCGATCAACGACAAGACCAGGCCGCTGCTTGAGATCATCGCCAAATACACCAATCTGCCGGTCGAGCAGGTGGTCGGCAATTGCGCCTATATCGATCCCGACGGCAAGCTCGACGTCAAGAACGTCGCCAACCAGATCAGTTGGCTGCAGGAGCAGGGCTTTGTCGACAAGGGTTTTGCGCGCGGACGCGATCATCGCCAAGGAATATGTGAAGCCGGATTGAAGTCGGGCTCTCCGTCATAGCGAGATAGTCGTGGATGCCCGGGACATCTAGCGCGAAGACGGCGCTTCGCGCTTCTGCCCGGGCCGAGCTAAAGCTGAGCTTTCGAGGAAGCAGGACGAATAATGGATCTTATTGCCGACCATATCAGCCATCGCTTCGGCGCGCTCGACGTGCTCGACAAGGTGTCGTTCACCGTGCGGTCGGGCGAGGTGGTGGCAATCGTCGGGCCGTCCGGCTGCGGCAAGAGCACGCTGCTGTCGATCCTTGGCGGCTTGTTGCGGCCGAGCGGAGGGCAGGCCGAATTGCGCGGTGCGCCGCCGGCCAACAGCCTCAATCCGTTGACCTTTGTCTTTCAGGATTTTGCGCTGCTGCCGTGGTGCACGGTCGAAGCGAATGTGGAATTTCCGCTGGCGCATCTGTCGATGGACGACACCGAGCGCCGCGCTGTCATCGACGACGCGCTGCGCCGAACCGGCCTGACCGATTTCCGCGACGCCTATCCCAAGCAATTGTCCGGCGGCATGCGTCAGCGCGTCGGCATTGCGCGGGCGCTCGCCGTGCGGCCCGCGATCCTCTTGATGGACGAACCGCTGTCGGCGCTGGATTCGCAGACTCGCGAATTGCTGATGGAGGATTTCATCCGTCTGCTCGCCGACGGTGCGATGGGCGCGGTCTATGTCACGCATAATCTCGAGGAAGCGGTTCGGCTCGCCGATCGCATCGTGGTGCTGTCGCGCCGTCCCGGTCGCGTCCGCGAGACCGTGACGATCCCGATGACGCGGGACGAGCGCGGCGACATCGGTGCGCGGGAAAAGCTGCTCAGCCTGCAGAACGATCTGTGGTCGCTGATCCGCGAGGAAGCGATCGACGCCGAACGCGAGGTCCAGCATGCTTGACCGCGCAGCGCAGCAAGAGACACGCAAGCACGGACGAAGCCATAGCGCGGCAGGTCGCCTTCCGCGGCGCAGGCTTTACGCCACGCGCGGGACGCGCATCCGGCTGGATCGCGCTCGCGCTGGTGATGGCGCTCTGGCAACTCGCGGGCAGCGCTGGCTGGGTCAATCCGTTGTTCCTGCCGCCGCCCTCGGCCATTGCGGTGGCGATCTACAAGCTCGCGATATCAGGGGCGCTTTGGCAGCATCTGTCCTGGTCGATCATGCGCATCGGCAGCGGCTGGATTCTGGGTACGATTGCCGGCGTCGTCGTCGGCTTCGCGATCGGTCTCTCGACGCTGGCGCGCGGCGTCGGCATCACCTTCATCTCGGCGCTGTTTCCGATTCCGAAAATCGCGCTGTTGCCGTTGCTGATCCTGTGGCTCGGGATTGGCGAGGAGCCGAAGATCGCGACCATTGCGCTGGGGGTGTTCTTCTCCACCGCGATTTCGGTCTATAGCGGCGTCGACGCCGTGCCGCGCAATCTGATCCGGATGGCGCAGAGCTTCAACGTGCCGTTCCACGCCATCGTGCGCCGCGTGATCTGGCCGGGCGCGCTGCCCTCGGTCCTCGCAGGCTTTCGTATCACCGCGTCGGTCGCGCTGCTGTTGGTCGTGAGCGCCGAGATGATCGGCGCCCAGTTCGGCATCGGCGCCTTCGTGCTGCAGGCCGGCAATCTGATGCAGACCGATCAGCTGCTCGCCGGCGTCGTGATCCTGTCGCTGTTCGGGCTTGCGGTGGGAAAGCTGATCAATTGGCTGGAAACGCGGCTGCTGCACTGGCGGTAAATCAGGCGGCGAAGCAACTCGTGTGTCCCGGCCTGGGCGCAATTCAGTCGCCGGGACGACAGTTGATTGCGCAACTTCCCCTACTTGCCCGGCGTGGTCTCGCCGATGCTGGCCTTGGTCGCCAGCGCGCATTCGCCCAAAATTGTCAGGAAGCGCTGCACGGCATCCTGTCCGACCACGAACGGATTGGGCTCACCCGGTTTGCGCTCTCTGAGCTTCGCCATCTTTGCGACGGCGTCGTCGAAGCCGACATGGTTCGACAGGAAAATGTCGGCGTTTTCCTGCTTCAGGATGTCGCGGTATTTCGAGGTCGTGTCGGAATAGAGCTGAAGGCGGTCGGGCAGCGGACCGAAATTATAGGCGGTGCCGCCCCAGGTGACGGCGCGATGCGGCTCGCCGCGATCATGCAAGGTGGATACGGTGGCGAGCGTACCAAGTGTGTGGCCGGGGATCACGTAAAGCTTAAGCGTGAGGTCGCCGAGCGTGATGGTGTCGCCGTCATTGACGGCCATGTCGCGCTTCGGCGGGGCGCCGAACATCGGATTGCGCTTGGTGCCGAACAGCGGATCGCGCTGCGCTTCTTCCTCCGCCTTCCAGTCGATCTCGCTCATCACAACGCGCGGATTGAATTTTTCCTTGAGATAGCCGGCGCCGCCATCGTGATCGCCATGGGCATGGCTGACGACGACGTATTTGATGTCGGCCGGGTCGAGGCCGAGCTTGCGCAGGCCGCCTTCGATGTATTTCTCGGCCTCGTCGGAATTATCCATGGAGTCGATGATAATGATGCCGGCCGACGTCTTGATCGCCCAGGCGGTGCTCCATTTCGCGCCGAGGAAATAAAGCTCGTCCATCACCCGCATCGGCTCGAGCGGCGGGTCTTTCACCATCGCCTTGTAATTATCGAAGAAGCTCGGCCCTGGCGTCGGCGTCGCGGTCTTGCACAGCGCCAGCGGACCGAGCAGGTCGGATTTTGCGGCGGCGGTGGCGGCCGCGATGTGCTGCTCGACGGCCGCGGGGTCGGCCTTTTGGGCGTAGGCGGCTTGTATGTTCAGGAACAGGATCGTTGCGGCAAAGGATGCAGCCAGATGTCGCACGGGTTGGCTCCCATTGTTGTTTTGTTGTCGCCGTTTGCCTTGTTGTCGTCGTCCCGGCTCCAGTGCGCAGATTGCGCAACTGGGCCGGGACGACGAATGAATATCGTCGCCTTACGCGTTCCCGCGATCCTCGCGGAACAGATCGAGCTTCTGCTGCACCGGACGGTCGGAGAAGCTGAACAGCACCGAGTCCGCATCGGCTTCGTGGGTGACCCAGCGCCAGCTCGGCACAACGAACAAATCGCGCGGTCCCCACTCGAAGGTCTCGTCGCCAATCCGGGTACGGCCCTTGCCTTCGATCGCGGCGAACACGGTGGCGTCGGTGGATCGATAGCGCGCGGTCTTGAAACCTTTCGGCAGCAACTGGATGAAGGTGCCGATGGTCGGCATCGCAAAGTCGCCGGTCTCGGGGTTGGAGAATTTCAGCTTCAGCCCGTGGCAGGCGTCCCATTCGTTACGGGTCTTGGCCTGCTCCAGCGCCTCGCGCGTGTAATGATAGGGATAGTTGAAGATCGGCGAGGTCTTCGATGTGCGCTTCTCGTCGACCGGAAGCAGATTGTGGCCGTAGCGGGCAAAGCTGTCGCCGGCGGGACGGGTAATCTTCTGCTGGTCCTCGTTCGATCCTTCGGCAAACGATGCGTCGAAGAACTGCACCATCGGAATGTCGAGCCCGTCGAGCCAGAACATCGGCTCGTTGGTTTCGTTGGAATGATCGTGCCAGGTCATCGACGGCGTGATGACGAAATCGCCGGGCTCCATCGCCGTGCGCTCGCCGTCGACAGCGGTAAATGCGCCCTTGCCCTCCAGGATGAAGCGCAGCGCCGACTGGCTGTGCCGGTGCGCGGGCGCGATATCGCCGGGGACCACCATCTGCACGCCGGCAAACAGGGACGTGGTCACTTTGGACTGGCCGCGCAAACCGGGGTTTTCCAGCACCAGCACCCGCCGCTCGGCTTCCTTGGCGGTGATCAGCTTGCCGGCCTCGGTCATGTAGTCGCGGATGGCGTCGAATTTCCATAAATGAGGCCGGCAGGCGCTGCGCGGCTCCGGCGTGATCAGGTCGCCCAGCACGTTCCAGAGCGCGGAGAGATTTTCGCCGTCGATCTTCTTGTAGAACGCTTCGCGTTCCGGCGTCTTTTGCACGGCTTCCATGATCAGCCTCCCGTCGTTCCCTGATTGATTGGTTTCGGATTGATTGACAGCATACTTACAATATGGGTAGCGTCAATCTCGCGACACAAGCAAACGATAAATTTTACGGGAGGTTCCGATGAAGCTGCACGGCTATTTCCGCAGCAGCGCATCCTACCGGGTCAGGATCGCGCTCAACCTCAAGGGACTGAGCACCGAGCACCTGCCGCATCATCTTCGCAAGGGCGAACAATGCGCGCCCGCCTATCTCGCGATCAATCCGCAGGGACTGGTCCCGACGCTGGAAGACGACGCCGGCACGGTGCTGACCCAATCGCTCGCCATCATCGAATGGCTCGACGAAACCTATCCCGCGCCGCCGCTATTGCCCAAGGATCCGCTGCGCCGCGCCAAAGTTCGCGCTTTTGCCATGGCGCTCGCCTGCGATGTGCATCCGGTGCAAAATCTGAAGGTGCTGGCCCGGCTGCGTCAGCTTGGCCTGCCCGAAGAGAAGGTGACGGAATGGGCGGCCTGGGCCAACCGCGAGGGACTGGCTGCCTGCGAAACCCTGATCGCCGGCGAATCCGGTCCGTTCTGCTTCGGCGCGGCGCCGACCATTGCCGATCTCTGCCTGGTGCCGCAGCTTGCCAATGCGCGGCGCTTTGGCGTCGACGTCTCGGTCTATCCGCGTCTGCTCAAGGCCGAAGCCGCGGCCAGGGAAAACAAGGCGTTTGCGGACGCCGCGCCGGACAAGCAAGTCGATGCCGAGTAAGCCGCTGCCGAGTAAGTCTCCACCGAGTAAGGCCCCGCCGATCACGATGGATGCGGTCTATACCGCGCCGGGCTATCTGTTCCGGCGGATGCAGCAGATCGCGGTCGCGATCTTTGTCGAAGAGTGCAAGGCCTGCGATTTGACGCCGGTGCAATATGCGGCGCTGGTGGCGATCCATACCCATCCCGGCATCGACGCGACGCGGCTGTCGGCGGTCATCGCGTTCGATCGCTCGACGCTCGGCAATGTGATCGAGCGGCTGGAAGCAAAAGCCTTTATCGAGCGCAAGCCGGCGCGCGAAGACAAGCGCGTCAAGCTGCTGTATCTCACCAAGGCGGGCGCGGCGCTGCTGCGCGACATCGTGCCATCGGTGGAACGGGCGCAAGTCCGGATGCTGCAACCCCTGAAGCCGTCCGATCGCAAGACCTTGCTGGCGCTGCTCACGCAACTCGTCGATCTCAACAACGAGGCTTCGCGGGTGCCGCTGCGCGCCGAAGACGCGCTCGAACATCTGGGGAAATCGGGCTGATGGGCGTGGCGGATGCACGGCCGGTCCTGATCGCGGGCGGCGGCATCGGCGGCCTCGCCGCAGCGCTCGGGCTGGCGCAAAAAGGCATCCGTTCGATCCTGCTGGAAAAAGCCTCCGCGCTCGGCGAGATCGGCGCGGGCATTCAGCTTGGCCCGAACGCATTTCATGCTTTCGATTATCTCGGCGTCGGCGAGGCGGCGCGCGGCATGGCCGTCTATATCGACCAGCTCCGGCTGATGGATGCGCTGACGGCCGAAGAGATCACCCATGTCGATCTGCGTGACGCCTTTCGCGCGCGGTTCGGCAACCCTTACGCGGTCGTCCATCGCGGCGATCTGCACGGCGTGTTCCTGCGGGCTTGCCAGAGCCATGAGTTGATCGAATTGCGCGTGAGCAGCGAGGTCGTCGGATATGATCAGGACGCCACCTCGGTGACGGCGCGGCTGGCCAATGGCGAGCGCGTGACGGGATCGCTTCTGATCGGCGCCGACGGGCTGTGGTCGAATGTCCGCAAGCAGGTGACATCAGACGGGCCGCCGCGGGTCTCCGGCCACACGACGTATCGCTCGGTGATCCCGACCGAGGAAATGCCGGAAGATTTGCGCTGGAACGCGGCGACGCTGTGGGCCGGACCAAAATGCCACATCGTGCATTACCCGCTGTCGGGCTGGAAGGTGTTCAACCTCGTCGTCACCTACCACAACGATGCGGGCGAGCCGGTGGCCGGCCAGCCGGTATCCGACGAAGAGGTCATGAAGGGCTTTCAGCACGTGCACGAACGGGCGCGGGAGATCATCCGTCACGGCAAGAACTGGCGGCTCTGGGTGTTGTGCGACCGCGATCCCGTCGAGCGCTGGATCGACGGCCGCGTCGTGCTGCTCGGCGATGCCGCCCATCCGATGCTGCAATATTTCGCGCAAGGCGCCTGCCAGGCGATGGAGGACGCGGTGTGCCTGTCGCACATGCTCGGGCAATATGATGATTATGCCGTGGCGCTGGAGCGCTACCGCTCGCAGCGCTTTCCGCGCACCGCGCGGGTGCAACTGCTGTCCCGCGCCATCGGCGAGCACATCTATCATCCAGCCGGCGAGCACGCCCGCATCCGCAATGCGATCATGGGTGCGAAAAGTTCGGAGGATTATTACGCGCGACCTGGCGTGGCTGTATGGCGGGACGGGGTTGGGGGGTTAGCAGCAAAACTCTACGTCGTCCCGGCCTCGAGGCCGGGACGACATCGAGTGCGCACTGACCGAACCCTACATCTTCATCACGGCCTGACGATCAATCTTTCCCGTGCCGGTCTTCGGCAACTCCTCGATGAATCTGATCTCGCGCGGATATTTGTACGGCAAGAGCTTTTCCTTGACGTAATCCTGCAGCCGCCTGGTGGCGTCGTTCGCATCGAAGCCGCTGTTGTTCATGACGACCACCGCCTTCAGCGTCATGCGCCGGTCCGGCAACTCGGCGGCGAACACCGCGCATTCCCTGACGTCGGGATGATCGGCCAGGCAAAGCTCGACCTCGAGCGGATAGACCCATTGGCCTGAAATCTTGATGAGGTCGTCGGCGCGGCCGCGGAAGAAATGAAAACCGTCGCTGTCGCGCACAAAACGGTCGCCGGTGTAGATCCAGCCGCCTTCGCGGATCGTCTCCGCCGATTTGTCCGGCCGGTTCCAGTAGAGCGGCGTGTTGGAATCGCCGCGCACCCACAAAATACCTTCCTCATTGTCGCCGACCTCGCGGCCGTCCTTGTCCCTGAGCAGGATTTCATAACCGGGGACGCGCAGGCCGGCCGCGCCGAGCTTTTTCTGATCCGGCCGGTTGGAGAGATAGATGTGCAGCGCTTCGGTCGAGCCCAGTCCCTCGACGATCTCAAGGCCGGTTAGTCGCTTCCAGCCGTTGAAGACGTCGGCCGACAATACTTCGGCGGCGGACAACGCCATGCGGAGCGAGGAGAAATCGGTCGCCGCTGCGGCATCGGCTTTGGCCAGCGAGGTGTAGAGCGTCGGCAATCCGAAGAACACGGAGGGGCGGAAACGCTCGATCGTCTCGAAAATCGCCGCAGGCTTCGGCTGCCCCGGCAGCAGCAGCGTGGCGGCGCCGACCGAGAACGGGAAGGTGATGGAATTGCCGAACCCATAGGCGAAGAAGATCTTCGGCACCGAGAAGCAGATGTCTTCGGGCCTGAGCTTGAGCACGTTGCGTGCAAAGGCCTGCTCGCTATAGGGCATGTCGTGCTGCAGATGGACGATGCCCTTGGGCCGCCCGGTCGAACCCGACGAATACATCCACAACGCCATTTCGTTGCGGCTGGTGTCGGCTTCGGTGAGATTGGTGGGGAAGTCCTGCAGCCATGCATCCGCGGCGATCGTATTCGGCACGGCATGTTCGCCTGCGGCGCCGTTCACCACGATCAGCGTCTGCAGCGGCGTGTCCCGGCAGGCTTCCGCGGTGAAGCGTGACGTAAATTCGGCGTCGGCGACCGCCACGGACGCGCCGGCATCGGCGAGATAGAACTGCAGCAGGTCCGGCGGCGTCAGCGTGTTGATCAGCAGCGGCACGAAACCGGCGCGAACCGCGCCGAAGAATGCCGCGGGATAGGCCGGCGTGTCGTCGAGGAACATCAGGATGCGGTCGCCGCGCGTCAGCCCGAGCGAGGTAAAACCATGGCCCCATTGCGAAGCTTCGTCACAGAGTTTTGCATAGCTGCGCGTGCCGGCGGGACCGGTCAATGCGAGATGCTCGCCGCGTCCTCGCGCGAGATTGTCGAACAGGATGCGGCTGGCATTATAGCGTTCGGGAATCGTAAACCCGATCTCGCGCGAGCCGGGATTATCCGGTGGTACCTGGTCGGCGATCTCGCGGGTCATGTCTTGCTCCTCGACGCTTCATAGCGCGCCATGAAGGCCGGCGACATGGCGCGTAACCGCGCATCGTCGATCCGCCCGGAGCGGGTGATGTAGCTATAGGCAAAATCCATCAGGTCGAGCTTCATATGTTCGGGAAACCGTTCGTACCAGTCGGCGCTGGTGCGTGCCGCGGTGACCAGCTTCTGCACGATCGGCTTGCGGTCACGCTGGTAGCGGGCCAGCCCGGCCGGGATATCCGCCTCCGCCTCCAGCGCCTTGGTCAGCGCGATCGCGTCCTCGATTGCGAGCCGCGTCCCCGAGCCGATGGAGAAATGCGCCGAGTGCAGGGCGTCACCGATCAGCACCATATTTTTGTGCGACCAGTTCTCGTTCCAGATCCAGGGGAAGTTACGCCACACCGATTTATTCGACAGCAGCGGATGGCCGTCGAGCGTCGCCGCAAAAACCTGCTCGCAGACCGCCTGCGATTGCTCGATCGTCTTGTGTTCGAAACCGTAGGCCTGCCACGTCGCCGCATCGCACTCGACCAGAAAAGTGCTCATGTCCGGCGAGTAGCGATAGTGATGCGCGTTGAACGATCCGAGAGCGGTTTTCACAAAAGTCTGCGACAGCGTGGCAAAGCGCTTGCCGGTGCCATACCAGGCGAATTTGTTGGTCGAATGCGAAACCGTGGCGCCGAACGCTTTCTCAAAGCTGCGGCGCACCAGCGAGTTCAAGCCGTCGGCGGCGACGATCAGATCGTAACCGCCGAGTTCATCGACCGACTGGATGATGGTGTCGTATCGCGGCGTGACGCCTGCGGCGCGCACGCGCTGCTGCAGGATGGTCAGCAATTCGAGCCGGCCGATCGAGGAGAAGCCCACGCCGTCGATCTCGACGCTCTCGCCCCGGAGGTTGAGCGTGATGTTCTTCCAGCTCTCCATCCGTGGCGTGATCGCGTCGACCGTCTCGGGATCGTCGGCGCGCAGGAATTCCAGCGCCTGTTCGGAGAACACCACGCCAAAACCCCAGGTCGCGCCTTCCGGGTTCTGTTCGAACAGGTCGATCTGCGCGTCCGGGTGACGCCGCTTCCAGAGATAGGCGAAATAGAGGCCGCCGGGGCCTCCGCCGATCACGGCGATACGCACGATCTTCCTCCCAATCGACAGTATACTTACAATGTAAACAGACTAATTCGCGGCGGATCATTGCGCCACAGAAAATATCGCGGGAGTTCGCCCGGCCCCAATGCCGCTAGCGCCCCCGCCGTGACCTAGCGGTTGGTTTGTCGCAGATCCGGCCGCGAGCATTTGCCGGCGGCGATGGATCGAATCCTCCAACCGATGCGCCATCGATACCAGTGTTGCAATGTCCTGCGCGTTTTCGCTCTTGACGGCGTTGGCCATCTCGGCGTCCAGCGCTTCGTCGACCTGGTTCTCGATTTCCGTCAGCTCAGCCTCGCTCTTTACTTCGCGTATCCGTCGCGGCAGAGCGAACAGGCTTTTCAGCGTCGCCTCTCCCGGTTCCAGCTCCTCGATGCCGAGGAAACGCCAGGCGGTCGCGAAGATCGACGCCAGCGCGCCCAGCACCATCGGCGTCAGGTAGATCCAGTTGCTGTACTTGTCGATAAAGCTTTGCTCGGTGCCGTTATAAAGCGCCGCGGCGCCAGGATGGACCGGAATGTAGGCGCTGGGATCGGTGTCGGGAGCTGCCAGCCCCGCCAGCAACGGCTGGTCTTTCACGAGGTCGTTGCGGGCGTTGATCAGCGCCTGCGTCAGCGTTGTGATCGTGTCCGCGTCGAGATTCTTGTTGGCGACGAGATAGGAGGCGACGCGGAGCGTGGTGAGGTCGGCATCGGGCACCGGTGGATTGCCGCGCAGCGTGCCCTGAGGAATGTCGAAACTCTCATAGGCGGCGTTGACGTCCGCGATGGCGCCGGCCAAATCAACCGAGATCAGGGAAGGGAACGCACCGCGGCCGTCGCGGAAAAAGCGCCGCACCAGCGACAGGTATTTTTCGTTGAGGGGAACGACCAGCAGAAGCGCGCTGGCTTCCTTCGACTGGATCGCGCGGGGCGTATCCGCGGGCGCGATGGCCTTGAAGGTCACCTTGTCGGCGAGATCATACTCCTTCTTCAGGGCATCGACGATCCCTTGGTTGATTTCGCCACCGACGACGCCGACCGTATGCCCCCGCAATTTCTCGATGCTTGTTATTGACGATCCCGGCAAAGCGAGGAGCATCAGGACCGATTTGCCCAGCAGCGCCACGCTTCGGGCCTGGGAGAGGTCGCCGACATCCGCCCGCACGATGGCGAGATCGGCCTTTCCGGCGGCGAACAATTTCGCGGAATCCAGCACGCTGTCCGTCGGCACGATTTTGAGGCGGACGGAGGATTTGGTCGCATCGAGCCGGCCGGCCACGATCGCGGCGACCTTGGCTGCTTCGCCATCGAACGATCCCACGGCGAGGCTCAGCGTCGTCGGCTTGGCGTAGAACCGGTATGCGACAATACCGGCGCCGAGGACAATGCAGGCGAGACCCGCGAGCAAGACAGCCCGGACCCAGAACGGCAATGCAATCGAAATTTTTTTCATCGCGGCTTCGTGTCACCGGCGCCTGTTCAAGCGGTCCATGCTGGCACATCATTTGCGATCCGGCAAAGCCTCTGATTCGGCAAAGCCTGCACCGACCGTCGCGTTTTGGACTATCGCTCCGGCCAGGCACCACGACTTCAAGGCGCTGCGGTTTATTGCGCGGCGAACTGCGACAGCACATCCTTGCAGGCGGATGAAAGCGAGGCGGCGTTCGTCGCCAGGCACTGCACGATGCGGCCGCCGCCCGGCGCCACGCCGCCGCAGATCGAGCGGACGTCGGCGCCGCAGGCCGACCGCAGCACGAGCAGTTCTTCGCGCGGCCGCATCGGGCGCAGCACGATCACCGCTGGGGCCGCCGGGGCAGCGGTGGAGGCAGCAGGGGCCGCGCCCGCCGCTGCGGGTGCCGCAGCAGCCGCCGGCGCTGCGCCACCAGCGCCGCTGGCGGCTGCGACCGCCTTCCCGCAAGCGGGTGAAAGCTTGGCCTTGTTCTTTTCCAGGCATTGCAGCGCCGGTGCGCCGCCGGTCGGCACATCAGCGCAGACTTTTGGATAATCGGAGCGGCAGGCGCTGCGGATGGCGGAAATCTGCGCACTGCTCGGCGGTTTCGCCGCGGTGCTTGCCGCGGCGTTGGCAGGTTGCTTGGGCGATTCCTTGACTGTTTCCTTGGACTCAGCCGCCGGCTTGGCAGGTGCAGCCGCTGGAGCGGCCTCCGTCTTGGGTGCAGCCGGCGCGGACTCGGCCTTCGGCGCTGCCGCCGGTTCCACGGCACGCACCGCGCTCTGGCAGCCGGGGGCGAGGCTCGACATGTTCTTCTGCAGGCATTGCAGCGACGCTTCGCCGCCGGGCGGGATGCTCGAGCAATGCGCCATGTAATCGGAACGGCATTCCGATTTGATCGCTTCGCGTTGGGCTTCGGTCGGCGCCTGCGCCAACGCCGTTGCGGCGGTTGCAAAAATTGCGGCGGTCATCATCGCGCCAAGCGTTGCCGCACGTGTCAACGTGTCGATCATTTGAATAAATCCTTGTTGTCTCGATGGAGCCGCCGATACAATTGAATTGAAATCATGAACGGGAAGGCGAAAAGACTTTAACACGCGCGATATCATTTTCGGTTTCGGGTTCCACTGCAAGCAGATTGTTGCTATTCATGCATTGCGAAAACTTTCCGTAGATAGAAAGCGTTTTTCCAAAGCATATTGAAATTGAGGCCTGAAATTGAGGTCTGGGAATGAGGCAAGCGCGCGCATCGGGATCTGACAGGCGGAACGATGACAGACTGAACGATATTGTGCGACCGCGAACCATTGCCGCGCCGCGCATCGCCTTTGTCATATTTGCTTCCTTCGGCTTAAGTGCCTGCGAACAAAATAGTTTTGTTCCGCCGCCACCGCCGAAGGTTGAGGTCGCAGTTCCCCTGCAACGCGCCGTCACCCGGTATCTGGACGCGACCGGCAACGCGGCTGCGATCAAGAACGTCGATCTCGTTGCACGCGTGCAGGGCGTCCTGCAATCAATTGATTACACGGACGGCACCTTCGTGAAGGAAGGCACCACGCTGTTCACGATCGAACCGGAAACCTACAAATTGAAGCTCGAACAGGCGCAGGCGGCGGAAGCCGGCGCGCAGGCATCGTTGAAACAGGCTGAAGCGGATTTCAAGCGCCAGTCGGATCTGGTCCAGAGACAGGCGGTCTCCCAGGCGACCCTCGATACGTCCACCTCTACGCGCGACAATGCGCAAGCGAACCTGCAGCAGGCGCAGGCCAACACCAGGATCGCGGCGGTCAATTACGGTTATACCAACGTCGTCGCGCCGTTCGACGGCGTCGTCAGCGCGCATCTGGTTTCCGTCGGCGAGCTTGTCGGTGCGTCGTCTCCGACGCAACTGGCGACCATCGTCACGCTCGATCCGATCTTTGTGAATTTCAACGTCAGCGAACAGGACGTATTGCGGATTCGAGCCGAAGCTGCGCGACGCGGCATCTCGGCAAGCGAACTACGGCAATTGCCGTTCGATGTCGGATTGCAGACCGAGACCGGCTTTCCCCACAGGGGCAGGCTCGATTATGCCTCGCCGATACTCAACCAGTCGACCGGAACGCTGCCGGTGCGCGGCGTGGTGCCCAATCCCGATCGTACATTCCTGCCGGGATTCTTCGTGCGCGTCCGCGTTCCCTACGACGAGCAGAAGGATGCGCTGCTGGTCCCCGACGTAGCCCTCGGCGCCGATCAGGCCGGACGCTATCTGCTGGTCGTGAACGGCGAAAACGTCGTCGAACAGCGCAAGGTGGAAGCCGGGCAGCTTGAGGGCGAGCTGCGCGTCATCGATACCGGCCTCAAGCCCGACGACCGCGTCGTCACCGCCGGACTGTTGCGCGCGATCCCCGGCCAGAAGGTCGATCCGCAGCTTAAAAAGATCGAAGCGCCGGCATCCGCCAAATAGGACGTGCCATGATTTCGAAATTCTTCATCGAGCGGCCGGTCCTTTCCAACGTCATTGCGATCCTGATGGTTCTGATCGGCGGCGTCTGCCTGTTCCGCCTTGCCGTGGCACAATATCCCGACATCGTGCCGCCGACGGTGCAGGTCACGACGCGCTATCCCGGCGCTTCGGCCAAGACCGTGATCGATACCGTGGCGCTGCCGATCGAGCAGCAGGTCAACGGCGTCGAGGACATGATCTACATGCAGTCCTATAGCGCTGCCGACGGCACCTATTCGCTGACGGTGACGTTCAAGATCGGCACCGACCTCAACTTCGCGCAGGTGCTGGTGCAAAACCGGGTGTCGAGCGCGCTGTCGCAGTTGCCGCAGTCGGTGCAGAGCCAGGGCGTCACCGTCCAGAAGAAGTCGACGTCGATCCTGCTGTTCGTGACGCTGACGTCGCCGAACGAGACCTATGACAGCCTGTTCCTCTCCAATTACGCCACCATCAACATCAGGGACGAGCTGTCGCGGCTGCCGGGCGTCGGTAACGTCACGGTGTTCGGCGCCGGCCAATATTCGATGCGAGTGTGGCTTGATCCCAACAAGCTGCAAGTGCGCGGGCTGATGCCGCAGGACGTCATCCAGTCGATCCAGCAGCAGAGCCAGCAGGTGACCGCCGGCCAGATCGGTGCGCCGCCGACGCCCCCGGGACAGGCGTTCCAGTACACGCTCAACGTCAATGGCAGGCTCGACGACACGACCCAGTTCGAGAACATTATCGTCAAGACCGGCAGCAATGGCGATGTCACCCGGGTGCGCGACGTCGGCTGGGTCGAACTCGGCGCCCAGACCTACAGCCAGTTGTTTTCGCTCAACAACAAGCCGGCCACCGGCATCGGCGTGTTCCAGTCGCCCGGCGCCAACGCGCTCGAGGTCGAGCACGCCGTCGAGCAAAAGATGGCGGCCTTGGCCAAGGCGTTTCCGCAGGACATCAAATACGACACGCCGTTCGACACCACCAAATTCGTCTCGGAATCGATCAATGAAGTCTACAAGACGCTGATCGAGGCCGGCCTGCTCGTCCTGGTCGTGATCCTGATCTTCCTGCAGGACTGGCGCGCGATGCTGGTGCCGGCGACCACCGTGCCGGTAACGATCATCGGCGCCTTTGCCGCGATGGCGGCGCTCGGGTTCACCGTCAACATCTCGACCCTGTTTGCGATCGTGCTCGCGATCGGCATCGTGGTGGACGACGCCATCGTCGTGGTCGAAGGCGCCGCCCACAATATCGAGCAGGGCATGTCCGGCCACGACGCCGCGATCAAGGCGATGGATCAGCTGTTCGCCCCCATCGTCGGCATCACGCTGGTGCTGATCTCGGTGTTCCTGCCGTCGGCCTTCCTGCCGGGACTGACGGGGCGGATGTACGCGCAATTCGCGCTGGTGATCGCCGCGACCGCGCTGCTCAGCGCCGTCAATGCCGCGACGCTGAAGCCGACGCAGTGCGCGCTGTGGCTGCGCCGGCCGGTCGCCGCCGGAGCAGCGCAATTTTTTCTACCGCGGTTTTAACGCCGTCTATAACCGGATCGAGCGGGCTTATGCCGGCTTGATCGCCCGCATGGTCGCGCACAGCAATGCTTCCGTCATCGCGGCGCTGATCCTGATCGGGATTGCCGGTTATGGCCTGTCGCGGGTGCCGACCGGTTTTATTCCGATCGAGGACCAGGGCTATCTGCTGGTCGCCGTGCAACTGCCCGACGGCGCGGCGCTGGACCGTACCCAGCGCGTGCTCGACCGGGTCAGCGAAATAACCGGCAAGACGCCGGGCGTCGATCAGGTCATCACCATTGCCGGCATATCGGCGCTCGACAGCTCTTCCAGTCTTGCCAATGCCGGTGTCGCCTATCTGATCCTGAAGGAGTGGAGCGCACGCGGCCCGGGCCAGGACCTGCGCTCGCTGTTTGTCGGGCTGAACGAAAAACTGTCGGTGATCGAGGAGGCGCGGATTCTGGTGGTGCCGCCGCCGCCGATCCAGGGCATCGGCAACGCCGCCGGCTTTGCCATGCAGGTCCAGTTGCGCGACGGCAATACGGATTTCGGCAAACTGCAAGCCATTGTCAATGCGATGGTCGCCAATGGGCAGTCGCAAAGCGCGTTGCAGCGCGTCAGCTCGCCATTCCGTGCGACGGTGCCGCAGTACGATGTCGAAGTAGACCGGATCAAGACCCAGATACTGCACGTCACGACCGACCAGATTTTTTCGACGCTGTCCTCTTACATGGGCTCCACCTACGTCAACCAGTTCAACAAGTTCGGCCGCACCTTCCAGGTCTATGCGCAAGCGGATGCGCAGTTTCGGCTGACCGCAGCGGGACATCGAACTGCTGATGGTGCGCAATCAGCAGGGCGACATGGTCCCGCTCGGCACGGTCGCGAAGATCACGCCGTCGGTCGGCCCCTCGCTGATCAGCCTGTACAATCTCTATCCGTCCGCGACGATCATCGGCCTGCCGGCCACGGGCTACAGTTCCGGTCAATCGATGAATCTGATGGAGGAGATCGCCGCCAAAACCCTGCCGCCGGGCGCGGGGTTCGAATGGACGGCGATGTCGTACCAGGAGAAGATCGTCGGCGGCCAGATCTACTGGGCGTTCGGCCTGGCGTTGCTGCTGGTGTATCTCGTGCTGGCCGGACAATATGAAAGCTGGTACGCGCCGATCTCGGTGATCCTGGCCGTGCCGCTCTCGTTGCTCGGCCCGATGGTGGTGCTGACAGGCTTGCGGATCGAGAACAATCTCTACACCCAGATCGGCATCATCCTCCTGATCGCGTTGTCGGCCAAGAACGCCATTCTGATCGTCGAAGTGGCGCTTGAACTCCATGTGCGCGATCGCAAGCCGTTGCTCGAATCCGCCATCGAGGCGGCGCGGGCGCGGTTCCGGCCGATCCTGATGACGTCCTTTGCATTCATCCTCGGCGTGGTGCCGCTGGTGCTGGCCACCGGCGCCGGCGCCAATGCCCGCAAGTCGATCGGCATCACCGTATTTTCGGGCATGCTGGCGTCGACCTGCCTGGCCGTGCTGTTCGTGCCGACATTCTTCGTCGTGATCCAGCGGTTCGAGAACTGGCTGGCGGAGCGCAAGGCAAGGAAGGCCGGAAGCAAGGCGGGTCCGCAGACGGTGCCGCAAGCACCCGGCGCGACGTAGATCGTGGGCGCGGCGCAAGAGCGCCTTGCCCATCTTTGCCCATCCCGCGCCTACACCTTCACCATGCGCTTGCCGCGGTTTTCACCCGCGAGCAACCCGATCAGCGCCTTCGGCGTATTCTCCAGTCCGTCGATCACGTCCTCCTGCACCTTCAGTTTGCCGGAGGCGACCCAGGACTGCAGGTCGGCCAGCGCTGCGTCGCGCTCGTTCATGTAGTCCATCACGATGAAGCCCTGCATGATCAGGCGTTTCACCACGATCAGGCCGGGGACGCCGCGCGGCCCATGCGCCGACGGCACGCCGTCATATTGCGAGATCGCGCCGCAGCAGGCGATGCGGCCGCGGTTGTTCATCAGCGCGAGGCAGGCTTCGAGGATGTCGCCGCCGACATTGTCGAAATAGACGTCGATCCCCTTCGGCGCGGCAGCCCGTAACGCCTTGAACACCGCGCCGTCCTTGTAATCGACCGCGGCGTCGAAGCCGAGTTCGGACGTCAGCCAATCGCATTTGTCCTTGCCGCCGGCGATACCGACGACGTGACAGCCCTTGATCCTCGCAATCTGGCCGACGATCGAGCCGACCGAACCGGCGGCGGCGGAAACCACGACGGTCTCGCCGGCCTTGGGTTTGCCGACATGGAGCAGGCCGAAATAGGCGGTCAGCCCGGCGATGCCGTAGACGCTCAGCAGATGCGTCATCGGCTCCATCTTCGGCATCCTGGTCAGGTGCTTTGCCGGCACGGCCGCATAATCCTGCCAGCCGGTATCGCCGAACACGATGTCGCCCGGCTTGAGGTCCGGCGATTTCGAGGACACGACCTCCGCAATGCCGCCGCCGGCCATCACGGTGTTGGCTTCGACCGCGGCGCGATAGGTGGCGCCGTGCATCCAGGCCCGGTTGGCGGCATCGAGCGAGATGTAACGCGTCCGTACCAGCGCCTCGCCATCCCTAGGTTCGGGCATGGTCGCCTTCGTCATCTTGAAATGCTCCGGCCCCAATTTGCCGGTCGGCTTTTCCACCAAAAGGATCTGGCGATTGACGGTGTCGTTCATGGCGTTCTCTCCCCTCGGCTTGCTCGTTCTTGTGGCATTCCAGATGCAATTCCAGACGTAACTGACCGGAAGCGATTGCAATCGGCCGCGCATGCGTCGCTCGATGGCACACATTGTGCGCTGCATTGAACGCTAGTCGGCGCGCACGCAATCCACAACGGGAACATTGTGGCAAAAGCCGCCGGCCTTTGAAGCGTGTTGCGTCGGTTGCCAAATCTGCCAAACTCCCGCTGTCGGTTGCAGGAAACTTACGGGGGTAAGACAATGTCCAGCAGGTTTACGCAGTACATCCTGATTGCGATGGCGCTTGGCATCGTGATGGGAAGCCTCGTTTTCAACTTCATGCCCGACAGCCGGGTGGAAATCGCCGCAGACGTAAACCTGATCGCCATGCTGTTCCTGCGCCTGATCAAGATGATCATCGCGCCGCTGGTATTCGCCACGCTGGTCGGCGGCATCGCGCATATGGGCTCGGGTTCCAAGCTCGGCCGCGTTTTCGCCAAGACCATGGGCTGGTTCGTCAGCGCGTCCTTTGTCTCGCTGCTGCTCGGCCTCGTGATGGTCAATCTGATGCAGCCCGGCGCCAACTTCCCGGGCACGTTGCCGGACAAGGCGCAATCGACGGGCCTGCCGGTATCGGCCTTCTCGATCGAGAAATTCCTGACGCATCTGATCCCGACCTCGATCGCGGATGCGATGGCGCAGAACGAAATCCTGCAGATCGTGGTGTTCGCGGTGTTCTTCGCGGTCGCGCTCGGTGCAATGCCGGAGCGGGCCAAGGCGATCATGGGGCTGATCGACGATCTCGCTCACATCATGCTCAAGGTCACCGGTTACGTGATGCTGTTCGCGCCGATCGCGGTATGGGCGGCGATCATGGCGACCGTGGCCAAGAACGGCCTCGGCGTGCTGTGGAAGCTGATCGTGTTCATGGGCGGCTTCTATCTCTCGCTGATGATCCTCTGGGCCATCCTGGTGATCGTCGGCTTCATCGTCATCGGACCGAGATACAGCCATTTGCTGCGGCTGATCCGCGAGCCCCTGATGATCGCGTTCTCGACGGCTTCCTCGGAAGCCGCCTATCCGAAGACCCTCGAGGGCCTGAACCAGTTCGGCGCCTCGTCGCGGATCTCGGCCTTCGTGCTGCCGCTCGGCTATTCGTTCAACCTTGACGGCACGATGATGTACTGCACCTTCGCGAGCATCTTCATCGCGCAGACCTACCACATCGAGATGTCGCTCGCGACCCAGCTTGCGATGCTGGCAACGCTGATGATCACCTCCAAGGGCGTCGCCGGCGTGCCGCGCGCTTCCCTCGTCGTGATCGCCTCGACGCTGAGCCAGTTCGGCATTCCCGAAGCCGGGCTATTGATGATCATGGGTATCGATACGTTCCTCGACATGGGACGCAGCGCCACCAACGTGATCGGCAACTCGCTGGCCACCGCCGTGGTGGCGAAATGGGAGGGCGAGCTGAAGGCCGAGCACGAGCTCGGCCCCGATGACGCCGTGCCGTCCGACGCCGTACCCGGTGACGCCGTACCGGCGCATTGAGGGGAGGGATGCATGCATCGGTCCCCAAGGAGAACGATAAGTAGGTCGCTATGGGCTGGTAGCCTGTTGCTGGCGGAAAATCTGCTGGTAGTAAGTCTGCTGGTAATATGTCTGCTGGCAGCGCCGGCGTCGGCCCAGACCGCCAGCGAGGGGCTTAGCCCCACGCTTGCCAACATCAAGAAGACGCATGTGGTGCGTCTCGGCTATCGCGAGAGTTCGCCGCCGTTTTCGTTCATCGGGCACGCCAATCAGCCGATCGGTTACAGCCTCGAGCTTTGCGAGGCGATCGTCGACGAGATCGGCGTCGAGGTCGACGACGCCAACCTCAAGATCGAATACGTCAAGGTCACCTCGGATGATCGTATTCCGGCCGTGGTGCAAAACAAGATCGACCTCGAATGCGGATCGACCACGGCCAATGCCGAGCGCGCCAGGCAGGTGGCGTTCTCGCCCCTGATGTTCGTCGCCGGCACCAAGCTGATGGTGCCGAAGGCCTCCGGCATTTCGACGGCGACGGACCTGAAGGGCAAGACCGTGGTGGTGACGAAAGGCACCACCAACGAGCAGGCGATGCATAATATCGACAAGAAGCTCTCGCTCGGCCTGAACATCGTGGACGCACCCGACCACGAGCAATCCTACCAGATGCTGGTGGACGGCAAGGCCGACGCCTTCGCCACCGACGACATCCTGCTCTACGGCCTGATCGCGCGGCACAAGTCGCAGGACAAGTTCCGCGTCACCGGCGAATATCTGTCCTACGATCCCTACGGCATCATGTTTCGCAAGGGCGAACCGCAACTGGCGGCGGTGGTCGAGCGCACCTTCCGCAAGCTCGGTTCGAACCGCGATTTGATTCCGCTCTACAACAAATGGTTCGTTTCGCGGCTGCCGACCGGCGAAAAACTCGGCGTCCCGATCTCGCCGCAGCTCGAGGAGGCCTTCAAGGTGCTCGACGATACGCAGGGGACGAGTAACTAGCCGACGAGCAACTAGAGGTTTCAAGCGAAGTGGATACCGGTTCGCGTAAAGAAAACGCGTCAAAACAAGAATCTAGAGCTTCGGTTCTGATCCAATCAGAACCGATAATGCTCTAGCCGAAGACCTTGTCCAAAGCTGCGCTGTATGCGGCATGGACCAGTTCGGGATGGGACTGGCTGAGTGCTTCCATCATGACGCCGGAATTGATCTCGAGGATTTTCCAGACGCCGTTGACGCTGACAACGTCGATCGATCCGAACCGGATGTTGATCGCTTTCGCCGCTTCCCTGGCTATCCCAATGCAGGCTTCCCGAATTTCCCCCTGCTCCAGCAGCAACGGGCTCGCGCCGGAATCGAGATTGTGGCGCCAGTTCACGACAATTCGTCGGCCTAGCGGCGGTATCGCATTCAGATCGACCTTGTCCGGATTATCGATGACGCCGGCCAGAACCCTGGCGTATTTTTCGGGCGGTATCCCCTCAAGGAGTAACTCCCGGACCGAATGCTTGCCGTCGCCGACGACCGAAGGCCGCTGCTTGCTGTAAACAACGATCGGACGGTCATCGAGCAGAACCACCCGAACTTCTTGCTCGATTTCCATGTAAGGCGAGATCGCAAGACCCAGGCTCGAGGAAAAAATCTCGTGCACCGCCAACTCGAGTTCCGGCTCGGTCGATACCCTGTGGACGGACTCGCCGCTGGTGCCCTCATTGGGCTTCACGACGATCCCCTTCGGATGATCCCGTAAAAGGCGAAGCATCCCTTCCCATGACCGCTGTGGAGCAACAAATGCGTTGAGTTTCGGGCTGAGGAACAGCGTGTGAGGAATGCAGGGGATGTTGCTGAGCTGCAGGACTTCTGCTGTCGCCGCTTTGTCATTCGCAATCCGGTGCGAAACGGCGCTGTTCAGTCCGAGATCATAACCAAATGCAAAGCGCCGTTGCGAACCTCGCTCCATGACAATGAGCCAGCCCTGCGACCTCAGTTTCGATCGATATGCCGTGTTCACTGCAGTATTTTCTGACAATTTCCACGAAGGCCGCGCTGGCTGTTAAGCATCTTCAACCCTGTAAGCTAGTTGCCGAAAATTTTATCGTTCAGGTAGCCGGTTCTTGCCTGTAGTAATTTATTGCCGGATCGATGTCGATTTCAGCAAGTAAATTACGTCTGCGATCCTGTTAAGGAACAGAATTGAACCTGTTGCAAAATAAATCGCAAAATAAATCGACTCCCATTTTGAGTTCTCAATTGCGCGTCAATGCATCTTGACTATCTCTCGTCATTGGCGCAAATGAAACGTCAAATCACCAATGATTTCGGGGGTTTTTTGATTTTCGGGTGGCCACTTCGAGACCTCTGCAACCGGGATTGTTCTACGCCAAGTTAATAGGAAAAACGAAAACACATGAGCGCGTTCTATAGAGAGAAAGTTCTTTCTGTCCGGCACTGGACCGATACGCTTTTCAGCTTCACCGCCACCCGGGATTCCGGCTTCCGCTTTCAGAACGGACAGTTTGCGATGATCGGCCTCGAGGTCGAGGGCCGTCCGCTGCTGCGTGCCTACAGCATGGCGAGCGCCAATCACGAGGAAGAACTCGAATTCTTCTCCATCAAGGTCGCGGACGGGCCGCTGACTTCGAAGCTGCAGAAGATCCGGGAGGGCGATACGATCCTGGTGGGCCGCAAGGCGACCGGCACGCTGATCACCGACAATCTGATTCCAGGCAAGCGCCTGCTGCTGCTATCGACCGGAACGGGCCTCGCACCGTTCGCGAGCCTGATCAAGGACCCCGACGTTTATGAGCGGTACGAGAGCATCGTGCTGGTCCACGGCTGCCGGCAAGTCTCCGAACTCGCCTATGGCGAAGAGCTGGTCGCGAAGTTGCGCGACGACGAGCTGTTCGGGCCGCTATTGTCCGAGAAGCTGCTGTATTATCCGACCGTGACGCGTGAACCCTTCCGCAACCGCGGCCGCATCACCGACCTGATCACTTCGGAACAATTGTTCAACGACATCCACCAGCCGCCGCTCGATATCGAAACCGACCGCATCATGATGTGCGGCAGCCCCGGCATGCTGGAGGAGCTACGCCAATTATTCGAGACGCGCGGCTTTTCCGAGGGCAGCCACAACGAGCCCGGGCATTTTGTGATCGAGAAGGCGTTCGTCGAGCGCTGACGCGCGCAGCCTGCCAATCGTTATTGCGGGCCGTCCTGTAGCCCACCCCGCACCCCCGCTGCTATAACGCCCCAACGTCGCGCGGCACCTGCCGACGCGGCGACCCACGGGAGCGAGCAGGCCTTGTCGGTACGCGATCAGATTGGCGAGACGAAAACCGCCTTCGTCTTTGCAGGGGGCGGCAGTTTTGGCGCGATCCAGGTCGGTATGTTGCAGTCGCTCGCCGCCCACGGGATTACCGCCGACATGGTCGTCGGCTCCAGTGTCGGCGCCCTCAACGGCGCGTTTTATGCGGGCGATCCCACGCTCAAAGGCGTGGAGAGGCTGGCCACCATCTGGCGCGGGCTGACGCGGCAAGACGTTTTCCCGATGAGCTGGCGGACGGTGCTGAGCTTCCTGTGGCGCCGCGATTTCCTGATCCCCCATGACGGTATCCGAAAACTGATCGACGACCACATCCCCTATCGCAATCTGGAGGATGCGAAGCTTCCCGTGCATATCGTCACGACCGATATCATCTCCGGCGACAGCGTCGTGTTGTCGGAAGGCTCGACCGCCGAAGCGATCGTGGCCTCGACCGCGATTCCCGGCGCGTTCACGCCGGTTCGCTACAAGGATTATTATCTCGCCGACGGCGCGATC
This sequence comes from uncultured Alphaproteobacteria bacterium, assembly GCA_963847015.1. Classification (GTDB taxonomy): domain Bacteria; phylum Pseudomonadota; class Alphaproteobacteria; order Rhizobiales; family Xanthobacteraceae; genus Bradyrhizobium. Next base: position 108,768 of record CAWJYI010000019.1, on the reverse strand, counting down.
TCCAGCAACACGCCGATCCATGTCGCGGTCAGGAAAGGTGCCAGGCGCCTGATCATCCTGCCGACCGGACACGCCTGCGCGACGCAGGCGCCGCCGGTCGGGGCGGTAGCCAATGCGCTGCATGCGCTGACGCTCCTGATCGCGCGGCAATTGGTCAGCGAACTGGAAAGTCTTGGCCCGGAGATCGAATATTTCGTGGTGCCGCCGCTATGCCCGCTGGTGGGATCGCCTTACGATTTCTCGCGTACGGCCGACCACATCGAGCGCGCCATCCGCACGACCGATGCGTGGCTGGCGCAGCACAACCTTCAGCAGGGCAAGATCCCTCACGAGATGCGGCCGCATAATCATTGAGCGGGCCGGAGTTCCGGCGGCTACGCTGCACTGCAAAAGATCGTTCTCGATCGATGGATTCTCGTTCGGCGACTTTTTTGGCGACCCTCTGTCACATCCGTGATCGCCAGCCCGTTTATCGTATGGCGCTTGTTCCGCCGGTTGGATTAAGCTGCGGCTGACAGAAGAACAATCTCGTTGAGGGATGTCATGGATACGCTGCTGCTTCCGTTCTCGCCACGCTTCATCGTGCTGACGATTTGCGGCGTCGTCACCGCGCTGCTGCTCGGGATCGGGCTTTTCGACCATAACCCGAAGATCTGGGAGGTGGTGTTGATCCCGATCGTCATCTTCGGTGCACTGACGGTCCTTGGCATTCGCGACTTGACGCAGAAGAGCCACGCGGTTTTGCGCAACTATCCGATCTCGGCGCATATCCGTTTCCTGCTCGAAGAAATTCGCCCCGAGATGCGGCAGTATTTCTTCGAGAGCGAAAAGGACGGCATGCCGTTCAGCCGCGACACCCGCGCCCTGGTCTATCAGCGCGCCAAGATGGTGCTCGACAAGCGGCCGTTCGGCACGCAGGAGGACGTCTATCGCGACGGCTACGAGTGGATGCACCATTCCATGGCGCCGAAGCCCAATGCCCCGGAGAAATTCCGTATCACCATTGGCGGCCCCGATTGCACCAGGCCGTATTCGGCCTCGGTCTTCAACATCTCGGCGATGAGCTTTGGCGCGCTCAGCCCCAACGCGGTGCGCGCGCTGAACGCCGGCGCCAAGAAGGGCAATTTCGCGCACGATACCGGCGAGGGCGGCGTCAGCCCCTATCATCGCGAGAACGGCGGCGACATCATCTGGGAAGTCGGCTCCGGCTATTTCGGTTGCCGCAACCGCGACGGCACCTTCAATCCGGAATTGTTTGCGAACGTCGCATCCAGCGACCAGATCAAGATGGTCGAGCTCAAGATCAGCCAGGGCGCCAAGCCCGGGCATGGCGGCGTGCTGCCGGCGGCCAAGGTCTCGGAGGAAATTTCCAAAATTCGCGGCGTCGCCATGGGCGAGGATTGCATTTCGCCGGCCTATCACCGGGCGTTTTCGACGCCGCTGGAAATGATGGCGTTCATCGGCGAGATGCGCCGCTTGTCCGGCGGCAAGCCGGCCGGGTTCAAGCTGTGCATCGGCCATCCCTGGGAATTCCTGGCGATCTGCAAGGCGATGCTGCAGACCGGAATCTATCCCGACTTCATCGTGGTCGACGGCAATGAAGGCGGCACGGGAGCAGCGCCCTTGGAGTTCATGGACCATCTGGGCATGCCGATGCGCGAGGGCGTCAACTTCGTCCACAACGCCCTGATCGGGATCAACGCGCGCGACCGCATCAAGATCGGCGCCGCCGGCAAGATCGCGACCGCCTTCGACATGGCGCGCGCCATGTCGATCGGCGCCGACTGGTGCAATTCGGCGCGCGGCTTCATGTTCGCGCTGGGCTGCATCCAGTCGCTGAGCTGCCATACCGACCGTTGCCCGACCGGGGTGACCACACAGGACCCTTCGCGCGCGCGCGCGCTGGTGGTGCCGCACAAGATCGATCGGGTTTACAATTACCACCACGCCACGCTGCACGCGCTGGCCGAACTGCTCGCAGCCGCCGGCCTCGAACATCCGCAGCAATTGCGGCCGATCCATTTCTCGAAGCGAAGCTCGACCACGGAGGTCAGCACTTTCGCGCAACTTTATCCGTCGCTGCGTCCGGGCGAATTGATCGACGGCACCAGCGATCCGCGCTTCCGCGAAGCCTGGGCAATGGCGCGGGCGGATTCGTTCCAGCCGGCAGGGTAGCGGCGCCGCTCCATCCACTTGTCGTCCCCGCCTAGCATGATCGGAATTGGCACCGGCCGATAAGACAGCGTAATACAAAAATATCGCGTGGCGATCGTGCCTAAAGCATGCGGATAGGCGCGTCGGCCCGGGCCCATAGGGCTAAAACTCCCCGTGGAAGCGGCCGGAGAAGACATGGACCGGGCCGCGGTCGGCGTTGTAGGCCGGGTTGGTGATCAGCTGGTAATCCGCCGTCAGCGTCAGCTGCTTGTTGAGCGCGTAGGCGTAATAGGTTTCGAGAATTCGTTCCTTGCGATAGTTGAGCTGGCCGTCGCCGATGAGAATGCCGAGCCCGCCGGCGGCGATGAAGTCGCGATGGTCCTGCGACAGCGCGTTGATCGCGCCGCCGATGCCGATCACGTCGTCGGGCCGGCCCCATTTGGTGCCCTTGATCGAGGTGCCCATCGAGAGCGAGGCGTCGATATCGGTAAACGCCATGATCTCGGTCGTGCCGTTGTTCCAGCTCCAGCGGCCGAACAGACCGATGTCGTCGGTCACGGCCTGTTCGAGATTGATGATGTAGCCATATTTGATGCGGCCCGGTCCGGGTCAGCGCAATATCCAGATTGAGCGCCGGGTTGTTCAGCGTCTCGCGATAGCTGCCGGAATAGGCGCTGTTGAGCCAGGCGATGGTGCGCAGTTTTCCAGGCTGGGAGAACAGCGAGTAGCGGGTTTCGAGTTCGGCGACATACGTGCCGCGCTCGGCGCACGTTGGTGTCGAAACTGCTGGAATTGGAGACCGCCTGCATCAGGAAATAGCCGCCGCGCAGCGCCCATTGTTTCTGGTTGAACTCGGCGGTGGCGCCATAGGTCAGGCCGACCTTGTCGGCGGAATAGTCGAAGGCGCCGGGCGCCCATATCGACCAGTTCATGAAATCCTTGCGGGTGTCCTTGGCGTAGGCGTTGCCGTCGAAAATATCGATGACGGCGAATTTGCCGGCCTGAACCGTCAGCCGCGAGACATCGACCTTGCCGCCAAGCTGGAGGGGCCCGCTGGCCAGTTCCTCCTGTTCGCCGCCAAAGCCAAAGGTCTGGCGCAGGAACAGGCGCGAGGTGTTGTAATGCGGGTAGGGGAAGTTTGATTTCTGCGCCTCGCCGTTTGGAAAGCCCCCGGCGCCGACGGTGTCGTTCAAGCCAAATCCCTGCAGCAGTTCGGGATTGTAGTAGACCTCGCCGCCCTCCCAGAGCCTTGCGTTCAGGAACAGGCTGCTGCTCCAGGTCGCCTGGGCCTGCGCCGCCGGCGTCAAGACTGTTCGTGCCGGTGTAGGGCGCACGAAACGCCGGATAGCCCTGCGGCAGATAGGTCGTTTGACCATGGATTTCCCAGCGGTCGGATTCCGGATCGGTCAACGCGGTCTTCGGCGTCCAATTGTTCGATCCCGGCCAGTCGACCTTGCGGTTGAGGCCGATGCGGAGCGATTGAAAGTCGAGGGTGAGCCGTATTGCGTGCCCGAGGGGAAACGAACGTCGGCCCGGCCGAACTGGCTGTAGAGATATTCGAGCTTCACGCTCCAGTGCGGGGCGAAGGCGTATTCGAGGCCGGCGCCGGCGGCCCAGCCGAGCCGGACGTTGATATGCTTTTCTTCGTCGCCGATGACGGGCGTGTTGATGAAGCGCTCGCCGGCCCAGGCCAGACCGCCGGTGGCATAGGCCAGCCAATGTCCATTGGTATAGCCGATGCGGCCGCGCGCGGTGCCGACGTAATCCCATTGCTCGCTGACGTTGGAGCGCGCACTCGCGAGCGAGGACACCACCGAATTCGACGCCAGAAAATTCGGAAACGTCATGTCGGCTTCGACGCCGAGCAGCATGCCGGACGGCAGTCGAACATTGTAGCCGGCTTGCACGCCGCCGATCACGCCACTGAAAATGTTGCCGGCTGTGCTGGCCGCAGGATCCGTCAGCGTCGCGACCGATGAGCCATGGCTGTAGCCGGTATGCGCGCCGATATAGAAGCCGGTCCAGTCGTAGACGGCTCTATAGGCAGGCGCCTTGAGCGCGATGTCAGCCGCAAGCGCAGAGGTGCCGAGGACGTAAGCGTGCCGAGCATGAGCGTGCCCAACCCGACTACCAGAGGCTACGCCAGCCGGAACATGCTGCTGAGATCGGCGGTCGCGGCTCATGATGCGGACATTTCCAGCGCCGATGTTGCGGAGGATTCGCGCACCATCACTGCAGATTTACCAACGCGCCGCCACCCAAGAAATGCAGTCATCAACCCCGCCGCCCCCGGTTGGATTTTTGCGATCCCCATCAAAGCCAGATCGGAGGACCCCACAATTCATTCCCAATCCTTGCCCAACCCTTATTGCAAATAATTCGCAATAGCAAGAACCGCAGGCAAGAGCAGGAAGGCCCATGTTGGATGGCACGCCGCAATGACTGTTTTGCAACAGAGCCCGGCCGCCGACCTCATGGCGTCAAAAAAGGAGACCCGCCTGGGGGCTCCATCCGGTTGCAAGGGGCCCATGTGGTCCGCATGCTCTCAGTTGGACGGGGCTTCCAATTCCAGTTCGAATCGCGCTTCCGGAATCCCAAATGCAGACTATTCGATAGATAATACAGTTATTTAGGGGATTTCATCGGCCCGGCCGCGAGCCTCTTCATGTCGAATTTATCGACATCGTCAAGCAATTCGCAGAACGCGCGGGCGCCGTGATCGAGCAGTCTTTCGCCCTTCTCCGCGGAGGCCTTTGTTGCGTCTCCGGCGGCGCCGCTGGGATGCAGGTCCTGCGCCTGCCACGCAAAGGGCACGGGCCGATGCGCCGAGAGCCAGCGAAATTCCTTGTCCATCGCGATACTGGCGGGCCGAAAATCGGCGATCGCTTCTCTCCGCACGGTCTGCGGATAGCGCGCCAGCATGATCGAGGTCTCGACGGCGCCGCCATGGACGCCATGACGCAGTTCCTCGGCCGCGAACAATCCATCCGGCACGCCGAAGCGCGACCAACTGGTGGTGACCACGAGAAGCCCATGCTGCGCGCGCAAATCCTGCGCGACCACCATCATCGCGGCGCTGTTGCCACCGTGGCTCGTCACCATCACGAGCTTCCTGATTCCGGATCGCGCGACGTTTTCGCCCAGCGCCATCCATTCCCTGAGCGCCACATCCGAGGGCAGCGTCAGCGTGCCCGGATAGTGGGTATGCTCGGTGGAAATGCCGATCGGCTGGATCGGCAGGAAGGTGGCGGGAATGTTGGCGGGCAGCAGTTCGCGCACCCGCGCCAGATAGGCCTCGCCGATCATGACGTCGGTTTCGAGCGGCAAATGCGGGCCATGCTGCTCGGTCGCCGCCAGCGGCAGCACCGCGATCCAGCGCGCCGCATCAGACCCGGCGATATCGGGCCAGTGGATGTCGGTCCAGTCATGGGGTGGAACGGGTGAGGCCATTGAGCGAAGCGTTTCTTTGCGTGAGCGGAGCGTTTCTTTGGGAGAGCGGAGCGTTTCTTTTGGTTCAGCGAAGCGTTTCTTTGGATGAATTTGCCGGATAGTTTGTTACTCATTCCGGGGTGATCCACCGCCCCGGGGACGTGCTCCACGTCCATTGCCTTCTTATCATGGGCCAGAACGATCGACGGAGTCCAACCATGAAGCCGGCCTTTTTGCCGCGAGCGTTAACCGTAGGCCTTTTGGCGCTGGCCGCGATGCCTGGCTCTATGTACGCCCAAACCCTGGACAAGGTTTCATTCGGAACCAACTGGGTCGCGGAAGCCGAGCATGGCGGATTCTTTCAGGCAGTCGCCGACGGCACGTACAAGAAATACGGCCTCGACGTCACCATCGTGCCGGGTGGACCAAACAGCAATAACCGCATTCTGCTGATCGCCGGCAAGCTCGACTTCTTCATGTGCGCCAACACGCTGCAATCATTCGACGCGGTCGCCAACAAGGTGCCGGTGGTGTCGGTCGCCGCCATGTTCCAGAAGGACCCGCAGGTTTTTCTGACCCATCCGGAAGTCAAGATCGCCAAGCTCGAGGATCTCAAGCCGCTGACGCTGTTGATATCCAAGGAAGGCCTCACGAGCTATTTCCAGTGGCTCAAGTCCGAATATGGGTTCAGCGAAAGCAAGGTGAAGCCCTATACCTTCAACTCTCAGCCTTTCATCGTGAACAAGCAAAGCGCGATGCAGGGCTATGTCACCTCCGAACCCTACGCTGTCGAAAAGGCCGCGGACTTCAAGCCCAATGTTACGCTGCTGGCCGATTACGGCTTCAACTCCTATTCGACCCAGATCGAGACGCGCACCGAAATCGTCGACAAGAAACCGGATTTGGTACAGCGCTTCGTCGATGCCTCCGTGATCGGCTGGTACAATTATCTCTACGGCGACAACAAGCCGGCGAATGCGATGATCAAGCAGCTCAATCCGGAAATGACCGACGAATTGCTCGCCTATTCGGTCAGCAAGATGAAGGAATACGGCATCGTCGATTCCGGGGATTCCCTGAAAGACGGCATCGGCGCCATGAACGATGCGCGGATGGCGAGCTTCTTCGACAAGATGGTGCGGGCCGGCGTGGTTCGCCGCGACATCGATTACCGCCAGGCCTACACGCTTCGCTTTGCCAACAAGGGCGTCGGTCTCGATTTGCGGCCGAAGAACTGAAGCCCGATGACTGAGGCCGCCTTGCCCGATACGGATATTGGTGCGACCGGGTTGGCGGTGCGTCTTCGCGGCGTCACCAAGGTCTATGACACCGGCGTGAGCGCGCTTGGGCCGCTCGATCTCGATGTGAAGCGCGGCGAATTCGTTTCGCTGCTCGGGCCGTCCGGCTGTGGTAAATCGACCGCCTTGCGGCTGATCGCCGGGCTCAGTGCGCCGAGTTCGGGTACGGTCGGCGTTTCCGCGTCGGCAGGTCGATCGCGCGCCGGCCATTCCATCGGTTTTGTGTTTCAGGAACCGACGCTGATGCCATGGGCCAGCGTGCGCGACAATGTCCGCCTGCCGCTGAAGCTTGCACGCGCGCCGGCTGCCGAAGCGGACCAGCGCGTCGGCGAGGCGCTGGCGCAGGTTGGACTTGCGGAATTTGCCGATGCGTATCCTCGCGAATTGTCCGGCGGCATGAAGATGCGGGTCTCGCTGGCGCGCGCGCTCGTCACCGATCCGGATATTCTGCTGATGGACGAGCCGTTCGCGGCGCTCGACGAGATCACGCGATTCCGGCTCAACAACGACCTGCTGGATCTGTGGCGCAACCTGCACAAGACCGTCATCTTCGTCACCCATTCGGTGTTCGAATTGGTCTACCTGTCGCAGCGAGTGGTGGTGATGACGTCGCGGCCCGGACGCCTCAGCGCCGAATTCCGCATCGACACGCCGGAGCCGCGGGTCGAGGATTTCCGGATGTCGGCCGGTTATGCCGAATACTGCCGCGCGGTCTCGAAGGCGCTATCGCCCTCTTATGCGGGGCTGGCAGGCGTATGAGCGCTTCACGAAATCTTGTCCGGATACTGCCTCCCATCGCCGTGCTCGTGACTTTCATCGCGATGTGGGAACTGGTGGTGCGCGTCAACGATATTCAGCCCTATGTGCTGCCGGGGCCGTTGGCGGTGATCCAGACCCTGGTGAGCGACTGGCCGGTGCTGTCGGAATCCCTTGGCGTCACCCTGCTGACCACGCTGGAAGGGTTCATCGCCGCGGCGGTCGGCGGCGTCGCGCTGGCGCTGTTGTTCAATCAGTCGAAATGGCTGGAATATTCGCTGTTTCCCTATGCCGTCATCCTGCAGGTCACGCCGGTGATCGCGATCGCGCCGCTGCTGCTGATCTATCTGCAGCAACAGACCGCCGTCATCGTCTGCGCCTGGATCGTCGCCTTCTTCCCGGTGTTGTCAAACACCACGCTGGGGCTGAATTCGGTCGATCGCAATCTGGCCGGGCTTTTCCAGCTCTACGGCGCGTCGCGGCTGCAGACGCTGCGGTATCTCAAATTGCCGGCCGCGTTGCCCTATATTCTCGGCGGCTTGCGGATCGCCGGCGGCCTGTCATTGATCGGCGCCGTGGTCGCCGAAATCGCGGCGGGCAGCGCCGGCGCGGGTTCAGGCCTTGCCTTTCGCATCGCGGAGTCCGGCTATCGTCTCAACATTCCCCGAATGTTCGCGGCACTGCTGTTGCTCTCCGCCGCCGGAATTGTCATCTATGGGCTGCTGGCGCTAATTTCCCATCTCGTATTGCGGCGTTGGCACGAAAGTGCGCTTGGAAAGGAAAATTGATGCCCGGAAGTATCTCCTCCGAAAAGATCGACCTCCTGATTTACGGGCCAGTCAGGCCAATCCTTGAAAACGGCTTTTCGGACCAGTTCGTCCTGCATATGGCCGAGAACAAGGCCGACCTCGAGCGGCTGACGCCGGATGTGCTGGCAAAAACCCGGGGTATGGCGGTTACCTACCACACCGTGCATGCCGACAAGACTTCGCTGTCGCATTTCCCCAAGCTCGAAATCGTCGCCAGCTTCGGCGTCGGCTACGACCACGTCGATTCCGCTTACGCGCGCGAACACAATGTCGTCGTCACCAACACGCCTGACGTGCTGACGGAAGAGGTCGCGGACGTCGCGATGGGGCTGCTGATTTCGACGCTCCGCGAATTCGTCAAGGCCGACCGCTATCTGCGCTCCGGCCTGTGGCAGACCCAGAACTATCCCCTGAGCGTCGGTTCGCTGCGCGACCGCAAGATCGGGATCGTCGGCATGGGCCGGATCGGCCAGGCGATCGGACGCCGGCTCGAGGCCTCGCGCGTTCCCGTGTCCTATCATTCGCGCAACCCTTCGTCGGCTGTGTCCTACAAGCATTATGGCGACCTGATGGAAATGGCGAAGGCCGTGGACACCTTGATCGTCATCGTGCCCGGCGGCGCCGCTACCGCGAAAATGATCAATGCCGATGTGTTGAAGGCGCTTGGGCCGCGCGGCGTGCTGATCAACGTGGCGCGCGGCTCCGTCGTCGATGAGCAGGCGCTGGTCGCCGCGCTGAAGTCCGGGACCATTTTGGCGGCAGGGCTTGACGTGTTCGCCAACGAGCCGAACGTGCCGGACGAATTGAAGTCCATGCAGAATGTCGTGCTGCTGCCACATATTGGCTCAGCTTCGGTAGTAACGCGCAATGCCATGGATCAGCTCGTCGTCGATAATCTGAAAAACTGGTTTGCCGGCAAGGCCCCGCTGACGCCGGTTCCGGAAACCCCGGTGAAGGGGCGCTGATGTCGGGCGGCGTTGTGCGGCTCTTCGGGCGTCGTCGCGGCAGCAGCGCTTACGTCGCTGCTCGGGCTTGCGTCGCTGCTCGCGCTCGCGTCGCCGGCGCGGCCGCAGGATGCCTCAACGCTCAAAAAGGACATGGTCGGCCAGTGGGAACTGGCGACCACGGAACGCAGCAAGACCTGCGTCGTGACGCTGAAGGGCGATACGACGCCGCAAGGCCTCAAGCTTGAACTCGAACCGTCCTGCGCCGCCGCGCTGCCCTTCACCAAGGAAATCATCGCCTGGAACATCAAGGGTCTCGGCGACATCGTGCGGTTGCAGGACGCTGCAGGTCAGCCGGTGATCGATTTCACCGAAGTCGAGAGCGGCATTTTCGAGGGCTTGCGAACCGGCGAGGGCGTCTACATCCTGCAAAATCTCGCCGCCGCCCGCTCGCTCGCCAAATCGATGGACCAGATGATTGGCGACTGGTCGATGGTGCGGGGCAACGGCCAGGCGATCTGCGGCCTGACCTTGACCAACACCGAGGCAGCCCAGGACAATTTCCAGGTATTCCTGAAGCCGAAATGCGACCCGGCAATAGCCGCGTTCGCGCCGACGCAATGGCGGCTCGATCATGGCCAGATGGTGCTGATGTCGGCCAAGGGCGAGACCTGGCAGTTCGAGGCCGACGACAACGCGCAGTGGCGGCGGGTGCCTGACAGTGCCGATCCCCTGATCATGGTCCGGGGGCAGTAGGTCTCCGGGTAGGGGCAACGGGCCGATAGGGCTGGCTGACCCTCAATCCCGGCTCAAAATAATTTCGCCAATAATTTCCAAATAATTTCTTGGCGCACGTCGATTTCCGGGCGTGCCGTTCGTCGTCCTGTCAGCGAGACGGTTTTGCGGCGATATCTGCCGCGGCTCGCCCCAACAGGAGCTTTTCGATGCGCATCATGTATATCGTTACCTCGTCTCAGCCCATGAAAGGTCCGACGCCGGCCCTGATGGAGGCGATGGGCAAGCTCGCCGATCGGGAGATCAAGGCCGGCCGCATGCTCGATACCGGCGGGTTGATGCCGGTTTCCATGGGCGCGCAGGTGAAAATTACGGACGGCAAGCTCAGCGTGGTCGATGGCCCCTTTGTGGAGACCAAGGAGATGATCGGCGGTTACGCGATCTTCGAACTGCGCGACAAGCAGGAGGCCGTGGCCGCGGCGAAAGAATTCATGCAACTGCACCTCGACCATATGCCGGGTTGGGAAGGTACCTGCGAGGTTCGCATGTTTGCGACGCCGGGCGTGGACGGTGCATGCGAAGTCGACGCGCACGCCCACGCGTGATGCGAACGGTCGGTAAAGCCGGTCGGCGGCGATGACGGCCGCCGACATTCATCGCACGATCCATCGCACGATCCTTGCCGTCTGGCGGATCGAGCAACCGCGGCTGATTACGAGCCTGTCGCGGATGCTGCGCGACGTGCCGCTGGCCGAAGATTTGACGCAGGAAGCCCTGGTGGCGGCGCTCGAGGCCTGGCCCACGACCGGCGTGCCGGAAAAGCCCGGAGCGTGGCTGATGGCGTCGGCCAAACGGCGCGCGCTCGATCATCTGCGCCGGCGCAGCATGCTCGCACGCAAGCACGACATGCTGGCGCGCGACATGGAGCAGGAGCAGCAAATAATGCCTGATCCGGACGCGGTGCTGGACGACGATATCGGCGACGAATTGCTGCGGCTGATCTTTACCGCCTGTCACCCGCGTCTGTCGCGAGAGGCCCGCGCAGCGCTGGCGCTCAAGATGATTTGCGGCCTGACCACCGAAGAGATCGCGCGCGCCTTCCTGCTGCCGGAGGCGACGATCGCCCAGCGTATCGTGCGCGCGAAGCGGACGCTCAGGGAGTCCGGGCTTGCTTACGAAACCCCGCGCGGCGAGGAACTCGTCGAGCGGCTGGCCTCGGTGCTCGAGGTCGTCTATCTCATTTTCAACGAAGGCTATACGGCGGCGCGCGGCGACGAATGGCTGCGGCCGCAGCTCTGCAACGATGCGCTGCGCATGGGCCGCGTGCTCACCTCCATCGCACCAACGGAGGCGGAGGCGCATGGCTTGCTGGCGCTGATGGAGCTGAACGCCTCGCGCACTGCGGCCCGCACCGACGGGGCCGGCGATCCAATCCTCCTGATGGATCAGAACCGCGGCCTGTGGGATCAGCTCCAGATCCGCCGCGGGATGCTGGCGCTGGCGCGGGCGCGCGAACTCGGCGGCGCCAACGGCTTCTACGCGCTGCAGGCGGCGATCATCGCCTGTCACGCCAGGGCCGGCACGCCCAGCGAAACCGACTGGACGCGCATATCCGAACTTTATGCCGAACTGGCGGCGCTGGTGCGTTCGCCCGTCGTCGAGCTCAACCGCGCGGTAGCGGTCGGCATGGCCGAGGGGCCGGCAGCGGCGCTGGCGATCGTGGACGGGCTGGCGCACGAGCCCGCGCTGAAAGCCTATCATCTGCTGCCGAGCGTGCGCGGCGATCTGCTCTACAAGCTCGGCCGCTACGAGGAAGCGCGCGCCGCATTCGCTGCGGCGGCAGAGCTTGCAGGCAACAAGCGCGAGCAGGAATTGTTGAGGCGGCGCGCCACGGACGCCGCCAACGCGGCGGCGTCATCGTGATCCCTGCGCGCCGTTTCGCGGATATCCGGCGGCGCGCTGGAACAAAGCCGGCGTCAAATGAAGTGAAACTGCGACCGCTCGCGCTTTGCCAGTTTTGGAATCGCCTGTCCGACGATGATGTTCTTGAAGTGCGCGGTTTGCTGGTGCTCGGCAAAAGCCGCCTCTCCCGCGAACACCTCGTAGAAGAAGAATTCCCGCGGCTTTGCGATGTTCTGGTGGATCTGGAATTCCTTCACGCCGGGCTCCTGCTGCGCCTGCGGAAGAAAATCTTTCAGAAGGTCGGCTACCGCGCCTTCCTCGCCCGAATTGACTTCCCAAAAGGCGGTGACGACCAAATTCTGTTTCGTGTTGTCAATTGCAACCATGCTGTTCTCCCTGACATCCGGCGCCGGCGCGATATCGACCGGCGACTGCGAACGAGCATCGCATTTTTCGTGACATGAATGCTTCGACACCAGTCGAATTGTTATATTCAAGCCTGATCCGGAACGGCGCGGCGATTGACGCGTTTTCTTCACGCGAACCGATATGCCACTTCGCTCGGAAACGCTCCAAGGATACCCGGTATGGAGAAAGCCTATGACGAAGAAGACCGTGCTCGCGATCGGTATCGAGCCTGGCTTTGTGGATTTCAGCGCCTTCCCGGGGCTCTCGGTCGAACTCGTCAGGAACTATATCGAGGCCCAGATCGCGCAGCTCCGCACGCTCGGCTTCGATGCGGAAAGCTGCCTGATCGATCTCGGCGAAACCGCGGAGGCGGTAGCCACGCAGGCGCTCAGGTCAAAGCATCCTGATTGCGTCGTGATCGGCGCCGGCCTGCGCGAGCCGGCGCCGCGATTGCTGCTGTTCGAAAAGATCGTCAACCTCGTTCACATCCACGCCCCGCAGGCGAGGATTTGCTTCAACACCAATCCGGCGGATACCGCCGAGGCGGTGCGGCGCTGGATCGAGCCTTGAGCAAGTTCGGCTCAGATGGATGTGCCGGTCAATGCGATGAGTTCTCGGCGGTTCACGCGTTATCCCTCATATCAACCGCATTCCCTTCAGGCTCGCGTGCCCGTTTTTGCCGACGATGATGTGGTCGTGGACGGAGATGCCGAGCGGGGTCGCGATGTCGACGATCGCCTTGGTCATCTGGATATCGGCCTGCGAGGGTGTCGGGTCGCCGGAGGGATGATTATGCACCAGGATCAGCGCGGTCGCGGATAATTCCAGTGCGCGCTTGATCACTTCGCGCGGGTAAACCGGCGTGTGGTCGACCGTGCCGGTCTGCTGTATTTCGTCGGCGATCAACTGATTGCGCTTGTCGAGAAACAGCAGGCGAAATTGTTCCTTGTCGGCGAACGCCATGCTGGAGCGGCAATATTCGATGACGGCGTTCCAGGACGATAGTGCGATGCTCCGCTTGATCTCGCCTTTTGCCACACGGCTCGCAGCGGCGGCGATCATTTTGAGCTGGTTGATCGAGGCGTCGCCCATTCCCTCGACTTCACGCAGCCGCGCCACCGGCGCGTGGATGACCTCGGCGAACGAGCCGAATGTCCTGAGCAGGGATTTTGCGAGCGGCTTGGTGTCGCGCCGGGGCAGGGCGGGGAATAGCGCCATCTCCAGCAGTTCGTAATCGCTCAGCGCATCCGCGCCAGCGCTGTAAAAGCGCTCGCGCAGGCGCTCGCGATGGCCGTGGTAATGCGGCGTCTCGGCGGATTGGCTTTTGGTATCGCTGGTCTTGGCGGGCATCGGCGCTAACCATGCCGCGCCCGTCAGCTTTTGCAATCACCAATTGCAGGAGGAGCTTATTCGGCTGACCGAAAATGGGCCACCCGCGGCTGCAGCCAATTACGTCTTAGCCAGCGGCTTCTCGCCGTTGCGCTGCGACAGCGTGAAGATTTCGACGCCGGTGGCGGTCACGCCGACGGAATGCTCGAACTGCGCCGACAGCGAACGGTCGCGCGTCACCGCGGTCCAGCCGTCGGACAGGATTTTCACATGCGGCTTGCCGAGATTGATCATCGGCTCGATGGTGAAGAACATGCCGGGCTTCAGCGCCACACCCTCGCCGGGCCGGCCGATATGGATGATGTTCGGCTCGTCGTGGAACATGCGCCCCAAACCGTGGCCGCAGAAGTCGCGCACCACGCTCATGCCCTGCGGTTCGACAAAACTCTGGATGGCATGGCCGATATCGCCGGTGGTGGCGCCGGGTTTGACGGCGGCGATGCCGCGCATCATGGCTTCATAGGTGACTTCGATCAGGCGCTCGGCCTTGCGGGCAATCGGGCCGATCACATACATGCGGCTGGAATCGCCATACCAGCCGTCGACGATGAAGGTGACGTCGATATTGACGATGTCGCCCTCTTTCAGCGCGCGGTCGCCGGGCATGCCGTGGCAGACCACGTGATTGATCGAGGTGCAGGTCGAATAGCGATAGCCGCGATACATCAGCGTCGCCGGATAGGCGCCATGGCTGAAGGCGAAGTCGCGCACGAACTCGTCGATGACGGAGGTCGGCAGCCCCGCCTTGACGATGTCGGTGAGTTCATCAAGGCATTTGGCGACCAGCGCGCCGGCTTTGCGCATGCCGACGAATCCGCTCTGCCCGTGCAGCTTGATCTGGCCGGTCTTGCGCAACGATGTGTCTGACGCTTCGATATAGCTCATGGGCGGATCATGTCTCGGCGGGTGGAATTGGCGGCTGATTTGCAGTCTAATTTAATGATCGGCGCGGTCAGTGCAAGCCAAGGTTGGAGCCAGGGTTGACGCGCTGGACGCCTTCTAAAGGCTTGAATTTAGTAAAGACTTGAATTTAGCCGGAAGCCTCCACCACGGACTCCACCGGCAGTGCGCCGCCGCGGACGAGGAGTTCGCGCACCGGATAGGGAACCCGGATGCCCTCGCGTTTGAACGCGTCCCACAGCGCCAGCATCACGTCGCTCTTCACATTGTCCATGCCGTCGGGATCGGCGATCCAGAAGGTCAGGGAGAATTTCATCCCGGCCTCGGCGAATTCGGTCAGGATGCAGTTCGGCGGCCTGCCCGTGATGGCGCGCGGCGCGGCGGCGGCGGTCTCGATGGCCAGTTTGCAGACGAGCCGCGGATCGGCGTCGTAGTTGGTGCCGAACAGGACCTTCACCAGCGTGTTCTTGTCGGTATAGGTCCAGTTCACGACCTTCTGCGTCACCAGATCCTCGTTCGGGATCAGGAACTCGCGGCCATCGCCGGCGGCAACCGAAATGTAGCGCGTCTTCATCGCGCTGATGCGGCCCGAACTGTCGCCGATGGTGACGAGATCGCCGGGCTTTACGGATTTGTCCGCGAGCAGGATGATGCCGCTGATGAAGTTGGCGACGATCTTCTGCAGGCCGATACCGATACCGACGCCGACCGCGCCGGAGAAGAACGCAAGCGCGGAGAGGTTGATGCCGACGGCGCTCATCGCGATCACGATCGCGATCGCCACCAGCCCCATCCGGATCATCTTCACCAGCAGCACCTGAATCGACGGCGTCAGGTCGGCAGAACGGTTGATGCGGCTTTCGACGAAATTGCTGGCGAGGTTGGCCAGCCACAGCGCCACGATCAGCAGCGCGCCGAGCTTGATCAGCACCAGCGGCGTCAGGCGCAATCCGCCGAGGACGATCGAGACCTGGTCCGAATCCAGCAACTCCAGGGTCGGCCCGAGCTCGCCGATCACGCTGAGCGCCGCGACGGACCATGCCGACACCGACACAAGCCTGACGATGAATTCGTTGTGGATGACCGAAGTCAGAAGACGGATCACCAGCCAGGCCAGCGCCAGCTTGGCGGAAACCGCGAGCAGATAAGAGCGGCTCGGCCAGGTCGAATGGTACATCGTGACGCGCGCGGCGATCACCAGGATCGCGAATACCACCGTGGAAGCGCTGCCGACCATGACGCGGGCGAGGCGCCGCAGCGGTTGCGGCCAGCGCTTCGCAAGCGAGGTCATATCGACGCGCGCGTGAATGGCAGTGTCACTGGCCCAGGCTATTCCGGCGGCGGCCAGGATCAGGCCGAACTGCAGATAGAACCATGGCGAGGTGACCTCTGCGCCGAGCGATCGCGCGGTGGCGTGCAGGAATTCGATGATGTCATTCAGGACCATCGGCAAAATCTCGTTCGAGGCGGGCCCCATCAGATCAAGGCGGGCCCATCAGATAAAATTGATTCGATACTGACGGCAGATTCCCACAAGCACGCTGCAGATGCCATCGATACAACAGGTGCGCGGGGCGAGTTAAGGCGGGTAAATAGGCCACATTGCCGCTGCCGTGAGAAATGGGTTGGCGTCCAACTGTGGCGACGATAAGGATGCAATTGCAAGTATTTGCTCTTGTTTTGCGAAGGCCCAACGCCTCTCTGGATAGGGCTTCTCTGGATAAGGCTTCTCCCGATAAGGCTTCTCTCGATATGGCTTCTCTGGATTCGGTCAGCATAGCCATTTTTCTCGGTGCGATTCTGGTGATGGCCGGAATCCTGTCGAGCCTGCTTGCGCTGCGCTTCGGCGCGCCATTGCTGCTGGTATTCCTGCTGATCGGCATGCTCGCGGGCGATTCCGGTCCCGGCCAGCTGCAGTTCGACGACGTCCGCACCACCTATCTGGTGGGATCGGTGGCATTGGCGCTGATCCTGTTCGACGGCGGATTGAAAACCCGGTTTCAGAGCATTCGCGCCGTGCTGGCGCCGTCGATGGTGCTGGCGACCGTCGGCGTGCTGGTGACCGCGCTGGTCACGGCGCCGGTCGCCAAATATGCGCTCGATCTCGGCTGGGCCGAAGCGCTTCTGGTCGGCGCCGTCGTTGCCTCAACCGACGCTGCGGCCGTGTTTCTTTTGGTGCACACCCAGGGCTTGCGCCTGCGTCCGCGCGTCGGTGCGACGCTGGAAGCGGAATCCGGCACCAACGATCCCTTCGCGATCTTCCTCACCTTGATGCTGGTCAAATTCATCTTCAGCGGCGAAAGCTCGCTCTTGCATATCGCGCTGGAATTTACCCGTGAGGCGATACTCGGCGCGATCATGGGCGTGATCGGCGGCCGTCTCGTCGTGCTGGCGCTCAATCGCATGGCGCTGCCGCAGGGGCTGCACGCGCCTTTCGTCACCACGGCCGCGCTGGTGATTTTCGGTGTCGCGCAGATCGCGCATGCGTCGGGATTTCTCGCGGTCTATCTCGCCGGCATCATCATCGGCAACCGGCCGACGCGGGCGCATAATTCGGTCGTGACGTTTCTCGATGCCGCGACCTGGCTGGCGCAGATCGTGATGTTCGTCCTGCTCGGGCTTCTGGTGTCGCCGCACCGCCTGCTCGGCAGCATTGGCGCCGCCATCATCGTCGCGTTCGCGCTGATGCTGGTGGCGCGGCCGCTCGCGGTGTTCCTGTGTCTCGCACCGTTCAAATTCAACTGGCGGGAAAAGGTCTTCATCGCCTGGACCGGGTTGCGCGGCGCGGTCGCGATCTTCCTCGCCTCGATCCCGATGCTGGTGGGCCTGTCGAAGGCCTATCTGTATTTCGACGTCGCCTTTGTCGTCGTCTTCATCTCGCTGTTGTTGCAAGGCTGGACGCTGGCGCCGGCGGCGCGGCGGCTGCACGTCGCCTTGCCGCGCGCCGAACGCGGGCCGCGTCGCGTCGAGCTGGATTTGCCCGGTCAGCTCGAGCAGCAGCTGGTCGGCTATCCCGTGCGTGCCAAAAGCCTGTATTTCCGGCGCGGCCTGATCCCGTCCTGGTCCAAGCCGACGCTGGTCATTCGCGACGAGCGGATCCTCACGCCCGCCGAGGCCGATCCGGTCGCGGCCGGCGATTATATCTATTTGCTGGCGCCGCCGGAAAAAGCCGAGTCGCTCGATCGCTTCTTCGTCGACATGGCGCCAAGTTCGGCGCCCGATCCGCATCTGCTCGGCGATTTCATGGTGTCCGGCGAGCACACGCTTGCCGAACTCGCGGAAATCTACGGCGTCAAGGTCGATCAGGAACAGGCGAAGCTGACGCTGGCGGATTATTTCGACGTTCATCTCGACCATGCGCCGAAAGAGGGCGCCGAACTCGCGCTCGATTCCATCGTCCTTGTGGCGCGCAGCATCGGCGGCGGCCGCGTCAATATCGTCGGCCTGCGCCTGCCGGAGGATGAGGAAGAGACCGTGTCGCTGACGCGCGTGCAGGCGTTCAAGCGCAAGCTCGCGGAGATCTGGTCGTCGGTGGCAGGTGTTTGAGCCGCCATCGCCAGAAAGGAAGGCCCAGGAAAGAAAGGCCCCAGCCGGCGGCCGGGACCTTCCTGTCGGCGCCTACAGCTATGCGCGCTCAGTAGTAGCCGTTGCAGACGTAGACGCGTCGCGGGCCGAACTGGGTGAAGACCGTCTTGTAGCAGCTTCCGCCGGCATAGAATGCCGATCCGAAGAAGCGGCCATGACGGTGGCCACCCCAGTAGCCGCCATGACCATGGCCGCCACTATGCATGCTGAACCCGCCGCCTGACCGCCCTATGGCCGCCACTGTGCCCACCACCGCCATGTCCGGCCGAAGCAGGAGCGACGGCGGCGGCGGTCAAAGCGAGAGCGGCGACGGCTGCGAAAGAAATCTTGCGAAACATCTACATTCTCCGTGCAGGGCGTGATTGCCTCATGTGCCCATCAGACGCATCCGGCACGAATATGGTTCGAAAGATTTTTATGAACGGGCGTTCAGGAAGTGCCGATAGAGACAGAACTTTCCGGGCGGCAAGGTAAACGGCATCACCTCGATCGCGGGCGTAAAGGCGCGGGCCGTCTGGCGGCACGTCCAGGTGCTTGGCAGAAATCTTCCTTTGGACTGTTGTCGTTTTTGTCCGGCGATCGATTGAACCGCTTGATCGCACCCTCCCACTAAGAAGCCGACGGGCCGTAAAGAGAGCGGACCCGTCCTAAAACAGGAGGCGATCATTCCATGAAGAAAGCATTGCTGATTACAGCTGGGCTCATCTGGGCCGCAGCCACGTTGCCATTGACCACCTTGACCGCTCCGGCGCATGCGGACGCGCTGTCGGGTGGCAAGTCGGCCATCGACGCCTGGATCACCACGCTCGGAGGCATTACCCTGAGCAATCAGTCGGTCCCGTCCGACTTTCCCAACAAACTCAAAGCGGCTCTCGAGAAGCTGCCGTGCACGAGCAAGGCCGATGTCGCCCAGGTCGAAGCCTATATCCACCAGGAGATCAACAAGCTCCAGCTTACCCACAAGGTGAAGATCGACTACGGCCTAAACACTGAATGCCGTCCCGACCCCGGAAAGACCGCCGCCCCCGGAAAGCCGGTCCCGTTGATGACCGCCGCCAACGTGTGGATCAGCGGCTACAAGGACTACAAGGCGTCGGAGGACAAGCCCAAGGCAAAGCCCGAGGAAAAGGCTCCGCCATTGCCGGCGTTTACGGATACCGGGAAAAAATGGGCGGACTTTTGCACAGCCCATGGGAACGCCGTCTCATGCTGCAGCACGTTGCGCAGCCAAGAAGCGGCCTGCCAGCGGGCGGTGCTGCAGTCGGAGAAGTCCAATTGCGACCAGGCAGAACGCTGGTGTCAGTCGACAATGAAGCGATGACAGCCTGAATGCGCGGACTGGAGGAGGCTTTCGGTGTGGCCCTGCGGACGTACCGATTGGGGCCGGAGGGACGCCTATGGACTGGCCTCTGACCGGAGCCTTGGCAGGTATCACCATACTCGCCGCTGGGGCGTCGTACGGAGTTGTAACGCTGATCCAATCGGATGTAGCGGTCCCCAAGCAGACCGTCAAAAGTGCGCAATTGGTGCCGACGGCTGCACTTCCGATATACCGTACGCCCAGCTTGCCGCGAGAAGAGTTAACTCCAACGGCGCCCCCACTGCTTCTGAACGATCCTGTCGGCCCGCTTGATATCAGAAAAACCAATCTGGAGACTGATCCGGCACCCGCTGAGATTGCGCCCACAGCGAAAGCTCGGCTGCCGAGCGTTGTGAAGAAGGCCTCGCCGCTCCGCCTGGCATCTCTCCCTCCGGCGACTGTTGAAGGCGTTGCTCCAGTTGTGCCGAAGTCGAATGCATCCTTACAGACTGGCCCTCTGCAGGGTGCGCCTGCATCGCCAGTCATCGCTCAAGAGAAGTGGCGCGTCGTCGCGACGGCAAACGCGTCTTATTTCAATCTCGGCGGGCATATAAATCGGAGCGGGGTTGTCGACAGTGTGGCGAGTTCGCATCTGAGGGACGCGTTCAAGGCCCATCGCAATTTCGGAAAATTGCCTCCCGATATCCGCAGTCACATAGCGAGTTCGGAAAATATAGATCTCACACGAATTGCTCCTTTCCGAGTACTGCTCGGCATCAACGACAAGAAGATCGAAGAGGAGCAAGCGGTGCGCTTCGAGCGGGTGGCGAGTAATCGGTGATGGCTAAGCGCCGATCGACGAAGTTGTTGAGCGCGTAGGGCGGATTGGAGCCGAAGGCGTAATCCGCCGTTTGGCGGCTCCAATGCAGACGTTTCCCAGTGCTATCCTGCGACCGATGCCGAATGATCGTCGTCAATGCAATCGACGCACAGACTCAAAGATGGCGGATTACGCCTTTGGCTCCAATCCGCCCTGCGAGCTGCGATTGCATGACAGGCAAATCAACAAAACCTGTCCAGTGCCTCCCAAGAAAATATTCCGCTTGTGTCGTCGGGCAAATCAGCGATTTGACTCTGCCCGTCTCACCCGAGAAGAGGGGCGGGTCGCGATCGTCACGAAACGCGGGTTGAGATGCGGTGGACGTGGCAGCGTCGGCGTGCAAGGCAATCGCAGGGCGGGTTTGTCCCGTGAGCTATATCCTTCGCGCAAGACGACGGCGCCAAAGCCCGGCAAAGTCTTTTGGCGAAGACGGGCGGCTGCGTACGGTGAAGGCGTGTGGTCCTGGCACCCGTTGCTGGTGTCAAGTCGGCGGAGGCGATGTTAGCCCAACCGGGCGCGACAAGACCTTTAATCCGCGGATGACGGTGACAAAAGGAATTCGTCGCCGGGGAGAGCGCGCTATAAGCCGTAAAACCATTGCGCAGGGAATGCCGGAATGCCTCCGCTGAACCTGTATGCTCGTGTGCGTTTTTCGCACAATTTTGCACACGAGACCGCGGGTGCAGCGCGCACCCGGCATTCCCTGCTCCCTCGTTGCTTCCGAGGGACATGAACGTCGCATCAACTCGGGGCGCGCACGTCGCCTGCGAGCGCAGATGTGTATCTGCAACCCTCTCCCCGCCAAGAGCGGGGCGGGGAAAAGAGGCAGCGGCGCTGCCTCTCGGTCGTCGGTCGCGGAGGGTTGTGTTGCTATTTCCGGCTGTTGAGGAACAGGCGGACTATCATTAGCTTGAGCCACAGACCGTCAAATGGCCTCATGGTGGAAACGCAGGAGAGACACAAAAATGTCCGGCCCCCTCGATGACCAGCTCGGCTTTGCGCCCGACTACGATTCCCCGATCACCTATATGCAGCGGACCCGCGACTACTACGCCGCGATCGGCTACACGACGCCGTACCGCTGGGCGCATTACGTCGATGCGCCGTTCCAGCCGCTGAAGAAGCCGCTGGCGCAATCGCGCGTGACCATCGTTACCACCGCCGCGCCCTATGATCCTGCCAAGGGCGATCAGGGGCCCGGCGCGGCCTATAATGGCGGCGCCAAGTTCTACAAGGTGTATGACGGCGACACCTCGCAACAGCACGATCTGCGCATCTCGCATATCGGTTATGACCGCAAGCACACCACGGCAACCGACAGCGGCACCTGGTTTCCGCTGCCGCAGCTTCTGAAGGCGGCGTCCTCGGGACGGATCGGCGAAGTCGCGCCGCGCTTCTTCGGCGCGCCGACCAATCGCAGCCACCGCGTCACCATCGACGTCGATGCGCCGGATATCCTGGCGCGCTGTCTCGCCGACAAGGTCGATGTCGCCGTCATCGTGCCGAACTGCCCGGTGTGCCACCAGACCTCGGCACTGGTTGCGCGACACCTCGAAGCCAACGGCATTGCCACGGTCGTCATGGGTTGCGCCAAGGACATCGTGGAGCATGCGGCGGTGCCGCGCTTTTTGTTCTCTGATTTCCCGCTCGGAAATTCCACCGGCAAGCCGCACGATGTCGAATCGCAGGCGCTGACGCTCGAACTGGCGCTCGGTCTGTTGGAGTCCGCCTCCGGCTCGCGCACCACGATGCAGTCGCCGCTGCGCTGGAGCGAAGATGCTTCCTGGAAGCTCGACTACAACAATGTCGCGCAGATGAGCCCGGAGGAGCTGGCCCGGCGCCGGGCCGAGTTCGACAAGCAAAAGGAAATCGCGCGCGGCAACCGGGCGGCGTGACGCTGGCCGTAGGGGTCGCTGGCTGTGCGGGTCAGGAACGACAAGAACAAGAAGATAAAAATAAAGCCAGGAGGACGCCCCCGTGACCCGACCGTTCGAAGGCGTGAAGATTCTCGACTTCACGCAGGTGCTGGCCGGCCCCTATGCGAGCTACCAGCTTGCGCTGCTCGGCGCCGACGTCATCAAGGTGGAGCGGCGCGAGGGCGAGGACATGCGCCGTACCCCGCTCAGCCGCGAATGGGCTGAGCGCGGCCTCGCCCCGGGGTGGCAGGCGATCAACGGCAACAAACGCAGCCTGACGCTCGACCTGCAGAAGCCGGAGGCGATCACGATCGTCAAGCAGCTCGCGGCGCAAGCCGACGTGGTGATGGAAAACTTTCGTCCGGGCGTGATGGACAAGCTCGGCATCGGTTACGCCGCGCTCTCGGCCATCAATCCGCGGCTGATCTATTGCGCGATCTCGGGCTTCGGCCAGACCGGCCCGGAACGATCGGGCGCCGGCTATGACGGCAAGATCCAGGCGATGTCGGGCATCATGTCGATCACGGGTCACGAGGAGACCGGGCCGACGCGCGCCGGCTTTGCGGTCTGCGACGTGCTGTCCGGGGCTACCGCAGCGTTCGGCGTATCCAGCGCGCTGTTCCAGCGGACGCATACCGGCAAGGGGCAGATGATCGACGTCTCCATGCTCGAGGCGACGCTGGCGTTCCTGTCGGGGCAGGTGGCGGATTACAGCGTTGCCGGCCATCGCCAGCAACTGTCCGGCAATCAAGCGGTGAGCCGCAGGCCGACCGCCAATCTGTTCAGGGCCGGCGACGGTTATTTGCTGCTCGCCGTCAACAGCGAAAAGCAATATCGCGCGCTGATGACGGCGCTCGGCCGCGCCGACGCGCTGGAAGACCCGCGCTTCGTCGACTGGTTCGCGCGGCAGGAGAACGAGCCGGCGCTGCGGGCCATCATCGAGGAAGCGTTGTCGAAAAACGACCCGCGCGAGTGGGAGAAGATCCTCGAGGCCGCTGGCGCACCCTGTGCCAGCATCTGGAAGGTCGAGGAAGTGATCGATCACCCGCAAATCGTTGCGCGCCGCGCCGTTCAGGAGATCGATACGCCCTATGGCCGCCTGCGGTTCGCCGGCAGTGGTTTTCAGCTCGCCCATGGCGGCGGCAGGCTCGATTCCATGGCGCCCGCGCTCAGCGCCCACACCGAGGAGGTGCTGGCCTCGCTCGGCTATGACACGGAAGCGATCGCTGCCTTGCGCGCGCGTGAAGTCGTCTGAGGCAGTTCCGCCCCGGTTCTCTCGGTGCGGCATTGAGGCGCGGCCGCCCGAATGACGACCTCGACCCTTACCGAGACCTCAAGCCTTGCGAGACCTCAAGCCTTGTGCGGAAAATCCGGGGCCGGTCCAAATTGCCGGATCATCTCCGTCAGGTCGTCGTCGGCGGCCGTGATCGCGGTATGTCCACTTTCGCCGTTTGATCCCAGCGGATCAACGGGAGCTGGTTGGTCCGACACCGCAGCGGTGGCTGCGATCATGGAAGCTTCCGTTTCCGTTAATTGCGGTGCCTCCGCCGGCGCAGAGGAGGCGCTGGGTGCTTGAACATCGCGCGGGCTCGCCACTTCCGGCACCTGAACCGGAACGATCCACGGCTTGCTTGCGGCCGGCAATTTGCCTGCCGGCGGCACTGGAACATCTCGTCCCGCTTTCGCGATGATTCCGTCCACGATCCCGCCGAGACGGCTCTTGTCCGGGTCCATCAGATAGCGCGCCGCCAACTCGTCGACATATGGCTGGCCGTAGTCGGCCAGCACCGCGGCCAATTGCGCAAGATCGGGATCTCGCTCGATCAGATGATGCCACGCCTCCCTGTCATAGGAAAGTTGGGCAGGAGCGGACTTGTCATGTCGCGGCTCATACGCGTTGCTCAAATCGCGGCCGCGCAGGGTCTGCCCTTCGAGCGGCTTCCCGAGCCGGAGCAAGTACGGGCTCCCGGCGAAGAGCAGGCTCTATTGTCCGAGGCGCCGCCACCGCTTCCAACGGCATATCGGGGCGTTCGGCACCGGCCGCCACCGCATGCCGTACCCGCCGTCGATTTCGCTCGGCCGCTTGCAGCGACACCAGGCCGACGCCCATCAACAGAAATCCGAGCGTTGCCCAGACGACCGAGGCGCACAGCAATAATCCGATGAGTAACAGAAACCAGCCAGCAATCCGCACGGTTCACTTTCCCAGGCCGCAAATCCACCCTTAGCAGATTTTGAACGGGTGTACCGCGAAATGACGATCCAGGAAGTACCCGCCGAGCACCCCGCGGCACCGTGATGCCGGCCGAGCGCAACAACGCGATCTGCCTCACCAATCGACGCAGCTTCGCCGTCTCGCTGCGGCCTGCATTGGGTGGGCAGTTGCATAGTGGCTTTGCGTCAGGCGGTGTTCAATCGACAGCGCCTTCGGTCTAGAAGATCATTCCGACAATTCAAAAGGATAGACCATGCCCGCCTACCGCTCCAGAACCACAACTCACGGCCGCAACATGGCGGGCGCCCGCGGCCTCTGGCGCGCTACGGGTATGAAAAACGAGGATTTCGGCAAGCCGATTATTGCGGTGGTCAATTCGTTCACGCAGTTCGTGCCCGGCCATGTTCATCTCAAGGACCTCGGCCAGCTCGTCGCGCGTGAGATCGAAACCGCCGGCGGCGTCGCCAAGGAGTTCAATACCATCGCGGTGGATGACGGCATCGCGATGGGCCATGACGGCATGCTCTACAGCCTGCCGTCGCGCGAAATCATCGCCGACAGCGTCGAATACATGGTCAACGCGCATTGCGCCGACGCCATGGTGTGCATTTCCAATTGCGACAAGATCACGCCGGGCATGCTGATGGCGGCACTGCGGATCAACATTCCGACCGTGTTCGTCTCCGGCGGTCCGATGGAATCGGGCAAGGTCAACATCAAGGGCAAGATCCGGTCGGTCGATCTGATCGACGCCATGGTCGCGGCTGCCGACACCTCCGTCAGCGATGCCGAGGTTGAGGTCATCGAGCGGTCCGCGTGTCCGACCTGCGGATCGTGCTCGGGGATGTTCACGGCCAATTCGATGAACTGCCTCACCGAGGCGCTGGGTCTGGCCTTGCCGGGCAATGGCTCCGTGCTGGCGACGCATGCCGACCGGAAAGGATTGTTTGTCGAAGCCGGGCATCTGATCGTCGACCTCGCCCGCCGCTATTACGAGCAGGGCGACGAAACCGCCTTGCCGCGGACGATCGCAAACTTCAAGGCGTTCGAGAACGCCATGACGCTCGATATCGCGATGGGCGGATCGACCAACACGGTGCTGCATCTGCTGGCGGCCGCCTACGAAGGCGGCATCCCCTTCACGATGCAGGATATCGACCGGCTTTCCCGCCGGGTGCCGGTGATTTGCAAGGTGGCGCCCTCGGTGCCGGACGTGCATTTGGAGGATGTTCACCGCGCCGGCGGCGTGATGGCCATTCTCGGCGAGCTCGATCGCGCCAATTTGCTCAACCGCGGGCTCCCGATGGTTCACAGCAAGTCGCTGGAGGATGCGCTGGGCCGTTGGGACATCGTCCGCACCAAGAGCGAGAGCGTCCGCAAGTTCTTCATGGCGGCGCCGGGCAACGTGCCGACGCAGGTTGCGTTCAGCCAGGAGCGCCGGTTCGAGGAGCTCGATACCGACCGCGCGACAGGCTGCATCCGCGACACCGAGCACGCTTATTCAAAGGACGGCGGCCTCGCGGTGCTGTCCGGCAATCTGGCCGTGGACGGCTGCATCGTGAAGACCACAGGTGTCGATGAGAGCATTCTGAAATTCGAGGGGCCGTCGCGGATATTTGAAAGCCAGGATGCTGCGGTCGAGGCCATTCTCGGCGGCAAGATCAAGGCCGGCGACGTCGTCCTGATCCGCTACGAAGGTCCGCGCGGCGGTCCCGGCATGCAGGAAATGCTTTATCCGACCAGCTACCTGAAATCGAAAGGGCTCGGAAAGGTTTGCGCCTTGGTCACCGATGGCCGCTTCTCCGGTGGATCGTCGGGGCTTTCGATCGGGCACGTCTCGCCGGAAGCGGCCGAAGGCGGCTTGATCGGACTGGTAGAGGAGGGCGATCGCATCAAGATCGATATTCCCGCGCGTTCGATCAGTCTGCTGGTCGATGACGCCACGCTGGCCCGCCGCCGCGAAGCCATGCTGGCGCGCAAGTCGGACGCCTGGAAACCCGGCAAGCGGCCCCGCAAGGTAACGATGGCGCTCAAGGCCTACGCGGCGTTGACGACGAGCGCCGCCCGTGGCGCGGTTCGTATCGTTCCGGAATAGGCGGGCCACTTCCGGCGTCTCTCGCCGGCGTCGCTTGATCGGTTACGTCAGCACCTTGACGCCGCCGAGCGCGGTGACCCGTCCTTGCCGCAGCATCACGATCTGCGTCGCCAACTGACGCAGTTCGGCTGCGTCGTGGCTGACATAGACCATGGGGATGCCGGCCTCGTCGCGCAGCCGCACCAGATAGGGCAGGATTTCGACCTTGCGGCCCTCGTCGAGCGAGCCCAGGGGCTCGTCGAGCAGCAACAAGCGCGGCTTCGACAGCAATGCGCGGCCGAGCGCGACGCGCTGGCGTTCGCCGCCGGAGAGTTTTCCGGGACGGCGATCCAGCAGGCCGCCGATATCAAGCAGATCGGTGACGCGCTTGCGTTGTGCGGGATCTTCAGCGAGACGGTTCATGCGCCGCCCGTAGTCGAGATTCTGCCGCACGTCGAGATGCGGAAACAGCCGCGCGTCCTGGAATACATAGCCGATGCGGCGCCGGTGCGGCGGCACGTGCACATGCGCCGAGGTGTCGTCGAGCGTTTCGCCGTCGATCGCGATGCTGCCGCGATCGGGCCGCAGCAACCCCGCGATCATGTTGATCAGCGAGGTCTTGCCGGCGCCGGACGCGCCGAACAGGCCGGTGACGCGGCCCTCGCTTTCGAACGAGGCTTGCAGCGAGAATTCGCCGAGCTGTTTGGTGATGTCGACGCGCAGCATGGTCAGTTCCCGTGCAGGCGCTTGGTGGCGCGCCGGGCGAACCACTCCGACGCAATGAGCGCGCCCATCGCAATCACGATGGAAATGAGCACCAGCCGTGCCGCGGCGCTATCGCCGTCGGGGGTCTGGATCAGCGAATAGATCGCCGAGGAAATGGTTTGGGTTTCGCCGGGAATGTTGGAGACGAAGGTAATCGTGGCGCCGAACTCGCCGATTGCCTTGGCGAAGCCGAGCACCATGCCGGCCAATACGCCGGGCAGCGCCAGCGGCAGCGTCACGGTCGCAAATACCTGCCAGGGTGCTGCGCCGAGCGTCCCCGCCGCCTGTTCCAGCCGGCGGTCAATCGCCTCGATCGACAGGCGGATCGGCCGCACCAGCAATGGAAACGACATCACGCCGCAGGCGAGCGCAGCGCCGGTCCAGCGAAACGCGAACACGATGCCGAGATGATCGGCCAGCCACGCGCCGACAAGGCCACGCCGCCCAAAGGTGAGCAGCAGCAGATAACCGGTCACGACCGGCGGCAACACCAGCGGCAGGTGCACCACCGCGTCGAGCACGGACTTGCCCCAAAAATCGCGACGCGCCAGCAGCCACGCCAGCGCGATGCCGAATGGCGTCGCTACCAGCGTTGCGATGATGGCGACCCGCAGCGAGAGCAAGATCGCCGTCCATTCGGTCGGCGAGATATCGAACATCAGGTGGTCGGGCTGACCAGGAACTTGAAGCCGTATTTCTCGAGGATGGTTTTTGCCGCGGTCGAACGCAGGAAGGCGAGATAGTCCGATGTCTCCGGCTTCGCGGTCGTCGTCGCCGCGACGGGATAGATGATCGCCGGATGGGAATCGGCCGGGAAGGTGCCGACGATCTTGACGCCGGGTTCGACCTTGGCGTCGGTGGAATAGACGATGCCGAGTGCCGCTTCGCCGCGCGCCACCAGCGTCAGCGCAGCGCGCACGCTTTCCGCCATCGCGAATTTCGGCTCCGCGGCCTGCCATGACCCGAGTTTCTCCAATGCCGCCTTGGCGTATTTGCCGACCGGCACCGCCTTGACGTCGCCGGTGGCGATCTTGCCGTCGCCGGCAAGTTTGGCGAGGTCGAAGCCGGGACCGATGTTGACGTTCTCGATCTTGGAATCTTTCGGCGCGATCAGCACGATGGTGTTGCCGAGCAGATTGACCCGGGTCGGCTCATTGATGTTCTTCTTAGCCGTCGCATAATCCATCCAGTCGGTGTCGGCGGAGATGAACACGTCGGCCGGCGCGCCCTGTTCGATCTGCTTGGCGAGCGCCGAACTTGCGGCATAGCTCACGGTAACCTTGACGCCGGTCTTGGCGGTATAGGCGGCGTCGATGTCGTCGAGCGCGTTCTTCATCGAGGCTGCCGCAAAGACCGTGATGGTCTTGTCCTGCGCGGCGGCGGGCGAATGGGCCGCTCCGAGCAGGACAGCGAAGGCGACAAAAATTCCGGCGAGACGATACATGATAGCGCTCCGTGCGTTCTTGCGAGCCGCGCTGTTCGCGCACGCAATCCGGCGTTGGTTGGTTCTGGGACGCGACAGGCGGAAGCGCTGTTCCGGGGACCCCAAAGGACTTACGGTCGATCGGGATATCGCAGTGCAAACCATAACAGGCTGACAGGCCGGGTAAAGGTGACCCTTTGTCTACCCGGCCACCGCCACTCCTATCCGGCCACCTCTATTCGGTCGGCAGGATCGCGATCGAGATCGCGTTTTCCTTGGTCCCGCTGATCTGCAGCACCAACGGGCTCGCCGAAAGCTCGTATTTCATGGTCTTGCGGATGCCGTCGCAATCGGTGGCGCCGCTGAAGGCTTTTGGCTTTAGAAAATGGCCGTCCTGCACCACGTCGACCCAACCGCCGGTGGACAGGCTGATGGTGTAAAGGCCCGCTTTGGGCGCAGCCTTGATACTGGCGAAGCCGGCAAAGGTGCCTTCCTTGGGCGCGCGCTCAGGCGGCGTCGGCAGCTTGGCCTCAGTGGGGGCGACCAGCGCGAGCGTCACGCCTGCGGACGGCAATGCGGCGAGTTCGCCGCCCGAGGCCAGTTTGGCGCGATCCGGCGCAGTCAGCGCCGCGCGCTCGCGATCGATCGGCCATTTGAACTTGTCGCAGCCGCTCGGTTCTTCCGCAGCCCATGCGGGGGCGGCGCCGAGCAATGCCAGCGCGATGAGAAATGATGCGCGCATGTCAGTCCACCGCGATCATGACGTCGGAAGCCTTGACGACGACGATGACCTTGCCGCCAGCCTTGATGCCGAGATCGTCGACCGCCTCATTGGTGATCGACGAGGTGACGACCTGGCCGCCGCCGATATCGACGCGGACATGCGAGGTGGTCGCGCCCTTCTTGACTTCGACGACGGTGCCCTTGATCTGGTTACGTGCACTGATGCGCATGCGGTCCTCGCAATGCCACGCGCGCACGGGGATGCCGCGCACTGCTGGCTTGTTGATTCAATGAGAGTTCGGGACCGTCGTCCCCGTTTTGACGCGCGCTTACGGCGCTGCGACGCCTGATATTAGCGCATTTTGCGCTCACGGGGATAGTCCCTGGCAAGATGGCTATTGCTTTGCGTCCGGCGCGGCCAGCACCGCCTTGCAGGCCGGTGGCAACGACGCCATCGTCATCGGCGGCTTCGGTTTCGGCGGTATGGCCGGCGGTTTCGGATGGAGGGTCGAATCCTTGAACCAGAAAGCGAGGTCGCCGGTGCTGCAGCCTTCACCGTCCGCCGGATCAGGCTGGTGCTCGCATTCGCCGGCGCCGGGCGGGCATTTGATGCGGATGTGGAAGTGATAGTCGTGGCCGTACATCGGCCGCACCTTCGACAGCCAGCTGCGATCGCCTTTGGCTTCGCGGCACAGCGCCTTCTTGATCGCCGCATTGACGAAGATGCGCTGCACGGCCGGCTCCTGTGCGGCATCGCGAATGATCGCGAGATGACCCGGCGTGAAGACCTTGGGATCGACATCGAGCCGGTCGTCGCGCACCATCATGACCGCCGACATTTCCTCGCGCTCGTTGCGCGACAATTGGCGGTTCGGCATCGGCGTCAGCCAGATGTCGGCGTCGAGCCCGACCTGATGGCTGGCATGCCCGGTGAACATCGGGCCGCCGCGCGGCTGCGACATGTCGCCGACCAGAATGCCGGGCCAGCCGGCGTCCTTGTGCGCCTTTTGTGACAGCCGCTTCACCAGCGCGATCATGTTGGGATGCGCCCAGTACCGGTTGCGCGACAGCCGCATCACCTGCCAGGTGTCGCCATTGATCGGCAGGCCTTCCGCGCCTGCGATGCAGCCATGGGCGTAGAAGCCGAGCACCTGCGTCGGCATTGCCGCCGGCAGCACTTTTCGGCCGAACAGCTCCTTGGCGCCGATCTTGGGATCGTTGGGGTTGGCGAGCGGCGGCAGCGGCTTTAGGTCGACGGAGCCCTTGTCCTGCGCCCACGCAACACTCGCGTTGGCGAGGGCCACCGAAATCAGAAGCGGGATCAGAAACGGGATCAGAATCTTGCGGGGGGTCATCGGATCACTCTGTCGCTTCAAGCCTAGCATGGAACAGGCAGGGCCGGACAGATGCGGCAATCGCAATTGCTTGATCTGCCCACACCATCTCCACACAGCCCGGCGACGCCGGCTTCACGGCAACGCGATGTTGGCCGATTTGATCACCGCGCCCCATCGATCGATCTCCTGCTGCATGTAGCTGGAGGTCTTCTCGACGGAGCCGCCGAAAACCCCGGCGGATAGTTTGCGCAGGAGATCCTGAACCTGGGGCTGGCGTAACGCCTCGTTCACATCGGCGTTGATCTTGGCGGTGATCTCCTTGGGCGTTTTCGGCGGCGCCACGATGCCGTACCAGGCGACGGCTTCGAAGCCGGGGAGAGTCTCGGCGATGGTCGGCACGTCGGGCAACGCCGGCAGGCGGCTCGACGATGCTACCGCGAGCAATTTCAGCTTGCCGGCCTGGACCAGCGGCAACGAGACGCCGAGATTGTCGAACATCACGTCGACGTCGCCGGCGACAAGACCCTGCAAAGCCGGCGCAGAGCCGCGATAGGGAATGTGACGCAGCTTCACCTTGGCCATCATCTGAAACAGTTCGGACGTCATATGCGAGGTGGTGCCGTTGCCTTGCGTGGCGCAGATGATCTTGTCGGAATTGGTCTTCAGATATTCGATCAGCTCTGCCACGCTTGAAGCCTTGACGCTGTCCGGATTGACGATCAGTGCGTTCGGCACCTGCGCCATCACGATGATCGGCTCGAATTTGGTCGGATCGAAGCCGAGCTTCGGGTACAGATTGTGATTGATCACAAGCGGCGGCGGCGGTGATGAGAGCAGGGTGTAGCCGTCCGGATCCGAATGGTAGACCTGCTCGGAACCGATATTTCCGGCCGCACCTGTACGGTTCTCGATGACCACCGGCTGGTTCCACTTGCGCGACAGCCAATCCGCGACAATCCGGGGCACGGCATCGGCCGTTCCGCCCGCGGGGAAGGGCACGATAATTTTCACGGTGCGATCGGGATAATCGCCGGCACGCGCGGAGGCGTGCAAATGCGCCGACAAGGCGAGAGCCATCGTCAATGCCGCAAAATAGCGGCGCGTGCTTGGCATGGATGCGCGCATCGAAAATCCTCCCGCGGTCGCTTGTCTGTCCGTCAGCTCTTGCGGTGTCGGCGACGGCGGCTTGGTGTTTGCTGCAAGGGAGGATAGCTTGAAACAGTCGGGCTTCCGAAGCTTTTTTGGCGCGGCCTTTGGTACGATGGATGAAACGATGCAGAGCAAGCGGCCCGAGATTATCGTTGTCGGCGGCGGAATTGGCGGGTTGTTCGCCGCCAACGCGCTGATTGCCCATGACTTCAATGTCAGGGTATACGAGCAAGCCCCCGCGCTCGGTGAAATCGGGGCCGGGGTGTTTTTGACGCCGAACAGTGTCCGCCAGTTGCAGCGGGTGGGGCTCGGGCCGTCCGTTGAAGCGCGCGGCGCCAGGGTCGGCACCGGCTCGCATTATTTCCGCCATGACGGCGCGCCGATTGCCCCGGTTCAGGTCACCGACTCCTCCGGCTGGAACGCGACATTCGGCATGCACCGCGCCGATCTCGTCGAGATGCTGGCCGCCGCGCTGCCGCCGGGCGTGGTGCATACGGGATATCGCGGCGTTGGTTTTGAGCAGGCCGGCGAGGTTGCGCGCGTGTCGTTCGCCAACGGCGCGGTCGCCGAAGCCGACATCGTCATTGCCGCGGACGGTATTCACTCCGAGCTTCGGCATTATGCCGCGCCGCCGTCGCGTCCGGTCTTCCATGGCTCCGTCGCCTATCGCGGTGTGCTGGCGCATCAGCTCGTGCCGCACTGGCCGACCGATCGCTGGCTGATGTGGCTCGGCAAGGCAAAACATTTTCTCACCTTTCCGGTGCGATCAGGCGAACTCATCAATTATGTCGGCTTCGTCCCGGCGGACGCCGAGATGAAGGAATCATGGTCGGCGCCCGGCGATCCCGACATCCTTCGCCGCGAGTTCGAAGGGTGGGATCCGCGCATCGGCACCTTGTTGAGCCAGGTTCAGAAGACATTCCGCTGGGCGCTCTACGATCGCGAGCCGCTGCCGGCCTGGACCAAAGGCCGGCTGACGCTGCTCGGCGATGCCGCGCATCCGATGCTTCCGCATCTCGGCCAGGGCGCCAATCAGTCGATCGAGGACGGCATGGCGCTGGCGACGATCTTGTCGGGTGCGGAGCGCGCCAATGTGCCGGCGGCGCTGCTGGCCTATGAACGCCTGCGTCGCGAACGGGTGGCCGCGGTCCAGCGTGGTGCGCGCGAGAACGGCATGCGCTACGACTCGTCCTACGCCGATCTTGGCGTGCGCGACGCCGAGATCGCCGCGCATGCGGCATTCCGCAAACGCCTCTACGATCACGACGTCGTGCCCGAAGCGCAGGCCGCAGCGACTGCGCTGGTGTAAATCACGCTGATATCTCCGGCATTTTTAATCGTTCGATAACCCTGCCGATCATTGGCGAATTTTCGTGCGCGAACGCGCCGTTTCGCACATTCATTGTGCATTTGGGACGCGCATCGCAGGTCCGCCGCATGCGCCATGTGGTTTTGCCCGATGTAATTGCGGCCTATGGCGACAGTGCACACGCATGGCGTGAGTAAGCCGTCTTTACAGGCAGCACGAATTCGAGGTGCGCGTGGGATTGCCCGGCAAGAGACACCATTTTTTCAGATACTTATCGGAGAACACCTCACGCAGAATGCGGGTGAGGCGTAGCAATG
The DNA here is from genome assembly GCA_963847015.1 of uncultured Alphaproteobacteria bacterium. Classification (GTDB taxonomy): domain Bacteria; phylum Pseudomonadota; class Alphaproteobacteria; order Rhizobiales; family Xanthobacteraceae; genus Bradyrhizobium. The sequence continues at coordinate 75,051 of CAWJYI010000019.1, read as the reverse complement.
CCGAAGCGAAGGCCAAATAAAATCAGGAAACCGAAGCGGGCAGCGATGGTCCGCTTCTCCGGCCGGCCGGCAAAACCTGATCCAGAGATTTTGCGCTGCGCGCCGCCGCAAGCCTGCTTCCGCAGATCGCGGCGAGACGGTGCGCGCGCGCGCCGAGGCCGAGACGGCGATTGCCGAGGCACGCAAATCGCATGAGCGGTTGCGCGAGGCGATCGACATCCTGCCGCAGGGCATCGTGTTTCTCGACGCCGAAGGCCGCTACATTCTCTGGAACAAGAAATATTCGGAGATCTACAACCGCAGTTCCGACCTGTTCAAGCCGGGCGCGCGGCTGCAGGACACCATCCGCATCGGCGTCGAGCGCGGCGATTATCCGGAAGCGATCGGTCGCGAGGAAGAATGGATCGCCGAGCGGCTGACAAAGCTCCATCAGCCTGGCGAACGGCATGAACAGACGCTGGCCGATGGCCGCGTCATCCTGATCGAGGAGCGGTTGACCGAGGATGGCGGCGTTGTCGGCCTGCGCGTCGACATCACCGAACTGAAGCAGCGCGAGGCGTCGTTCCGGCTGTTGTTCGACAGCAATCCGGTGCCGATGATCGTCTGCGCGCTGGATGGCGAACTGATCCTCGGCGTCAACGACGCCGCAATTGCGCATTACGGCTACAGCCGCACGGAATTCGAGAAGCTGACGATTCGCGGTTTGCAGGCCTTCGATTCCGAACTGCCATGGACCGGCGACCGTTCCGGTGACGAGCAGACCGGGCGGACCTGGAAGCACGTCAGGGCCGACGGCACGTTGATCGATCTCGCGGTCTATTCGCGGCAGCTCGTCTATGGCGATCGGCCGGCGATGCTGCTGGCGCTGATGGACATCACCGAGCGCAAGCGCGCCGAGGCGCGGCTTGCCTTCATGGCTCAGCATGACGGTTTGACCGGGCTGCCGAACCGCAATTTGTTGCGCCAGCAGATGGACGATATTCTGCTGCACACCAGGCGCAGCGCCGAGCAGGTGGCGTTGCTGGTGCTCGGTCTCGACAGTTTCAAGGCGGTCAACGATACGCTCGGCCACGGCGTCGGCGACAAATTGTTGCGCGGCGTTGCCAAGCGGTTGCGTTCGACGCTGCGCGAAGAAGACGTGTTGGCGCGCCTCAACTCCGACGAATTCGCGATCGTGCAACGGGGCGTGACGCGTCCCGAAGACACGGTGTTGCTGGCGCGGCGCCTTCTGGAAGCGGTCGGCGAGCCCTATCTGCTCGACAGCCACTCCGTCGTGATCGGCGCCACCATCGGGATCGCGATGTCGCCAGGCGACGGCGATGAGTCCGAAAAACTCCTGAAGAATGCCGACATGGCGTTGTCGCGCGCCAAGAACGATTTCCGCGGCACCTTCTCCTTCTTCGAAGCCGAGATGGACGCGCGCGCCCAGGCCCGCCGCAAGATCGAGATCGATTTGCGCGACGCGATCCAGAACGATGTGCTGCGGCCATATTACCAGCCGCTGGTCGACCTCTCCACCGGGCGCATCACCGGTTTCGAGGCGTTGGTGCGCTGGCCGCATCCCGACCGCGGCATGATTTCTCCCGGCGAGTTCATCCCGGTCGCCGAAGAGACCGGCCTGATCAACGCCATCGGCGCCTTGATGCTGCGACGCGCCTGCATGGATGCCGCACAATGGCCGGACGATGTCCGCGTCGCCGTCAATCTGTCGCCGCTGCAGTTCCGCGTCGGCAATTTCCTGTCGACGGTGATGGAGACGCTGAAGCAATCCGGTTTGCCGGCCCGGCGGCTGGAGTTCGAAATCACCGAGACGCTGCTGCTGGAAAAGAGCGCCGAAGTGCTGGCGACGCTGCATGCGCTGCGCTCGCTCGGCATCCGCATCTCGATGGACGATTTCGGCACCGGCTATTCCAGCTTGAGCTATTTGCGAAGCTTTCCGTTCGACAAGATCAAGATCGACCAATCCTTTGTGCGCGACCTCGGCGCCAATCGCGATGCGCAAGCGATCGTGCGTGCGATCGTCAGCCTGGGCAAGGGCCTCGGTGTCACGATCACCGCAGAAGGCGTCGAGACCGAGGCTGAATTGAACTGCCTGCGCAACGAAGGTTGCCAGGAAGGGCAGGGCTTTCTGTTCAGCCGCGCGCGGCCCAATGCCGAGATCGTCAGCCTGCTGAAGGTACAGCGCGGCATCGGGCCGGAAGGCGAAGCGGCGCTGGTGGCGTAAGGTCGTCGAGATCGATGACGGGATCACTATCGGGTTGGCTCACCTGTCCGGGGCAACATGATGTTGTGGCACAGCCGCGCCTGCGCATTCTCACGGCAGGTATTGCCTGAGTTCTAGCTAACGGACACCGTTCCCTCTCGAGAAGAACGAGGGAGCAGGGAATGCCGGGTGCGCGCTGCACCCGCGGTCTCGTGTGCGAAATGCGCAAGGAACTGCGCACACGAGCAAACAGGTTCAGCGGAGGCAATCCGGCATTCCCTGCGCAATGGTTTTACGGCTTATGCCGTGATCTCCTCGGCGACGAATTCGTCTTGTCACCGTCGCTGCCGGCTTGATGGCGGGACCGATCCGGTTGGATCGAACGCGCCACCGGCAGCTTGACACCAGCAACGGGTGTCGGGACCACACGGTTTTGCCGTACGCTTTGGCGTCGTTCGTCTTGCGCGCCGTGAACCGCTCACGAGAGACTCGCCCTGCGATCATTTTGCGCGCCGACGCCGCCGCGTCCACCGCATCCCCTCCCGCGTTTCGTGACGATCGCGATACGCCCCTCTGCCGGGAAAGGACGGGGCGAGCTGGTAGCGCTGATTTGCCCGACAGGTTAAGCGGAATATTTTTGTCGGAGGGGCTGGACAGGTTTTTGGTGATTTGCCTGGTCGGGTTATTTTGTCGCAGCACGGCGCCGCCGTAGGGTGGGCCAAGGCGCGCTTGCGCCGTGCACTCCCGATCGCGACTCGAATTGTGGGCACGCTTCCGCCTTCGCTCTTCGAGCTACGGCGGACAAGTCGCTTTGCCCGACCCTGCGATATCTACCGCGCTCGATGCTGTGCGCCATCGGCCTGGCGATCAATGTCGCGATCGCAGCGCTTACGTTATCTCAGGAGAGGCCCAGGGAAACTGCTGGACGGATGATCGGTAGTTGAGATGCCTTGCGCGGCGCCGGGGGGCGGAATGGCCGCGGGGGACGGGTTCCGCCAGGCTTCCTCGCTTGCCCGGTTGCAGGCGTCCGGACCGGCATGGTCGAGGCCATGTTCGCATTCGGTCACCGCACCTTGCCCGGTCGGGGTACCAGGTACCCGTCTTGTAACCTGCGATCGGCGGGGCGGGTGGCGTGGAGGGACAGTTCGCGTTGCGGATTGGGAGGCATGGTCGCGGTCGCGAACCTTCTGGATCCCTCCTGCGAGTTATCCTGCGCCTGTGCGTTCCTTCCGGTCTCCCAGGCATCGAATTTCCGGAAGAGTGCTTCCTTGTCGCCTTCCGACTGGATGTTGGCGGCGGCCGGGTTCTCTTGCAGGAATGCCTCAAAGCGTTGCCGCCTTACCGGCTCGATGCCGTGTTTGTCGAGCCATTGCTGCGCGAGCGGCAGGCGATTCCAGCCGGGGAGCGGTGCCGGCAGGGAGACCTCCTTCCACTTGGGATGAAAGGGCGGGTTCTGCAAAGCGGTGAATTTGTTGAAGAAGGCGTCAACGAACAGGGCAAGCTTGCGGCTGCGTTCAGTGTTGGGTGGCCAATTATACGCTGCAAGCACCGCCGGCACTGCGATCGTGTCCACCGTTTCCCCCTCGGGAACGAGGTTCGGATAGTCGTTCGAAGTCAGCGTCGCCGGGAGATAATCGCTCTGCAGGGCCTTCGAATAGTCCACCGCAGCGAGATGAAAGCGGCCGTCATTGTTGAAATGGGCGACGGACGAATACGGCTTGCCGCCAACCACGATGACGGCGTCGAGGTCGCCCTTCTTCAATTTTTCCATCGCGATCCGCTGCTCGACATAGACGAAGTTCGCCTCGATCCCGAGCCGCTCGAAAACCGTCAGTGCAGTCATAAATGTGCCGCCATCGGGCAGGTCGACGCTCACTGTCTTGCCTTCGAGATCGTTCAGGCTCTTGATGGCATTTGGGGCGATGACCTGCATCTCCTCATTGTAGAGCTTGGTCACATAGGTGAACTGCTTCTTCAGATCTTTGGCGAAGCCCTTCCTCTCGAGGTAGTCGAGCGTGTCGGCGCGCACGATGCCGAGATCGACGCCCTTCAGGAAAAGGATGTCGGCGGCGCCCTGCACCGAACCTCGGCCGATGATCGGGAGGACGCGCAGTTTACCGTCGTCGTCGAGCACGGAAGCGAGGTCGGCACCGAACTGCACATAGGTGCCACCGATCGTGCCGGTAAGCAGCGTGACCGTGTTGGCGTTGAGCGCATTCCTGGTCGAGACTGAGCCGAACTTGAAGATCGCCTTCAGGCTGTCGCTGACTTTGGCCGGGTCATAGTCAATCTGTCCAGCATGAGCCGCAACGCCGGAAGCCATCATGATGACAGTGGCAAAAATTTTGAGGTACTGACGCACGGAATCCTCCCGAGATGTATAAATTAGTTTTGAAATTGAGTGAGACGCTGTTGCGCATCCTTTGAACCAAAGCTGGCCGCCTTGCGGTACCAGTCGCGCGCCATCGTAGGGTCGGATGTGACGCTTCGCGTATCGCGCACGCCGAGCACAGCCGGATCATAGGTCCGTGCCAGCAGAAAAGCCGCCGTTTGCGTCCCGCGCATTGGCGGCGCGTTCAAGCAGCAATCGCGCCGCGGCGATGTCGCCGAGCGCCAGCAGACTCCTCGCGCGTGTCATCAGCGCCGCCGACGTTTCGGCATCGAGCGTTTTCGACGGCGGCGCAGCGCCTTCATTCCCTGTACGTGGGGCCGGAGCCTCGATTCTGTAGCGCGGCGCGCTCGTCGCGTGCCATATCCTCGCGGCTCGCTGTTTCCGATCGCGGTACGCTCGTATTGCCGGTTGCCCGCGTCCCTGGGTCCGATACGCGAGCCGGATCATCCTTCAGTTGGCGCGCAGCCGGTTGGTTCGTGGCGGCCTGCACCGCTGACGGCCCTCCGGCCGCGCCGGCCATGAATGCCGTTGCTTTGTCGATAAGGGCGCGCGTGACATCGGAATTAAATACCGCGACCATGATCGCGAACGCCGAAATCACCATTCCTCCCGCCGCGATCGGCGCGAGGATGCTGGTCCGTCTTATTGTTCGTTGCCTTGTTGGCTGTCTTATTGGTTGTCTTGTGTTTCTGCGAGCAGGCGCAAGCTCCCGCGGATCAGGCTGATCCCTGAGATCGGACAGAAACAATGGAATGGGATCATCTGCAGGGGAATCCGTTGCAAAGGAATCCGTTGACGGTGCGGGCTGCAAATCCCTTCGGCGTTCGTCGAACGCCAACGCATTCGAACCCAACGATTGGCGATATCTCGTCTGCTCCATGGCGCTCATGCTTCCCTCACTAACGCAACGACAGGAAGCCCCCCGGCGCCAAGGCGCCGGTCCATTCACACACAGAGGTGCCGGCGAGACCCGGCACATCAATATAACTTTCCCGACTGTTGATCGTTCCTGAGCAGACAGCCTGACGCTGGCACCCTCGCAGCTGCGAAAGGCGGCCGCGGTTCAAAACGAAAGGTTGCTGTGCGTAAGCAGCGCTACCTGACACGTGCCACCCAAAGCTCCACGCCGGGGGCCGTGCACCCACGGCGAGCGGACCGACGTCGCCGAAAACAAGTTTCGCGATGTTTTCACATTGAGGTCGCTGAAAGTTGCCGGCGCGGTTTCGCGGGCCGTCGACATTGCTCGCAACGGCCACCGCCTACGCAAACAATCATCGCGCTATGGCGGAGGCATGCTCAGCCGAAGCGATTGATATCGCGTCGACAGAAGCAGCAGGAAGAGCGCCCTGTCAGCAGAGTATTTCGCCGCAGGTCGGCTGCGTTCCGAACCCTGCATGACAACGCGCCCTTCTGTCGTGCACACGCGCCAACGCCATGTTTTTCGGCCACGCTTCGCCAACATCACTTCAAAAACGGGGAATTGATAAGGCATCCCGATCAGCCATGGCTGCTCATGGTTTCCGGTGCAGGCGTCTCCTCGATTTCCGGCGCTGGAATTTGAAAAGCGAGAGGGAACGTCGCATAGCCAGATACTCCAAAGAGCAAAATGGGTACGAGCGGCACCGGACACAGCCGGTGCCCGTCTCAAGTCCCTGACCCGTTCCGGCATCGGGGACGCCATCCCGCGATGGCGGGAAAAAGTAAAAAAACCGGCCTTTGGTTTCAAGAGGGGCGTTCAAAAATTTTAAGGGTCGATCCGGTTCGGTCTTAACGGCGAGCTATCGGAAAACGGCGTGGCCTTGAAAAGGGGACCATGTTACGCGAACGGCGACTTCCGTTCTAGGTAAATTGCGTCATTTCGCTGTAATGATGCCGATTTGGTCGTTGCGGATTTTCGTCGTTGCAGATCTCGTCGTGGGTCCGGGCATGGCGGACAATGATCGAGCCGCAGACGCCTATCGGCGCTCGCGCCGCGTCTTCCGATTGTTCAGATGATAGGTCAACGCCAGCGCCACGCAGTGGCGCAGTTCGGCTTCGGGAAGTTTTTCCCCGGCGCTGAGCAGAATGCTCCGGTTGCCGCCATAGCGCAGTTTTGGATAGAGCTCGCGAAACGTCTCGACCAGGTTGGTCTGGCAATGGAAATAGACCGCATATTGGCCGGCCGTTTCCTTCACCCGATCGATCCGGATCGTGCTGCCGCTTTTGGTCTCGGCCGTGAGATAGCTCGGCTGCCCCCATTTCAGGGTTTCCTCCAGCGCGCCGACGCCCTTGGTGGCTTTCGCGGTATCGAAGATCAGCCGGCGCAGCGCCTTCAGTTTGGCTTTGACCGGCCCGGGATAGGCATTGAAGACGGCCGCCACCGCGGAATCTGAATGAGTAATGGGTTTCTTCGCTATGCTGCTTCCGGCAGCTTTCCTCGCGGGCTTTTTCATCGCAAATGTGTCCGGGCATCGCTGGGTTGGCGCCGGACAGAGTAGGGCAGTCGCCGGATCGGCGGAAGCCTAGAGCATAATCGGCTCTGATTGAATTAGAACCCGTAGAGCGCATGACCAAATGCAGGTTACTTTGCTTGCACCCGTCTCAGCGCGCCGTCGGCGGCGTGGCCAGGTTGGCGGAGAGGATCGTCTTGCCGGCATCCTCGTAGTGGGTATCGCGCGCCTGAATCTGCTGTGCGATGGCGTGCATGTCGCGAAAGCGCCGCTCGAATTTGTTGGCCGCGAACACCGCGGTCGCGCCCGCCATGTGATAGGCGGTGTCGACCACGGATGCCGATTGATGGATGGTCCAGGTTGCGGCGATACGCAGCGCGATGCGATGCTGTTCGGTGATCGCTTCGCCACGCGACAGATCGCGCCAGACGTCGCCCGCGGTCGTGTAGAGATAGGCGCGTGCAGCGCGCAGGCTGGCCTCGGTGCGGCCGATCAATCCCTGCACGGCGTTGTTCTCGCGCATCGCCTTGAGACCTTGCGGTGTCTTGCCACGGGCCAGATCGATGGCGGCATCCAGCGTTGCGCGGGCGACGCCGAGCGAGGTCGCGGCAAAGCCCATGCTGAACACCATGTTGGTGCTCATTTTGTAGAGCGGGCCCTTTTCGCGCAACGCTGTCGGGTCGTCGCGAAGCGCTGCGAATTTGTCGGGGATGAAGAGATTGTCGACCGAATAGGAATCGGTGCCGGTGCCGCGCAGCCCGATCACGTCCCAGACGTCGTACATCGTGGCATCGGTTACCGGGAACAGGATGGTGCGGATTTCCGGCGAGCCGTCCTTCTTGCGGCGCGCCGTGCCGTCGGCCTCGACGACACGGACATGGGCCCCCAGCCAACTCGCCTGCCGCGAACCGGAGGCAAAGTCCCAGCGCGCGTTGGCCCTGTAGCCGCCGGGAACGGCCTGCACTTCATGGGCGATCGCGCCCCAGGCGAGGATGCCGGGCGCGACGTTGAAGATCTCGTTCGCCGCGTCGGCATCGAGATAGGCCGCCGTCATGGCGCAGACGCTGCACTGGCCGAGGCACCATGCGGTCGAAGCATCGGCCTTGGCGATTTCCTCCTGCATCTGCATGAACACTTCGAGCGGCGCCTCGGCGCCGCCGAAATTAGCCGGCAGCAGTGAGCGATAAAGCCCGTTTTCGATCAAGGCCGACGTCACGGCAGGCGTCAGGCGGCGCGTCCGCTCGATCTCATCGGCGTCGCGCGCGATCAAGGGCTGCAGCGCTCGCGCGCGCTCGACGAGATCGAAACCGGGATGCTTGTTCATGCGCTTCCTCGCGTTGTTGAATTTTCTGTTTGGCGCAGGCGCAATGGTGGCCTATCCGCCGCCAGCGATCAAGACGGCGGACCCGGCCGTTTCGGCATTCACGTTATGCCGCGGCGTGCCCGAGATCGAGCGAGGGCTGTGACGGCCGCTTCGCCGACGGAAAGCTCAGGGCGACCGCGACCGCCGCCAGTCCGATGCCGAAGGAGCCGACATAGAGCCAGCTATAGGCGTGGAAGGTGTCGAACACCCATCCGCCGGCCAGCGGCCCCAGCGCCATGCCGAGGCTGGCGAAGGCGGAGACGGCGCCGAATACGGTGCCCATGATGCGCGCCCCGAAATATTCGCGCACCAGCACGGCATAAAGCGGCATCACGCCGCCATAGGCGAGGCCGAACACGACGGACAGCGCGTAGAACTCGCCCAACTGACCGACCGCGAGATAGGTCGCGACCGACAAGGCCTGCACGAACAGGCCGCCGACCAGCACCGGCTTGGCGCCGAGGCGATCGGCCATCGCGCCGAGCAGCAGACGGCCGCCAAGTCCGGAGAAGCCGGCCAGGCTGTAGACGGTGACCGCGGTCAACGGCGCGATGCCGCAGATCATCGCATAGCTCACCATGTGGAAGATCGGACCGGAATGCGCCGCGCAGCAGGCGAAATGCGCCAGCGCCAGCGTGATGAATTGCGGGGTGCGGAACGCCTGCGCCGCGGTCCATTGCACCTCCGGCGCGCCGGTCCCGCCCGTCGTCGAAGGCGCGGCGGCCTGCGGGGCCGGGCGCACCAGCAGCGAGGCTGGAATCAAGAGCGTCCACGATGCGATGCCGATCACCAGCATCGCAATCCGCCAGTCATAGGTCGTGATCAGCCAGCTTGCGGACGGCGCCACCGTCAGCGGCGCCACGCCCATGCCGGCCGACACCAGCGCAACCGCAAGGCTGCGGTGATGTTCGATCCAGGCGCTCGCCACCGCGACCATCGGTGCGTAGAAACTGCCGGCCGCAATCCCGATCAGCACGCCGAACGATAATTGGAACTGCCACAGCGTGGTGGCCTGGCTCGCCGCGACGAGGCCGGTGCCCAGCAGCACGCTGCCGGCGAGAACCACGATGCGGGTCCCGAACCGGTCGGACAGCGCGCCCCAGAAGAAGGCCGCCAGCCCCATGCACAGGAAATCGATGGTCGCCGCCGCCGAGACGCCGCTGCGCGACCAGCCCATGTTTTCCGAAATCGGCTGCAGGAACACGGCGAGCGAAAGCATCGCGCCGAAGCCTACGCAGGTCATCATCGCGCCTGCGCCGACCACGACCCAGCCATAGGAGAATCCGGAGGCCTTGCTCAATCCGGAAGGCTTGCTCATGCGTATCCTCGCGCTTGTGATGTTATTGGTGTACGCGGGGCGCGATGGTGACCCATCCGCCGCCGTCGCGCAATGCGGCTGAAAGCAACCCTCTTATTCGGAGATCATCTGATTGTGCGTTGCGTTCGGCCCGGCGTGATCGGGAAGGGTTGCCGCCAAGGCGCTGGCGCAAGATGTTACGCCGGTTGATAGCAAGAGTTGGATAGGACACCCATGCAGGAAATTGTAATCACTGCGTTTACTGACGCGGACCGGGAAGGAGTTCTGAATGTCATCCTGCCAATTCAGCAACAGGAATTTGGCATTCCCATCACGGAAGCCGATCAGCCGGACCTCACGAGCATTCCTGAATTCTATCAGTCGGGTACTGGTGGCTTTTGGGTGGCTCGATCGGATGGCGAAGTCGTCGGAACCGTGGGCTTGAAGGATATCGGTTCGGGGCAGACTGCATTGCGCAAGATGTTTGTTGCTGCTTCATTTCGCGGCCGCGATCTGGGAGTGGCATCAAAGCTTCTCGACGTACTTCTAGCGCATGCCCGCGCGCGGGGCGTCGCGAAGGTTTTTCTCGGCACCACGGACAAATTTCTGGCGGCGCATCGTTTCTATGAAAAGAAAGGCTTCAAGGAACTGCAACAAGCCGATCTGCCCAAGGCATTTCCGGTCATGGCCGTCGATTCAAAATTCTATGTCCTGAGCATTTAAGCCGGACTGCGAGAGCCATCGGTCGATCGTTGCTCAGCTATCCACCTTCAGCGCCGCATGAATGCTTCCTGCGGGACGTCGACCAAAATCAAATCCGTGCGCTGACGGCCGGTGGCCGATGTGTGGGGCTGTTACCCGCAATTCCAGATCGGCCCGATCGGCGTCTGGGTCCAGCATGGGCCGATACTGCCGCCATTGTAGCGTCCGCGGAAAAATCCGGGACGGCCGAAATAGTAGCGATCGCCGTTGTACCAATAGAAGGGGGTATAGTCGGGCAAGCCCCGCGCGGCTCCTCTCGCGCCAAAGACCGGAACGGTATTGTTGGCCGGCTGATGGTAGCCTGGCAGGAAGCCGTAGCCATGCCAACGAGGGGCGTGCCGCTTGGCCGGTGCCGCTGACGTCACCGCCGGGAGCAGCGACAGGAGAATGACGATCGATACGGACATGATGCGCGACATCGCCGCAACGTAATCGGCCTTCCGTTCAAAGGCCATTCAAATCGCGGTGCGTTTCAAACTTGTCAAAGCAGATACTCGCATCGGCAGCGCTGAAGCACGCGCGGCTCAGCTATCCACCTTCAGCGCGGCGATGAACGCTTCCTGCGGGATGTCGACCTTGCCGAACTGCCGCATCTTCTTCTTGCCTTCCTTCTGCTTCTCCAGAAGCTTGCGCTTGCGCGTGATGTCGCCGCCGTAGCATTTCGCGGTGACGTCCTTGCGCAGCGCGCGGACGGTTTCGCGGGCGATGATCTTGCCGCCGATCGCAGCCTGGATCGGGATCTGGAACATGTGCGGCGGGATCAGCTCCTTCATCTTCTCGACCATGGCGCGGCCGCGGCCCTCGGCGCGGGTGCGATGCACCAGCATGGACAAGGCGTCCACCGGCTCGTTGTTGACGAGGATCTGCATCTTCACAAGATCGGCCGGCTTGTAGTCGGTCAGATGATAGTCGAACGAGGCGTAGCCCTTCGAGACCGATTTCAGGCGGTCGTAGAAATCGAACACGACTTCGTTGAGCGGCAAATCGTATTTCACCATCGCGCGGGCGCCGATATAGGTCAGCTCCTTCTGCGAACCGCGGCGGTCCTGGCACAGTTTCAGAACGCTGCCGAGATATTCGTCGGGCGTTAGGATCGTGGCTTCGATCCACGGCTCATGGATCTCGGCTATCTTGACCACGTCGGGCATATCGACGGGATTGTGAATTTCGATTTCCTGCCCGTCGGTCAAATGCATCTTGTAGATCACGCTCGGCGCGGTTGCGATCAAATTGAGATCGAACTCGCGGCTCAGCCGCTCCTGGATGATCTCCAGATGCAGCAGTCCGAGAAAACCGCAGCGGAAGCCGAAGCCCGAGCGCTGCGGATGTTTCCATCTCGAAGGAGAAGCTGGCGTCGTTGAGCCGCAATTTGCCCATCGCCGCGCGCAGCGTCTCGAAATCGTCGGCATCGACCGGGAACAGGCCGCAGAACACCACCGGGATCGCCGGCTTGAAGCCCGGCAGCATTTCGGTGACCGGCTTGCGGTCGTCGGTGATGGTGTCGCCCACGCGCGTGTCGGCGACTTCCTTGATCGCGGCGGTGATGAAGCCGATCTCGCCCGGACCGAGCTCGTCGACCTGCGTCATCTTCGGCGTAAAGAAACCGACGCGCTCGACGTCATAGGCCGCGCTCGTGCCCATCATGCGGATGCGGCTACCCTTCTTCATCACGCCGTCGACGACGCGGATCAGAACGACGACGCCGAGATAGACGTCGTACCAGCTATCGACCAGCAGTGCCTTCAGTGTCGCGTCGCGGTCGCCCTTCGGCGGCGGTAGCCGCGTGACGATCGCTTCCAGCACGTCGGGAACGCCGAGCCCGGTCTTGGCCGAGATCATCACCGCATCGGAGGCGTCGATGCCGATCACGTCCTCGATTTGCTGCCTGATCTTTTCGGGTTCGGCGGCCGGCAGATCGATCTTGTTGAGGACGGGCACGATCTCGTGCCCCGCGTCGAGCGCGTGGTAGACATTGGCCAGCGTCTGCGCTTCGACGCCCTGGCTGGCGTCGACGACGAGAAGGGAACCCTCGCAGGCCGCCAGCGATCGCGAGACTTCGTAGGCGAAGTCGACATGGCCCGGCGTGTCCATCAGGTTGAAGATGTAATCCTTGCCGTCCTTGGCGTGATAATTTAGCCGGACGGTCTGCGCCTTGATCGTGATGCCGCGTTCGCGCTCGATATCCATGGAATCGAGCACCTGTTCCTTGCCCGCCATTTCGCGATCCGTCAGCCCGCCCGTCGTCTGGATCAGGCGGTCGGCCAGCGTCGATTTGCCATGGTCGATATGGGCGACGATGGAGAAGTTGCGGATGTTGGAAATAGGGGCAGTTGTCATGGGGCGCGGGATAGCATTCGCGATCCCAAGCGGCAACCTTATTGCAGTATTTTAAGGGGCATTGTTCACGCCAAGCTGATTCCACAAAGGGCGAAAACGCGCTACGCACGGGCCATGTCGACTGCATCAATTTTGCCCGCGGCTGCGCGTACCAGGAGGAGGCCGTCCATCCGGCGGCTGGCGGCGTGGCTGGGCGCGCGCGCCGCCGATCCCAAGAGAGGCAAGACAGGCGAGGCCAGCAAGGCAGGCCTGTGGCTGGTGAGCGGCTTTGCCGCGGTTCACGCCGTGCTGTGGACGGTGGTTCTGATCAATCTGAAGACCGGGCAGGACGTTCATATGGACGTCGCAGAGGCGTTTGCCTGGGGCCAGAAATTCCTGCTCGGCTATGGCAAGCATCCGCCGCTGTCGGGCTGGGTCACCGGCGTCTGGTTCAGGATCTTTCCGGTCACGGACTGGGCGACCTATGCGCTGGCGATGGCGACGCTCGGTTGCAGCCTGGTGATTTGCTGGCTGGTCGCGCTCCGCGTGGTCGACGGCCGCCGCGCGTTCTTTGTCGTGGTGATGCTCGCGCTCTACCCGATCTTCAATTTCAAGGGTTTCAAGTACAATCCCGATCTGCTGCAACTCGTCACGCTGCCGCTCGTGGTGCTGGCCTATCTCGATGCGTTCGAGAAGCGCAGCGTGAAATCCGGCGTCTGGCTCGGCCTCGCCGGCGCGCTGGCGATGATGACCAAATACTGGGCGCTGACGGTGATCGGCGCCGTCGGCCTTGCCGCGCTGATTCACCCCGCCCGCCTGCTGTTCCTGCGTTCGCCGGCGCCATGGGTCGCGATTGCCACGTTTGCGGTCGCGATGATCCCGCACGTCACGTGGCTGATAGGCGTGAACTTCGTCCCGCTGACCTATGCCGGCGAGACCTATGAACTGTCGAGTTTCGCGCAAACCGTTCAGCTCGTGCTCGGCTATCTCGGCCATAATCTGGCGCTGCTGGCGTTGCCGGTGGCGCTGGCGGCGATTGCATTGGCATGGTCGCTGGCGGAGCGTGGTCGTGGCGGAGGCGGATGCCGTCGCCGTTCTGGTCGCGCGGCGCCAATGCAAGCGTACAAACCGCTCAGGCACTGAACATCTGGATCATTCAGGGCATCCTCGCGATCGGGCCGCCGATCGGTGCGTTGATCTTCAAGGTCTACATCAAGACCGATTGGGGCATTCCACTGTTCTTTCTGGTGCCGCTGGCGCTGGTCGCGATTCCGGCGCTGCGCGTGCCGCGGATCGCGCTGTTCAACCTGACGGCCGCTTGGTTGGTGATCACGCTCGCCGCGCTGGCCGCAGCGCCAAGGATCGTCGCCTATGAACTGGGTCAAAACCGCACCGAGGGCGCGACCTACCGCGCGCGTTCCGAACTCGCCCGCGAACTGACCGAGGTCTGGCACGCGCGCTTTCATTCGCGTTTGCCTGTCATCGCGGCCTATATGGATACGGGCCAGCCCATCACCTTCTACAGCTCCGATCATCCGGCGCCGCTGACGCCGGACGAGCCCTGGTCATCGGGTCTGACCTCGCTCGAGGAAGCCAAACGGTCCGGCTTTATCGGCGTCTGCGAGACCGGCGACTGGAAGCTGCAAAAATGCGAAGCGTGGATGAAGGCCAATGCCGCTAATGGCGAGCGCATGGTCATCACCACCCGCCGGTTTTTTCTGGGCAGGCCGGGTCCGGCCACGGCCTGGAACGTCATCATCGTGCCGCCGGCCAGATAGGCGCCGGCCGCGGACTGCAATTTGGGGAATCGCCGCATGAATCTCGACCTGACCGGAAAGACCGCGCTCGTCACCGGCTCGACGCGCGGCATCGGGCTCGCCACCGCGCTCGGGCTTGCGCAAATGGGCGCGGAAGTGATCGTCAACGGACGGGCGGATACGGCCGTCACTGAAGCCATCGCAAAGATCCGGCAGGCTTCGCCGTCAGCCAAGGTCCATGCGGCGGCGTTCGATCTCGGCGGCGCCGACGGCTGTGCCGCGCTGGTGGCGCAATTCCCCGACGTCGATATCCTCGTCAACAATCTCGGCATCTACGAGCCGAAGGGCTTTTTCGATATCGAGGATGCCGACTGGAACAGGATGTTCGAGGTCAACGTGATGAGCGGCGTGCGCCTCACGCGGCATTATCTGAAGCGGATGCTGGATCACAAGGAGTGGGGCCGCGTCGTGTTCGTCTCCAGCGAATCCGCCGTCTACATTCCCAAGGAGATGGTCCACTACGGTTTCTCGAAGGCCGCCCAACTCGTCATCGCGCGCGGTGCGGCCGAACTGACCAAGGCGACCAGCATCACGGTGAATTCGGTGCTGCCGGGTCCGACCTGGGTCGAGATGGCCCCGGTTCGCCTGGCCGCGCGCGCCAAGGCCGCGGGCACGACCGTTGACGACCTCACCTCACGCATGTTCACCGAGCGCCGTCCCGCCTCGCTGCTGCAGCGCTACGCGGCGCCGGAAGAGGTCGCCAATTTGATCTGCTATGTCTGCTCGAAGGCCTCGAGCGCCACCAACGGCGCGTCGCTCCGCGTCGACGGCGGCATTGTCACGAATCCGTTCTGATTATTTGTAAGCTGGGCAAAGCGACTTGTCCGCCGTAGCTCGAAGAGCGAAAGCGAACTGGCGCGACTTACGTGCCTTCTTCGTTGAACTTGTCGGCGACGAGCGCTGCGATGGCGTCGACCGCGGCCTGCGCTTCGGGGCCGACCGCGGAGACCACGACCGTTGTGCCGGGGCCGGCGGCCAGCATCATCAATCCCATGATCGAGGTGCCGCCGACGGTTTCGTTGCCGCGCGTCACCCAGACCTCGGCATTGAAGCGTTCGACCATCTGGACGAACTTTGCCGACGCCCGCGCGTGCAGGCCGCGCTTGTTGATGATGAGAAGTTCGCGGGAAACGGCGCCCGCAGGCACGCTCGGCCCGACTTCGTTTTCGGGCGCGGCCTCGTCGCTCATTTGCCGGCGAGGACGCGGCTGGCGATGGTGACGTATTTGCGGCCGGCTTCCTGGGCCATGGCGATGGCGTCCGGAAGCGACCGCTCCTCGCGCACCTTGGCAAGCTTGACCAGCATGGGAAGGTTGATGCCTGCGAGCACTTCGACCTTCGGCCGGCTCATGCAGGAAATCGCAAGGTTGGAGGGCGTGCCGCCGAACATATCAGTGAGGATGGCAACGCCGTCGCCACTGTCGACGCGGTTCACCGCTTCAATGATATCGCTTCGACACAAATCGGAGTCGTCTTCGGCTCCAATCGTGATGGCTTCGATTTGTTTTTGCGGACCCATAACGTGTTCGAGCGCCGCCCTGAACTCGTCGGCAAGGCGCCCATGGGTCACAAGCACTAGACCAATCATCGTAAACTCCTCGCGGGTGCTTTTTGGTGCACCGCACGAACGCGCCACTTTGACCATCCAGAGGCCCCGCGCAAGAGGGCATCTTGGCTAATCTCCCGGAGTGTGGCTGTAGAGATGGGAGCCGGCGCCGGTCTTATCCGGTCGCAATAGTGGAGCTGATATGGTTACCAAACCCCTTCACACAATCGGCCGAATGGTTACCAGAAGATGAACTTTCGGTTGTCGTTAATGCAGCGACAACCAGCGGAAGGGGTTGATAGCCTGTTCCAACGGGAATTCGCGGTAACAAGACACCATTAAGGCGGATTTCGAGGGCGCCGGTCGCCGGAAGCCGCTCGGCGTCGCCGGCCGCCAGATCGACGACCAGGCCGACCACGGCCTCCCCGACATGCTCGCAGCGGCGAATTCCGAGGCCCCTGACCTCGATCAAACCGGCCAATTCGCGCGCCGGGCGGACCACCAATTGTCCGGCGACTGTGTCGAGATGGACACGGTCATCGCCTACCAAAACGGTAGCCGGGAGCTGCCCTGCGCGCCCCGCAAGGATCAGATCGAACGCCAGCCGTGATTTTCCGGAACCCGAAGGTCCGCGGATCAGCACGGCGCGATCGCCCACCAGCACGGCGGAGGCGTGCACGCTTGGTTGCCGGGTCCTTGGCTGCGCAGTCATGGCGTCGGCAGCCTGACTACGAAACGCGCGCCTGCGACCGTCGGCTTGCCTTCGGCATCGGCGGGACCAACACGGTTCTCCGCCCAGATGCGACCGCTATGCGCTTCGATGATTTGCTTGGAGATCGACAGCCCGAGGCCGGAGTTCTGGCCGAAGCCCTGATGCGGCCGGTCGGTATAAAATCGCTCGAAGATGCGCTCCAGCGCATCCTCGCCAATGCCCGGCCCGTCGTCATCGATCACGATTTCAATTTCCGACCGCACGCGGCGACAGACGATGCGCACCTTGCCGCCGGGCTCGGAGAACGATTGCGCATTCGACAGCAAATTGGAGATCACCTGTCCGAGCCGCGAATCATGGCCGGGCACCGAGAAGGTATCGTGGGGGCCGCGGCCCTCGAAGCGCGCCTCGACCGCCACGTCATGGCCGAGCCGGGTTTCGTTGGCGACGGAAGTCAGCGTCGTCAGCAGGCGGCGCAGATCGACCGGGGCCATATCCTGCCGCTGTAATTCGGCGTCGAGGCGGCTGGCGTCGGAAATGTCGGAGATCAGCCGGTCCAGCCGTTTGACGTCGTGTTCGATCACTTCGAGCAGCCGCGCGCGGCTGCTTTCGTTGCGCGCCAGCGGCAGCGTTTCCACCGCCGAGCGCAGCGACGTCAGCGGGTTCTTCAATTCATGGGCGACGTCGGCGGCGAACATCTCGATCGCCTCGATGCGGCTATAGAGCGCGTTGGTCATGGCGCGCAACGCGCCGGAGAGATGGCCGATCTCGTCGCGGCGGCGGCTGAAATCGGGAATTTCCACGCGGGTCTGGATGCGGCGGCGGACGCGCTCGGCGCCGTCGGCCAGCCGTCGCACCGGACCTGCGATGGTGCTGGCGAGCAGCAACGACAACACGATCATGACGGCGGAAGCGACGCCGCCGACTTTCAGGATCGCGAGGCGCTCTGCGGTCACCATGTGATCGATATCGTCGCCCTGCGTCGTCAGCATCAGCGCGCCGCGCACGGCGCGGAAATGCTGCACGGGAACCGCGACCGAGACCACCACCGCGCCTCGCTCGGTGACCCGCACCATGCTGCCTGGCTGTCCGTTCAGCGATTGCGCGACTTCCTTGTAGCCCTTGCCGCCCTCCGGTCCGAGTTCGCGGTAGATCGGCAGGTCGCCGCGATTGAGCCAGATGCGGGCGGAGCCGATCGCCCGCTCGATAATATTGGGCTTGTTGGCCGAAGGCGGCGGCAGTTCGAAGCGCAGCACGTCGCCGCGGGCGAAAAGATTGCGGCTATCGAGGATCAGTCCGCCATCCCCGTCGAAAATGCGGGCGCGGGTCTTGGTCGGCGCGATCAGCCGGCGCAGCACCGGCGCAACGCGTTCCGGGTTGATCGGGAAATCCGAATACTCGTCCGGCACGCCGTAACTTTCGCCGGGTTTCAGATCCAGCAGGCGGTCGGGATCGACGGTGATGGCGTTGCCTTCGACGGTCGCCGAGGCCGCGATCGCTTCCGAGATGATTTCCGCATAGACCATCAGGCTCTGCGTCCGCGCCTCGATCAGGCCGGCGCGAAACTGCGAGAGATAGAGGATGCTCGCCACCAGCGCGACGAGGCCCGCGAGGTTGAGCGAAACGATGCGGCGGGTGAGGCTGGAAAAGGACAGCGCGAAGAAAAACTGCCCGGCGCGGCGCAGCCAGCCGAGCGGCCGCCAGCCCTTCGTCTCGGGTGCGTTGTCGTCGGCAACGCGATCCTGATCGAGGGGCTCCGAAGCATCCTCGCTTTTCAGGCCTGGATCAGGCTGCGTTCGATCTAGCAATGGCTAAAACTGCCCGTTGTCTCGACTATCGTGCGATGCGCGCCGCTCTCGTATCCCACCCAAACATCTTATCCAAGCCAGGGCGTTAGTTAGCGAAGGCGTTAGTTAGCAAAGGCGTCCATTAACAAGCGCAACAAACGTCCGATGAGGGATCAAGCTTCCTTGAAGCGGTAGCCGACGCCGTACAGCGTCTCGATCATCTCAAAGTCGTCATCCACCACCTTGAACTTCTTGCGCAGCCGCTTGATGTGGCTGTCGATGGTGCGGTCGTCGACATAAACCTGATCGTCGTAGGCGGCGTCCATCAGCGCGTTGCGGCTTTTCACCACGCCGGGCCGGGTCGCCAGCGCCTGCAGGATCAGGAACTCCGTCACCGTCAGCGTCACCGGCTCGTTCTTCCAGGTGCAGGTGTGACGTTCCGGGTCCATCCGCAGCAGGCCGCGGTCCAGCGCCCGCGCATCCGGCTCCTTCGGCACGGCGGTCGGATCCTTTGGCTGGCCGCGGCGAAGCACGGCCTTGACGCGCTCGACCAACAGGCGCTGCGAGAATGGCTTGCGGATGAAATCGTCGGCGCCCATCTTGAGGCCGAACAATTCGTCGATCTCTTCATCCTTGGAGGTCAGGAAGATCACCGGCAGATCGGATTTCTGCCGCAGCCGCCGCAGCGTCTCCATGCCGTCCATGCGCGGCATCTTGATGTCGAGGATCGCAAGGTCCGGCGGCGAGGTGCGGAAACCGTCTAGCGCCGACGCACCATCCGTATAGGTCATGATGCGATAGCCTTCGGCTTCGAGCGCGATCGAGACGGATGTGAGAATGTTGCGGTCGTCATCGACCAAAGCGATTGTGGGCATGAGCCTGCTTTCGAAAGAGAGTGGCTTTAAACAGCCGGCGATCCAGCGATCCACCGCATAAATGGACTTCCTACCCGGTCAACGAGCAATGCAAGCTAGGCTGAAGTGTGACCGAGTTCCGCAGACGCTTCTGCGGTTAATGCGTTCCACCCCATATAGCACCCCCAAGGGCTGAGAAAAGGCCCTTTTTGCAATAAGATGGCTGGATAAGTACCATGGAACCGACCGCTGATTTCGATCCTTCCAGGCTCACCCGCTCGCTGCTGCGGCGGAGCCGCCAGGGCGCGCTGGCAACGCTGATGACGGCGAGCGGCGATCCCTATTGCTCCCTGGTCAATGTCGCCAGCCACTCCGACGCCTCGCCGATCCTGCTGATTTCGCGGCTGGCCCTGCACACCCAGAACATCCTCGCCGACAGCCGGGTATCGCTGATGCTGGACGAGCGCGCCGCGGGCGATCCGCTGGAAGGCGCGCGGATCATGCTGGCGGGCCGGGCGGTGGAGGCTGCTCCCGAGCAGGCCGAAATCCTGCGCCGGCGCTACCTCAACGCCCATCCATCCGCGGAAGCCTTTGTGGAATTTAAGGATTTTTCGTTCTTCCGGATCGTATTGTCCGCCGCCCATCTGGTCGCCGGCTTTGGCCGGATCATCGACCTCAAGCCGCAGCAATTCCTGACCGATATCGGCGATGCCGAGGAACTACTGCAAGCCGAGCAGGGCGCGGTGGCGCACATGAACGAAGATCACCGCGAGACGATGAACCTCTATGCGACAAAACTACTCGGCGCTGGCAGCGCCGACTGGGCCTGCACGGGCTGCGACCCTGATGGCATGGACATGCAGGCCGGAGCGGCCACGCTGCGGCTGGATTTCCCGGAACGGGTGACCAGCGGGACCGAATTGCGCAAGATGCTGGTTAGGCTGGCGGGCGAGGCGAGGGCCAAGGACTGAGGGCCAAGGATTAGCGAAGCACCGTGTTTGCGCTGACCGTGGGTGACGCCCATTGTGCAGTGCACAATAGAGCGATTCCTGCCCGTTCCCTGCCAACTCGACGGACAGACGCGTAACGCAGCGCAACGAAGACGCCTGCGCTGCAGCAAGTGCTCAATAGAGATCAAAGCCTTACCGACACCTTGGCTGGAATAAACCAAAAGCTGAGGGATCGGCTTGGCAAGTGCGGCGTTCATCAGTATTAGGTCGCCGGACCGAAGCCGGAAGGCTATATTTAGGGCCACCGCGACAGAGGCGCGTTTAGCGGCATTCGCGCGATCGAGATACGCGGGTTCGAGGAGGTTCTTCGTGCAAGAGACGGGCGTGCATAACGGTGCCTTCGGCGCCGACAAATTCGGCTTAAAAAATCTCAAGGGCGTGAACTGGAACTTTGGCGCGCCCCAGCTTTATCAACACTCGCTGAGCGCAGGCGAAGCCGTGCTCTCGGCGGATGGCGCGCTGTGCGCGGACACCGGCGTGTTCACGGGCCGCAGCCCGAAGGACAAGTTCACGGTTCGCGATGCGACCACCGACAAGAACATGTGGTGGGCCGGCAACCAGTCGATCACGTCCGATCAGTTCGCCACGCTCTATGCTGATTTCCTCACGCATGCCGAAGGCATGACGCTGTTCGCGCAGGACCTTTATGGCGGCGCCGATCCGAGCCATCGGATCAAGACCCGCGTCTTCACCGAACTCGCCTGGCACTCGCTGTTCATCCGCACGCTGCTGATCCGCCCCGAGGCGTCGGAGCTCGCAAGCTTCGTGCCGGAGCTGACCATCATCGATCTGCCGAGCTTCCGCGCCGATCCGAAACGTCACGGCTGCAAATCCGAGAACGTCGTCGCCATCGATTTCGCCCGCAAGATCGTCCTGATCGGCGGGTCTTATTATGCCGGCGAGATGAAGAAGAGCGTGTTCACCACGCTGAACTATTATCTGCCCGAAAAGGGCGTGATGCCGATGCACTGCTCGGCCAATGTCGGCCCCGACGGCGATTCCGCGATCTTCTTCGGCCTCTCCGGCACCGGCAAGACCACGCTCTCGGCCGACCCCAAGCGCACGCTGATCGGCGACGACGAGCATGGCTGGGGCGAGGACGGTGTCTTCAATTTCGAAGGCGGCTGCTACGCCAAATGCATCAAGCTGTCGGAAGAAGCCGAGCCCGAAATCTATGCCGCCAGCAAGCGCTTTGGCGCGGTGCTGGAAAACGTCGTGCTCGATGCCAACACCCGCGCGCCTGATTTCGACGACGGCTCGAAGACCGAAAACACCCGTTCGGCCTATCCGCTCGATTTCATTCCGAATGCTTCGCGCACCGGCCGCGCCGGTCACCCGAAGAACGTGGTGATGCTGGCCGCCGACGCTTTC
The DNA here is from genome assembly GCA_963847015.1 of uncultured Alphaproteobacteria bacterium. Classification (GTDB taxonomy): domain Bacteria; phylum Pseudomonadota; class Alphaproteobacteria; order Rhizobiales; family Xanthobacteraceae; genus Bradyrhizobium. Next base: position 53,193 of record CAWJYI010000019.1, on the reverse strand, counting down.
GGCGTGATGCCGCCGATTGCGAAATTGACGCCGGCGCAGGCGATGTATCACTTCCTGTCCGGTTACACCGCAAAGGTTGCGGGCACCGAACGTGGCCTCGGCAACGAGCCGCAGCCGGAATTCTCCACCTGCTTCGGTTCGCCGTTCCTGCCGCGCGATCCCGGCGTCTACGGCAATTTGCTGCGCGACCTGATCGCGAAGCACAATGTCGATTGCTGGCTGGTCAACACCGGCTGGACCGGCGGCAAATACGGCACCGGCCGCCGCATGCCCATCAAGGTGACGCGGGCGCTTCTGACCGCGGCGCTGAACGGCTCGCTGCGCAACGCCGACTTCCGCACCGACAAATATTTCGGTTTCGCGGTGCCGACCTCGCTGCCCGGCGTCGAGCCGCACATCCTCGATCCCATCAAGACCTGGGCCGACAAGGCCGAGTTCGACAAGACCGCGCGTGCGCTGGTCGGCATGTTCCAGAAGAACTTCGCCAAGTTCGAAGCGCAGGTCGACGCCGAAGTCCGCGCCGCCGCGCCGGAAGTGAAGCTCGCGGCGGAGTAACGCCATCGTCATCCGGAGCGGTCCGAAGACGGATCGTCCGGAATGATGCAAGAAATGATGCAAGACAAGAAGGGCGGCTCCAGCGAGCCGCCTTTTTTATTTCAGCAGCCTTTTTGTTTCAGCAGCCTTTTTTCAGCAGCCTTTTTTCAGAACGTGTCTGGCGCGATTCGCAGCGATATCCGGGACAGGCCGCTCAAGCTCCCATTGGATCAGGGGCACGGCTGCGCAGAACAGTCGAGTCCGCTCAGCTGTTGTCCGGAAACACCGCGTTGCTCGGCGTCCGCCGGTCGGTGATTTGCAGGCCGAACAGGCTGCCGATCAATTCCACCACGACGCGCGCGGTGCGGCCGCGTTCGTCGAGAAACGGATTGAGCTCGACGATGTCGACCGATCGCACCAACCCTGAATCATGCAGCAGTTCCATGATCAGATGGGCTTCGCGGTAGGTGGCGCCGCCCGGCACCGTGGTGCCGACGCCGGGCGCGACGGCGGGATCGAGAAAATCGACGTCGAAGCTGACATGCAGCACGCCGTTTCGCGCCCTCACGCGTTCGATCACTTTCCGGATCAAGACGGCGACGCCGAACTCGTCGATCGCGCGCATGTCGGCGACAGCTATCGGGCGCTCGTGTACCAGTTTCTTCTCCAGCGGGTCGATCGAGCGGATGCCGAACAGGTCGAGCTGGTCGGGGCTGATCGAGACGCGCGGCTGGTTGCCCAGCAGCCCGTCGAGCCCAGGCTCGCCACAGAGGAACGCGGCCGACATGCCGTGCATGTTGCCGGTGACGGTCGTTTCCGGCGTGTTGTAATCGGCATGGGCATCGAGCCACAGCACGAACAGCGGCCGGCCTTGCTCCTGCCAATGCCGCGCGACGCCGTTTACCGATCCCATCGACAGCGAGTGATCGCCGCCCATGAAGATCGGGATCGCGCCGGACCGCGCGATATCCCAGGCGCGCTCGCTGAGCGCACGAACCCAGGCACCGACTTCGTCATGATATTTGGTGTTGGCCGGCGCCGGACTATGAGCCGCGGCAATGCCAGGCGTGGCCATGTCGCCATGGTCTTCGACGCCAAATCCGAGCTGATCGAGGATGCGGCCGATCCCCGCCGTCCGCAGCGCGGCCGGCCCCATCAGCGTGCCGGCTTGCGACGCGCCGATCTCGATGGGGATGCCGAGCAAGGCGATGTGCGGCTTGTTGGCGTGGGGTTCGGACATGCGGGGCACTTTCAAAGACCGAACAATGGCGACGCCATCAGGTTCCGTTACGCCTTGAAATAGGCGATCTGCGTCGTGGTCGCGAGCAGTCGCCCATCAGGCGACCACAACTCGCCGTTCTGGTCGCCGTAGCTCCTGTGGAAGATCTTGGCGTCGGCGACCGCCAGCACCCGCGTGATGTCCTCGGCCGCGAGTTCGTCCGACGAGGTGTGGAAGTAGGTCGTGATCGAGACTGTTCCGAACGGCACCAATTCCCGGCGCGCCAGAAACACCCTGCCGAAGAAGGCGTCCGACATCGACATCAGCGACAGCATGTCGATCTTCCGCGGCGCATGGTCCGCGATCCACTGCTTGGAGAATGCCTTGAGCGGCGTTGGCGAAGGCGATCCATGGAAATCCGGCTCGCCCTCGACAAAGCGGAAATCATATTGATGGGTCCAGGTCATCTTGGTGCGCGGATAAAGGCGGGCCTGCTCGAACGGCGTCGCGCCCGGAAACGGCTCCTGCTGGTGCGACCATGACGGCCGGCGCTCGGCGAACACGGCCGTGGCGAGCGTTGCGACCTCGCCGCCGCCTTGCGTCATCTCCACGCACCAATGTTGCGACGAGCGGTTCGCCTTCACCAGACGAATGTCGAGATCGAAGGCACCCTCCGCGATCGGTGCGCAAAAATTGACGGTGAGCGACAACGGATCGCCCGCGCGTTGCGGATGGTCGATCAGCGACCGCAGGATGGTCGCAGCCGTACAGCCGCCGAACGGGCCGACAAAGGCCCAGTAATCCGGGCTCGTCTTGCCTTGCCAGCAACTGTCTCCGGCCGTGACTTGCGTGGCGTCGTCGAAGAGATGCGGGGTTTGGTGAGCATTTGTGCTTCCGTCATTGCGAGCGGAGCGAAGCAATCCAGAAGCGGCAAAGCAAGTCTGGATTGCTTCCTCGCTTCGCTCCTCGCAATGACGCTCTGGCGTTCGCGCGCAGTATCACGGCAATTTTGCCGAATTCAATGATGCCGAAGGTAATGGGTTGTCGGATAACTCGAATTCAGGCGGACACCATTTGCCGGTCGGAATTCTAGCCCGCCCCGCGCTGCGCGCCGGGCTCCTGCAGGACCGGCGGGACCGCGTGCACCGGCACGTTCCAGATTTCCTCGGCATATTCGCGAATGGTGCGGTCGGAGGAGAACCACGGCATTCGCGCGACATTGAGGATCGAGGCCCGCGTCCATGCCGGTACGACCTGCCAGCGCGCGTCGATGCCGCGCTGGGCTTCGTAATAGGCATCGAAATCGGCGCAGACCATGTAATGGTCGAGATAGCGCAGCATGTGTCCGATCGAGGCGAACCGGCCGGCATCGCCGGGCGCGAATTCGCCGCTCTCGATCGCACGTATCGCCCGCTCCAGCCGCGGCGAGCGGCGGATCACGTCGGTTGCATCCAGCCCCTGCTTGCGCCGGACCATGACGTCGCCGGCCTCCATGCCGAAGATCGCGATGTTCTCAGGCCCGACATGGTCGCGGATTTCGATATTGGCGCCGTCGAGCGTGCCGATGGTCAGCGCGCCGTTGAGCGCGAGCTTCATGTTGCCGGTGCCGGAGGCCTCCATGCCCGCGGTCGAAATCTGCTCGGAGAGGTCGGCGGCGGGAATGATCACCTCGGCCAGGCTGACATTGTAGTCGGCGAGGAAGACGACCTTCAGCCGGCCGGCAATCACGGGATCGTTGTTCACGACCTCGGCGACGTCGTTGATCAGCTTGATGATCAGCTTGGCGGTGCGATAGCTCGCCGCCGCCTTGCCGGCAAAAATCTTGACCCGCGGCACCCAGTCGCGCTGCGGTTCGTCCTTCATCGCCTGGTACAGCGCGACCGCCTCCAGGATGTTGAGCAATTGCCGCTTGTATTCATGGATGCGCTTGATCTGGACGTCGAACAGCGCCGAGGGGTCGACGTTCACGCCGAGGCGCTCGCCGATCAGCCGCGCCAGCGCCAGCTTGTTCTGATGCTTGACGTCGCGAAAAACGCTGCTGGAACGCATTGTCGCTGGCGCGGGCCTCGAGCAGCTCGAAGCGCGAGAAATCGTCGAGCACGGCTTCGCCGCACACCTCGCGCAACAGGCCGGTCAGCCCGGGATTGGCCAGCATCAGCCAGCGGCGGAAGGTGATGCCGTTGGTCTTGTTGGTGATGCGGCCGGGATAGAGATGGTTGAGGTCGTGAAACACGGTCTCCTTCATCAGATCGGAATGCATCGCCGAGACGCCGTTGATGCGATGCGACCCGACGAAGGCCAGTTGCCCCATCCGCACCCGGCGGCCTGACTTTTCGTCGATCAGCGACACCGAGGCGCGGAAATCGATATCGCCGGGGCAGCGTTGCTCGGCCAGCGCCAGATGCGCGACGTTGATGCGGTAGATGATCTCCAGATGCCGCGGCAGCAGCCGTTCGAACAATTCGATCGGCCAGGTCTCGAGCGCCTCCGGCAGCAGCGTGTGATTGGTGTAGGACAGCGTCGCCACCGTGATCTTCCACGCTTCGTCCCAGCGGAAATTGTGCAAATCGACCAGGATGCGCATCAGCTCGGTGACGGCAAGGCTCGGATGGGTGTCGTTGAGCTGCACCGCGACCTTCGAGGCGAGGCTGCGCAACTGCCCGTCGGCGGCGAGGTGCCGCTTGACCAGATCCTGCAGCGAGGCGGAGACGAAGAAATATTCCTGGCGCAGCCGCAGCTCACGGCCCGCCGAGCTCTCGTCGTTCGGATACAGGAATTTGCAGATCGATTCCGCGCGCGCTTCCTCGGCGACGGCGCCGAGATAGTCGCCGGTGTTGAAGACATCGAGCCGCAGCGGATCGGGCGCGCGCGCCGACCAGAGCCGCAGCGCATTGACGTGCTGGCCGCGCCAGCCCACGATCGGCGTGTCATAGGCGACGGCCTGCACGGTTTCCGCCGGACGCCACGTCGAGCGGTCGCGCCCGCGGTCGTCGGCATGTTCGACGGTGCCGCCGAAATGAACGTGATAGACCACCTCCGGCCGCTGGAATTCCCAGGGGTTGCCGAAGCCCAGCCATTCATCCGGGTATTCGTGCTGCCAGCCCTGCGAGATGATCTGGCGGAACAGGCCGAAATCGTAACGGATGCCGTAGCCGATCGCGGGAATGGCAAGGGTGGCCATGCTCTCCATGAAGCAGGCCGCGAGCCGTCCCAGGCCGCCATTGCCGAGCGCCGCATCCGGTTCGCATTTGCGCAATTCGGACAGGCCGACGCCGAGATCGCCAAGTGCGGCCTCGAACACCGGCAGCAGGCCCATATTGTTGAGCGCGTCGGTGAACAGGCGGCCGATCAGGAATTCGAGCGAGAGGTAATAGACGCGCTTGCGGCCGGCATCGTAGCTCTGCTTGTCCGCCATCAGCCAGCGGTGCACGATGCGGTCGCGCAGCGCCAGCGCCGCGGCCTTGTACCAGTCGCGCTTGGTCGCCATGCCGGCGTCCTTGCCGATCGCAAGCCGCAGCTTGGCGAGGATCGCGCCTTTGATCTCGGCCAGCGCCAGCTCGTCGATCGGCTGGTTCAGCGCCGGATAGCTTGCCGGATGGTTTCCTGGGAATGCTTGTTCTTGCAACGCATCAATCCCCGCAAGTTGAGACTCACAAATGATACGCGCCTTGCACCGCAATCGAAACCGCCGAGGCGATTGTTGTGCACTGCGCTGCTATGATTTTATGCAAGGACCGGGCCGATTTCGCGGCCTCCGCGCGACACGGCTTTGGTGATATCATCACGTCGAAAGCCCTGAGATCGCGACAAGTTAGTGGCGTTTTCGGGCAGGGCGTGACGGGTGCGCGTGCAGAAACCGCGTCACCAAACAGGAGGATGGCCATGAGATTGATGATCGAAATCGCCGCCGCCGCGCTGTTGGTATTCTGCATCAGCGCCACCAGCGCCGCATTTGCCGCCGGACGCTCCGCCGACGGCTTGGGTTGCTCCTTCAGCGTTCCGGCGAATGCAACTCCCGCAGCCCGCTGCACTGCGATCAAGCGGCAATGCGGCGGAAAATTCTACGCCAATTATTGCGGCGACAAGCTGCTGTCGGCGATGTGATTTCCCGAGCAGCGATCCCATCTTTCGTCGTCCCGGCGAAGGCCGGGACCCATAACCACTGACATCAGACGAGGCCGGACAGGTCGCTCCAGTCCAGGTTTTCTTTTTCGATCAAACGTATTTTCCAGTCTCGGTGCCAATTCTTCAATTGCTTTTCTCTTGCGATGGCATCCCGCGGCGACGCGAATGTTTCGACATAGACGAGTCGGTGCACTGTGTACTTCTTGACGAACAATTCAGAGCCGCGTCCGCTACGATGCTGCTCAAGCCTTGTCCGCAGATTATTGGTCACGCCAATGTAAAGCGTTCCATGCCGGCCGCTGGCGAGGATGTAGACGTAGTAGGTGTTTGTGTCGCCCATGATCGGCTGGCCCGCAAAAATCCTACAGCGGTGGCTATGGGTCCCGGCCCCCGCCGGGACGACAGGTCGTTTTGCAGATCAATCGGAACAAATTAAGAACACTTTAGCAAGTACTTGATATATCATTGTGATTCGACACGGTGCCGACACAACATCTATGGTCTATCCGACTTGCGAGGACTACATGTCCACTATCGCCTTCGATCAATTCGCACTTACCCGCATCGCCGATTTCGCGCGTTCGCTGTCGCGGCTGCATCAGGCCTCGCGCCGCCAGACCGTCGATGACGACACCATCGACCGCGAGTTCAACGCCGTCTGCATGTCGGTGTGGGGCTACACCACCGACGATTTCAGCGACGATTTGTTCTCGCTTGCGGACCACGCCTGGCTCGATTCGCTCGATGAAGCCCATGCCCGCATCTTCGCCGCCGAGCAGGGGTACGACCTCGTCGACGATCAGGGCATGCTGACGGACTGGTGGGGCTATTGCTGGATGATACTGGCCGAAAAGCGCGGATTGCTGACGCCGGAAAATCGCGCCGCTGCACGCGCGAGCATCGAGGAAAAATACCGGTCGGCGCCGAACGTGATCGGCGTCATCGTCGGGCGGTAGACTAATTCGCTTCCGCCCGCGTCGCCTTTGGCGCAATCGTCTTCGTCGCCGTCGATACAGGTAGCGCCACCTCGCGGCTCGCTTCCGGCATCACGGATTCGCCGGCCATCTCGGCGTTGACGGGCGCGACCTTGATCTCGCCGAGCCGGGCGCGGACCTCGGCGGTGAGGCCGGGATAGGAGGCGACCGGCGTGAAGTCGGGGGTTTGATTGGCGCCAAGGCGGACGCCGGTATAGGCCACCAATCCATCTGACGTGGCGATCACGTCGCCGGAACGCAGCGAGGTGTCGAGCGTGAGATCGACCGGGGCGAGGCCCGTCGGGTCGCGTCCATTGCAGGTGCAGTCGGCGCGCAGCGCCTTGCGGTAGGCAAACGCGTTTTCACTGTCCGCATAGCGCTCGCCATTGCTTGCGGTCGCGCCGTCGATATTGCTGCCGAAATAAACCTTGGTGACGCTCGCAGGACAGAAGGCCTGACAGGTCTGCACCGGCGAGGCATTGCCGCGCATGGTCAGCGGGAAATATTTGCCGTCGCAACTGCGCACGCAAAAGGAAGGTCCGGAGCCGGCCAGGCGCGGCGCCGGCGCCGCCTGCTGTTGTTGCTGCTGATTGAGGCCGAACGGATCGGCGAAGAAGTTCGCCTGCGCGGGAGCCTGCCGCGCCTGCATTTTCTGGATGCCGCTGAAAAATGCGTCGAACAGGCCTTCGGCGGCGGCGCTGCCGGGCGCCAGCGCGAGGGACGCTGCAAGCGTGCCGGCGGCCACCATCATCGCGCGGCGCCGCTGCTGCGAAAAAGCCAACTCTGTACGCAACGCTTACTCCACCAAACGCAACGATACGCGCTGAAGCCATCAGGCTTCAGTTCGAGTAACCATAATGCGGGATGGTAAACGAGCGGTGCATGCGAGCGAATGGAGCAAAAAAATCGGGAGTGGGCGAAGATGCCGCGCGTCTCGCTTCCTCATGCCCGGGTCAAGCCGGGCATGATGGCCGAACAGGAATGCAATCAATCCTTCAAAAACTCGCCGGCCTTGTACAGCGAACGAAACTGCAGTCCCGCTTCGGCAAAGGTTTCGGTGGCGCCCTCGTCGCGATCGACCATGGTGAAGACCAGCACGATTTCGCCACCGGCATCGCGAACGGCTTCGACCGCCTTCAGCGCCGAACCGCCGGTCGTGGTGACATCCTCGACGATCACGATGCGCTTGCCTTGCAGGCTCTCGCCCTTGGCCAATCCTTCCACCGCGAGGCGGGCGCCATGCTCCTTCGGCTTCTTGCGCACGAAGAAGGCGGCGATCGGGTGGCCCTTGAGCCAGGAGAGCTGCGCGATCGCACCGGCCAGCGGCACGGCGCCCATTTCCAGCCCGCCGACGTAATCGAGCCTGTCGTCCTTCAGCGCTTCATAGGTCAATTCCGCCAGCAGCGCCGCGCCTTCGGGGTCGAGCATGGTCGGCTTGAGGTTGAAGTAGAAGTCGCTCTTGCGGCCCGAGGCCAGCGTGATCTCACCGCGGCCGAAGGATCGCTTGCGGATGATCTCGGCGAGGCGGGCGCGGGCGGCTGATTTGGACAAGGTCTGTTTCTCGGGGGTTTGAGGCGGGCCGCAATCTATCGGTGCTGTCAGGCACATTCCAGCGGCGATCTTAAGCCGTCAACAGGGCGCGGCACCATGGCATAGCCCCGGCGAATGCAGGGACGCCGCTTGCGGAAACGGCGGTTGTACGACGCTCGGGTTCCGCGCTACGGGATGGCAAAGTCTTTGTGGGGGAACTGAAAATGACGATCGAACTGCACACCTGGAACACGCCGAACGGCCGCAAAATCTCGGTCGCGCTGGAGGAAATGGAGCTGCCCTACAAGGCGATCCCGGTGAACATCAGCAAAGGCGAGCAGATGGCGCCCGCGTTCCTGAAAATCAGCCCGAACAACCGCATTCCCGCGATCGTCGATCCCGACGGCCCCGACGGCAAGCCGGTCAGCGTGTTCGAGTCGGGTGCGATCCTGCTCTATCTCGGTGAGAAGACCGGAAAATTCCTGCCGAAGCCGCTGATCGACCGGATCCCGGTCTATGAATGGCTGATGTGGCAGATGGGCGGTTTTGGGCCGATGCCGGGCCAGGTGCACCACTTCATTGCGCTGGAGAACGAAACGGACCGCGCCTACGGCTTGAAGCGCTATATGGCCGAGACCCGCCGCCTCTATGGCGTGCTGGACCGGCGCCTCGCGGGTCGCGAGTTCGTGGCGGACGCACTCTCTGTGGCCGATTTCGCCATCCTCGGCTGGGCCTGGCGCCACCCGCGCCACAAGGTCGAGCTCAAGGATTTCCCCAATGTCGAGCGCTGGTACAACGCCCTGATGGCCCGACCCGCCACCAAGCGCGGCATGGAAGCGAAGCTGGATTGAAGCGATTGTCGTAGGATGGGTAGAGCGAAGCGAAACCCATCAATTGCGCAACGAAGATAATGGGTTTCGCGGAGTTTATCATCGGGCGCGCATTCGCGCGACCCGTTGGCTCTTGCGCCGGTCGAGTTCTCACGCCCGCTTCGCCTCGAACGCCATCTTCAATGCAAAACCCGCCAGCACGGTGCCCATCAGCCAGCGCTGCGCCTTCAGCCACATCGGGCGGGTCGAGAGAAATCCAGTGATCGAACCGGCCGTCAGCGCAATCATCGCATTGACGCTGACGCTGATCACGATCTGGATCGTGCCGAACACGATCGACTGAATCAGCACGCTGCCCGCCGTGGGATCGATGAACTGCGGCAGCAGTGCCAGATACAGCATCGCGACCTTGGGATTGAGCAGGCTGGTCAGGAGGCCCATCGCGAGCAGCTTTTTCGGCCCGTCGACCGGCAGTTGGCGCACCTGAAACGGCGAGCGGCCGTTGGGCTTGAGCGCCTGCCACGCCAACCACAGCAAATACAGCGCGCCGCCGATGCGCAACGCGTCATAGGCATAGGGCACCGCGAACAACAGCGCGGTGATGCCGAACGCCGCGCACAGCATGTAGAACACGAAGCCGACCGCGACGCCGCCGAGCGATACCAGTCCGGCCGCCGAGCCCTGCGAAATGGAACGCGAGATCAGGTAAATCATGTTCGGCCCGGGCGTCAGCACCATGCCGAGCGCGACCAGCGCGAAACCGAGCAAAGCGGGGAGATGGGGCATGGGGGACTCTCGTGAATTTCCGCATCTTCTAGCCCGCACTATATTGGGATGTCATTTCGCAAATTGCTCCGAGATCGGCCGGATATTTCGGAACAATGCAGACGTCTTTCAGTCCGATCGGATATCCTTGGGAATGGCGATTCGATCGCGGCGGCAAAGCGCAGGATCGCGTAGCGCAGGGGTTCGGCGAGTTCGTGGCTGGCGACGATGCTCGTTTCGTCATTCGCCGTGCCGAGCAAGGGCAGCGTAATGCAGGCGTCGGGGACGAGCCGTGCGGACATCGTTTCGAGGGTTAGCGTCAGTGCCGCCAATGCGTGAGTCGCCCGCGGTGACGTGTTGATCAGGCCGACGGGCTTGTCTGGAAATTCGAAACTGCCGACCAGCCAGTCCAATGCATTTTTCAACACGCCTGCGACGCCGCGGGCATATTCGGGGCTCGAGATCAGAACGCCGTCGGCGCTGCCGATCAATGCGCGGAAGGCGGTGACGGCGGACGGCGCCTGATCATTGTCAAGATCCGGGTTGAAGAACGGCAGACCGGCGATCCCGTCGAACAGCACGATCTCCACGCCAGCAGGCGCAAGCCGCGCAGCCGCGCGCAGCACGGCTGTGTTGCTGGAGCCCGCACGAAGGCTGCCGGAGATTCCGATGATTTTCATCTGTTGCATGTTTCTCGGGAAGTCGCGGCATCCGTTGCGCGCTAATGCGCCTCATCCCAATTGTTCGCCGCGCGTGCGTCGACCTGCAGCGGCAGCGAAAGCAGCACGGCCGGGAACGGTGCGTCCTGCATCACGTGCTGCACGACCGGCAACGTCGCCGCCACCTCGTTGTCGGGCACCTCGAAGATCAGTTCGTCGTGCACCTGCAGCAGCATCTGCGCCGAGAGCTTTTTCTCCGCCAGCGCATCTTCCATCCGGATCATGGCGCGGCGGATGATGTCGGCGGCCGAGCCCTGCAGGCGCGCGTTGATCGCGGCGCGCTCGTTGAAGGAGCGGACCGAGGCGTTGGAGGCCTTGATGTCGGGGTAGTGACATTTGCGGCCGAACAGCGTCACGACATAGCCGTTGGCGCGGCAGAAATCGCGCGTCTCGTCCATATAGGCGCGGATGCCCGGAAAACGCTCGAAATATTTCTTGATGTAGGCGGAAGCTTCTTCGCGGGCGATGCCGAGCTGGTTGGCGAGGCCAAACGCCGAGATGCCGTAGATGATACCGAAATTGATCGCTTTCGCGCGGCGGCGCACCTCGCTCGGCATGTCCTTGATCGGCACGCCGAACATTTCGGATGCCGTCATGGCGTGAATGTCGAGCCCGTCGCGGAACGCCTGTTTCAGCACGGGAATGTCGGCGATTTCAGCCAACAGCCGCAGCTCGATTTGCGAATAGTCGGCCGATACCAGCTTGTGGCCGGGGCTGGCAATAAAGGCGCGGCGGATTTTCCGGCCGTCCTCGGTACGGACAGGAATGTTCTGCAGGTTCGGCTCGTTGGACGACAGCCGGCCGGTGGTGGTCGCCGCAAGCGCGTAGGTGGTGTGGACGCGATGGGTCTGCGGATGGACATATTCCGGCAGCGCGTCGGTATAGGTCGATTTCAGTTTCGAGACCTGCCGCCATTCCAGAATCTTCTTCGGAAATTCGTGGCCCTGCTCGGCGAGTTCGTCCAGGATCTGCGCCGACGTCGACCACGCGCCGGTCTTGGTCTTGGTGCCGCCGGTGATGCCCATCTTGCCGAACAGGATGTCGCCGATCTGCTTGGGGCTGCCGACATTGATCGGCTCGCCGGCAATCTCCTGAAGTTCGGCTTCGACCCGCGCGGCGGTCTGCGCGAATTCGCCCGACAGCCGCGACAGCACCTGGCGGTCGATCGAAATGCCGCGCCGCTCCATCCGCGCCAGCACGCTGACCAGAGGCCGTTCCAGCGTCTCATAGACCACGGTCATGCGCTCAGCGGCGAGCCGCGGCTTCAGCACGCGCCAGAGCCTTGCGATCACGTCGGCGCTTTCGGCCGAATATTCCGTGGCCTTGTCGATTGCGATCTGGTCGAAGGTCAGCTTGTTCTTGCCGCTGCCGGTGAGTTCGCCATAGTTGATGACGGCGTGACCGAGCCAGCGTTCCGCCAGCGCCTCGAGACCATGTGCATTGCGGCCGGCATCGAGCGCATAAGACATCAGTTGCGCATCGTCGATGTTGCGCACGGTGATGCCGTGCTGGGCGAACATCACGGCGTTGAATTTGATGTTGAAGCCGATCTTCAGGATGCCTGCGGATTCCAGCACTGGCTTCAACGCGGAAAGCGCATCGCCTGCCTTGATCTGGTCCGGCGCGAGGCCGGCATCGAACAGGCCTTCGCCGCTGCCGGACTGCCTGTGGGCGAGCGGGACATAGACGGCATCGTTCGGCGCCAGCGCGAGCGCAATGCCCGATATCTCCGCCTGCATCGGATCGATCGATTGCGACATGGCCTCAACGGCGAGATGACCGGCATCATGCACGCGTGCGAGCCAGGCCTTGAGCTGATCGAGGCTCCGGATGGTCTGATATTTTTTGCGGTCGAACGGAATTTTTCGTGCCGCTTCCGCGCGGGCAGCGGCGAGCGAAACCGGCGTGCCCTTCAGGCTAGCGGCCTTGTCCTGCTTGTCGGCGCCGTTTTTCGCCGCAGGCGCAGCGCTTGCGCCGGCAAAGAGATCGCCGGTGCCGCCGGGTGCTTGCGCCCTGGCGGGCGCTGAAGAAGCGCTCGCCGTGCTTTTGTTAGCCGCATCGGCTTCGACATCGGAAGGGTCGATCTGCGAATAGTCGGCGACGCGGCGGGTGAGGGTGGAGAACTCCATCGCCTTCAGGAACGCGATCAGCTTGCGCGCGTCGGGTTCTTGCACCGCGAGGTCGTCGAGCGGCACGTCGAGAGCGACCTTGTCGTCGAGCAGCACCAGCTGCCGGGAAATACGCGCCTTCTCGGCGTTCTCGATCAGCGCCTCGCGCCGCTTCGGCTGCTTGATCTCGCCGGCGCGGAACAGCAATTGCTCGAGATCGCCATATTCCACGATCAATTGCGCGGCGGTCTTGATGCCGATGCCGGGGACGCCCGGCACATTGTCGGTGGAATCACCGGCCAGCGCCTGCACCTCGACGACCTTCTCCGGCGGCACGCCGAATTTCTCGATCACTTCCGGGATGCCGATGCGGCGGTCCTTCATGGTATCGTACATCACGACCTTGTCGGTCACGAGCTGCATCAAATCCTTGTCGGAGGAAACGATGGTCGTGGTGGCGCCGCGCTCACCCGCGATCCGCGCATAGGTCGCGATCAGATCGTCGGCCTCGAACCCGGCCTGTTCCAGGCAAGGCAGGTCGAAGGCGCGCACGGCGTCGCGGATCAGCGAAAATTGCGGGATCAGGTCGTCCGGCGCCGGTGGCCGGTGCGCCTTGTAATCCGGGTACAGCTTGTTGCGGAAGGTGATTTCGGACTTGTCGAAGATGATGGCCAGATGTGTCGGCCGGTTGTCCTCGGGCATGTCGCGCAGCAGCTTCCACAGCATGTTGCAGAAGCCGAGCACGGCATTGACCTGCAACCCGTCGGACTTGCGATTCAGCGGCGGCAGCGCGTGATAGGCGCGGAAAATGTAGGAGGAACCGTCGACCAGAAAGACGTGGTCGCCTTTGCCGGGGGCTTTGACGGGCATCTTGGCTTTGGCGTTGTCCTTGGGCTCGTCCTGGACCTTGGCGGTAGGGGCTTTGCGGCGGCTTTGGGGGCTGTTTTCGGCATGGCCGAAATTTAGGGATTTTCGGGCGGGAATGACAGCCTTTGGGGGCGATTTTTGAGCCCAATACACACGTCATCGGCCGCGAAAACGGTGCTGTGGAAACTACTCCGCCGCCTGCAATGCCGGCTCTCGCCTTTTTCGGCGCAATCCAGAACGCGCCGGGGCGTTCGAACAGGAAATTGGCATGCACGGCTAACGCCGCCCGCCAGATCGCCAATGCGCCGGCGACGCCCACCAGGGTTACGATCAGTGAGATCGTGCCGATGTCCGCGATCAGCCCGCTACGCAGCAGCAGCGTCCGGGTCGCGGCCATGGGCAGGAAGAAGGCGAGATAGATGACGATGGAATGCTCGCCGCAATAGCGCAGGAAGTTGAGCCACCGCATGCGCGCCAGCAGCGTGCCCATCACGATGATGGCGCCGGCGCCCGCGAGTCCCAGCGCCAGCGAGACGATCGGCCATTCGCTGTAGCCCGATACGACGAGCGCGCCATTGACGAGCGCCCACAGCGCCAGGCCCGCCAGCGCGAAGGCCGGGCGCGCCCGCGCGCGATCGGACAGCGCGAACACGTAAGCCGCAAACAAATAACCGGCATAGAAATAGACGAAGCGCGCGGCAAATTCGTCGATCACGGTCCAGCCGGTTGCGACATGCGTCATCTCCAGCGCCGCAGCCACGGCCAGGATCGCCGGCGGCGGGATTCGACGTGTCAGTTTTGTGACAACGAAGAACACCGGCAGCAGATAGATGAACCACAAGGTGCCGAACGGCTCGATGAAGGATTCCAGATACAAATAGCCGACATGGCTCCAGTTGGTCTCGGCGGCGAATGACGGCGCCTTGAAGCCGAACTGGATCGTCACCCACAGCACGTAGAAATAGGCGAAATGGACGACTTTCCGGTCGAGATAGGTGCGCCAGTCGCGGTCGATCACCACGGCGAGGAAAAGGCCTGAAATCAGGAAGAAATCCGGCATCCGGAACGGTTTTGCGAACATCACCAGCAGATGCATGAAGCCGGTCTGGCCGGCGGCCGCCTCAACGCCCAGCACCGAATGCATCATCACGACCATGACGATGCAGATGCCCTTGGCATAGTCCACCCAGTCGATACGAACGCGGTCGTCGACACGAACAGGCTGGCGCCCTACGAAAGGCGCGGAACATTCTGTCACGGCGGATGTGCCGTTTGGTGTCATCGGTGTCCTTTTTCGGCGCGCTGGAGCGGCATCATCGCCCCCATCGGTTTCGTTCTCCTTTATTCATACAAATGACATGCCGGTTTCTTGCCGATTTCTTGCCGCTTTCGGCGCTTTCCGGTTTCCCCTTTGCCGCCAAATGTTTTAAGAGGCGTGCGCAAATCTGACCGATCGTTAACCATCACAAGCAGGTTGTTTCATGCGGATTGCCATGATTGGCACGGGCTATGTGGGGCTGGTATCCGGCGCCTGCTTTGCCGATTTCGGCCACCAGGTTACCTGTGTCGACAAGGATGCCGGCAAGATCGAAGCCCTGCGCCGCGGCGAAATTCCGATCTTCGAGCCCGGGCTCGACGCGCTGGTGGCCGCCAACGTCAAGGCCAAACGGCTGGATTTCACGACCGACCTGACCGCGCCGGTTGCGGAAGCGGATGCGGTGTTCATCGCCGTCGGCACGCCGTCGCGGCGCGGCGATGGCCATGCCGACCTCAGCTATGTGCACAGCGCCGCGCGCGAAATCGCGGCGGCGCTTGTCGGCTTTACCGTCGTCGTCACCAAATCGACCGTGCCGGTCGGCACCGGCGACGAAGTCGAGCGGCTGATCCGCGAGGCCAATCCGTCGGCCGATGTTTCCGTCGCATCCAATCCGGAATTTTTGCGCGAGGGCGCGGCGATCCGCGACTTCAAATTCCCCGACCGTATCGTGGTCGGCACCTCGGACGAGCGCGCGCGAAAAGTGCTGGGCGATATCTACCGGCCGCTGTCGCTCAACCAGTCGCCGCTGATGTTCACGGCGCGGCGCACCGCGGAACTGATCAAATACGCGGCGAACGCGTTTCTCGCCACCAAGATCACCTTCATCAACGAGATCGCCGATCTCGCCGAGAAAGTCGGCGCCGACGTGCAGGAAGTCGCGCGCGGCATCGGGCTCGACAACCGCATCGGTTCGAAATTCCTGCACGCCGGTCCCGGCTTCGGCGGCTCCTGCTTTCCAAAGGATACCCGCGCGCTGGTCAAGATCGCGCTCGATCACGATGTGCAGTTGCGGATCGTCGAGGCGGTGCTCGGCGTCAACGACAACCGCAAGCGCGCGATGGCGCGCAAGGTTTCCAACGCCGCCGGCGGCAGCCTGCGCGGCAAGACGGTCGCAGTCCTCGGCCTGACCTTCAAGCCCGATACCGACGACATGCGCGAGGCGCCGTCGATTCCACTGGTGACGGGCTTGCTCGACATGGGCGCCAAAGTGCGCGCGCACGATCCGGTCGGCATGGAGCAGGCGCGGCGCGAATTGCCGGATATCGAATATTGCGACGACCCTTACGCCTGCGTGCGCGGCGCCGACGCCATGGTGGTCGTGACCGAATGGGTGCAATACCGCACGCTCGATCTGGAACGCATCAAGCGCGAGATGGCCCAGCCCGTCGTGGTGGACCTGCGCAATATCTATCGCCCCGAGGACATGGCGGCCCACGGCTTTACCTATGAGAGCGTGGGGCGGGCGGCCGAGCCGCAGGGGTGAGACAAGTGTTGCTGTCATACCCCGCGGATGGCGCGGGATCGCGGGTAGGCTCGGTCTTTGCGACTCTTGACGCCGATGTGTACTGGATCACCCGCTTTCGCGGGTGATGACGGAACTGAAACCCTTGCCCCGCACTTTCGACACACCTCTGCCCATCGACGCGGTGCTGGACGAGCTGGCGGCCACGCTGGCAAGCCACAACGCTGCCGTGCTGGTGGCGCCGCCGGGGGCCGGCAAGACCACGCGGGTGCCGCTGGCGCTGCTCGATGCGCCCTGGGCGAAAGGCAAGAAGATCATCGTGCTGGAGCCGCGCCGGATCGCGGCGCGCGCCAGCGCGGAGCGGATGGCGAAATCATTGGGCGAGCGCGCCGGCGAAACCGTCGGCTATCGCGTCCGCTTCGGCTCGAAGATATCGCGTGCGACGCGGATCGAGGTCGTTACCGAAGGAATTTTCTCGCGGCAGATTCTCGACGATCCCGAACTGAACGGCGTCGCCGCCGTGCTGTTCGACGAATTTCACGAGCGTTCGCTCGACGCCGATCTCGGCCTGGCGCTGGCGCGGGATGCGCAGACCGGCCTGCGCGAGGATCTGCGCATCCTCGTGATGTCGGCAACGCTCGATGGCGCAAGAGTGGCAAAACTGCTCGGCGATGCCCCTGTCGTTGCCAGCGAAGGCCGCGCCTTTCCGGTGGAGACGCGTTATCTCGGCCGCAAACCCGATGCGCCGCTGGAACGGCAGATGGCGGATGCGATCGCGGCCGCCTTGCGCGCCGATCCGGGCTCCGTGCTGGCCTTCCTGCCGGGTGCCGCCGAAATCCGCCGCACCCAGAATTTTCTCGGCGAGCGCGTTCACGATGCCAGCATTGAAATCGTGCCGCTGTTCGGTGCGCTCGACGCCGCCGTGCAGGACCGCGCCATCGCGCCGGCGCCGAAAGGACAGCGCAAGGTCGTGCTGGCGACCTCGATCGCCGAGACCTCGCTGACGATCGAAGGCGTTCGCATCGTCGTGGATTCCGGCATGGCGCGCGTGCCGCGCTATGAGCCGGATATCGGCCTGACGCGGCTGGAAACTGTGCGGGCCTCGCGCGCCGCGGTCGACCAGCGGCGCGGCCGCGCCGGCCGCACCGAACCCGGTGTCTGCTACCGGCTGTGGGACGAACCGCAGACCGCGTCGCTGGCCGCCTACACGCAGCCCGAAATTCTCAGCGCCGATCTGTCCTCGCTGGTGCTCGATCTCGCGCAATGGGGCGTCGGCGATCCCGCCGCATTGGCGTTCCTCGATCCGCCGCCGGGACCGGCGCTGAAGGAAGCCAACAGCCTGCTGCGCGAGCTTGGCGCGCTCGATGACGATGGCCGGATCACCGGGGAGGGCTTGAGCCTGCGCGCGCTGGCGCTGCCGCCGCGGCTGGCGCGGATGATCGTGGATTCGCACCGGCTGGGAGCGGGCGAGGAGGCCGCCGAAATCGCAGCGGTCCTGACCGAGCGCGGCCTCGGCGGCGATAGCGTCGATCTCGACGCCAGGCTCGATCAGTTTCGCCGCGACCGCTCGCCGCGGGCCACGAGCGCGCGCAGCCTGGCGCAGCGCTGGGCCTCGCAGGTGGCTGCTTCAAATTCCTCGCAAGGGGCAGGGGAGCTAACGACGGGAATCATGCTGGCATTCGCGTTCCCCGATCGCGTGGCGCGCAACCGCGGCAATGGCAGCTTCGTGCTCGCCAATGGCCGCGGTGCCGCGGTGGAACAGACGTCGTCGCTGGCGCGCTCGCCCTATATCGCGGTCGCCGAATTGACCGGCACGGCTGCGCAGGGGCGCATCTTGCTGGCGGCGCCGATCGCACAGCAAGAGCTCGAACTGCGTTTCGCCGACCAGATCGAAACCACCGAAGAAATTTCATTCGATCGCAACGCCATGGCGCTGCGCGCACGCCGCAGGCGGACGCTGCACGCGATCACGCTGTCGGAAGCACCGATGGCGCTGTCGCCGTCGGCAGAGACGGCGCGCGTCTTCGCCGACGGGCTGATCGCGGCCGGCTTCGACAAATTGCCGTGGTCGAAATCATCAAAGCAATGGCGCGACCGCGTGATGTTCCTGCGCAAGGCGGAAGGCGAGGGCTGGCCGGATCTTTCCGACAACGGGCTTGCGGCCGCGCGCGAGAGCTGGCTGGTGCCGGCCCTTTTCGACAAGGCGTCGCTGAAGGACTTTTCCGCCGGCGATCTATCCGACGCGCTGACGGCGTTGCTGCCGTGGGATTTGCGCGCCCGGCTGGAACGCGAGGCGCCGACCCATTTCGAGGCTCCGACCGGCACGATGCTGGCGATCGACTATGAGGCCGAGCAGGGCCCGACCATTGCGGTCCGGCTGCAGGAGTTGTTCGGGCTGAACACCCATCCCTCGATCGCGAAGGGCGCGGTGCCACTGGTGTTGGAGCTGCTGTCGCCGGCGCAGCGGCCGGTGCAGGTGACGCGCGATTTGCCGGGTTTCTGGCGCGGCAGTTACGCCGCCGTGCGCTCCGACCTGCGCGGCCGCTATCCCCGGCATCCCTGGCCCGAAGACCCGGCCAGCGCACTCCCGACGCGGCGGGTCAAGCCGCGGGGGACATGAGTTCCCGTTAACGCTTCGCTCATCCTTTTCGCCAAAATGGCTGTCTTGGCTGCTGCCGTTAGTCGCGGTTTGGCGGCTTGCGTGGTGATATCGGCGTTCTCGGAAGCGAGTGTGGCGTATGCGTAACCTGATGATCCTTGCGGCCGTGCTGATCGGCCTCGGCGTCTCCATGGCGCAGATGGCGGACAGGATGACGCCGGTTCCGGCCGCCGCCAACGCGGCGCCGCGAAAGGCTTCCACCGAAACGGTCGCGCAAGCCGGTATCCGCAGCCTCAGCATTCCGCCTGATGCGCGCGGCCATTTCCGGACCGATGGCCGGATCGACGGGCAGCATCTCGACTTCATGGTCGACACCGGCGCTTCCGTCGTGGCGTTGAACGAAAAATCCGCGGCACAGTTCGGCCTGCGTCCGTTGCCCAGCCAGTACAATGCCACCGTCAACACAGCCAACGGCACTCTCAAGGCGGCGCGCACGCGGATTGCCATGATCGAACTCGGCGGGCTGATCGTGCGCGACGTCGACGCCATGGTGCTGCCGGACGAGGCGCTGTCCGAAAACCTGCTCGGCATGTCGTTCCTGTCGAAGCTGAAGCGTTATGAATACGCCAACGGCAAGCTGGTGCTGGAGCAGTAGAGCTCCATAGCCGCCAAATCCGCCGCAAATAATCGCCTCGAAGCGCCGATCCCGCCTTCCGCTGCGCCCGCGCATTCGCTAAGGCTGCGGTGCTTTCCGCATTCACGACAAGGCCATCCCTGATGTTTCCGAAGCCGAAATCCGTGCTGGTTCCGAATACCTATGCCTATGAATCCGGGCCGATGGTGAAGGCGACCGGCTTTCGCGAATATGATGCGCGCTGGCTGTTCGAAAAGGAAATCAACCTGATGGGCATTCAGGCGCTGGGCATGGGGCTCGGCGCGTTGATTGCCGAACTTGGCGTCAAGCAGGAGATCGTCACCGGGCACGATTTCCGCGGCTATTCGGCGTCGATCAAATACGCGCTCATTACCGGCCTGATGGCGGCGGGCTGCAAGGTGCACGATATCGGGCTTGCGGTGACGCCGATGGCCTATTTCGCCCAGTTCGATCTCGACGTGCCCTGCGTCGCCATGGTCACCGCGTCGCATAACGATAATGGCTGGACCGGCGTCAAGATGGGCGCCAACCGTCCGCTGACCTTCGGTCCCGACGAGATGACGCGACTGAAGGAGATCGTGCTCAACGCCGACTTCAGCAACAAGGCCGGCGGCTCCTATCAGTTTCACGAGAATTATCCGGCGCGCTACATCGCCGATCTCACCAAGCGATCAAAACTCAAGCGCAAGCTGAAGGTGGTGGTTGCCTGCGGCAACGGCACCGCGGGCGCATTTGCGCCGCAGGTGATGGAAGCGATCGGCTGCGAGGTCGTGCCGCTCGATACCGAGCTCGATTACACCTTTCCCAAGTACAATCCGAACCCCGAAGACATGGAGATGCTGCACGCGATCCGTGACGCGGTGCTGGCCCACAAGGCCGATGTGGGCCTGGGTTTCGACGGCGACGGCGACCGTTGCGGCGTGGTCGACAACACCGGCGAGGAAATTTTTGCTGACAAGGTCGGCGTCATGCTGGCGCGGGATATGTCGGCGATCAATGCGAACGCCCAATTCGTGGTCGATGTGAAATCGACCGGTCTGTTCGTTACCGATCCCGTTTTGCAGAAGCAGGGCGCCAGGACCACCTACTGGAAGACCGGCCATTCCTACATGAAGCGCCGCACCAACGAGCTTGGCGCGCTGGCGGGTTTCGAAAAGTCCGGGCACTTCTTCTTCAACAAGCCGTTCGGCCGCGGCTATGACGACGGGCTGGTCTCGGCGATCGCGATCTGCGAGATGCTCGACCGCGCGCCCGGCAAGTCGATGGCCGATTTGAAAGACGCTCTGCCGAAAACCTGGTCGTCGCCGACGATGTCGCCGCATTGCGCCGACGAGACCAAATACGGCGTCGTCGACGCCGTGGTTCAGCATTTCGAGGCGCTGCAGAACAAGGGCGACAAGGTCGCAGGGCAAAAGATCCGCGATCTCGTCACCGTCAATGGCGTACGCGTCACGACCGAGGATGGTAGCTGGGGCCTGGTGCGGGCGTCGTCCAACAAGCCGGAACTGGTGGTCGTGGTCGAAAGCCCGGTCAGCGAGGCGCGGATGCGCGACATGTTCGAGGCGATGGATTCGGTGCTGCGCACCCATCCCGAAGTCGGCGAATATAATCAGAAGATCTGAGTTGTCGATCCTTCACGCCGTCATACCCCGTGAATGCGGGTATCCAGTACGTCGCGGCTTCTCGATGCGACGTC
This sequence comes from uncultured Alphaproteobacteria bacterium, assembly GCA_963847015.1. Classification (GTDB taxonomy): domain Bacteria; phylum Pseudomonadota; class Alphaproteobacteria; order Rhizobiales; family Xanthobacteraceae; genus Bradyrhizobium. The sequence goes on along the minus strand of CAWJYI010000019.1, from coordinate 31,792 downwards.
TCTGGTTGGATCGGCTTCCTTCGCAATTCGGCGGGCCTGACACAACTCGTCGAAGCCCGCACGATGACGGCAGTGCCGATGATCGCGATGACTACGCCACGTGCAGCGATCCGACGAAGGTTGCGACTTCGGATTTGAGCCGTTCGGATTGCGACGACAGGCCGTTGGCGGCGTCCAGCAATTTCGATGTCGCCTTCGCGGCCTCGTCGGAGGCCCGGCTGACGCTGAGGATATTGTTGTTGACGTCGCGCGTGCCGTTGGCCGCCTGCTGCACATTGCCGGCGATTTCCTGCGTCGCCGCGCCCTGCTGATCGACGGCGGCGGCGATTTCGTTGGATATCTCGTCGATCTCGGCGATCGTCCCGCCGATCGCCTGGATGGCGCTGACCGCCTCGCCGGTCGCGTTCTGGATGTCCTGAATCTGCGCGGAGATTTCTTCCGTCGCTTTCGCCGTCTGGTTGGCCAGCGCCTTGACCTCGCTTGCCACCACCGCAAATCCGCGGCCGTGTTCGCCGGCGCGCGCCGCTTCGATCGTGGCGTTGAGCGCGAGCAAATTGGTCTGGCTGGCGATGTTCTGGATCAGCGTCACCACTTCGCCGATCTTCTGGGTGCCGGCGGCAAGACCCTCGACCACCGAATTGGTGCGGCGGGCTTCCTCGGCGGCCTTGTTGGCGATCTTGGCGGAGCGCGTCACCTGCTGGGCGATGTTGTTGATCGACGCCGTGAGCTCCTCGGTCGCCGACGCTACGGTTTCCACATTCGATGACGCCTGCATCGAAGCGGCTGCGGCCGCCGCGGTCTGCCGCGCGGTTTCCGCATTGCCGTTGCTCATCGACGACGACAGGCCCTGCATCTCGCTGGCGGCAACCGCGACGGCCTCGACGATGCTGCCGATCTTGCGCTCGAATCCGCCAGCCAATTCGCGCCGCGCCGCGTCACGCTCTTTCTTGGCTTGCCGGTCGGCCTCGATGCGGTCGAGATTGGCGCGGGCTTCGGCGGAGCTTGCGGCTTCGGCTTCGGCGCTCTTCTGCGCGGTGGTCTCGAACAGATGCGAGAGCGTGGACGCCAGCCAGACCAGTACGCCGGTCTCGATCAGCAGAATGACGGCGTGGAGCACGACGCGGCCGAGGTCTGCGCCGCCCGGAAAGATCGCCGCCGGAAGCATGAAATTCAGCACCAGATGATGCAGCGCGACCGCAACCGTGCCGGCAATGATCGGCCGATAGTCGCAATAGGCGACCAGACAGGCCAGCGCGGCGAAGAAATACATGTTCACGTCGATTTGCCAGGGATGCCCCGCGAGCTGGAAGGCAAAGACCGACACGCCGCCCATCAAGGCGACGGCAAAGATCAGGCGGGTCGAAAGTCCGTTCCCCGAAGCGCGCCACGACACCGTCGCGGCCAGCGCCATGGCCACCATGAAGGCTGCCGGCACCAGCCAGTCCGTGCCGCGCATCATGGCGATGGTCACCGCGATCGGAACATGCAGCCACAGCACCGCAAGCAGCGTCTTGCTCGCGGTCTCGCGCAGATGCGCCAGATCATCGCTTTCGATGGTCATTCCCGGTCCCCCGATTGTATTTTCGAAAAGCAGTCTCTACTTCGAGACGCCAGCGCGATCGCCGGCGAATCAAGAGCCAGCGGGCGCCGGCCTTGCCAAATCTCGTCAGCCCTTCTCGCCAACGCTGGTCGTCCGGGCCGGATCACGTGACAATATCGCGACGAAGCTAATCGCCCGTAAATATCCGGAGGTTGTGAAATGAATCGGGGAAGTGACCGGGTCTGATCCGATCAGGTCTATCCTGCCGCGCCTCGCGGGCGATGACGGCCGTGGGTCGGGCGAGCGTACCCGGTATGGTCGGCGCTCAGGCCGCCGGGACCGGCAGTGCGGTGACCGACTTGATCTTCTCCATCGCAAATCGCGAGGTGACGTTCTTCAGCGGCACGGCGCCGATCAGTTTTTTGTAGAACACGTCGTAGCTCGCCATGTCGGCGACGACGACGCGCAGCATGTAATCGACGTCGCCGGCCATCCGGTAGAATTCCATTACCTCGGGCATCGCGCTGACGGCGGCGGCGAAGGTCTTGAGCCAGGCTTCGGAATGATCGGAGCTCTCGACCGAGACGAAAACTGAAATGCCGAGCCCGATCTTGTTCTGATCGACCAGTGCGACGCGGCGCAGGATCACCCCATCGGCCTCGAGCCGCTGGATGCGTTTCCAGCACGGCGTCGAGGAAAGTCCGACCCGGTCGCCGATCTCGGCGACGGAGAGCGAGGCGTCCTCCTGCAGCACGGTCAGGATTTTGCGGTCGATGGCGTCGAGGCGGCGATTGGCTTCATGAAGCTGAACGGCTACGTCGGTCATGAGAAGAATGTTCCATATGAAAGGTCTATTACCCTAATATATAGAAAATTCTTCTATATCAAGTCTGACGTCAGCTCGTCCGGGCCCGGTCGGCGCCCTGGGTCTGGCTTAAAAGCTCTTCAACTTCAGCACGTTGCGGGGCAGCGAAAGCGCCGCCGAACCGGGTGCATTTCAATGCCGCGGCGGCGGAGGCGAACCGGAGCGCCTCCCGAATGCTCCTGTTGCTCGGTAATCCCGAGCGCGAAGGCGCCGTGGAACACGTCACCGGCGCCCAAGGTGTCCACGGTATGGACCGGGAAGGCAGGGGTTTCCTGAATGGCCCCGGTTTCGTCGAGCCAGATCGTGCCCCTTGGGCCCCTGGTGCCCGCCAGAAACGACGGGGTCAGTTTGGCGATTTTATGCAGCGCCTTTGCGTCGTCGGCGATGGCGGCGGTTTCCTGCAGCGGCTCGCTTGAGAACACCAGATGCGAGGACGCGTTGAGTAATCCTTCGCGAAGCGACATCGCGCGATCGACGTCGACGATGACGGGAATGCCGCGCCGCCGCGCCTCGGCGCACAAATCGGTGCAGAATTCCGCGCAGCGGCTTTCGGTGAGAATGGCCGCGCAATCCTCCAGCAGCGTCTCGGTCGGAGGCAGGCTGACTTTCCACAGCTCGGGATCGCGGAATGTCACGATGGTACGTTCGCCGCTCGGGTCGATCATGATGCCCGAGATCGGCGTTACCAGGCCCGGCATATGCACGATGTGCTTGGTGTCGATGCCCTCATGCGCCAGCTTCTCGAAGATATATCGGGCGGAAGTTTCGCGCGCGTCGCCCATTGGCCCGCAGACCGAGGCGCGGCCGCCGAGGCGTACGATACCGATGGCGGCGTTCAGCGCATTGCCGCCGCAGATTTCGTCAAAATGGCTGGCGTTCGCTTTGGAGCCGCGTGCGGGAACACCACTGACCCGAAAGGTCAGGTCGCGCACGGGTATGCCGATACAGAGAATCCGCGGGGGAATTTTTGGCGCTCTGTCGTGAAAGTTCATACCGGAATCCGTCATGCCGGTTCCGTGTGCTGCCGGAACGAATGTCCGGAGTTAATGGTTTGATCCATCAAGGGTTCCTTTTATGCGCCCGCGTTGGCTCCCTCATGCAACCAGCGCCCAAGCAAATGATGGGCAATCGCAAAGGGATGCGGCCCTGCGAGGCCCTCGGGATGCTGCCGCTTGATCATCAACGTCGCCTCCGCGCGGTCGAACCAGCGGGCGTCCTCGAGTTCGGTGCGGTCCACCACGATATCCTCATTGGTGGCGCGCGCGGTGCATCCGATCATCAGCGACGACGGATAGGGCCAGGGCTGCGTCATGTAATAGTTCACGTCGGTGCAGCGGATTCCGGACTCCTCAAGAATCTCGCGCCGGACCGCGTCCTCGATGGTTTCGGCCGCTTCGACGAAGCCGGCCAGGCACGAATACATTCCCGGCAGGAACTGCTTCTGCCGGCCGAGCAGGCATTTGTCGCCGTGCGTGACCAGCATGATCACGACCGGATCGGTGCGCGGAAAATGCTCGGCCTTGCAGTTCGGGCATTCGCGCTTCCAGCCGCCGTCCTTCATGGCCGTGCGCGTCCCGCAATTCGGGCAAAAGCCGTGGCGCTGATGCCAGGTCACCATCGATTTGGCCATCGCGATCGCCGAGAGCTGATCCGGCGGGACCACGCCCTGCATCGCCATGCCGCGCAGCTCGGTGACGGCGACATCGTCGCGGGTCAGCAGCGTTTCCACCGCAGGCGCCGCAATGCCCATGCCGAATATCGCGGCGCCGTCACGCAAGCCCAAAAAGATCGTGCCCGGATTGGCGCCGAGCTTCACCGCCTCGTCGACGCCGAGCAGCACGCGCGGGCCGCCTGGTTCCTGCTTCACCACGAGCGAGTCGCGGTAGACGACGTAAGCGCGAGCATCGCGGTGGGTTTCCAGCGCGTATAGTTTCTCGTCATTGGTGCGCAGATGCGCGGCGCGATCGAGAACATGGGTGACGAAAGCCGGCTGTCCCAGCGGAAACTTGTCGAATGCTGACATCTATCTAACCTAACCAGATCTTGCGGCGGAGCGCGCTGATGAAATTCTGTACTTCCTCGGCGTCATGCGCCAGCGGCGGCATCACGCCCCAGACCGGGCGCGGCCAGGCGACATCGCTGGCGCGGCGCGCGATGACGTGGACGTGAAGCTGCGGCACCAGATTGCCGAGAGCTGCGATATTCAGCTTGTCGCATCGGGTGACCTCTTTGAGCGCGCGGGCGACACGGGAAGTTTCGGTCATCAACTGCGCCTGCTCGACCTCGTCGAGGTCGATGATTTCCACCGCGCCATCCCGGCGCGGCACCAGCAGCAGCCAGGGGTAATGCGCGTCCTTGATGACCAGCACCCGGCACAGCGGCAGGTCGCCGATGTCGATGGTGTCTTTTTTGAGCTGTGAGTGCAGCGACCATTCGGTGGGCATAAGGGTCCCCTCGTCATGGCCGGGCTTGTCCCGGCCATCCACGTCTTGCCTGCTGGGACACAGGCCAGACGTGGATGCCCGGCACAAGGCCGGGCAGGACGGCAACTAATGCCTTTCCGCGTTCCTGCACAAGCCCTTGAAAGGCGTTCAGCCCGCTTGCTTTCCGGCCCTTTTGGCCCCAAATAAGGACCGGGAGATTGGCGGTGGACGAGCCACTCGCCAACCGGGTCAGGTCCGGAAGGAAGCAGCCCTAACGAGGTCCGGATCGGGTCGCTCGTCAGTCTCCTACTTGTTTTTCGCCTGTTTTTGGAGCGAATCGCGCAAGGAAGCGGCCAGCCCGTGCCTTGCGCTTGATTCCGCCCTCTTTCCGCAAGCCGGCCTTGAGAGACAATCAATTGCGGATCGACCGATGAGTGATGCTGGCGCTCCCCCCGACAATGCAGACGGCGCCAATCAGGGCGGCTTGAATCTCGGCGGCCCGCCGGACGCCGCAAAACCCTATCGGGTGCTGGCGCGCAAATACCGCCCCTCCAGTTTTGACGATTTGATCGGCCAGGAGGCCATGGTGCGCACCGTTTCGAACGCGTTCGAAACGGGCCGGATTCCGCAGGCCTGGATTCTGACCGGGGTGCGCGGCGTCGGCAAAACCACCACGGCGCGGATTCTCGCCCGCGCGCTGAACTACGAAAAGCCCGATGGTTCCGTGAAGGGCCCGACCATCCACATGCCCGACCTCGGCGTGCACTGCCAGGCGATCATGGAAAGCCGGCACATGGACGTGCTGGAAATGGATGCCGCGTCCCACACCGGCGTCGACGATGTCCGCCAGATCAATGACAGCGTGCGCTATGCGCCGGCGAGCGCGCGCTACAAGGTCTACATCATCGACGAAGTCCATATGCTGTCGACGGCGGCCTTTAACGCGTTCCTGAAGACGCTGGAGGAGCCGCCGGAGCACGCCAAATTCGTGTTCGCGACCACCGAAATCCGCAAGGTCCCGGTCACCGTGCTGTCGCGCTGCCAGCGTTTTGACCTGCGCCGGGTCGAGGCTGATGTCTTGATGGGGCATCTCGCCAACATCGCTTCGAAAGAAGGCGTCGAGGTCGAGCCGGAAGCACTCGGCATCATCGCGCGCGCAGCCGAAGGCTCGGTGCGCGATTTGCTGTCGCTGTTCGATCAGGCGATCGCGCATGCGGCGGGCCTCGTGCGCGCCGATGCGGTGCGGCAGATGCTGGGCCTCGCCGACCGCACCCGCGTGATCGATCTGTTCAATTCGCTGGCGCGCGGCGATATCGCCAGCGCTTTCAACGAGTTTCGGGCCCAATATGACGTCGGCGCCGATCCGGTCGTGGTGCTCTCCGATCTCGCCGAATTCGTCAATTTCGTCACCCGCGTGAAGATCGTGCCGGCCACCGCCGACAATGTCGCCTTTGGCGAAACCGAGCGCGTGCGTGCACGTGAGTTTGCGGCAAAATTGTCGATGCGGGTGCTGTCGCGAATGTGGCAGATGCTGCTCAAGGGCATCACCGAAGTGCAGACCGCGACGCGGCCCGCGGCCGCCGCGGAAATGGTGCTGGTGCGCATTGCCTATGTCGCTGATATGCCCACGCCGGATGAAGCGATCCGGATGATCGAGCAGAGCGGCGGCGGGTTGCAGGTTCTATCGGCAAGCCCGGCGCCGCGCGGCGCCGCCGGCCTCGGGCGCACTTACTCGGGCCATCGACCTCGGCCACATCGACCTCGACCGTGTCGTCGATGACCTCATCGCCGATGCGTACGCCATCAGCGCCAAGGACCGGGGCGGAAGCGTCCGCGCGCCCGCAGATGGTGACGCCAGTGCCGGAACCGCAATCCGCGCCCGCGCTGCGGATCACGAGTTTTGTCCAACTCGTCGCACTCGCCGGCGAGAAGCGCGACCTCCTGACCAAGGCGGCGCTGGAAGCCGATATGCGCCTCGTCCGCATCGAGGACGGACGGCTGGAAGTGGCGCTGGAGCGCAATGCCGCGCGCTCGCTGGTCAGCGACCTCTCACGCAAGCTGGAACAATGGACCGGGCGGCGCTGGACCGTGATCGTGTCCAACGAGGCCGGGCAGCCGACCCTGCGCTCGCAGAACGAACAGGCAAAGAACGAGCATGCGCGCGCCGCCGAGGCCGATCCACGCGTGCAGGAAGTGCTGGCGCGGTTTCCGGGCGCCAAGGTCGTCGAGGTGCGCAAGCTTGCCGCCGAGCTGCCGGAATCCGATTCTATCGGTGAAGATCCCACCGAGGGTTCCGACAGCGACGACGACTGATCGGGACGTCAAGGGAAAATATCCAAGGAAAATACGAATGGCTGATTTTCTCGGCATGATGAAGCAGGCGGCGCAGCTGCAATCCAAAATGCAGGCGATGCAGGAGGAACTGGGCAATGTCGAGGTCGAGGGTATTTCCGGCGGCGGCCTCGTTGCCGTGCGCATGACCGCGAAGATGGAAGTGAAGGGCGTCAAGATCGATCCGTCTTTGATGAAGGCCGATGAGGGCGAAATCCTCGAGGACCTGCTGGTCACCGCGCTTAACGATGCGCGGCGGAAGGCCGAGCTGGCGATGCAGGAGAAGATGCAGGCGCTGACCGGCGGCCTCGGCCTGCCGCCCGGCCTTGGTCTCACCTGAAATGGCTTCTGCGGTTGCCGGCCCCGAAATCGAACGTTTGATCCAGCTCCTGGCGCGGTTGCCGGGGCTCGGACCGCGTTCGGCGCGGCGTGCGGCGCTGCATCTGATCAAGAAGCGCGAAGCCTTGATGACGCCGCTCGCGGGCGCGCTGCAGGTGGCGATCGACAAGATTCAGGTCTGCAAGACCTGCGGCAATATCGATACGCAAAATCCATGCACGGTGTGCACCGACCCGCGCCGCGATCCAGCCACGATCGTCGTCGTGGCCGATGTTGCGGATTTGTGGGCGCTGGAACGGGCCAATGCCACCAACGGCCGCTATCACGTGCTGGGCGCGACATTGTCGCCGCTCGACGGCGTCGGTCCGCAGGATTTGACGATCGATGCGCTGGTGGCGCGGGCGCATGACCAGCAGGTGAGCGAGATCGTCCTGGCGCTGAACGCCACCGTTGATGGCCAGACCACGGCGCACTACATCACCGATCTCCTGCAGGAGGCTAACGTCAAGGTGACGCGGCTGGCCCACGGCGTGCCCGTCGGCGGCGAGCTTGATTATCTCGATGAAGGTACGCTATCCGCAGCCATGCGGCAGCGAACGCTGTTCTAGAGCTCCGTTCCGATGGAATCGGAACAGAGCTCTAAATTCTTGATTTGACGCGTTTTCTTGACGCGAACCGGAACCCACTTCGCTTGAAAACGCTCTAACCAGACACAAACGGAACTGACCGACATGACGAAACGACAATTCGCCGGGCGCCTGGGCTTTGCGGCCATCATGGCAGTGTTTTTGGCAGTGGCTTTGGCCGCGCCGTCCGCGCGGGCGCAGCAAGCCGAACCTGCGCCGAAGCCGGGCAAGCTGATCAACGCCGGCGAGGTGCTGTCGGGGGAGCTCAATGCCATGAAGGTCAGCGGCGGCAAGAAGGGCAAGCACGTCGCCACCTACCAGCTCACCAGCGAGCCGCGCCGGCTGCCGCCGCCGAACGGGCTCTGCAATCTGGAAACCGGTCCCGAGACGTTCCAGCTCATCGTCAACAGCGATGCCCAGGCCGCGCAGTTGAAGAATTTCATCGGCAAGCCAATCTCGGTGAAGGTCGATGAAGTTTCCTGCGCCCAGGATGCCGGGCAGATCAGCGAGGCCGTGATCACCAAGTGGAGCGTCGTGACGGCGCATTGAGGGGTGGTGGCAATGCCGGCAGGCTCGCGCCGGTGAAAGCGGTCGCATTGTGCGGTTCGGAAATGGCGTGACAGGTCGGTGACGTCGGGGCGCCGGAATGGAGCGCGGTGGCGATGAATTGATTACAATCGCGTGAAACGGTTCTATTCGCCCGCGACGAGCGGCAATTCAAAGTTGCGTCACCCCGACCGCCTTCGTATTCTTTCGAAAATCTTGACGAAGGCCTCCGAGCCCTCGTGATGAGAGCAAAAAAAGGGGGAGACATGCCGTTTTTTTACGATGAGACGAACATCGAAGGGCCGCAGGACGGTTCGGAATTGCCTCCGCCGCGCGCCGACGAGTTCTTCTACATGACGGCTGCCGACTATCGTGGCGAACCGGCTATTGCCCGAACGTCTGCGAAATTTTCCATATTGCCATTCGACACTGCTGCAGAGCCGAAGCCACCGCTTTCCGCAGAACCCACGCAACCTGCTCAGGTCAAGCGCCACGGCATACTGGATCGTTTGTTTGGCTGGACGCGATCGGCTGGCAAGCAGCAAGAGTTGCGGAGGCGGTCAGAGGACGGCACGATGTTGTCGCAGCAGCAGCGAACGCAGCGGCTATTCTCGGTCATGGTGCCGGCGCTCCAAGCGCTTGGCGTGCGAAGGGCGTATTGTCGGTACGATGGAGGCCACGACGAAGGATTTTCGTGGCTGGATCATTACGAAACGCAGGAAGGCGAGCGGATTGACGCCGATGTTTTGGTAAGACGGCTCTACGAGACCGGAATTCACGACGAGCTTTGCGCAGCCGGCTTCGAAGACCATATGCGCGGCGTCTCAGATGATCAAAAAATGGCAGACATCAAGATCTTTGTGTGCGATTGGCTGGTCGAAGATTGGGCATGGGTCTTGCTCGGCAGTTACGGAGCAGGTGAATATTCCATGTATGGCGCATTCACGGTCGATCTTGACGAGTGTTCCGTCACCGATGATTCCAATGCCCGTCCGATTGTGCAGAATATTGAAATCGCAGAATAGGCTGTTTCGTGGCTCATCCCTATCATCACGCGGTTCGTTCGGTGCGCCTGTTCGGCGGCGAGCCAGCCGACTATATGGCCATCCACAATTGGTTCGATGAGAGCAAGGCTCACATTGCCGACGTGCGACACCGGGCGCTTCGCCATCACAGCGAAGGTATCTTTCTTTGTGAGTCGATTTTTGGAACGACATTGACTAATAGCGCAGGCAAGCCGGTTCCCGTGCGGACCATTGGCGAGCAGCACGTCAAGGACGATCTTGGCTGGATTCCGTCGGTCAAGGATTGGCTGCAACACATCCAGTTGCAGCCTTGGATGGGTCAGACGCCGTTTCGTCCGCAACTGGACGAAACCCGGACGGTTGAAACCGCCAATCGCCAGCCCGTGGATTGAGCCGGGCGCGCGACGCACTACCGCTGCTAGACCTTTACCGGCCCCAACGCCGCAAAATGCCCGCGCCGCTGCAGCCAGGCCAGCAGGATCAGGCTCGGCACCGCGACCAGCACGCAGATCGCAAAGAACAGCGGCCATCCCGTCGTCTTCGCAACAAAGCCTGCGCCGGAGGAAAGATAGGTGCGGCCCACGGCCGCAAGCGCGGTCAGCAGCGCATATTGGGTCGCGGTGTGCAGCGGATTGCGGCATAGCGCCGACAGGTAGGCGACGAAAATCACGGTGCCGATGGCGCTGGTGAAATTCTCCGCGGTGATAGCGAACGCCAGCGCCCATTGATTGACGCCGACCAGCGCCAGCCAGGAGAACGACAGATTGGCGACCGCCTGCAGCACGCCGCCGATCCACAGGCTGGCGGCGAGCGAATAACGCCGCGCCACGAACCCGCCGGCAAAGCCGCCGATCAGGGTCGCGGCAAGTCCCACGCCCTTGACGATGGCGGCGTAGTCGTTGCGCGAAAAGCCGAGATCGATCACGAACGGCGCGGTCATGGTGCCGGAAAATGCGTCGGTGAATTTGAACAGCACCACGAAAGCGAGCGCCGCCCATGCGTCGCGCCGGGTGAGGAATTCGGAGAATGCGCCGATCGCGGCATTCAGCACCCGCACGAATGCCGTCTCGGTCCGCGTCGCGGCTTCCGCGCGTGCCGACTGTTCGGGCTCGGTTGCGGCGAGTGCGGTGACGGTGCCGATCAGCACCAGCGCCGCCATCACGACATAACCCCACATCCAGGCCGCGCTTCGTGCAATGCCGGTGCTCTCAAAACCGCTGACGATGAACAGCGCACCCGCGGTCGAGACCAGCATGCCGATGCGATACGCCGCGACATAGGATGCCATGCCTGCGGCCTGTTCGCTCTCGGGGAGGCTCTCGACGCGGAAGGCATCGACGACGATATCCTGCGTCGAGGACATCGTGGCGACCAGGAGCGCACCGAGGGCTACGAACAACGCCGACCGCGCCGGGTCGGTCAGCGCCAGCAGCAGGATGGCGCCGATCAGCAGCAATTGCGAAAACACCAGCCAGCCGCGCCGGCGGCCGAAGGTGCGGGTGAAAAACGGTACATGCAGCGCGTCGACCAGCGGCGCCCACAGGAATTTCAGCGTGTACGGCGTGCCCACCAGCGCGAACAGTCCGATGGTGCCGAGATCGACCCCGGATTCGCGCATCCACACCAGAAGCGTCGAGCCCGACAGCGCCAGCGGCAGGCCGGAGGAAAAGCCGAGCAGCATCACGATCAGCACGCGTGGCTGCAGATAGACGGCGAGGCCGTCGCGCCAGGAGGGGCGGGGCGTGGGGCGGGGCTGGTCGCGTCGGGCGCGGCTTCCGGTCCGGTCATGAAGAGGTGTTAGCAGAATTCGGGCGCAACAGATGATACTGCATCGCCCGGCTCTACGCGCGCGCCTGGGCCGCGTCAACCGCCGATGACGTGCGTCATGGGCTCTACTCCCCCGCCTGCAGCTTGCGCGGCACGGGGAACAGTTCCGGCGTGGCGCCCTTGACGATCCGCGGCGCTTCGACCGGCGTGTCGGTCTTGCTGAAATCGAGTTCCTCGATGCGGCCGGCGCGCTTTTCGATCTTGTCGGCGGAGATCAGGATCTGGCGGACGTCCTCGTTGACGTCGCCAAAATGCTTTTGCAGCTTCAGCACGCGGTCGCGCAGCCTGCCGAGATCGTCGCCGAGATTGAGCACTTCGGTGCGGATCTGGTCGGCGGCATCGCGCATCCGCGCGTCTTTCAGGATCTGCTGCATCACCTGGATCGCCAGCATCAACAGCGACGGCGACACCAGCACGACGCGGGCGCGATAGGCTTTCTGGATCACGTCGTCAAAGCCGTCATGGATTTCGGCGTAGACCGATTCCGACGGCACGAACATCAGCGCGGTGTCCTGGGTCTCGCCCGCAATCAGATATTTTTCGGCAATGTCGCTGACATGCTTCATCACGTCGTTGCGCAGACGCTGGGTGGCGTATTTCTTCTCTTCGTCGGAGCGTGCGTCGTGCAGCGCCGTGACGGCTTCCAGCGGGAATTTGGCGTCGATGCAGAGCGGCCGCTGATCGGGCAGGAACACCACGCAATCCGGCCGCTTGCCGGTCGACAGCGTGTGCTGGAATTCGTAGGAGCCCTGCGGCATGCCGTCCTGGACGATCGCCTCCATCCGCGCCTGACCGAACGCGCCGCGCGATTGCTTGTTGGCGAGCACGTCGCGCAAGGTGGTCACCTGCGAGGTCAGATCGGTGAGATTTTTATGCGCATTGTCGATGATGCCGAGCCGCTCATGCAGCGCGCGCAGACTATCCATGGTGTTGCGCGTGGTCGCTTCCATCGACTGGCCGACGCGATGGGTCACCGAATCCAGCCGTTCGTTGACGGCGCGCGCCATCTCGGCCTGGCGGCCGGCCAGCGCCTGTCCCATCGCATCGACGCGGCCGGTGGCTTGGTTCTGCGCCTGCAGCATTTCGCTGAGGCGCTCCTCCAGCTCATCGGCGCGGATCGCCTGCGCCATTGCGAGTTCCGCGCCGCGGCGGCCTGATCGCGCGATGACGATGGCGATGACCAGCAACAGGATCAGCGCGAGCACGCCGAAGCCGATCAGCGGCCTCGCCGGTGTGAATCGGCAGGTCGCCGACGGTAAAAAGAATCTCGTTCATGCCGCCTTGTAGCCGATTCGGGGACTGGCGCGAACGAAGAGGGAACATTTATGGTAAATACCGGGTTAATTTTCGTGGTTAACGCCGCCTTAAAAATCATGGTTAAGGCCGCGTTAATGGGTTCCGCCGCGGATTGACCCCGGCAAATCAGCAGCTTAAATCGCCCGCTATGGCGCTTAGAGAAATCATCATCCTGCCGGACAAGCAGTTGCGGCTCGTCTCCAAACCCGTCGAGAAGGTGACGACGGAGATCCGCAAGCTCGCCGACGACATGTTCGAGACCATGTACGACGCGCCCGGCATCGGGCTCGCGGCGATCCAGGTCGCGCAGCCGCTCCGGCTGATCACCATGGATCTCGCCAAGCGCGACGAGAACGGCGAGACCACGCCGCAGCCGCGCGTCTTCATCAATCCGGAAATCCTCTCCTCCTCGGAGGAGATGTCGGTCTATGAGGAAGGCTGCCTGTCGATCCCCGAATATTACGAGGAAGTCGAACGGCCGGCGCAGGTGCGCATCCGCTTCACCGACCTCGACGGCAAGGTGCATGAGGAAGACGCCGACGGCCTCTTCGCCACCTGCATCCAGCACGAGATCGATCACCTCAACGGCGTGCTGTTCGTGGATTATTTGTCGAAGCTGAAGCGCGACCGCGTGCTGAAGAAGTTTACCAAAGCCGCCAAACGCGCGGCGGAGTGAGCCGCAAAACCCTCTCCGCCGTCATGCCCGGCCAGAAGCCGAAGCGCGTCTTCGCGGTAGCCCTGCCGGGCATCCACGTCCTTGCTTTCCTCGCTGCATTCAAAAGACGTGGATGGCCGGGACAAGCCCGGCCATGACGGGTTAAATGGGACATCGTCGTCAGGATGCTCAACCACCATGCCGCTCCGTTTGATCTTCATGGGCACGCCCGACTTCGCGGTGCCGACACTGCTCGAACTTGTGGCCCACGGCCATGAGATCGCGGCCGTCTACACCCGCGCGCCGAAGCCGGCGGGACGCGGCATGAAGCTGCAGCCGACGCCCGTCGAGCAGGAAGCGCGGCGGCTCGGCATACCCGTGCTGACGCCGAAGACATTGAGGACGCCGGAAGCGCCTCGATGAATTCCGCGCGCATGATGCGGACGCCGCCGTCGTCGTCGCCTATGGCATGATCCTGCCGCAGGCCATTCTCGATGCACCCAGGCTCGGCTGTTTCAATCTCCATGCCTCGCTGCTGCCGCGTTGGCGGGGTGCTGCGCCGATCAACCGCGCCATCATGGCAGGCGACGCCGAGACCGGCGTGATGGTGATGAAGATGGATGTCGGCCTCGATACCGGCGATGTCGCGATGGCGGAACGTCTCACGATCCCGGACACCATGACGGCCGCGGACCTGCACGATGCGCTGGCGCCACTCGGCGCCGACCTGATGGTGCGGGCGATGGGCGGGCTGGAGCGCGGCGGATTGCAATTGACCAGGCAGAGCGAAGAAGGCGTCACCTACGCCGCCAAGATCGAGAAGGCCGAAGCGCGGATCGACTGGAACCGGCCGGCGCGCGAAGTGCTGCGTCATATTCACGGGCTGTCGCCGTTTCCGGGCGCGTGGTGTGAGGCCGCGCTGGATGGCGAAACGGCGCGTATCAAGATTCTGCGTTGCGAACCGGCGACGGGCGCAGGCGCGCCGGGCGATGTGCTCGATGATCGGCTGACGATTGCCTGCGGCGATGGCGCGATCCGGATTCTCGAATTGCAGCGCGCCGGCAAGGCGCCGATGAAGGCGGCGGACTTTTTGCGCGGCACGCCGTTAAAGCCTCCGGCGCGGCTCCGCTGATGCCCCGTTACAAACTCATCATCGAATATGACGGCACGCCGTTCTCCGGCTGGCAGATCCAGGACAATGCACCGACCGTGCAGGGCGCGCTGGAAACCGCGGTCAAGGCGATCAGCGGCGAGGCGGCGCGCGTCCATGGCGCGGGCCGCACCGATGCCGGCGTGCATGCGCTGGCGCAGGTCGCGCATTGCGATATCCAGAAGCCGTTTCCGCCGGGCCGCCTGCGCGACGGATTGAACGCGCATCTGAGGCCGCATCCGATCGGCGTGTTGTCAGCGGAGATCGTGCCCGACACGTTCGAGGCGCGCTTCTCCGCCATCAAGCGCCACTACCGCTATCGCATCACCAACACCAGAGCCAATCTCGCGCTCGACATCGGACGCAGCTGGCGGCTGCCGCGCCACCTCGATACGGATGCGATGCACATCGCCGCGCAACGGCTGCTCGGCAAGCATGATTTCACGACCTTTCGCGATACCGAATGCCAGGCGAAATCGCCGGAGAAGACGCTCGACCAGCTCGATGTCGTGAGGGAAGGCGATGCCGTCTCTATCCTGACCTCGGCGCGATCGTTCCTGCACAGCCAGGTGCGCTCGATGGTGGGATCGCTGGTCTGGGTCGGCGAAGGCCGCTGGAGCGCCGACGACCTCGCCGCCGCACTGGCCGCCCGAAACCGCGCCGCCTGCGGCCCCGTCGCGCCGCCCGAGGGGCTGTATCTGGTGCGGGTGGAGTATTAGTACCGGTCATACCCGCGAAGGCGGGTATCCAGTACGCCGCGGCCCCTCGGCTCAATCACTGACGCCTCTGGAATACTGGATCGTCCGCCTTCGCGGACGATGACATCGGTGGTTCAGCCGAAATACCGCTCCAGCACGCCGCGATAGATCTTCGTCAGCTTTTCCAGATCCGACACCGGCGTGCGCTCGTCGATCTGGTGCATGGTCTGGCCGACCAGGCCGAACTCGATCACCGGGCAATAGCTCGAGATGAAGCGCGCATCCGAGGTGCCGCCGCTGGTGGAGAGTTCGGGCTTGCGGCCAGTGACCTCTTCGATCGCGGCGACCGCCAGATCGGTGAAGGCGCCGGGTTTGGTGACGAAGACGTTGGAGTTCGACGGCTCCCACACGATCCGTGCGCGGATGCGGTTGCCACAGGCTTTCACCATCCGCTCTTCGACCAGGGCCCGCAGCGTTTCCTGGGTATGATTGTCGTTGAAGCGGATGTTGAATTTCGCGCGCGCCTGCGCCGGGATCACATTGCTCGCGGTATTGCCGACATCGACGGAGGTGAATTCGAGGTTCGAGGCCTGGAATTGCGCGCTGCCGTGGTCGAGCGGCTCGTCGCTCAGCGCCACGATCAGCCGCGAAATATCCGGCACCGGGTTTGCCGCGCGATGCGGATAGGCGACATGGCCCTGCACGCCATCGACATACAACGTGCCTGATTGCGAGCCGCGGCGGCCGACCTTGATGCAGTCGCCCAGCACTTCGACATTGGATGGCTCGCCGAGCACGCAATGGTCGAATTTCTCGCCGCGCGCCGCGACCCATTGCAATAGTTTTATGGTGCCGTTGACGGAGATGTCTTCTTCATCCCCGGTGATCAGAAACGAGATCGAGCCTTTTGGTTTGCCGCCATTGTCGGCGAGATATTGCAGCACGGCTGCGACGCTGCAGGCGATGCCGCCTTTCATGTCGACGGCACCGCGGCCGTAGAGAAAGCCGTCCTTGACCTCGCCCGAGAACGCGCCATGGGTCCAGGCCGCCTCGTCGCCGGCCGGCACCACGTCGGTATGGCCGGCAAAAGTGATGTGCGGCGCTGTGTCGCCGATCCGGGCGTAGAGATTGTCGATGTCGGCGGTGCCGGGCTCAGAGAAGGTGACGCGGTGCACCTCGAAACCGGCGGCTTTCAGCAGGTTTTCGAGAACGCCGAGCGCGCCGGCATCGGCCGGAGTTACGGATGGGCAGCGGACGAGATCGCGGGTAATGGAAACGGCATCATTCATGCCCCCGCATAACATGAGGTCCCGGCGAGGGGCCAGCACTATGCGGAACAAATTCCAGCTCGCTGATCTGGTCCTACGGTGGCGCTAGAGCTCCGTTCCGATAGAATCGGAACGGAGCTCTAGATTCTCGATTTGACGCGTTTTCTTGACGCGAACCGGAATCCACTTCGCTTGAAAACGCTCTAGTCCCGCAGCAACTCGTTGATGCTGGTCTTGGCCCGGGTGCGCTCGTCGACCCGCTTGACGATGACGGCGCAGGCGGTGGAGGGGCCGGGCTGGCCATTCTTCAGCGGCCGCGGCGGCAGGGTGCCGGGCACCACGACGGCATATTCCGGGACTTCGCCGATAAAGGTCTCGCCGGTGTCGCGATCGACGATTTTCGTCGATGCGCCAAGAAATACGCCCATCGCCAGCACCGCGCCCTTGCGCACGATCACACCTTCGGCGACTTCGGAGCGTGCGCCGATGAAACAATCGTCCTCGACGATCACGGGCTCGGCCTGCAGCGGCTCGAGCACGCCGCCGATGCCGACGCCGCCGGAAATATGCACGCGCTTGCCGATCTGGGCGCAGGAGCCGACCGTGGACCAGGTATCGATCATGGTCGATTCATCGACATAGGCGCCGAGATTGACGAAGGACGGCATCAGCACGACGTTCCTCGCAATGAAGGCCGAGCGGCGGACGATCGCTCCCGGCACCGCGCGAAAACCGGCGTCGCGAAAACGGTTCTCGCCCCAGCCTTCGAATTTCGAGGGCACCTTGTCCCACCACGACGCCTTGCCGGGACCGCCGGGAATCGGGCTCATGTCGTTGAGTCGGAACGACAGCAGCACCGCCTTCTTCAGCCACTGATTGACCTTCCACTTGCCGCTGGCCTCGCGCTCGGCGACGCGCGCCTCGCCCTTGTCGAGCAGTTCGAGCGCATGGTCCACGGCATCGCGAACCTCACCCTTGGTCGCCGTCGAAATGCCGTCGCGGGCATCGAACGCGGTGTTGACGGTGGTTTCGAGCGCGGAGAGGGACATCGGGGATTCCTTGGAAGGCGGGGTGTTTTTGCAAAGATTGGGAGGCTTTTTCGGGATTTGGCGGGGGAGAGTCAAGGCGGTTTGATGTCATCGCCCGCGAAAGCGGCGATCCAGTACTCCGAGACGCCAGCGATTGAACCTAGGGATCGCGGCGTACTGGATGCCCCGCTTTCGCGGGGCATGACGAGCTGTGGGACAACGCGCGAATTTGTCTAAACCAGCCGCTGCAAAAACCCCGTCAAATCATCGGTGACGTGATCGACGTAATCCGCACCCCGGCCTTCCAGCTCCCAGTCCTCGCGCACCACTTCCTTGGCGCCGTCGGGCACCACCAGCACCGTGGTCATGCCGAGTTCGTGCGGCACCACGAGGTTGCGGGCGAGATCCTCGAACATCGCCGACTTCGCCGGATCGACGCCGTGGACGGTCAGGAATTTCCGGTAGGTCTGCGGCGCCGGCTTTGGCTCGAGTTCGGCGGCGATGATGTCGAACACCGCCTCGAAATGTTCGCCGATGCCGAGCCGCGCCAGCACCGCGCCGGCATGATCGGTCGAGCCGTTGGTCAGGATGAGTTTTCGCCCCGGCAGTTTTGCAATCGCCGCGCCCATCGCCGGGTTGGGCTCCAGCGGCGAATGATCGATCCGGTGCACGTAAGCGAGATAGTCGTCGGCGTGCACGCCGTGCTCGGTCATCATGCCGCGCATGCTGGTGCCGTAGCGGCGGTAATAGTCCTTCTGAATGACCCGCGCTTCCTCGGCGGATATCTTGAGAAAGGCGCTGATGAATTCACCGATCCGGGCGTCGACCTGCTGCCACAGATTGACGTGATGCGGGTACAGCGTGTTGTCGAGGTCGAACACCCAGGTGTCGACATGGCTGAAGGCGCGGGGTGATTTCATCGTTCTCAACCCTTCGTCCCGGCGAAGGCCGGGATCCATACGCACGCATCGTGTCAGACGCTCCTCACGACGCCGGGGGTTATGGGTCCCGCTTTCGCAGGGACGACGAGGAATGGAGACGTTTCATCATGGCACCGCAAATCGCAGGGTCTTGCCGCCGCCGCTGATGTCGACGGCGGTAAAGCCGGTCGTGGCGAGGCCGCGGGTGCCGCAATCACCCTGTTCGTTGATCTCGAACTTGCTCTCGCGCGTGCAGAGCTCTTTCGCGCCGCCCCAGTTCAGCGGCTTGTCTTTGACATTGATGACGCGGTTTTCGCCATCGACCGCCTCGGCAAAACTGAAGACCTGCCTGGGCTGGCCGATCACGTCCGGGTGCAGGCATTTGCCGGGATCGATGCGATACCAGCCGCGGCTGGTGACGACCTTGCCGTCGTCGGTCGCGACCGCGGCCATGATCTTGTGCGGCGTGTCGTTGCACCAGGTCAGCCCGGTGGAAGAGGGCGACTGCACGGCGTCGATCATGGTGGTGAACAGGTTTTGCGACTGCACGATATCGGCGCTCAGCCCGCGGCTTTTCAAAAACGCCGCCAGGGCTGCTTGCGTCTTCGGGCCGTCGACGCCGTCGATCGGGGCAGCGTCATAACCGGCGATGACGAGCAGCCGCTGGATGCCGGCAAGCCGCGCCTGCTCGTCGTCATATTCCGAATCCTCGGCGAGATAGGCGACCAGATTGCCGTCATCGGTTTGCGTCGGCGTGATCTGGGTGAAGGGCGCAGGCGTCTGCCCGGCGCGGCACTGGCGCGCGGCGGCGATCACGAAATTCTCCGGCGCGATGCAGAGCGTGTCGCTGCCGTTCTGCGGGATCGGCGAGGCGCCATAGACGCCGAGCGCGCGTGCATTCAACAGGATGCGGTCGGCGGTCAAGGCGCCCTGCAACACCACACGGCAGGTGGCGGGATCGATCCGGAACCAGCCGCGCGTCGCGGTGGCCGATTTGTCGTCGATGCCGATCGCGGCCTCGACCACATAGCTCATGCGGTTGCAGAGTTTCAGGTCGGCCAGCGCCGGCGCGGCGGAAAAGAACAGCGAGAGCGCCGCGGTCGGCAGCGCCAGGATCGTGCGCGCCCCATAGCGCCGCATTCTTGCGCTGAAGCGGCGCACGGGCTTCGGGGGCGGGGCGATGGCGCTTGTCACTTGTGGATCAGCGTGCCGGTGCCCTGGTTGGTGAACAATTCGAGCAGCACGGCGTGCTGCATCTTGCCGTCGATGATCACGACGCCCTGCACGCCCTGTTCGAGCGCGTAGATGCAGGTCTCGACCTTCGGAATCATGCCGCCCGAAATCGTGCCGTCGGCGATCAGTTTTCGCGCATCCTTCACCGACAATTCCGGAATCAGCTTCTTCGACTTGTCGAGCACGCCGGGAACGTCGGTCAGCAGCAGCAGCCGCTTGGCCTTCAGCGCACCCGCGACCGCGCCGGCAAAGGTGTCGGCGTTGATATTGAGCGTCAGGCCATCATGCGAGGTCGCGAGCGGCGCCAGCACCGGAATCAGTTCATGGCCGATCAACTGGTTCAACAGCGTCAGATCGACCTTGTCGGGGTCGCCGACAAAGCCGAGGTCGATCGCCTTTTCGATATTCGAATCCGGATCGACCATGGTGCGCGTCGTCTTCGACGCCTTCACCATGTTGCCGTCCTTGCCGCTGAGGCCGACGGCCTTGCCGCCGGCTTCGTTGATGTAGCCGACCAACTGCTTGTTGACCGAACCGGCCAGCACCATCTCGACGATCTCGATGGTGGCGGCATCGGTGATGCGCAGGCCGGCGGCGAATTCCGACTGGATGCCGAGCCGCTTCAGCATGGTCGCGATCTGCGGCCCGCCGCCATGCACGACCACCGGATTGATCGCGGTCTGCTCCAGCAACACGATGTCGCGGGCGAAAGCCTTGGCCATGTCTTCGGCGCCCATGGCATGGCCGCCATATTTAATGACGATGGTTTCCTCGTCATATTGCTGCATGTGCGGCAGCGCCTCGGACAGGATACGGGCCTGATCGAGGGGGCTGATATTTTGCACGTCGGTCATGAAGCGGCTCTCGTCGTTCCAGATGTCGGGCGGGTTCTATCTGATTGGCGGGCGGGGCGCAAAGTGCCTCTGAAATACCTTCTCGGAAGAAGGAAGCTTCATCCAAGCTTCGGCCACGCCGCCGCTACCGCCAGAGCCAGCCAGCTTGCGATCAGCAGCGTTCCGCCTGTCGGCGCGGCCATCGGGAAAAGCCCATGGCCGGCATATTGCCGCAGCGTCAGGTCACCGGCGAACAGTGCCGCCGCGATGACAAAGCCGAAGGCTGCCGCAAGCCCGATCCGGGCATGGACGATGCCGCGTTCGGCCACGCGCTACCGCAGCGAGCACGGCGGTCGCATGGAACAGCAGCATCGATGACGCCGCCGCCAGCCGCGATGCGTCCGGTTGATGCGCGGACGCCGCCGCCAGGATGACGCCGTCGGCGCCCATGATGGCGGCGAGAACGATCAGGATGCGACAGGCGCGCGCCATCAGCTTCGTTCGTCCAGGAGACGCACCATCGCGGCACGCAATTCCGGCATTCCGGCGCCGTTGCGCGACGACGTCACCAGCACGTCCGGAAATGCGGCGGGATGTTTTGCCAATGCGAGCGTGGTCTCGGCGATGTGCTTTTCAAGCTCGGCCGGCTTCACCTGATCCGCTTTGGTCAGCACCACCTGATAGCTCACGGCGGATTTATCGAGCGTCTTGAGCACGTCGCGGTCGACGTCCTTGATGCCGTGGCGGGCGTCGATCAGCACATAGACCCGCGCCAGCGTGGCGCGCCCCTGCAGAAATTGATGGATCAGCTTGGTCCACGACGCGACCTGGGCTTTCGGCGCGGAGGCGTAACCATAGCCGGGCATGTCGACCAGCCGGAGCCCGGCCTTGTCGGGACCTTCGAAGAAGATCAGCTCCTGGGTGCGGCCGGGCGTGTGCGAGGTGCGTGCCAGCGCGTTGCGGCCGGTCAGCGCGTTGATGAGGCTCGATTTGCCGACATTGGAGCGGCCGGCGAACGCCACTTCCACGCTCGCCATCGGCGGCAAGGTTTCGATCGAGGGCGAAGCCCAGACGAACTGCCAGTCGCCGGCAAAGAGTTTTCGTCCCTGCTCGATCAGCTTCGCATCGGTGTCAGCGGTCATGCGAAGGCTTTCGGTTGCGGTCCTCATGGCGAGAAGGCGCTTTAGCGCCGTCTCGAACCACGGTGGCCGTGGCCCATCCTTCGAGACGCGCGCGAAGCGCGCTCCTCAGGATGAGGTCGTTCATTCACGTCTTCGATTTCGGCCTTCTTCGAAGCAAAGGTCGCCTTGAGATTGTCGAACAACTCAACCTTCACGCCGTTCTTGCGCATGATGAAGCTCTGTTGCAGCACGGAGAGCAGGTTGTTCCAGGCCCAGTAGATCACCAGACCCGCCGGGAAACCCGCGAGCATGAAGGTGAAGATCAGCGGCATCCAGTCGAAGATCATCTTCTGGGTCGGATCGGGCGGTGTCGGGTTGAGCTTCATCTGGAACCACATCGTGATACCCATGATGATCGGCCAGATGCCGAGCGCGAGGTAATGTCCGAACACCGGCAGCGTCGTCGGGTCGAAATGAGCAGGCCGAACAGATTGAACAGATTGGTCGGATCGGGCGCCGAAAGGTCCTTGATCCAGCCGTAGAACGGCGCGTGGCGCATCTCGATGGTGACGAACAGCACCTTGTAGAGCGAGAAGAACACCGGAATCTGCAAGGCGACGGGAAGACAACCGGCGATCGGGTTGATCTTCTCCTTCTTGTAGATCTCCATCATCTCCTGCTGCTGCTTCTGCCGGTCGTCGGGATAGCGCTCCTTCAGCGCGGCCAGCTGCGGCTGCACCGACTTCATCTTCGCCATCGACGCGTAGGATTTGTTGGCGAGCGGGAAGAACAGCAACTTCACCAGCACCGTCACCAGCAGAATGGCGACGCCGAAATTGCCGACCAGATGATAGAACCAGTCGAGCGCCAGGAACATTGGCTTGGTGATGAAGTAGAACCAGCCCCAGTCGATCAAGAGATCGAAATGGTTGAGCCCGAGCTGCTTGTTGTAGCCGCCGAGGCCGGCGAACGGAAAATTGATGCCGACGACGCTGGCTTCCTTGGCGCCGGCGAACAGCCGCGCATTGGCGCTGCCGGTGCCGCCGATCGCAATCGTCTGCGGGTCCTGCAGATAGTCGGTCTGATAGTGCGGTCTGGTGCCGACGGATTGGAGGAGAAGCGCGCCTGCAGCTTGGCGGTGGTGTCCGGCAGCAGCGCCGACGCCCAGTATTTGTCGGTAATGCCGAGCCAGCCGTTGGTGACGTTGAAGGCTGACCGATTTAGGTCTTCGCTCGATTTTCTTGTAGCCGTATTCCTGCAGGCCCTTTCGCCGAGATAGCCGATCAAGCCTTCGTGCAGGATGTAATAGCCCGAGACCTGCGGCGTGCCGTGGCGCGAGATCAGCGCGAAAGGATACAGCGTGACCGGCGCGTTGCCGACATTGGTCACTTCATCCTTCATGGTGAAGAGATAGCGGTCGTCGATCGCGATGGTGCGGCGGAACGTGAGGCCCTCGCCATTGTCATATTTCAGCGTCACCGGATTGCCGGGCGAAAGGCTGCCGGAGCCTTCCTGCTGCCAGATCGTGTTCTGATCGGGAATTCGCGTGGTCGAGCCGCTCGCCGGCACCCAGCCGAACTCCGCGTAATAGGGGCTCGCCGTGTTCGACGGCGAAAACAGGATGATCGGGGGCGACTTGGGATCGACGGTCTCGCGGAACTGCACCAGCGACAGGTCGTCGATGCGCGCGCCCTTCAGCGAAATGCTGCCGATGACACGCGGGGTGTCGATCTTGACGCGCGGGGTGGCGGCAATCGCTGCCTCGCGGCTCATGACGGGCGCGGCCGAGGCGGGCTGGTTGTTGGCGGGCGCGTTTGCCGACGGCGTGGAACCCGGCTTGCGGCGTGGCGCCGCCAGGCGTGCCCTGCGGCGCGGGCTTGACCAGTTCGGCCTGGGTCTGGCTTTGCGCGCGCTGCTTTTCCATCTGCGGCACGTTGTAGAAATATTGCCAGGCGATCAGCACGAGGCCGGACAGAATGACGGCGAGGATGGTGTTGCGATTGTCGGTCATCGTTTTGGGGTCTCGTCATTCAAGTCGGGTTCGGAGCGCTGCCGGTGCTGACTGAAGCCAGAAGCCGACGCTCCATCGTGTTGTTTTGACGCGCTTCCTACCGCAGCTAAGTCGACGCAACCTGCGTAAACTTGATTGCTGTTGGGCCTGGCCGTCTGCCGGTCGAGGCGATGCAGCGCCGCGCGAAGGTCGTCGAGCATGGACGAAAAGTCGCGATGCAGTGCGGCCCTGCGGCCGACTAGCACATAATCATGGTGCGGTCGCATGGATATGACGTCCGACAGCTTCACCAGTTCGCGAAGCCGGCGCCGGATGCGATTGCGCTCGGTAGCGGTACCGTTCTTTTTGGTAACGGTGAAACCGACCCGGATCGGGCCATCATCGCCGCGACGGCGGCTTTGCAGCACGAAGGCAGTGCTGTTGGCCCGCGCACCATTGGCAACGGCGAGGAAGTCCGCCCGCTGCCTTAGCCGATCCATAGTGAAATCTCCGGAAGATCCGGCTCAGGCGCTCAGACGCTTGCGGCCCCGCGCGCGGCGCGCGGCGAGAACTTTGCGGCCGCCGGTCGTGGCCAGACGGGCGCGGAAGCCGTGACGGCGCTTGCGCACCAGTTTGCTGGGTTGATAAGTCCGCTTCACGGGTTAGTTCTCCGCTGAACAGGCAAGTTGCCGCTGAATCAAGTCGATTGAGGTAAGTCCGGTGATGCTGGCCGGCCCAAACGGGCCATTTACGGCCCCAAATGAGCCGCCCCCGGTCAGACCGGGCCATCGCGGACAATTGCGCGGCTTATACGGGAGCGACCTGTTTTCGTCAATGTTTCGCAGCGCCGCAATCGGGGTTCTTTGAAATGGCGCAATTAGGACGAATATATCTGTTTTTGCGGGGTTTTTAGCGGTGCGGCCGCGGCGCGCTTTGGCGCCTGGAACCCGCCGACATTAGCGATCCGTAATTTGACCGGTTCAGGGGCGGCACGCATCCTCAAACCGGAGCCAATGAAGGCAAATATTCGTGGAAGGCAGATATTCGTGTCTGTGACCGACGACCAGCCGACCATGCCAGCGCCGGGGCCCAGGCCGCCGCGCCGCCTTGGCCTGTCCGGCAAGCTGCTGCTGCTCACCATCCCTCTGGTGATGATCGCCGGGTTGATGGTCTATGTGCCCGCGATCGCGAATTTCCGGATCAATCGGCTGAACGACCGCCTGGCGGCGGCGAATACCGCGGCGCTGGTGCTGGATGCGGCACCCTCCGGCATGGTCCCGGATTCACTGGCGCGGCAGATTCTGAACAGCATCGGCGCACGCGCGGTGGCGATCAAGATGGGACAGCAACGCCGCTTGCTCGCCAGCGCCGATCTTCCCGAGGCGATCGACCATGACATCGACACGCGGACGACGACGGCGTGGTCGGCGATCGTCGATTCCTTCGAGACCATGCTCGAGCGAGGCAATCAAACGATCCGCGTGGTGGGTCCGGCGCCCGGTGGCGCACAATTCATCGAGGTCGTGATCGACGAACTGCCGTTGCGGCAGGCGATGTACCGGTTCTCCCGCAATCTGCTGGTGGTCTCGCTGGGGATCGGGATGCTCACCGCGGGGCTGGTTTACCTTGCCTTGCATTATCTGTTCGTGAGGCCGATGCGGCGGCTGACGGCAAACCTGGTCGGTTTCCACGAAAACCCTGAAAGCGCGGCGCGGATCATCACGCCGAGCCAGCGCGGCGACGAGATCGGCGTGGCGGAGCGCGAATTGTCCGACATGCAGCGCGACCTGGTTTCGATGCTGCATCAAAAGAGCCGGCTGGCCGCGCTCGGGCTTGCGGTGTCAAAGATCAACCACGATCTGCGCAATCTTCTCGCGTCGTCGCAATTATTGTCGGACCAACTCGCCAGCGTGCCGGATCCGCGGGTGCAGCGCTTTGCGCCGAAACTGATGCGCTCGCTGGAGCGCGCCATCGCGTTTTGCCAGTCGACCCTCTCTTATGGCCGCGCGCAGGAGGCCTCGCCCGACCGCCGCATGATCCTGGTCGAGCCTGTCGTGGCCGAGGTGCGCGAATCGGCAGGCCTTGCCGCCGACGCATCGACCACCTGGGTCAGCGCGATCGAGCGCGGGCTCTCGATCGACGCCGATCCCGATCAGCTGTTTCGCGTGCTGCTCAATCTGGTGCGCAATGCGGCGCAGGCGCTCGATAGCCGGCCGAAGAGCGATGCGGCCGCGCAGATTCGCATCACCGGCCGCCGCGAGGGCTCGGTGGCGATCATCGAGGTTTCCGACACCGGTCCGGGCGTGCCGCCGAAAGCGCGCGAGCATTTGTTCGAGGCGTTCCAGACCTCCGGCCGCCCCGGCGGCAGCGGGCTGGGCCTGGCGATTGCCGCCGAACTGATCCGCGCCCATGGCGGCGACATCCATCTGGTCGAAGGCACCATCGGCGCGACGTTCCGGATTTCGATCCCGGACCGTCCGGTGGAACTGCTCAGCGTCCGCAACGAGCGGGCCCGGGCGTAAAAGCCGCTTTCTTGCGTCATTCCGGGGCTTCGCGAAGCGATGAACCGGGAATCCGGATGAAATCCTGCGAGATTCCGGTTCGAAATGACCTGAATTGCTGCCCGATATTGGTCCGCGGAGGAGCATTTCCGGACCTTGCCAATTGTGGCCGGAGCAGGTAGCTAAAGCGCTCTTTCGCGACCTCCGGGCACGTCCCGGATGTATCCGGGCTTTCAAGCCCAATGCCAAAGCGAAAAACGCGCCCGTAGCTCAGCTGGATAGAGCACCAGACTACGAATCTGGGGGTCAGGAGTTCGAATCTCTTCGGGCGCGCCAGTATTTTCATAGTATTTTTGGCCCAGTTTTTCGCCGGGGGCGCGCGAGAAACCGGTTTCGGGGCGCGCCGGGGGCGCAAATGCGTTGGATAACCCTGGATAAGAGCCACATGCAGGAGAAAATCGGATGACTAAGTTTCGGCGCTTGATCTGGATGGTAATTGCCGCTGTTGGACTGATACTTTCGGCCTCGCAGAGCCAGGCGCAACTGCGACAGCCTGACGTCGGCGACCAGCCAGGATTGATCGCCGATGATTCCGTCGAGCTGGATCCGGAATTCAGGAAGACGGCGGTGCTCTACCGCACCAATGAGGCGCCGGGCACCATCATCGTCCAGACCGCCGAGCGCCATCTCTATCTGATCCAGGGCAACGGCCGCGCGCTGCGCTATGGCATCGGCGTCGGCCGCGACGGATTCCAGTGGCAGGGGCTGGTGAACATCACGCGCAAGGCGGAATGGCCGGACTGGACGCCGCCGCCGGAGATGATCGCGCGCCAGCCCTATCTGCCGCGCTTCATGGCCGGCGGTCCCGGCAACCCGCTCGGGGCGCGGGCGATGTATCTCGGCACCACCGTCTATCGTATTCACGGCACCAACCGGCCCGACACCATCGGCACGGCTGTGTCTTCCGGCTGTTTCCGGCTGGTCAATACCGACGTTGCCGACCTTTACGAGCGCGTTCCGGTCGGCACCAAGGTGATCATCCGGCAGAAGCCAGAACTGTAACCGCCGGTCAACCGGGCAGCGGATAGGTGTGGAGGATCTTCGACGCGGCGAAAAAACGTCAACTGTGCGTTTTTCTGGCTGGGGGAACGGCAAGGATGGGGATGGGACAGGGATAACGAGATAGCAAAACGGCTACGGCTCCTGCGGAAAGCACAAGGCGACGATAGCCCTCAAAATTTGGGCTAGACGCATGGATAGAGCCCGCAACAGTACAGAATTATGAGAGTGGCTATCCGCTGCCGCGGACGCCGCAATTACCTTGGCCACAAGAGTTCCCGGACTGACAACTGGACTGGCTTTTCATGGGACGCGAGGAGGGCCTGTCGGTCGAGTTATGTCGCCGCTTGCGACAAGCTCTGATTGATTTTCCGAAAAATCCTGACGCGGATTGCTGGACGGCCGTTGACCTAACTTAGTCACGGCCAGCCGTAAAGTCAGTTGGTGACCCAGGGCGCACCGAGGACTTCTACATCGTCGTCAATCACTGTGGCAGGTTCGGATGGCGTTCGCGGAGAACTACCTGACCGCGCCAACTACGAAACCACCATCGCCGATCTCGATGCTCCTAAAGCAGCTTTACAGCGAGGATGCAGAAAGATGGCCGCCCGATCCCCAAATCAGTCTAAATCGTTGCCAGTGTTGGGGAGGAGGGGTGTCGTCGCGCCTGCGCCGGGGGGTTCCCGGAGGCTACCCGGGGTCTGAAAACTCGAACCCACTGCTGCCCGTAAACGCGATGACTGTCAGTCCCAGGGTACAATTGATCCGGCTCGAAGGGGGATGACCGCCCAAAAACGGCAGGTCAGAGACATCTGTCCTGAAGCACGTTGTCCCGAGGTACAGTGAACTCATGAGATCCTATCCGGAGAAAATCACATTCGGCGAGATGCGCTACTCCGGCGTGGTGCGCGGTGTTGGGTCTACCGATCACTGTGGCAGGCGCGCCAACGCTAGCATCCCCATCCGCGACTGCGGATATGGGAGGATCGGGAGATTTAGGATGTGGATTTTCTAGGTCGTCCCCGCTTAGGTAATGGCGGCTTCGGCTTAACGACTTTTCGCGGTTTTACGATCAGTTGTACGTCCAGCCCTTCCAGTACTTTGAGGATCCTGCTCAAATCAGGATTAGCCGCTCCACCAAAAGTCCCGTACAGCCGGTCTCGACGAAGTCCCGTGGCCCGTGAGAACGCCGACACATTTTGCGCTCTCAACACATCGCGAATGGCAGCAAAGATTGTTGGCAGGTCGTCAGTAGCGAGCGCACACGTGAGGTGTTTCGCGATTGACTTGGGGTTGTCGCGAAATTGCTTAGGATCGCGTTCATTTATGCCCACCTCACATTCGGTCCGGCCTATGCCAGGTAGCAGGAATCCCCGGGAATCTCGGTATTGTGCCCTTAGACGTTCATGAGTTTCGGGGATTCAATCTGTCCGTTCTTCACAAAGGCCGGACTCTAACTTCGCCGGTACAATTTTGGAGGGGCAAGCTAGCTCGTTAGCAGACCTTTAAAGAAAATCTAGGCGGCTCCAAGGGCGGGAAAATGTCGGTGGCATCCGACTTCTTAAGTGCATTAAGTGCATCGATGCAATCCCCAGCAGCCTGCCAACAATCCAGCTGCGGTCGGGTCGCCAATCTGACTTTCAAGCATCCCTCCAACAAAATAGGCCGGCATTTCTGCCGGCCCAGTTTGCTGGAGTAGTCGTAGAGATGAGGTCAGTATTTCGCGACGACCGGGCTGGTGCCCCAGCCGAAGCGGTAGTTGATGCGCAAGGTGACCATATCCACGTCCTGGCTGATCCGGTTGTTGAGAAAATCGGCCCGGACCGGATTAACAACCGAGAACGAATTGTTGGAGTTGCCCATAAACAGATGGTCGTATTCAATACCGGCCGACCAATTCGGTGCGAAGCCGTACTCCCAGCCGACACCGACGGTGCCACCCCAGCGGGTTGCGCTGGCTGCGGCCAGTTCATTGCCGGCCAGCGTGCCAAGACGCTCAAGCGGCTGTCTGTTACTGCCGCGCCGCCCTTGAAGTAAAACAGCGAAGCGTTCCAGGCATACCCGATCTGACCGGTGAAGAGGCCGATGCTATCGGTTTTGGTGCGGAGAGAGACTAGTGGATTGAATAGGCTGAGGCGCGTGTTGCTGAGATCAGCCCAATCGCCCTGGGCTTCCACACCGAAAACCCACTGGCTGGATTGCCAACGGTAACCGACCTGGCCACCGACCACCCCTCCGGACCGACTACTGCAGCCCTCACCGAAGACCGCTCCGGCCAGGCCAACGAAATCCAAACACTGGTGGCTATCGCCCCAGCCGCCATTGCCGCCGATGTAAAAGCCGGTCCAATTGTAAATCGGGGCGACATACGGTGCCGGCGCGGCCTTGACGGCCATATCGGCCGCCGAGGCCGGAGCGACCATTCCGAGCGCAAGCAATCCGACCGTCCCCAATAAAAACTTCTTCATTGCTCTATCCTCTTCGTCACGCGCTTCGTTGAAGCGATCATTTCGGCAGGAGCGCCCTTCGAATTTCCAAGGCACCGTAGACGCAGATTCTTGCGTGGGCTGTATCCGAAGTACAACACCCGGGCTTAAAATAAGCGATCCCCTAAGTTGATGATTTGTTTACCTTTTTGGAAAAGGCCGTTGGCAGATCGCGCGAATGGGCACTATTTGACCGTTCGTCTAGGTCTTAGCATCGCCGAATGGCGTCTGCCGAAACGGCTGCTCGGAATGTGTTTCGAAAAAATGCTGACCGCCCTCGTTTCCTGATTGAATGATTGGTCGAACAGTGGGACGCTACAGCTTCGATCAGCTTACAATTCGCACAAATTCAGCCTGGCGTCCCGCGTCTAGCCCCTTCGACGACGGCCAAGTCACTAAGGGCGGCGGTGCTAATTTGGCATTGCACAATTTGCTGCCCATTCTCATCGGCGGACCGCCAGTGCCCGATAAAACCCCAGTGATGGGCGATGAGCAACTCGGTAGTGTAGTCTGAGGGAATGGGACGCCTGTCGTTAGCGGTAACGGCACGCCATTGGGACCGTCCGGCTGCGTGGTCATTATCGCTTCGCACATGCTGCTGGTCGCGCCCGATGTGCAGCATCGCGCGAAAACGGTTTCCTTGCGCCTGAACGATCTCGCCGATACCTCGGTCCCGGCCTGCCCATCCCGTCTACGCAGGCTCGCACCACCAAGCCGCCGATGCTGCTGCGGAAGAAGAGCGGTAGAAAGCTTGACACTGGCCTGCGAGCCCATGGTCAGCGCGATCACCTAAGTCGCAGGGCTCTTGGAGCCTGGCCGGTGCGTGACCTGAGGGGCTCAAACTCACTTGGCGAGTTCGGTCGAAGGTGATGAAGGTCGCCGCTTCAAGACCGCGGCCCGACACGGCTACGAAGGACAGTCACAATGCCCGCGATTGGTGTGCCCTGAGGCCTTACGTACTCATAGTCGTCGGGTGCCTCAGTTGATCGCTGCGATGCTGATTGTTCCTTTAGCCCCGGCCCGGCGGGCTTTTTTGTGGGTCGTGGAAACCGTGGGGCCGCCCTGGCAGTGACTTCGTGACATCAATCCGAGATAAAAAGTTACGCGCTCTAGCCGTACCTTACGTGTAGTTGGATAAGGGGGGCTGGTGGGGGTGCGAAATCCCGCTATTGCCCGCCTGGACGGAGATACTGGTGAACGTGATCGGCTATGCCGGTTTCATCCGGCATCGCGATCTTTGGGTCATCAGACAAAAAATTGAACGGCAAGCGCTAGTTGAAACGCGTCTACGCACAACGCCGCTCACGGCCGAATATGCTTGTCGGGGCGGCGCCGGGCTCGGCCGCACTGGGCAATACAAAAATAAAAATCCCCAGTGAAAATTCGTTCGCGGGGAAGAGACAAGGTTCGATGACGCCTGCGTGATCGAGTTGGTTATCAACCGTTTTACTGCCGCACTGACCCCGGACATCTCATTCAGAGACGTTCGTCGCACTTGCGCCAAGGGTGGCGCCGGTGCAAGTTGTCCTCGGGTGTAGAAACCCAAAACCAGAGTCTGCCCGTGCCATGTCCTGGAGCTGTAACCGCCCCGCGGCGGTTTGTGGCGCACGTGGTGCGGCGCTGTCCGGCCCTTTGGCCTGGGGGCGCCGTGCTGTCCAGGGCGAAAGCGGAAAAGCGTCTGCAGAGGCCTCCTTGGGCCGTTTCTTACCCCCCGGCTGCCGGTCTGACACCGGCAACGGCTGTAGAAAGCCAAAGCAGAGAACCACCATGCAAACCAAGATAGCCGCAGCGGCGCTCGTGTTGATGGCGGTGCCGGCTCATGCAGGCACGCTGAAACATGACATGCGCACCTACATGGATTTGGCGCACAAGGCTTACATCTTCTGGGAAATGAGGACGTGCATCCGAACGACCCAGCGGACCAAAGAAGCCTTCGACCGTCTGGTTCATAAGGCTGATGAAGCCGGAGACAAAACTCAAAAGCCATAAACCGTATTGCGCCTTTAAGAACGGCTCTATGGGGATCGCCATC